>UCEZ01000001.1:0-126894 GCA_900471525.1 Hyphomicrobiales bacterium | reverse complement strand
GACAGGCCGGATGAGGGGCGCCTCTGGTTTGGAACCGGAGGGTCCAACAACGACTATACCCTCACCCGCTCCGACTTCGGATCATACATCGGCGCAAGCGAGGCCTCCGCCTTCACCCGTGTCCCAGCGATCTCAATCTCGTAGGCCGACCCGAGCACATCCGCTTCGGTCTCACCCTTGCAGGGCACATAACCAAGCCCGATCGCGCCGCCCAGATGGTGGCCGTAATTGCCCGAAGTGATCGTGCCGACGATCTTGCCGTCGCGGACCACCGCCTCGTTGTGGAACAGCAGCGGCTCCGGGTCAGTCAGCCGGAACTGTACCAGTCGGCGCGATAGCCCTTTGTCCTGTTTTTTCAGCACGGCTTCCCGGCCGATGAATTCGCCCTTGGCTGGCTTCACCGCGAAACCAAGGCCGGCCTCCAGCACGTGGTCCTCGTCAGTGATGTCATGGCCGAAATGACGGAAAGCCTTTTCGATGCGGCAGCTGTCGAGCGTATGGATGCCACAAAGCTTCAGGCCGGTATCCACACCCGCCTGTTCCAGCGTCTCGAACACATGCGCCGCCTGGTCGGTCGAGACATAAAGCTCCCAGCCGAGTTCGCCGACATAGGTAACGCGATGAGCACGGGCGAGCCCCATGCCGACTTCGATCTCGCGGGCAGTGCCGAACGGATGGGCGGCATTGGAGAAATCGTTGGGGCTGACCTTTTGCATCAGGTCGCGTGCCTTCGGACCCATGACGCAGAGCACCGATTCCGATGCGGTCATGTCGGTGATGACGACAAATTCGTCGGCGAGGTGCTTGCGCAACCAGGCAAGATCGCGTTGCAGCGTGGCGCCGGGCACGACCAGCAGGAAGGCCGTTTCCGAAAGACGGGTCACCGTCAGGTCGCTCTCGATGCCGCCGCGGGCGTTGAGCATCTGGGTATAGACGATGCGGCCTGCCGCCACATCCAGCTGGTTGGCGCAGAGACGCTGCAAGAACGCCAGCGCATCGCGGCCGTCGACGCGGATCTTGCCGAAGGACGTCATGTCGATCAGGCCGACGCCATTGCGCACTGCCAGATGTTCGTCACGCTGGTTTTCGAACCAGTTCTGCCGCTTCCAGCTGTATTTGTATTCGCGTTCCTGGCCTTCTTTTGCAAACCAGTTGGCCCGCTCCCAGCCCGCCACTTCGCCGAACACGGCGCCGCGCGCCTTCAGATGTTCGTGCAAGGGTGTACGGCGAACGCCGCGTGCCGTCGCCATCTGGCGATAGGGGAAATGATCGGCATAGAGCAGGCCGAGCGTTTCGGTGACGCGTTCCTTGAGATAGGTGCGGTTCTTCTGGAACGGCTGCGCCCGGCGGATGTCGACTTCCCAGAGATCGAATGGCGGCTCGCCATCGTTCATCCACTGCGCCAGCGCCATTCCGGCGCCACCGGAAGAGACGATGCCGATAGAATTGTAGCCCGCCGCAACCCAGTAGCCCTTCAGCTCCGGCACTTCGCCGAGATAGTAGCGGTCATCGGGCGTAAAGCTTTCCGGCCCGTTGAAGAAGGTATGAATGCCGGCCGTTTCCAGCATCGGCATGCGGTTGACCGCCTGTTCGAGGATCGGCGCGAAGTGATCGAAATCCTCCGGCAGCTGGTCGAAGCAGAAGTCCTCGCTGATGCCGTTCATGCCCCAGGGCTTGGCCTTGAGTTCGAAGGCGCCGACCAGCATCTTGCCGGCATCCTCCTTGTAATAGGTACACTCGTCCGGCACGCGCAGGACCGGCAGACGCTGCAGCCCGGCGACCGGCTCGGTGACGATGTAGAAGTGTTCGCAGGCATGCAGCGGCACCGTGACGCCCGACATGAGGCCAAGTTCCCTGCCCCACATGCCGGCCGCGTTGACGACATTCTCGGTCTCGATCGTGAAGGTCTCGCCGCTCTGCTCGCAGGTAACGCCCGAGACCCCGCCGTCCTTCTTGTGAACGGCCGTCACCTTGACGCCTTCGAGGATCGTCGCACCATTCTGCCGCGCGCCCTTTGCCAAGGCCATCGCGATATTGGCCGGATCGCACTGGCCGTCGAGCGGCAGATGCACGGCGGCAACCACATCGGAGACATTCAGATGCGGATACATCGCCTTGACCTCATCAGGCGAAATCTCGCGCACATCGACATCGAAGGCGCGGGCCAGCGACGCCTGCCGGTAAATCTCCTGCTTGCGCTCCTCGGTGAGCGCTACCGTGATCGAGCCGCACTGGCGCATGCCGGTGCCGATGCCGGTCTCGGCCTCCAGCTTAGTGTAGAGATCGGCCGAATATTTAGCGAGCCGGGTCATGTTCTGCGAGGCACGCAATTGGCCGATCAGGCCCGCCGCATGCCAGGTGGTGCCGGACGTCAGCTGCTTGCGCTCCAGCAGCACAACATCCGTCCAGCCCAGTTTCGCCAGATGATAGGCGACGGAACAGCCGGAAACGCCACCGCCGATGATGACGGCTCTCGCCTTTTTGGGGATCGCCTTGCTCATGCGCGCAGTCTTTCATTCTTGGGATCGAACAACGGCTCATCGGCCTGCACGATTGCCTTGAAGCGATCGCCGTAAATTTCGACTTCAACCTCGGTTCCGGGCTCTGCCAGATCAGCACGCAGCATGCCGAGTGCCACGGACTTACCGATGCGGTAGCCCCAGTTGCCGGAGGTCGTCTCTCCCACCACTTGGCCAGCGTGCCAGAGCGTCGACATGTACGGCGCGTCGCATTCGCCGGCGTCAACCAGCAGCGTGACGAAACGCTTGGTCACGCCCTGCTGCTTCTCACGCTCCAGTGCCGCCTTGCCCTTGAAGTCCGGCTTCGCCCAATCGACGAAACGCTCAAGCCCGCCCTGCAGGATGGTATAGTCGGTCGATAGGTCGCCCTTCCAGGCGCGATAGCCCTTCTCGATGCGCAGCGAATCCAGCGCCTCCATGCCGAAGGGTTTCAGGCCATGCTTCTGCCCGGCAGCCCAGACCGCGTCGAAGATAACTGCCGTATCGTCGATCTTGGTATGGATTTCCCAGCCGAGTTCACCGGCAAAGGAAACCCGCACCAACTGACACCAGCGCCCGGCGATCTGTACCGACTGATGTGTCAGCCAGCCCTTGGCGAGATCAGCATCGGAGACTTCGGCAAGAATATCCCGCGACTTCGGTCCCGACAGAATCTGGCAAGTGAAGCTCTCGGTCACGTCATTCAGCGTGAAGGCGGCATCCTTCGGCAGGTGCTTCTGCAGCCATTCGAAATCGTGCCACTGCGCCGTCGCGGCGGTGATCAGGAAGAAGAAATCCTCCTCCAGCGCCATGACCGACATTTCCGTGACGATGCGGCCCTTGTCGTCGGAGAAATAGGCAAGGCCGATACGGCCCGGCTTCGGCACCTTGCCGGTGATGAGACCGAGCAGCCACTCACGCGCACCCTCGCCCTTCAGCCGGTAACGGGAAAAGCCTGGCAGATCGAGGATGCCGGCAGCGTCCCGCACAGCAAGGCATTCTTCCTCGATTCGCTTTTGCCAAGGCCCTGCCCGGTCCCAGGTCTGCGTCGCTTCTTCCGATGTGTCGTCGCCCGGCTTGGCATACCAGTTGGCGCGCTCCCAACCGTTATAGGGCTTGAACTGCGCGCCGAGTGCCTTGATGCGGTCGTGGATCGGCGACAGCTTGTTGTTGCGCCCCGCTGGCCAGGCATGTTTCGGAAAGTGCATGGCATATTCATGCCCGTAAATTTCCATGCCCTTGGCGATGCAATAATCTTGATCGGTAAAACTCGTAAACCGGCGCGGATCGCAGGACCACATATCCCATTCGGTCTGCCCCTCGGTCACCCATTCGGCCAGAACTTTGCCGGCGCCGCCCGCCTGGCAGATGCCGAAGGTAAAGACGCAAGCCTCGAATGCGTTCGGCACGCCCGGCATCGGCCCGATCAGAGGATTACCGTCCGGCGCATAAGGGATCGGCCCGTTGATCATCCGCGACAGGCCGGCCGTGCCGAGGATCGGCACACGCTCGACCGCGTCATTGAGATACCATTCCAGCCGCTCGAGATCGTCGGGGAAAAGTTGGAACGAAAAGTCCTCCGGCATCGGGTCGTCAGGCGTGATCCAGTGCGCCTTGCAGTTCTTCTCGTAGGGACCGAGGTTCATCCCAGTCTTTTCCTGGCGCAGATAGTAGGAGCTGTCGACGTCGCGTAGCAGCGGCAGCTTGTGTCCGGCCTCCTTCGACCATGCCGCCAGCTCGGGGATTTCCTCGAACAGCATGTATTGATGGCTCATCACCATCATCGGCACGTCACGGCCGAACCATTTGCCCACTTCGCGAGCATAGTAACCCGCGGCATTGACGACGTATTCGCAGCGAATCTCGCCCTGTGGCGTTGAGATGATCCACTCCTCGTTTTCCCGGCGGGCACCAGTGGCGGGACAGAAGCGGAAGATTTTCGCGCCCATGTCACGGGCGCCCTTTGCAAGCGCCTGCGTCAACTGGGCCGGGTCGATATCGCCGTCATAGGGATCGTAGAGAGCACCGGTCAGGTCATGGGTTTCGACGAATGGATATTTCGACTTGATCTGGTCCGGCGACAGGATATCGAGGTCCATGCCCTGATAGCGCCCCATGCCGACGACGCGCTTGAATTCCTGCAGCCGCTCCTTCGAGTGGCCAAGCCGCACGGAACCGGTGACATGATAGTTCATCGGATAATCGACGAGATCGCCGAGTTCACGGTAGAGCGACGCCGAATAGCGCTGCATGTTCATGATCGACCAGGACGACGAAAACGTCGGGACGTTGCCGGCCGCGTGCCATGTCGATCCGGCGGTCAGCTCGTTCTTTTCCAGAAGCACGCAGTCGGTCCAACCGGCTTTGGCCAGATGGTAGAGTGCGGACGCGCCGACCGCACCTCCCCCGATGATCACGACGCGTGCATAAGACGGCAAATTCGACATGTCTGTTCCCTTGTTTGGGACGAGTTTTGGCAATGAAGCGCGCCTGCATCAAGCGGCCAGAATTCGCTTTATTGATCGAAGAATTCGATTAGATTGAACTGAACGCCCCTCATCCGGCCTGTCGGCCACCTTCTCCCCGTGAACGGGGCGAAGGGACAAGCGGCGCACTCCGTCGTCCCCTCTCCCCGCTGGCGGGGAGAGGGTTAGGGTGAGGGGCAAACCTGGAAGACACGGAGACATTTTCATGCAGATCGACCTCATCGAAACCTTCCTCGACCTGATGGAAACCCGCAGCTTCAATCGCACGGCGGACCGGCTGAACATCACGCAATCCACTGTTTCCCACCGCGTCAAGGCGCTGGAGGCACAGTTCAATCGCAAGCTCTTCACCCGCAACAAGGGTGGCACGGCACCGACAGCATCCGGCCTGCGTTTCCTCGATCATGCAAAGGCCTTGCAGCACCAGTGGCACGAGGCGACACGGGCGGTAGAAAACGCCGGCGCCTATGAACGTTCGATGCGGCTCGGCATCCAGCACGATCTGGCGGAAGCCTTCGCCGGCCGCTGGCTTTCCGCTATTCGCACCGACCTGCCGGCAACGTCGATTTATATGGAGGCGGACTATTCCAACCAGATGAACCGCGACCTCGCCGCCGGCGACCTCGACCTCGCCATCCTCTACACGCCGCACTACCTGCCCGACCTGCATTACGAACGGATCGGCGAGCTGACCTATAAGCTGGTGAGCAGCTCGCCATGCAACGTCTCCGAACTCCAGCCGGGAAATTACATTCAGGCAGTCTACTCTCCAGCCTTTGACAGAGCCCATCGCCTAGCCCTGCCGCATTTATCGTCCGCACCGCTCGCATCAGGACAAAACATCGCCATCACGGACTTGCTGAAGACGCTGGGCGGGGCGGCCTATGTCACGAACACGACGGCTCAGGAACTGGCGCGCCATGAACGAGCGTTTCCGGTTACGGACGCCCCGCCCATTCCGCAGGCGGTCTACGCTGCGACCAGCATCCGTACGCGCCACGCACACCAGCACCGCCGGATCATCAGCGTCATGCAGGATCTGCTTGCAGGTTAACAGTACCGAAGCGTCAGCCACCCGACTTTAGAAATTCCGTGACAAGCTCGATGGTCTTTTGCGGATTTTCCTCCATCAGCCAATGACCAGCGCCCATGACGACAGCCTCGTGAATATTGGTTGCCGCATTGCGCATGACGATTGCCATGTTCGGTCCGAAGGACTTTTCACCGCCGATCGCCAGCACCGGCATCGTCAGCTTGATCTTGCCGAATTCGCGGTTGTCCTCGACGTCCCTGTTGTGGATCGACAGGAACTGCGCGAAAGCTGCCCGCATGGCGCCGGGCTTGGCATAGAATTGCGTGTAGTAGGCCCGCGTCGCCTCGTCGATCTTTGCAGGATCGCCGGCAAATTCGTTCCAGAAACGGTCGAGATAGATGCGCTCCCGCCCGGCCACAAGGCGCTCGGCATTCGGCCCGCCAAAATTGAAATGCCAGAGCGCCGGCCAAAGCACGATCTGGTCCCAGGGCGCTACGCCCGGCACCGGCGCATCCATCACCACCAGCTTGTCGACTGTATCGGGATAACTGGCCGCATAGGCGTAGGCTACCATGGTTCCAATGTCGTGGCCGATGACGACAACATGATCCTGGCCAAGCGCCGTCAATACCGCCCGCATGTCGGCGGCCTGCGTCTTCTTGTCGTAACCGTCCTGAGGCTGCGAGGAGTGCCCCATGCCGCGCAGGTCAGGAACGATGACGGTGTGATCCTTCGCCAGCACAGCCGCCAACGGCCCCCACATGTCGCCGATATCGCCGAAGCCGTGAATAAGCAAGGCAGCCGGGCCAGACCCACCGTGGCGAACAAAGATGTCCGTTCCGTCCGCGGTTTTGACGGTCATCGTTTCAAACCCGTCCGGCATGGATGGTTCGGCGGCATGCAGCACTGAAAAAGACGCAAGGCTGAAAATGGCGGCTGATAAAAGGCGTAGAATCACGTTGATCTTCCTTTGGATTGCCCCACCACAGCGACGGCGCACGCGAGGAAATTGCGCGGAAAAACAAACCGTGTCCAGTTCTTGCCAACCTCTAGAACTGCATCGCCAATTCCTGTTCCTGCGTTTCCGTCAGCCGCGCCAGCATATCGGCGGCGGGCACGGGATAGGCGATCGCGTAGCCCTGCAGGATATCGCAGCCAAGGCGCGTCAGGAGCTTTGCATGTTCCAGCGTCTCGACACCTTCGGCGATCACTTCGATATTGAGCGCCTTGGCGATGTCCACGATCGAGCGCAGCAGGCGTTTCTGTTCGCGCGACGTGGTGACAGGCATCACCAGCTGCCGGTCGATCTTCATCCGTCGCGGCTTCAGCTTCATCAGCCCGATGATCGAGGCATGGCCGGAGCCAAAATCGTCGATCTCGATGTCGATCCCCATGTCCTTCAACCCAGCGACATTGAAAAGCACGCCATCCTCGCTGTCATCGAGGAAGATGGTTTCCAGCAATTCGAATGACAGTGTATCCGGCTCGATGTCCAACTGCTGAAGCTCATCAATCAAAAGCGGATCGGAGAGCCGCGCCCCCGATACGTTCACCGCGATCCGCGGAACACGCACGCCCCGCCGCATCCAGACCTGCCGATCCTTCAACGCCGCTTTCAGGATTGCGGCATCGAGGTCATCAAGCATACCGAGGTTTCCGGCAACCTCGATGAATTCGGCCGGTAGTAACAAACCCCGCTTCGGATGGCGCCAGCGCGCCAGGACCTCCATGCCGACGATGCGACGGGTCCGCGCATCGACCTGAGCCTGATAATAAGGAATGAACTCACCCTTCTCCAAGCCTCGCGCCAACTGCTTGCCAACGCGCCGCTCATTGATGAGTTGCGCTTTCATCTGCGCCGAAAACACCTCCACCCTGCCGCGACCGAGTTTTTTGGCGCGGTGCAGGGCGATGTCGGATTCTGCCAGCAGATTGGCGACATTCCGGCCGCTGGCGGCGGCAACCCCGATCGATGCGCCGGTGCGCAGCACCTCGTCATTGTGCCAGACGGATTGTTTCAACTGTTGCGCTAGCCGCTCAGCGCGCGATTTCAAATCCTCCAGCGAGGCGAAATTTGCGATCAGAACGGCGAATTCATCGCCGCTGACGCGGGCGATGAATGAGTTCCTCGGGACAGCTGCGGCAATCCGCTTGGCAGACGATTTCAGGACGTCATCGCCCACGGCATGGCCGGCCGTGTCGTTGATCTGCTTGAACCGGTCGAGGCCGATATGAAGGATCGCCAGCTTTTCAAGGCCGATATGTTGGGCAAGCTCCGTCAATCGCCGGTCGAAAAATCGGCGGTTGGGAAGTCCGGTCAGGTAGTCGTGTTCGGCGGCATATTCGATCCGCCGCGTACTCGCTTCCAGAGCAACCGCTCGTGCTTCCGCGATCGCTTTCTGCCGCTGCAGTTCGCGATTGAGCAGCACATCCGCCGTCACGTCCCATTCAGCACCGATAAAGGTGATATTGCCGTTTTCTTCAAAACAATCAGCGCGCGATCGGAGATATCGGATTTCGCCGTTCGGCAGGATGATGCGGTATTCCGACGAATAGGCACCCTTGCGCGCAATGGCCTCATCGAAATCGGCCTGGGCTTGTTCGAGGTCATCGGGATGGATCGCCTTCATCCATACTTCGGCCTTGACGCGCTTCTGCGCTTTGCCGGTCCCGTAGAGGCGGTGCATCTGCAGATCCCAGACGACTTCGTCCTTTTGCGTATCGTGCTCCCAAACGCCGATCCGAGAGGCGTCAAGCGCAAGCCCCAGACGGCGAAGAATATTCTGGAATTCCTGTTCCGACCTCGCCGCTTTCATTGTTTTCTCTATGAATGATTCTTCGCGCATCAGCGTGGGCGCCATTCTGCCCCAAGGTTCCTAAAGAACTATTGTTTTGTACAGCGCGAAATGTATTCAGCAATACAACCAACCATTCGGTGTTATTTCAAGGCAAACAGTTGCATTTAGCGCGATTTTTACGGAATTTTGAAAGTGGAATTGCGAGCGAACATCGGAAAACCGCAGCGGCAATGCGGCATGGCGCGTCGCAGCTCCGAATTGACATGAATGGAGCGACGGCATAATCATCGTCGGATCAATTGGTTCCCTGGGGGCGAGGCGCTTTCGGGGAGTAAATGGGAACGTGACGGGTGGACCCATTCTGGGCATCTCTATCACGGCCGACCCCGCGACTGTAGAGCGGTCAGAGTTTGTCATGCCGGTTCACCGGTAAAAGCCACTGCGGCAGCGGGCCTTGGGTCCCTGCCCTGGGAAGGCGAGACGGACTTCTTGGTGTGAAAGCACCTGACGCCGCGAGCCAGGAAACCTGCCGGTTGATGAAGGGCATGGTGCCCAATTGGTGGGAGAAATCCCACGCGCCATCACGGAGGTTGTCATGGCTACGACTACAGTTTCGAGCGTCCCGCTTTCCCTCAACGACCGCATCACTGCCGGTATTCTCGCCCTTCTGATCGGCGGCTTCCTGGTTTTCGGCGCCGGTCTCGCGAATTCCGCCGTGCTGCACGATACCGCGCACGACGTTCGCCACTCCTACGGCTTCCCCTGCCATTGATGCGAGATTGTGGAAAGCCTCGCGCTTTTCGCAGCCCATCAGCAAACTGGATCACGGGCTTCCTTCAGGAACCACGCGAAAGCCAAAGTGCGTCCATGCTTCCGCATCGGGCGGCTTTTGTCGTGGGGAATGGACACACAACAAGCGTGCGAGCACTGAAGCAGATTTGCTCCGCTTGAATTAGGGGTATTGAAATGATTGTAAAAACACTTCTGGCCGCACTGGTGGCTGGATTGATCGCGGGCATTTTCATGACTGCGGCGCAGGAATTGCGCGTGGTTCCGCTGATCCTCCATGCCGAGGAATATGAAGGCAAGGAACCCGCTGCGGAGCAGCCGGCCGGCACCGAGACCCAACAGCACTCGTCGCTTGGACAGTCCTCGGTGGTCGGCGAAATTTTGTCGGCACTCTCTCCGGTTACGCCTGCCTACGCACACGAAGGCGAACACGAAGAGGAAGGCGGCATCATGTTCGGCATGAGCCGGTTCTCCGGTACCCTGCTTGCCAATCTCGTCGCAGGTGCCGGTTTCGGCCTGCTGCTTGCCGGAGCGAGCCTTGTCTTCAACTACCCGATCACGCTGCGCAACGGCGCACTCTGGGGCGCTTGCGGCTGGCTTGCCGTTCACCTTCTTCCCGCAGTCGGGTTGCCGCCGGAACTGCCTGGCTTCCCGGCCGCCGATCTGCACGACCGGCAGATCTGGTGGATCGCGACGATCGTTTTATCCGTAGCGGGCCTCTATCTCGTCGTCCTGCGCGGTGAGATCGCCGCCAAGATTATCGGCCTTGTCCTGATCGCCGCGCCGCATGTCTACGGCGCGCCGCAGCCGTCCGATATTTCGAGCCCGGTTCCAGCCGTTCTTGGTGCGGAATTCGCAGTCGCCGCACTGGCAACAACTCTCGCCTTCTGGATCGTGCTGGGCGTCATCTCAGGCTATCTGAACGATCGATTTTTGAAATCAGCCTGACGCGCTTTGTCGCCGCGCGGGCGCCTTCTGCGCGGCAACCACCAACTTCAGCCGCCGGCGCGTTCGAGATGGGCGCGCAGGCGGCTTTTTTGTGCCTCGTCACCGAGAAGCACGCAGACATCGCAAAAATCGCCGCCCTCCGTCCGGTAATAGAGGCAGCAGCCGCTTCGGAGGCGAAAGATGCGCTCGACGGGGGAGCCTCCGTAAACGGCGTCGATCCGCTCATAGCGCAATGCGGCAGACGAAAGCGGCGAGCCCTTCTTCTTGACGATGGCGAGCGCCGCAGCCATCGCCCGCTCCTCCTCGCCCAGAGCCATCCCGATCTCCAGAAAGGCCCCGGCAATGCCATCGGCAGCAAGCCGCCATTGCGCGACGGGCGACAAGCCGGTGCGAGCCTGCAGCGTTTCAATCACGGGAGCGAGGCTTTCGACAAAGGCATCGTGAAAGAGCGGCGTTCCCTGAACATCATGAAAGAAACGACCGAAACGGAAATGAAAACGCCGGGCATCGGTTGGAAAGGGTTCCGCCGATGGACCGGCTGCACCACGAGGCTCAAACCGCATAGCCAGACTGTCCGGACCTAGATCCGGCATCAGGCCTGTCCTCAGATAGACGGCCCCGGCGGCTATGCTCAGATGGTGACTATAAAAGGAAATGAGATGAGCGCCCTTGGTGCGGTCATCCATGCCAATGGCAAAGCGTGTCTGATAGTCGAGCAAACCCTCGATCATGCCGCCATCACGGCGCCACGCGTTGGTCACGGTCAAAAAGCCGTCCGTCGCAAGACCCAGCGAGGCAGCGACCTGCGGAAACCGCTCCGCCTGCCAGCCGATGGCGCCTTCAACGTCTTTGCCGTCCAAATCTGGCGAACTGTCGGAGTCTTGGTTCTCGTCCAAAGGCGCTGCCCGTTGTCTCTGGCGACCCGTTTATCTCAAAGCCAGCCACCCGAAAAGCCTGCTCGTCTCAGGCCGCGCCGAATGACCGGCGATTGGCGCAGCAACTCCCAGAACAGGCCGCTGCGATGGTTCTCGATCATCATCACCAAAAGTCCCTGGTCAAGGCCGACGCTGCGGTCGTTGAGCCATCCCTCCGGGCTCTTGCCCGGAACAGTCGGGTTGAAGCTGCCGACGAAACGCCCCGCTTCGATCACGCCGGGATAGCGCGAAAGAATGTGCCGCGTCGCCGACATAGCGAGGTTCGGCTCGAACGGCAGGCAGGCAAGCGGCGCCCAGGGTGCAATCGTGCCGTCGTCCGGCCCAAGAGGCGCGCCACGCGGGGCATAGCCGGCAAACTCCTGTCGCCGCCCGTTCTGCAGGCGACGCGACCGCTGTGGACCGTCGCAGGATGTCAGCCCCCATAGATCCGCGCCGTAGCCGGAAAAGCCACCGGGATTGTCGATCGCATAGTCACGCTGGACGGCGATCGCGCGGAGGGTGTTTTCAAAGTAATCCGTATCGTGTTCTGTAACGACCAGGTCGCGGATGCCGCGAAAATCGATCCAGGCGTGTGAAAACAGGTGGATGAAGAGCGGGCCGGCATAGAGGAACGGCCTTTCCTGCACCGTCATCCAGTCGAACTTGCGCGTAAAAGCGTCGTAGCTCTCCTTGCCGATCGGGTAAGAGGGAGAGGCCAGCGCAAGAACATAGAGAATGATCGCTTCGCTGTAGGATTCCCAGCGATAGGGCAGAAACCCCGTTCGTGGCTTCCAGCCAAGCCACAAAGCCTCCTTGCCATCCAGCGCCCAGGCCCAGTTTGCCCTCGCGTACAGCATGTCCGCGCAAGACCTTATCTCCGCCTCGATTTCGTTGTCCTGATTGAAATAGGCCGCCGCCGTCAGCATGCCGGCGATGAGAAGCGCGCTGTCAATCAGCGACAATTCGCTGCGCCATGTCCTCCGGCCGGTCTTCATATCGAGAAAATGGTAGTAGAGCCCCTTGTATCCCGTCACATCCTTGTCGCGGCTCTGCGGACTCTCGGCGAAGAAACGCAAAGTTGCCAGCGTCCTTGCCGCTGCATCCTGCCTGCTCATCCAGCCTCTCTCTACACCCGCGGGATATACCGAAAGTCCGAATCCCGTTGCCGCGATGCTCGAAGGGGCTCCCGCAAGCGAGGTATCCGCAATCAGGCCATTGTCCGGATTGGCGAATTCAAGGAAATAGCTGAACGCTGCTTGCTGTAGCCGGTCAAGCAGGACCGTGTCGGTGTCGTTTTTCAGAAGCATTGCATCGGGCACTCCGGTCAACCGCAAGTTTCAGCACATAGTCACCACATCGGCAAATCACCGATTGTTGAACTCGCCGGCATCCGAAACCATCGCCTGACGAAGGACCTGTGCTACACTTTTTGCTTCTTACGATCGGCAGCAGTGATTGGATGACATAATGTTCACAACACTTGCGATGCTTTTAAGTCTCTCGGGCGCTGCCGTCACGCCGGCGGCCGACGTTGCGCAGGTCGATGTCGCGCTGGTGCTCGCCGTCGACATGTCAGGCTCGATGGATCTCGAAGAGGCACGGGTACAACGCATGGGCTATGTCGAGGCCCTGCGCCATCCGGATTTCATCAACGCGGTGACGGCTGGCCTCAACGGCCGCATCGCCATCAACTATTTCGAATGGGCGGGCAGCGTCAACGAAACCTCCGTCGCCGGCTGGCAGTTGATTGACGACGCTGAGGATGCCGCCGCCTTCGCCGAACAGCTTGCCTCCCGGCCCGTCTACACTCGCCGGGGTACATCCATTTCCAATGCGATCTCCTTTGCGGCGAAACTCATCGCAGCCAGCCCCCATGATCCGATGCGCCGGGTGATCGACGTGTCCGGTGACGGGCCTAACAATCTTGGACCACCGGTCGATCCTGCCCGCGACGCGGCAGTCGCCAGCGGCATCGTCATCAACGGCCTTGCCATTCTCATCCGCCCATCCGGCACGCAAGGCTCGCTCGACCGTTACTATGCCGACTGCGTCATCGGCGGCCCCGGATCCTTCGTCCTGCCGGTACACCAACCTGAGGATTTCGCCGTCGCCATTCGGCAGAAACTGGTGATGGAGGTCAGCCGCCAGCAACCGGCGGAACGGATCGTTCCGGTTCAGATCGCCCCTGCCTCCGACTGCATGATGGGCGAGAAACTGCGTCCCGGTTTTCTTGATCGGGTCTATCCGGAACTGGATAAATAAGTTTCGCGACGGGTCGCCTGAGAAATAGGGAAGTTCGCTACCGCGAAATTCCGGAAAGCGGGTTCCTTCGGCAGAAAAAACCGTTCGCGTGCCAAATTTCACGAGAACTACAACTCCACAAGCTATTCCTTTTTATAGGAAAGTATGATTATATTGAATGAACGTTCAGCAAAATATGGGAAAGTTCATGAACGAAATGACCCGGAATATCAGCGTACCCAATGACTGGGATCGCCGCGGCCTGCCCGGCTGGTGCTATCACAGCGACGCCCTGCTGGAGCTTGAAAAACAACATGTTTTCCGCGAGCATTGGCAAATCGCCTGCCATCTCTCGGACGTACCGGAGCCTGGCAATTACATCACGATGGATGTAGTCGGAGAGCGCGCGCTGATCCTGCGCGATCAGGGTGGCATCGTTCGCGGCTTCCACAATATCTGCCGCCACCGCGGCTCACGTGTCGTTGCCGACGACAAGGGAACGTGCCGCAACGCGCTCGTCTGTCCGTTCCACGGCTGGGTCTACAATCTGGACGGCACGCTGCGCGGTGCTGCCCGTCCGCGTTCCTTCCCACCGCTCGACAAGCAGGAATTCGGGCTCATGCCGCTCGACCTGGAGGTCTGGATGGGTTTCGTCTTCATCCGCTTCGCGCCCGGCCCGCAGCCCTCCGTCGCCGACCTGATGCAACCTTTCGCGACCGAACTCGGCGAATACAGAACCGAAGAGATGGTCGCCGCGGGCAATCTTTGGACGCAGGTCTCGCCGGTCAACTGGAAATCGGTCCGCGACGTCGACAACGAGGGCTATCACGTGGCAATGGCCCATCCGGCACTGCAGGATCTCTATGGCTCGACCTATTATGACGAGCCCTTCGTCAACGGTCTCTGCCGCTCCTTCGCCACTTACAATCCGCATGCCGGACGGCGCTGGAGCGTGCGCAACTATGTCGCCATCGCCCCGGAAGCGACGCATCTGCCGGAGCACCTGCGCAGGGCCTGGATCTACTACGGCATCTTCGCCAACGCGGTGATCGCGGTGACACCCGAGGCCGTGCAGTTCTATCAGGAATTCCCGCTATCGACCGGCAAGACGCTGCTGCGTGGCGGCATCTACCGTTACCATGACGAGACGCGCGAACAGCGCGCCGCCCGCTACCTCGCCCACCGCATCGATCGCGACACTCAGGCCGAGGACGTGCAGTTGACCGTCTGGTCGAACGAATCCATGACCTCCAAGGCCTTCAGCGGCTTCTATCTGTCCGACCTCGAATATGGGGTGCGCACCCATCACGACCACCTGCGCGCTATTCTGCCGGTAATGAATCTCCCAAAGGCGCCGGACGAGCGGGACATGGCCGAGGTGAACAGCCAATTGCGATCCGCCAAGCCGTAAAGTGCAAAAGGAAAGGGCCGGCAAAACCGGCCCTTTAAAATTGAGCATGGCGGGGAATGGATGCCATGCTCAAGACAATGCTTCCGTTAGCCGTGCCAGAGCCCCTCGCGCACCAGCTCGTCCATGGTCCGGCGGATGCTGCTGCGCAGGATAGCCGTCATTTCGTCGATTTGCGGCACGGTGATGGTCAGCGGCGGCGACATCACGCACATGTTGATGAGCGGCCGCACCAGAAGCCCGAGTTCCTGGCAATGTTTGTCGATGCGTTTTCCGACTTCGAGATCAAGCGTCAGCGGGTTGTTGTGGACACGATCGGCGACACATTCGACGCAGGCCATCAACCCAAGACCGCGAACCTCGCCCACCAAAGGCAGATCCTCCAGCGTTTTCAGACTCGACTGAAAATGCGCCGACACCACACGCGTATGATCGAGCAGGCCCTCTTCCAGGATATCGAGGTTCTTCAGTGCCACCGCGCAGCCGATCGGATGGCTGGAATAGGTCAGCCCATGCGCGAACATCGCATCCGGGTGATTGGAGCGCCGCAGTTCCTCGAACAGGCGAGACGAGATCATCACGCCGCCGAGCGGAAAATAGCCTGAGGTCACGCCCTTGGCGAAGGTGATCATGTCCGGTTCAATGCCAAAGACATCCTTCGAAGCAAAGACGTGTCCCAGCCGCCCGAAGGCAGTCACCACCTCATCAGCGATGAAAAGGATGTCGTTCTCGGCACAAAGCGCCCGCATCCGCCGCAGATAGCCTTCCGGCGGCACGATGACACCGCCCGACGCCATGACCGGTTCAGCAACGAACGCGCCGATGCGATCGGCCCCCCTTGCCTCGATGACCGCACGGAATTCCTCGACAAGGAAATCGCAGAATACTGCCTCGGTCATGCCCTCGGGCCGGCGGAATGGATTTGGACAGGTGAGCTTGATCACCTGATCGGCTGCACTATCCATCCAGTCCTGATCGCGCGGACGGCCATTCAGCGATGCCGACAGATAGGTCGAGCCATGATAGCCGCCCTGCCGCGAGACGATCAGCTTTTTCTCCGTCCGGCCCTTCACATTGTTGGCGAACTGCATGAAGCGCAACGCCGTCTCGACTGCCGAGGAACCGCCGGTCGTGTAGAAAACGTGATTGAGATCGCCGGGCGCATGGCCGGCAAGCCGCGCCGACAGCGTCACCGACGGCTCGTTCATCGTGTACCAGGGCGAATTGTAGGAAAGATCCATCGCCTGCTGATAGAGCACGTCGGCCAGTTCCTTGCGCCGGTGGCCGGCATTGACGCACCACATTCCGGCGGGGCCATCGATCAGCCGTCGCCCCTCGCCGTCGATGACATAGATGCCGTCGCCGCTGACGATACCGCCGCGTGCTTCCGCACCGATTTCGCCCGCCGTGGGCCACGGCTGGACAAGGTGATCCCTGGCCAGGGCCGCCATGTCTTCCGGGGCTTCAAAAGAGCCGATCACGTCTTCGCGTTTGGCCGCCATTCACAATCTCCACAAATAATTTATGGACATTATTTTAAATCAACAAATTGATAAAAAACATCAATTCTGTTTATTTTGAATGTCCGTTCAATCAATATTGGCAGAAAAAACACTTGCGTTCAATCCCGTTTTGCGCTCATTCTCAAATCGGGAACAAAAGAACAGGCGGAAAACCGCCCGGGACGGATGGCATGATACGATCCCTGCATTTTCACTGCTGCACCGGCACCAAGCCGGAAAGGTGGCGCTGATGGTGGCGTTGCCGGGCACTGCGCAAACGGAAATCAATGTGCCGCCAGCTGCCGGTCGCCGCTGGGCTTCGAGCGACGAGGCAAATGGCCTGACTCTGATCTCGCCTACCTTGCTTTATGCCCTTGCGCTTCTCTTCCTGCCTGTTCTCATCGTCATCGCCTACAGCTTCTGGTCCCAGGACTACCTCACCATCGATCGCAGCTTTACGCTCGAGAACTACCGCGTCGCCCTGACGGAACCGATCTACCGCGACCTGCTCTGGCGCTCCCTCACCATCTCGCTCGCCGTCAGCGTCATCACCGTCGCCTGTTCCTATCCCGTCGCCTGGTTCATCTCTTTCCACGGCGGCGTCCACAAGAACCTCTGGCTGTTCCTGATAACCGTGCCGTGCTGGACGAGCTATCTGCTGCGCGTGATGTCGTGGAAGGTCATTCTCGGGTATCAGGGCGTGCTTAATACCGGGCTGATGTCGACGGGGCTGATCGACAAGCCCGTGACGACGCTGCTCTACAATTCCAACGCCGTGATCATCACACTGGTCCACAGCTGGGCCGCCTTCGCCATTCTGCCGATCTACGTTTCGCTCGAAAAGATCGACCGGTCGCTGATCGAGGCGGCGCATGATCTCGGCGACAACAAGTTCTGGAGCTTCCTGCGGGTCACCCTGCCGCTGTCGCTGCCAGGCATCGTCTCCGCTTTCCTGATCGTGATGATCCCGACCGTCGGCGACTATGTGACGCCGAAGCTGGTCGGCGGCAAGGACGGCGTGATGATCGCCACCGCCATCCAGGCGCAATTCGGCAAGGGCGCCAACTGGCCACTCGGCGCGGCTCTCTCCGTCACCACCATGGTGGTCGTCTCCGCCATGGCCGGGCTCACGGTGCTGGTGCTCAAACTCTTCGTGAGGCGCATCCGATGAGCGGGCGGCACGGTATTCAGAAATCCCGCTGGCTGCCGGCTTACGTGACGGCCTACCTTGCCTTTCTCTATCTGCCGATCCTGCTTCTGCCGATCTTCTCGTTCAACAATGCCGCGTCAACGACCTTCCCCCTCGCCGGCTTCACTACCAAATGGTACGCCTCGCTCTGGGGCAATACGGTGATGCTCGAAGCCGCGCGCAACAGCCTGATCGTCGGCATCACTGTTTCCATTCTCTCCACCGGCCTTGCCATCTGTGCCGCCCGCGCCGTCACCCGCTACAAGTTCCGTGGCCAGCGCGCCGCGACAGGGTTGTTGATGGCGCCGCTCTTCCTGCCGGAAATCATCGTCGCCGTGTCGCTGCTGATGATCGTGCTGCAGCTCGGCATCGAACTGTCGCTGGCAACAGTCATTCTCGGCCAGACAGTGTTCTGCCTGCCCTATGCGCTGACCGTGCTAATCTCCGGTTTCGACGGTTTCGACCGCTCGTTGGAAGAGGCCTCGCTCGACCTCGGCGAAACGGCCTTCGGCACCTTCCGTCGGGTAACGCTGCCGGTCGTGGCGCCTGCGATCATCTCCAGCCTGCTGGTCTCCTTCACCATCTCACTGGACGAGTTCATTCTCGCCTTCTTCTTGTCGGGCACCGAGCCGACGCTGCCGGTCTATATCTGGGGGCAGCTGCGCTTCGCCGCCAAACTGCCGAGCGTGCTGGCACTGGGCAGCATCATGATCGCCCTGTCGATTATCTTGGTCACATCCGCCGAAATCCTGCGCCGCCGCGCCGAACACCGCCTCAAAGCTGGAGCTGCCGCCCATGGCTGAAAAACCCATGATCGAGATCGACGCCGTCAGCCGCTACTACGGCATCTATAAGGCGCTCGATGACGTGACGCTCGATATCGGCGCCGGCGAGTTCTTCTCGCTGCTCGGCCCTTCCGGTTGCGGCAAGACCACCTTGCTGCGCTCGATCGCCGGCTTCGACACGCCCACCTCTGGCGATATCCGCATCGACGGCCGGTCGGCGATCGATCTGCCGCCCAACAAGCGACCGACCAATATGGTCTTCCAGAACTACGCGATCTTCCCGCACCTGAACGTCGAGGAAAACGTCGCCTACGGTTTGAAACGCCTCAAGCTCGACGCAGCGGAAGAACGCCGCCGCGTCGGCGATGCGCTGGAACAGGTGCGGCTTGCCCACTTGAGCAAACGCAAGGCGCACGAGCTTTCCGGCGGCCAACGCCAGCGCGTCGCCCTTGCCCGGGCACTGGTGATGCGGCCGAAGGTGCTCCTGCTCGACGAGCCGCTGTCGGCGCTGGACAAGAAACTGCGCGAGGAGATGCAGGTCGAGCTGCGCACCCTGCAAAAAGCCGTCGGCATTACCTTCGTCCTGGTGACGCACGACCAGTATGAAGCCCTGGCCATGTCGGACCGGATCGCCGTGATGTTTGGCGGCAGGATCGCCCAGGTCGCAACACCGAAGGAAATCTATCAGCATCCCCTGACCCGTCAGGTAGCGGATTTCCTCGGCGGCATGAATTTCATGCAGGCCAGGATCACCGGCGAAAGCGCCATCAATCTCTCCGTCGAAACCGCCCGCTTCGGCAACGTCACCGTCACCAAACCGCGCGGCTTCGCCGCCAGCAATGGCCAGGCGACGATCGGCATACGACCGGAACGCCTGCGGGTTCTCTGGGATGACGCCAAGGCCGATTGCGAAGTCACGGGCCTGGTGGTCGACCGTCACTATTTCGGCGAGATCACCCATTTGATCGTCGATGTGCCGGGTCTTGAAAAACCATTGTCGGTATCAGAAACCAACAATTTCGGCGCTGACGACATTCCTGTCGGCGCCCCGATCCGGCTCGCCTATGATCCAGACGCCCTAGTGGCACTGGCCGACTGATCCTGGGCCTGCAACGCCGCCGTCACGCGCCCGGCGCCCTCGCGGCCGGCAATAATCGCGCCTTCGATATAGGCGGGAAATGATGATGCCAATTCGGATGAGGCGAAGTGAACCGGTGGTGCGCCGGTCCGGATGATGTCCTCCGCGGCATAAGCTTCAAGGTCGACGATCACGTCGCTGTAGCCGCCGCCACTCCAGCGATCATCGACCCAGTCGCCCATTCGGAAATCCATATACACTCCGGCCTCGCCGCCAAACGCCGCGACGAGCCGACGGGTGATTTCTGACTGAATGAATACGGCACCCTTCCCGCTCCATTCCGCAGCCAGCGGCCCTCCCGCGAACACCACGAGCGCCGATGCCCGATCGCTGCTGACATCACAGGCGAAAAGGCCGAGAACATCGCGCCACATGACCATGCCGCTCAATCCGCGATCGCGCCAGAAAGGCCGTTTGTATCGTATCAGCGCCTTGATGACCGTGCCGCTCTTCCAGGCACCAAATGCGTCGGCCAGCGGCTTCGGCAGATCAGGTTCATGGGCGATCCGCGAAGCCATCACCGGCGGCACGGCAATGATGACCTGCCGTGCAGTCAGTACCTCGCCATTCCCCGTAGTCACCGTCACCGAACCGTTCGAGCGAGCGATGTGGGTGACGGGCGTATCCAGCCGCAAACGGTCGCCAAGCACCACCGCCAAGGCCCCGGCAACGGCATGAACCGTGCCTTCAACGAAATACTGCAGCTCGTTGCCTTTGCTGGCGGTGCGCCGGTCATTGTCGATCACGTACCATAGCGGGATTTCACTGACCGAGCGGCACCAGAGCCCCTCGATCATTGCCTGATAGCCAGCCTTGACATCCGGCGGATCGCTTTGCCCAGCGAGCCACGCCTCCACCGTCAGGCCGGCAATATCCGGATCGCGAGGATCGATCCTGTTTGCCCTGGCCCGGATACGGCCCGATTCCGCAAAGGTGTAGTCGGGTTCGGTGGATTTTGAATCCCGCTGAATCAGGAAGGCACCCTCCAACGGCGTCTCAACCAGAGGCAGGCCAAACCGCCGCGTCAGCGCCATGATTCCCGGCATCTCGTCGCAGATGAACTGACCGCCGATATCGACCTTTACGCCGTCGGAAAAGGCGGCCGATTCCACACGGCCGCCAACGCGGCCCCGCGCTTCGAGCACAATTACGTCGTGACCGGCGGAAACCAGCACATCGGCCGCCGAAAGGCCGGCAAAACCGGCCCCGACGACAATTACATCCGCATCATATCCGCTCAATAGCCCGCCTTGATCTTCTCGAATTCAGCAATCATCTTCTGATGCAGTTCAGTTGGCATGGGCGCCTGGAACAGTGTCTTGTCGGTAAACTTGTCAACGTCGGCATAGCCCTTCTCGGCCAAAATCTTCGGATCAACTGACGCCATACCCTTGGCATTGGCATGTCCATAACCCCAGTCGTTGACAAGGTAGCCGCTGATGGCCGGGTCGCTGATCGAATTCAGGAAATCATACTGTTTGGCCTCATCGCCTTCCGCACCCTTCAGCCGCACATAACCGCAAACCCAGGTGGAAAGTCCTTCTGCCGTATCACGTTTCACTTCGGCCGGCACACCATCCTTCTGAAGCGTCGTCGCAGTCTCGTTCCAGGCCCAGGCGAGATCGACCTCGCCGCTCGCCATCGCCTGGCTGACCTCGGTATTGTCTGTCCAATAGAGGCGGACGTTCTTGTGCACTTCGCGCAGGAAGGCGGACGCCTCGGCGAACTGCGCATCCGTCATCTTCGTCCAGTCCTTGAGCCCGATGGCAAGGCTCGCCAGCGCATACGCATCGTCGACATTGTCGCCGATCGAAACCCGGTACTTGAACTTCGGATCGGCGAAAGCCTTGAGCGACTGGATTTCCTCGGGCTTCACCGTGTCGGTGCGATAGGTCAGCACCGTATTGCCCCATTCGAACGGCAGGAACCAGGCGGTGCCGTCGTCCGATGTCATCAACCCTTTCATCGCCTTGATGCCAGGCAGCGTATCGTTCCATGCCGTCAGCTTCGCCGTATCGAGCGGCTCCAGCAGGCCGGCCTCCCGCCATTTGTTGACGCTTTGCGAACAAGGATGTGCAAGATCCGACTTGAAGCCGGAGCGCAGTTTCTGGAACGCCTCTTCCTCGTCGCCGAAGAAGCTGAAATCGGGCTCGGTGCCATACTTTGCGGTATAGGCGGGATGGAACGCCGGGTCCTCATAACCAGACCAGTCGAAAATGGTGATATTGTCGGCGGCAACTGCCGGAAAAGCCGCGCTGGAGATCAGCGAAACCAGCAACGCGACCCCGCACAAATGCCTGACCATTCTCATTACCTTCATGCCGGTCTCCTTTGCCGCTTTTGGCTGTTCCTATTTCGGGCCTTGATGGGTCATATGGCCCGGAAAGACCGTGACCAGATATTCGACCGCAGCCGCATGGGCCTTCTCGCGCGTCAGCCCGTCGCCCATCATCAGCCGGAACCACAGGCCTTCCATCATGGCGCTCAGCGCAAGTGCGATGGTCTCGGCGTCGTAGCTATAGGACGCTTCCGCCTTCAGTTGCGCGCACAGCGCCACGATCAGGTCCTGGTACTTGACGTCGCGGGCGCCACAGAGCGCCTGATAGGTCGGCCGCGACTTCGCCTCGCCCCAGAACGCGCACCAGGCCGCGAGCTTGCGCTTGGTGCAGATCTTGCGGTCGAAATCGGCGGCAACGAGCGCCCAGACCTTGGAGGACGTCGCCTCGCCCGCCTTTTCAAGCGCCGCGTTCCAATGGGCCGCATATTCGTCGGCCATGAACTGCAGCGTGGCGATCAGCAGCTTTTCCTTGCTTTCAAAATGGAAATTGACGATGCCCCGTGACAGGCCGGCACCATCCGCGACATCCGCAAGCGTCGTTTCGGCATAGCCCCGCTTGGCCAGCGAATCGATGGTCGCCTCGATCAGTTGCTGGCGCCGGGTTTCCTTAGAGGCCTTGCGGCCCCGCCTGTCGTTTTCGCCGTTTTCCGCCGCAGACACTGCCTTCATTCTCACCGCAACCTTTTTGTTTTTCAGGCTGAGAACAACGGTCATGATGCGCTCCCGCCCGGTTTTTCACCGCGCAGATGAGTGGGACAATGCTCGCCGGTGTCAAGAACCTTCTGCATGGCGGTCCAGGTGCGAATATTCTTCTCGATATAAGGCTCACCGACCGCAGCGACAGCCGCCGCATGCAGCGGCCCCTGCAGTCGCGCAAGTTCCTGGCGCGCCACATCGCGATACCAGACGTTGCGGCTCTCGGCTTTGGCATTGACCAACCCCGCCGCCCGCATCGCCGAAAGATATCGCGCCGCAGAGGCCATGCCGAAGCTCAGTCCTTCAGCGGCCAGATAGTCCCGCATCTCCGCTGACGGCTCGCCGTCATGGCCGATCAGCCAGTCGGATGCTGCAAATACGCCGCCCGGTTTCAGCACCCGGAAGATATCGCGAAAGATCGCCTCCTTGTCGGCCACATGCACCAGCGCATCCTTGGAAAAGACGATGTCGAAACTGCCGTCGGCAAAGGGAAGCTTTCCGGGCACAGCCTGAATGAAGGAAACCCGATCGGAGAAACAGGCGGCATCCGCCGCACGCCGCGCCGCCTCGATCACCGGTAATTCGACGTCGAACCCGGTTATCTCAACCGGATGATGGGTGCGCGCGATATGCAGCGTAATGCCGCCTGCCCCGCAGCCCAGATCGAGAACCGTCTTTCCGGAAAGATCGATCCCGGCCAGCACGCGATCGACCTCCTCCGGGCCGCCCGGCGAAAGATAGCCTTCGCCCCACAGCACGGCGAGAAAGCGGATCGCCGCGTCGTCATATTCCGGTTCCTTCGCCGAGGTCTCGATCATGTTGGTCTTTCAATCCGCTCTGCCTCTGACACGAAATCCTATCGCATAATCAGAGGATTGCAACATACTTGCTGAATATTCATTCAATATATCTGGACAACTTTCTGCTTTTCATGCCAGATTTTTCACAACGAGGGAGACGACGGCATGAAAAAATACGATGTGGTGATGATCGGAGGCGGCCATAACGGCCTGGTCGCGGCCTGCTATCTGCAGCGCGCCGGGCTGGACGTGCTGGTGCTCGAAAAGAACGACTGGGTAGGCGGCGCCGCGACCAGTCGCGAACTGACGCCGGGCTTCCTCTACTCCAACTGTTCCTATGTCTGCTCGCTGTTTCGCCCCGAAATCATGCGCGATCTCGAACTGCCGAAACACGGCCTGCAGGTCATCGCCTATGAGGGCGGCGCGGTCTTTACCCGCGACGGCGACTACATCGCCTCCTACCGCGACCATGACAGCCACCGCCGCGAATTCGCCCGCTATTCGAAACGCGACGCCGAGGCCTATGATCGCTACGCCCGCGACGTCACCCGCCAGTGCCGCTTCATCCAGCCATTGCTGATGCGCACCGCGCCTGATCCCTTCTCGTTCAAGCCGCGCGACATTTCCGAACTTCTTTATCTCGGCAGGAAGTTCGGCGAGTTTTCCGCCCACGACATGGCGCAGACATTGCGTTTCTGGACCATGTCGATCTCGGACTTCCTCGATGAATATTTCGAGACCGATGTGATCAAGGCCTACCTCGCCCTCTCCGGCATCATCGGTACCGCGCTTGGCCCGATGTCCCCCGGCACAGCCTACGTTCTGCTGCACCACTACATGGGTGAAGTCGACGGTTCCGTCGGCGCCTGGGGTTACGCCCGCGGCGGCATGGGCGCGGTCACGCAGGCACTCGCCTCCTCATTCCGCGCGTCCGGCGGCACGATCCGCACCGGCGCCGATGTAGCAAGGGTGATGACTCGCGGCGGCCGTGCCACCGGCGTGATCCTTGCCAATGGCGAAGAGGTGCGCGGCAACCTCGTGGTCTCGAATGCCGACGTCAAACGCACCTTCCTCAAGCTCGTCGAGGAAGACGCCTTGCCCGAAACCTTCATCCACCGCGTCAAGCACTTCAAGATGCGCGGCTCGTCGGGCAAGCTCAATATCGCCCTCGACAGCCTGCCGGAATTCCCGGCCCTGCCGAAAAACTCCTCCTGTATTCGCGGCGACCTGCATTTCACCGATTCGATGGAGCGGATGGAGCGCGCCTATGACGACTGGAAAGCTGGCCGGTACTCCGCCGATCCCTTCATCGACATGGTGATCCCCACAACGCTCGACCCGACCATGGCTCCACCCGGCAAACATTTCATGAGCTGTTTCGTGCAATATTGTCCGCCACAAATCGAGGGCCGCGACTGGACCGATGCCGACCGCGACGCCTTTGCCGATACCGTCGTCAGCCAGATCGCCGACTATTCGCCCGGCTTCCGCGACCGCATCCTGCACATGGAAGTGCGCACCCCACGCGAGATCGAGGCGGAAGTGGGCCTGACGGAGGGCAACATCTTCCAAGGCGAACTCACCTTCGACCAGTTGCTGTTCAATCGCCCGGTGCCCGGCTACGCGCAATACCGCACGCCGGTGCCCGGCCTCTATCTCTGCGGCTCATCCACCCATCCCGGCGGCGGCGTCATGGGTGCTCCCGGCCGCAATGCCGCTGCCGAAATCCTGCGCGACATGAAATTGAAACCCGCTGAAATGAGCCCGGCCCATGACGTCATCTGATCCCGCCCGGAACACTGCAAGCGCTTTTGACGCCATCGTCATCGGCGGTGGCCATAACGGCCTGACGGCTGCGACGCTGCTTGCGCAAAACGGCCGCAAGGTCGTTGTGCTGGAGACGGCAGCCGCCGTCGGCGGTGCCACGCGCGGCTATGATATCCACCCCGGCTATCGCTCCGCCGGCCTCGCCCACATCGTCAATCGCCTTGATCCGGATGTCGCTAAACTGTTGACGCTCGACGTCCGGACCAGCCCGGGCGCGTTGTTGCCAACTGTCGCGCTCTCCCCCGATGGCAAACATGCCGTGTTGCGCGGAGCCTATGGCGAGACCATCGATGGCATCAGCCCGGACGAGGCAAAAGCCTTTGCCGCCATGCGCAAGAAGCTGATGTTCCAGGCCGGCATTCTCAAGCGGTTTCTCAAGCGCCGCCCGCCGGAAATCGGCAAGATCAGGCTCAACGATCTCGGTGCCATCGCCGGCGCCGGACTCAGTCTGATCACCAAGGGCCGGGAAGAAGGCCGCGATTTCCTGCGTATGCTGCTGATGAACGTCGCCGACGTCGCCGATGAATATCTCAGCGACGATCGCCTGAAAGGCCTCGTCGCGTTCGACGCTACGCTCGGCATCCATCTTGGGCCTCGCTCGCCGACCTCGCTGCTTGGTCTATATTACCGCCTGACCGGCGAAACCAATGATAAGTCCGCCACTCAATATGTTCCGCGAGGTGGAATGGGGGCTCTAGCCCCGGCTTTCGAAAAAGCAGCAACGGCCGCAGGCGTTACGATACGCACCGGGATGTCCGTCGCCCGCATCATCGCGGATCGTGGCACGGCAACCGGCGTCATTCTTGCCAGTGGCGTACAGGTGACCGCACCCATTATCGTCTCGGCGATCCATCCTCAGGCCACGTTCCTGAAGCTCTGCGACAGCGGCGAACTCGACACCGGGTTCGTCCGCGCGGTCAGCAATATCCGCTCCAAGGGCAATGTTGCCAAACTCGATCTGGCGCTCGACCGTCCGCCCGCCTTTACCGGCGTCTCTCCCGCCGACCATCGCGGCCGGCTGGTCATCGCCCGTTCGATCGCGCATGTGGAGAACGCCTTCAACCCGGCGAAGTATGGTGAGTTTTCACCCGATCCGGTCATGGAGATCACACTGCCGAGCCTTGCTGACCCGGCGCTTGCCCCCTCCGACGGCGCAACACTTTCCGCACTCGTCGAGTTCGCGCCCTATGATCTCAAAGGCGGCTGGGAAAGCGGCAAGCCCGCCTTCCAAAAGATCATCATCGACACGCTGGAGCGCTACGCCCCCGGCCTGAGCAGCAGTATAGTTGCAAGTCACCTGCTGACACCCGTCGACATGGAAACACAGTACAGTCTGCCCGGTGGTCATTGGCATCATGGCGAATTGCAGGCTGATCAACTGCTGGTCAACCGCCCGGTCAATGCTTCCGCCGGTTATACAACGCCGCTTGCAGGCCTGTATCTCGCGAGCGCTGGGTCACATCCGGGCGGTGGCATTTCCGGACTGCCGGGACTGCTCGCCGCACGCCACATTCTTTCGGGAGGCAGAGCATGATGCTGGAGATGAACACACGCCGGGCCCTGCAGAGCCATATCGCCACGCCGCGCTTCGAAACGCCCTTTCATCCGCGTATCGCAACCCTCAGCGAAACCAACGACTGGTACGCCTGGGCCGGCTACAAGGCGCCGCATTCCGTCTTCGACGAGGAACTCGAATATTTCGCCATCCGCTCGACGGCGGCGCTGTTCGATATCTCGCCGATGGTCAAATACCGCATCGCCGGGCCGGATGCGGAGCGCTATCTCAATCGCCTGACCGTCCGCAACGTCGCCAAGCTCGGCACCGGCCGCGTCCACTACACCGCATGGTGCGACGATCATGGTCATGTGCTGGATGACGGCACCTTGTTCCGGCTCTCAGCCGACACGTTCCGCCTCTGCTGCCAGGAACGACACCTGCCCTGGCTGCTCGACAGCGCTATCGGCTTTGATGTCGAAATCGAGGAAGAGACAATGCAGATCGCCGGGCTCGCCTTGCAGGGGCCGACCTCCTTCGCCGTGCTGTCCAAAGCCGGTTTCGATGGCATTGAGCGACTGAAGCCGTTCCAGCTTGCCGAATTCGCGCATCAGAGTGGTGCCGTCACCATCTCCCGCACCGGCTTTACCGGTGATCTCGGCTACGAACTTTTCGTCTCTGCCGAAGCCGCGCTCAGCCTTTGGGACCGCCTCTGGACGGCAGGCCAGCTTCACGGCATCCGTGCGATCGGCTACGCCGCGCTCAATCGCGCCCGCATCGAAGCCGGCTTCATCGTTGCCAATGCCGATTTCATGACGGCGGAAACGACCCTGCGCGCCGACCGCGCACGCATGCCGGATGAGATCGGGCTCGACTGGCTGGTTGATACCGAAAAAGTGAATTTCAACGGGCGTAAAGCGATACTTGAAGCACGGCGGAATCAAACTCTGAAGCACGTCCTCGTCGGCCTTGAAATCGAAGGAAATATTCCGGCCGACGGCGCTATCGTCTATCACCGAAAGAGTCGGGAAGCCGGTCTTGTCAGTGCCGCCATCTGGTCGCCGCTCGCCAAGCGCAACATCGCCATCGCCAGCCTGACGCGACCCTACGGAACCCGCCTGACCGAAGACCTCTGGGTGGAGATTTACGCGCTACGCGAACTGCAATACCAGAAGATGATGAAACGCGCCCGCATCGTCCCCCGCCCCTTCATCAAGCTCGACCGCCGCGCAGCCACCCCACCCGGCCTGTTTTGACCGCATCGCCATGGACGACGAAACGCGTCACAACTGGGAACTCATCAGAACTCCGCCGGGCGTCGAATGGTCCGGGCGAACGCGCTATGCCGCCGCGACCTTCCTATACCATCGGGGAGAGATGAGCGCGGAGGTGCTCGAAGTCTATCGCATCTGTTCGCGGCTGGATGCGGAGGATCCGCTGGATGTGTTGAGACGGTGGGAGATTGGAGGCGAGTGGATTGAGCGAATGACTGACCACGCGTTGATCTCCCCCCTTGCGGGGGAGATGTCGGCCAGGCCGACAGAGGGTGGTGGTCCCTCGGACGAGTAAGGTTTACCCCCCTCGGTCACTTCGTGACATCTCCCCACAAGGGGGGAGATCAAACTGCGCCCGGCGCAAAAGCCCCCATCACCCCCGTGTAAACCTTCGCCAGCGGCGTTGCATAGGACCCGCGCTTGCTGGTCGTCAGGCGCTGTGCGATCAGCGCCTCCGCCTGCTTCACCGCCGCCGAAACACCGTCGATAACGGGCACGCCATATTCCTCCTGCAGCGCATGGGCGAGATCGGCCATCCCCGCGCAACCAAGCACGATGGCCTCGGCACCGTCTTCCTCAAGCGCCAGCTCGATCTGGAAACGGAGTTTGCCCAGCGCACCGGATGCCGGGTCTTCGAGTTCGAGCACCGGGATGTCCGCCGCCCTCACCTTGGCACGACCGGCAAAACCATAGTGACGCGACAGGTTTTCCAGCAGCACACGCGAACGCTCCAAGGTCGTCACCACAGTAAAGCGCTGTGCCAGAAAACCGGCCGTCACCAGAGCCGATTCACAGATGCCGAGAACGGGAAAACCGGCGAGCGAACGGGCAGCGTCGAGCCCGGTATCGTCGAAGCAGGCAATGATGGCAGCCTGCGCACCGGCGGCTTCGGCCTTCTTGATCTCGGCCAGCAGCCCCGGCAACGCAAGTGCCCCGTCATAATGCCCTTCAATGGAAACCGGCCCCATCTGCGAGGTGGCGGCGATGATTTCGGTGCCGCGGCCGGCGACGGCGCGGGCCGCTTCTGCCGCCTTGTCCGTCATGGATTGGGTGGTGTTGGGATTAACGACGAGGATGCGCATGCGGGATCAGACCACTTTCGCCTGGCGGCGGCGCATCACCAGAATGATCGCGAGCGCCAGCAGGATTATGGAGAAGGAGAAGAGTGTGGTGACGGTGCCGAGCGCGTAGAGCACCGGCGTCGTGACGTTCGTCGTCATGCCGTAGATTTCCAGCGGCAGCGTGTTGTAGGTGCCTGACGTCATTAGCGTGCGGGCAAATTCGTCATAGGAGAGCGTGAAGCCGAACAGGCCGACACCGATCAGGCTGGGCGCGATCATCGGCAGGACGACATGGCGGAACGTTTGCCACGAGGTTGCGCCGAGATCGCGCGCGGCCTCCTCATAGGCCGGCGAGAAACGATTGAAGACGGCGAACATGATCAGCACGCCGAACGGCAGCGTCCAGGTCAGATGCGCTCCGAACGCCGAGGAATACCAGGCGGGCTTCAGGCCGAATTGCTGAAAGACAACGCCAATACCGAGGGAGATGATGATCGACGGCACCACGAGGCTGGCCACCGTCAGGTAGAACAGCACGGTCGAGCCACGGAACTTGCGCCTGAACGCGAGACCGGCCAGCAGCGAGACGACCACGTTGACGATCATGACCATAAGGCCGAGCGTGAAAGAGCGTTTGAACGATGCCCCGAAATCGCCTACCGCCTGCTGTTCGAACAGGTTGAAGAACCAGTGGACCGAGACGCCGTTGAGCGGGAAGGTCAAACCGCCCTCCGGTCCCTGGAAGGACAGGATGAACACTGCCGAAAGAGGTCCGTAAAGGAACAGCACGAAGAGCGTGAAGAAGGCCGCCAGAACGTAGAATTCGAGGGTGCGTTTTTCGTGGCTCATCTCAAAGCTCCTTGCGGATATCGACGACGCGCAGGATGGCGGCGACCATCAGCAACACCACGATGAGAAGCACCACGGCATTGGCGGCAGCAGCCGGATATTGCAGCAGCGACATCTGGTTCTTCATCATCAGCGCGACGGATGCGCTCTGCCCGCCGGACATCACCTGAACAGTCGAGAAATCCGCCATCACCAGCGTCACGACAAAGATCGAACCGATGGCGATGCCGGGCTTGGCGAGCGGAATGATGACGTTCCAGAGGATCTGCCAGCCATTGGCGCCAGCATCGCGCGCTGCCTCGATCAGCGAACGATCGATGCGCATCAAGGTGTTGAAGATCGGCGTCACCATGAACAGCGTGTTGAGATGCACCATGGCGAGCACCACGGCGAAATCGGAATAGAGCAGCCATTCGATCGGGCTCGGGATGATGCCCATCTCGATCAGTGTCGTGTTGACGAGACCGTTGCGGCCGAGAACCGGAATCCAGGAAATCATCCGGATGATGTTCGATGTCAGGAACGGTACGGTGCAGACGAGGAACAGCACCATCTGCATCGTCGTGGTGCGGATGTGGAACGCCAGGAAATAGGCGACCCAGAAGCCGATCAGCAATGTCAGCCCCCAGACCATCGCCGTATATTTCAGCGTGTTGAGATAGGTCTTCCACGTCACCCAGGAACCGAGCGTATCGGTGTAGTTCATAGTCAGGAAATCGGGATAGAGACCGGCGAAGTCGTAATCCCAGAAGCTTACCACCGCGATCATCAGGATCGGCAGCAGGAAGAAGAAGCCGAGGATCAGCGCGAGCGGCACCGCCTGCAGATAGGAGGCGACGCGCGATGCGATCCTGCCGATATAGGCGGTGATCGGCGGCTTGGCAGGCCCCGCGATCTGCGTGTCTTCGTCCGTGATGGTTGCCGCCACGTGTTCGGTCTCCGGGTTGGTCGGAATAGGTATTTGCAATGCGGGAAAGCCCCTCATCCGCCCTGTCGGGCACCTTCTCCCCGCAGGCGGGGAGAAGGAAGTTGCTTTTGGCCTCTTCTCCCCAGCGGGGAGAAGTGCCGAGCGTACGCGAGGCGATGAGGGGGCTCCGGCAACGCCGGAGCAAGAAACGCCGCGCCTGCGGCGCCCCCCTCATCCGGCCCTGGGCCACCTTCTCCCCGATGGGGAGAAGAGGACGTTATTAAGCAGCGATGAACTCGTTCCAGCGCTTCACCATGTAGCGGTCCTCGTCCATGACCGAGTTCCAGCAGGCGACCTTGCCCATGCGCTCTTCGAATGAGCCGCCGTCGCGGACCGCACCGGCCTTTTCCATGACCTTGCCTTCGGGGGACATGATATCGCCCGTCGCGGGCTTGCCTTCGATCCAGTAGCCCCATTCATCGGCGGACATGAATTCCTTAGCGGTGTCCATGGCAGCGGAGTAGTAGCCCTGACGGTTGAGGTAGCCGCCGACCCAGCCGGACGTGTACCAGTTGATGTACTCATAGGCTGCGTCGAGCTGGGCACCTTCGAGGTGAGCAGCCAGGCCGAGACCGCCGCCCCACGAGCGATAGCCTTCCTTCAGCGGCTGGTATTTGCAGGCGATGCCCTTCGAGCGAACGGCGGCAACGGCCGGCGACCACATCGACTGGATGACGACTTCGCCCGATGCCATCAGGTTGACGCTTTCGTCGAACGACTTCCAGAAGGCACGGAACTGACCGTCCTGCTTGGCCTTGATCAGGAAGTCGATCGTTGCATCGATCTCGTCCTTGGTCATGTTGCCCTTGTCGGCATATTTGATGTTGCCGAGCGCTTCCATGATCATCGCGGCATCCATGATGCCGATCGACGGGATGTTGAGGATCGAGGTCTTGCCCTTGAACGCCGGGTCCATGATGTCGGCCCAGGAGGTGATGTCGCGGCCGACGAGGTCCGGACGAATACCGAGCGTGTCGGCGTTGTAAATGGTCGGAACCATGGTGAAGAATTGCGTTTCACCCTTGGCAAAGGTCTTGTCGCCGGGCGCTTCGACATAGCCGACCGTATGCGGCGCGGTGCCCTGCGCGATAACGCTGTCGGGCTTCAGCTTGCCGGTTTTGAAGAGCGGAACGATCTTGTCGTAATATTTCAGCTTCTTGATATCCATCGGCTGAATGACGCCGGCGGGGAACACCTTCTTGAGGATCCAGTATTCGATGTCGGCGATGTCATAAGAGTCCGGCTGTGTGACGGCGCGCTGGGCGGCGGCGTCTGAGTCCGTTGCCGTCATTTCAAGCGTAATACCGAGATCGGCCTTGCACTTCTCGGCGATGGCATTGATGTTCGAGACGCCGGTGCCGAACTGGCGCAGCGTGATCGGGTTCTGTGCCCAGATAGTCGGAAAGCCGGTGATTAGGCCTGAACCGACGATGGCGCCGGTTGCGGCGGCACCGGTCTTCAGCAGGCCGCGCCTTGAAATTCCCTTGGGAGTCTTGGTGTCATTGGTCATGTCAGTTCCCTCTTTTTGTGATGGTGATGGAAAGGATCAAGCGGCCATGCGGCCAAGCAGGACGGCGTCCTCGAGGCCCCAACTGAGCGGCACCGCATCGCCGACCGATACGGGTTTCTCGAAATAATCGGCATCGGTAGCGATGACCGTGAAGTCATCGCTACCGGCTCCGGCGACTGTGATCTTCACGGAGGAGCCGCGATATTCGACATTGGAAACGATGCCGTTGAAGCCGAGTGTCTTCTCCGATGGCGCGGCAAGCCGCACGCGGTCGGTGCGAACGCCGATATCGATAGGCGAACCCGGCTCCCGGGACGGGCCGGCGACGGTGAATGTCTGCCCCTCGGCCACCTCCAGCGTCACCTTGCCGCCGCCACTCTCCACGACCCGGCCGGTGAGCACATTGTGGTCGCCCATGAAACGCGCGACGAAAGCCGTTGCCGGCCGCTCGAACACTTCGCGCGGATGCGCCGCCTGCTCGATGCGCCCGTCATTCATGATGACGATGATGTCGGCCAGCGCCATCGCCTCTTCCTGGCTGTGGGTGACGTGGACGAAGGTTATGCCGAGGCTCTTCTGCAGTTTCTTCAACTCGGCCCGCATGCGGATCTTCAGGAACGGGTCGAGCGCCGACAGCGGCTCGTCGAGAAGCAACGCTTCCGGATCAGTGATAAGCGCACGCGCCAGCGCCACGCGCTGCTGCTGGCCGCCGGAAAGCTGGGCCGGACGCCGCGTGGCATAGGGCTCCATCTGCATAAGCTTGAGCATCGCGAGCGCCTTGGCCCGACGCTCCTCCTTGTCGATGCCCTTCATCTTCAGGCTGAAGGCGACATTGTCGATGAGATCGAGATGCGGAAACAGCGCATAGGACTGGAACATCATCGCGGTGCCGCGCTTGGCCGGCGGAAAATCGGTGACGACGGTATTGCCGAGGCGGATATCGCCTGAGGAAATGCTCTCATGGCCGGCGATCATTCTGAGCGTCGATGTCTTGCCGCAGCCGGAAGGGCCGAGAAAGCAGCAATAGCTGCCGGAGGGTATTTTCAGGCTGATGGAATGGACGGCGGTCGTGCTGCCATAAACCTTGGAAACGGATACGATATCGATTTCTGCCGCTTTGGACATCATGTCTCCCCTGTGACGGGAACTACAATGCATCAAGCGTGCCAGACTGAATGACCAAGGCGAACCAGTTGAAATTCATTCATGATTTCTGCAATAGCGGAATTGCTGCAAGTTTGGACAACTTAAGGCTTGCTTAAAATATAAGCGTTTGTCTGCAATGCGCTTAGTCGATCGTATACAATTTCACCAAATAGATGAGGACAAATTCCGGTTAACTTTGCAAAAAAAGAACGGTAGGATAATGCGCAGGAACCCGGAATGAAACTTGATGAAAACTGCAGCGCTTCCCACCGAAGATCAAATCGACGTCAGCACACAATATATCCGCGACTCCATCCGTGATGCGATCGTCGATCGCCGGCTGGCGCCGGGCACCAAGCTGTCCGAGGCGGATGTCGGGGCTTTGTTCAATGTGAGCCGCACGCTGGTCCGTGGCGCCCTGCAGGCGCTGTCCTATGAGGGCCTCGTCAACGTCGAGAAGAACCGCGGCGCCTTCGTTGCCTATCCGTCGCCTGAGGAAGCGCGCCAGATCTTTGCCACGCGCCGGCTGATCGAACCCGGAATTCTGCGCGAGGCGGCAAAACACATGGGGCCATCGCACTTCCAGCATCTGCGTCAATTGCTGATGGAAGAAGGCCGTCTGATGGGGGAGCGCGGCCAGACGGCCCGGCGCGCAGAAATCAAGGCATCGGGTGATTTCCACCTGATGCTCGCCTCGATGACCGGCAATGCCGTGATGCAGCGCTTCATGGATGAACTTGTGGCGCGCTCGTCGCTCGTCATCGCGCTCTACGGGCAATCGGCCATCTCGAGTTGCGGACACCAGGAACATCAGGACATCGTTACCGCGATCGAACGCGGCGACCTCGACCGCGCCTGCCACCTGATGATCCATCACATCGACCACATCGAGGCCGACCTCGACATGCGTGAAAACAAGAGCAGCGACCTCAGGGAAGCCTTCAAGCTGTAGCGAGGACGGTACTAGCCTTGGCTATCCGGTGTCTTGCTCCGCAATATCTGGACGCCCACATAGACGGCGCAGAGATAGAGCCCCACTCCGAGCAGGAAACGAATGGGCGCGGCCTGAATACTCATCGGCAAGTCGGGATTATAACCGAGCGAGGTCAGTCCTCCCATGTCATTGGTGACGATGCCCGACAGAAGGTAAAACCCGCCAACGAGGACGAGAAACCAGCCGAAAAGCTTGTTTTGTTTCATTTCCCTCTCCTTGAGCTTCTCTCGAAGCGTTGCCCGCCGGAACGATCCCGGTGATCATCAGCGCGGCATGGAAGCAATTGCCGTTTCCCTCGCGTGGCAATTCAAAGCCGAGCCTCTCCCCAGGAAGACGCGGCGGCAGTTCGCATTATTAAGAATATCGTTTCACAATCACATTCCGAAATGAATTCGCGACCGGAACCTTCTGCGAACCCACGCGTTACCATGCCGTCAATTTGTAAGCAGCATGAGGACGACCTTGAGCGACAAACGCTTCCCCACCCCCGTCAGAGTGATCGTCAAACATCATCAGGAAAACATCATCGCCACCGCCTGGGACGCAGTCGAGTTTCTGCGCCGCTGGCCGGCCAGGCGCGGCCTTGCCTATCGCCGCGCCCTGCAGCATTGCCTCGACGCACTCGATGGTATCCGCAGCCCGAAGAAAGCCTGGGCCTCCTTCACCGCCGCGGTGCGGGAAGAAGGCCTGCTCGCCTGATTCCTGAAATTATTTCGACCGATCCATGCCCGGACCGCCGTTCCGGGCATTTTTATTTCGAGGCCATGCGCCGCAATTACGACTTGAAAACAGGGCGGATAGGGCATTGAATGCCTCCAGCACAATTCGTTGCGGCTGAAAAGTGTCACTGATCCCGCCCATTCGCGACATGGCATTTTCCCTTGAGAAATCCGTTTGCCGGGCTTGCCGTTCGGAAAAACGCGAATATACTCAGGAATAATTATTTCCACAGAGTGAAATAAATAAGGGAACAAATCATGGCATTGAGCTGGCGTTTTTCCGCCCTTGCAGACCGGCATCGGGCGTTGGGATCGAACCTTGAGGACTGGAGCGGCATGGGAACCGCCTGGACCTACGACAAGGACATCTACGAGGAACACATCGCCGTGCGCACCAAGGCCGGCATCATGGATGTTTCGGGTCTGAAGAAGGTCCACCTCGTCGGACCGCACGCGATCGCCGTTCTGGAATACATCACCACCCGCGACATGACGAAGGTCTATCCCGGCAAGTCGGTCTATGCCTGCATGCTCAACGATCGCGGCCATTTCACCGACGACTGCATCGTCTACCGCACCGGCCCGAACTCCTGGATGCTGGTGCACGGCTCGGGCTCCGGCTTCGAGGAAATCGTCAAGCAGGCGCAGGGCCGCAACTGCGCCGTGCTCTTCGATGACGACCTGCATGACCTGTCGCTACAGGGTCCGCTCGCCGTCGACTATCTCGAAAAATACGTGCCCGGCATTCGCGATCTCAAATATTTCCATCATATGCAGACAACGCTGTTCGGCGCGCCCGTGATGATCTCCCGCACCGGTTATACCGGCGAGCGCGGCTACGAAATCTTCGTACGCGGCCAGGATGCCGGCATGGTCTGGGACCGCATCGTCGACGAAGGCAAGGCTATGGGCATCATCCCCGTCTGCTTCAGCGTCCTCGACATGCTGCGCGTCGAAAGCTACCTGCTGTTCTACCCCTACGACAATTCGCAGATGTATCCGTTTGCCAATGAGCAGCCCGGCGACAGCCTGTGGGAACTCGGCCTCGATTTCACTGTCAGCCCCGGCAAGACCGGCTTTCGCGGCGCAGAGGAGCATGCGCGCCTCAAGGGCAAGGAACGCTTCAAGATCTTCGGCCTGCTGGTCGAGGCAGACGGTCCGACCGATCTCGGCGACGAGGTCTGGGCCGGCGACAAGAAGGTCGGCGTCATCACCTGCCCGTCCTATTCCAAGCTCACCAACCGCTCGATGGCGATCGTGCGCATCGAGGTCCCCTATGCCGTCCAGGGAACCAAACTCGAAGTGAAGGGCAAGACCGTCAACGCGCCGGCAATCGCCCACACGATCACCTTCGACGATCCGAAGAAGACGAAGCGGACGGCGCAAGGCTGACGGCATGCTCGTTCAAGGGATCAAAAGCAGACCGGAATACAAGGGGCTCGACGTCGATCCCCATGCCAAACGCCACCTCTTCGTCCTCGAGGGCGAAGGGGCAAAGGCCCTGATCGACCAGGTCGGGGCCAAGGGAAGGGATTTCCTGACCAAATCGGAAATCCTTTATCTCGCTGCGGGTGCGGCGCCGAAAGCTTATGACAGCGTGATTTCCGCGCTGTCCCCGGACGTCTTCTGGCAAGCGCCGACGCTCCAGCCGCTTCTATTTCGCCTGCGCGCCTGTCTCGATCTCGCGCGGATGGGAACGCGGCTCTACATCGCCGGCACCGAGGGCTTCATAGGCCAGATCATGCAGGTGGCGATGGAATACGGCATCGACTACCATTCGATCCACACTGAACATCGCGGCTCGACGGCCAGGCGCGTACAATGCGTGCACTGCAAGGGCATCACCGATAATGTAACGACAAGCCCCTTTGCCTGCACCCATTGCGGCCTGCCGCTTCTCGTGCGCGACCATTATTCGAGACGTCTCGGCGCCTTCCAGGGCGTCAACATCGATGCGGAAGAACCGGGTACCGCCCCTGCACCAGAGGAGATGTTCCCGTGAGCTTGAACACCGATATGCCCGTCCGTGTCGCTGATGTGACGCAGGTGACCGATCTGGTCAAACGCTTCCGCTTCGAGCGGATGGACGGCCATCCCATGCCGTTCTTCTCCGGCGGCGCCCATGTCGTCGTCTCGATGAACGACAATGGCCTTCTGCGCCGCAACCCCTATTCGCTGATGTCCAATCCCGACGACAACAGCGCCTATGAAATCAGCGTGCTCAGGGTGCCGAATTCACGCGGCGGCTCGATCTTCATGCACGAACAGGTGAGGCCCGGCGATCAGTTGACCGTCAGCCAACCGGTCAACCTCTTCGCGCCTGACCATCGCGGCCGCAAGCATATCCTGTTTGCCGGCGGCATCGGCATCACCCCGTTCATCGCCATGATGGAGCAGTTCAGCCGCGACAACATCGCCTTCGAACTGCACTACGCCATCCGCTCTCGTTCGCACGGCGCCTATTGGCAACAGCTGCTAGACCGCTACGGCCCGCGCCGGATCAATATCTATGTCGACGAGGAAAAGACCTATATTCCCGTTGCAGAGATCGCGGATAACCAGCCGCTCGGCACACATCTCTATGTCTGCGGTCCGGCCGGCATGATCGACGGCGTGCTGATGACGGCGCTCAAAGCCGGGTGGCCGAAGGAAAACCTGCACTCGGAACGCTTCCTTGCGCCGCCCGCCGGCCTGCCGTTCCAGGTTTTCCTCGAGAAATCCAACATCCACATGACGGTCGGCGAGCATCAAAGCATTCTCGAAGCGGCCGAGGCCCATGGCTGCGACGCCCCGTACATGTGCCGCGGCGGTGCCTGCGGTCAGTGTGAGACCGAGGTGTCGTCCTGCGACGGCACGCTGCAGCACAACGACATCTACCTGTCGGACGAGGAAAAGGCGTCCGGCAGGAAGGTCATGATCTGCGTCTCGCGGTTCAAGGGCCAGCAACTCGTTCTTCAACTCTAGCTTAAGGGGACCGGACAGATGACTATCACGTTCAGGAGCGAAACGTTCCGCGACGACTTCACCTTCCGCAACAGCCTCTACAACATCAGGCGCTTTCCCTTCCCCTTCGATCGCGACGAATACATGTACTCCGTCAATATGGAGCCGCATGTCCGGGGCAAAAAGGACAGCGTTTTCGAGAACCTGATCGATGTCGACGAACACTATGTCGCCGAGATGCAGGACCGGGCAATGGTGCTGAAGGAAGATCCGCTCCGCTGCCAGGCCCTGCCACACATGATGGCGGCACAATGGGATACGCTCGAACTACTGATGGAGCATCAGGCGCAGGATTACCCCGAGCACTTCACGCTGGAAAAGAACGGCGACCGCTGGCGCTGGATCAACCGGCCGATGGGCATCGACGACACATTTACCTTCGGTGATCCGGCAACGCTGCCCTACCCACCGATGGAATACATCACCCGCCAGGCCCAGGGCGATTTCTGCATCGTCGACCAACGTGACAACAATCTCTGGATGGATGCCGGCATGGTCACCACCCAGGCCGACTGGTCGCTCGATTTCGATATCGGCATGAACTTCATGGAATGGCACGGCCCCGTGCCGCTCGCCCACCAGATCGGCGTCTTCGACCGGGCATTGAAATTTCTCCTGAACCTGCAGCAGGGCAAGCCAACGCGCCGGTTGAACTGGACGATGACCGTCAATCCGCGGCTCGACACCTCACCGGAAAACTACCACAAATGGGGTCCGGACCGCGCGACGGTGACGCCGGAGAATGTCGGGGAGAAGATGCATCTGCGCGTCGAACTGCAGAGCCTCTGGCGCCTGCCCCGCTCCAACGCCATCCTTTTCGTCATCCGCTGCTATCTCATCAGCTTCAACGAACTGGTGACCGTGCCCAAATGGGGCCGCCGCCTGCCGCGCGTGCTGAAAAGCCTGCCGCCGGAGATCGTCGACTACAAGGGCCTCGCCCGCAACCGTCCGATCATGCTCGACTGGCTGGCGAAATATGATGACGAGGCACCGACGAGTGCGGGAATTTATCCGGATTGAGACGTGGTGAGGGCAATCCTCTCACTCCGTTATTCCTGTGCGTGTCACGGGAATCCAGCCACGCGATGTCCGTCGCGTGAAAAGAATCCTCTAGCGGCGCGGACGCGCCGCTGCTGGATCCCCGCCACAAGGGCGAGGATGACGGAGAGCAAGGCAGACTAACGACCAAGACAAGGGCGACAAAAACACGCCTGAAAACAAAGGGAACTGACAGACATGACCAGAGTAGCCGTGATCGGCGCAGGGCCATCGGGCCTTGCTCAATTGAGAGCCTTCCAGTCCGCCGCCCAGAAAGGCGCTGAAATCCCCGAAGTGGTCTGCTTCGAAAAGCAGGCCGACTGGGGCGGGTTGTGGAACTACACCTGGCGCACCGGCCTCGACGAATACGGCGAGCCGGTCCACGGCAGCATGTACCGCTATCTCTGGTCGAACGGCCCCAAGGAATGCCTGGAATTTGCCGATTATTCCTTCGAGGAGCATTTTGGCAAGCCGATCGGCTCCTACCCGCCCCGCGCCGTGCTCTGGGACTATATCAAGGGCCGCGTCGAAAAGGCCGATGTCCGCAAATGGGTGCGCTTCTCGACGCCGGTGCGCATGGTCCGTTTCGATGAGGAATCCAAGACCTTCACCGTGACGGCGCATGACCGCGTCAACGACGTCATGTATGACGAAATCTTCGACTACGTCGTCGTCGCCTCCGGCCACTTCTCCACCCCGAATGTTCCCTATTTCGAAGGCGTGAAGACCTTCGGCGGCCGCGTCCTGCACGCCCATGATTTCCGCGATGCGCTGGAATTCAAGGACAAGGACGTTCTGATCGTCGGCCGCAGCTACTCGGCCGAGGATATCGGCTCGCAATGCTGGAAATACGGCGCCAAATCGGTGACGACGAGCTACCGCTCCAAGCCGATGGGTTTCAAATGGCCGGAGCGCTTCGAGGAGCGGCCGCTGCTGCAGAAGCTCGTCAACAAGACGGCCCATTTCGCCGATGGATCGACCAAGGAAGTCGATGCGCTGATCCTGTGCACCGGCTACCTCCACCATTTCCCGTTCCTGCCGGATGACCTGCGCCTGAAGACGGCCAACCGCCTGTGGTCCGACAGCCTCTACAAGGGCGTCGTCTACGAGGACAATCCGCAGCTGATGTATATCGGCATGCAGGACCAGTTCTACACCTTCAACATGTTCGACGCCCAGGCCTGGTTCGCCCGCGATGTCATCATGGACCGCATCAAGCTACCCCCGAAGGAGAAGATGAAGGCGCATTTCGACGAGTGGCGCGCCCGCGAGGAAACGCTTGAAGATGCGGAACAGATGATCTGGTTCCAGGGCGATTACGTTATCGAGCTTCTGGAGCACACCGACTATCCGAAGTTCGATGTCGAGGGCACCAACAAGACCTTCATGGAATGGGAGCACCACAAGGCCGAAAACATCATGGGCTTCCGCGACAATGCCTACAAGTCGCTGATGACCGGAACGATGGCGCCAAAGCATCATACGCCCTGGCTGGAAGCGATGGATGACACGCTGGAAGTCTACCTGAAGAACTGAACAGGATATCAAGGACGATACATTAGAAGGCCGTGCTCGCGGCCTTCTAATCGAAAATTTAAGATAACGAAATATTATCCATAAACATCAATACTCTTCCAATTCGCCCTCCAACCATCCCCGGGTTCGACATGGACTTTCTGAGCAGTGTTCTGGGTCGCATGAATGGTTTTCTTTATCGATGCCGGGCGGACGAGCATTATACGATGCTGGACATGACCGACGGCATCCAGCGGATCTTTGGCTATCCCACCGACGAGATCGTCGGCAACCGGGTGCGCACCTTCACGTCCATCATGTGCGAGGAGGATGTGCCGGCGATGGACGAGGTCGTCGGCAAGGCGCTAGAAAACCACACCGACTGGACGCTGGAATACCGTATCCGCCACAACAAGGGCCACTATCTCTGGGTCACGGAAACCGGCGGTGGGGTCTGGGGCGCTGACGGCGAACTGCTTTATCTCGAAGGCAGCATCGTCAACATCGAGTCACTCTACCAGCGCATCGACGAACAGACCGCCGACATGCGGGCGACAGCATCGCGAACGGCCGAAATCCTGCACTCCCTGCGCTACCTGAAACTGCTCGCCGTCAACGCCGGCATCGAGGCGGCACGCGCCGGAACGGCCGGCGCCGGTTTCGCCGTGCTCGCTTCGGAAATGCGAACGCTTGCCAACGACTCCGAAGCGGTTGCCCGGCAGATCGCCAGCGCGCAACGCAAATCCAGCTGACACCCTTCGGTTTCTGAGACCAACCTACTGGCGGGTTGAGCAACCGATCATAAGCGTTTTTGTGATTTGTTCTTACCCATGATAGGATGTCCGAAAGGAGTATTCCGCATGGCAACCATGACCATTTCACTTCCCGACCCGATGAAAGAATGGATCGAAGCCCAGATCAGCAAAGGCGAATACGCAAGCACGAGCGACTATGTACGCGATCTCGTGCGCCGTGATCGATCCCGCCGAGATCAGGAATTGACGATCGAAGAATTGCGCCAGATCGTCGCTGAATCCCGGTCGAGTGGCCCCGGCAAGCAAAGCGTCGACGAGATTTTCCAGAATGCCGAGCGCCTTGCCAGGGCAAGGGGCGTCGTGCGTGAGTAGCTACAGGCTGACCGAGCGTGCCGAAGATGACTTGCTCGCTTTGTTCCTCGACGGCATCGAGATGTTCGGCCTGACCCAAGCGCGTCGGTACAAGGACGAACTTGAACATTGTTTCCGGCTGATAGCATCGCGTCCACAGATGGGACGGCTTGCCCCATCCATTGGAGAAGGCGTGCGACGGCACGAGCATCAGAGCCATATCATTCTCTATGAAGAGGCCGAAGGTACCATCGTCATCCTTGCCGTCGTACCTGCGAGGAGCATCCGCCTCCTGAAACTTTAAAGGCCTTTCGGCCGCAGTTCGTCAGCGATCGGCCTGTCAAACTCACGACCGCGGCTTTAGCTTCTCCGGATCGTAATGTGCAAACGGCACGATCTTCGCCGGCAGTCGCTTCTGCTGGCCATCCAGCTTGCCGATCTCGACCTCCGTTCCCTGCGCAGAATGCAGCACGTCCATCCGCGCCAGTGCGATCGTCTTCTTCAAGAGCGGCGAGCGGGTCGAACTCGTGACGACACCGACCTGCGCCCGGCCGATATGCACCGTATCACCATGACCGACGGCCTCATTGGCATCGATATCGAGCCCGACCAGCTTGTAGCGCGGGTTCTCCTTGCGCTTGATCAGAGCCTCGCGGCCGATGAAATCCTCGGTCTTGGATTTCAACGGCACCGTGAAACCGATGCCGGCCTCGAACGGATCGGTCTGGTCGGAAAAATCATAATGCGCAAAGACGAGACCGGCCTCGATGCGCACCATATCGAGCGCCTCCAGCCCCATCGGCTTCAGCCCATGCTTCTGGCCGGCCTCCCAAACGGCGTCGAACACGGCAAGCGCATCCTTCGGATGACAGAAGATTTCGTAGCCGAGTTCGCCGGTGTACCCCGTGCGCGAGACGACGACCGGTGCGCCTTCGAAATGGCCGATGCGACCGACGGCAAAGCGGAACCATTCGAGTTCGCCGATCGAGGGTTGCGACGGTGCCGTCCAGATGATCTCCTTGATGATCTCCCTGCTCTTCGGCCCCTGGACAGCCAGATTGTGCATCTGGTCTGTGGATGACCGCACCCAGGCCTTGTAGCCCTTCTTCTCCGCCTGCTCGCGCAGCCAGAGACCGCTAACGTCGTCGCCGCCGATCCAGCGGAAATTGTTCTGCGCGATGCGGAACACTGTGCCGTCGTCGATCATACCGCCGTTTTCGTAGCACATGGCCGTATAGACCACCTGCCCCGGCGACAGCTTGCGGATGTCACGGGTGACGCAATATTGCAGTAGCGCCTCGGCATCCGGCCCGGTCACCTCGAATTTCCGAAGCGGTGACAGATCCATCACCACCGCGTTCTCGCGGCAGGCCCAGTATTCCTCGATCGGCCCTTCATTGTTGAAGCGGTTCGGCAGCCAGTAGCCGCGATATTCCGCATGGTTGCGGGTCAACGCCGAGAAGCGCGGATGGAAGGCTGTGTCCTGGGTCATTTCGGGCTCTGCATCAGGGGTCATTCGGATCGCCACGGCACGCGAGAATTTCTCTCTGTCCGAATAGGTGCGGACATGAATATCGGTCGGGTTCCACGCGTTGGCGGCGTCGATGTCGTCGGGACATGAGGATGAGACGCAGACCAGATCGGTCAGCGCCCGCATCAGCACATAGTCGCCTGGCCGCGACCACGGTTCGTCGAGATAGAGCTGGTTCTGGTGATCGACATTGGTGTTGTAGAAATAGTTGAGCGCTTCCCAACCCTTGCGCGGTGCGATGCCATAAGGCGCCAGCGCATGGTTGAAATTGTCGGTACAATTGACATGGCCGGGATAGCCCATGTCGTCGTAATAGCGCGAATTGCAGGCGGTCGCGAAAGCATCATGCCGCCCGACCGTATCCTGCACGATCTCCACCAGCGGCTCGAAATCACGGTCGAACGCCTTCGACGGCAGGCCGGGCGTCGGATAGCTACGCCCGAGCAGCGTGCGCGTCACCGTCGCGTCCAGCGCCAGATCCAGCCCCTTGTCGACCTTGCGGGCGGAAAAAGCCTGGAAGTCGGTACATTGCCGGCCCGAGACGTCGATGATCTGGATGAACTCGCCGGCGCGGACAAAATAGGCCGAGGCGGTTGCGGCACGGATGCGCAGATCCTGCACCGGATCGGCCATCGGCTCGGGCAGCAGTTCCTCATAGCTTCGTTCGACATTGGCGCGCGCGACGCGCAGTTCAAGCGCTGTCGCCGTATTCTGCAGTTCCGCATCCATGGCCGGTGCCGGTGCCGAGACGATTAGCAACCCGTCGAGCATGATCGTCAATTCCGCCGAGGCGCCCGGCGACGAGCTTTCGCCGAAAAGCACGAGCGCCAGCGCTCCGGCAGGATCAACATTGCGCCGTTTCAATGCGCTCAACGTCCGCTTGGCGCTGTCGCCATCTCCAGCAAGAATATCCTGAAGGCCAACTGCCGGCCGCGAAAAGCCAACGCCGAGACCGGCAGCGTTGAACCGGCCCTTTCCATCGACAAAGCTGACCTCGCAGAGCTGCCCGCCTTCGACATCTTTGACGGTAATTCGGTCGCCGGCAGCCACCTTGACGACGGTCGTGCCTTGCCCCTTGACGCGGTATCGCTCGACGCCGGCGGGCAGCGCCGGAATACCCGGCCTTAGAATCATACTGGGTCGCGGCGGCACGAGCGTGCCTGCAAATCGTCCGGAATCGGTCATCTCAGCTCCCTACCGGGTGCACAGTCGTTTCGGCGGTCTTCATGCGCCACTTTATGCACCGGCAATATGGCCAAACTATCCTACGGGAGACCTCTGAAAGTAAAGAGAGACTTGACCCAGAAGAAAAAAAATTCACTATGAGGATAAGCTGCGATCGTAAAATTCAGGACGGGAACGGGTGATGACACTGCAAAATGCAGGCTCAGCCGAAGCAATACACCGCAGCGAAAACCACCAATTCAAGGGGACGCGCAACGCGCGCGCTTAGACAAAACTGGTCGAGGAGACTGTTCATGGCATCTATCGTTGAGACCGAGGGGTCGGCCGCGGCGCCCGGTAGCGGGCTAATCCGCGCGCTGGATTGGAAGGGAGCATTCTGGGTCGCAGCCGGCGTACCGCCGCTGGTGCTCTTCTCCATCGGCGGCATCGCAGGCACGACGGGCAAGCTCGCCTTCGTGGTCTGGATCATTTCCATGGTGATGGGCTTCCTGCAATCCTTCACCTATGCCGAAATCGCCGGCATGTTCGGCAACAAATCGGGCGGCGCCTCGATCTACGGCGCGACTGCCTGGCTGCGCTATTCGAAATTCATCGCGCCGCTGTCTGTGTGGTGCAACTGGTTCGCCTGGTCACCGGTGCTGTCGCTCGGCTGCGCCATCGCGGCAGGCTATATCCTCAATGCCCTGTTCCCTATCCCCGGCGCCGACTCGCCGGCGGTTATGGAATGGATCAACGCCAATATGGCAACGCTGACGGCCGATAGCCCGCGTGTCGCCGAATGGCTTGCAGCGAACACCGGCAAGACGCCGCAGGATGCCATCTCGGCCCTGCTGTCGACCGATGCCGTCGCCGCACTCACCCCCGCGATCCGCAGCTGGTCGCTGACCAGCTTCGACATTCCGTTCCTGGCAAACGCCAACCTCAACGCCACCTTCTTCATCGGCGCCCTCCTGATGCTGGTGATCTTCGCGATCCAGCATCGCGGTATTCAGGGAACGGCCAGCGTTCAGAAATGGCTCGCCATCATCGTTCTCCTGCCGCTCCTGATCATCGGCCTCTATCCGATCTTCTCCGGCCAGATCGACAGTGCCAATATCACCAACCTCGTGCCGCCAACGGCTGGTTACTCCGGCGTCGACGGCATCTGGAGCAATGGCGGCTGGACGCTGTTCCTCGGCGGCCTCTATATCGCCGCCTGGTCGACCTACGGCTTTGAGACCGCCGTCTGCTACACCCGCGAACTGAAGAACCCGAAGACCGATACCTTCAAGGCGATCTTCTATTCAGGCCTGCTCTGCTGCCTGTTCTTCTTCCTCATTCCCTTCACCTTCCAGGGCGTTCTCGGCCATGCGGGCATGCTCGCACCCGGCATCGTCGATGGTACCGGTGTGGCGGAAGCCCTCGGTGACCTGGTTCATGGCGGCAAGATCATCACGCAGATCCTCGTCGTTCTGATGATCATGGCGCTGTTCCTGGCGATCATGACGGCGATGGCCGGCTCATCGCGCACACTCTATCAGGGCGCGAAGGACGGCTGGCTGCCGAAATATCTCGACCACGTCAACGAACATGGCGCACCGACCCGCGCCATGTGGACCGACTTCGCCTTCAACCTCATCCTGCTTGCGATCGCGTCTGATGTCGCCGGCTACTTCTTCGTGCTCGCCGTCTCCAACGTCGGATACATCATCTTCAACTTCCTCAATCTCAATGCCGGCTGGATCCACCGTATGGACTCGAGCCACATCCAGCGCCCCTGGAAGGCACCGACCTGGCTGATCGGCCTCAACACCGTTCTCGCCTTCGTCAATGCGCTCTTCCTCGGCGCCGGCGCCAAGGTCTGGGGTTATTCCAACGCGCTCTGGGTCGGCTTCATCTTCGCAGCCCTCATCCTGCCGGTCTTTGCCTATCGCCACTATGTGCGTGACGGCGGTAAGTTCCCGGCAGGCGCCATGGAAGACCTCGGCCTCGTCGGCCAGGATCTGGGCATCAAGAAAGCCGGCGTCCTGCCCTATGTGGCACTGGCCGGTGGCCTTACCGTCGTTCTGGCAGCAAACTACTACTTCCAGCTTCCGGCCTGATCGGATCGGAGCAAGAGAAAACGGGGCCGCGTATCGAGAGGTGCGCGGCCCCGCCCGTTTCAAGCCACAACTCCAAATATCACGGCCAGTCGGCGTAACCGGAAGACAACACGCTGTTTTCCGATCCGGCAGAAGCACGTGCGACCGCGCGATAGCCGGCCGGTGACAGCCCAGTCTTACGCTTGAAGAAATGGCTGAAATAGGTCGGGTCGCGAAAGCCGAGGCTGTCGGAAATTTCCTGGATATTGCGAGCCGAACGCTCCAGCCGCAATTTCGCCTCCTGCACCACCCGCTCATGCAGCAACTGGATCGGCGCACGCCCCAGAGCACGCTGGCAGATCGAATGCAGACGATCGGCGGTGACGCCGAGTTCCTCGGCATAGTCGCTGATCGGTCGGTGCTGCCGGAACCAGACTTCGACCAACTGACGGTAGCGCTGCAGGATCGTGCCGCTTTCGCCCCTTCCACGCTGCTCGGCCTTTTCGCCGCCGGAAATCCGCCAGACCGCCATCAGGATCAGCCGCATATAGGCCGAGACCACCATCCACGAGGCGCGCAATGGATCGCCGAGTTCGCGAACAAAACCTGAAATCAGTGGGCTGATCTCGCCCACGGAAAGCGCATCCGGCTCCTCAATAAGCTTGAGTTGCTCGATGAAGATGCGCAGCGAGTAGGATTCCACCTTGTCGCCGATCGCGTCGACCATGATCTGCGGCGATGCACCGATGAGATAAGCTTGCGCGCCGGCGGCGATGGACACCTCGCACCTGGCCTGCGGCGGCAGGAAGGCCAGAGCCGGACCATGCAGTGCGTGATGTTCGCCATCGTCGAAATGGAGCTCGCCTTCTCCTTCCGTCAGAAGGAAGAAATGATGGAAATCGGCATAAAGCCCTTTCTGAAAACGGATGCGCCGATGCGACAGCGACGGTTCCCGCCATTCGCCGCGCGCATGATGATGGATGCCTCCGTCCGTCGCCATCATTTCCTCCCGACCAGAGGCGAACAATGCCCTGATCGCCGGATAATTACAATATTAACCCAATAAGTCGCATTCCATCCATGAGAGATCGGCGTAGTCTCCGGTTATCAGCCTTTGGGAGGAGGCTTCTCAACAGACCAAGCAGGACACGCGGCCCTTTCGGCCCGGCCCTTGCGTGCGCCTGTCTCCCATCGAAAAAACGCAGGCTCGGCCTGCCGGAAGATGGATGAAGACAGTGTTCCTGGCAAAGCTGATGATCAACAACGAGGCGATAGACGCATCCGATGCGTCCACCTTCGAGCGCGCCGATCCGCTGACTGGAGATGTCGCAACCATCGCTCCGGCGGGCTCCGTCGCCGACATGGCAAAAGCCGCCAATGCAGCCGCGGCCGCCTTTCCGGCATGGTCGGAAACCGGCCCTGGCGAACGCCGCCGATTGTTGAATGCTGCCGCCGATATCCTCACCGCCCGAACCGCAGATTTCATCGCGGCCATGACCAGCGAAACCGGCGCAACCGCACAATGGGCCGCGATCAATTGCGGCCTCGGCGCCGATATTCTTCGCGAAGCCGCCGCGATGACCACGCAGGTCACCGGCGAAATCATCCCCTCCGGCATCCCCGGCAGTCTCGCCATGGCCGTCCGTCAGCCGGCTGGCGTCTGTGTCGGCATCGCCCCCTGGAATGCACCGATCATCCTCGGCACTCGCGCCATCGCCATGCCGCTCGCCTGCGGCAATACCGTCATCCTGAAAGCTTCCGAACTCTGCCCGAAAACCCATTGCCTGATCGGCGACGTCATGCGCAAGGCCAGCTTTCCACGCGGCGTCGTCAATGTTGTCACCAATGCGCCGAAAGATGCGGCCGCCGTCGTCGAGGCGCTGATCGCCCATCCTGCCGTGCGCCGCATCAACTTCACCGGCTCCACCCGCGTCGGACGGATCATCGCCGAATCCTCGGCCAAACACCTCAAGCGCTGCCTTCTCGAACTCGGCGGCAAGGCGCCGTTCATCGTGCTTGCCGATGCCGATGTCGATGAGGCCGTGCGCGCTGCCGCTTTCGGCGCCTTCATGAACCAGGGCCAGATCTGCATGTCGACGGAGCGCATCATCCTCATGGACGAGATCGCCGAGGAGTTCGTCGGCAAATTCCAGGCAAAGGCAGCAACGTTGATTGCCGGCAGTCCGAAGGATGGCAACACACCACTCGGCACGCTGATCAATGCCGAGGCGGTTCGGCGTGTAAGATCGCTGATCGACGACGCCGAGCAGAAAGGCGCGGTCGTCCTCTGCGGTGGCCATGCCCACGGCACGCTGATTGATGCGACCGTGGTCGATCACGTCACGCCCGCCATGCGCATCTATCGCGAGGAAAGTTTCGGGCCGGTCGCCGCCATCATCCGCGTTGGCAGCGCTGATGAAGCCGTGACCGTCGCCAACGACAATGAATATGGCCTGTCCTCAGCTGTTTTCAGCCGCGACATCAATGCCGCGCTTGCCGTCGCCAAACGGCTGGAATCCGGCATCTGCCACATCAACGAGGCGACCGTCTCCGACGAGCCGCAAATGCCCTTCGGCGGCGTCAAGTCGAGCGGCTACGGCCGTTTCGGCGGCAAGGCCGCAATCGACGAATTCACCGAACTGCGCTGGATCACCTTGGCGTCCGGCACACGGGACTACCCGATCTGATCGAGGGAACGCACGGAAAACCGCGAAAAATTGAAACGTGACGGGCTGGGAGGCCCGCAAACTGGGAGGAAACCTTCATGAACCGCACTTTCCGCAACGGAAAATTCGACCCGGCATCACTGACGCGCCGGTCCTTCATCGCGACGGCTGCGGCAGGCGGAGCTGCATTGGCGCTCACCGGCCGCGCAGCCTTCGCCCAAGGCGGCGACACGCTGAAGATCGGCTTTATCAGCCCCCGCACCGGCCCGCTCGCCGGTTTCGGCCAGACAGACGGCTACGTGCTAGATCTGGCGCGCAAAGCGTTGGCGTCCGGTTTCCAGGCCGGCGGCAAGACATTCCAGGTCGAAATCCTCGACCAGGACACTCAGTCCGATCCATCCCGCGCCGGACAGCTCGCCAAGGACCTGATCAACAATCAGGGCATCGACCTGATGCTCGCCGTCTCGACGCCGGAAACCATCAACCCGGTGGCAGACGCCTGCGAAGCGGCGGGCGTGCCCTGCCTCTCGACCGTCATGCCCTGGGAGGCCTGGTATTTCGGCCGCGGCGCCAAGCCGGGTGCACCCTCGCCGTTCAAATGGACCTATCATTTCGGCTTCGGTGTCGGCGAATTCTTCAAGACCTACGTGTCGCAGTGGAACCTGATCGAGACCAACAAAAAGGTCGGCGTCATGTATCCCAACGACGCCGACGGCAACGCCATCCGTGCCAATCTCGCGCCGCTGCTCGCCAAGGAAGGCTTCACCATCGTTGATCCCGGCGCTTACGAAACTGGAACTACCGACTTCTCCGCCCAGATCGCCCTTTTCAAGCAGGAAGGCGTCGAGATCTTCAATTCCTTCCCGATCCCGCCGGATTTCGCCGCCTTCTGGCGCCAGGCGGCACAGCAAGGGCTGACGCGCCAGGTCAAGATCTGCCAGATTGCCAAGACCGGCCTCTTCCCGTCCGACATCGAGGCGCTCGGCGATCTCGGCGTCAACATCGGCAGCGCTGCTTACTGGCACAAGGCCTTCCCCTACAAGTCGTCGCTGACCGGCGTCTCCGGCACGGAACTGGCCGATGGCTATGAGGAGACAAGCGGCAAGCAATGGACCCAGCAGCTCGGAGCCAGCCTGTCGCTGCTCGATGCCGGCTTCGAGGCATTGAAAGCGGCAACCGACGCCAAAAGCAAGGAAGCCGTCGCCAAGGCGATCTCGACGCTGAAAACGACCACCATCGCCGGCAAGGTCGATTTCACCGCAGGTCCGGTCGCCAATGTCTCGCCCGGCCCGATCATCGGCACGCAATGGGTGAAGGCGCCGGAAGGTTCAAAATTCCCGCTCGATTACGTTGTCACCGAAAACGCCACCGACCCCAACGTTCCGGTCGCCGGCAAGCTCACGCCTTACAACGGATAAGACGCACGTGCTCAGCATCACCGAACAGAGAAAGCCGGGAGAAGCCTTTCTCTCGGCCAAAGGGATACACAAGCGCTTCGGCGCGCTTGTGGTTCTCGACAATGTCGATTTCTCCATGGGCCAGAGCGATGCGATCGGCATCGTCGGTCCGAACGGTGCCGGCAAGACGACATTGCTGAGCGCCCTGGCAGGCGCCTTCCCGCCAAACGCCGGCACCATCACCTTCAACGGCCGCAACGTCACCGCGCTGTCTGCAGCCGAGCGCTGCCGCTCCGGTCTCGTGCGCACGCATCAGGTCCCAAAACCCTTCAGCGGCATGACGACCTTCGAAAACGTCTTCGTCGCCGCTTCTCACGGCGATGCCATCAGCCGTGACGAGGCCTATGAACGCGCCATCGACAGCCTGACGCTCTGCGGCATGCTCGCCGTCGCCAACCGGCAGGCCGATACGCTGGGGCTGCTCGACCGCAAGCGCCTTGAGCTCGCCCGCGCATTGGCGACGAAACCGAAGCTGATGCTGCTTGATGAAATCGGCGGTGGCCTCACCGATGCCGAAGCGAGCGAACTGGTCGCCACTATCCTCGAACTGCGCCGCCGCGGCATCGGCATCGTCTGGATCGAGCATATCGTTCATATCCTGTTGCAGGTCGCCGAACGGCTGATCTGCATGGACGCCGGCCGCATCATTGCCGATGGCGAGCCGCGCGCCGTCATGGCCGATGCCGGCGTCGTCAAGGCCTATCTCGGGGGCACGCCCGCATGACCGTTCTCTCCGTTCAAAATCTCGACGTCCGCCATGGCCTGCTGCAGGCGGTGCGCGGCGTCAGCTTTGACCTTGCCAAGGGCGATGTGCTGGCGCTGGTCGGTGCCAACGGTGCCGGCAAGACGACACTTCTGCGCTCGCTCGCCGGCGCCCATCTTCCCGCCTCCGGCCGCATCATGCTGAACGGCCACGATATGACGGCCGTGCCCTCGCACCAGCGTATCGCCAAGGGTATCGCGCTTGTCCCAGAAGGCAGGCGCCTGTTCTCGCAGATGACCGTCGAGGAGAATCTCTTGCTGGGGAAAAGTGCCGGCAGGCAGGGCGAATGGACCGTCGACCGTGTCTTTTCCGCCTTCCCCAACCTTGTCCCCCGCCGTCATGCCAAGACCGGCCATCTGTCCGGTGGCGAACAGCAGGCAACGGCGATCGGCCGGGCGCTGATGAGCAATCCCGACGTTCTGCTGCTCGACGAGGTTTCTCTCGGTTTGTCGCCACTGGTGGTCGACCGGGTCTACGCACAGCTGCAGACCCTGCTTACCTCCGGCACCACGATCATCCTGGTCGAGCAGGATCTCGGCCGCGCCATGGCTGTCGCCAGCCGCGTCATCTGCATGCTCGAGGGCCGGGTCGTGCTCGACAGTCCCGCGAAAAACGTCACCCGCGACCAGGTGACCAAGGCCTATTTCGGCTTGCATCGCGACAGCACCGGGAGGGTGGCATCGTGATCGACACGCTTATCCAGGGCATCCTGCTCGGCGGCTATTATGCCGTCATCACCTGCGGCCTGTCCTTCATGTTCTCCGTCATGCGGATCATCAATCTCGCCCATGGCAGTCTGGCTGTCGCCGCCGCCTACGGTCTCTGGCTGCTCGCGTCGAAATTCGGCATTTCGCCATTTACAGGCTTGCTGATCGTGCTGCCCGTGATGGCCGCAACGGGCTGGGTGTTGCAGCGCTATCTGCTGGAACGCAGCGCTCGCGGCGGTGCGCTCTTGCCGATCCTGACAACCTTCGGCCTCGCCATCGTCATCGATAACCTGATGTTCGAACAGTTCGGCGCCGACACCCGCTCACTCGCCCCCTTTATCGGCAGCCTCTCCTATGACAGCTGGGAGCTACCGGGCGGTACTTATGTCGGGAAGCTGGCGGTGATGACGATGGCGACCGCGATCGCCCTTCTCGGCGGATTGCAGGTCTTCCTCGGCCGCTTCGCACTCGGCCGTGCCATCCGCGCCACAGCGGAAGACCCGGACACCGCCGGCCTCGTCGGCATCGATGCCCGCAAGGCAAATGCGCTGGCAGCAGCGATCGCCATGGTCACGGTCGGTATTGCCGGCGCCTTCCTTGGCATGCGCGCCACCTTCGATCCCTATTCCGGTGGACCGCAGCTGCTGTTCGCTTTCGAGGCGGCAGTGATCGGTGGCGCCGGTTCGCTCTGGGGCACGCTGGTCGGCGGCATTGTCCTTGGCCTGGCCCAGTCGCTCGGCGCGCAGGTGCATCCGCAGGGCTTCCTCATCGGCGGCCATGCCGTTTTCCTGGCTGTACTGTTTGCCCGGCTCTTTTTTACCGGCGCGCCCTTCATCGGCAAGATCGGCTTCTACAAGACCGGCTTCACCAAAATCCGCGCCGCGATCCGGAGCACCCCATGACCTCAGTAACCAACGGCATCACCATCGAACGCTGGACCCGCTCCTCGCGGCTGGCACTCGGCAGCGTGGCGCTCGCCCTTGCGCTCTTCGCCATCGCACCGCTCGCACTTGGCGCCGGCGCCATCGACCGGCTGACCGCCCTGTTCATCTACGTGATCCTCGCCGCCATGTGGAATGCGCTCGCGGGCTTCGGCGGCCTTGTCTCCGTCGGCCAGCAGGTGTTCTTCGGCCTCGGCGCCTATTTCACCATCCGGCTCGCCGATGCCGGGCTCAATCCGTTCCTGTCGCTGTTTGCTGCCGCCCTCATCACCGGCGCGATTTCCTTGCCCATATCCTTCTTCATGCTGCGCCTGAAGGGCGGCGAATTCGCCATCGGCATGTGGGTGATCTCGGCTTTGACCCACATGCTCGTCAATCTCGACCGGTTGATCCAGGGTGAGACCGGTACCTCGCTGATCTCGCTCAACGTCTATGACAGTGGCACCCGCCGGGTGGTCATCTACTGGCTGGCGCTTGCCTCGATGGCCGCCCTGCTCGGCATTCTCTTCGCCCTCCTGCGCAGCCGCGCCGGCGCTGCCATCCAGGCGATCCGCGACAATGAGGATGCCGCAACTTCCGTCGGCGTGCGCGTCATCGCCACCAAGCGGCTGCTCTTCGTGCTTGCCGCCTTCGGCATCGCAGTCGCCGGCGCGCTGTGGCTGGCGACTGCGACAACCTTCCAGCCGAAAACCTATTTCAGCGTCCAATGGACCGCCTACATGATCTTCATGGTGTTGGTCGGAGGCCTCGGTAAGTTCGAGGGCGCCATCCTCGGCGCGGTGCTGTTCTTTGTCATCGAGACTTTCTTCGGATCAATGGGCGTTTGGTACCTGATCGGCCTCGGCGCAACGGCGGTCGTGTTTTCGCTGTTTCTGCCGCACGGGCTGTGGGGCGAGATCGAACGCCGCTTCGACCTGCGGCTATTGCCGGTCGGCTACCGGCTAAAATTACCAGGCCCCACGAAAATACAATGGAATCAATAACCTATCCGGAAAACCAGACTCTCTTGCGAAAGGTGAAGACATGCTTTTTGGAAAAACCATCCTGGTGACCGGCGTTGCCTCCGGCATCGGCGCGCGCACGGCGGAACTGGCCGGGCAGATGGGTGCCGACGTCATCGGCATCGACGTTCGCGAGCCAGCGCGGGGCCAGGCCTCCTTCATTAAGGGCGATCTCTCGACCGCCGCAGGTGTCGTTGACATTGTCGCGCAGCTGCCCAAGCGGATCGATGCGCTCGCCAATGTCGCAGGTCTGTCCGGCAATACCGGCACTGTCTCGACGCTGTCAGTAAATTTCTACGGCCTGCGTGCCCTGTCGGAAGCCGTCGCTCCGCTGATCCGCGAAGGCGGTGCCATCGTGAATGTCGCCTCCATCGCCGGCTACGGCTGGCGCGCCAATCTCGAGCGGGCAAAGGCGCTCACCGGTATCGAAGGCTTTCCGGATGTGGCAAGCGTCGTTGCCGAGCATGGCCTGAAGGACGAGGAAGGCTATCCGCTGTCCAAGGAACTGCTGCTGCTCTGGACCATGCGCGCCGCCCATCAGCCGCAGTTCAAGGATCGTGGCATCCGCGTCAACGCCGTCAGCCCCGGCCCGGTCGAAACGCCAATCCTCAAACAGTTCCGCGCCGTTCTCGGCGATGCTCGGGTCGACAGCGACATCACCCGCGTCGGCCGCGCCGGCACCGCCGCCGACATCGCGCCGGCCGTGCTCTTCCTCTGCTCGGATGGCGCGCGCTGGATCAACGGCACCAATCTCCCAACCGACGGCGGCCTCGAAGCCTCCATCAACGCCGAAGTTCTCGGTTTTTAATGTCCTTCCTTCAGGAGACGCACATGAACATTTCCCTCCTCATCAACGGCACCGATCGCGACGCCGCCAGCGGCCGCACCTATGACCGGATCGACCCTTTCACGGAAAAGCTCGCCAGCCGCGCCTCGGCCGCCGGTCTCGATGATGTCACAGCCGCGGTCGATGCCGCCTCCGCCGCTTTCCCGACTTGGTCGAAGACCGGCCCCGGCCAGCGCCGTTCGCTGCTGATGAAGGCCGCCGACATCATGGATTCCAAGGTCGGCGAGTTCACCAGGCTGATGATCGAGGAGACAGGAGCCACTGCCCCCTGGGCCGGCTTCAACGTCATGCTCGCCGCCAATATCCTGCGCGAGGCCGCCTCAATGACGACGCAGATCTCCGGCGAGATCATCCCCTCCGACAAGCCCGGCACGCTTGCCATGGGCGTACGGCAGGCGGCCGGCGTCTGCCTGGCCATCGCCCCCTGGAATGCCCCCGTCATCCTTGCAACCCGCGCCGTCGCCATGCCGATCGCCTGCGGCAACACCGTCATCCTCAAGGCTTCCGAACAATGCCCAGGCACGCACCGGCTGATCGCCAACGCGCTGACGGAAGCCGGCCTTCCCGCCGGCGTCATCAACGTCATCACCAACGCGCCGGAAGACGCGGCTGAAATCGTAGCAAGCCTGATTGCCGATCCCGCCATCCGCCGCGTCAACTTCACAGGCTCCACCAAGGTCGGCAAGATCATCGCAAAACTGTGCGGCGAGCACCTGAAACCGGCCCTTCTGGAGCTTGGTGGCAAGGCGCCGCTGGTCATTCTTGATGACGCGGATATCGATGGCGCGGTCAACGCGGCGATCTTCGGCGCCTTCATGCACCAGGGCCAGATCTGCATGTCGACCGAGCGGATCATCGTGCATCAGGCGGTCGCCGACACGTTCGTCGCCAAGCTTGCCACCCGCGCAGCCCAGCTTCCGGCCGGCGATCCGCGTGGCCACGTTGTGCTCGGCTCGCTGATCAGCCTGGAGGCAGCCCGGAAGATGGAAGACCTGATCGCCGACGCCACCGCCAAGGGCGCAAAGCTGGTGGCCGGTGGCAAACGCACCGGTACCGTGGTCGAGGCAACGCTGCTCGATCATGTCACGCCGGACATGCGGGTCTATTCGGAAGAATCCTTCGGCCCGGTCAAGCCGATCATCCGCGTCGCCGACGAAGAGGAGGCAATCCATGTCGCCAACGACACCGAATACGGACTGTCGTCTGCCGTCTTCAGCCGCGATGTCCAGCGCGCCATGGCGGTTGCCGCGCGCATTGAATCCGGCATCTGCCACATCAACGGCCCGACGCTGAACGACGAAGCCCAGATGCCGTTTGGCGGCGTCAAGGGTAGCGGCTACGGCCGTTTCGGCGGCAAGGCGGCGATCGCCGAATTCACCGATCTGCGCTGGATCACAATCGAGGACGCAGCCCAGCATTACCCTTTCTGATCTTGGCAAGCTCTGCCCCTTGGCGGGCGGAACCTCTTGGCCCGTCCGCCGCGCTTGACATGCCTGCGCTTTGAAACTGTAATTCCTCGGCCCCATCCCGCCGCGAATACACCACAGGTAGTGAGTTCCGATCATGAGCGACGAAACACCGGAAACGAAACTGACCGTGTCCAAGCGCCGCTGGGCGGAGGAAGGCAAATTCCTGACCGGCAAGATCACACGCGCCGATACCGACCGACTACCGCCGGGTCAGCATCTGGTGAAAAACTGGCCGGTGCTCGATCTCGGCCAGCAGCCGCGTGTCCTGACGGGGAATTGGGCGCTACAGATCGTTGGCGCCATCGAGAACCCGGTCACGCTCGATTGGGAGACATTTCAGCGCCTGCCGCAGAGCAACAGATTGTCCGACATCCATTGCGTGACCACATGGTCGCGTTACGACAATCGCTGGCAGGGCGTTTCGACCCATGACCTGCTCGACCTGGTCATGCCGAGGCCGGAAGCAAACTTCGTCTTGCTGACCAGCTATGACGGTTACACCACCAACCTGCCACTTCAGGACTTCGCCTCAGAGGACGGCATCCTCGCAACAGGATGGGGGGGCGAGCCATTGACGCGTGATCACGGCGGCCCGATGCGCCTCGTCATTCCGCATCTCTATTTCTGGAAAAGCGCCAAATGGCTGCGTCGCATCGAATTCCTAGTCGGTGACCAGGCCGGATTCTGGGAAAAGAACGGCTACCACATGCTCGGCGATCCCTGGCACGAACAGCGCTACTCGGACGATTGAGCGTCAGGTCCGCTTCACCGAACCCACGGTTTCGGGACAGTTCGTCTTCTCGCCCAGAACCTCGTAAAGCTCCAGCGCGGTCGCCCTGCCCTTGACCTGCGCTTCCCCGAGTGGGCGAAAGGCAATCACGTCGCCGCACAACGCGACCACTGCGCTGCTCGCCAGGATCGCCGTACCATAGACCTTGTTCATGCCTTCCAGCCGTGAAGCAACGTTCACCGTGTCACCCATTGCTGTGTATTGCAGCCGCTCCTTGGCCCCGACACTGCCGACGACCGCCGTGCCGGTATGAATGCCGAAACGGGTACGCAACTCCGGCAGGCCCCGCGCTTTCAGATCGGCGTTGAATACCGCAAGCTTCCTCTCGACCGCCAGAGCGCAGCGGCAGGCATCTTCCGCATGCCGCTCATCCGCCACTGGCGCATTCCACATGGCAAAGACGGAGTCTCCGAGAAACTGGATGATCTCGCCGCCATAGGCGCTGACGGTCTCGTTGAAGATGTCGAAATAATCCGAAAGCAAGGCGACGACTTCCTCCGGCGTCCGCTGCTCGCTCAGTGTGGTGAAATCGTAGATGTCGGTAAACCAGGCCGTCACCTCCTGCCGCCGCGCGCCGCGTCCTGCGAACTGGCCGGATTCGATGCCCTTTCGCACCAGTTCCTTCGGCACATAGAGCGCGAAGGTGAAGATCGCATCGCGCGCCCGGTTCATCGCCCGGTCAAGCGTCGATATCTCGGTGACATGCGAGGCGACCTCGCTCAGTGCGGTGAAATCGAGATCCTGCAAACGGTTTGCGCTGGCGGTCAGATGGCCGAGCGACTGGGTGATCAGCCGGGCCATGAACAATGCGGCCAGCAGTCCGAGAATGATGATGGCTCCGGCGATGGCAAGCCCCTGATAAAGGTTGCGATTGGCAGCGGCCGTCAGTTCGTCCAGAGGTGCGGCCACCACCGTGCGGTGTCCGGAAAGCAGTAGAACCGATTTCACCGAGGTTGCCATGATGATGTAGGTACGCCCGCCGATATCGGCGAAACTCACCCCGTTGCCCGTTGGCAGGTTGGCCTTGATGCCGGAAACCAGTGGATCGACAGGCTTTGAAACATCCAGTTCCCCCTTTTCCTTCAACGCCGTCATACGGGCCATCAGTCCGCGGTCGGAATGCATGATCGGCTTTCCCGCGGCATCCATCACGAAGGCGACGGTTTGCGCGGTCAGGCGTTCGCGCGCCATGAAATCGGTGATCGTGCCGAGATCGATATCGGCGCCGATGACGATGCCGCCATTGCCGCGATGGGCCTGTGAAATGCTCATGCCGAGAGCACCGGTCGTCACCATCGTGTAGGGACCGATCGCTGCCGGCATCGTGCCGTTGACCGCTGCCTGATACCACGGGCGCCTTCTGGGATCGAAGCGGGTGGAGAGGAGACGGCGCTCCAGTATCTGATTGCCGTCCTTGTCGAGGAAGATCAGCCGATTGCTGCGTTCGCCGGTCTGCTCCGTTTGCATCGAGCGAACCGCAATCGCCGCCATTTCCGGCGCATCAAGAGCGGTACGCCACGCTGGCGCTCTGAGGTCGACAGCCTGGATGAAAGCACCGTCCGGATAGCCGGCATAAATGCCGTCCAGATTGGAAGACTGGGCGATGATCTCGCGCAGCAGCTTGATCTTGTCGCTCATGCGCTCCGGTGGCGGCACAAGAAAGGAATTGGCGATCGACGCCGTAAACCCCACCAGCGCCGTCGTGCGTCCGGAAAGAATGCCCAGGCGATCGATCAACCGATCGGAAAAGGCGCGCATGTCCGCCTCGGCATTGACGAGCGCCGCGTCGCGGGCTCGCATGTAGCCGAAACCGACCAGTGTACCCGAAACGGCGATCAGCAAGGCAGCCATTGCAAGCCCCAGCAGCGACCTCAGCGACCGGGTCCAGACCCTGGGCTGGCCTTTTGCGGCAGGCGCAACCGTTACTTCCGACATGCTTTGCCTCTGACCCCGAATACGCCAATGAAATCCAAAACTTGGAGTTGAACACAGATTATCAGCAGGTGGTAATTTCGTACAGGAAAACCACGAATGGACGACAGAAAGCGGCCTATGCAGGCTATTGCTGTTTCGTACCGTTGGCCGAGACTGCGGAAACCTCGGCTGCCGCCTCGCGTATAGTCTGCATCAGGATCGCAAGCGGCATCGATGGAATGGCATTGGCCCGCATCGTCAGCCCCACCGGCCCCTTGGTCTCGCTGGTATCGATTGGCAACACCGCGAGTGTACCATCCTCGATATCGCCGGCAACGACCCCAGTCGAAATGATCCAGATGGCATCGCTCGCCCGCACAAAGGCACGCCCGAAGGAATCGGACACGGTCTCGATCTGGTTCGGCAGGCTGGCGATACCGTTGGCGATCAGATAGCGCTCGACGAAGGGCCGGATGATCGAAGCGCGCGTCGGCATCAGTACGGGATAGACGCCGAGATTGTCGAACACCGACTGTTTTGCCGAAAGCAGCGGGTGCCCTACGCGCACGACGAAGACGACCTGTTCCGAATAGAGATGTTCGAAGGAAAAGCCGGTCATCTGCTCTGGCGCGGCCAGCCGCCCTACCACCAGATCGAGGTCGCCGACCCGCAGCTGTTCGAGCAGCACAGCGTTCTCGCCCGTCACGATCTTGATCCGGCTGCCGGTTTCCTCCTTCAGGAAATGCACCATGGCACGCGGCATGATGCGCGTCGAAACGGTCGGAAGCGCGCCGACCCGGACCGGTGGCCCGTCGCCGGAACGCTCTTGCGACACCGAATCGAGCCCCTGCCGCAGGGCCGTCAACGCTGCGCCTGCATGGCGAAGGAACGCTTCACCATAGCGGGTGATCTTGATGCCGCGGCCGTCGCGCTCAAACACCGCGACACCGAGAACCTCTTCCAGTTCACGGATCGTCTTGGTCACGGCCGGCTGGCTGACATGCAGGAGGTCAGCCGCCTTCATGACGCTCTTCTGGCGCGCGACCTCGACAAAGGTCTGTAAATGGCGGAATTTTACACGGGCGTCGATCATCAGAATTCATAACTCATGAGTTAATGATAAGCAATAAAATGTCATTTTACCGAACCAGATTAAAGTTCCAATCTGGCTATGGAGGAGAATTCCAGTGCAGTTTGCCCGCATCAACGACATCGCGCTCCATTATCAGGTCATTGGTGCTGCCAATGACAAGCCGGTGCTGGTCTTTGCCAATTCGCTTGGCACCGATTTCCGCATCTGGCGGGATGTGATCGTGCGGTTCGCCGGCGATTTCGCCATCGTCCTCTACGACAAGCGCGGCCACGGCCTCTCCGATATCGGCGATATTCCCTATTCGATGGACCTGCATGTCGCCGATCTCGCCGGCCTCCTCGATCTCTTGGCCGTGAAGCAGGCGATCATCTGCGGCCTCTCCGTCGGCGGTCTGATCGCCCAGGGGCTCTACGCCACCCGGCCAGACCTCGTGCGCGCGCTCATCCTGTGCGACACCGCCCACAAGATCGGCACTGTGGATTCGTGGGACTCGCGTATCGCCACGGTCGAGCAAAACGGCATTGGCAGCATCGCCGACGGGGTTCTGGAAAAGTGGTTCACGCCCGCCTTCCGCCGCCCGGAAAACCATGCCTATCACGGCTATCGCAACATGCTGGTCCGCCAGCCCGTCACCGGTTACGCCGGTACCTGTGCTGCAATCCGCGACGCCGATTTCACCGAGGCTGCAAAACGCATTGCCGTTCCGACCTTGTGTGTCGTCGGCGACCAGGATGGCTCGACGCCGCCCGATCTCGTTCTATCGACTGCAAAACTCATTCCCGGCGCCCGCTACGAAGTCATCAAGGATGCAGGCCACATCCCCTGCGTCGAACAGCCGGAGGCGTTGACGGCCGTGCTGCGCGCCTTCATCGATATCGTCCTGTCTGGAGAAGAAGCCCATGAGTGACGCCGCTGCGCCATCCGAACGTTATCGACAAGGCTTGATCACACGTCGCGCCGTGCTCGGCGACCGCCACGTCGACCGGGCACAATCCGCCACCACGGATTTCGACCAGCCGTTCCAAGAGTTGATCACCGAAGCCGCTTGGGGCAACCTCTGGTCGCGGCAAACATGGACGAAACGCGAGCGGTCGATGGTGACGATCGCCCTGCTCGCAGCCCTTGGCCATGACGAGGAAGTGGCCATGCACGTGCGTGCCACCGCCAATACCGGCGCCAGCCGCGACGATATCGGCGAGGCGCTGCTGCATGTGGCGATCTATGCCGGCGTCCCCGCTGCCAACCGCGCGATCAAGATCGCCAAGCAGGTTTTCGAACAGATGGACGCCGAACAGGCGGCATAAGGCAGAACAAACATGTCCGACCGTTCCAACCAGAAACCCGAGACCGGCGCCTTCTTCCAGCGCGACCGCGCCTGGCACGCCCCTGCCCTGACGCCGGGCTACAAAACCTCGGTGTTGCGCTCGCCTCAAAAGGCGTTGCTGTCGCTCGACGGCACAATTTCCGAGATCACCGGCCCGGTCTTCGGGCACTCCATCCTCGGCGACCTCGACAACGACCTGATCCACAATTTCGCCAAAAACGGCGAAAGCGCCATCGGCGAACGCATCATCGTCCACGGCAGGGTGCTCGACGAGCGCGGCAAGCCGGTCCCGGGCGCATTGCTGGAATTCTGGCAGGCCAATGCCGGCGGACGCTACCGTCACAAGAAAGAAACCTACCTCGCGCCGCTCGACCCGAATTTCGGCGGCTGCGGCCGCACTATTACCGGGGAGGATGGCTCCTATCGGTTCCGTACCGTCAAGCCCGGCCCCTACCCCTGGCCGAACGGGGTCAACGATTGGCGCCCGGCCCATATCCATTTTTCCGTCTTCGGCCACGGCTTCGCGCAACGCCTGATCACGCAGATGTATTTCGAGGGCGACCCGATGATCTGGAAGTGTCCGATCGTCACCACCATTCCGGACAGAAGCGCCATCGAACAGCTGATCGCGCCGCTCGACTGGGCCAACACCATTCCGATGGACGCCCGCGCCTACAAGTTCGACATCGTGCTGCGCGGCCGCCGCTCGACGCTGTTTGAAAACCGGATGGAGGGCAACTGATGGTCCAGGATCTCGGCTACCTGAAGGAATCTCCGTCGCAGACCGCCGGCCCTTACGTCCATATCGGCTGTACCCCGAATTTCGCCGGCATCACGGGTGTCTATAGCGAAGATCTTGGCACATCGATGGTCAACGACAAGACGCTGGGCGAACGCATCACCGTGCGCGGCCGGGTGATCGACGGCGCTGGTGCGCCGCTGAAAGACGCACTTGTCGAAATCTGGCAGGCGGATGCCGCCGGCCTCTACAATAGCCCGTCCGAATTGCGCGGCACCGCCGATCCGAATTTCACCGGATGGGGCCGCTGCCCGACCAGCGCCGACGAGGGCATCTTCACGTTCGAAACGGTGAAACCCGGACGCGCGCCCTACAAGGACGGACGGAAAATGGCGCCGCACATCACCTTCTGGATCGTCGCGCGCGGCATCAATATCGGCCTGCACACCCGCATGTATTTCGCCGACGAGCCGGAAGCAAACGCCGAAGACCCCTTGCTTGCCCGCATCGAGCACCGCCACCGGGTCGCAACACTGGTCGCGCCGCGCAAAGGCTCTATCTATACGTTCGACATTTATCTGCAGGGGGAGAAGGAAACCGTCTTCCTCGACATCTAGGGCATTTCCGGGAAAAAGCGCAAAACGGTTTTCCTTGCGGAAGTGCGTAAAAACAAAGAGATAGAGCGTCTTCGTGACTCAACGCTCTAGGGCCTGGGGGAAAGACATGACCGCCTCCGTCTTCGATCATCCGTTCCTCTCGGGCCTGTTGGGCGACGAGGAAATTGCTGCTTTCTTCTCGGCGGAAGTGGATATCCGCGCCATGCTCTCCTTCGAGGCAGCATTGGCGAAGGCAGAAGCGAAGCATGGTATCGTACCGAACGAGGCCGCGACGCGCATCGCCGAAGTCTGCGGCAACTTCCTGCCCGATGTTCTAGCCCTGCGACGCGCGACAGCAACGGACGGCGTGGTCGTCCCCGACCTTGTCCGTCAGTTGCGCAAGGCGATCGGCGGAGATGCTGCCGAAAAGGTGCATTTCGGTGCGACAAGCCAGGATGTCATCGACACCAGCCTGATGCTGCGCTTGACATCGGTTTGCAGGCTCCTGTGCGGCCGCTTGAGCGATCTTCTCTCCGCTTTCGAGGAGATCGGTCGGCAATGGGGTTCAAACGCGTTGATGGCGCAGACGCGCATGCAGGCTGCCATCGCCATCCGGGTTTCGGATCGTATCACCGCATGGAGTACACCGCTCGCGAGTTACCAGGACCGTCTGGAGCGCATGGACGTCGTGTCTTTCCCGGTGCAATTCGGCGGCGCCGCAGGCACGCTCGAAAAGCTGGGCGACAAGGCCGGCGCGGTGCGCGCGTCACTTGCCGAATATCTCGGTCTCGCCGACCATCCGCAATGGCAAAGCCAGCGCACGACGGTCGCCGACCTCGCCCACATCCTGTCACTGATATCAGGCAGCCTTGGCAAATTCGGCCAGGACATTGCTCTGCTGGCGCAGGCGGGCGACGAAATCGAACTTTCGGGCGGCGGCGCATCGTCGGCCATGCCGCACAAACAGAATCCGGTGGCCGCCGAAGCGCTCGTCGCGCTCGCCCGCTTCAATGCCGTACAGCTCTCCGGCATCCATCAGTCGATGGTTCACGAACAGGAACGTTCCGGCGCCGCCTGGACTTTGGAATGGATGATCCTGCCGCAAATGGTCATCGCCTGCGGCGCGAGCCTACGGCTTGCCATGACGCTCGCAGCACAGATTAAACGGTTGGGCGGTTAATCCGCCTCACCCGATCCATGAGACACACTCCACGAAACCGATTGCAATATGAAATCGGTCAGGCTATCTCTGCTGCTGTTCACCTTCACAATTCGTGGCCGGGCGGAATCGCCGTTCACGCCGCGCTTACAGCCATATTTTCCGGATTGAAAAGCTTGAACCCATTCCGGCCGTGTGCCTTGACCGCGTACAGGGCACTGTCGGCGCGCGCAAAAATGTCTTTTGCCGCGACGTCGCCGACAATCACCGCGCCGCCGACGGACGCGCTGATCTTCAGTTTCTTGGGGAACCAGCCGACCCAACATTCCATCGCTTCAACGATACGATCGCCGGTTTCCTGCAGGTGCACGAGGGTATCGCACGCATGAATGACGGCGAACTCGTCGCCGCCGAGACGGGCAACGAGCGTTGCGCCCGGAATGGCGGCAGCGAGACGCCTTGCGGCGTCTTTCAGGCATTCGTCACCGGCCTGATGGCCCAGCGTATCGTTGACCGCCTTGAAGCCATCCAGGTCGATCAGCAGCAGGGCGTGAATTTGACCGGATGTGTTGGCACAGACCTGATTGTAAACAACCTCGAATTTGGCGCGACTGGCAAGCCCTGTCAGGGCGTCGGTTTCCATCAGTCGGCTGATATGGTCGAACATCGCTTTTTCAGCGGTAATATCCTGTTTCATCCCGAAGATGCGCACGGGATCACCGTTCACCCGTTCAACGATCGCGGTAATCCTGATCCAACGGGAAGCGCCTTTTGCCGTAACGATCTCGGCGTCGAGCGTGAAGCCTTCTCCGTCCCGGATTGCAGCACTGCGAACCTCGGACAGTTTTTTGCGAGACTCTGGCGTGTAGAGCGCAACGATATCGTCACGATTGAGAGGGCATTGCGGGGCAAGGTCAAAAAGCTCGTAGACGGTGTCCGTCCATGTCAGCGTCTGGTCCGGCAGACTGCATTCCCATATGCCGACCCGCGCCGCCTTGAAAGATTTGTCGAACAACTCCTGCAAATGCTCGAAACGGGCCGAGGTGCGCCTTTTATTAGCCGCGGCATGGCGTGCGCTTGATTTTTCAGACTGAGGCCGTTCTGCGAGTGAAGGTAACACCATGCCCGAATATCCGCTGCTCGCCCACCGAATCGGTGCTGAATGGCGTGAATATGCGCTGCAAAAGTTGCTTTTGGGTTTCTTTCAATTTGGTGATGCAGGCTTAAGACGCTCGACGAAACCGGAGGCATCATCCACTTCATTCGTGTGCCCGGACAGGCATTCAAGAGGGACTCGGCGGGTAAAACCACCATCCAAACAAATCAGTAAGCGCCTCCACTTTGGGCAGGAAGGATAGGTAACGCCTACGGCAGATCGGAGCCGTCAACCGACACCGATCTGCCTAAACTTAAAACCTCAGTTCGACTTGTTCTTGAACGGCTTGCGCTTGGCACCCTCGGCGCCCGGCTTGTCGAATTTCGGCTTATCAAACTTTGGCTTGTCGAAACCGGGTTTGCCGGACTTCTTGGTCCAGGGCTTGCTGTCGGTCTTTTCCGGAGAACGGTTGTCCGCCCCGGCAGAATCCGGCTTTGCGTCGAACTTGCGCTTCGGCTTGCCCTCGCCCTTCCAGTCTGGCTTGCCTTCGCTCTTCCAGTCAGGCTTACCGGTCTTCTTGCCCGCAAACCCGCCGCGCGGGCCGCCGGAAAGGTCCGGCATGCCGTCGAGCTGCTTGACCTGGATACCCTTTTCGAGCGCCCGCTTCGGCCCCACCGCCTCCACGAAACGATCCACCCAGTCGCGGGCGATCTCGACATAGGTTTCCTCGGCCTGCATCTTGATCGCGCCGATCTCCTGCTTGGTGATGCGACCGATGCGGCACAGCATCGGAATCAGCCAGCGCGGCTCGACATTCTGCTTGCGGCCTGCCGACAGCGAAAACCAGACGCTGTCGCCGAAATCGCCGCGCGGCGCTCTCGGTTCGCCGCGTTCCGGGCGGTCGCCACGGTCTGGGCGGTCACCGGATGGCTTGTAGGACGGAGTATCCATCAGGTCTTCCGGCGCCGAACGTCCGGCACGGGCCTGGCGCAGGAAAGCCGCGGCCACCTGTTCTGCCCCATGCTTTTCCAGCAATTCGCGGATGAAATCGGCCTCGTCGGGCGTAATCGCCTCGGTCAAGGCCGGATCGGCGAGAACCCGCTCGTCGTCGCGACGGCTGACCTCGTCCGCCGATGGCGGGCGTCCCCAGTCGGCATTGATGTTTGCATCACGCAGCAGGCGTTCGGCCTTGCGCCGCGCGCTGTTTGGAATGATCAGGGCGCTGACGCCCTTGCGCCCGGCGCGCCCGGTACGACCGCTGCGATGCAGCAGCGTATCGGGATTGGTCGGCAGATCGGCGTGGACGACCAGTTCGAGGCCCGGCAGATCGATGCCGCGCGCAGCGACGTCGGTCGCGATGCAAACGCGGGCGCGTCCGTCACGCATTGCCTGCAGGGCGTGCGTCCGCTCGTTCTGGCTGAGTTCGCCGGACATGGCGACGACGGAAAAGCCGCGATTGTTGAAGCGCGCGGTCAGATGGTTGACGGCGGCGCGGGTCGAACAGAAAACCAGCGCATTCTTCGCTTCATAGAAGCGCAGGACGTTGATGATCGCATTTTCGCGATCGGACGGCGCAACGGTGAGTGCCCGGTATTCGATATCGAGATGCTGCTTCTGCTCGGCCTGGGTGGTGATGCGCACCGCATCGCGCTGGTAGCTTTTCGCAAGATTGGCGATCGAGCGCGGCACAGTCGCGGAAAACATCAGGGTACGCCGCTCGGACGGCGCCGCTTCCAGGATGAATTCAAGATCTTCGCGGAAGCCGAGATCGAGCATTTCGTCGGCCTCATCGAGAACGACGGCCTTCAGACCCGACATGTCCAAGCCGCTGCGGCGGATATGGTCGCAGAGACGGCCGGGTGTTCCGACGACGATATGGGCGCCACGGTCGAGCGCCCGCCGTTCGCTGCGCATGTCCATGCCGCCGACGCAGGAAGCGACCGTCGCGCCGGTCAGTTCATAGAGCCATTCCAGCTCGCGCTTGACCTGCAGAGCCAGTTCGCGGGTCGGCGCAACGGCGAGCGCCAGCGGCGCTCCTGCCTGGCCAAAACGGTCCTTGCCGTCAAGCAGCGTCGAGGCAAGCGCCAGGCCGAAGGCCACGGTCTTGCCCGATCCGGTCTGCGCCGAAACCAGCGCGTCCCGGTCCTCGAGTTCAGGTCCGAGAACCGCTTTCTGAACCGGCGTCAACTCTGAATAACCGCGCTTGCTCAATGCCTGAGCGATCGCCGGAGCGATGCCGTCTAACTCTACCATATGCTTATCTTTCGGAATTCGGACGTCATGCGCTCCTCGGTCGATGAGGGCAAGCACAATCCCCGCAGCCGGCACGTCGCCAGCCAATACATGCGCGCCCTCATACTGCGCTTGAGGGGAATTGTACAGAGCGCAACGCCCTGCTCCTTAAAAACGCGGCGCGACAGGAGTTGGCTAGCGGCTCAGCCCTCGCGCCTCTGCGATCGCAGCACGACAGCGGAACCATCCGAAAGCAGCCGGGAAAGCGCACCGACAAGCGCGGCCCGGAAGTGAACGTCGACCCGAAGGTCCTCGCCGAACACCTCCGTCAAGCCGAGGAACGCCGCAACGATCTTTTCCGGATCATCCAGCCCTTGCGTCAAGGCCGCAAGGCGTCCGGCGAGCGGATCGCGAACATCGATCGTATTTCCCGCCTCGTCGATGCCGCGCGCATAACGCATCCAGGCGGCGACGCCGAGCGCCAGTCGCTCATACGACGCCCCTGCCGCGATACGGTCACGAATGGTTCCGAGCAGCCGTTGCGGCAGTTTTTGCGAGCCGTCCATGGCGATCTGCCATGTGCGATGGCGCAGGGCCGGATTTTTGAAACGCTCGACCAACGCGCGACGATAGGCAGGAAGATCAAACCCGGCAAGGGCGGGCAGTGTTGGGGACACTTCTTCGCACATCAGGCCCTCGACCAGTTCCTCCATCCCCGACAAGGCCATCGCCTCCGCCACAGTCTCGGCGCCAGCGAGAAAACCGAGATAGGCAAGCGTCGAATGGCTGCCGTTGAGAAGCCGCAGCTTCATCAGTTCGAAGGAGGAAACGTCCTCGACGAACACCGCTCCAGCCTCTTCCCATGCGGGGCGGCCAAGCGGAAAATCATCCTCGATGACCCATTGCCGGAAGGGCTCGGTCACGACCGGCCAGGCATCCTCAACCCCAAGAGCTTTGGCAATCGTTGCGCGATCGGCGTCCGTCGTCGCTGGCACGATCCTGTCGATCATGGTCGAAGGCGAGGCAACCGCCGCGACGATAGCGCCGAGCGCGGGATCGCGCATTTCAGCGAAGCGGTTGACGACACGCTTCAACACATGGCCATTCGATGGGAGATTATCGCAGGACAAAAGGGTGAATGCCGGCACACCGGCTGCCTGCCGGCGGGCAAGTGCCTCGACGATAAACCCGACGGCCGAACGCGGTCGCGCCGGATTGCTCAGATCATGGATGATGTCCGAATGGCGCTCGTCCAGCGTTCCGTTTGCGGGGTTGTGGCAATAGCCCTTTTCGGTGACGGTCAGCGACACGATGCGCGTGGCCGGATCCGACATCCGTATCAAGACCGCCTCCGGATCTTCCGGCGCGACCAATGTCTCGACGACGCTGCCGATGACGCGCAGCTGCTCGCCTTGTCCGTCCTGGACCTTCAGCGCATAGAGCCCGTCCTGTGGCCCGAGCGCGTCGCGGGTTTCCGCGCTGCGAAGCGACACGCCGCAGATCCCCCATGACGGGTCACGCGCCAGAATATCATCGGTAAAAACCGCCTGATGTGCCCGATGGAAGGCCCCGATACCGAGGTGGACGATGCCGACCGTGATATTTGTCCGGTCATAATCGGGCTTCTCGATCGTATCCGGCAACTGCTGAAATGTTTGGCTGGATAATCTGTTCATGTGGTTGGCTGCTGTTTGGCGCGGGCGACGATTTGCGACGGGTTGACGAATTGCAGCGCGAGGATGAGCCAGAACAAGGTCGTGACCATATAGACCACTGCCATGGCATCGATCGATTGCCCGGCCCGCACGCCGGAGGCAAACACTGCATAGTAAAGCGAGACAACCAGTGTCTGGCTGGTCGGCCCGGCGATCAGGAAGGTCAGCTCGAACATGGCGATCGTGCGCACCAGCACCAGCAGCAGCGCCGCAAGCATTCCCGGCAACAACAGCGGCAGGAGGATACGCAGGAACAGGCTGCCGGTTCCGGCGCCGAACACGCGTGCTGCCGCCTCGATACGTGGGTCGATCTGCTCGACAAACGGGATCATCACCAGGACAACGAAAGGCAGCGAGGGCACGAGATTGATCAGCACCACGCCCCAGAACGAGCCACCGAGGCCAAGCTGGTAGAGCACGGTGGCCAGCGGGATGCCATAGGTCAGCGGCGGAATGAGCAGCGGCAGGAGGAAGAGAAGCACGACGATGCGCTTGCCGGGAAAATCCCGTCTGGCCAGCGCGTAAGCCGTGGTGACGCCGAGCAGGCCGGAGATGATCACCACGGTGAATACGACTTCGAAGGTGACAAGGACAACGCTCGAAAGCTGAAATTCCTTCCAGGCGCTGAAATACCATTTCGTCGTCAGCCCGACCGGCAGCCAGGTGCCGAGCCAGCGTGTGGCGAAGGAATTGACTATGACCGCAGCAATGACGCCGATCAGATTGAGGACGAACAGGACTGCGACCGCCCAGACGGCGAAGCGCCAGATTTTCGAGGCAAGCCCCTGATCCCGGATCATCGCGGCATCTCCTGGAAACCAGCGGCGTGAAGAGTAAGGTTTCTCATCGTCATCACCCCTTCGTTCCGCCGGTCGGGCCGCGATAGAACAACGAACGGCCGCCGAGCACGATCAGCACGACGATCAGTTCCACCGCCCCCATGATCATGGCGATGGCAGAGCCCAGCGAGTGGTCATACTGCTCGAAGGCTGCCTGGTAGGCCGCGATCGAAATGACCCGCGTCGGCCCCGCCGGAGCGCCGAGCAGGACGGCTGATGGAAAGACGGCAAAGGCCTGCACGAAGGCAAGGCAGAAAGTGACGGCCAGTCCTGGCACCAGCAGTGGTAGGAACACTTTCATGAACCGCTGACGCGGGCTGGCGCCAAGCGTGGCCGCGGCCTGCTCGATTGCCGGATCGATGCCCGTCACATAGGAGAGCGTCAGCAGGAAGGCAAAGGGAAAGCCGGTAATGACTAGCGAGGCGAAGACACCCCAGTAGTTGTTGGTCAGTTTCACCGGCCCGTCCAGCAGACCGACGAGCAGCAACGTCCTATTGAACCAGCCCTGCGGCCCGAGAAAGGTCAGCAACCCGTCTGCCACGAAAACTGTGCCCAGCGTGATCGGCAGGACGAGAATGGTGGTCAGCAACCGTTGCCGCGTCATCAGCCGGACACGGAAAGCGATCGGCACCGCGAAGGCGAGATTGACGATCGTCACGGGCAGAGCCAGCCAGAGCGTCGCGGCTATGGTGCGATACTGGAAAGGATCGCTGAAGAAGGCGGCGTAGTTCGCATACCACGCCCCCTCCTTCGGCATCAGGGAATCGGCAAGTCCGTAGAAGAACGGATAGATGAACAGCCCGAGCATCACGGCGAGCCCCGGCAGGACCAGCAGTGTCGTACCGTCAAACCCGCGTACTGCCAGCCGGGTGCGAAGTGACGCCGTGCTCATGCGCCCTTCCCCTTGAACACCAGAGCCCGTCCGGGCACCGGCTGCAGCGTCGCGGATGCGCCGCGCGGCAAGGCCTGTTCGGCGCGGAAATAGAGATCGGAACCGTCGCTCGACTTTGCCATGCCGAAAAAGGCGCGGCCACGATACTCCATGCTGGCGACGGTGGCCGGGATGCCGTCGCCAGCATCGACGGCAACGAGGTCTTCCGGACGCACCGACAGCACCGCGGCATCGCCGACCTGAAGCGGCTCGCGCATCGTACCGGTCATTTGCGCGCCCGCGACTTCGATCCGCGCCTCGTCGCCGGAAATACCGACGACCCGGCCAGCAATCCGGGTGCGAAAACCCATGAAATCGGCGACTTCAATGTGCACCGGCCGCTGATAGAGATCCTGCGGCGAGCCGATCTGCATGATCCGCCCCTGGCTCATGACGACGATCCGGTCGGCGAGCGACAGCGCTTCGTCCTGATCGTGCGTGACATAGATGGTTGTCGAGCCGATCTGATCGTGAATACCGCGGATTTCGGCGCGCATTTCCAGCCGCAGCTTGGCATCGAGATTGGAGAGCGGTTCGTCCATCAAAACCACCGGCGGCCGAATGACGATGGCGCGGGCGATCGCCACGCGCTGCTGCTGTCCGCCGGAAAGTTGCCCCGGCAGTTTGTCGATCTGGCTTTCCAGCCTGACCAGCGCCAAGGCCTGCTCGATGCGCCGGTCTGCCTCGCTGCCGCGAATGCCCTGCATGGTCAGTCCGAAGCCGACATTGCGGCGCACGCTCATATGCGGAAACAGCGCATAGCTCTGGAAGACCATGCCGAAGCCGCGCTTTTCCGGTTCCAGCTGGTCGATGCGGTTGCCGCCCAGGCGGATCTCGCCGCCCGACAAAGCCAGAAGCCCGGCCACGCAATTCAGTGCCGTCGACTTGCCACACCCGGAGGGGCCAAGAAGCGCAATGAATTCGCCCGGCTCGATCGAAAGGTCGATGCCGTCGAGCGCGTTGTAGGCGCCGAACGAGCGGCGCAAACCATCCAGTTCAAGACGGGCGGTCTGTTTCGGAGAAAGCACTGTCGCTCCGTTCTGAACCTGCAAATTCAAGGCCGTCTCCTCCACGTCGAAAGGCGTTTTGGAACGGCGGCGATATCAGCGCCGCCGTTCCAGTGTCTCGGCTCAGGCTCAGCCCTTGGATGCACCGATCTGCTCGTCCCAGATCCGGAACGCATCAACGATACGGGCCGGCTCGAGCGGCACCTCCAGCGGATTGTTGGCGATCCAGTCGGCATATTCCGGACGGCCGAACTCTTTGATGGTGTCCTGGCTTTCCTGCGGCGCCATCTCGATCGTCACGTCCTTTACCGCCGGACCCGGATAGAAATAGCCCTGGTCGTAGGCGATCGCCTGCTGCTGCGGCTGCAGGATGAAGTTGATGATATCGAGCAGGACGGCGATCTTCTCGTCGGAAACACCCTTCGGAATGACCGCGTAATGCGCATCCGTCACCCAATGGAAGCCATCGATTTTGCCGACTTTCGCTTCAGCCGGAACGATGCCGAGCGCGCGAGGGTTGATATCCCAGCCGGTTGTGGACACGACGATGTCGCGGGTTCCCTCACCGAGTTCCTTCATCACCTGCGTCGTGCCGGTGCCGTAATACTCGATGTTCTCGCCCAGAGCTTTCAGGTATTCCCAGGTCTTCGCCCAGCCGTTAACCGGGTCGCGCGGATCGCTGTCGCCGAGAATGTAGGGAAGCCCCATCAGGAAGGTGCGGCCGGGGCCAGAATTGGCTGGACGGGCATACATGAACTTCTTTGGATTGGCCTTGGTCCATTCCAGCAGTTCGGCAGCCGTGGTCGGCGGAGTCGGAACGCGGTCCGGAATGTATTCGATCAGCGGACCGGAGGGGTAGTAGGTGATGACGACGCCCTGATCCTTGGCCAGCGCCTGCATCTTGAAAGCCTGCGGCAAGAGGATGCCTTCGAGATTCGGCAGATCAGCCTTGTGTGCGGCGAGATCGACCCACAAATCCTGGCTGAGGCCGGCTGCAAGCGCATCGGTGCCGGTCAAGACGAGATCGATATCGACCTTGCCGGCGGCCTGCTGCGCCTTGATCTTGGACGGCAGTTCCGGTGCCGGCGCCTTGGTGAAGGCAAAGCTCGATACCCATTCCGGCTTTGCCGCCGCATAGGCCTCGAACATGCCCTGCGTTAGGGCAAGGTTGCCGGCGACATCCACTACCGTGATGGTGACGGGGCTTGCCGGTGCCTTCAGCTGTGCGAAAAGGCGGCCGGGCAAAAGCCCGAGACCAGTCATGCCGGCAACCCCGCCGACAAAAGTCCTGCGCGTAACGTTCATGTCGTTCTCCTCCCTTGTTGTGCAGCAGGCGTCTCCTGTGCCGCCCATCTGCAAAATTCCCTCACAGTCGATAGGCCCTCTTCGCCAGCCCGTAGGCGAGTTCGCCGGCCAGTCCGAACGCCTCTTCCTCATCGAGGCGATGATCGGCCACGAGCCGGGCGAGATAGGCGCAGTCCACTCGCCGCGCCATGTCGTGGCGTGCCGGGATCGACAGATAGGCGCGGGTGTCGTCGTTGAAGCCGACGGTGTTGTAGAAGCCGGCGGTCTCCGTCGTCGTCTCGCGGAACCGGCGCATGCCCTCGGGACTATCGAAGAACCACCAGGCAGGCCCAAGCTTCAAGGCCGGATAGTGGCCTGCGAGCGGCGCCAGCTCGCGCGAATAGGCGGTCTCGTCGAGCGTGAAGAGGATCACGGTCAGCTTCGGATCGTTGCCGACAGCATCGAGCAGCGGTTTCAGTGCATGCACATAATCGGTTGCCTTGGGGATATCCGCACCTTTGTCAGGGCCGAAATCCTCAAACAGCGACGGGTTGTGATTGCGATAGGAGCCGGGATGGATCTGCATCACCAGCCCGTCCTCCTGGCTCATCCGCGCCATTTCCGTCAGCATCTGGCCGCGAAAGGCGTCCGCTTCCCGGGCATCCGCCTTGCCCGCAAGCACGGTCTCGAACAATGCCGCCGCATCGCTTGGTGATAGGTTTTCCGTTCGTGCCGTCGCGTGTCCATGGTCAGTCGCGGTCGCGCCGAGTTGCTTGAAGAAGGCGCGCCGTGCGCGGTGAGCATTCAGATATCCGGCCCAGGTTGCCGCCTCGCCTGTCATGGCAAAGAGACGCTCAAGGTTCCCGGCAAACCCGCGCACCTGCGGATCGACCACGGCATCCGGCCGATACGTCGGCACCACGCGGCCATGCCAACCGGATCTGCGAATGGCATCATGATGCGCGAGGTCTTCGAGCGCGCCGTCTGTGGTGGCAATGACCTCGATGCCGAAGCGGTCGAACAGCGCGCGGGGTCGCATGCTCGGCATCGGGATCTCGGATTCGATCCGGTCGAACAAAGCGTCGGCCGTTTTGGGCGACAAGCGCTCGGTAATGCCAAACACCATTTCCAGAGAATGCTCGAACCAGAGGCGCGTCGGCGTACCCGCAAAGAGATGGAAATACTGGGCGAACAGCCGCCATATCGAGCGTGGGTTCGTTTCGACAGGTTCCCCGTTACGCCGCGGCACGCCCAGCTCCTGCAGCTTTACACCCTGCGAATACAGCATGCGCGTCGCGTAGTGATCCGGCGTGATGAACAGGGCGGCCGGGTCCGAAAACGGCTTGTCTTCCGCATACCAGGACGGTTCCGTATGGCCATGCGGCGACAGGATCGGCAGCCGGGCAACGGTGTCGTAAAGGCGTCTTGCAATTGCCCTTGTGTCGGGCTCGGCAGGAAACAGCCTGTCTGGATGCAATGCCATTTCTAGTCGCTCCTCCCGCATCACGTCTTGGCAACGTGACGCAACTGATATACTAGTATTCACAACAGTGTCAACGCTTCGAGAGTTTCCATGCCTCCCACGCACCGCAGCAACGTCGTCGTGCCCATCCTTGCAGAACCGGCGGCTGCCAAGCTCCGGCGCGTGACGGCGGGGGCGGCGATCTATGAACGGTTGCTTTCCGCCATCGTCTCGCTGCAGATGCCGCCGGGTATGCCGTTGCAGGAAAAGAGGATCGCCGAGGAATTCGGTGTCAGCCGGACACCGGTGCGCGAAGCCTTGCTGCGACTGGCGGAGGCCGGACTTATCGATATCTTTCCCCAGTCCGGCACCTTCGTGTCGCTTGTTCCCGTCGCTGCCATTCCCGAAGCAGTGGTGATCCGCAAATCGCTGGAGGGAACGACCGTAGAAACTGCGACGGCAATCGCAACGCCGGCGGATATAGCCCGGCTCGACGCCATCATCGCCCGCCAGCGCGTCCATGCCGCCCACAACGAGACGTCCCTGTTCCACGAGCAGGATGAAGCCTTCCACGAGGCAATTGCTGGGATTGCTGGCTATCCCGGCATCTGGACCATCCTCAAAACCGTGAAGATCCAGATCGACCGCGCTCGTCGGCTCACGCTGCCGGCGCTCGGACGCATGGACAGCGTAATCGAGGAGCATGTGACGATCCGCAATGCCATTGCCGCCCACGACGTCGAAAGCGCTCGCGCTGCGATGATGCATCATCTGAGCGCCGTCATTCCCGATGTCGCCGAATTACAGTTGATGCACCCCAACTATTTCAGCTGAATAACCGACAAAAACACGATCGCGAGGAACAGACAGGCATGCGTCAGGGATGGAGATGGTTCGGGCCGGATGCGCCGGTGACGCTGGATGATGTGCGCCAGACAGGGGCGACCAACATCGTTTCGGCGTTGCATCAAGTGCCGATCGGCCGTGCCTGGACGGAAGGTGAAGTCCGCCAGCGCCAGGCGCTCATCGAAACCACGCCTGCCGGCCGCTCGCCGTTGACCTGGTCTGTCGTCGAAAGCATCCCCATTCCGGACGCCGTCAAACGCACGGGAGGGAAAGCCAAGGCCGAGATCGCGGCCTGGATCGCCAGCCTGGAAGCAGTCGCCGCCTGCGGCATCAAGATCATCTGCTACAATTTCATGCCGGTCGTCGACTGGACCCGCACCGAACTCGATTTCGTAACCCCGACAGGCGCGACCGCCATGCGCTTCGACCATGAGCGGTTCGCTGCCTTCGATCTGTTTGTGCTCAACCGGCCCGGCGTCGAGAACGACTATTCGGAAGCGGATCGAGCCCGTGCCAAGGCCGTCCATGATTCCATGACTGAGGCCGAAATGGCCGAAATCACCCGCATCATCACCTCCGCCCTTCCCGGCTCCACCACAGAACCCATGACTGTTCCCGGTTTTCGCGAGAAACTGGCTGCCTATGACTGCGTCGATGCCAAGCACCTTCGCCAGAATCTGATCGAATTCCTGAAAGCCGTGACGCCGGCGGCGGAGGCCCTCGACGTCAAGCTCACGCTACATCCCGACGATCCGCCGCGCCCGCTGTTCGGCCTGCCCCGCATCGCCTCTACGGCGGACGACTATGCTGCGCTATTCGACGCAGTACCCTCCGCGGCGAACGGCATGTGCTTTTGCACCGGCAGCCTCGGTGTCCGGGCCGACAACGACCTCCCCGGCATCGCCCGCCGTTTCGCCTCGCGCATCCATTTCGCACATCTGCGCGCCACAACCCGTGAGGGCGATGGCCGCAGCTTCCACGAAAGCGCGCATCTCGATGGCGACGTCGACATGGTGGCGGTGTTGAAAGAACTGGTTGCCGAGGACCGCCGCCGCTCCCCGCAACACACCATCGTCTTCCGCTCCGATCACGGCCATCGCATGCTCGACGATCTGGAAAAGACGGTTACCCCCGGCTACCCGGCGATCGGCCGCCTGCGCGGGCTTGCGGAACTGCGCGGCATTTTGCATGCGCTCGATGCGCGTCCCAACTAAGAAAGGAAATCGCCGTACACCATCGGTGCGCTTGACGCAGACACTCTGGGATCCATGTTGCCTTGTGAAGATAGGGGAAGACGCGGCAGCAAGGCGTATTTTCACCATGATTGTGCAGCAGACGAATATCGAATACAGACGCCGTAACAAAAAGCACTTTCGGAAACCGGTTTTGTACAATCTCACCCAGCATCTCCGCGTCGTTGCAGCCCTTGTCATTCGAGAAATGCAGGCTAGGTTTGGCAGCAAGCCGGGTGGCTATATCTGGGCCATAGTCGACCCGCTGGCGCATGTCGCTATCATGACCACGGTTTTCTCGACGCTGGCGCGCGTGCCGGCGCTCGGAAATGATTTTGCCCTGTTCTTTGCGTCCGGATATCTACCCTTTGGCTTCTACCAGGGCATGTCCAGCTTTGTCGCGGGCGCGGTTCGCTCCAACAAGAACCTGTTTTCCTACCCGAACGTTTCGCCCTTCGATGCAGCGGTGGCGCGCTTTATCCTGCAGTTGATCACCTCGGTGATGGTGACGGTCGTTGTAATGCTTTTATGCACCAGCGAAGGGTCGCGATTGCACGAACTGTCGTTGGCACCGGCGGTGCAGGCCGTGGTCGTCGCCTCGCTGATGGGCTTTGGCATGGGAATGGCCAATATTTCCCTGTTCGCCGCGTTCCCGCTTTACGAGAAGGTGTTCAGCCTGATCAATCGGCCGCTATACCTCCTGTCAGGCGTCATCCTCATCCCGGACAATTTGCCCGGGCCGATATTCGATGCGCTGATGTGGAACCCGCTGGTCCACGTCGTCATGTGGTTCCGTCAGGCTATCTATCCGGAATACACCGCGAACGGGCTTGATAAGCTCTACGTTATCGAGTGCGCATCCGTGCTTGTGATGATCGGCCTTTGCCTGTTCTCTTCCTCCAGGACACTGCGCGAAGAGCGCATCTAGCCAACGGTTCAAAGTTTACCTGATGGTTTAAAAGATGAACTTAAGCCATTACAAACGCATGAGAAAACGTCGATTAAACGACGCTGAGGCTTATCTGTCGAGCCAGTTTCAGTTTGCAAACAGAACTTGGCATCCCGTGGACCATACCAGCCTACTTGCCAGCAATCGAGTCGGCATCAACCTTCAGGATTTGGGTATAGCCGATCAGCTTGCCGATCTCGTCATCGACGATCACGATCAGGCCTCGACAAGGCCGCCAGCCGACGGATCAGTTCTTGTGGCGTCATGTGCCTGCTATCACTCATCTGATATCGCCAACACCAATTTCCCGTCCCGTCAACGCATAACCGAGATACCCGCCATCCTCAGCCAGGCAGATCACCGGGCGGCCATTTGAACGCAGCGCCGCATGCGCTGCATTATCGATTGTACGAAGGGAATTCTGCCGCAACTGCACAGGATGGCGGACTGTCGCTTTCTAGGCGGGTATAGTCAGCGCAAAATACGTATAAATCAAACCGATGGCGATGGCTACGCCGCCGATGATCATCAATCTGCGGAGCCACGGCGGCGTTTGCCTCGGAGGTTTTACGGCCTTACGTTTTTGGAATTTAATTACGTTGTCGTTCATAAAGACTCAGGCCCCGCATTTTTAAACACTGTAGGTATTCGCTACTTTGCCGTCAGCTGTAAAGGCGGGTGCTGAAGGCACTTTTTGGGACGATCATCAACGCCGGCACGAGCGTGATCGACAGCAGCGAGGCGGCGGCCATCGGAGGCAACGAAGTCGCTCCGAAATCTGTCCTGCGAGAACCGGGCAGTCCTTGCCAGACATCATGATCGATAAATAGTGCAACAGTCCTTGACCCTCCCAGCGTTGGAAGCCCCATATCGAGGCAACAACGAAAGGCATCACTATGTATGAATTCGACATCCGGAACATGACCTGCAGCCACTGCAAAAGCGCAGTCGAAAAGGCGATCAAGGCTGCGGACCCGGTCGCGGTCACAACGGTGGACCTCGCTTCGAAGAAGGCGACCGTGGAGACGCTGCTTGACCCAGCTGTAATCGGGCTGGCCATTGAACAAGCCGGATACCCGGTGTCGTACATCAAGCGCTGACCTCGAGATCGAGCGCCCCGTACTCGGCTCGTTTCGGTCGGCGGCAAGTTCGGTTTTACAATTTCGGCCCCTTGACCTTCCCATCATTGGAAAGATTATCTGTATGAGCAGTTAGCAAAGGGATCGCCCCAATGACTGCCATATCGAAGATCGAAATATCCAAATCCCTGCCCGTCCCGACCGATTTCGGGATCGAAGGCATGAGCTGCGCGTCCTGCGTTGCTCGGGTCGAAAAAGCGATTACCGCCGTACCCGGCGTCGCCTCCGTCGTTGTCAACCTGGCGACCGAGCGGGCCACCGTCACCTTCAACGAACCGGTCTCTACGGAAGCGGTCCTTCAGGCCATCGAGAAGGCGGGTTACGAACCGAAGCTCGAAACCCGCGAACTCGGTATCGAAGGCATGACCTGCGCCTCATGCGTCTCGCGCGTGGAAAAAGCCCTGAAAGCAGTTCCAGGCGTGAAGTCAGCCTCCGTCAATCTCGCAACTGAAAGGGCGACCGTCCGTATCGTCTCCGGAACTGCAGCAACCGCCTTGGAAGATGCCGTGCGTGCGGTGGGTTACAAGGCGCGCGAGATCACTGCGGAGAGCCTTGCGGATGACAGCGAGGACAGTCGTGGCCTGGAGACCGCCCGCCTGAAGCTGTCGCTCATTGTGTCGGCCGTGCTGACGCTCCCCCTGTTCATCCTCGAGATGGGATCGCACGTGATCCCTGCAATCCATGAATGGGTCATGGACAACGTCGGCTTGGATAATAATCTCGTCCTCCAGTTCGTCCTCGCCACGCTGGTGCTCTTCGGACCGGGTCTTCAATTCTTCCGGAAAGGCGTTACCAACCTGCTGCGCTGGACGCCCGACATGAACTCGCTGGTAGTACTCGGCACGTCGGCTGCCTGGGGCTATTCGGTCGTCGCAACGTTCCTGCCTGGTCTCCTGCCGTCAGGAACCGCAAACCTCTACTATGAGGCAGCCGCCGTCATCGTCACGCTGATCCTGCTTGGACGCTATCTCGAGGCACGGGCCAAGGGCAGGACCAGCCAGGCCATCAAACACCTCATCGGACTTCAGGCGAAGACCGCGCATGTGAAGCGCGGCCAAGACTTCATCGAGATCGAGATCGGCGAGGTCGTGCGCGGCGATGTCGTGCGCATCAGGCCAGGAGAGAAGGTTCCGGTGGACGGCCGCGTGGTCGACGGCGAGTCCTACGTGGACGAGTCAATGATCACGGGGGAACCTGTTCCCCTAAAGAAATCCGCCGGCGCTGACGTCGTCGGCGGCACGATCAATAGGACCGGGTCTTTCACATTCGAAGCGACGAAGATCGGCTCGGACATGCTGCTCGCCCAGATCATCAAGATGGTCGAGGCGGCGCAAGGCTCCAAGCTGCCGATCCAGGCGCTGGTCGACCGCGTGACGGGCTGGTTCGTGCCGGCCGTGATCGCGGCGGCTACCCTCACATTCGTGGCGTGGCTACTCCTTGGCCCCTCGCCCACGCTCACGTTCGCCCTGGTCAACGCCGTCGCTGTGCTGATCATCGCCTGTCCCTGCGCCATGGGTCTCGCGACCCCGACGTCCATCATGGTCGGTACGGGCCGCGCCGCCGAACTCGGCATCCTCTTCCGCAGAGGCGAGGCCCTGCAGACCCTCCGCAATGTCGATGTCGTCGCGCTGGACAAGACGGGGACGCTGACCAAGGGCAAACCAGAATTGACAGACTTCGTCGTCAGCGAGGGCTTCGACCGCCGCGAGACCCTCCGCCTGGTAGCCAGCCTCGAGGCGCAGTCCGAGCACCCGATCGCCGAAGCCATCGTCGCCGCGGCGGAGGCCGATGGTCTTGTTCTCTCCGACACGTCTGAATTCGAGGCTGCTCCCGGCTACGGCGTGAGCGGTCGGCTCGACGATCGAACGGTGCTTATCGGCTCAGACCGGTCCATGACACGAAACAATATTGACGTCTCTTCGTTCGCCCGGCAGGCTGCCGCATTGGGTGATGCGGGCAAGTCGCCGCTCTATGCCGCCATTGACGGCAGGCTCGCCGCCATTATCGCCGTGGCCGATCCCGTCAAGGAGACGACGCCGCAAGCGATAGAGGCTCTGCATGCACTCGGCCTGAAAGTCACAATGATTACCGGCGACAACAAGCGTTCCGCGCAGGCTATCGCCCGCCAACTCGGTATAGACGAAGTGATTGCCGAAGTCCTGCCGGACGGAAAGGTGGAGGCCATCCGCAAGCTGCGGCAGGGTGGACGCAAGGTCGCTTTCATCGGCGACGGCATCAACGATGCCCCCGCACTGTCCGAAGCGGATACCGGCCTGGCGGTCGGAACAGGAACGGATATCGCCATTGAGAGCGCGGACGTCGTTCTGATGTCGGGTGACCTGACGGGCGTGCCGCGGGCGATTGCGATCAGCAAGGCGACGATCCGCAACATCCGCCAGAACCTGTTCTGGGCCTTTGCCTACAACGCCAGCCTCGTTCCGGTCGCGGCGGGCGTGCTGTATCCGCTGAACGGGACGCTGCTGTCACCGATCCTCGCCGCGGGCGCGATGAGCCTTTCGAGCGTCTTCGTACTGGCAAACGCGTTGCGTCTTCGGCGCTTCAGGACAAACTGACGGAAGGAAACGAGAATGAACATTGGTGAAGCATCCAAAGCCTCCGGCGTCTCGACGAAAATGATCCGCTACTACGAGCAGATAAAGTTGATCACGCCCCCACTCCGTACCGAGGCCAGCTACAGGACCTACACGGACAATGATATCCACACGCTGCGTTTCATCCGTCGCGCCCGCGATCTCGGATTTTCCGTGGAGCAGATGAAAACCCTGCTGGCGCTATGGCGAGATCGTTCGCGGGCAAGCGCCGATGTCAAGGTGATCGCCCTCGAACATATCGCCGAACTCGAGCGGAAGGCCGCGGCGATTGCGGCGATGACCAAGACCTTGAAACATCTGGCCAGCAACTGCCACGGCGACGACCGCCCCGACTGCCCGATCATCGACGGCTTTGCGGAGACGCTCGGTGAGATCGATCATGGCATAGGGGCCAAGTTCGGATTGGCGGGCGTGAAATAGCAGGTCGCGACCGATACAGGATGTGTTCGCGGGGACACGGCGGATCCAGCTTAAATATTGGGTTCTACGAAAACTGTAGGTCAGAAAACCTACCCCTGGCGAATCGTGACTGCAGAAGGTCTGGGGAACGCCCGGGAAACCTCTTGGGAGCCGCCCCTTTCTGAATTATTTTTATTGTTAGGCATGTGGCATTCGCGATATAATACTTTACTTAAACTTTCAGACTTGGAGGTCTGACATGGCAAACGCTCTGATGGAAGGAAAGAAGGCGCAGGATTGGGCCAATGTGGTCCTGGCGATAGCCGTGTTCATCTCGCCGTGGGTTATCGGCTTTACAGCCGAAGCCGTGCCGAGTTGGAACGCGTGGATCGTTGGGGTCATGCTCGGCGCGCTGGCGGTAGCGGCGATTTCGGCTTTCGCCGAATGGGAGGAATGGGTGAATCTGGCGCTCGGCCTCTGGCTGGCCGCATCCCCCTGGCTGCTCGGTTTTACCGCTAATATGAACGTGATGTGGACCAATGTGGTGCTTGGGTTGCTCATTGCTGTCGTATCGCTGTGGGCAGTCTGGGATCATCATCATCCCCACGCTCACGCCTGAGCGGACTTGAGGGCAAGTGATATAAAAGCCCGTCGCGTGGAGCGGCGGGCGCAATCCGCCGTTCGAATTGACGCGACCCAGATGTGTACTCTGCCGGGCCAAGGCAAGACAGGGTGGTGAATATCTCGGGCGTCCCCAAAGCCTTCAGGAAATTTTTGCCAACTTAGGCGGACGGTGCGGCTCTCGCCGTGCGCTCGCTTGCACCCAAGTGCTCGCACTCACGTCACAATCGCATAAATGAAAACTGCGCTATCCCAGCAAATCCTTCGGATCAGTTTAGTCCTTGCAAAATTAGAACGGCCGTTCGGGGCCCCCGTTGGCCGGACGCCCCGGACAGATAGGTTATTTCTGAATGCAGGTATCAACCGTGTCCTTGGTGCACTCGTCGAGACCTGTGAACACCGGATCGTCAACCGGCTTACCGGCGATCAGGTCCAGCATTACCGACGGCGCCTTGTAGCCCATTTCGAATGGGCGCTGGCCGACGAGTGCCGTGACCAGGCCTTCGCGCGCGATCGCCACTTCGTCGCCGATCGTGTCTGCGGCACCAATGACGAACTCGTTGCTGGCGATCTTGTCAGCCATCGGCTTGAACAAGTCGCGGTAAGGCTGTGGCGCACCGAACAGCGGCCAACCGCCCATGATGCCGAATGCACCAAGGTCGGGATTGGCGGCGAGGATGTCGGTCATCGCCTGAACGCCCTGTGCTCCATTATCATTGGTGAAGACCGGGCAACCGGCGACTTCCGTCCAGCCGCCCTCACCCTTCAGCTCTGCAAGTCCCTTCTGGCCGGTGAGCGTGTCGCGCATGCCCTGGGCGCGGCGCAGAATGTTGTCGGCGCCCGGATTGCCTTCGATCGTGCAGATCTTGCCGCCGTTCGGCATGGCCTTTTTGATGTACTCGCCGATACGTGCTCCCATCAGATAATTATCGGTGCCGAGATAGGTCTTGCGTAGCGCCGAGTCTTCAGCGGCAAGGTCCGCATCCAGCGTCATCACGGGAATCGTCGGATTGGCGGTCTTCAGCGTCTGGGCGATCAGTTTGGCGTTGGACGGTGAAATCGCTATCGCAACGGTGTCGGCCTTGCCCAGCATGTCCTGGACGATCTGCGCTTCACCGGCCTCGTCCGAGGTCGATGCCGGGCCTGTGTAGAAGCATTCATATTCCGAGTCCGGGTTTTCCTTGTTCCATTTCTGGCAACCCTGGTTGATCGCTTCGAAGAACGGATTATCGAGGCCCTTCACGACGATGACCAGCTGCTTCTTGGCCAAAGCCTGTCCGGCACTGAGTGCCAGAACAGCGACGCCAAGCAATAATAACTTCCTCATGGCTTCCTCCCTTGAAACAGACGGACACGGCGTGCCCGCCACACGTCAACCCGGGTACCAGACTATGCGAGGGTCATTCTGAGAGCGCTCGTACATCCAGGCCGAGTCGATAAGCAATTCCAGATCGTAGACAGGTCGCCAATCCAGCAGGTGCTTGGCCTTGCTGTTGTCCATCCAGTTCGAGTGGAACTGGCTCGGTATGTCGACGGATTCGAGGCCGCGGGTGCGCGCGAGGTAACCGGTGACTTCGCCATAGTCGACCGGCCGGTCCATGCAGATGTTAAACAGCTGCCGCTTCGTGCGCGGATTGTCGATCGCAGCCAATATTGCGCTGACCAGATCATCGACATGCACGAAGTTGCGCTTCAGCGGGCGTCCGTCTGCGTCGCGCAGAAGCGGCACGGTGCCTTGGCTTGCATAGCGCTTGGCATCGGCTTTCGGGACGAGGGTCTTCCAGTCGGGACCACCGAACACGTCATCGCCGAAAGACAACGTATATTTGAAGTCATCCTTCTCCATGATCCACGGGGCGCGCAGACAGCAGCCATTGATATCATACTGGATGCCGAACTGCTCCAGCATCACCTCTTCCAGAACCTTGGACAGCGCATAGCTTCCCGGATACGCGCTGTGCGGTGTCTGTTCGGTGATCGGCCTTTCGTGGCGATAGTAGAAATGCCCTATCCCGGCATCGCCACCGATCAGGATGAACTGGCGCGCCATAGCGCTGGCGCGAAACGCCTCAAGCAGCCAGAACAGGCCCTTGACCGTGACGTCCATCACGTCGGCGGGGGTTTCCTTGCAGGTGGCGAGGTGCAGGACATGGGTGACGCCGGTAAGTGCCGCGGTCACGACATCCCGATCGGCAATCGAGCCGCGCATCACCTCGACCCGGTCGGTTTCTTCGCGCAAACGGTTATGGCACAGCGCGCGGATGCGCGCATTCGAAAATCGCGGATCGTCAAGCAGCCCCGCTATGAAGTGCCGCCCGACCTTGCCCGTAGCACCGGTAACAAGGATCAGCATGCTCGCCTCCCAGCAAACAGCTAATATCCATGCGCACCGTTCGTCAACGGGTATTTATCATACAAATGGATGATTGCAGCGTGCGGTTCTATCCACAATACAATTGATTGACGCTCTCGCCGGGTTTTGCGTAAATGCACAGCGTCACCTGTCCTTCGAAGAAATCGGAAGGTGACACGTGACGGGGAGGTCACAAGGCTGGTGGCGGTTCTCGAACTCACCAACATCTCCAAACATTTCGGCGCCATCCAGGCGGTCAACGATGTTTCCTTGGCCCTTGAGGCGGGACAGGTCGTCGGGCTGATGGGTGACAACGGCGCCGGCAAATCCACATTGGTCAAGATGATCGCCGGCAACTTTCGGCCGAGCCACGGAACCATGAAAATGGACGGCGGCGAACTCATCCTTCACCGCCCGGTGGAAGCGCGCCAGCATGGCATCGAGATCGTTCACCAGGACCTCGCACTTTGCAATAATCTGACGGCGGCCGCGAACGTGTTTCTCGGGCGCGAATTGCGCCGAGGCGTCGGCCCGCTGAAGGTGCTAGACTACAAGGCGATGTACCGGCGCGCCGGCGAGATTTTCAAGGAGCTGAAGTCGGAGACGCGCCCGCGCGACCTCGTCAAACAGATGTCGGGTGGCCAGCGGCAGGCGGTGGCAATCGCCCGCACCATGCTCTCCGAGGCAAAGATCGTGCTGATGGACGAGCCGACGGCGGCCATCTCGGTACGCCAGGTGGCAGAAGTCCTCAACCTGATCCGCCACCTGCGTGACCGGGGCATTGCCGTGGTCCTGATCAGTCACCGCATGCCGGACGTCTTTGACGTTGCCGACCGGGTTATCGTGATGCGGCGCGGCAGAAAGGTCGCTGACAAGCCGATTGTGGCAAGTTCGCCCGAGGAAGTGACAGGGCTTATTACCGGCGCGATCGAGCAGGTATGATTGAAGCAGCTTACCGGTGTGAGATGAAAACGAAGGCCGACAATGACAATTACTCTTGATCAGACGATCAATCAGAAGCAGCAAAGCTGGCTCGCGGCGGTGGTCGGCAGTCAGACGTTCTGGGTCCTGCTCTCCGTCATCCTAGCCTGCATTTTCCTCACTTTTGCGACCGACTCTTTCGCGACGGCGAAAAACCTTTACAACATCACGCGCAACGTCACTTTTGTTGCAATCATCGCGCTCGGCATGACCATCGTCATCATTACCGGCGGGATCGACTTGTCGGTGGGGTCGGTACTGTGTCTGTGCAGCATGGTGCTCGCGGTTGTCATGAACGCCGGCTACAGCATCGAAGTGGGCATCGCCGCCTCGGTCGGCACGGCTCTTGTGATCGGCGCTTTCAACGGAGTATTGATCGCCTATCTGGGGTTTCCGCCCTTCGTGGTCACGCTCGGCATGCTTTCGATCGCGCGTAGCCTGGCGATGGTTGCATCCAACAATACCGTCGTCTTTCAGTTCGGGCCGGATCACGACACACTGCTGGCTCTGGGCGGCGGCGCATGGTTCTTCGGTATCGCAAATCCGGTACTCTACATGATCGTCCTGGCACTTCTCACCGGCTTCGTGCTGCGCTGGACCAGGTTCGGCCGCTACGTCTTTGCCATCGGCGGCAATGAACACGCCGCAACACTCACGGGCGTCCCGGTGCGAAGGATCAAGGTTGCGGTTTACATGATTTCCGCCCTGTCGGCGGGGATCGCCGGCATCATTCAAACCGGCTGGCTCGGCGCCGTCACCACCAACATCGGCGCCGGAATGGAACTCCAGGTCATCGCGGCGGCAGTCATCGGCGGCGCCAATCTGGCCGGTGGCGTCGGCACTGCCTCCGGCGCGTTGATCGGAGCAGCATTGATCGAGGTGATCCGCAACAGTCTCGGCTTGCTGGGCATCAACGCCTTCTGGCAAGGCACCTTCATCGGTGGCGCCATCGTGCTTGCGGTCCTGTTCGATCGGCTTCGTAACTTCCGGCAGAGCGAATAGCAGAGTGGTCTGTCCCCACCACTTTTGAGGGCGCACAGGCGCTCGAAGAAGTAAACGAGCCGTCGCAAAAGGCGATGGCGTTCGGTCAGATACGCAATCCGCACCGGAATCAAGGCCGGCCGTCCGAACCGCTGATCGCGGCGCCCCTTTCAAGGTCGAATGCCATCACTCGAAAGCGTTATCGCCTACGGCTTGTGTCGTTCTGGCTGATCCAACCGTGAAATGGTAAAAAAGCAATTGTCGGCTGAGGCCACAGGGGCTGGCTAGCGGCCACTGCCGCGACGTCAGCCCCGCCCAGTTTGATGACACCGAAACGAGGATATCACCGGAACGTCCACGATGAGCAGCAAGACGGATATACATTGTGGACAGCTAAATTCAGCGACTTGCGAGGCGCGCGAAACACCGACAAACTCACGGCCATGGGGACGATGAGCTTGGGAGGGCAACGTGTTCAATCGGATACTGTCAGACGAAGATGTTACGCGTTTGCGACGGGCACTCTACGGTCGTTGCTCGCACCTCGGTATAAGCCCTGACGGCGCAGAGGCGCAGTTTATTGCTTCGCAATTGATGGAACTGTTTCAGTGTGGAATTGTCGATGAACACGCGTTGAGAAATCGCCCTTTTCCCATGGCTGCCGTGCATCGAGAACATTGATCTCTCCGGGATCGAGAGGCACCTGAAATCAAAGAGCCCGCCACCACGACGGTGACGGGCTCTAAATTTTCTCACAGTAGTATAGACCGCTAAAAAGCCCCTCAATACCGAAAGTCAAAAACGCTTCCGCTATAAATGCCGTTCCGGTTTCAGCCAAGGCAACAGCAACAAGAAAATTAGATATTGCTTATGGAAATGTCCAGTCGCCATTTTTGGGGAGAACACGGACATACGGCGAACGGTTGGAGAACGTGATGCCGCGAGGGGCTCTGCCAGAAGCTTGAGGCTGCAGCAAACAGCGAGGCACATGATGCCTGTCATGGCGGCAGATAATCAGCTGGCCCGGACGAAGACGAATGATGCGCTGGGCGATAATACCTGACGCCTCTTGGATGAAGAAAGGTGATGAGGCCACGCAACCGGAATCGCGGCAGTCTCTATCATTGCCTCAGAGAATGAAGTCGCCTTTCTCAAAGCTGAGGGCGTCATCAAGGTGAATGGCGAAATCGACTTTCTTGTCGCCGTTGACATCGCCATAGACATAGGTGTCGGAGGCCTGTTTGATATACCGCAGTTCACCGGCGTGTCCCGTGAAGACAGATGTTCCCAAGTACCAGAATGCCTGGTTGCCCGAAGCCGACGTGTTCGCGTCGATGGCTGACAGGTCGATCCTGTCATTGCCGGTGAGCGAGAAGTCGAAGATCGAGTCGCGCCCCGCGAGGGCAACGGTCGTGTCAGTCAGCGCCTTGAAGAGGAAAATATCTGCTCCCGCGCCCCCCGTCAGATCATCGGCACCGAGGGCGCCATAAAGCGTATCATTGCCGCTGCCACCGTTCAGGAGATCATCCCCTGAACCGCCGGTGAGCAGATTGGCGCTGCCATTGCCGTAGAGCTTGTCGGCGTGGCTTGAACCCGTCAGCCGCTCAATCGAAATATAGACGTCTCCTTTGGCATCGCCAGTGTTTGCGGCGGCGTCGGCAAGCTTTGCCGTCACACCCGCTGTCGCGCCGGAATAGGACGCAGTGTCCGTTCCTGTCCCACCGTTGAGCGTGTCGGCCCCGGCACCGCCGTGCAGGAGGTCATCCCCTGAACCGCCGGTCAGCAGATTGGCGCTGCCATTGCCGTAGAGCCTGTCGGCGTGGCTTGAACCCGTCAGCCGCTCGATCGAAATATAGACGTCTCCTTTGGCATCGCCTGTATTTGCGGCGGCATCGGCAAGTTTTGCCGTCACACCCGCTGTCGCGTCGGAATAGGACGCAGTGTCCGTTCCTGTCCCACCGTTGAGCGTGTCGGCTCCGGCACCGCCGTGCAGGAGGTCATCCCCTGAACCGCCGGTCAGCAGATTGGCGCTGCCATTGCCGTAGAGTTTGTCGGCGTGGCTTGAACCCGTCAGCCGCTCGATCGAAATATAGACGTCTCCTTTGGCATCGCCTGTGTTTGCGGCAGCACCGGCGAGCTTTGCCGTCACACCCGCTGTCGCGCCGGAATAGGACACAGTGTCCGTTCCTGTCCCGCCGTTGAGCGTGTCAGCCCCGGCACCGCCATTCAGGAGATCATTACCAGAGCCTCCTTCAAGCTTGTCGATTCCAGCCTCGCCATAGAGCGTGTCGGATCCGTCACCGCCTGCGACGGTATCGTTTCCGTCGCCGCCGAAAATACTGTCGTTGCCGCCGTTGCCAGCAGCAGTGTCGTTGCCGGCATAGAGCCTCGCGTAATCAGCGTCGTTGCCACCATTGAAGAGGTCAGCGCCCGCTAACGCACCCGCGATCACCTTGAGATCGTCGCTGGTGCTCGAAGTCCGTGCAGCCGCTACGATGCTCGTCATAGCGACGCTGAAACCGTTAACGAGGAATGCCCGCGTGGTCTGGTGCCAAACGGCGTAACTCGTGACTGTGCCGCCAATCGGCGTGCCCGTCCCGTCGTAGGTAAAATTGGTGCCGTGAAATTCCTCTTTGCCTAGCGCGTATCGAGCGACAAAGCTGGTACTGCTCCGGCTGTAAGAAACCGCATGCAGAATTTCGCTGAAATCGAAATCGCGGATGTCAAAGCCAAAACCACTGTTTACGGTGATGTTCGCCATATTGGCCCCCCATAGGCGCTGACGCAGATTTACATAGCTCTTCAAGAATGCAGACAATCAGACAACTACTGCACCGTCGTGTTTATCGAGGTGACGGTGAGAATCTTGTCTTTCTTGCCGTTTGCGATGGTGCAATCCTGCGGACCTGACGTCATTGGCAGAGCGGCGGATTGAGCCTTCAGCACCACTGAGAATAGCACATCCGGGTCGGAGCAAACTCCAACCCTCCTACCTATTCCTCAGTATGCGAGCACCCCTTTTTGATCGCTGAAGTCGCGCGTAGCCTAGAAGCAATGCTGAGGCGATATCGCTCGGTATTTGTCACAGTTTACAATGACACTATAGTGCACAGGGTGGCATTTCTGAAAAACAGTCTGTTTATAATTAAGTATTATTTCTTGAAATTAGGTATTAATGCGATAAAATCATCAGCCAGAACGCCAAATACCAGATAAATAACTTCCAATTTTGGCGTCAAAGGCGCATCATGCCTCGTCACCGGCCACCAACGGACTTCGGTGCGTGGAAGGCTATCAATCCTTCGCCCGCGGGAGGGTAAAGGCATGTCTCTTTACGAAGAACCCATATGCGGCAAATCGGTTGCAATGATGCAGAGCGTTCTTGCCGGAGAATGCAAATATCGCAATATCCATTCCGACGGACTGGAAGCCCTGAATCACCGGCGCCTTTTAAAAACTCGGATATGAATGATCAAACGCAATTAGCGTCACCACACCGCAGATGCGTCGCCTGAAAACGCCCGCCCGGGAAAACGAGCGGGCTTTTCCATTCTCGGGACAAGCAAGTGCAGGTCTGTCGCTCTTGCCGTGCACGGCCTATTCCCAACCTCCTAGAAACACAAGTTTATTCCCGGCCGCAACACGGTCCGATACCTGACGGTCGTCCGACGTCGGACGGCTGCGGGAACACCGTCCGGATTGATGATTTCGTTATAGCCGATATCAGACCACCCCTGCGCCTTATGGATGGCCCGGGCGCCAATAGCACCTTTGTCCCACCCGGGAGACGTAGCGATGGCACCGATGACGCCAAGTGTTGTTAACCTGCCAACAGTCATGATGATGATGTTCTCTCATATTGCGAGCGTATTAAGTATCGCTAAAATTAAAAACGGTCGATCGAGAGGCCCCATCTCCCGTCGGCTGGAGGTTTTGTCTTCCCCAAGGCCAAGCCTCTACGGGTCGCCGCCACCATATGTGGACAGAAGCGACTAGAGGCCTGGGCGGCGATTCTCGCACGCTGCCCAGGCCTTGCATTTCGTAGTGGGCCAGCCTCGACGTCCTGATGTCGCGACACACTCAGAGGCGAGAATGACGTATGATCGGGGTGGCCAGAGACACCAGCTCGCGAAGGCAGCCCGTTTAACAACAGGCTTTATCCTTGCCGCAGCTATCCTCACCTTTCCGCTTCTCGGCTTTGGCCAACTGCCACAGACGGACCAGATCGTGGTGACATCAGACCATCGCAGCTCGTCATAGTCAGTTCCGCACCTTAAAAGAAGCTGCGAGTGGCCCAAGTGACCGCTTGACACAATTGAGATCAGGATCAACTCGGCATCACAGGTGCGTCCGCGATAGCCACTGGCCGCCTGACTGTTCCATACGCCAGCTGTCTTGGATTTGGACAGCTGCGATGGCATCGGCAATAGACCTACTGTAGAATATCCTCCAGCGCACGCCGAGAAAGCCCGAACATGGAGCGTCATCTCGCAGCAATCCTGATCGCCGATGTCGTTGGTTACAGTCGCTTGAGCCAGATCGACGAGGAAGGTACGCGCATCCGCTTCCAGGCCGATATGAAGGACATTTTCGAGCCGAAGATCGCCGAACACAGCGGCCGGCTGGTCAAGACCATGGGCGACGGCCTGTTGGTCGAGTTCCACAGCGTCGTCGATGCCCTGCGCTGCGCGGTTGAGGTGCAGCAGCAGAAGGCGAAACGGAACACCGCCGCGCCACCCCAACAGCGGCTCGATTTCCGGATCGGAGTCAATCTCGGCGACATCATCGTCGAGGGTGAGGATATTCATGGCGACAGCGTCAACATCGCGGATCGGATACAGGCGCTGGCCGAACCGGGAGGTATCGCCATCTCCGGGCCGGCATATGATCAAGTGAAAACGAAACTTTCGGTCGGCTATGTCTCGCTCGGCGTACAAAAGGTGAAAAGCATTGGCGAGCCCATACGGATATACCGTGTCGTGCTTGACCCAGCAGCCGCGGGCAAGACAATTGACCCACCAAAAAAGCGGCGCTCTTGGCGGGTCCCAGCCGCAGCAGCGGCAGTCGTTGCCCTCCTCTCGGCGGGCGCTGCGGTCTGGTGGCAACCGTGGACATTCATCCAGACACCAGGGGCGGCAAACCGGTTGGCTTATCCACTGCCGGACAAGCCGTCGGTCGCCGTACTGCCCTTCATCAATGTCAGCGGCGACAAGCAACATGATCATCTTGCGGAAGGTTTGACAGACGATCTCATCACTGAACTGTCCAAGGTCTCCGGTCTCTTCGTGATCGCTCGCCATTCGGTTTTCGCGATAGAGGACACATCCGGCAAGATTCAGGACGTAGCCGCGGAGCTCGGGGTCCACTATGTCCTGGAAGGCACATTGCAGCGGGCGGGGCCACGGCTGCGGATCAACGTCAAGCTGATCGACGCCGTCACGGGACTTTCACTTTGGGCCGAGCGCTACGATCGTCAATATGCCGACCTCTTTGCAGTGCAGGACGACGTCATTGGCAAGATCATTTCGGCCCTGGCCGTCAAGTTGAGCGAAGGCGAGCGGGACCAGTTGGCGCGGATCCCCACCGACAATCTGGAGGCCTACGACTATTACCTGAGAGCGGAACAGGAGGGCATCACCTACAGCGATGTCGACACCTATCGCAGGACCTTGTCCTTCTACCAGAAGGCAATCGATCTCGATCCGAATTTTGCCAATGCTCACGCAGGTATCGCCCGCGTTGCCGTCGATGTCTGGCGCAACGACTACACCTACCTCTGGTCGGCGGCGGTCGCCCGCAAGATTGCCTACGACGCGGCGGGGCAGGCTTTGAAGCTGGACTCCAACAATGCGCGGGCACTCGCTGTCCTGGCTTTGCTACAGCTGGTTGACGGCCGAGAGACAGAGGCGATGGATTCAGCCAATAAAGCCGTTCAGGCCCAGCCAAGCGACGCTGAGGCATTTGGAAACCTCGCGCTCATTCTGGCCCACACAGGAAACCATGAACAGGCGATCGTCGAAATGGAGAAAGCCCTGCGGCTTGATCCTGCACCCCCGCCGAGTTTTCAGTTGCTGGCGGGCATCGTTTTTTATACGGCGCGCAACAACGAACGGGCGATCCCCCTGATGGAGGCGGCGCGGGACGCGCTGCCAAATGCGGAACCCGTGCATGAATATTTGACCGCTGCCTATACGATAAGGGGAGATCGGGTACGTGGCGCCGACGAAGCGGCAAAATTGCTCAAACTCTTTCCGGACAGCAATCTGACCTATTACGGCTATCTCTATGACTACTGGCACAAGGAAGACCTTCAGCACCATCTGGACGGTCTTCGAGCTGCCGGCATTCCCGAATGGCCTTTCGGGTTTGAAGGGGCAGAGGATGACCGGGTTTCAGGCGTCGAATTGCGCAATCTCGTCACCGACAAGACATGGGTCGGCAAACACAGGAATGGTACCGACTTCATCCAGTATTTCGACAAGGCAGGGAACACCGCCTATCGCAGTGCCAACACCAGCATTACGGGGGTGACGGAAATCCAGGATGACCGCCTGTGCGAGACATTTGCCGGCTATTTCCTGGATCGCATGGTGTGCGGATACGTCTACCGCAATACGGGCAACCAGAATCAGGGCGCGCGATACGTCCACGTCACACCGCAGGCCCTGAAATTCTTTTCGCTCACCCCCTGACAAAAGGCAGGAAAGCCGACGCACGGCGGGTCAATTGGCGGTATTCTGCCGCCAATCCTTCTGCAGTTTTTCCGTAACGAGGGTATGCTGCACTTCGGCCCAATGCTTCTGCGAATTGGTGACTTTGGTCGGGTTCTTCTCAAAACCCTCGGCAGCACCCGGATCATAACTGATGTAGAGCTTGCCCTCAATGATCCGCCAGGCCTTCGGATCGATATTGGTGGTCACCGTTCCAAGGGAAACCCCGTCCGCACAATATCCACCGTACTGCGGCGCGTATTTGGCCGGATCCCGCATGAAAATATCGCGGTTTCTCGAACTCGAGAAATACCAGGTCGCACCCAGCCAGTGGTGGGAATATTTCGCCGACCCCTCCACCGCCTCGTTCTGCGTGAAATAGGCGACCGGATCGTAACCCTTGATGGCGACATCGCCGAAATAACCGGTGTTGACCAAAGGATCCTCGGCAACCGCGATCTGGGCGAACAGGAGCACGATGCTGGCGACTCCGGCCGCCGCTACGATCCCTACCCATCCTCTTCGTTTATGATCAGACATAACATACTCCGTTTTGCCGGCGCGGCCTGTTGCTTCAACGAAATGTCATTTACGTTTCGTGCATTCCGTGTAGAGCCACTCGCCAACGAGGCCGGCTTGCTGGCAGACGGCGCCCGCTTTCAACAACAAGTCCGCGGCATCCCAATGCTCCCGCCACCCGGCCTGGGTCAAAGGCGTAACGCCGTTTCTTTCCTTTGCTTCGATATCCGCCTTGCTCGCCAGCAGAAACGCGACCACACCCACGCGGCCTTCTTCAGCCGCGGCGTGAAGCGGCGTCATATGGTAGAAATTCCGGTTGTCGTTCACTGCCGCACCCTTGGCGACAAGCAGCTTTACGACCTCGAGATTTCCGCCATAGGCAGCCGCATGCAAGGCAGTCAGTCCACTTTTATTGCGAACCTCAATGTCAGCGCCACGCTCCAACAGAACAGCGACGATGTCGGCATGTCCGGCAAGCGCTGCAAGGACGAGAGGCGGATCACCCGCGCTATCAGGCTCCGCCACATTAACACCCTGATCCAGCAAGTGTTTTGCGCCCTCGACATCTCCATTTTTGGACGCATCGTGCAAAGGGCCGGCGAACGCGACCGAAGCCCAAAACATAGTTCCAATAACGGAAATGCAAAGAAATTTCATCACAGACCCACCGATCCCGCTTTGGTCTCGCAAGAGCTGAACAGTATATAAGCTATCACGAATAGGTAAGAGGAACAAGAATTGCACAGCAAAGCTCCTTGTCTTGGTGCCCAGAACGGCTTCGCTGTACGAGAGTGCAGGCAATTATCCGGCCGGCCACCGGCTCAGTTGCTGAGGTTGTGTGGCATGGACGCACAAAAGACATCGGCAGGGAACAAATTAGGCATGTCTTAAGTTCTAGGTCGAATCGAGGGCACCATGACAATCGAAGCAGCAAAACACAGAGTAAGCCACCCGGACCGTGACCTTGCATGCCAAGAAACGGTTGAAGGCGCCCTGCAGGACATCATCGCGGACGCAAACACGAAAGGCTGGGGTACGATTGAGACGATCAATGCGATGGAGGAGGTGCTGAGAAATCTGCGGCTTGCTTATACCGAAGACCCCGATGCCAAAGACATGAACAAGGCGACCACCGACGCTTCCAGCGAACCCGATCCATCCAATGATTGGCCGGCGGCTGAGCCGTGATGTCCTGACTGGAAAACGCTGCAACATTCACAACGCAGCGGGTAAGGGCGATGCCGATTCTTGGTGTGCATCGAAGCGACGCGTTAACTCCAACTTACTATACATTCTCCAGCGGGGGAGCAGCGGTCGATAGCAAGCAGAAATTTCCTGGTGTTCTTCCGCGCCACGATGGCCTCCTTCCCTTTTCAGTAACGTCAGACCTTGAGATCTGACGCATCGTCCACCTTGGTCCGAGTCAGCGACCATTCATCCTTGCAGCCCTTGTTGTGGGTATAGCGACCGCGTCCGGCAACTTCCTCGCTCCACGCGCCCATGAGAACCCAATCTGGCGGTGCTGTGCCGGGCAATTCCAATGTCTGGAGAATATCGTGCAACTCGGTCAGCGTGGTGACCTTCTGGATATCGTGCCAACCGTGCACCCTTATCGTCCAGGCATAATGCGTCATGGCGCACCTATTCCTGCCAAACGGGGCTTAGCCACGATGACCGGCCAATTGTTGGATGGATCGTGATTGATCCCGCTTGGCGCATTCGCCGCTTCGGGTCTTCAACGCAAACGTTCGCAGGTCTTTGCATGGCATCGATGCTTCGTTTTTCGCCAAACGGGAGAAACTCAGACAATCAAGGAAACTCGATCGGCAGCGGTTCTGGATCAACTCTCATTCATCAACCGCCCACTGTCGTAAAGGTTGCGAAACCTCGCGGCGGCCTCTGTGCGATTGTGGACGCCCAATTTCCGAATGATGTGGTGCAGATGAATCTTCACGGTATGCTCCGACAACCCGCATTCCGCGGCAATCAGCTTGTTTTGAAGACCGTGAGAAACCATCCCAAGAATCTGTGACTCTCGTGTCGTCAGCTCAGCCATGTTGATCGTTCGGGTTTGCGCAACGCCGTTGTTTTCAGACGAGGCTACTTTCTGGTCGCGTGTTTTTGCCTGAAGGAGAAATCCGGGCGGCAGGTACTCGCCGCCGCAAAGCAGCAATCGTATGATCGACAGCCAGACATCCAGTCTGAGATCCATTGGCAGGACGCTGCGAATGAGCGGAGATAGGACGACGTCACTCAGGGACGTGACCAAGACCTTGTCATAAGGCTCAATGACGGCGGTCAGTGCATGGGGGTGCATACGCAAGAGTTCGGCCGAGGCGGCCTCCGCTTTCCTCAGCAGGGCTATATCGACCAGAATGAGTGCGACAGGATGAGCAAAGGCTGTGCACGCCGCGCCGACTGCATCAACCTGTTCGACCCGTATCCACGGGAATTCCCGCTCCATGGCGGCGATCAGACGCTCCGATATGCTCCCGCTGTTCGTCAGGATCAAAATGACGCGTTGTGGCTCAAGCCGCCTCCTGGCCCCAGCAGCGTCATGCTCATTCCCGTCCAACAGCATCATATCCGTACCGATCACTCAAAGCTCGTCTGCGCTTGCAACAGCGACAGAGCGAGCGGAATCCACGCATTATTCGCAAGACTGTAGCTTAGGTTGCGAACGGCCGCGACGGCGCAAAAGGGCTGAGCCAGGATCGATGCTCAATGCGTCCGGAGATGTCGCCGGACTGTCTCTCATCCAAACGGACGATGAGAGTAGCATGCGTGACCTCCAAGCGACGGTATGCGCTTGCTTTCCCCTTTACCCCTCCTCCACCGCGACCCGCCTTTAGATCGGTCTAGATCAATCGATATAGACGTCTTCATATTCTCGACAGACCTCGCGTCCCGGTCTCAGCCATATTGATGAAGCAGAACCGCCGCTCTTCCCCTTCTCAATCTTTGTCTAATAGGCAAACTGGAGGCTGTTTTATTGCAATCCTGGCCACGGGACTGTTGGGTATTTTTAGCTTGGAGAAATACATTGAACGTATCTTTCTGGCGTTGCGGTGGTTCATTCCGTGCGAAGGTCGCTGTGGTCGCCATGAGTGTTTTCGGCGGCGTCTTTTCGCCCGTTCTGGCGGATAGTTATCAATTCGCGCCACAGACAAGAATTCGCCTGACGGTCGTCCAGTGGATGCCCACGAAAGGCGTTTACGAAAAATGGGAGGCGCTCGGCGGCGAGTTCCTGATTTCGCAAGCGAGAACGGTGTCGCTTCCGATAATTGGCACTCTGCCAGTGGGCGATCTCGACAGTACGGGGCTGGCTGCGGAAATTGCCAAGCGGCTGAAAACCAAGATAGGCCTGATGGAAGCCCCGGAGGCAACCGTCGAAATTCTCGAACAACCGCCCATCTACGTCGTGGGAGACGTGAACAAGCCTGGCGAGTACAAGTTTCATTCCGGACTGACCGTCCTGCAATCGCTGGCGATGAGCGGCGGCGAGTTCAGGCCGATGAACGCGTCCCAGGGGTTCGCTGATAAAACAGGCTATGTCGGCCAATTGCAGGAGATCGGCAATTCCATCTTGCGCAGCAAGATCAGGCTTGTCCGGCTTCAGGCGGAGATGTCGGGTGCAAAGGAAATGCGCTTTGAACCGGAGGCGCAGGACGACAGCGGGCTCGCCTCGGCAATCTTCCAGCAGGAAAAGATCATTCGAGCCGCTCGTATGAATGACTTGGACCGGCAGTCGAAGTCCCTCGAGGAACTGCGCAGCCTGCTGACTTCCGAGATAGCGATCATCGAAAAGAAAATCGTCAGCACGGATGAGGACATCGAGTCGATCCGAAAGGAACTCACCAATGTCAAAAGCATGGTCGAGCGCGGTATTGCCCTTCCGTCACGTCAGGCGGATCTTGAGCGTACCCTGCGCAGCTACCACGCAAACCGGCTCGACCTTGTGACTGCAATCATGCGCGCTCGCCAGAACATCGCCGAAACGACGCGCAACCTGGATGGGCTCTACGACAAGCAGCGTACCGAGGTTGCCTCCGAGCTCCAATCGGAACAGGCCAGCCTCGACCAGCTGAAGCTGAAGCGGGACACCACGCAGAAACTTCTCCTTGAGGCGCTATCCGGAGACGCGGGTTCGCAAATCGGCGGCAGCATGATGCTGGCCTTTACCGTCACGCGGCAGAGCGGTGGATCAGCCAGGGAAATCTCCGCATCGGATTCAACCATCCTCCAGCCAGGCGATGTCGTGCGGGTTCTTCGCAAGGTATCTCCGGCGCCTGCTGACGGGACGGGACTTCCTGCTGGGCAGAAAACACAATCGGAACAGGCCAGTCAATGAGCGGGCCGAACGCTTTGCATGGCGGCGGGGTGGTGTCGTGGATCAAACCGCCAGGGGCAACGAGCGACAGAAACCAGGGGCATCCAAGATGAAGGGGATCATACTTGCGGGGGGCAGTGGCACGCGTCTTTATCCCCTGACCATCGCGGTATCGAAACAGATGCTGCCGATTTACGACAAACCCATGATTTATTATCCCTTGAGCGTTTTGATGCTCGCCGGGATCCGCGAAATTCTCATCATTTCCACGCCGCGCGACCTGCCCTGTTTCCAGGCTCTTTTTGGTGATGGTTCCGATTTCGGCCTCAGCCTTTCCTATGCCGAGCAGCCCCATCCAAACGGACTGGCCGAAGCTTTCATCATCGGCCGCGACTTCATCGGCAAGGACAATGTTGCGATGATCCTCGGCGACAATATCTTCTTCGGACACGGGCTTCCGAACATTTGCCGGCAAGCCACCGCCCGGCAAAAGGGGGCCTCCGTCTTTGCCTATCACGTCGAGGATCCCGAGCGGTACGGCGTCGTCAGCTTCGACAGAGAGACCGGCAAGGCGATGACGATCGAGGAGAAGCCGGCCGTGCCGAAATCCAACTGGGCGGTGACCGGACTTTACTTCTACGACAACGATGTCATCGACATCGCCTCGTCCATCAAGCCCTCAGAGCGAGGGGAACTCGAGATCACCACCGTCAACAACATCTATCTTGAGCGCGGCGACCTGCATGTCTGCCAGCTCGGGCGTGGTTACGCCTGGCTCGATACCGGCACATATGACAGCCTGCAGGATGCCTCATCCTTCGTTCGTACAGTGGAACGCCGGCAAGGTATCCAGATCGCCTGTCCGGAAGAAATTGCCTTGGAAATGGGCTGGCTTCGGCCGCAGGACGTCCTGCGACGTGCTTGCCTCCTCGGCAAGACTGCCTATGCCGCCTATCTCCGCCGCCGTGTGGAGGAGTATGCAGCATGAGCCTCCAGATCAAATCACTCGGGCTTGACGGTGTGCTGGAGATCATCCCGCCGAGATTCGAGGACGACCGGGGTTTCTTCTCGGAGACATGGAATGCGCAACAGCTTTCCGAAAATGGCGTGAAGCTTGACTTCGTCCAGGACAATCACTCCCGTTCCGTTGCAACGGGGGTGCTGCGGGGGCTGCACTACCAGTTGCCGCCCTATGCTCAGGACAAGCTGGTCCGAGTGGTAAAGGGTTCCATCTTCGACGTCGCCGTTGATATCCGGCGAGGTTCTCCCAGCTTCGCGCAGTGGACCGCCCTTCGGATTTCCGCGACCAAATGGAACCAAGTGCTGATACCGAAGGGGTTCGCGCACGGCTTTCTCACGCTCGAACCCGACACGGAGGTGATCTACAAGGTCACCAATCCTTATTCAGCCAGCCATAACCGCGCCATACGCTTCGATGATCCCGACATCGGCATCATCTGGCCGATGAACGCCGCCACGTTTCAACTATCCGATAACGACCGCACGGCGCCGTCTCTTGAGGAGGCAGAAGTCTTCGACATGATCGAGGAGTGTGAACCATGAACATACTCGTGACAGGTGGCGCCGGTTTCATCGGTTCGGCGCTTTGCAGACATCTCGTATCCACCGGCGAAAACGTTCTCAACGTCGATAAACTTACCTATGCCGGCAATTTGGCCTCGCTTTGGTCCATCGAGAATTGCCCGAACTATCGCTTCGTCAACGCCGATATCTGCAATGAGGCCGCGTTGATTGAGTTGATGCGACGGGAAAAGATCGACCGCGTCATCCATCTGGCTGCGGAAACCCATGTGGATCGGTCCATCGATGGGCCGGCCCAGTTCATCGAAACCAACATCGTCGGCACTTTTCGGCTTCTTCAGGCAACATTGAAATACTGGCGCGAACTGCCCTACCAGGCAGCACGGAATTTTCGCTTCCATCACGTCTCCACCGACGAGGTCTTCGGCGACCTTCCTTTCGATGACAGCACCTTCGACGAGCAGACCCCCTATGCACCTTCATCGCCCTACTCCGCGTCGAAGGCAGCGTCGGATCATCTTGTTCGTGCCTGGAACCAGACCTTCGGCCTGCCGATCGTGATGTCCAATTGTTCGAACAACTACGGTCCATATCACTTTCCGGAAAAGCTGATACCGCTGGTGATCCTGAACGCCCTCGACGAAAAGCCTTTGCCGATCTATGGCGCGGGAATGAATGTCCGCGACTGGCTCTATGTCGAGGACCATGCACGCGCGCTGGCCCTGATCGCCAGCGAGGGCGCGATCGGTGAAAGTTACAACATCGGAGGAGGCTGCGAGCGTACCAACCTCGCCGTGGTGCAGGCGATCTGCGACATTCTCGACCGCGTGAGGCCGCGCGATCACCAGCGAAGCTACCGTGAGCTTATCGCCTTCGTGGACGACAGGCCAGGGCATGATCGTCGCTACGCGATGAACACTTCGAAAATAGAAAGCCATCTGGGTTGGAAACCACAGGAGAGCTTTGAAACCGGACTGGCGCAAACCATCGCCTGGTATCTCGACAATGAATGGTGGTGGAAGCCTATTCGTGAAGGCACCTACAGTGGCAGCCGCCTTGGTAGACTGGTAGCGGCGCAATGAAAATTCTGGTGACCGGCAAGAATGGCCAGGTGGTGACCAGCCTTGTCGAGGCAGCGGCCGACATGGAAGATATCGAATTGATTACCGTCGGCCGACCGGATTTCGACCTCGCGGATCCCCCTTCCGTGCGACAGACAATTCTGGCCGCAAAGCCTGAAATCGTCGTTTCGGCAGCCGCCTACACCGCGGTCGATCGCGCCGAGGATGAACGCAACCTTGCCTATACAATCAATGTGGCGGGCGCCGCCGCTGTCGCCGAGGCAGCGGCCGTTTTACGCGTGCCGATCATTCACCTGTCTACTGACTATGTTTTCTCCGGAACTGATCCCTATCCCTACCTGGAAGATGACGAGGCTGAACCGAAAACCGTCTATGGCTACACCAAGTTGCGAAGTGAACGCGCGGTGGCCAGCGTCAACCCTCGTCACATAATCCTTCGAACCAGCTGGGTTTATAGTCCCTTCGGCACCAATTTTGTCAGAACCATGCTGCGCATAGCCGCCGACCGGGACAGCATCGGCGTCGTTTCTGATCAGTGGGGAAACCCGACATCCGCTTTGGACCTGGCGACGGCGATCCTTCTCGTCGCAACGCACCCCGCAAGACATTATTCCGGCATCTATCATGTGGCCGGCACCGGCGAGACCAATTGGTCGGGTTTTGCCAAGCATATTTTTGAGGTTAGCCGGGTTCATGGCGGTCCCTCCGCGGACGTGGAAGACATCCTCTCATCCGACTATCGCACAAGGGCCAGACGCCCACCGAATTCATGCCTTTCGAGCGACAAATTCGAAAGAGTTTTCGGCTGGCGCTCGCCAAGCTGGCAATCAAGCGTAGAGATGGTCATCCGGCGCATCATTGACAGGGACTATCCCAACTATTCCTCGCCGGCGCATAACGGGCACAAGGCTTGAATATCGATGACCGTGCGCGAAATCCCGACAGAGGGACAAACCTATACGCAGATTCTCAAGTCGACGGTCCTGATCGGCGGCTCGTCACTTGTGACCGTGGGTTTTTCCATCATCCGCAACAAGGCAGTGGCTCTCATCCTTGGACCCGAAGGCGTCGGGCTGATGGGCATTTACAGTTCGATCGTCGACATCGCCCAGACGTTTGCGGGGCTTGGCATTCAGTCCAGCGGCGTTCGTCAAATTGCCGAAGCGGTTGGAACCGGGGATTCCGGCAGGATTGCGCGGACCGCCTTCGTTCTTCAACGAATATCCATCGTGCTCGGCCTTCTTGGCACGCTCATGCTCGCGGCTCTGGCCTTCCCTGTCGCGCGCTTCACCTTTGGCGACCACCAACATGCCATCGGCGTCGCATTCCTCTCGCTTGCCATTTTCTTTCGATTGGCTTCAGCGGGTCAGACCGCGTTGATCCAGGGAATGAGAGAAATCTCAACTCTCGCCCGTATCAACGTGCTTGCAGCATTTTTCACGACCGTGATCACCATACCCCTTGTCTACATCTTCGGTGCCGAAGGGATTGCACCGTCTCTCGTGGCTGTCGCCGCTGTCACCCTCTTCACCTCCTGGTGGTACAGCCGAAAAATGCTCCAAAGTCCGACCAATTTGTCCACCCCGGAGTTCAGGCAGGAACTGGCCGGATTGGTGAAACTGGGCTTCGTTTTCATGGTCAGCGGTTTGCTCACCCTTGCCAGCGCCTATATCGTCCGCATCATCGTGCTGCAGCACGGCGGCATTACCGCCGCGGGACTGTATCAGGCCGCCTGGGCGCTCGGCAGTCTTTACGCGGGCTTCATCCTGCAGGCCATGGGTACCGACTTCTATCCGCGCCTCACCGCGATTTCAGGTGATCATGCCGCGTGCAACCGCATGGTCAACGAGCAGGCACGGGTTAGCATCCTGCTTGCCGGCCCCGGGGTACTCGCGACGCTGACATTTGCGCCGCTCGTCATGCGACTGTTCTATTCTCCCGAATTCTATGGCGCGGCCGATCTCCTGCGCTGGATCTGCCTTGGAATGCTGCTTCGGATCATAGCCTGGCCGATGGGCTTCATCGTGCTGGCGAAGGGCGAGCAGGCCATTTTCTTCTGGACGGAAGTCGCCGCGACGGTGGTGCACATCGGCCTAGCCTGGTTGCTGGTTTCGAAATTCGGGCTGGTCGGCTCCGCGGCGGCATTCTTTGGGCTCTATCTCTGGCACAGCATTCTCATCTACTTTTTCGCGCGAAAGCTCACTGGGTTCCGTTGGTCCGCCGCCAACGTCAGGATCGGGCTTATCTTTCTTGCCTCGTCAGGACTGATATTCGGCGCGACGCTGGTCCTGCCATTCTGGCAAGCCACCGCATTGGGGTCACTGGCCGTCCTGTTGAGCGGACTGTACTCCCTGAAAATGCTGATGGGTCTTTTGCCGCCGGAGTTGCTTCCGCTGCCGATCAGAAAATGGGTGCTGAGATCGGTTTGATTGGTCGCCAAGCACGTGAAGCCGCCTGGCATCATGTCACGCACGCCTGCAAAATCAGCTCGTCAACTCGCCTTCGCGGAGGTGCCTACCGCGTCTGCGGGGCGCGCAACGTAGAGGGGCACACGCCCATCTTGAATACGGATGGTTGATTTTCAAGCTGATCGCTGCGACCGAGAGGTCATGCAATCGCTGCGCGCCTGTCGATGCACATATCGCGGAGCGCCTCAGCGACAAACAACACCTCTTCATCTGCCATCTGCGCAAACAGCGGCAGAATGATCGCTCCCTCCTGCGCCGCCACGCTTCGGGGCAGTTGGCCTTTGGCCACCCGATGCGACGCCATGTCCGCATACGCGCCTTCACGATGGATGTTCATGATGCCGCGCCGGGTCGAAATACCCCTGTCGAGCAAGGCCTGCATCGTATCCCGCTGGTCGAGCCACGGCGGAAGCTTGACGCAATAGCTCTGCCAGTTGCTGCGTGCCCAGGCGGGCTCAGCGGGCACCTCGAGCCAAGGGACGTCGCAAAGCTCCTGGCGATAGAGTTCGGCAAGATGGCGCCGTCGCGCAATGAGTTCCGGCAGCCGCGTCAGCTGCACCCGGCCCATGGCGGCCTGCAGATCGGTCATGCGGTAATTGTAGCCGAGTTCGGGATATCCCTCGTAGATGACGTGCCGTGAACCATGGCGAACCGTATCGGGAACGCTCATGCCATGCTGCCGCCACAGGCGGAACTTGCGGTCATATTCGGCGTTTGCTGTGGTCAGCATGCCCCCGTCACCGGTCGTAACGACCTTGCGCGGGTGAAACGAAAAGCAGGCAATATCACCGCGCGGCCGGCCGATCTTTTCCCATTGGCCGTCCCAGAGTATCTCGCTTCCCGTCGCGCAAGCCGCATCTTCGATGACCGGAATACCATTTTCCCGGCCGATCTCGACGATCCCAGCAAGATCGCAGGGCATGCCGAGCTGATGCACGCACAGGATCGCTTTCGTTCGTGGCGTGATTTCCGCCGCGATGAGGTCCGGATCGATGTTGAATCCGTTGGCTTCGACATCGACGAACACGGGGATGCCTCCGCAATAGCGGATGGCATTCGCCGTCGCGACGAATGTATGGCTGACGGTTATCACTTCGTCGCCGGCGCTGATGCCGACAGCCTTCAGCGCCAGATGCAGCGCCGTCGTGCAGTTTGAAACCGCACAGGCGTGATCGGCCTGAACGAAGGCTGCGAACTCGTTTTCAAAAGCGGCGACCTCGGGGCCTTGCGTCACCCATCCGGACAACACGACCCGCCGGACTGCCTCGACCTCCATCTCATCGAGGAGGGGCTTGGCAACTGGAATCTGAGGAAGCACCGGGTTCATGCGGCTTTCCCCCCGGCCTCGAGCGCCATCTCCTGGCGCCACCAATCGACGAGACCGCGAAGACCGTCTTCAAGAGTCACCTGCGCCTTGAAGCCCAGGAGACGCTCGGCTTTGCTCGTGTCGGCGAGCCGGCGCGTCACGGCATTCACCTTGCGCGCTTCTTGATGCTGCGGTTCCAGCGACGCCTTCATGACGCCGGTCAACAGCTGTGCGAGTTCCAGAAGACTGGTCTCGGTACCGCTGGCGACGTTGAAGACCTCGTCCGTCACATCAGCTTTCGCAGCAAGCATGTTTGCCCGCGCGATATCGTGAATGTGGACGAAGTCCATTGTCTGGCTGCCATCTCCATTGATGATTGGCGGCAAGCCGGCGGCTAAACGCTCCATCCACCGGATGAGCACCTCCGTATAGGCACCATAGACGTCCATGCGCGGACCGTAGACGTTGAAGTAGCGCAGGGCGACGTAGTTCAAGCCGTACATTTCGGCGAAGCTGCGCAACAGCCCTTCATTGAAAGTCTTCGCGGCGCCGTAGATCGTCCGGTTGTTGTAGGGATGATGTTCCTCGGTCGTCGGAAAACTGTCGGCAAGCCCGAGAACGGACGCCGAGGAGGCGGCGATCACCTTTTCCACCTTCGCTTTGACGGCCGCTTCGAGAACATTGAATGTCCCCCCTGCCAGAACGTCGAACGCGAGGCGGGGTTCTTCGGCGCATTGCGTGATCCGGATCGCCGCCTGGTGGAAGACAATATCGACACCCTCGAAGTGCTTCGCCAGCAAAGCGCGATCGCGAATGTCCCCCTCGATGATGGTCAACGGAAAGGTGGCGGACGCCTGCGCGAGATTTTCCCGTCGGCCACGCACGAAATTGTCGAGGATCAGGATTTCGCGCGGCTGTTCCAGCGCAACGAGATCGGCGATGTGCGATCCAACGAGACCGGCGCCGCCAGTAATGAGAACCCGCTTGTCTTTCATTGTCTGCCCCTAACGTTTCAGGATGTGGCCGGCGTCGTATCGCTATCGTTTCGCCAACGCAGGAATTTCGCAGGAACCCCCGCAACGACCGAGAACGGAGCGACATCGGAAACGACAACTGCTCCCGCGCCAACGATCGCGCCCTTGCCGATCGTCACGCCAGGAAGGATCGTCGCGTTCGTTCCGATATCCGCCCAAGCACCAATGCGGACCGGCTTGATTTCGAGATCCGTGCGGATGATCGGCACGTCGACCGGAATGGCAGTATGGCTGGAGCCAAGAATCTTGGCGCCAGGCCCCCAACCGACACATTCCTCGATCACCAGGTCGCGCGCATCCATATATGCTTGCGGACCGATCCAGACATTGTCGCCGATCACGCATGTTCCGTCGTAGCGGCCCTGGATATAGGCCTGAGCGCCAATGAAAACGCCACCGCCGATCTCGAATGTTTCAGGATGCTTGAAGCCGGCGCCGCTGCCGATTTGAAGACCGGGTCCGCACCGGCGCGCTACGGCTTGCCAGATCGCTTTGCGCATCAAGGCATCGACGTAGCCGTCACCGGCTGAAAAGCGGCCATAGAGTTCGACGAGGCCAGCGGCACCGTAAGATCGTTTGAGTTCGGCGCAGAGTTCACGCTGGAAGCCCGGATCCTCCGGGATTTCGCGGCGGCCATGAACCGCTTGAACGATCCGCGCAATGGACGTGATATCAGCTGACATAAGCGTCGTGCTCCATGGCTGCCACCACCTGTTCGACCTGTCTTGCCGTCATTTCGGGATAGATCGGCAGCGAAAGAACCGTGCGGGCGGCGGCCTCCGATACTGGAAAGTCCCCCGGCCGGTATCCGAGGTCTTCATGCGCTTTCTGGAGGTGCACAGGGATTGGATAATGCAGACCGGACTGAATACCCTCGGCTTCCAGAGCGCGGTGGAGACCGTCCCGGTCGCGGCAGCGGACGGCATAAATATGATAGACGTGTCGCCGATAGGCGACCTCGACGGGCGTCTCCACGGTGTCCAGATTGGCGAGCAGCGACGAATAGCGGGCTGCGTGGGTGCGGCGCGCGGCGGTCCAGACGTCCAGATGCCGAAGTTTGACGCGCAGGATCGCACCCTGAATACCGTCCATGCGGTAGTTGAACCCTTTCAACACATGGTGGTAGCGGCGCTCCTGACCCCAGTCCCGCAACATGCGCATGGTCTTGGCATGCGCATCATTGTTGGTGACGACGATGCCGCCCTCGCCGCAGGCACCGAGGTTCTTGCCCGGGTAGAAGCTGAAACAACCGGATGCGCCTATGCTGCCCGCGCGACGCCCCTTGTACTCCGCACCATGGGCCTGGCAGGCGTCTTCGATGACGGCTATGCCGTGGCGATTGGCAACCGCCATGATCGCGTCCATATCGGCCATCTGCCCGTATAGGTGTACAGGTACGATTGCCTTGGTCCGCGGCGTAATCGCCGCCTCGAGTTTGCTCGGGTCCATGGTCAGCGTGACCGGTTCGACATCCACGAACACCGGAACTGCACCGGCATAACAGATCGCCGATACCGTCGCGACGAAGGTGAACGGAACGGTGATGACTTCATCGCGAGGCCCCACGCCTGCGGCAAGCAAGGCCAGATGGAGCGCGCTTGTGCCGGTGTTGACGGCCACGGCGTGTTTCGCGTCGCAGTAAGCCGCAAACTCCTCTTCAAGTTGGGCAACCTCGGGACCCAGCACATATTGCGCCGAAGCGAGTACGCTCAGGACGGCAGCATCGATCTCGTCCTTGATCGACGCGTATTGCGCTTTCAAATCGAGAAAGGGAATCATGCAATCCGCCTCGCCTGTTCGAGTTCGACGACGCGGCCGCGCTGCGCAAGCGACTGGGTTGCCGCTTCAAGAATGCGAACAACGCGTAGGCCGGCATGTCCATCGACGATTGGTTGCTGGCTTTTTTCCACGCAATCGACGAACTGGGTGAGCTCGCGACCCAACGCCTCGGTCATGTCCAGCTGTGGCGCGTACATGTCGCCGGTCCGGTAGCCCACCAGCATCTGGTAGACTTTCTCGCCATTTCGCTGCGGATTGCCGTTCAACGTGATGCCCTTGTCGTAGATCTTGATCTTCTCGCTGGGCTCCAGGTCGTCATAGACGATCATCTTGTTGCTGCCACCGATCAGCGTGCGGCGCACCTTGACGGGCGCGAGCCAGTTGACATGGATGTGAGCGATCAACTTGCTTTCGAAAAAGAGAGTGAGATAGGCGATGTTCTCCGGTTCTCCGGCAACATGGCTCATGCCGGTCGCGGAAACGGCCACCGGCTTTTCCTGCAGCACGTAGTCCATGATGGAGAGATCGTGGACGGCAAGGTCCCAGATCACGCTGACATCGTGCTGGAACAGGCCGAGATTGACCCTGACCGAGTCGTAATAATACATGTCGCCAAGGCCGTTTTCGACGACTTCACGCATCTTGCGGACGGCACCGGTATGCACGAACGTATGGTCTACGGCGAGGATCAGGCGCCGGCGGGCGGCTTCGTCGACCATGCGGCGCGCCTCATCCACCGTCGAGGCCATCGGCTTTTCGACGAAGACGTGCTTGCCGGCCATCATCGCTTTCATCGCAAGTTTGAAATGGGTCGAAACGGGCGTCGCGATTGCGATTGCGTCGACACGGGGATCACGCAGGATCTCTTCAAAGTCGTTGGTAATCTCCACGGCCGGATAACGCGCCTTAACGGTCGTCAACCGTTCCGGCATGAGATCGCAGACGTAGAGAAGCCGCGCGCCGGGGACTTCAGCAATGTTTCTGACAAGGTTCGGCCCCCAATAGCCGTAGCCGATCACCGCTATGCCGATCATCATACTCTCCTGGATAAAGGGACGCTGGCCGGCGCATCCTGCGCACGACCGACAATTTTGGCGGGAACACCTGCAACGATTGCCCGGTCGGGCACGTCTTTCGTCACCACGGCGCCGGCGCCGACGACGGCACTCACGCCAATCGTCAACCCCGGAAGGATCGTGGCATTGCTGCCGATTGCGGCTTGGCGCTTGACCAGGGTGGGAACGACCTCCCATTCACCGTCGGACACAAGCTCGCCGTCGGAATTGACGGCGCGCGGATATGGGTCGTTGGTGAACATGACGCCGTGGCCGATGAAGACGCCGTCTTCGATCGTGACGCCTTCGCAGATGAAGGAATGACTGGAGACCTTGCAGTTTCGACCGATAACCGCGTTTTTCTGGATCTCGACGAAAGTGCCGATACGGGAACCCGCCCCCACCCTGCATCCGTAAAGATTAACCAGATCGGGGTGATGAATCACCACCCCTTCCTCCAAGGTGACACTCGATGCGATCATGCGGCGAAGACCCCAAATCCCCGATTGACGCTGAATTCAAAATGGGCTCGATGTGGCGATTTCTCTCGCTAAAACATCGTCGAATGCCGCGTTACTTTTGAATTCTTCCACGTTCAGAATGAGTTCCTTTCGACCGGCGAGTAAAGGAAACAAAATGCGGTAATTCGCACTTCGAAAGGCGTAGCCGCGCAGGGAACATTGATGCCTCCTACGGCGGATGCTTGCCGCCTTCCGCGCCACGGCATAGATGCTTCAATCAAAGGGGGAGCTTGCGGGATCATACCATCCACGCAACTCTGACCATGCGTGCTCCCTGCGGCCATGAACAAGTTCGTCGGCCTGGAGAGGCCTAAAGGCAGAGGAAAACGATGCGTCTTCTTGTATATCCGCATGACCTTTCGATCGGCGGCAGTCAGATTAACGCCATCGATCTTGCAGCCGGCGCCGCCGCCGCAGGTCACGAGGTCAGCGTCTATGGCATCCCAGGCCCACTCGTTGATTACATCGCCGAACGTGGGCTGCGTTTCATTCCGGCTCGACCGCTCCACTATCGCCCCGCGCCGTCTCGAATAGCGCAAATCGCCACCATTGCCCGTCAAAACCGCATCGACCTTATCCACGCATACGAATGGCCCAGCTGCCTCGATGCCTATTTTGGTGCCTCGCTTTTCCTCAACGTGCCATTGCTCTGCACGGTATTGAGCATGGAGGTGATGCCCTATGTTCCTGCGTCCGTGCCGCTGATCATGGGAACGGCAGATCTCGGCGCGCAATCGCGCAGCGTCCAGCGAAGCGACGTCTGGGTGATCGAGCCGCCCATAGATGTCAGGCGGGACAATCCAAGCATTGACGGAAGCGAGTTTCGCCGCAGACACAGCGCGTCAACGGATGACTTTCTCATCGTCAGCGTCTCGCGCCTCGCACTCGACCTCAAACTTGACGCCCTGGTGCGGGCCATTGATGCCGTCGACCTCCTTGCCGGTTTGCATCCGTTGAAACTCGTCCTGGTCGGTGACGGCCCCGCCCGTGAGGCATTGGAAACACGGGCAAAGGCAGTCAATCTCCGGCACGGGCGGGAGGTTGTCCTTCTTCCGGGCGCGGAAATGGACCCAAGGGCAGCCTATGCGGCCGCCGATCTCGTGGTTGGAATGGGAAGTTCGGCATTGCGCGCCCTGGCGATCGGACGTCCGCTGATCGTTCAGGGAGAGGAGGCTTTTTCCGAGATCTTCGAACCGAAGACCTTAAGTCTGTTTTTGAAACAGGGTTTCTATGGGCTGGGGGACGGATGGCCAGGAGCACAGCGGCTGGCGCGACAAATCGAAGAACTGGTTGTCGATGCTGCCCGCCGGATTGAGCTCGGCGCCTTTGGGCGACAGGTGGTCACCAATCGTTTCAGCCTGCAGCGAGCCATTGATCTGCAATTGGACATTTACCGGCAAGTTTTGGCCAATCCGCCCCGCAGAAGATTGGCCGATGCCGTGCGCTCGGCGCGTCTGGCTCTTATGCTGGAATTTGCAAATCATGACCCCGCTCGAAAGCGAAGCAAAAAGGCCCGCGAGCTTGCACTCCTCACAGCCGCGCGCTCGGGCCGCTGGCCGCCGGAAGCGGCCGAGTATGGCGCGTAGGCGCGGCCTAATGCCAGCCATCGCAAGCCAGGCCATTTCCCATTCATGTCGGAGATAAAGTCGCAGGTCGCTGCGGGCGCCGCTTGAACAATTTGCTGACAAAAATCGAGCCGATCATTTCTGTATGAAGCGGGTAGTCCTTGAGCGCCGCGGCCATAAACCGCATCGCGCTTTTTGTCTTCCCGATGGTGTAAAAATACCTGCAGATATCGATCAGTATTAGGGATCTTTGTTTCCTTCGACTGTCCAGAACATCCCTGTTTTTTTTCAGAATGCGCAGCACGCCGATAGTTTCCTTGCGGCGATTGGTCGAAATGCTGTCACGCGAGATAAACCCGAGCACGACCGGTTCGATGTCTTCGTAGATGGTTGTGTGCCGCGCCAGTCTGATGGCAAAGTCCCAGTCCTCGTTGGCCCTGGCGCAAACGTCGAACCACTCTGCATCCGGAACGCAGTTTTTTCGAAACAACGCATTCTGCAGACTGATCCGGTTCTCCGTCAGGAGGTGCCCGAGCTGGTCCTCGCCAAGACGAAGGCAGCGGCTGGGATTGGGTGCGTAGGCAACGCGTCCGGGTCCATAATTCAGCTGATTGTCACGCCCATAGATGATCTTTGCACCGGTAACCACGCCGACGTGGCTGGGAAGTGAAGAGAACAGCGCAAACTGCTTTTGCAGCTTGCCGGGCAACCATAGGTCGTCGCTGTCCTGAAACGCGATATAGTCGCCTTTGGCATGACCAAGGCCGGTATTTCGCGCCGCCGCGGCGCCGCCGTTTCGCGGGCGCCTTACATAGCGTATCCGATGATCGTCCACGCTGCGCACAACGCTTTCGATATCTTCCGTGGAGGCGTCGTCGACTACGATAAGCTCCAGATCCTCATGCGACTGCGTGAGCACGCTGTTCATTGCAGCAACGAGCGAACCGCTCCTGTTATACGTCGGCAATATGACCGATATCGTCATCAGAATAATTCCCCATATTCAAAGACGCCGTTCAGCTGGAACAGCGTTACGGTAAGGAATTGGGAACGCAATTTCCTTCCCGACGTCGCGCAAACATCCAGCACTTCGTGCGTACGGGACGATGCCGAGCGATACAATTTATCCTTATTCGCGCTTGTGGCGCCATCAGGTTAGGCCGGGATGTACAGCGGCAGAATGGCTTCCCCATTTGGTTGACCCTATGTCTGGCCGATAGGCAGTTTTACGTCTTCGCACGACAAGCCCCAAGCAGGCATAAGGCGTATTCCCTCCCTCAAAGCCACGCTGCCGCCGACCAAAATTCAGGTTCCTACAGGGGAGAGAATCCGACAAGCTGGCACGTCTTCCAGGATGTTTCCTGATCTCCGGAACCGAGGAGAAACATGTGTCGAACCTCCCAGTCACGATAGTTTCGCTGCACCCGCGCAGGAATATCGGGCGGCAGGCGCGCGCGCCCAATGCGACTGCGGCCCTATCGGCGCAAACCACGCTCCGTCTGCCATGAGGCATTTCATCAAGCTTGAATGGCTTGTCATTTTTTGGCTCTTTGCTGCCGTCGAGGCGCAGCTCGCACCCTGCACGTTCGCACAAGGATTGGAGACCTCGAGCGAACCGTCTGCGAGCAAAAAGATCGACGTCACCTATCCGGATGAAGCGACGACCGGCATTCCGGTCGATATGAGCCTCACTTCGGCAACAGGTTTCACGCTCGATGTTGCCGGGGCAACCGTCAGCGGTCTGGATTTTCAGGCCCCCGTCACGATCCTGGCGCCGAACGTGACGCTCCGGAATTGCAAAATAACCGCCAAGGGATGGGCCGTCCTGGACATACGCGCAGATGGTGTGACCCTGGAGAATTGCGAGATAGACGGCCAGGCCGCGCCCGGTATTCGGGGGATCAGCGTTTCCGGCAACAACGTCTCGATCCGTCGTTGCAACATCCATCATGTGGAAGACGGCATCTACCTCACCGGCTCATCCAAGATAGACATCGAAGACAACTATATACATGACCTGCAATCGCAATGGGACGGCCCCCATTTTGACGGAATAGCCACAGATGGCGGAATATCCGATGTTCTCATCAGAGGGAATACGGTCATCAACCCTCACCGGCAAACATCGGCGATCATGCTCAGTAACTACTTCGGCCCCATCTCCGGTGTCCGCGTTGAAGGAAACCGGCTGGTCGGAGGGGGATATACGATTTACGCCGACGGTCAATTCGATGGGGGCAAGATATCCAATGTATCGTTCTCAAACAACAGACTGGGGCGTGGCTACTATGGACATGCGTCAATCGTAAGAAATTCCCCAAAATGGGACGGAAATATCGACGATGTTGTTGGAGATATCGTGAGCAGATGACAATACAACGGCGAGGCATGGGCGGCTTCACCGGAGGAGCAGAGGAGCAGGAAGGCTTCAAAAATTCGTCGAATCGACGCCGTTCGCGGATATATTCCCAGGCGTCAGGCCAACGAGCAGCCGGCATTGCGTGGAAGTTCACCTTTTAACATGGACGAACATGAAATCGATCGCCACGGCCAGCTCTCCGGAAGCCTGATGCTGAACTAAACGTCAGATATGACTTTAGCTGCTCATGGATTTTCTACAGAATGACTATCCTACACTTCGGGCAAGTCGCCATTAAACCTTTTGGGTATGATTTCGCTGCGCCTGCTACCGCGTCGCCAGCCCCCAGGGTCACGTAAAATCCCTTTCTGCAGGTTACAGGTCGATAATTCAGGCGTATAATCCCCCAAAAAGGTAGGGGCACTACTGCTTAGTGGCAATTCCTTACCTCAAATCGACGGACAGACCTTTTCGATTAGAGAAAACAAACAATCTACGCATTCATTCAAATGCTAGGCAACACCGATGATATCGTGTAATATAAGAAATTATGCATAGAATTCTTGATTTATTGAGCATGTATAGATCAGGTTCAGAGCCTGAAAATAAGAGACTGGGGCTAGCACATGCCTTTTTTTAACACCCCTGATTGCGTAGGGGCTAGGTTGCATGTGCGTTTGGGGAGTAAACACCTATGAACTCGTTAATGATGACTAATGGCAAAGACGTATCGAATAACCTGTTCCATTCTATAGCAGCCGATCCTTTTCATACTGAGAATGACAAGAAGCTTGGTGAGCTTCCGCGAGGACGCTCACTTCTGATTATTGACGATCGCGCACTTGACCGCCAGTGCCTCGCCTATTGCATCTCTGCCCACAAGATGGACATGGATGTTCTCGCGTTCGGTTCGATGGAAGAATGGGATCGCAAGCGTCACGACTACCCGCCGCTTGCCGCCATCCTGCTGAATGTCGGCGGGAAAAAAATCGCCGAGCCAGCTGTGGCAGAGGAAATCAAGCGGCTTTCGTCCACATTGGAAGCACCGATCATCGTGCTTGCCGACACGGACGACCTGCCGCAGATAATGAAGGCGCTCGAATGCGGGGCAAAGGGCTATATTCCTTCCTCCGTCAGCATTGACGTCTGTATCGAAGCGATAGCCCTTTCGATGGCCGGCGGCATTTTCGTGCCGGCGAGCAGCGTGTTTGCGATGCGCCAGGCGCTTGAGTCAGGAAATCCGGCGGCGCGCCCTCTGGCCGGCATGTTCACCGAACGGCAGGCTGAAGTGGTTGAGGCGCTCAGACGCGGGAAGGCCAACAAGATCATTGCCTACGAACTCAATTTGCGGGAGAGCACCGTCAAGGTCCACATCCGCAATATCATGAAGAAGGTCAAAGCCACCAACAGGACTGAGGTGGCCTACAAGATCAAGGATCTCTTCCCGCTTGCTTCAGCTTCCTCGACCGAGGGAATGAAGGGAAGTGAACACTAACGGATAGCGGTCAACATTCAACGGCGGCAGCTCTTATAGCTGCTGGCACATTGGATAGTTCGAAACAATCCTTGCCCCTGGTTCAGGGCGTCACCAAGGCAGCAAGCACCAAAGGTTGGTGCTTGCCTTTTCGTTCGATCTCATTCGATCTCAAATGCCTTAAAGCCCCGTCCCTCTCAGGACGACCATCGGTGTCCGCAACAGAATCCACAAATCCGTGCTGAACGACATCATACCGGAATACCGCGTATCGTGCAGCGCGCGTTCCACGAAGGTGCAACCATTGCGCTCACTAATCTGCCAAAGCCCCGTCAGACCGGGACGCATGTCGAAGTAGGCCGTCCCAGGATACTGTTGCCGCTGCTCCGGAAGCATCGGACGCGGACCGACAAGGCTCATGTCTCCAACCAGCACGTTCAAGAGTTGCGGCAGCTCGTCGATAGAATATTTGCGCAGATACCTGCCCAGCCTTGTAATGCGCGGGTCATTTCTCAGCTTCTGTTGGGTCTCCCACTCGACCCTGGCCAATGGGTCCGCAGCCAGGTGCTCCTGCAGCTTCCTTTCCGCATCGGGGGCCATGGTTCGAAGCTTCCATAAGTTGAATATCCTCCCGCCCTTCCCAATTCGGGGCTGCGAGAAAAAAGCCTTTCCACCATTCATCCAGATCAGCAGCGCAACCATTCCAACGATCGTCAGCGCGAATGGCGCAACCAACAATGTTGCAGAAACGTCAAAGCAGCGTTTGGCCACAAAATACAGGGATCGCGATTTGATCGCCCCGTTGGCCGATGGGTTATGAGTGATAAACCGCAAAGGGTATCGTAGATCGCCTTCCGACATGACGCCTCCCAATGGTCATTTCTCAAGAAAGCGGCGACGGAGCGTGCAAATTCCAAATATAAATTTGCGTATTTGAGGATTATTTACTTCCTCGTATTTCTTAAAATTGCCCCGATGGCCGTGAATAACCCATTATTAACCATACGGGAGAAATTCTCAATAAATCCAATATAAACAATTCGATGTAGGCCGGTAACGGCCTACAGAGCTCGCGGCAATTTCATGATTTTCAGGCGCCCAAATCAAATTGGGTTGCGATCGACTTTTGATAAAAAATTGAAATATTTTACAGAAAAATACTAAAAACAACACGAGAATGCACATTTCTGATTTACAGAAAAGGGATTTATCTTAGAGAACATTACATATTTTCTTCAAACTGGAAATCTGGGAGGATTTCGCTGCTGAAGGACGGCTTTGCTTCGTCATTCGTAGCGACGGGCCGTCAACGTCAACATGCCTCCCGAGGCAGCAGGCTGCCTATTCGCTGAAACCAGCTCAGGAGCCTTCGCGGTTCCAGCTTTCGACAAATCGACGCGGATTCCCATGAAGCGCCAGATCGAGCATCCGACCCGCCCTGTGGAGCCGAATGCGCGTAAGGCATGCCAGCGCGAGGACGCGATTTCGAACACCGGAGACTCGGTCTGTCGTGAAAATTTTGAAGCTCTCGATCAATGGTGAGCCAACAACAACCAAGCCGCTGACAAGCCACCGCAGCTTTGCCGCTGGACGGCCGGCGACCTTGCGGAATTCATGAGCGACGTGCCGGTCCCATCGGCGCGCCAGGTCCGCAAAGGATTTGCATGAGGGCGTGAGCACTCTTGCTTCGGGCAGGAAGGCAATTCGATGGCCTTTTGCCGTCGCCCGCTGGCCCCATTCGGTGTCCTCCATCGTCGCAATTCCGCCGAAAGGACCAACCGATTGAAAAACCCGCTTTCGAACTGCCATATTTCCGGTGGCAGCAAATCCATAGCGTTCGACGTAAGCGCGGGCGCGATAGCTGTAAATGCTTTCATAGGATTCGATCGCGCTTGGATATTGAGGATCGGTAATCAAAATTCCAATATCGCCGCCCGCAAGGTCGATATCCGGGCTTCCAGCCATCAGGCCGGAGATCGCCCGAACCCATCCGGGTTGGGCAATACAATCGCAATCAATAAAGGCTAACACGTCTGCACGAGCCAGATTGGCGCCAAGATTCCGTGCAGGCCCTGGACCGGGGACAGTTTCGCGCACCAGCCGAAGATCCGGAATGCCGGAACATGCGGCTTCCGGCATTTCGTTCGAGCCATTGTCCACCACGATGATCTCGAACGGAATACCGTCGGCGCGCTGCGCATCTAAGGCAAGAAGGCAGCGGCGCAGATCGTCTGGCTCGTTAAGGTGCGGTATGATCACGCTGAGTTGCCAAGGAAGGTTCATCTGTCTTTCCTAGTGCATTGAAATGGTGTTGCGATGCCTTTGGTGTGCGGCCCAAAGGCAAGCGCTGACCGGCCCGTCGTGGCGGATCGGGCTCCTGTTCTTTTTACAACATGGACGGATTGTCCGAGCTTAGGAAGATGATCGAATCCCCGCCTTCAGTCGCAGCTGGGTAAGGGCCTGCTAAGCAACTTGGGCAAGCTTGGCGCGGCACGTAAACACCACTTACGCCTTTCGATGGATACAAAATCCGCAATCACACGTTTTGGCTTATCCGGCGGATCGCCAGGGCATGTTGTGAGAAGCATCGGCCAGTCCGGCGCGCGCCGGGATGCGGGCTAGAAGCGATTACGCAAAGTCAAACATTGTTAAGGCATCGGAAGAACGACCACGCCCAAAGGTAGCCCAAAGGTATTAGATCGGCAGCCCCTCCCCCTCTACTCACCTTACATTGACTATCTATTCTGCGATTCCGAACCACTGAACAATGAATTCGGCCACAGTGCCAATCCGGTTCAGAAGTTGGGTGTCTGCGTAATGGTCAATATAGACTTGGGCTTCTATCTTTCGATCCTGCGGCGAAGGCTGCCGTATGTGATCGCGATTGCCTTCATGACGTTTCTGTCTGCAGTTGTGGTAGCGAGCGTTATCCCACGAGTATACAGCTCGAGCGCCAAGATCCTGGTTGAGGCGCCGCAGATTCCGGCTGAACTTGCCCGTTCGACCGTCCCGCTTGGTGCCGTCGAGCAACTCCAGATTCTTCAGCAGCAAATCACCACGCGAGATGATCTCCTTACCCTGGCGAGGAAACTCGGAATTTATGACGATACCAAGATGAAGCGCTATGGCGAAGACATCGTCAAGGACATGCGGGCTCGTATAAAGTTCGAGCAACTGCAGTTCGACACTCAGGGTCGCGACCAGGGGGCAAACGTTTTCAGTGTCTCGTTCTTGGCAGGCAAGCCGGATATGGCAGCCAAAGTGGCTAATGAACTCGCGGCAATGATCCTGGGAAGAAACCAGCGCCAGCGGACTGATCGTGCCGGAAGCACATTGCAATTCTTCAATCAGGAGGTCACACGACTGTCCTCCGACTTGAACCGTCTTGAAGACGATATCCTCAAATTCAAGACGGCAAACAAAGACACCCTTCCGGAAAGCCTCGATTTTCGTCGCAGCCAGCAAAGCAGTCTGCAGGAGAGGTTGATTTCGCTTGAACGCGAAGAATCCGATCTCCGCACCAAACGGGGCAGCCTGATCGCGACATATACCAACGCCGGACAGCTTGTCGGGGCCGTGTCGCTCACGCCGGAACAACAGATTCTCGTGGATCTCAACCGTGCGCTGGCGGAACAACTCGCGATTTTCTCGGAAACGAGCCCCAACATCAAAGCCCTGCGCGTCAGGATAGCATCGCTGCAGAATGACCTGCTGACCAGTCCGCCGAAAGAAGCCAAGAACGAAAACAGTCCCCCAGGGGAGCGGAGTGGACCTTTCGGGCTCAACCTGCAGCTGTCGGATATCGATACTCGTCTTCAGGCCGTGGCGGTGGAAAAGACCTCCGTAGCACGGCGCATTGAAGATTTGACCCGGTCGATAACTGGCACCCCAGCCAGCGAAACCATCCTGAATTCACTCGAGCGAAATCGCCAGAACATTCAGATGCAGTACAATGCCGCCATCGCAAGGCGCGCGGAAGCCTTGACTGGCGAACAAATAGAAAGGCGTTCGGATGGGGGGCGGTTTTCGCTTCTTGAGGCTGCAACGCCGCCCATCAGCGCGATCAGCCCCAAGCGCACCCGCATAGTTGGTCTCGGTGCCTTTGCAGGAGTTGGGCTGGGACTGGCTTTCGTCGTGTTGCTCGAGGTGCTCAACAAAACGATCCGCCGCCCCGTCGAGCTGGCGCGATTGCTTCAATCACAACCCTTAGCCACGATTCCGATCATCAGAACCTCCGACAAGGCTCGCTTCACAAGCCCCAGGCGTCGCATGGCGGCGATGTTTGCAGCCGGCTTGATGCCTATCGCGTTCATTGGGGACAGTGAAACCTTGGTTCCGACGCCTTTCTCTAGCCAAGCCACGCCCCCCGGCATCGGCCAGGTCGAAGCGATGTCGGATTTCTCTCTGTCAATAGCAACAGGTCAGAGTTCAAATCATGGATCAAATTAGGGCATCCCTACAGGACAGTCTGAGATTACAAAGCAGCGATCAACTGGCGGAGCAGGCAATGCAGGCGTGCACGCGACTCGGATTTGAAATCGCTTGGGGAAATTTGGCGACACTGGAACTCGCCCCTGACAAGATCATTGAAAATCATATTGTCACGATAGACCGGTCTGACCCTGCGCATGCCCCATTCGACATGATGCGGACCAGAGTCTTGCAGAACCTGCGTCAAAACAGCTGGACCTCCATTGCGATCACTTCCCCGACAGCGTCCTGCGGAAAATCGCTCGTCGCTCTCAACCTGGCGTTCAGCCTGGCACACCAGCAAGATTGCCGCACGCTGTTGGTTGATCTCAATCTGAAACAACCGCGAATTGGCGAGATGCTTGGTGTGAGCGCTCCTGCCTCCATGGAAGAGTTCTTGAAGGGTGACGCACCGATACACGATGTTTTCCTGCGATACGGCGAAAACCTGGCGGTGGGGACAAACCATCAGCCGGTGCAGTTTTCAGCGGAATTGCTGCAGAGCCTGGAGGCGGCAAGGGTATTGGAGGACCTGCGCCTGAGGATGGGGCCGGACGTTATTCTGTTCGACATGCCTCCGATGCTCTCCCACGACGACGTAACCGCATTCCTGCCAAATGTGGACTGCGCAATCCTCGTCGCGGCTGCAGAATATAGCACCTTCGACGAAGTGGATAACTGCGAGCGGTACCTGTCGGAGCGAACTAACATGCTCGGGGTTGTTTTGAACAATTGTCGATACTGCACTGAATACTGATGCACAGGTGCGGAAAAACAGTCACCGCTCTCTGTTTGACCAATTAAACGCAACGCTGGATTAAAAGGAAATTGGCATGCGCAAGTTGCTGATTGTCTATGGCACACGCCCGGAAGCGATCAAGATGGCCCCCTTGATCCATGCGCTCGCTAGTTCAAGCCATTGCACGCCGATCGTCGCTGTAACCGGGCAACACCGGGAAATGCTCGATCAGGTCAACCGGTTGTTTGGAATCCAACCCGACCATGATCTCAACATCATTACGCAATCCCAAACTCTGGAAACTGTCACCGCCCGCGTTCTCGCCGGAGTTTCCCAGGTCATCGAGGCTGAAACCCCTGATGCGCTTGTGGTCCAAGGCGACACGACAACTTGCTTCGCGGCGGCTTTGGCAGCCTTCTATCGAAAAATTCCACTGATCCACCTTGAGGCGGGACTGAGGACGGGCGAGCGCTACAACCCCTTTCCGGAGGAGATCAACCGGCGTCTGACCACCCAGCTCGCCGCCCTTCATCTGGCGCCCACCCAGACCTCGAAGTCCAACCTCTTGAACGACGGCATCGCTGAAAGCGATATAGTTGTCACGGGCAATACGGTCATCGACGCCTTGCTGCATGTATCCGGCAGCAACAGCCTGACCGAAAATCAGGACCTCCACCGGATCACCGGCAGGAGAAGCGTTTTGGTTACAGCTCACCGGCGCGAATCCTGGGGCGAGCCGATGGCGCAGACCGCTCGCGCCATCGCGCGGCTTGCCCGGAAATTTCCAGAGATTGTCTTTCTGCTTCCGGCCCATCTCAATCCAGCGGTACGTGAAGTTCTGCTCCCCCCGCTTGACGGGCTTGAAAATGTGCTGATCACGCGACCGCTCGATTACAGCGATTTCGTGAAGGCCATGCGCGACTGTTCGATCGTGCTGACTGATAGCGGCGGCGTGCAGGAAGAGGCTCCCACCTTTGGCAAGCCGGTCCTTGTCATGCGCGAGACAACGGAACGTCCCGAAGCCGTCGCTGCCGGCACAGTGCGGCTCGTTGGGACGAATGAGGATCGCATCGTCAGCGAAGTGACTGAGCTTTTGACAGACCGCCGCGCCTACCAGGCGATGGCGCGCGCAGCGAACCCCTACGGAGACGGGCGAGCCGCGATGCGGTCAATCCAGGCCATCGAACATTTTTTCGCGTTGGGAGAACGGCCAATCGAGTTCGACGCAAGAGTGGATGCGCCTCAGGAACCATCCGCACCGCGCGTGGTGAGCGGTTTTGCCGCTTAGGTATCAAGCGGCCCCTTGATGTCCGCGGGGAGATCCGACGATAACTGACCAACGGCCCCTCTCCCACCGGAGAGGGGCCAAATGCCTAGGTTATGAAATGAGAGCAGGGTTCCCGTCCCCGCATTTCGAATTCTATTAAATTAGACGGCGCTCACAAGTCACTTTTTTTGACGCGGAGCGACCCGTCCGTTACCGCATTTCCCCATGGCGGGAGTAATGAATAATTCCCGGCCCTGGTTCGTCACAATCTCAGCCCCTAGCGGGGTTAGAGGCCGCCGTCCGATCGATCGTGGGGCTGCGAGCGCGGCGGCCTCGCATGGTGAGATGGCACGGTGATGGGCGGGGCTACGCCTTAAAGGTAAGCGTGCTTTGGACGATTTTCATTCTAATATTCGCCGCTAAACGCTTCAACAACCATTCATTGGGAAAGTCCTCACCGTGAGCGAAAGCGACTTGTCGAAATGGGAGGTCGACGACGAGAACAAGCTGAAGGCCTACACCCTGTTGGAATGGGGTGTAGCCGTCGGCGAGCCGTATCATGTTGTTCTGCGGATAGGATACGCTGTTTCCAGATGGGAATGGGACGCCTATAAAGACACGGACCGCTCACCCCATCAGCTTCAAACCGCAATGTCTCCCACGGCTGCCAAGGAGCTGGGCGCTCTTCTGATCCTGTACGCGGAACAGGTGGAAAGTCAGGTTCCCTCGAAAGAGGAACAGAATTGACCCGAGCCGATGCGAGGCTGACGGGGTCGCTTGCGAGCGCAAGTCGATGAAGCAAGGCTCCTGCCGGGCTTGCCACCAACATTCGTTTCCATCGTCTTGTCGCATTTGTCAAAACACACGCTTCCTGGAAATAACTTGCTACGGGCCGCGCCGGCGGCCGGGCCTTTGGCTTGCCGCACGCCAAAACCGGAGCGCGTTGGAAGCACAATCACGGCGCAGCATTGGGTCGATGCCTTCGCCGGCCGGCACGCTCGGAAGTACATCCTACTCCAAAGGGACGGGTCGCCTCCACCTCTTGCAGAGGTGGCTGCTTTGAACAGGAACGAATATGTTAAAACGCTGAAATGGCAGATTGATCCTGGCGAGTGAAACAAGGAGAGAACCATGTCACCAAACAAAGAACGGTATGTGCAGCTTAATCGCGCGCGGCGTCACTTCCTCGGTCTGGCCGCAGAAACGGGTGCAAAGGTTGCCGCGGTGGGCGTCATGGCAGCGACGACGATACTTCCGGCTTCGATCGCCCAAGCCATGGGGAAACCGTGGTGGAAAAAGGAGGGCGGCGACGGAGATCCGATGTGCTTCCTCCGCGGCACCTCCATCATGACCCCGACAGGCGAGACTTGCGTCGAGGATCTTCAGATCGGTGATCTCGTTGAAACGGTGCGCGGCGAATCCATGGCGGTCAAATGGATCGGCCTCGATCTTTACAAGCGAAGCGGTCCGTCCTGGAATGACAGCGTGGTCCCTATCCGTATTGCGCGGCATGCAATTGACCAGCGGACGCCGCACAGGGATCTCTATGTCTCCCCTGGCCACGCTCTGCTCATCGATGGCGTCCTCATCAGGGCGAAGGATCTCGTCAATGGCATCTCCATTGCGCCTGCCCTTCCGGCCGATGGGGAGATGATCGAATATTTCCACATTGTGCTGGATACCCATGAAGTGATCCTGGCTGAGGGAGCTGCCGCCGAGACCTTCCTTGTTGCGGCCAACAATCACGAAGGCTTCACGAACTTCGTTGAATTCGCTCACCTCTATCCTGATCAGCATCCTGCCATGACGCCTTTCGCGCCGATCGTCAGCATCGATTCCGGCCGGGAGCAACTGAAGGCTCTGCTGCCGGCAGACGTCCGTCGCATCTTGCAAGTGCGCCAACCGGCCCACGAGATGTATCGGAGAATTGCGGCACGCGCCGAACAAATGGTTGCCTGAGATTGGATGACGGTGCGCGACAGCAGCTGACGCACCTCAGCCAGCGATAATAAATTCAGCGGCCTCGACAGTGGGGCCGTGGGAATTTGCATTCGCCAGCGCGAACGGAGGCCGTGAGGGGCGGCTTCTTCGGGCCACGGCCGCCGAAACGCAAGAAACGTTCCGGCGGCTCACAACTACAAACAATGCTCAGATATAGGCCACGCTGGATTCCCAATCCAAGCCGCCCAGTTTCCTCCTGCTTATCTGCCGACAGGCCTTTGAACCGCAAAATGCCCATGCCTTGGCGAAAGTCGAGTATGACGGCGTGCGGGTTCGAGCCACGGGTCGCCTTGGCCCATCGGCGGTAGCCAGGTGCGCGCAAGTGATCGTCAGGGGATTTTACCAGTGAGGACGCACAGCCCAACCACGCCCTTCGGACGTCCAAGCATCAGCATGGACCCAGTCGATCATCACACAATGAGCAGCGAGCAGCGCGGTGGCCGCAACTGGTCTTTGCTGTTGATCTTCGGGTCAATGGCGATTGCCGTCTTGGCAGCTCTCTTTTGGTTGGCATCAGCTCTCCTGTCGCTGGTAAACGCTGCAGAACCGATCGCATTTAGCATTTACTGCATCGATCATATCGACGAGTGCCCAACCAAAGGACCTCGATCCATTCGCTATTCCGCGACACTGATGCAACTCGTGAGCAAGGTTCAAACTCAGGTCAACCGTGAAATAACACCAAGGCGGGAAACGGTCGATGTATGGTCGGCCGACGTCTCCAGCGGCGACTGTGATGACTACGTCATGACAAAGCGCCGCAGACTTATTCGGGCCGGTGTTCCTGCGACAGCGATGCGCGTAACAGTCAGCCGCCGCTTCGGTGAAGGTCACGTCGTGTTGATCCTGAGGACCGACAAGGGCGAGATCGTTCTCGATAACTTGCGTCATACCGCATATCTTCGTTGATCGCTGCACCGCGTCTTGGCGGAAGGCGCGTCGATGACGTCGCTCCAGTTGGCGGAAGAGCCATGTACTAACGCTGCATCTCGCCACTGGCGCAGCCTCTCAAGACCGGGCTTTGCATACTGCTTGGCTACGATTACCGGCTGGGCGCCGGCAGGAGGCTACTACCTAATCCCCTGCGCCACGTATGAACAAGGCGCCGACCAGCGCCACCACGACGAGCGACTGCAGTATGAACATGGGCCATTGGTCGGACATAGCATTTCCTCGTACGGCTTCGGTCTCGCCGTTGACCTCGAACCCGTACTGTAACCGTTATTCGACCGTTCACACCTATTTTAGCAAGTCTCTTGAGCGGCCTTCCCCGCAGCCCCGTCGCCTTCACGGATGACCGGGCAATTCTATGCTCGAAAACTGCGGCGAGCGGAAACTAGTATCCCGAACTGCCGCCGCCGGACCCGTAGCTGCCACTGTCCATCGGACGTCTATCGTAGCTGGGCCCGCTCTGGCACCCTGAAATCGTCAAAATTGAGAGTGCTATGACGATCGGCATCATTAAGGATCTGAGTTTCATGGTTATCTCCATCCATGGAGGAAATGTACAGTCGAAATGAGCCTCCGATTGTACGCAGGACGCCTCGGCCCAATCGTCCGAGGCGCCAAAATTGTGAGAAAATCCGTTCTTCTGAGCTCAACTCATCCGTCTCCCCCTGCCGGCCGCACATTCTGGTTCATGCGGAACAGGTTTTGCGGATCGTACTTCTGCTTGATCTCGGCAAGCCGCTGATAGTTGCCGCCATAGGCAGCTTCGACGCGGTCGCCGTCGTCTTCGGGCATGAAGTTGATGTAGGCTGTTCCAACCGCATGCGGCTTTGCAGCGTCAAAGAGTTGGCGCGCCCAGCCGACGCATCTCTGGTCCATTCCCGGCTCGCGCCAGCGCGCATGAACATTCATGACGAAATGTGAATTCCGTTGCGGAAATGCGGTTGAGCCAACGGCAATACGACCCGCGGCGCCGCCGACGTGAGCAATGAAGACCTCGCATTCCGGCCCCGGCAGCTTGCCGATCGCATCGAGCAATATCCCGATCGCTGCATCGGAGAGTTCCGTGAAATCATGGCTTTTCCAGTAGTTGCGGGCGCCGGGCGTCAGCAAGGGATCGAATGCCTGCTGCCAGCCGGTAAACGGATGGGGACCGACCACATCGGCGATTGGCTTGCCGATCGAACGCAACCGCTCTGTCGCCTTTTCGCCCTGTGCGAGATCGCCGCAATAGCACATCGGAAGAAGCAGAACCTCCTTGCCGTGCCACTCCTGTGGAAGGAACGGCAGCGGCGGCGCCTGGCGCATCACGGCCCAGCAGGTCAGCTCGTCCGGCGCCGTTTCAAGAGCCTGCCGGTATTGCTGAAGAACCGTTTTCGCATCGGCGAACGGATGCACCACGAGCCCCGAAAGAACCTCCTGGCCAAGGTCATGAAGCTTGAATTCGAATGCGGTGACAATACCGAAATTTCCGCCGCCGCCCCTGAGCGCCCAGAACAGGTCGCTGTTTTCCGTCGCACTGGCACGGACCAACGCGCCGTTCGCCGTCACGACGTCAGCTGAAAGGAGATTGTCGATCGTCAGACCGAATTTGCGTGTCGTCCAGCCGAAACCGCCGCCAAGCGTCAATCCGGCAATACCGGTCGTCGAGTTGATCCCGGTCGGCAGCACCAACCCAAAAGCCTGGGTTTCCTTGTCGACGTCGGCAAGGGTCGCCCCCGGCTCCACCCACGCCTTTTTTGCCGCGACGTCGACACGCACGGACTTCATCGGCGACAGGTCGATCATCAGGCCGCCGTCACAGACCGCACTGCCCGCAATATTATGACCACCCCCGCGCACCGAGAGGAGTAACTTGTTGTCGCCTGCAAATCGCACTGCATTGACCACGTCTGCCGCCTCGGCGCACTGCACGATCAGAGCCGGTTTACGGTCGATCATCGCATTCCAGATCGCCCGCACTTCGTCGTAGGACGCATCGCTTGCTTCCAACACCTTGCCACGCTGGCGCCCGACGAGCGCCTCGATGGCTGCCGCGCCGACCCATGTCTTTCCTGCTTGCAGATTCATGAGGCTCATGTCGTTCATGATGTGCTCCTCCAATGGTGAACCATGCCCCAGCAGCAGAAATATTGCGCCTTTGTAATGTACACTACAAGGCGCGGAGTGGCTGAGGTAGCAGGACCTTATGAGGTAGGCTGCAGGTGCGAATACATGTCGCTCAAACGGGTGCAACGGTTTTTTGGCGGGGACATGAAGAACGCAAAGATCCAAATCGCGGCGCCCGGGAATCCGGTTAACACCATAGGCTTTGGTTTGATCTGTTGGCTAAATGAGCTTTGTATTTCTCAAGTGCACTTGGTGACGCGTCGGCTTATCCGTCCAGAATATCGAGCCCAACGAATTCAATGTTGGCAAACACCGTCCATACTTCCGTCAAGACATGAAACTCTCCAGGTGAGAACCCGATTCATTTCAAGCGTTTCCGGGAGAAGCCTGTGTGCGATGTCGTGAAACTGTTTCAATGTTTCATCGAGCGAACAGGTCGAATGCGGCTGCGACCCGGAGGCGGCGCGTGGCCGCCTCCGGTAGGATGTCGTTCAGTGGTGAGGGAAATTCGAGGCCGCACAAAGCGGCCTCGTCGCTACAGCACGAAGTAGCCCTTCGACAGCGAGATCGCATCATCCAGGTGGACTGCGAAATCAGCCGTCTTGTCACCGTTGGTGTCGCCGTAGAC
>UCEZ01000075.1 GCA_900471525.1 Hyphomicrobiales bacterium | reverse complement strand
TTCGACGGTTTCGTGGGTGTGTCGGACCCTTGCTGGTTCGCCCTTCGGTTTTGCTGCGGTCTGAATCGGCGGCCGTTCGTTTCAAGGCCGCTGTCGCGCCGCGGAGCGGCCGGCTCCCCCTCTCTTCTCAAAGCCGGTTCGCGTCCTTCGCAGGGCGTTGGCCCCGCTTGTCCGCAAGCCGGCTTCGCTCGTTCGGTGGGTCCGGACCCTGAAACGCCCGTTTACCGCCGGTTCCTTGCGACCGCACCGAAAGGCAAGCCGGCAAGGAGCCGGAGCCAGTTCGGAGAAACCGCGAAAGGAAAAACCAATGGCCAAGGCCGCAACCCAATCCCGTCAATCGCCCCGCGTCGTTCCGCTTCGCAAGGGCGCCACCCTCGAAATGGTCCGCCTCATCTGCCCGGACGCCACTCAGGCCCTGCTGATCGCCGAGAGCTTCGGCTCCGCGGTCGTCGACGGCGACGGCATCCGCGACCTCCACGAGCGGCTGATCGTCGAGACCGCCGAAAGCCTCTCGGAAGGCCTCGGCGAACGGGCGATGCAGATTCACCTGCAGCGTATTGTCGGAGCCTATGTCGGCTCGGCCCACGGCGCTGGCCAGTTCTACTCACGCGCCGTCACCGAAGCCCGTGACGCGACGGCGAAAGCCTCCAACGACGCACGTGACGAGGATCTCGATGGTCCGGTCGGTTACGACAGTGCCGCCCAGCGCAAACGTGAATTCGCCGCCGACATGGGTATCCAGGCACATGCGCTCCGGGTGGCCGCCGAGGGCGCCGTCGCTGCTTACGAGCAGGTCGTCGGCGAAAAGTGGAAGCCATTCGACCGCCCGGTCGAGAATCCCGGCCAGTCTCTTGATCGCAAGGCGGCCGCCGCACAGATGGCAGCCTTCGACTAATCCGCAGTGATGGCGGGGCTCCTGGCCCCGCCCTTTTTGTGTCGCAACACAAGCTGACGTACTTCGCCCATATCGGTACCGAATTCTTGGCAGTCCCCCGTCCTTGTCGCTTTGGAGGAACTGCTGCCTGGCGAACCCGTCCCGCCTCTGGTCCTGCCGGAGCAGCAGGCACGGTCAACGGCTTCGCCGTCCTTCACTCCGTTCCGGCCTGGCGGTGACCTCTCCCTCTATGCTCCGCCCTTCGGACCGCCGTGACGGGGTCGCGACAGGCGCGGCCTCCGAATTGGAGGTTTGGAAATGAGCAAGAAACAGGAAAGCACGCGTGCAGACATCTACACGCGCATCACCGATAAGATCGTCGAAGATCTCGGGCGCGGTGTGAAACCGTGGATGCAGCCATGGCATGATCGAAACCTCCAGGGCCGGATCACCCGGCCACTGCGGTACAACGGACAACCCTATTCCGGGATGAATGTGCTGCTGCTCTGGTCGGAAGGAATTCTACGTGGGTTCACTTCGCCCCAGTGGATGACGTTCAAGCAGGCGCTGGAACTTGGCGGCGCGGTGCGCAGGGGCGAAGCCGGCACAACGGTGGTCTTTGCCAGTCGGTTTACGAAGACGGAGGCCGATGCCAATGGTGGCGAGGTCGATCGGGAAATCCCGTTCCTGAAGGCATACTCCGTTTTCAACGTCGAGCAGATCGATGGTTTGCCAGAACAATATCATCACCGGCCAACCGCCCTGCCAGATCCGGTCGAGCGCATTGAGCACGCCGACCGGTTCTTTCGTAACACCGGCGCCATGATCCGCCATGGCGGCGCGCAGGCCTACTACTCACCCGTCACTGACCACATTCAGATGCCGCCGATTGAAACATTCCGCGACGTCGTGGGCTACTACGCAACGCTTGCCCATGAAGAAATCCATTGGGCCGGTGCAGCACACCGCCTTGATCGCGATCTTTCCAGATATGCAAAAGACCGATCCGAGCGTGCTCGCGAGGAACTGATTGCCGAACTCGGCAGCTGCTTCCTGTGCGCCGATCTGGGAATCGTCCCGGAGCTGGAGCCGCGGCCGGATCATGCGTCCTACCTGGCGTCGTGGCTGAAAGTGCTTTCCGACGACAAGCGGGCAATCTTTCAGGCGGCGGCGCACGCGCAACGCGCGGCTGCCTACCTGCATGGCCTGCAGCCTCTGCAGGACGATGACAGGCAGGCGGCCTGATCGCTATCGAACACCTTCAAGAAATCACTGCCGGCCGTTCTCGACGACAACGCCTGGCTTCTCACCCCCGACCGCCGGCACTTGAGGATCTGCGTCCACGCTGAGGTCCAACTTCCCCCAGAACGATGGTTTCCCGGTATCGGACTTCACTTTTCGGGACGGCTTGATTTCGACGATAAACGGTTTTGACTGCTGACGCATAGTTCCTCCAGGCGACGAATCGCGTTCGAACGATACCGATTGATTTGGAGGACGCAACCGCCCTTCCCTTGGGTTCACAAGAGGATCGCGGGCCGCGACGAATGTGTCGAAACCGTCCAATCGCCAAGTCGCCATTCGGAGGCGACCGCGCATGCGACGGACCAGCCAATGCCATGTCCCTCCAATTCACTGTTGCCGGCGCTCCATCCGCGGGCTCGATGAGGCATGTCTGACCGAAGACCGGCTGCGCCTCGATCGTCTCCCCGCAACGGCCAGGCGCAATTTTCTTACCCCTGCCGGCTGCGCCGTCATTCCTCTCGAACTAACAAAATTGCGACTTGCCGCCCTCCATTGCATTGCGGCCCTATGGGTGCGGTTCGATCGTCTCCGGTCTTTGCGACAGCCATCGAGGCCGCAATGGCGCGGCCCGAAACACCAAAAAGGAACATGACAATGGCAACCATCGGCACCTTCACCTCCAC
>UCEZ01000110.1 GCA_900471525.1 Hyphomicrobiales bacterium | reverse complement strand
GTTCTCGTCACTGGTGACAACGGCTCTGGAAAGACCACACTTGCCAACATCCTCGCGAGGCACCTGCTGCCCACAGCAGGCAGTCTTTCACTGCCTGCACGAATCAGCTCATCCACTCTGCCGCTCGCATTTCCTCCTCTCGCCATAAAGGACCTTGGGGTTGACGTAGAGCTTCTGAAGACACTGGCTGTATTTTCTTCAGAGATTCTTGAGGCCTATCCTGACCAGCTGTCTGCGGGTCAGCAACAGAAGGTTGCCTTGGCCATGGCACTTAGCAAGAGGGCCGATCTCTATGTATTGGACGAGCCACTTGCGAACCTGGACGCCGGCATCCAACGTATCGCCATGGATATGATCATGACGATCACGAAAGGCAAAATACTGATAATGATCATGCACGGCGGAATCGAGTACCGAAATCTGTTTGATACAACTCTTGCGCTTGAGTCAGAGAGTGCTGGGACTATGGATGAGAACGCAGTCCAGCAGGCTTAGTCGGACCCCATGGGCCGGCGCAGAACAGGTGGGACAGCACAGGAGGGTTGCTTAGATGTTTGGCTATTACGTGAAAGTTGCGCTGCATAACGCCGCAAGGAACAAGGTCATCACTGGATTGATGATCCTGGCGATATCGGTTGGCATCGGAGCGAGCATGACAACCCTCACAGTCATGTACATCCTGTCTGGAGACCCCCTTCCAGGCAAGAGCGGGCACATCTACTACCCTCAAGTTGATGTGAACCCAGAGTCCAAAGGACGTGAGCCCTATGATGTAATGGATTACCGCACCGCATTTGATCTATGGTCGGCCAAGCAGGCGGACAGCCAGGCGATGGTGGTATCCAATCCNNGTACGGGCGCGCTTGGGGTGCTGAGGATGACGCGCGTCGCAGCCGTGTCGCAGTGATCTCAGATCGACTCAACCAGCAGTTGTTCAGCGGCCGTAACAGTGTCGGTCAGAGCTTAAGAGTCAAAGACACGAATCTTCAGATCATCGGTGTTCTAGGCCCATGGCGTCCTTCCCCACTGTTCTACAAGATCAGAGGTGGGCGCTTCTCTGGTGGTGAGACATCCGGCTTCTACGGTGCAGCGGACGATGTGTTTCTTCCTCTCTCAGCTAGCCTCGAGATCAACGAGGGCGACTTCCAACCGTTTACCTGTTGGGCTACCCCAGATCGTCCTGGTGTTCTGGAGAGCTCGCCCTGTGTCGCGGTCGCGCTATGGGTAAAGTTGAGTGGTCCGGAGCGCGTTCAGGAATACGATCGCTTCCTCCGTAACTATGCAGCTGAGCAGAAGCGCCTTGGACGTATCAAGCACGACGACAACACCCGGTTGAGGTCTCTGATGGAATGGCTGGACTTCAATCAGGTAGTTCCCAGCGACGTAAAAGTGCAGACGGTTTTGGCCTTCGCGTTCCTTCTGATCTGCCTCGCAAACGTAGTCGGCTTGCTGCTTGCGAAGTTCATGAGACACGGCGGAGAGATCGGCCTGCGTCGCGCGTTGGGAGCGAGCAGAGTCGCTATCTTCACGCAGTGTCTGGTCGAGGCCGGTCTAATCGGTGCTTTGGGCGGCGTGCTTGGCTTGTTCCTAACGTTACTTGGCTTGTGGATGATACGCATCCAGCCAGTAGCATACGCAGATCTGGTGCACCTGGACATCGCAATGTTTCTGGTCACAGTCATTCTATCTTTGCTCACAAGCCTCTTGGCGGGTGCGATTCCCGCGTATCGAGCGAGTTTTATCCAGCCGGTTACCCAGCTGAAGCTGCTTTGAAGGAGTGTGCCATGCAAGTTGGAATCATCGTGGCGGCGCTGAAGAAGCACAAACTGGCCACATTCTTGATCACCATTGAGATAGCCTTAGCGTGTGCAGTTCTATGCAACGCGATCTTCATGTTCATGGAGAAGAGTCGAGCGCTCAACCTTGATAGTGGCGTTCAGGAGTCGTCACTTGGGATCGTCCAGCTCTCCGGATTCAGCGCAGAAGACGCACATGACATCAACGCCCGTGTGATGAACGCTATCCGGGCTATTCCAGGTGTGGAGGCTGTGGGCGCCATTAGTGCTGTTCCCTTTGGCGATCCTGGAGTCCGTGCCGGTGTGAACACTGACGAAGCGCTTGAGCGCTCTGGCGGTGTTCTGGATTTCTACCTTGGGGATGCTGTGGCGCTGACGTTGCTCGGTTTGAA
>UCEZ01000123.1 GCA_900471525.1 Hyphomicrobiales bacterium | reverse complement strand
CCGTGAACGGGGAGAAGGAACAAGCGGTAGCCTCTGTCGTCCCCTCTCCCCGCCTGCGGGGAGAGGGCTAGGGTGAGGGGCAGGCCCGAGGAGAGGCTGAAAGCCCAGATAAAAAGACAAGGGAACGGACTATGGATTTCGCACTGACCGAAGAACAGCAGATGATCGTCGACACCGTTCGCGGCTTCGTCGAGACCGAAATCTATCCGCATGAAAATGAGGTCGAACGCACGGGCATCGTGCCGAAAGAACTCGGCCAGGAGATCGCCCGCAAGTGCAAGGATCTCGGCTTCTTCGCCTGCAACATGCCGGAGGAAGTCGGCGGCGCCGGGCTCGATCACCAGACGTTCACGCTGGTCGAGCGCGAGCTCGGTCGTGGCTCGATGGGCCTCACCGTGTTCTTCGGCCGCCCCTCCGGCATCCTGATGGCCTGCAATGAAGAACAGCGGGAAAAATACCTGATCCCCGCCGTGAAGGGCGAGAAGTTTGATGCTCTCGCCATGACCGAGCCGGATGCAGGCTCCGATGTGCGCGGCATGAAGTGTTTCGCCCGCCCCGATGGCGACGACTGGATAATCAACGGCACGAAGCATTTCATCAGCCATGCCAACATCGCCGATTTCGTCATCGTCTTCATCGCCACCGGCGAAGAAGAGACATCGCGCGGTCCGAAGAAAAAGATCACCTGCTTCCTCGTCGATCGCGGCACGCCCGGCTTCGAGATTCGCAACGGGTATGACAGCGTGTCGCATCGTGGCTACAAGAACTGCATCCTCTCGTTCGACGATTGCCGCCTGCCCTCCTCCGCCATACTCGGCGAGGTCCACAAGGGCTTCGACATCGCCAATGACTGGCTCTACGCCACCCGCATCACGGTTGCCGCCACCTGCGTCGGCCGTGCCCGCCGCGTGTTCGACTATGCCCTGCCTTATGCGGCCGAGCGAAAGCAGTTCGGCAAGCCGATCGGCGCCAACCAGGGTGTTTCCTTCAAGCTCGCCGACATGATCACCGAGATCGACGCCGCCGACTATCTGACGCTGGCCGCCGCATGGCGGCTCGACCAGAAGCTTCCGGCCAACCGCGAGATTGCATCCGCCAAGCTCTATGCCTCCGAAATGCTCGCCCGCGTCACCGACGAGGCGATCCAGATCTATGGCGGCATGGGGCTGATGGACGACCTGCCGCTTGCCCGCTTCTGGCGCGATGCCCGCGTAGAGCGCATCTGGGACGGCACGTCGGAAATCCAGCGGCACATCATCAGCCGCGACCTCCTGCGCCCGCTCGGAGCATGAGGATGACGCGATCCCTCGACCGCCTGATCCGGCCCATATCCATCGCCGTCTTCGGCGGCAAGGAAGCGCGCCGGGTCATCGAGCAATGCGACAAGATGGGATTCACGGGTGAAATCTGGCCCGTCCACCCCAAGCAGGAAGAAATCCTCGGCCGCCGATGCTATCGCTCGGTGGCCGAGCTTCCGACAGCACCCGACGCCTCCTTTGTCGGTGTCAACCGCCAGCTGACCATCGAGATCATCCGCGATCTTTCGGCGCGCGGCGCCGGTGGTGCGATTTGCTACGCGTCAGGCTTCCGCGAGGCCGTCAGCGAGCTTGCCGACGGCAACGACCTGCAGGATGCGCTGGTCG
>UCEZ01000042.1 GCA_900471525.1 Hyphomicrobiales bacterium | reverse complement strand
ATGGCAATTGCGCCGGCGCTTTGATCGTTCTGATCGCTGCCGGTCTTGCCGTCGGTTTCACCCTTGGCGACGGCTTCGTTCCCCTTGCGGATCACCTCGTGAAGCTCTTTGACGTCTTCGAGCTTCTCTCCGGCTTCCAGCGCACGGATCGATTCCTCGCGTTCCTTGCGGGTTTCGGCGTCCTCGACTTTGGTCGGGTCGTTTTCCAGCCGTTCGGCTTTCAATTCCTCGACGGTCTTCGGATCGGCGATGTCTTCGAGGCGCTGCAAGACCTTGCTGACGTCGGCCGTGAGGAATTTCTCCTCCGTTGCCTTGTCGTCCAGGATCGTCTTGATCTTCTGGGCGGCTTCGCCATACGGGTGCTTGATCGCCTCGATCATTTCCTGGGCGGTGACACCGATGTCCCGAAGACCGCTCTTGGCCTCGACTTCGGCGACGCTGGAGGGCAGGCCGGCGCGGGCGCTGGTCAGGGCCGCTCGCATACGAATTGTGTAGTCGTTATCGGTTTCACCGTCGGCTCGCTCGAGGCCGTTCTGCTGCACGAACCTGGCCAGCAGCGCGGTCATTCCCGTCGGGTTCTCGTCGGTGCCGTCAACCGCCGCAGTCAAGGCGTCCACTGTAACGCGGAACGTCGCAAGGCCGACCGCTGTCGGCTTGCCATCGATGTCCTTCTTGGCGACCAGGTTGGTGATCGTCAACGCGTCTTCCAGGCGGCTGCCGTAGTCCGTGTCGGATTCGTCGACGCCCTGGGTCACGCCCATTACGGCCGAGAAGCGCGCGGCCAATGCTGCCATCGGGTTTTCGTCGCGTTTCAGCGCACCGAAGAAATGTTCATTGATCCTGGCATTGGCTGCCTGAGCAACCTCGTCCGAAGTGACGCGGGCTTTGAGGACCTTGTCCTCTTCCTTTTTGCCCTTGGCCTTTTCTTCCTCCTCAAGGCGCCGCTTCTCGATGTCATCGACGATCGATTGCACCATCGAGGTGACAATTGAGGCGGAGGCCTGTTGGGTCGGGGGCAGCATCATCGGTATCGGTCCATGATCGTAGCGGCTGTGCCCCGACAATAAGGCGCAACCGTTAACCCGGCCTTAACCGCGATTGCGAGACTTCGTCACGCGACGGCTATGCGGCTGCGCGCCACCCAGCCGTCCGGCGGCTTGGGTTTACAGACGATCGTGACCAGCACGAAACTCACGTAGAGCAGCAGGTACCAGGATCCCAACTTTTGCAGCGACACCATGTGCCATTTCGCTTGGCCGGGATAGAGCCATATGCCGGTGGCCGTGCCGATATTCTCGGCAATCCAGAGGAAGATGCTGGTGAAAAACGCCGCCAGCACCAGCGGCATCCAGCGTGCCTTCCGCTCCACCGTGAAATAGATGCGCACCCGGCCGAAGAGGATGAGCGTAGCAGCGAAAAGACCGATGCGCATATCCGCGATATAATGATGGCTGTAGAAGTTGATATAGATTGCAGCCGCGAGAAGAGCTGTGAGCGCGAAAGGCGGGTAGCGCGTGAACCGCATGTCGAAGATACGGATGGCGCGTGCCATGTAGCTGCCGACGGACGCGTACATGAATCCGGAGAAAAGCGGAACGCCGGCAATCTGGAAGATCGCATCCTCTGGATAGACCCAGGATCCCATCCGAACCTTGAAGATCTCCATACAGGTGCCTGTGATGTGGTAGATCAGGATGACCTTGGCTTCCTCCCAGCTCTCCATTTTCAGGCGAAGGAAGACGATCTGTAGGGAAAGCGCCATCAGAAACAAGGCATCGTAGCGGTTGACCGCCCACTCTTCGTTCCAGACAAGCTTGGTCGCGATGACCAGAAACAGGACAAGTGCACCAAACAGGCATGACCATGCCTGCTTCAGTCCGAACAGAACGAACTCGGCAAGACCAGGCGGCAGCCTCTTCAGCTGCCGGCGAATCCAGACCCGCACCGGTTCGAGGAAAGGTCCGGTCTGGTGCTCTCCGATCGGCCGCATCAGCTGTGGGCGAAGATGTCGGTCTCTTCCCAACCGATCAGATCGAGCTTGGAACGGGTCGGCAGGAAGGCGAAGCAGGCGTCGGCATGATCGATACGGCCGTCGCGGATGAGGCGTGCGGTCAGCTTGTCGCGTAGCGCATGCAGATGCAGTACGTCGGACGCCGCATATTCCAGCTGTGCCGGCGACAGCGTTTCCGCCGCCCAGTCGGAAGATTGCTGCTGCTTGGAGATATCGACCTCGAGCAGTTCCTTCAGATTGTCCTTCAGCCCGTGCCTGTCCGTATAGGTCCGCGTCAGCCGTGAGGCGATCTTGGTGCAGAACACCGGCGTCGTGGTGACGCCGAAGGTATGGAACAGGACGGCGATGTCGAAGCGGCCGAAGTGGAAAATCTTCTGGCGGGTGGGGTCTTCGAGCATGGCGACGAGGTTGGGGGCTTGCGTCTGGCCCTTGGTGATCTGGATCACATCGGCGGTGCCGTCACCGGGCGAAAGCTGGACGAGGCAGAGCCGGTCGCGGCGCGGAATGAGGCCGAGCGTTTCGGTGTCGATGGCGATTGCGCCCTTGTAGCGAGCAGCGTCTTCCGCGGAGATATCGCCTTGGTGAAACCGTATTGTATTTGCCATGGAAATCCCCACATCATCGGGACGGGTGTTGCGCATTGATTCAAGCTGTTGGGCTATAGCGCAACTTTACCGGAAACGATACCGTCTCTCACGCCCGTATATATGGGTTATCACGTCTCTACCGGGCAAACACGATGGAACGCACATGTTGATCCCGCAGGCCGTCATCCTGTCCATGGCATTGATCGCTTCCGCACTTCCTGCTGCCGCGGCTTCGCCGTGGCTGGAACCGGTTCAGCCTGCCCAGTTCTATACCGATCTACCCGGGGTCAAGTCGCCGGAAGAGGCGGAGGACGCCAAGCGGATCATCTGCGAACAATCGGTCGTCGAGATCCATGGCAATCCCACCTACGGACAGCGCTATCGGACCGTCAACAATTGCCGTCAAGGCAATGGGCCGGTGTTCCAGTCTCTCCGGTCGCCACGGTCGATCGAGCGGCAGTTGCGTGGTCTGAATTACTAGGCTCGAGTGCTGCTCGGGNNGGTCATCTCCGCGCCCGAGCCGCGCACGCTCGACCTGATCTTCACGTCAGCGGCGCTGGAGCAGTTGAAAGCCAATTATCACCTAGTTGAAGCGGATACGGACAACATCGCGGGGCTCAGTGACGAAACCCTGGGACAGGCCCGCTACATCATCGGCCAGCCGCCGCTGAGCGCCGAAACGCTTGCGCGCATGCCGCAGTTGCGCTGCATCCTCAACGTCGAGAGCAACCTGATCAACAACATGCCTTACGAGGTGCTGTTCGCACGCGGCATCCATGTGGTGACGACAGGCCAGGTCTTTGCCGAGCCGGTCGCCGAGATGGGGCTGGCGATGGCGCTCAACATCGCCCGTGGCATTGTCGATGCGGATGTCGATTTCCGGGAGGGGCGTGAGCTCTGGGGCGGCGAAGGCAATGCGAAGGCACGGCTACTCTCCGGCGCCGATGTCGGCATCATCGGCTTCGGTGATCTCGGCAAGGCGCTAAACCGCGTATTGTCCGGTTTCCGCACCAACACCCGCGTCTACGATCCCTGGATGCCAGCTTCGATCCTGATCGATAACGGGGTCAAGCCCTCGAGCCTCGAGGAGGTGCTGACACAGAGCGACTTCATTTTCGTCGTCGCGGCCGTGACAAGCGAGAACCAGCATTTCCTCGGCACTGATGCCTTTGCCAGCATGCGCCCCGGTGCTGCGTTCATCCTGCTCAGCCGCGCCAACGTCGTCGATTTCGATGCGCTGATGGCGGCGGTTGCCAGCGGCCATATCGTTGCGGCGAGCGACGTCTATCCCGAAGAGCCGCTGCCGATTGATCATCCCGTCCGACGTCTCAAGGGCTTCCTGCGCTCCGCCCATCGGGCCGGTGCGCTCGACAGCGCCTTCAAGAAGATGGGCGACATGGTGCTGGAGGACATGGACCTGATGGACCGCCACCTGCCGCCGATGCGCTGCAAACGGGCGGAGCGCGAGACGGTGTCACGCATGCGCTCCAAGCCCGTCAGCGTGAATTGACCAGCGTCAACTGACGATTGCCGGCTTCAGTTTTGCCGCGCCTGCGGAAAGCACCAGCGGTGCCGCCATCAGGCACAACGCGCCGGCAATCATCAGGGCGGGCAGATAGCTCGCGTAATTGTCACGGATGAAGCCACCGCCGAAAGCAGCGAAGGCGGCGCCGATCTGGTGGCCGGTGAACACCCAGCCGAACACCATGTTCGCCCGCTCGCGGCCGAAGTGCTGGGCGGTGAGCTTCACCGTCGGCGGAACGGTTGCCACCCAATCGAGCCCGTAGAAGATGGCGAAGATCGACAGGCCGAGGAATTCGAACCCGGTGAATGGCAGCCAGAGCAGCGACAGGCCGCGCAGGCCATAGTACCAGAACAAAAGCCAGCGGTTATCGTAGCGATCGGACAGCCAGCCGGAGGCGACGGTGCCGGCGAAATCGAACACGCCGATAATGGCGAGAACGCCGGTCGCGGTGATCGCCGTCATGCCGTAATCGGCGCAGAGCGAGACGAAATGCGTCTGGATGAGCCCGTTGGTCGAGGCGCCGCAGACGAAGAACGACAGGAACAGCACCCAGAAAATCCGCGTCTTCGATGCCTCGATCAGAACGTCGATCGGCGAATTGGTCTTGAGGCCACCTGCCACCGGCGGGTCATCCACGACCTGGCCATAGGGGCGCAAGCCGAGATCCGATGGACGATCGCGCATGAACAGCAGCATCGTGGCGGCGCAGACGACCAGCATGGCGAGAATGAACATGATCGCAGCACGCCAGCCATAGGCTTCCGTCAACGCCGCGATCAGCGGCAGGAAGACG
>UCEZ01000054.1 GCA_900471525.1 Hyphomicrobiales bacterium | reverse complement strand
GTGTCAGAGCCTGCACCGCCATCAAGAGCGTCAGCACCAGCACTGCCCTTGAGCAAGTCATCGCCGGCAAGGCCCTTGATGGTGTCATTGCCGGCAAGACCGTCAATCGCGTCGGCAGTCGCCGTACCCGTAAGCACGTCATTCCCGTCCGTTGCCCCATCGGATACCGGCGTCGGCCAATCCTTGCCGATCTCGTCATTGTTGGTCAGGACGGGTGAGTTGTTCCTAAAGTAATAGTAACCCCAGTACCCCTCGCCGAGTTCATTGTTGGTGAGTTCGACGCCAGAAATCTTGTCGGTGCTGCTGAAACTACCGTCGGAATAGACGGTGTAGCCGCCCCCGGCGAGATAGTTGCCGTCTATCTGAATGTCGGAGACTGGACCGAAGTCATTGTTGATCATCACGGCTGCCGTCTGGCCGTTTTCGTTGATGATCGTGTTATGCCGAATGTCGACGCCTGAAATGCCGCCGTTGATCTCGATACCGTCGTAGTGCGGATCACCACCACGTACATCCGGAGCATTCATGTCGTGGATATAGTTGTCCTGGATAAGGCTAGACCCGGTTACATTGATGCCGTTCTCCACGTCATGGATATCGTTGCGCAAGAATGTGCCCGAACCGAAGATGCCGTTCGCGCCGTCTGGGCTGCTTCCAACGTTTTGAATCTCGCAATCCTTGACGACGGTCCCTGTAATACCCGGCTTGACCCAGATGCTTGTCCAATCGGTAGACGTTATGCGGCTATTCTGAATTGTGACGTTCGGGGCCATGACCCAAATCGTCCCTTTGACATCGAGAGCGTCGATGACAGTACCTGCCTTCGTGATAGTTACATCGCCGGATGCACTCAGGGTTACTCCATCAGGAAGACCGGTACTCTTCGCGTCTGGAAATCCCGTAAGCGTCTTGGTTGGGGTAATAGCCATACTAGGGGGCCCTCTTCAATTTCGGAGTTGGGGGGAGTTAAACCTCCAAACAGGCGAACGGTGTCGAACCACCATCCCACGCACCCACTTCACGCAGTCTTTTCCAGCGTGACAGATGCAAGGAACAGGCAGAGCGGTTCGTCGCGCGGTTGCACCGAACGCTGCAAGGATCCAAAGGCGATGTTTGATCGCCTCTGGTCTGTCGTGGATCAGGGAAGTTCGAGGCCGCACAAGGCGGCCTCGTCGCGTTACAACACGAAATAGCCCTTCGACAGCGAGATCGCATCATCCAGGTGGACTGCGAAATCAGCCGTCTTGTCGCCGTTGGTGTCGCCGTAGAC
>UCEZ01000009.1 GCA_900471525.1 Hyphomicrobiales bacterium | reverse complement strand
CCATTCGTTGCGCTCACGGTCGAGGGAAGCGTATCGCATTAGCAGATCGCCGGCGAAGGCAGAACCGCCAAGCGTCCCGCCTTTTGCCCAACATGCGGTTCTCACGTTTACATGACATTTCCTGACATCCCGGATTTGTTCACGACAACGCCTGTCAGCCTCGACGATCCAAGCCGCTACAAACCACAACTGGTGTGCTGGACGGCAGCCGGGCATTCCTGGGATCAAATCGATCCGGCACTGCCAAAATTCGACAAGATGCCGAAGACGTAAAAGAGAGCGATGTGATTTTACGTATTGGAAGGGCTCGTACGAGCACCTCGTGAAGAGCCTCACATATTCCCGGCCTTGAGCCTGCTTGTAGGGGCGTGACTTAACTCAAACACAAACTTCTTGGCCTCCGGTGTATCACACCGGAGGCCATTTAATGAGCACTTCGAAATCAGGCTTGGGTGTAAGCTGTCTTCACAGTGGTGAAAAACTCCGCAGCATATTTCCCCTGCTCTCGTGGGCCGAACGAAGATGCTTTTCGGCCGCCGAACGGAACGTGGAAATCCACACCTGCCGTCGGTAGGTTGACCATCACCATTCCGGCCTCGGCGTTTCGTTTGAAGTGTGTCGCATATTTCAAACTGGTGGTGGCAATACCAGATGATAGTCCGAAGGGCGTGTCATTCGCCGTTGCGAGTGCTTCTTCGTAGTCCCTAACCCGGATCACCGACGCTACCGGGCCGAAGATCTCCTCACGGGAGATGCGCATTTGGTTGGTGGCTTCGGTGAAAAGCGCCGGCTGGAAGTAGAAGCCCGGGGTGGGGCCTTCGAGCATCTCACCGCCAAAGGAAAGCTTCGCACCCTCTTTTTTGCCGATATTGATATAGTCGATATCTTGCTGCAGCTGACTTTGATCGACAACGGGCCCGATGTTCGTATCCGGTTTCAGCGCATCGCCGATCACGAGAGACTTCATACGTTCGCTCATTGCTGCAACGAACCGGTCATGAATTCCTTCAGTAACAATGAGACGCGACGACGCCGTGCAACGTTGTCCCGTAGAGTAGAACGCAGAATTGACGGCCGCTTCAACTGCAACGGAAAGATCTGCGTCATCAAGAACGACAAAGGGGTTTTTGCCACCCATCTCGAGTTGGAACCGCCGATTATGTTCGACGGAAGTCATCGCAACCTGCTTTCCGATGTTCGTGGATCCTGTGAATGTGATCGCATTCACATCGACGCTGTCGAGCATAGTCTGGCCCACTACTGAACCCTTGCCCATAACGAGGTTCAGAACCCCCTTGGGCAGCCCGGCGCGGTGAAGAATGTCGACGATCGACCAAGCGCTACCTGGCACCAACTCCGCCGGCTTGAAGACTACGGTGTTCCCGTAGCACAAAGCGGGAGCAATCTTCCAGGCAGGAATGGCAATCGGAAAGTTCCATGGCGTGATGATGCCGACAACCCCAACTGGCTCGCGGGTAATATCGACGCTCACGCCAGGTCGCGCGGAAGGCACAACGTCGCCGGTCAGACGCAAGCACTCTCCTGCAAAGAAATCAAATATTTGGCTGGCGCGTATGGTTTCGCCAACACCCTCAGCCAGCGTCTTTCCTTCCTCTCGAGAAAGCAGACGACCAAGCTCTTCCTTGCGAGATAAGATTTCGTTGGCGGTACTTCTCAAAATTGCATGACGCTCCAGAATGCTCGAGCGTGACCACGCTGGAAATGCTGTCTTTGCTGCCTCGATTGCTAATTTTGTATCGTCCACTGACGCGCGGGAATACTCGCCGACGAGGTCATTGGTATCAGAGGGGTTGAGGTTGCGGATAGCATCGCTTCCATGAATCCACTCACCTGCGATAAGGTTCTTGAACATGTGTGTTTCCTAGTGGTTGTGCCTCGGTGGATTTTTGGCGATCTGGCGGAAGTCAGCTGCCCCCTCGATCACCGCGCCATCTGAGAGCTGTGTCACGGAGCTGCGATAGATGCGCTGCCACGGCGTCGCATCGGCCGGCACCGGCGGAATACCGTCGCCCTTGCGCCGCTCGATTTCGGCATCATCGACTAGCATGTCGCAACGGCCCTGGTTGAAATCAATGCGGATGATGTCGCCCGTCCTCAGCCAGGCAAGCCCGCCGCCAGCTGCACTTTCCGGCGACGCATTGAGGATCGAGGGACTGTCAGAGGTTCCGGACTGACGCCCGTCGCCGATCGTCGGCAGGCTCTTGATGCCGCGCTTCAGAATATGGTCGGGCGGCTGCATGTTGACGACCTCCGCGGAGCCCGGCCAGCCGACGGGACCCGCGCCGCGAATGGCAAGGATCGTATTCTCGTCAATGCCGAGCGCGGGATCGTTGATGCGCTTGTGATAATCCTCGGAGCCGTCGAAAACCACGGCCTTGCCTTCAAAGATGCCTTCGCGGCCCGGTTCCTGCAGATAACGTTCGCGGAAATCTTCCGACACGACGCTCATCTTCATGATGGCGAAATCGAAGAGATTGCCCTTGAGCACAAGGAAGCCTACGCGCGCTTTCAGCGGCTGGTCATAGGGCTTGATGACATCGCGGTCGCGCGCCTCCCTGCCCTTGAGATTGTCCGCCATGCGCTTGCCGGTGACGGTGCGACAGTCACCGTTGAGCTTGCCGGCGTGCAGCAGTTCCCACATGATCGCGGGCGTGCCGCCGGCACGGTGGAACTTCTCGCCAAGATAGGCGCCCGCCGGCTGCACATTTGCGAGCAACGGAATGTCGAAACCGTGCACCTGCCAGTCTTCGGGATAAAGTTCGACGCCCGCATGCTTCGCCATGGCGGCAAGATGCGGTTGGGCGTTGGTCGAGCCGCCAATTGCCGAATTGGTCTTGATGGCGTTGAGGAAGGCCTCGCGTGTCAGGATATCCGACGGCTTCAGGTCTTCGAGCACAATCTCGACCGCGCGGCGGCCGGTGCGATAGGCCATCTGGCCGCGTTCGCGGTAGGCGGCCGGAATATTGCCGCAGCCCGTCAGCGACAGGCCAAGCGCTTCGGCCAGCGCATTCATGGTCGAAGCGGTGCCCATCGTATTGCAATGGCCGACGGAAGGCGCCGAATCGAGTGCAGTCTGCAGAAATTCCTCCTCGTCGATTTCGCCTGCCGCCAGCTTGCGGCGCGACTGCCAGATCGCCAAGCCGGAGCCGGCAAGCTTACCCTCATGCCAACCGTCGAGCATCGGTCCGCCGGACAGCACGATCGCCGGAATATCGACCGTCGAGGCCGCCATGATCGCCGAAGGCGTGGTCTTGTCGCAGCCGGTCGTGAGCACGACGCCGTCGAGCGGATAGCCGTAAAGGATTTCCACGAGGCCGAGATAGGCGAGATTGCGGTCGAGTGCTGCCGTGGGGCGCTTGCAGTTTTCGAAGAGGGGGTGCGTGGGAAATTCGATCGGGATGCCGCCCGCATCACGAATGCCATCGCGCACGCGCTTTGCCAGCTCGATATGGACGCGGTTGCAGGGCGTGAGGTCGCTGCCGCTCTGGGCGATGCCGATGATCGGTTTGCCGGAGCGCAGTTCCTCCGGTGTTACCCCGTAATTCATGAAGCGTTCCAAATAGAGCGCCGTCATGTCGATATGATTAGGGTTGTCGAACCAGTCCTGCGAGCGCAGGCGGCGCTCAGTCTTTGTACTCATTGGAGCAATCCTCGCTTTGCAAGATTGGTCATGAGGTCACCGATCCCAAAAGACCACGGCGGAATTCGGTCCGACGTTCCGACCCAATTCAAAAGCGTTCCGAGCGAAGATGACGAAATGCGGACCTCGTCATTAAGCTGATGAGTGAAACCAAGACCCTGCTCAGTTCGATCCTGAACGGGTGCAAACATTGTGCCGAGGAACAGCAAGAAGCCGTCGGGGTATTGGTGAGACGTGTTAATGGTTTGATGGACAAGATCTGTCAAAGGTCTCGAGATTCTTGACATGTCGTTTGTACCATTCAAGACGAAGCCATCTTCACCCAAAACCTGAAGGCGGACCGCCATCTTTTCCACAGTCGCAAGCGTAAAGCCGTGGTCAAACAAGCGGATAAATGGCCCCACGGCGCAGGCGCCGTTGTTATCTTTGGCCTTGCTTAGCAGGAGCGCAGATCTGCCCTCCAAGTCTCTCAGGTTAACGTCGTTACCCAGCGTTGCGCCTTTGATTTCACCTCGCGCGTTTACTGCAAGCACGACTTCAGGCTCTGGGTTGTTCCAGGAGGAAATCGGGTTGATGCCGATCATTGCACCGCAACCGACTGACGACATCGGCGGGGCCTTGGTAAATATCTCTGCGTCAGGACCAATGCCGACCTCCAGATACTGGGACCAGTGACCCGATGCTTGAAGAACCGCTTTGACCTTTTGTGCCGCTTCTGACCCGGGGACGACCGAGCTTAGCTGATCGCCGAGCGCCAGCTTCAGCTCATTGCGGATTGCATCGGCCAGAGCCGGATCCCCCTTCGCCCGCTCCTCGATCACACGCTCGAGCATGCTGTCGACGAAGGTCACTCCAGCGGCTTTGACAATCTGGAGGTCGTTTGGGGCCAACAATGAACCTCGTGAACCGACGTTTCCCTTCTCCGACAGGAAATCATCCAGCTCACCAATGATCGGAAACGGCGAGGCGTCTTCAGGGAAACGCTGCTCCAAATTCAGAATGCTCGATATCGTTGGGCCGAGAGCCGAGATATCGCGGACAACCTGCCCCTTGACGAGGACCGGGCATGGACCTGAAACAGCGTTCAGCCATACACGGCCAACAAGCGTCGCATCCACATCGTCGGGCAGAATGTCAGCAGGTTTGATTCTTCTTTGCATTCGCGGTCTCCTCATCGCATCAGGTAGAAATTTTTGGGCTTTCGCCAGCCGGCCGCTCCGTGCGGGCTCGGAGCGAGCTGCGGACCATGCAGCTTCCCATCCAATAATTGTATAATGTATACATCATCAACCTTACAAGGGTGGCTCTGTTATTTTCTCGACAGATGTGCTGGCCGTTTTGTTTTGAAGGTCTCCTCCGACGGCGAAGACCACCGCGCGGGGTTCGGCCTCAGAACGTATCGCTATCTCAAGTCGATCAGCCAAGCTTCCTTCTCTGTTGTAATCATGACTTCCTCGCCTGTGTCGCCGCCGAACGCTAGATTTGACGCTACCTCGTGTGAGGAAATCACTCCCCTCAGAGTTCCGTCAGGCTCGTAGCACTCCACTCCACCTGCGGTTGCTACCCACAGACGGCTGTTGGCATCGCATCGCATACCGTCAGGAACACCATGCTCTACGTGGCAGAAATGCTGGATCGAGTCTGTTACCCGACCATTGGAACCGATCGCGAACTCAAACACGTCTCTTGGCCCTCCAGCATTAAATCCTAAATCGGGACCCATTTCCGCGCCGCTATCGGCAACGTATAGACGCCTCCCATCGGATGAAAAGCAAAGGCCGTTCGGCATCGTCAGGGCTTCGATCTCGGAGGACAACACACCCGTCAGCCGGTCAAAACGGTAGACACGATTTCGAAGCTGCTCGGGATCTGCCCTCTTACCTTCAAGGTCCGATATGATGCCGTAAGTGGGATCTGTGAACCAGATTGATCCATCTTGCGCTTCAACCACGTCATTCGGTGAATTGAGCTTCTTGTTTTCAAACTGGTCACAGATCGTGGAGACGTTCCCTGTCGGATCAGTCATTGTGACGGCGCGAGATAAGTGCTCGCAGGAAACAAACCCCCCTTTTTTTAGCGGATAGTGTCCGTTGGCAAAATTGGAAGGTTCCCTGTAGACGCTCGCTCCCCGCTCATGGGCATAGGACAATATGCGATTATTGGGGATGTCAGAGAATAACCAAGCGCTAAGCTCAGGGACAAAAACCGGCCCCTCCCCCCAGCGTAAATTGGACGCGACACATGTCGCCACACCGGCGATCCTGAGATCGGCCAAACTGTTACCAAGGAGATCGACGAGATGCCTGGTCACAGAGCACTCTCCGGATCGAGATCGTAGAGTTTGGCATATGCACTATGGTCCAGACCATCGCTTCCAGCGGCGGCAAGCCTCTCAAATCCGTGTCTGACAATCTCTGCGTGAACCAGACCCTTGGAACTTTCGTTCGATGCCGCCAACTTAAGGTCTTTCAAGTGAAGTCTTATAGCGCCCGGTGCTGAGAAATCCTTCCCAGCAATGCGAGGGCCGTGAACATCGAGCACCCGACTAGCCGCAAATCCATTGCCGAGCGCCGGCAGAATTTGCTCCAGCCTGATCCCGCTTCGTTCAGCAAAGGCAAGACCCTCAGCAACGGCAGCGATCGTAACTCCGACAATGATCTGGTTGGCAAGTTTCGCCGTCTGCCCAGCGCCAACATCGCCCAAATGAAACGGACGTCCCATAGCTTCGAGAACAGGCAATCCCTCTTCCACTGCTGCAGTGGAGCCTCCCACAAAGATCGATAGCGTCGCACTCTCCGCGCCGCCTGTGCCGCCGGAGACCGGCGCATCTATGTAGCGCGCACCTAAAGCAGAAAGCTTTTCGGCGTGGGCCTTCGCCGCTTCTGGACCGGTTGTTCCAGTGTCTATGACAACCGTCCCTTCGTGTATTGCGGTGTATAAACCTGTCCCGAACAGGACGTCATCTGTGACGAACTGATCACGCAAACACACCACCACGGCGCGAGCATCGCGGACGGCGTCTACTGCATTAGGATGGACGGCGAATAGTGAATTCGGTGGTGTCTCGCTCATTGAGCGAGACCAGCCAGCCACGTTAAACCCCGCTCGCGCGAGCGCATTTGCCATGTGCCATCCCATGTTACCCAAGCCAAGAAAGGCAACTTTGTCGCCCGGGCGCAAAGATCCAGCCATCGTTTTACCTCTTACGGAGAGAGCGGGTGAAGGAGACGGAGCGACTTCAATTCGCTCCAGAAATCTTCCGGAATCGCGACATCGACTTGTGCGGCATTTTCGGCCGCCTGTTTGGTAGTTCCGGCGCCGGAAACGACGCTCGCAACAATTTTATGTCGAAGCGGGTACTGGTAGGCAGCGGCCTTAAGCGGGACATTGTAGCGTTCGCAGACCGCCTCGATGCGGCGCGTCTTGTCTATCATGTCCTCTGTCGCCGGCACATAGTTGTAATATGGCTGCGGGACGCTCGTACCCGTAGCGAGTATCCCCGACGCATAGGGGGAGCCAACGATGATCCCGATATTTCTCTCCTCGCAGAGAGGAAACTCCTCCTCGAGTACGGTTTGATCCAGGAGCGTATACGGCATAGCGACAAGGAAAAAGTCGATATCAAGTCGACGAACGAACTCCGGAATGGTACCGAGGATGTTGACACCTGCGCCGATTGCTTTGATCTCACCATAGTGGCGAAGCGAATCGAGCGCGCGCCAGCCAGAGCGCTCCAGATCCGTAAAATGCGCCTTTACCAGGTCGTCGGATCCAATTTCGGCGACGTCGAGATCGTGGATGAGGAGCATATCGATGGTGTTGATGCCGAGGCGCATCATACTTTGCTCGTATGAGCGCATGATACCGTCGTAGGTATAATCAAAGCGGTGCTGGAACGGCAAACCACCAGCCCAGAACTCGCCCTTGAACGTGCTCGGATCGCTTGGCCGATGGAAAGTTCGACCGACTTTCGTGGACAATACATATTGGTCTCGCGGCTGCTGGCGAAGCATCTGTCCAAATCTTAGCTCCGCCAGCCCTCGGCCGTACCACGGCGAAGTGTCGTAGTATCGGATTCCGGCGTCCCACGCCGTCTCCAGCGTGTCGCGTGCGACGTTTTCTGGTACACGCTTGTAGATCTCTCCCAACGGTACTCCGCCAATCCCCACGGGGGACAGCATAACTTCAGTACGGCCTAGTCGGCGTGCTCTCATCGCGAGTGCTCCTCACCTTTAAGCAGGCTAACGCGTTGAAGGCGCTTGTCCCGCGTGTTGTTAATATGGCGTTCGATTTCCTGATCCATCTCAGCGGCATTCCGCCTCTCTATGAGATTGATCAGTTGCTCATGATCGTCGATGGCTGCTTTGTAGTCGAAGTGAGGTTGTCGCTCGCTCATAAGGAGCACGAGAATTGCTCTCGAAAGCGACGCCCAAATCGGCGTCAACAAAGGGTTGCCCGACATTTCAATTAGTTTGGAATGGAAGACCAAATCGGACCGATAATAGTCCAGTTGGTCGTTCAGTGTGGACGCACGGCGCATATTAGTGACTGCGCCGCGCAACTCCCCAAGATGCTCCGGGTCTGTAGGTGCCTCCGAGCTCATCAGTCGGCTGAGCGCGATTCGTTCCAACCGAAGCCGGATCTCCAGCATCTCGGCCATTTCATCGGGACCGAGCTCTGCAAGATACGCTCCCCGATTGGGTTCAACTCGAACGACGCCTTGCGCGCCAAGGATACGAAGAGCTTCGCGAACAGGCACGCGACTTACGCCCAGTCGTTCGCAAATGGTCTTTTCATACAACCGCTGGCCTGGTTCGAAATCACCAGTTGCGAGCAACTCGACAATATGATCGGCGAGCTGCTCGGGCAGATTGCGGTGTTTGAACTTTGGCTCGAAGGTCATCCGGGTTTTCAACCGTCAATCACCGTTCACCTGCGATGGAGCGAATGATGTCACGGTACCGCTCAAGGAACTTCGCAACGCTTTGTTCGATGAGATCAAAGTCGGCCTCATTCATCGCTAGGCTAAGATTGATCTGGCCTCTTCGGGCGGCATAGACGCCTCTCTCCATGAGATCGAAATGAAACAGTCTAAAAAGGTCGCCCGGCTCAGAGATCAGATCTTCGGGAGAGGTAATCGGCCCGGCTGCGAAATGGATGTTCATAGCTGAGCCGCAACCAGTGAACTGCACTAGCGTGGAGCACTCTTTCGCCAGCAGGTTGAGTTTTTTCCTCAATCCTTCACCTCCCGCGTAAAGGGTTTCAGCTCGTTCGCTCGTGAACACTTCGCTCAGTCCGACATATCCGACGTTCATCGTGAAGACGTTGTTGTTGAACGTTCCGGCGTGGGGCAGCGAATCTGATTGCCGAGGATTCATCTGTTCCATTATCCCAGCTCGACCGCCGAAGGCGCCGAACGAGAAACCCGCTCCCAAGTATTTCCCAAGTGTCACCAGATCGGGGGTGATCTGCATGATGGCGTGAGACCCTCCGGAACCCATTCTCGAAGTCACGACTTCGTCGAAAATTAGCAGGGCACCAACACGATCGCAGGCCGCTCGTAGCGCCTGAAGGAAAGCCCGGGTAGCCGGAATGCAGCCTCCGTTACTCAACATGGGCTCTACGATCACAGCGGCCAGTTCTGAACCAAGCCTTTCGATCGTAGCAGTTGTTTGCTCAACCTCATTATACTGGCAAAGCGTCCAATCATACGGCGCATTTACGGCTGCACCGCCCTTGCCAAAATTGAATACGCCGCCGTGATAGGCACCCGAGAATGCAACGAATTTCGAGCGTTTCGTCGCCGCCCTGGCCAGCGTCAATGCATAAAGGTTTGCTTCGGTACCCGAGTTGCAGAAGCGAACAGTTTCGATGGCAGGAAATCGGTCGCAAATGAGGCTGGCGAGCTTTGTCTCCCCTGTACCCGGCGCGCCGTTAGAAACACCTTTATTCACTGTTTGGACGACCGCTTCCCGAAGCGCGGGATCGGAGTGGCCGTAAAGTCCAGCGGTAAACTCCCCGAGCGCATCTAGATAAACGTGCCCGTCGGCATCTTTAATTCGAGCGTCGAAGCTCTCGTTCACGTACAGCGGAAAGGGTTCGAAAAAGAGAGCGCTACGCGTGTTTCCGCCAGGCATCGAAGCTTGTGCACTTTCGAACAGCCTTTGACTCTCGGGATTGCGGGTTGCAAATACCGAGCTGGCATTTTCGACGGCATTCAACAGAATGCTGTTTTGCGATTTGGCGGCATTTGGTGCTGCGTTACCAGACATTCTTTCCTCGTCAGACTCACCAGTGGAGGCAGATTGTAATAAAGTATACAAAATGACCTCACTATTTCGACATCAGTATCACCAGAGCCCCGGAGGGACAGGCCAGATAATCGTTGAGGCCTCTCTGGACGAAAGCCAGCCGCAATCGTTATACCTTGCGGCACCTAACGATCGACAGGCGTAAAGACTCTCCCTCGGTTCGATTTGATATAATGTATACTTTTATACAGGTGTCAATAAAAAGTGTGCGTTGATGGGCGCACGTCGTGGATTTTGGCGTTGTTTCAAGTGTGCTGCGTCAGGAGCCGGACGGCTACCGACGGAGCCAGTGCGTCTCGACCAACCGGTCATGACAGCGCGACATTTCATCCGTGTCGGCAGCGATTGCGTCCTTGCCGCCTCGGCGTTGAACACCAATCAAGCAGGAAACGTCCAGCGTCCGGTTGGCAAAACCCCATTCATTATCGTACCAGCCGAATACGCGGAGAAGGCCACCGGGAGACGCAGAAATCTCAGCCCCTGAAATCACAAGCGACTCTGGTCGGGCCCGCATAAAACCCATCTGCTGCATGCGACGCCTGGAAAGGCGCGCTCAACGATTCCGCATCGGCAAAACCGAAAAGCGTCGCCAGCACTTGCGACCGCAGTCGCATCTTTGGCAAACAGGATCGAATCTGTGAGGAACAAAGCGGCGCAGCAGTCGTGTACTAACATTCCATCTTCGCCCATTCACGATAAAAATCGCTGTCGTCCTGGGCTGTTTGTTGCGCGCGTGCTAGCTCATGCCGGCCTCGTCTCTCGCGAGAGCGTTGCAAAGGCGGCAAGCGAGAGGACCAGGCAGATGCCGACGACGACCACGACAAGGGCGTTGATGGACGGGCTGAAGCCGACGCGCATCATTGCCCAGAGGCGCAGTGGCAGGGTCGTCGTGTCGCCGGCGACGAGCGCAGTGATCAGCGTCTCGTCGAAGGACAGCAGCGCCGCTAAGAGCCCCGCGGCAACGTAGGCCGACATGAGGTGCGGTATCGTCACGAAACGGATCGTCTGCAGGCGGCTTGCGCCGAGATCGGCCGAGGCCTGAACCAGCGACGGCGGGAGATTGGCAAGCCGCACGGAGATGATGCGATAGACGACCGCCAGGGTGAACAGGCTGTGCCCGAGTACGATGGTCGCCACGCCGCGCGGTATGCCGGACGACGCCGAGGCAAGCAGAAGGGAGAGCCCGACCACGATCGGCGGCAGGAAGAACGGTGCATAGATGAGCGCCTCGAAAGCGACCTTGAACGGCCCGGACTTTTCGCGCAGGTAAGCGGCATATAGCGTTGCCACGACCAGCGACAGGAGGCTCGACAGAAGTGCCGCAAGACCGCTGTTCGCCAGCGCTTCGAGGACGGAGACATTTCCGGCGAGATCGGCGAAATAACCGAGCGTCGGCGCCGAAAGATCGATCGATCCCCGTTCGACGGGGAAAAACGCATAAAGGGCGACGGTCAGGATCGGCAAGTAGAGCAGCATCACGGCGCCCGTAAAGACCGCGCCGAACGCCACATTCATTCTCGACGCGCTCATCGGCCCATCCTCGCTGTCAGTGCTCGCGATGCCAGACCCGACCCGGCAAGCGCCGCAACGGTCACTACGAGAAGCACGATGCCGAGCGCAGCCCCCAGGCTGTAGTTGAAGGCCAGTCCGAACTGGGACCACACGATCCGGCCGAACGTCATGCCGCTAGGCCCGCCCACCATCTGCGGCGTCACGAAATCGCCCAGCGCCAGGATGAAGGCGAAAAGCGCTGCGGCGACAATGCCCGGGCTCGCGAGCGGCAAGACGATATCCTTCAGCGCCCTCGCGTAGCTCGCGCCCAGGTCCCGGCCGGCGAGCACGAAGTTTGCCGGCACGCGCTCGAGCGACAGGTAAATCGGCAGGGCGGCGAAGGGAATGTAGAGCACGACGAATGTCGCCAGGATCGAGCCACGGTTGAACAGGAACAGCGTCGTCGGCTTATCGACGATGCCGGTCGTCAGGAGCAACTGATTGAAGAATCCGTTTAGTCCGAGCAGCGATCGCATCGTGTAGATCTTCACGATGTAGCTCATGAACATGGGCAAGATGAGGACCAGCAGCGCGATCGGCTGATAGCGGGCCGGCCGGCTCCAGACGAAAAGCGCCATCGGAAGCGCGATCGCCACGCTGATGATCGCGGTGGCGATGCAGATGACGAGCGTCACCCCGAGAACGGCAAGGTAGGCCGGGCTGGACAGCGCTTCCGCCAGGAAAGCCAGCGTGTAGGTCACCGCGCCCTCATTCGACGTGGACACCGATGACCACAGCAGGGCACCGAGCGGATAGCCGATAAACAGGCCCAGCGGCAGGATCGCGACGAGATAGGTGAGGATGTGGCGGGCGCTCATGTCCGGATGATCCTCGTATCCTGCGGGTCGAAGGACATCTCAACATCCTCGCCGACCGACAGCGGGCCATCGGTCTCGTTATGGCGGCCGCTGCACTCCAGTGTGACGGTACATCTTGCGCCGGCGGCGACACGGTAGCCGTAATGCGTGCCGGCAAAGGCCACCTCCCGGACGACGCCCTCGATGCGGTTTTTCTGCTCGCTGGCCAGTTCCAGGCCCCGTCTGCGCACCGAGATGCATTCCGGCCGGATCGCCAGCTGGCAATCCGCATCCACGCCCGCCGCCTCGCCGCTTCGCGCCTGGACAACGCCGATCTCGGTCGTGAACCGGTCCCGGTGTTCGGGCAGCGGCGTGGCCGGCAGGAGGTTGTTTCGGCCGATGAAAGTTGCGACGAAGGCGTTGAAGGGATCGTTGTAGATCTCTGCCGGAGAGCCGATCTGGACGATCCGTCCTACATTCATCACCACGATGCGATCGGACATTGCCAACGCTTCCTGCTGGTCATGCGTGACGAAGACAAAGGTCGTGCCGAGCTGCCGCTGGATCGACTTGAGGAACGACTGCATCTGGTGGCGAAGCGCCGCATCCAGCGCCGACAGCGGCTCATCGAGCAGAATGAGCGACGGCTTGGCGACGATCGCGCGGGCGAGCGCCACGCGCTGCTGCTGCCCGCCGGAAAGCTGGGCGACCTTCCGGTCGCCGAAACCCGCAAGGCCGACGAGCTCGAGGGCCTTGCGCGCCTCGTCCAGCCTTTCCGATCTTGAGGCGCCCTTGACACGCAGGCTGTAGGCGACGTTTTCCGCCACGCTCATGTGGGGAAAAAGCGCGTAGTCCTGGAACACGGTGTTGAACGGGCGGCGCTCGGGTGGAAGGCCGGTTATATCCGCCGCCTTGAACGAGACCTGCCCCGCGCTCGGCGACAGGAAGCCGCCTATGAGCTTGAGGATCGTCGTCTTGCCCGATCCCGACGGACCGAGGATCGTTAGGAATTCGCCCTCCGCGATCGTCAGGTCGGTGGGTTGCAGAACGCGCAACGCGCCGTAGTCGACCGCGACATCGCGAAGTCCGACGAGGGGTACGTATTCGCCTGCTGTCTTCGGTGCCGCTCTCAACATGAGCCCGCTCCTCAAGCCGCCTTGACTTCGTTCCAGATCTTGATGCGCTTGTCGTAGCTTTCCGGCCGCGCCAGGTATTTCAGGCGGTCGGCATAGGTCATGCCAATCTCCCGGTTCAGGCTGTCGTCAAGGACGTTGCCGTAGCCGACCTTCTTCGACATGATCTCACCGACGGACCTATCCAGGCACGCTTCGATCCACTTGTGCGCGAGAGCGACATCCTTCGCGCCGGCGGTGATGAACTGGCAGTCGATCCAGCCGATGCCGCCCTCCTTCGGGATCGTGCAAGCGACGTCCGCGCCCTTGTCCCTGAGACTCTTTGCCTGAGGTTCGCCCATCGCGAACATCAGCTTGGCGCCGTTGTCTACAAAGATGCTGACGCCTTCGTCATAGCCTGCGAAATAGCTGAGCAAGTTGCCCTTGATCTCGATCAGTTTCGCCTTGACGGCGGCCAGCTGGTCGTCAGTGAGATTGTAGGGATCGGGGAAACCGAGGATCAGCGCGGCGAGCGCCGTGTTGTTGATCGCATCGTCGAGCGCGATGACCTGCTGCGCATATTGCGGATCCCACAGAACAGCCCAGCTCTCGGGCGCAGTCGGAAATGCCTCTTTCGAATAGATTAGCGGCAGCGAGCCCCACGCATGCGGCACGCCCCACAGCTTGCCATCGAGTTCAAGCGAAGGCTGTTGCTGGAAAACCGGGATCATGCCGGCACGGCCGGGCAGCAGGATCGTATCGAGCGGCTGAATGAGCTTCTGCTCGACATATCGACCCGTCGACCCTGTGTCAAAGGACACGATATCGAAATCCTGCCCCTTCGAGCCTTGCATCTTGGCGAACATCTCGTCGACCGAGCCGGTATAGGTGAGCTTGAGCTTACAACCATTGGCGGCCTCGAACTTCAAGACGAACTCCGGCTCCGCATACCCCTCCCAGGTATAGACGCGCAGTTCCGTCTCCTGCGCCCGTAGCACTGCTGGCGCTGCGATGTAGGCACCAACCGCTCCGATCATGGCCGCAAAACCGCGGCGTGAAATGTCCGTCATATCGACCTCCTTTAATTTGGTATAATTCAATAATGTATACTTTATATCAAATGTCAACGCATCCGGTTTTTCATACTGGGGCCAAACCGCGCCTTCATCGGCTGTAAAAAAGCCGCCTGAGATGGAAATCGAACGATAAACCGGCGATCCTTGGTTAGCGGCATTGCGGCTGTTATGGCACTGCCGCTTCAGGCCCCTGGGCGGAACAACGAAGATCGACCTTTCGGACCGAGTTGAGTGAGGCGGCCGTAGTGGTGCCGCCGCCCCAGATTTCCGACTTGTTGAAGGAGCAGCTTCCAGCCGGTACCCGCGACATTGTCTTCCGAACCTGGCAGCGCGGCGGCGGTTCGCTTGGGCGTCCACGCTTCCTTGCGATCGGCACTTGGAATGGCGGAAGCGTTGTGCGTGAGGCAAAAGCGCTGGTTCCATCGGCTTGGGAGTGGGCAAATAGCAAGATCGGCCCCGTCGGACTGTTTCAGGTCGTCTCGACTGGACGCTTTCGCTCACCCGACCCGTTCCTGAAAGTTCGTTCTGACTTCGTCGTCCGGCGTATCGCGTCGGATTCGCAAAAGATCGACCTCAGCGAAGAAGATGCCTGGGCCTATGGGCCTGACCTTTTGGCGGCGATGGGAGCGGACCTGGCAGCGATTCACCTTGCGGCGAAAGTGAGCGCCGACGATATCAGGAGCGATCTTGCGGGACGCGAGCCCGATTGGCTGCACAAAGCTTCGAAGGTTGCGGAAGAATTCGTGATGAAGGACTTCGAGAGGTGGAAGAGCTTCCAGCAATCTGAGCCCGGCTAGAGCTTGCAGAGCTCTGTCGTTCCCAGGCAACGATGTCTTCCTTGAGATCTGGCTGGAAGCCGGAGCGGCACGCGCAAAGGAGCTTGATTTCTGGATGAGCGGAGGCTGATAGCAATGGCCATGCTGAACAAACCTGTCTCGCATGGACCATCCGAACTCTGGCTGGTCTTTCTCGTCACCTCCGTGTGGTTGGCCCTGTCGTCTTCTGCGAAGGCGGGTAGTTGCCGCTCTCCTCCAGATGCCGCACCATATCCTCGTCACGAAGAGGTTTGCCATCGCGGCGCTTCATTTCCGACCGTAGTCGCACGACAGTCGTATCGCGCTTCCGGCGTCTCTCAAGGTGAAATAAGCGCCCACAATAGGGAACGGACGGTGCGGTGACAACCGGACACATCACGGCGCTCATCGCGTGATCTTCACCAGGTTTCCGACATAACGGCGATATTATTCAAACTCTATTGCAGCCATCATCGTCTTGTTTTTATTCTATTTATTTCGGGACTTGATGTGTGAGCAATCACGATCCCGACAAAAGGGGGATAAAAGCAGGGCACCGTACCTTGGTCATCAGGCGCCCTGCTCCTCCCTCGCTACATTCAAAACGCGGATAAAAACCGTCGCTCGATCCTTATTACCATCGCATTGTTTTTGCTGAAAAAACTCACCCCGCTCACCTGAGTGGACCGTGACGATAGGGGCGAATCTGATATAAGGGGGATAAAACGAGGACACGAAATGCCCATCCATGACCCATGCGCATTGCTCAACCGGTTGCTTCAAGAGCCGAACGAAAGTGCGTGGCTGGAATTCAAGGTCAACAACAAAGATCCGCGCGAGATTGGGGAGTATGTTTCCGCCCTCGCGAATTCAGCCATGCTGGCTGGCAGGGATCGTGCTTTCCTTGTCTTCGGAGTGGAGGATCGCTCGAAAGAGCGCGTGGGGACCGAACTTCGTTTGCAACAGCTAAAACAGGGGAACGAGGATTTTACCAATTGGCTGAGCCGGATGATCGAGCCGCGCGTCCTCATCGAGGTTCTGGATTTCTCGTGCGATGGCCTTGCCTACTCTGTGATTGCCATCGAACCGTCTTATGAGCGGCCCGTAAAGTTCAGCGGTATGGAATTCATCCGGATTGGCGAGAACAAGAAAAAGCTCGCCGAGTTTCCTGAGCATGAGCGGGCGCTGTGGATAGCGACCGGAAGGCGCCGCTTCGAGACAGCAGTGGCTGCATCCAACGTGACCATGGAAAATGTTTTCGCGCTCCTGGATCCGGATCCTATGTTCGATTTGACCGGCGAGCCAAGGCCCAAGAGCCAGGAAGAGGTGATCCGCAAGATGGCGGACCGAGGGTTTGTCCTGGATAATCTTGAAGGCCGGTTCGACATTACCAACCTCGGTGCGATCATGCTGGCCCGCGACGTCACCGCTTTTCCGTCCATCGCCGGGAAAGCCGTTCGCATCGTCAAATATGCCGGCCGCGATAAATCTCGATCTGACTTCGAACAGGAAGGCAAGAAGGGTTACGCGGTCGGTTTTACCGGCATGATGAAATTCCTGATGGAGCGCCTGCCCAAGGACGAACGCTATATCGACGGGGTTCGACGCATGGTTCCGCACTTCCCGGAAACAGCTATCCGGGAAGTGATTGCCAACGCACTCATCCACCAGGATTTCATGACGACCGGCGTCGGTCCCGTGGTTGAGATCTATGATAACCGGATAGAGGTCAGCAATCCGGGCAATTCTCTCATCAGTACCGACCGGATCCTTGATGAGCGCCGCTCCCGAAACGAAAAGCTGGCAGCAACGATGCGTTCATTCGGCCTCTGTGAGGAACGCGGTGGCGGTCTCGACAAGACGCTGATCGAGATCGAAGCGGAGCATCTCCCCGCCCCCGATTTCATCTCATCCGAAAACTCAATGCGTGTCGTGCTGTTCGCGCCCAAAAGCTTCAACCAGATGTCGAAGGCGGAGAAGATGCGGGCGTGCTTCTTCCATTGTATTCTGCGCTGGCTAACTCACGACTACATGAGCAACGCAACACTCAGAGAACGGTTCTCGCTTCCGGCGGAAGAGTATCAGGCAGTATCCGCAATTATCGCGGAATCGATCAAACTCGGCCGCATCGCACCGGCAGACCCGGACCAGGGCAGGAGAAACGCGAGATACGTTCCTTACTGGGCCGTGTAAGGCAAGCGATCGCCTTGAAGGGACCCGAACCAACGACCCCCTGTTGTAACAAGCCCATTTGTCTCAATCGCGTTCCAAGCGGACTAGGCATGGCTTTGATGAATGACCGGTTTGGGGCCGTCAGCGGACTGTCAGCTTTTGGTCTCGGTTCTTATCAAGCGGACGTTCAAGGCTCGCCGCGAGTCGCGGGCTGCAGCCGCATCCGATCTCCAATACGGGCATGCCCTGTCTAAGCGGAAGCGCATTGATACAGGCGGCCAGGCGCAGCGACAGGTCTTGTCCCATCAATGCCTCGCCCCAGATGCCCGCCGGCGAGAGGTCCTCATTTTCGGTGTCGTACCGGCGGCTGCAAGGCTTGGATCGAGCGTGAACAATTCCTTGGCTTTTCCAACGCCTTTCAACGCAAATCGCCCGACGGAAACGAGCTTGTCTCGTTCCTCCCCCAGCAGGAGGTCGGCGAACTCTGAGGAGCAGAGCATGTTTCGCCCTGTGGATTGGCACATGTCGCTGATGCGGCTTACTTCATTGACTGCCTGGCCAACCACAGTGAAATCGAGCCGGTCGGGTGTGCCGATGTTGCCATAGAACACATCGCCCGCATGCAGACCGAGATGGATGTCGGCGACAGGCAGGCCCTCTGTTTTGCGGCGGCGTGCAAGCTGGCCGAGCCGCAGCCGTAGATCGTGCTCCGCGTCAACGGCCGCTCGGCACGCATATTCCGGCCGGGAACTCGTAAACATCGCCAGCACACCGTCTCCGATCAGCTTCAGGACATCACCGCCGGCCGACCTGACCGCCCCAATCACCGCCTCTGCATAGTCGTTGATCAGCGGGATCAACTGATCGACCTGCACGGACTCGGAGAGATGGGTGTAGCCGGTGATGTCCGAATACCAGAGCACGGCCCGGATACGCCTTACAGCATCATGTCGAATCGCGCCGCTGAGCACACGCCGGCCGGCATCGCGACCGAGATATGCTTCGGCGAGCGTCTTCGTCAGCCGGGTTTGTGCAGCGGACCTGATGGCGAGGCCGAGGTGAGGCGTAAGTTGCGCCAGGCAGGCCACATCAACGTCGCTGAATCCGCCCGGCCGAGCCGTGGTGAAACGCGCATAGAATGCGTCGACATCTTCGACGCGTACTGCCTGCCGCGTGCGGTAGACGAAAGCGAGATAGTCAGTCTGACCAGCGTCACATAATTCCTGGATCGCTGGATAGCCGTGGGTTTCGCCGTGCGCCAACCGGCAGCGCAGCGACGTCTCGCGTCGACGCAGCATTTGCAGGAAGGGGCTACGCGACCACTGAGCCGTACCTTCCGGATCACGACTGCCAACATGTTCTTCTTCGCGGAAAGGGTTTTCGGGATCCTCGTCCCAGAAAAACGCGCGCGCCTCATACATCGGATGAAGCGTGTCGATCATCACGAAGACTTTGCCTAGCGGCAGTCCGGCCTCGACGCATCGTTCGCAGAATGCCTGCGTCAGCGAGGCCTCGTCTCGAATCCCCAGCAGGCCGGCCTCGGCCAACCACGCGGCGATCTCGTTGCAGTCACGGGTATCCATGACCGGATCATAGCGGCATCGTCTGCAGGTAAGAAGCCGAATTGCGCTGCTGGGCTAGTTAATGTTGCCAGGGTCAATGCAGGATGAGAAGTTTTGGTTGCCCAGACGCCGACGACGGTCATCGCTTGCCTGCCTTGCGGGTTATCTCATCGAGCGTGGACTGTGCGGCAGTTGACGCAGACATCGATGGAGGCAGGCAGTGTGATCCATACCAAGCCTGCCCTCCTATCGCGGTGGATTTGGTACCGTCGCCTATACGTCGATCTGGTTGTTGCGAACTGAAGGAGGCAGAAAAGAGTCTTATCGCGACCTTCGCTGTGGCTGGCGGGAAAGTCAGAATTGGCGCGGCCGAGACCTTCAGCACAGTCACCTCCATATCCGCTTCTGGGTCGAGGCGAACTTTAGATCTATGGCCGAGATAAGGGCGCGTTTCGGACCGGCTGATCAAGCCAGGGTCGCTTGGCAAGTCTGGGGGCGTCTGCGGACGGTCTCTTTCTGGTGCGATTGGTGGCATCGTCAGCACAGTCTGGTGGTTGATCCGCAACCCCGAGGTGTCTGATCCCGTTTTCTCAGTTCCATATCAAGCTTGACTGAAAGAAGTGCTTTTGTTGGAAAAGTACACCTCACTCGTTGACCTCTTTGATAAGGTACGCAAGACGAGGTGTGGTGCTGGCCTACTTTGGGCCGCGTGGGGCCGCCGAAATTCTATTTGTGAAATAGCTTGGCGGAAAACCCGGCTGCCCGCCTTTTGCCGAGCGGGGAGCGAGATTGTTGGCGACTGAAGAGAAGTAGGTTGCCCTGATTGAGGTCGACAAAATGAACTATAGTTTCATCCTTGATCAGAATAGAAATGACACTCGGAAAGCAAAGTTATAATTTCACAAGATGCTGAATGAGGGGACCATCAGGCATGTCGGAGACGCTTTTGCTTATCGTAAAATACGGTTCTACATTCATTGCTCTCGGTGTAGCGTTTGCGGGGTCGTGGTTTTTCGAGTTCACTAGCACCGACAGAGAGACGGGGAAGAGAAGGCTTACTTTCTGGGGGAAACGAGCAATCATATTCGCCTCGATTTCACTAGGATGTTCAATTGTCTCCACAATTGGATCGGATTTGCAATCGCGGTCTAGTACGCGCGACGCAGATATTCGCGCCGATCAGGCTGCGAAAGTCGCAGAAAGAGAACGAGAGGCTGCGGAGGAGTTCAGAACCAAGTCTCTGACGCAGACAGAGACAATTGTTGCATTCATTGGTAAAAATTTCTCGAAATTGCCCGACGACGTAAAAGAAAGCGCGCGCGAGACGATTTCTTCTCTTGGTGGGTTAGATGCGCTCAAGATCGAATATCCTGATATATATGAGAAGATTACCGGGGCGCAGAGCTTTGGTGAGGTTAAAATAGCGATACAGGAAGGGTTGGATGCTCGTGTTGATGCTAGAATTTCAAAAACCAAAGAATGCAAAAAAGCAAAGATAGACAGATCTGGGCCGGGATTCCCCGGAGGATCTGAGAAGATATCTCAATCACCTGTTCGGTATTTTCGATACATGATTTCTTCAGATGAAATATTTTTTGAATATACTGATTTTGGTCCTGCAGTGGATTTAGCTGATGGCTATACATTAATGTTCGATGATGGCTCCGAGCCCTTGAAAGTAGATTGTACAAGATGGGGGCGTCAAAGCTATTGTGAAGCAGACACCAGCGTTCAGGTAACTAAAACCGCATTCTCACGCCTTCAGAAGAGCCCAATCTCAACGATCGAGTATGGCGGAACAACAGCTAGCGTTCCGGCGGAAGTTGCGGCGCGGTTAAGAACGACGCTTTCATGCCTGACCCCTTGATTGGCAGACTCCTGCAAAAGCTCACGTGAGCCAGACAGCACGCATGCGACCTTGCAAGTCCTATGTCCTCCGCTTTTGAAATGCTGCTGCGTGATCTCTGTAACGGATAAGACGACGCCCAGCGGACGCCGTTCGCATTCCGCGGTACGCGCAGAGGATTGACAAGTTTACTCAGGCGCAACCTCAAGGCATTGTTCCAGAAGCCAATCTCAAAGCTCCGGATCATTTAAAGGAGCCCACTCGGCGCCCGAGTGGTCCACGCCCTCCAGAACACTCAAATGAGCATTACGCTTCCAACCTGTAAATCAGCATTGACCGCTGACCCTTGAGCCGCCTACCATTAAGTGTATGAGGTTGCTGGAAAATTTATCGCCTCGGTGGGGTCATCATCGGCGCCGATCGTGACCCCACCCAGTTTCCACTTTGTGGCGGTAAATCAGAGCCTTACACTCACATCGCGAGGGGTCAACCTTCGGTGCCGATTCACACTTAGACGAAGGCTTCGCCTTCTGGCGGAAGAGTGCAATCTGGATACGCACGTCACCCCTCACCGTTTCCGTCATTCAGCGGCGACCTTCCTGATCGAAGAAGGGGTCGATATCCGTTTCGTTCAGCGCCTTCTCGGGCATTCGAGCATTGCAACCACGGAGATCTATACCCGCGTCTCGGACACCGCTCTCATGCGAGCCATAAACGCCGCTGATACCCTTGGGAAAATGCTCGGCGAGTTCACATAATTCCGAGTTATGTGAATTTCAGTTCTCGTTATGGTTATCTTACCCGCGGCATTATGCAACCGCATTTTTGATTAGTTTTGACACAATCCTCCTATTCGAAAGGATGCGAACGCGTCGTCTCTGATTCACGGCACACCTCGGGATAAAGGCGGCACGGACGACTGGCATTCGCACGTGTCAGCAATTTTAAGCTGCGTTACTCCGGACCGATTATGGAACGCTTTTTTCGATTTGGTGACCACCGATCATACTTAGGTATTTTCGGCTGCATAAGCAGCTCTCCCCAATGGTCTATGTACAGCTTTCATAAATCTTGCGAGCCACTGTTGAGTCACCAAGATACCCGGAGATCCCATGCCGGTTGGTGGTGCCGTTCTTGACACCGGAATAGTTTTCGATCGGCGGCCGAACAGCGAAATTCGCACTGTCCAACGGATTGAGCGCCACGACATCCCGGGTGTCGTATGCGTTGAACCAGCTGGTGACGCTTTTTGGAAACCTGATCGGGCTAAGCGGCGTCCGGATTGCCCTTATGCCCAGCGGCGAACCGATGGTCACCAACATCGGGACCTTGAAGCCTGGGTTCGTCTTCAGCACATTGTAAGCAACGACCGAGCCCAATGAATGACCAACGACGATCGTCGGCTCGCCATTCATTGACTTCACAACGATTTTGTCGATTTCGGTCCTGACCAGCTCGGAGGTAAGATAGAGGTACACATCGCGGGTGAACGCCTCGATCGCATCCGCGCTCAATCCGCCGCCGTGCTTATCAAGTGCCTGCAATATTGACTGCACCCATTCCCAATTCAGTGGCCCGCGGGTCTTCGGATTATTTCCATATTCCGCGTCAATCTGCGCATCGGTCACACCTGCGTTTACGACGAGCTCATTTGCCACCTGCGCCTGGAACGCCAGGAAATCGTCCTGCTGGTCACTTCCTCGCGCGTGGACCTGTGACGCAACCTGTATTTTTGATTGACTCACAAACTTGTCCAGCGCGTCTCCGTAGTAAGGGAACTCGATATCAAGAGAGGTTGGGAGATTGAGGTTCTGGATCGCCAGCGCGGATACCAACGCCTCACTCCACGTTTTTTTCAACACAACTGGATCCATGCCCTGTTGGCTACGCCCGTGGATAAACACGAGTCTCAATGGTACTGCGGCCCCCGCGTCAATGCCTCGCATGCAGGCAATGGCCGATGCCAGCGTTAGAAAAGTTCGGCGATTGATCATGAAACAGTCCCCCCGGTTTCTAAGGTGTGATTTGAGCGGATGCCACCAGTTGGTCCATCCCTGCAGCGTCGATAGTCGTCCACAACGATGGTCGGAGATGGCTTTTCAGGCTGTCCAGTTGCGGCGAGGACAATCCCAACACCCGCAAGAATTCCCATCCCTGCGTCAGCATGGGACAGAAGGGGACCATTTTACCCGCCGGACCTCTCCCCTTCCACGCGAGCATTTCGACATCGAACAGACCCAGCTCTAAGTCGCCGCTCATGAACTGCGAGACTGAACGAACATCTTCGATGAGATCGGCATCCCAATAGGCATAGGCGGCATAAACGCCAAGCGTCGGATCTACAGATTTGAGAACGCGAATGTCATCGCCCATCTTTCTGCCCTTGATCGCGCGCGTTGCCCGATCCCCTTCGATACGGAAGGCACCGAGCGACGCAGCCGACGCCACGACCGCGTGTAATTCATTCAGACGTTTGCCCTCGCCCGCATATTCGGACCATCGCGAACTGTTGCTAGAGGGGACATAGCTGACATTGCTGACGCCCGCCTCAGCGGCGACAATGTTGCCGACAAATCCCTTTATGGCAGCCACCACCGTTCCCGATCCATCAGCAAAACGAATGACCACCGTCTCACCCGGGTTTCCAGGTGCCAGGTCGATCCTCACGAGAGCAGATTGGGTTCCACCGCCACCACGGGTGATCGTTGCTTTGCTGCCACCCAGCGCAAAGGCCTCCGCAGCAACAGCTCCCATGATTGAGAAACCGGTCTGTGACTCAAAGCTCAAGGGCGCTACTGAAGAGAGGATTAGATCTTTAGTTGCGTCGAAACCCGTGGTCACCGAATAGTTGGCGACATCGGTTTTGGACACATTAGCGGACAGATTGGATGACGAAAGCGCATCATTGTTAAATTTCGCCCCAATGTCCTTGAGAGCAAGATCAACGACTGAATTCAACGGGACCACTTTAATGTCGGACGAAGTTTGTTGCGCGACGACATGCGCTTTACCGATGTAGACGTCGTCGTTCGAGGTCACCTCGACATCAGGCAGTTGTCGCAAGGTTATCGACTGTTGCTGAACTCGGCGGGAGACTTCTCGCTTGAGATAGTTTTTGAGAGCCCGGTTTGGAACCACCACAGCACCGTCTGGCAAAGTTTGGACCATATCGGTCTCGGGACGCTGAAACGCCTCAAGAAAGCAGGCTGTGAAAATCCCCTGATACCCCTGACGGACGCTATCGGTGACAGGCAACTCAAACGCCGAGCCACCGGCACGCGTCGCCATGAACTTGTCGATATCGGCAATACTTGTCGAAGGTCCATTGTTCGGAAATATGAAGCCGCCCCGCACTCGGCTGGCGTTCAAACTGTCGGGCGTGGAGCGGCAGGCGTCCGAGATGAAAACAACATTGGGGATCCCACAGTCCTTCGCCAGCACTGCGCTTTCCAACAAGCTTATCGCTTCATTCGGATTGACAGGAGCACCGGATAACATCCACCACTCGGTGTCCCCACTCATGAACCCATGCCCCGCGAAATAGACGACCAGCATGTCCATGTTGCCGCGATTGACGAAATCGGCAACAGCGTCAAACACCCCTTGCAACGTGACCTTGCCGGCGTCATCGGCGAGCAGCTTGACCTCGAAACTCTCCGCGCCAAGCCAGGTCGCCATCGCCTTCGCGCTGTCAGTCGCCGTGAGTTTCGGAAGTCCGCCGACCATGTCGACGCCGATCACCACTGCACCCCTTGTCAAGACTTCTTGCCCGAGCGCGTTACGCGAAACCAAAAATGCACTCAAAGCTGCAGTGGCAGAGAGAAACTGACGTCGCTTCATGGCCCAGTCCTTAAAGGCATGAGAGAATGGCTTCTTGCATTTTGCTACCTCGGCAATCCGAAGTGAGGTAACATCGAAATTCAACCAGGCAGCCAGGTTAGTTAGCCAGCAAAGCTGAGCCTGCCGCAAACTACTAAGCGACGGAGTCGTATGCGGGATTGTCCATGGTTATGTGCAGTCCGGTCCCGCCACCCGGCAGGTTGCGACTGGCGATATCGCTTAGGCATGCAGTCTGGGTGATGGAGCTCATACCTTCTACCGTGAAGGTTTTTTCGTTATAAACATAAGGTGATAGAAGTGGGTTCGTAAGTGCGTGTGAAAACGCATCCAGAGCGACCATACGGCCAATGAGCGGCGGCACCGCGGAGCGTTCGGGCAAGTCTTCCGCAAAGAGCCCTACAAAGAATTCAAGCTTATCAACATTGCCGTAAATCGCCTTGAGCGTCTCGACAACGTCGGGATCGCCACTGATTTGTTCGAACCGTGAGATCCGCGGATACTGCATCACCTCCCGATAATCATTGTAGCTGGCTAGCTGGTTGTCGCGGCCTTGCTGAATGCTTGCCAATTCGACATCTCGCAGCATTGCAGCAGTGTTGAAGAGACCGATACTCCATGCGCTGGAGCCGCTGGCCGCGCCGAGGGTGATCTCCAGCCCCTCTATCAGCAGCAGTTCGTTATCGAAGCGCATGTCTGCCATCGGCTTCTCCCTACCGTTCCACAAGATCGTTTCCGGGATAAGGCTGTGCCACCGATAAAGAAGGTTGAACTCGACCGGGATCCAGTTTCCACGGTTCCAGCGCGCCTTGTAGGATGGCGTCGGATCCCCCAATAGTTTGAACCAATAGGGCGAGATGTGATTGATATATTCCTCGACCACAACCTTGATCAGCTGAACGATGTTGACATTGCGGGCCGTTTGAAAGACGCGCTCATCGTCCCAGGCAGGATTTGCCGTCTCGATCACCTGACAAAGCCGGTTATGCTCGCGAATGAACATCGTGTTGATCGCCGCGGTAAAGATTGTGGCGTTGGCGCGCTCGCCGCCAAAGGCGAATATCGAGGCTCTTCGACCAGGCGGCAGATCGATCGGAAGCTTCAGCGGATCCGGCACATCCCCAAACCTAGGGTCACGGTTACCCTCAGAATCGAAAAGCCGCGGCGCCCATTCTTCACCGTCGAGAATTTCAGTAATCAGCCGTCCTTTTCGCCCGGCGGTTTCGCTTTGGAGACGCAGCGCGTGTTGGACTTTGTCATTCAGCCCGTAAACTTGGCTGAGGTCGATCTGGTGGTTGGTGCTCGTTCGCCGACGGTCAGCGCCGTCCGTCATGAGGAAGCCGTCGGTGAACCATTGCGCAAAACTCGGAAATAACAACGTCGAACGCTGCGAAAGGCGCGGACCACCCGGCTTCGTCACATAAAGCGGCGCGAGGGCTTGTAAGGCTGGCAAGCCTTCCATCGTCTTGGGTGGGAGATAGCGGGAAAACCAGGTCCTATCGGTCAAAGACGCCCAAGATGCATAGCCACTCATGGTGCTGAGGGGCAGTGGCCGGGTTGGCGCCTTCAGTACGGCATTGTTGACGATGAGCCGGTTGACAATGCCGCGAAGCCACCGTTGTTCGTTTATGAAACTCCAGATGGGTCGGCCTCGGGTGAGCAGAAAGGCCTCGAGCTTGTTGCGAAATCCGTCATGGCTGGTATCACGCATGCGCCCGGTTTCGGCTGGCCGTTTATCCATGAACCTGCTCCGGCGAATAACCAATTATGAAACGCTCGGCGAAGGGACCGCTCGCGTTGTCGACTGCGCTGCCATTTCCATCGAGTAAGTGGACCCCCGGCAAAAGTAGAATCTGTCGCACTGTTTCTGGGATCATTGCGTAGCCGACATATTGCCCCAGACATTCGTGATGCCCGAAACCCATATGCAGATAGTCGGTACGCGGCCTCGCTTTGAATTCGTCCGGTTCAGGGAAAATCGCGGGGTCGAACATTGCTGATCCAATGGCGGCCGCCACGACCCGACCAGATGCGATAGGTGTTTCGTGGTCGCTTCCTGAAGCGAGAACCGAAGGCTCAGTTGCAATCCTCAGAACAAAGGTTGTCATGGGGTTGAAGCGCAAAGCTTCCCACACGATCGCATCAAACGCGGATATATCTTCACTTTGGGCGGCGGCAATCGCTGCTGCTTTGACGTCGGGACGTAGAAGGATCTGTTCAGTGGCGTTAACTATGGCCTGTGACGTCGTCTCGATTGCGCCGACCAGAAGACCCGCGACATTGCTCACGACCCCTTCCAGGTCGAGACCTGCAGCGTTAGACGCGGCAAGGCGCAGCAGCCGCGAGATAGTATCGTCGCCAGATGCAAGTGCCCAAGGCTGTCTGCGAGCCAGAAAACAGCGTAGCCAGGTCCGCATTTCACCGCCAGCCGCAATATTTGCGGCCAGCAGTCCAGCGTCTGAGGTGAGATTGTGAAACATATCCGCCTGGGTCGCCCACGACCATCGCAGCATCGCCGCGTCGTCGGGACCATAGAAGCCAAAGCACTGCTGGACGATCCGAAGCGGCACAAGGCGGGAGACACGCCGAACGACGTCTATTTCCTTGTCCGGAGTTGCCAGTGCTGCTGCGGCAGTTCGACCAGCGAAGCTCCTAATTGTCGGCAGGTCTTCCCAGCGCAACAGCGCGCGCATCAACGACTTGTCATGCCAATTCAGCTTAGTGTTGTCCCGCCCCAACATGAATGGCCCGACCGATGGGTCCATGTGTGGCCTGTAAGTAACTTGGAACGCCGATGGGCGAGCGAGTACTGCGGTCACATCGGCCCATCGCGCTACGACAACAAACGGAGAGAGATCAAGTATTGGCCGGCTATCGCGTAACTCTGCGAAAAGGCCGCGCCAGTCCATACGCAGATGTTTGAAAAATAAACCCGCCTTTCCCAACGCATCCTCTGGCGCGAAAGCATCGTATTCTTCAAGAAATGTCATTGGCGTCACCAGCAAAATATAGCATGATAGTATGATCGAAAACAATATTCCGTAACATCCTGTGGTTGTCAATGAATTTGGCCGAAGCTCAACCTAAACGGAGAAAATCTCTGCTGGTAAGCAAAAACGGCCTGCTCCTGCGTTAACCTGAAACCGCAGTTTTGGCTGAAACTGCAACATCTATGGGAGCAGATAGAGTAGCAAAAAATCGTAGCTTTACGTCCGCCGGACGCAAGAGACGAGTGCCCCCGTTTTGCGTATAGCCAGGGAACTAGATCTTGCCATTCCTTACGGCCTCTGCTGAATCGGAGCTTTGACCCGCTGAAGCGTTCAATCCACCCTACTGCGGTGGGACTCGTGCTAAACTCGCAGAAAGCACTGGGGTCTTGAGCGGAATCGAACCACGTCGATGCCAACCCTCTGAATACATGTGGTAATGTCCTTTGTCAAAGATCTGATCGACAGCTGGCGTCGGTGAGCATTATGAAAAGCAACGTGCACGACTTATACTTGTCGTCCATTCAACACAGGGACCCAAGCATCGCCCTGATTGGCTAGCTGAATCTCAATTGCTCGAGGTTATTCAAAAGTGTGGAGGCGTTCGCCGACGATCTCCCGCATCAGCGCCGCTCGTTCAGCACCGACTGATCCATCTGTCAACGGCGGCGGAGCAAGCTGTTCCAGACCGCGCACAAGTGCTGCCACTAGTTCATCCATGGCCGTATCCGCCGCCGCCGCCGAGATACCCGCCGTCGCCGCGAAACGCTTGAAATCGGCTCTCTTCAGCCGTTCGTCCTTACCGGTGATTTTGAGCGCCATGCGGTCATGCTGCAGGTTTGGAAACACCCGCGTCGTTACGGCGTCGTAGAGCGGCGCCATGCGGACCGAGCTGAAATCTCCCCTCCCTGGCTCTGCAATCTTCAGCACCGCCATGTTCTTCAGGTGCATGTCGCCATCGGCGATCAACCAGGCGAACAGTGCCCGCCGCAAGAGCAGCAGCAGGTCCGAATCCGCATCGGTCGAAAGAGGACGCAGCGCGCCCGCGATCCGTTCCATGGTGCCTGTGTATTTGTCTTCCGCCCGCACTCCCAAGAGCGAAGTCATGTCTTCGAGCGCCAGACAGCGCATGTCATCAAGGCTGGTGCGGATGTCAAACCGCTCGACAACAAGGGCTGCCGGCATACCATCTGGCATGGCAACGAGCGCAATTGCCGGGATGGTGAACCCAGCCGCGCGGCCGAGCTCCATCGATTGCCATTCGATCGCGGGTAGCGCCTCGAATCCCGACGTGCCGGCAGGCTTCAGAATATGCGTGAACGGCTTGTCCGTGCTCGGCATCAGGGTGCCGTCGGCATCGAGGAACATCGGCGCCTTGATCTGCACGCCCGACAGGCGCGGTGTCGCGCCTGTCGCGAACATCCGCGCCAGATTCTGTTCGAACGTATCCTGGATGTCGCCGCGGCCGGGACCGGCGTAAGTCCCCGTGAACATATGATCCGTCGTAAAGCTATTCAGCCGCGTCAGCAGAATATCTGCCGGCAGGGCTGCCAGCTCGGTCGCCCGTTCCACGATCGTGATGTTCGACATGTACCGCTTGCCCGTGCGCAGCTCTACCCGCTCGTCCGGGTTATTCAGCACTCGGTTCAGCCAGCCTTCCGGCAGAAGTGATTCAATGAAGGGCGGCAGCCTGCCAGGCGTGGTCTGGCGCACGAGTGGCGGACCATTCGGATTGGCCGCTTGCCATCGCCATTCGAAGCCATCGTGCACCAAGTTTCCGATCGGTACCCCGTGCCAAGCCACGATTAGGTCGAACGCGGCTTGGTTGGCGACGGCGACTACTGCGACCGGCTTCTGTTTGAGGAAGCGGTCTGCTGCGCGTCCTTCATCAAGCCAGTCATTGTCTCGAGCGAGCTTGAACACAGCATCGGCGGCGGCGGCCGGACTGCCGTACTCTTCGATCAGGCGCGCGGCGATCCCCTCTTTCATCGTTTCGTCGAACGAGGCTGCATGTTCGCTACGGATGCGAAAGGCTTCCAGAAAACGCTGGCGCAGTGAAGACACGTCCACGCGCAGTTCGCCCATGTCATCGCCGACCACCGCCTGCGCAACGGAAGGGTGGTCCGGAGCTTTATTTTGGATGATTTCGAGTGTCCTGATACGCTGCCGTTGCACGCGGCGGCCGGTCAAGAACAGGCGGCCATCACGCATCGGACCGAGCAATACGGCGCTGGCGGCCGAAAGGTACGCATTCGGATAAAGATATTTGGCAATGCGTACCGCGTGAGTCCGCACCGTCTGGTCTATATCGTCGTCGGCGTCGACATAGATACCGCGCATCAAATGGACGATCTTGCCAGCCTCGGCTTGGCGGAAACCGCGGGTCTTGTCGATATTTTCACCGACGAGATGGAGGGGCATAGATTTAACTTTCGTGCATTTCAGATACGCAAAAGTTACAGCACCCTTCCTCAGACTGCAACGCCATGTAACTTTCGCGCATTTCAGATACGTGATAGTTACACGTTTCAGCCGCGAAGCACTCGCATCTCATACCTCGGGCAACTGCCGTCTGTCGATTCCACACGAAGAACTCCTGCGGCCATTGCCATCCTCAAAAGGAGGTATGGTGACAAACCACAAATGGGCAATCGCCGCCTTTAGCACTGGATCGGGGGATCCGTCTCACCGTTCAACCAAAAAAGAAACGCAGCCCGCTAGTATTGGCCTTCTAATATATAACTGTGTTGAGCGTGACGTTGACAGGCTCACCCGCCTTGAACTGTGTGCTGCCGCGAACCACCAGCCAGCCGTCCGCACGCTCCAGGCGCGCAACGATCCGCAGCGTTGGCGAAGAACTTGAGCTTGCCGGCGGTGTCAATGAAAAGGCTATCGTCTTTGACCTCCCGTCGCTTTTGATGCGCCTCTCTGTGGTGCGACGCGCACTGCCCTGACCGGCGAGGTCCTCGAGATAAATCTCAAGATGACCTTCCGGGACAACAGCGCCGCTCTCGAACGTGGCTGCGCCGCGAATATCTGTCGATTGCGCGCAGACTGACCCGGCGCCTGATCCCGCGACAGCCGTGACAGCCGCAGCTCCGACGGTCATTAACATTGTGCGGCGGTCGGTCGGGCGCTTCATCACACACTCTCCATGATCGTCCTGCAAAACTCGTGCGGTGGCGGCATTGCCGCTCAGCTTGTGTTTCGAAAAGAGAAACGAACTGCACGGTAGTTCTTTGCATTCTTCCTCCGGAAAGCAGCCGATTTAAGGTCGAAACACGAAGGAATCCAATCTGCAACAGCGCTCTATGGGCATCTGAAAGGCACGTGGCGCGCTGTAGATAGGGCGCCCGAAAGCGTCCCATCTACAGCCAAGTTAGATGATAATGAAGTCGGACGCCGAGAGGTTCAGATTTTTGCTCACCTGGGCAAACTCAATAGCTGCAACGTCTCCGGCGCCGTCGGCGTCATAGGACAAGCCGCCGCTATCGGCGTCGTATATGATGCGGTCGTCGGCATCATGAGCGGCACCCGCTGCACTCCCGTAAAACGCGCCCAAGGCGAGAGCCCCGTCGCCACCCACGCTCTCAAAGATGAGATTGTCCAGCAGGATCGTGTCGTCGATAACTGCCCAACACAATAGGAAGTTTGGCAGCAATGGCAAACTTCGGCGGCACCTTAAAGCCGGATATCCAAAAAGGAAAATCTGGCTTTTAGGAGCACGTCCTCGCTCTCCGGAAGGCCGATATCGCGACGCATGCGATTTGATAGATGCGAGATCTGGTTCGTTTGACGACGCCTCAAGGCGGCCCGAAGCAACGCGCGCGCGGTTTTCCAAGTGCCGAATTTCAGGCATAGGTCATCCACTGTTGTCGCCAGGGTATCAACATTTACAAATTGTGCTTCGCGCATAATTTCCTCTCCCGGCGCAACTAGGCAACCAGGTCCTCTCGAAGGTCAAAAAGACGCGCAGATGCGGACGCAGAAATGCGAACAATCGTTCCGCCAGCCGGTCACGTCAGGTCAATTGGGAAAATGCCAAGTGGCAAAAATCCGTGGCTTAAAAGCCTCGGTAGCAAGATTGGCTTGAGGTAGATGCGCGAGGCATCGAAACCATGAGAGCCGTTCCGCCGAAGAGGCGCACAATCACTCGAATATAATCCATGCCACGCCTCCTCTGCTTTAAATTGCAAGTGATACTTAAATACATGAGGCTGGTTGATCGGCAAGTACACAATTTCGGCTTGCAGAAATACCACGAGGTTAGTTGCAGCAATGCAACACTTACCCCGATGAGGCTCCCCCCCAAACCGCCTCTCTGCATCTGCCGCTCGGCTGCTGCCTAATATCGTTGGTTGTCAAACGTCAGCCCGTGGGCCCCGAATAGCGGGCCCGCGGTCGGATCATGTGGCCGCTCTCCACCTGTTCCATTGCATGAGCTAACCAGCCGACCGTGCGCGACAGGGCGAAGATCACCAGCGGCGCTTCCTCAGGAAGATCGAACGTTGCCGCAAGCGAGGCAAGTGCGAAATCGATATTAGCCGGCTCCCCAAGCAGTTCTTCGCCTGCCTCGGCTAGGGAGCCGTAGAGGGCCGGAACCTGAAAACTTGCCATAATTACCTTGGCGCGCGGATCGCCATGAGGATAGAGCTGGTGGCCAAAGGCCCTCACCGCCCCCTCAGACGAAAGCATTCCCCGAATCGCCTCTCGCACCCCGACCGAACGGGCCTGCTGGGCAAGTCGCGTGACGCTAAGCCAAGAGCCGCCATGCCGGGGGCCGGTGAGTGTCGCCAGGCCCGAAAGTGTCGCCGCAGAAAGCGCTGCACCCGAAGACGCAGTGACTCTCGCCGCGAAGGCGGAGACGTTCAGTTCGTGTTCCGCCGCCAGCACCAGGGACTTCCGGATTGGCTCTGCCGCTTCCGGTCGCTTCCATCCCAATGCCAACCGCTGATGCAGCGGCATTTGATCTGGCCACGGCGCCAGTCCCGCTGCCACAGTTGATAGCACATCGGCGGCCTCGGTCCTCAATGTTGCTGGGTTCCGGCCGAGCGCCGGCAGATCCTCCGCCACGCGTGTCGCAAGATCTCCTAAAGCCGCAGCTAGCCGAGATCTACCCTCGATGCTGAAGCCACCAGCCTTGATAGCGACGCCCTGTGTTTCCCAGAGCAGTATCGCGATGTCCTCCAATGTCGCCTTACTGGAAAGCTCGGTCGCATCACAGCCGCGATAGAATAGCCGGCCGCCGGCAATGCTGGATATCGTCGTAGTCAGTACCGGGTCGCCCCAGCGGATCGTTTGGGCCGCTACGGTCGCCGTCTGCCGCCGCCCTGCATGACGTTCCGCCAGACGCTGTACATCATCAGCTTGATAGAGGCTGCGGCGTGGGTCGGTGGGGTCAGGCTTGGCACGAATGCGCCCACGGCTGACATTGGCATAGAGGGTCTGCGGTTTGGTGCCGAGCTGGGCGAGTGCCTCTTCAGCGGTAATCCATAGCGTCTTCATGTTGATCAATTACATCAAGATTGACGTCAATGAGACTAGATCTGATTATCCTTGGCGTAAAGGAGAAACACCGATGAAAAATGGACTTGAAGACGTCGTCGCCGCTGAAACGCAGCTCTCCGATGTGAATGGTGAGGCGGGTCAACTGGTTATTCGTGGCGTATCGCTCGACCGCCTTGTCGAATACGCAAGCTATGAGGATGTCGTTGCCCTCCTGCTCGACGGCCTGTTGGAGGGAGTTCTGGAAAAGGACAACTTGCGCAAGCGGCTGGGGCAAATGCGGGCAGAGGTGTTCGCGCATGTTCGTGCCATCGACGATGAGATGCTGGAACTGCCGCCGGTTGACATCATTCGTGCGCTGATCGCCCGGCTGGTGGACGGCGACGATCTCGAGACTGCACTTCGCCTGCTTGCCGCGCCCGCGGTTTTCCTGCCAGCAATCCTGCGCTTGAAGAGAGGCGAAACTCCAGTGGCGCCGACTCCGTCGTTGTCCCAGTCCGCCGATATTCTCACCATGCTCGACGCGACCCTGCCGAGCAAGGCGCAGGTAGCGGCGCTCGATACCTATCTGGTGACGATTTCAGATCACGGCCTCAACGCTTCGACCTTTGCTGCACGGGTGGTCGCTTCCACAAAGGCCGGCCTCACCTCTTCGGTTCTCGCAGCCATCAGCGCACTCAAAGGGCCACTTCATGGTGGCGCGCCAGGGCCGGTGCTCGACATGTTAGATGCCGTCGGAACGCGGGAGAATGCAGAAAGCTGGCTGGGACAGGCGCTGGATCGCGGCGAGCGCCTGATGGGTTTCGGCCATCGGGTCTATCGCGTCCGTGATCCGCGCGCCGACGCTTTGAAAGGCGCGCTGAAGCTGATGATTGCTGCCGATCAGGTGGACCTCGATCGTATGCACCTGGCGGAGGCCGTTGAACAGACCGCGCTCGCCATTTTGAAGGAGCGCAAGCCGAACCGTCCGCTCGACGTCAATGTGGAATTCTATACCGCCCTCTTGCTCGACGCGCTGAAATTCCCTCGTGATGCCTTTACCGGCGTCTTCGCCATCGGTCGCACGATCGGCTGGATCGCCCATGCCCTCGAGCAGTCGCTGGATGGTCGTCTCATCCGTCCGCGTTCGGTTTACGTCGGACCACTGCCTCAGGCCGCCTGACACCGCATTTAATTCCGCTTTCAAGCGGACAATCGGCCAAAGTTCTGGACGCTGTCGATCAGGGAATAACGCCGGCCAACGGCCCGACCGCAATAGAGAACTAAATCTCACCACAACGATTGTTCACGACGGGAGCGAACGACAAAATGCAAATTGGACTAGATAGCGTGTTTTACGTAGGTTGAAGCTATCCGGCGCGTCATTCAGCTTCGCCGCCCAATCGGTCTGCCCGGCGCGATATGGTCTGCCGCCGCCACGATGGCATCGCCATCAATGCCGAAATGGCGGTAAAGATCGGCGATGGTGCCGGTCTGGCCGAAATGCTCGACCCCCAGCGGTACGGTGCGATGGCCCGCCACCGACCCCAGCCATGACAGCGTCGTGGGGTGGCCGTCGATCACGGTGATCAGGATGCAATGCGCGGGCAGCGCCGCAAGCAGGCGTTCCGCATGGCTTTGCGCATCGCTGACCCCGCGCGCGCGGGCACGCCGTGCCGCGGTCCAGCCTGCATTCAGCCGGTCCGCCGAGGTGACGGCCAATACGCCGATATCACGCCGCGCGCCCATGATGCGACCGGCGGCTTCGATGGCTTCCGGGGCGACGCAGCCCTGATAGGCAATCACCACCTCGGCATTCGGCCCCGGTTCGCGCAGCCAATAAGCCCCGTCCACCACGCCTTGCGCAAAGCCCGGATCATCGCGGCGCAGCACCTGTTCAACGGGCCGGGTCGAAAGCCGCAGATAGACCGAGCCTCTGGTTTCATCGCGCAACCAGGTGCGTTCATCCGGGTCGGCGTCGCCGCCGCGTTGCAGATAGCCGAAGGACCAGTCCATCAGGATCGCCAATTCGTCAAGGAAGGCAGGCTCGAAACTGGCCAGCCCATCCTGCGCCATGCCGATCAGGGGCGAGCCGATGGATTGATGCGCACCACCTTCGGGGGCCAGAGTAACGCCTGACGGTGTGCCGACAATCATGAAGCGGGCGTTCTGATAGCAGGCATAGTTCAGCGCATCCGGGCCCCGCGCAATGAACGGGTCATAGACCGTGCCAATCGGGATCAGCCTTTCGCCGAACAAGGAGTGCGACAGTCCCGCCGCCCCCAGCATCAGGAACAGATTCATCTCGGCAATGCCGAGCTCGACATGCTGGCCCTGCTGCGTGAACGCCCATTTCTGCGCCGAGGGCACCCGTTCATCACGGAACGTATCGGCCCGGCTTTCCCGCGCGAACAACCCACGTCGGTTGACCCAGCCGCCAAGGTTGGTTGAAACCGTCACATCGGGCGACATCGTGACGATGCGATCGGCGAGCGGCCCGCCGGTGCGGGCGATCTCGTCCATGATCTTGCCGAACCCGGCCTGAGTGGAAAGCCGACGGTCGCCCAGCGCCACCACGCCCGGCGCGGGCAAGGCCGGGGCGGCATAGCGCCGGGCGCCTTTGGCAAAGAACGGCACTTTGGCAAGGAAAGCCTGCAAGGCGGGCGCATCCGCCACCCCCGCCATCGGCAGCCATTCCTGCCCCGATGCCACCGCCATTCCGGCGCGGAAGGTTTCCATCTGTGCAGGCGTCATCAGGCCGGAATGGTTGTCCTTACCTCCGTTCGCTGACTCTCAACCCTTGAAGAGTCGAATTCTGAAACCAAAGGCCGTTGAAATCAGACGGTTGCTCGCGAGACGAAACGAGCCGTTTGCACGACACCCGCTAATCGAGACCGGTTCACGTGGAGCAATGCCAGGGTCGCGCAAGCCGCTGGCCGCCACGCCAAAAAAAACAGGCGATCAACCAAGTTCCTCCCGGCAGATCAGGCTTTTTGCATGCGTATGTCCAAACTCAGCATGCCGCCACCGAAGGCCACCACTTGCAACAAGCCGCCCACGATGGAGATATTCTTCATGAAATGAATCGCTTGATTGAAGTCCGAGAAGTTGTTGTGAAACGCGAGAGCGGTTGCGAGCGTGAACGCGGCAAGCGCCGTAGCCACGATCCTCGTCTTGAAGCCGATGACGAGCAACACGCCGCCGCCGACCTCGGCCACCAATGCCAACACGTATCCGAGCAACGGAAATGGCAAGTTCACGGAACTTATGTAGCCAATGGTTCCCGCCGGATCCATGATCTTACCCAGTCCCGACCACAAGAAAATGAGCGCAATCAACACGCGTCCCGCGAAAGCCAGGTAGTTTTGAATTCCAGTCATCGTCCATTCTCCCCTTGGTAAAAGCTTCCAGTTCAAAGCATCTGCGCGGCCGCAGATTCCGAAATTTCATGACGCGGCGATCATGGCATCTTCAAAACAGGCTTTATCGTTTCACCCGACTTCATGTCGGCAATCGCTTCATTGATGCTCTCGAACGAATAGTGACGAATAAGTTTTTCGATAGGAAAGTTGCCATCCCGATACATCTTGATCAGGCGCGGGATAAAGTCCTTCGGGACGCTGTCACCTTGAAGAATGCCCCGAACGGCTCTGCCAAACAGCAGATGGGTCATTTCCAGGCTGACCTCGGTACCGAGCTTCGCGCCGCCGATGAGACCGCAAATTCCCCTTACTTGCAGGGCGTCTACGGAATTCCTCAAAACCGTTGGGTTGCCGGTCGTCTCGATCGCAAACTCTACGCCGCCGGGAACCAGCTTCTCGACAGCGGCGGGAATATCCTCGTCCTTCGGATTGATCGTGTACGTCGCGCCAAGCTTCCGGGCGAGTGCGAGCCGCTGATCGTTCATATCGACCGCAATGATGATGCGGCACTGCGCAGCCTTCGCCGCCATGACTGCGGCGAGGCCAACGGTTCCAGCACCCGTGATCATGATCGACGCGCCCGGTTTGGGCCTGAGCGTGTTCAGAACGGCGCCGGCGCCCGTTTGCAGGCCACATCCCAACGGAGCGACGATCTCAAGCGGCACATCCCGATCGACAACAACAGCGTTCTTTTCCGTGCAGATTGCATGTGTCGCAAAGGAAGACTGGCAGAAATAGGCGCCGCTGATCGGCTCCGGCTTATCATTCTCGACCGGCAGGCAGATCGGCGATGGCATATCCCAGGCCTTGCCAGAAAATCTACGCCCCGAGAAGTTCATCTCCATGTGGTGCCAGCAGTAGGAAATCTGTCCATCCGCGCAACTTGGGCACTGGCCGCACCAGCCGAACGAAATCACCACGTGGTCACCCGGCTTTATGGTTGAAACGAGCGGCCCCACGGCCTCGACGATGCCCGCGCCCTCATGCCCCAGAACAGCCGGAAACGGCATGGGATAGAACTGATCGCGGGAATTGAGATCCGTGTGGCAAATTCCGGCCGCAACAATTCGAACCCGGATTTCATCATTGACCGGATCGGCGAGAAAGGCTGGCTCGATGATGAAGGGACCGCCCTTTTCGTGGACGACCGCTGCGGTGATATTCATGGCATTTTCCTGAGGACAGTGGGCGCAATGCCAGCGGCATCAAGAGCTGCCGCCGGCCATATTTGGGTATTGCAAGCCGTTCAGAATGGATAAGGCGGAACCGTTTCGTTGACCGTGATCCATTGCCATTGGCTGTATTCGTCAAGGACGGAAGGCCCCCCAGAACGGGCACCGTTGCCGGACGCACCCATGCCGCCAATAGGCCCGAAAACCTCGTGGTTCACGGTCTGGTCATTAATGTGGACGATACCGGTTTTCAGTTGAGCAGCCAGGCGCATGGCACGGGCCTGGTTTGCCGTGAAGATAGACGCGACTAGGCCGTATTCCGTGTCATTGGCCAGCGCGACAGCCTCTTCCTCGGTGCGGAACGTCACGATCGGAGCAACTGGTCCAAAGGTTTCTTCCTTGTAGATCGGCATTTCCGGTGTGACGTTTTCGAGAACCGTGGGTTTGAAAAACAGACCGTCCCTGACGCCGCCGGCGAGGACCTTGGCGCCGGCACTCACGCTGGCATCGACCAGTGCCTGCACGCGGGCAGCCTGCTTTTCGTTGATCAACGGGCCGAGATGAACCATAGCGGTATTGGGGTCACCCACATGAAGATTGGACGCCCGGGCCGATAGCCTTTCGGCATAGGCCGTGGCGATCGATTCATGAACCAGATGACGGCCAACGGTGAAGCAGATCTGACCCTGATGAAAGAATGAGCCGAATGCTGTCGCGGAGGTCACGGCATCAAGGTCGGCATCGTCGAAAATGATCGCTGCATTGTTGCCGCCGAGTTCCAGCGCCACTTTCTTAAGAGTTTTGCCGGCATTCTCCGCGACCTTGCGGCCCGCGAGCGTCGATCCGGTAAAGGAGATCATGTTGATGTCCGGATCAAGGGTCAGGGCTTCGCCTGCCTCCACGGCTCCGGGAACGACGCAAAGCACGCCAGCAGGTAGGCCGGCCAATTCGAACAGTTTCGCAAGCGCATAGCCGCCGCAAACCGGACTGTTGATATCCGGCTTGAGCACGACGGCGTTGCCCATGGCGAGCGCCGGTAGAACCACCCGTGCCGCGAGGATGAACGGCGAGTTCCATGGTGTGATGACGCCGACGACGCCAAGAGGAACGCGACGGGCATAACTCGCACGCGTCTGGGAGGACGAGAGGATATGCCCTACCGGCTGACCTGTGAGGCCGGCGATTTCGATCGCCTCACGTGCGGACGTCATGATTTCGAACGGCGCCTTGGGCGGAATGGAGCCGGTCTCGCGGATGATCCAGCGGCCGATTTCTTCAGCATGGGCTACACAAAGCGCTGCAAAACGGCGCAAGACGTCGCCGCGCTCTGTCGGAGGGAGTGCTGCCCACCCCGGCTGGGCGGCCTTGGCGGCGCGGGCGGCAGTCGAAATATCCTTTGCGTTGCCCGAAACACCCTGGAAGAGAACTTCGCCAGTCGCCTTGTCCGTCACCGGCACTGTCGCGCCGGCCGGAGTTACGAAACTGCCGATATAGATCTTACCCGACATCTCTGTGTCGATGATCGTTTTTTGGTCGTTGGTTTTATCCAGCATGAATTCCTCCTTGGATTTTGGTGGGCTGCATGGTCACGGCCTTCGTCGTCGGATGGGGAAGAGTTCCCATCCCGTCCGCTTGGTGATCTGGCCCCAGATGCCTTCCGGAGCGAACAGCATCACGAGCACCGCAACGGCGCCTAGAATGACCAGGTAGATGGGGCCGAAGCCGGCAAAGAACGCCCGAAGCATGAAGAAGACGATTGTCCCGATGAATGGTCCTTCGAGCCGACCACTACCGCCGATGACGACGATGAAAAGAACGTATGCCGTCCAATCCAGCACGCTGAACGCCGCATCGGGGGTCATTCGCAGTTTCATCAGGAAGATAAGTGCGCCGATCAATCCAGTCGCGAATGCCACGCCGATATAGACACTGCGTTTGATCTTCAGCGAATCGATGCCGAGCGCCTCTGCTGCACGCTCTGAATCCCGGATCGCGATCAGGGCAATGCCGTACCGCGAGCGCAGCAGCAGCACAATCGAAAGGACCGTAACGACGGCAAGCGTCAACGCGATGGCCACAAACGAGATGTCACGCATGTCGCGTGTCGCGCCGAGCGCTTTGACAACGCTAACCGGAAGGCTGGCGCCCGAGCCTCCGCCAAGCTGCGGCGTTATCGAAACCGTTAGCCGGCAGATCTCGGCCACGACCCAGGTGCCGATGGCGAAGTAAGCGCCCTTGAGCCGGAAGATGAACACCGAGCCGATGGAGGCAGCCAGAAGGCCGGCCACACCGCCGCACGCGACCGCGACGAGAGTCGGTACGCCCAATCCCGCAGAGACATAGTAGAAGGCATAAACACCGAGCCCGACAAACGCCTGCTGTCCCACCGACACCAGACCAGCATAACCTGAAAGCAAGTTCCAAAGCTGTGCCAGCGTCAGATAAATGAGCATATCCGCCGCCAATCTGAGATCGATGAAACTGACGACAGCCCCAAATATGAGCGTCGCCAGAGTCGGGCCGACAAACCCAGACCAATCGGCCGAATTTCGTGCATGAGGAATATTGGTTGCGATAGACATCAGTGTCCTACCTTCGGCATGAGCCCATTCGGACGGACAAGCAAAACGAGAAGAAAGACGACGTGGCCCACGAGCATCTGAATGCCAGGATCGATCCGGGCACCAATGGCCTGTGCGAGGCCCAGGACCATGCCGCCTATCAAAGCGCCCCAGAAACTCCCTAGTCCGCCGATGATGACCACTTCAAAAGCCGTCAATAGACGAGCCGGCCCGAGAGTCGGATCGAAATTCGTCCTGACTGCCATCAGGACGCCAGCCACTGCGATCACTGCGAATGCGAGAGCGGAAGCAATCGCATAGATATGCCGATGATCGACGCCCATCAGTCGCACGGTTTGCGCATCGTCTGACGTAGCGCGCAGCACATAGCCCAGCCGCGTCTTGTAGAAGAGCGTTTGCAGGCCCCAGATCACGCCAACCGCGACAACAAATACTAGGATCGGATAGTGGCCGACGGCGGTCCCTCCGATCGACATGCTCGATGTCTCGATCGCACCGGCCTGAAGCTTGCGCGTATCGCCTGAAAATGCTTGCAGAAGGGCATTCTGGATTAGGATGGAGAGGCCGAATGTCACCAACAATGGGGCCATGGGGTCGGCCCCCACGATCCGGTTCAATAACCCGCGCTGCAGCACGTAACCGATCGCGGCCATGACGGGTATGACAATCAGCAACGAAACGAATGGGTGGACGGGGATGGCCCATGTGACGATGAGCGCAAGAAAGCCGGCAATCACGATGAAATCACCGTGCGCCAGATTGACGATACGCATGATGCCGAAAACCAACGCGAGGCCTGCCGCGAACAGCGCGTAAAGCCCACCCAGCATCATGGCTTGTACTATGACTTCAAGAATGGCCATGCGCCGTCGTCTCCAGTCCAAAGTATGCTTCTGTGATTTGTTGTCTGCTGAGGGAAGAAGGCGATCCTTCGAGCACGACACGCCCCGAACGCAGGCAATAGAGCTTGGTTGCCACCTTGGAGGCCTGCCCGATATCCTGCTCCACGATCACCACGGCCATGCCCTGGGCGCGGATCGTGGCCATTCGCTCATAGAGCTCCCGCACGACAACCGGCGCGAGGCCGAGGCTTATCTCGTCACAGAGCAGAAGATCGGGATTGGTCATCAGGGCACGACCGATGGCGACCATCTGCTGCTGGCCACCAGACAACGCACCACCGAGATTGCGCCTGCGTTCAGCGATATTGGGAAACAGTTGATAGATGCGTTCGAGCGACCACGGTCCGCCTCGCTTGGCCTGGGCTCCCATGAGAAGGTTTTCTTCCACGGTCAGGGAAGGAAAGAGCCGCCGTCCCTCTGGCACCAAGGTCACGCCCTTCTTGACCACGGTCTCGGCGCCGACACCGCCGATGTTTTCGCCACGAAGGCTGACTGTTCCCGACCGAGGAGACATCAAGCCCGAGATCACCTTAAGGAGGGTTGATTTGCCGGCACCATTTGATCCCACGAGAGCGACGCATTCGCCAACACCGACCTCAATCGAAAGGTCGAAAAGCGCCTGGAATTCGCCATAGAAAGTGTCGACTCCGTCGAGGGAAAGGAGTGTGTTGCTCACACCAAGTCCTCCGCATCGGGTTCCATGCCCAGATAGATTTCACGCACCTGGGGAGACCGCATGACCTCATGCGGATCGCCATCGGCAACCACCCGCCCCCGATCGAGCACGATCAAACGCTGAACCACGCTGAGCAGAGCATGCACGATATGCTCGATCCAGATGACGGTCGTGCCGGACGCATGGATGGTTCGGATCAGCGAAACCAGTTGGAGGCATTCAGCTTCGGTCAAACCACCGGCAATCTCATCGAGCAGGATGACGCGCGGGCGCGTGGAAAGCGCCCGTGCCAGCTCGAGACGTTTACGATCGAGGAGGGACAACGATCCTGCCAGAGCATCGGCGCGATGAATCAGGCCGGTTTTCGCAAGCACGTCCAAGCAGTGGTCCTCCGGAACGACGTCGCCGCCCCCCGAAAACATTGCCCCCACGAGAACATTCTCGAATACGGATAGCCCCGTGAAGGGAAGCGGCACCTGGTAGGTGCGCGCTATCCCCAGATGACTGCGTCTGCGGCTGCCGAGGATTGTGACATCGTTCCCCAGGAACTCGATGCGCCCCGCCGAGGGCAAAAGATCTCCACTGATCAGATTGAACAGCGATGTCTTGCCCGCACCATTGGGTCCTATGATCCCAACAGCTTCCCCAGCGCCGACTGAAAACGATATGTTGTCGGCCACCGGTATTGCGCCAAAGGACTTGGAAACGGAGTTGAGTTCGAGAAACATGGCCACACCCTCTGCCGAGCCACGATCAGCTCAGCACCTGCATCTCGCCGCCCGCAGGTATCGCCGGCGCCGTTGCATTGGACGTAATGACGAGGTCGTACTTATTGCCGCTGCCTTCCTTCAGTCGCCATTGACCGCCGACGAGCGGTGTTTTGGCAACGTTCTTGATCCCGGAGGCGCTGAAATCGATCTTTCCGACCACCGCATCGAGCGATGTCGAACCAATGGCAGCCACCACCGCTTCGGGATTGCCGATTTCCGCGGTGCGCTTGAGAACATCGGTCGCGACCTCGAATAGCCCGTGAATGAAGCCGATGGGCTGTGTCCATTGCTTGCCCGTCGCAGATGTATAGGCCTCGGCCAGCTTTTGCGCCGAAAGACCGTTTACAGACGAAGAGAAGGGATGGCTGGGCGACCACCAGATCTCGGATGAGAGATTGTGGCCGGCATCGCCAAGCGCCTCGACGGCGGCAGGAAACAGGATGGCCTTGGCAACAGTCGCGGCCTTGGGACGGAAGCCCTGCTGGCGCGCCTGCGTCCAGAACGTCGTGAAATCCGGTGGAATCGGCGCACCGGTGACGATTTCACAACCGGTATTCTTGAACGTCGAAATCACGGCGGAAAAATCGTCGCTGAGATTCTGGTAATAACCGGACGGCGTGACTTTATAGCCTTTCTCGGCCAGCAAGGCAGGCGCGCCGGTCTTGCCGTCGCCCCAGGCGCGCCCATCTTCATCATTCGGAAAGATTCCGCCGACCAGCTTGTTGCTGCCGAACGTGTCCCACATGTTGGCGAACACGGTCATGATATCCTCAAAACCCCAGAAGAAATGGAAGGTTGAGGAGAAACCCTTATCGGGTGTGCTGCCGCGTCCGAAGATCCAGGGCTGCCATGGCGCGATCGAAGAGATGCATGGCACGCCGTTGAGTTCACACTGGTCGGATACGGGGTTGACAGTTTCCGGCGCAGACGCGACCACGATGATGTCAACGGCATCATTCGAAATCAACTCATTGGTCACCTCGGCGGCGCGGTTCGGATTGGACTGCGTGTCCTTGACGATGATCTCGAGTGGATAAGTTTTTCCGGCAACCGTGAGCCCGTTCTTGAATGCCTCGCGGATGCCGCTAACAATGAAAGAGTCCGCCTCGCCGAATAGCGCGAGCGGTCCCGATTGCGGGCTGACATAGCCGATCTTGAGTGTTTTTGATTGAGCGATCGCGGGCGCGAAGAGCCCGCTCGAGATCGTCAAAAGGCCAACGCCGGCGCCAGCCTTGATCAAACCACGACGTGAAATTCCATTTTTCTCGTTGAGCATAGCAGTCCTCCCTAACCGGGAGAAAACTATGCCATGTGATGAGCGAGCGCATTGCTGAGCAGGACCGTTTCCTGTTCCCAGCAGGCACCACTCTCAATGGCCCCTGAGTTCAGTCGGCATCATCCCGAAGTGCTGGCGAAACCTTTTCGCGAAATGCGACGTGTTCTTGAAGCCCCAGCGGAAGGCGATGTCGGTGATGCTCGCGGACCGATGCGACGGACTGGACAGATCCCGGGCGGCCTGCTCAAGCCGTTCAAGTATGATGTATTCCATCGGCCCTACACCCTGCCTCTCGAACAGTTTGTTCAGTGCCCGGCGCGAGATCCTGAGCTCGCCGGCAATATCGTCAGGTGTGAGTTCGCTGTCGTCAAGGCGGGCCTGGATCACGGCACGAGCCCTGGCGAAGGAAATGTCCATGGAGGACGTCCGGTGTGGCGCGTCGTCGGAAAATGGTTTGCCCGCACCCGCGGCAAACAGGTCGACGACGTTCTCCACCGCAATCGCCAGGTCGTCCCGGGACATGCGCGTGATGCTCGCAGCGCTGGCATCGAGCGCCGCGGCCGCGATACGCCCCAGGGGTTCGCGAGGGGTCATTTGAAAACAGCCCCTATGCTGAAGCGCACGCCAGTTCCTGCCTATCAGGGTTCTCGGTACCCGAACCGCAATATGCTCGAACGGTTCCTCGAAGATCAGCCGATGCGGGACACTTGCATCATAGAGGAAGAAATCGCCCGGTTGAATCTCGAACTCCCGGTCCTGAATGACGACACCCATGCGGCCGATCTGTTGGAGAAACAGCATGAAGAAATCGTCGCCGCTGCGACGGATACAGGCTCTGTCGCGCGTCGCGGAATGCCTGGAACTCTGAAGCTTCGCGAGACCAAATTCTCCAGCGTTCAAGACCGAGAAAGCGCCGTTGAATTCGCTTGCCTTGGCCAATGTGCAGTCCACATCGACCAGCGTTTCGGCAACGGCGGCGCGCCAGCTTCCGATCGTGTCCCTAGTGTCCGAATTGGTTGTGTTGAACTCCCTGAACATGTCATCCTCCCCATGACGTCCGGCAAAAACATTGCGCAAGTTCTGCGCGCTGGCTAGCATTTATGCGCCTGCATCCCATCAATCTCACTCGCCGCTCAACGGCGATCCGCACGATCCGCCTCCCGGATTAGGCTTCGCTGTCCGGCTGTCTGACGGGGTGGGCATCTGCAAAGGCTGGCAATGCTTCACATGCGGCCTGGATGGCCTGCAAACGCGGCAATTTCGATAGATCGACCCCGAAGCGGGTGGCCGAAAACATCTGCGGCACAAGGCAGATGTCGGCCAGGCCGGGTGCATCGCCGAAGCAGAAATCGCCGTGGCCTGCTTCACGCTCCAGAAGCGCCTCGCATGCTGCAAGACCATCCCCGATCCACCGGCGGCACCAATTGTCCAGAACGGACTGATCGTGGCCCAGATCATTTTTGAGATAATCGAGGACGCGAAGATTTTGCAATGGGTGGATGTCGCAAGCAATGGCCAGGGCGAATGCCCTCACCTTGGCTCGCTGGATACTGTCCGCTGGCAGCAGGGCGGGAGTGGGATATGTCTCATCGAGCCACTCGATGATCGCCAGCGACTGCGTCAGCACAGATCCATCGCCCTCCAGCGCCGGAACGAGCCCCTGCGGATTGAGCGCCTTGTAAGCCTCCTGCTTTTGCTCGCCACCGTTGCGCCGCAGATGGACCGGAACGAATTCGGGCGACAGCCCCTTCAGATTGAAGGCAATTCTGCAGCGATAGGCCGACGAACTGCGGAAATAGCCATGGAAGATCATTCGGCGCCTCCAATCGTCAGCGTGACGGGAGTAAGTCCATCAATCTCGCCGTGGATTTGGTCGCCAGTGACCACCGCGCCTACACCGGCTGGTGTTCCCGTATAGATGAGGTCGCCCGGCGCGAGATAATAGAACCTGGAGAGATGCGCAACGATCTCGACCGGCGACCACACGAGATCGGCGAGATGCGCATCCTGCTTGACGATACCGCCGACAGACAGCCAGATGCGTTGTGGCCCGATTTCGCCAACGGTTGCCGATTTTGCAATCGAGGCGATCACCGCCGACTTCTCAAAGTTCTTGCCGAGGTCCCAGGGCCTTTGCTTGGCTCGTGCCTCGAGTTGCAGATCCCTGCGGGTCATGTCGAGGCCCGCGGCATAGCCGTAGATTGCCGCCTTCGCTTCATCGGCGGAGGCTTTGAAGACCGGCTTGCCAATGGCGATGACCAGTTCCATCTCGTAATGATAATTCGACGTGCCGCTCGGATATGGAACGGATGAGCCGCTCTGAACAATCGCCTGGGCGTCCTTGAGAAAATAGAAGGGCGCCTCCCTGTCGACTTCGACACCCATTTCCTTGGCGTGTTCGGCATAGTTGCGTCCGACGCAGAATATGCGGTGGACCGGATATGTCGCATCTTCGCCATCGACGGCGACGGCGGGATAGGATGGCGAGCCGAAAAGTGTCTTGACGCCTTCGTTGTTTGCCGATTTGACCGCTTCAATCATCTCGTTGCCCTTTCATAAAGTGATCCATGTTTGCCGCCAGTGGGCGGACGCTCGAATTTTCGCTGAACAGGTTCCGCACACCTCGTCCGGTAAGCCAACGCGCGAGATTGGCTGCGGTGCCAACGACGAACGAAACGGGCGAAGTATGGCCAATATCTATCGTCAGGTTTCTGTCACTCGGCCGTAACTTGTATGATTTCTCGCCGTCCCAGTTCGCGGCCGCGTCAAGCAGAATCGCGTCGATGAGATCAGCTGGAAAATCATCGAATGAGCCGCCATTGCCGAGATCCACGGCGCGCAGCCAGATGCTGCGGGCCCTGATCCAGGCCGTTTGCCGGGCCGACATCTGCGTCCCGCCTTGCATATAGAAGGCTGCGCACCAGCCCTCGGCATCGAGATCTCGCCATTCCACATTCAGATGAACTTCCGAATGCTGAAAGAGATTCCTGAGCGCCCCTGCCTGCAGCGTGACGGCCAATGCAACGTCGTTCGGCATGCTTGAAAAAGGAACGCTGGTCGGATGAACAACACGCAAGCGAGCCCATTCGATATATTGCGCGAGCGCTCTGGCCTGATAGCTGACCTCTGCGACCACGCGCCGCCGCGATCTGTCACCGACCATCACCGGTGCAAGCAATTCCACATCGGTCAATTCGTTCAGCTTGCGCGCAAAATATGCGGTGCCGGTCCGCGCCCATGCGAGTTCCCTGGCTGGTGCTGCCGGATCGTCATACCGGGCGCCAACACCAAGGCGATCGCGCAACGCGCTGCGGGCGTCATCGAGTGTCGTCAACGTTCATCCCCGTCAACTTGCGTCCGCGCAAAATTCAACCGCTCCATGATTGGCGCATCGGAGAAGCAAAACAGATCGAACTGGGTTTCCGCCTGAAGCGACCAGCGTATCCACGACGGCACCACAAAGATATCGCCCTTTTCCAGCTTGTGAAGTGTATCGCCCAGTTCAACCGACCCACGCCCATCGAACACCTGGAAGATCGATGACCCGACTTCGCGCCGGCCCGACGTCTGCACGCCCTCGCGCAGGCGGTGGAATTCCGCACGGATTGTCGGCATGACGTCGCTGCCTGTCGTCGGGTTGACATAGCGGATTGCCGCGTGCCCCTGCTCGACGGTAGCGGGCTTGCCTTCTTCCTCCAGCAAGAGCTGTTGGGTCAGCGCACGATCGGTGAACTCCCACCGATAGGCACCGATCGGAGACGAGACCGTGTTTTGCAGTCCGGAGAGAGGGCGCAGTCCGGGATGACACCACAGGCGTTCGCCGCGCGAGAATGCAGGCGTTGCATAATCGGTCACACGTTCGGAGCCGAACTCAAAAAAGCCGACATCGTTCTGATAGGAGAATGGAATATCCAGCCCGTCGATCCATGCCATGGGATGATCGGTCTCATTGTGATGGCCATGGAAATGCCAGCCCGGCGTGAGCAGGAAATCGCCGCGACTCATCCGGACCGGGTCGCCATTGACGACCGTCCACACGCCCTCGCCTTCGACGACGAAACGGAACGCGTTCTGTGCGTGCCGATGCTCCGGCGCGGTTTCCTTTGGCCCGAGATACTGGATCGCCGCCCAAAGCGTGGGGCTGATGTAGGCGCGCCCGCCCAAACCGGGATTGGCCAGACCGATTGCCCTGCGCTCGCCGCCACGACCTACCGGAATGAGATCGCCTGAACGCTGTGCCAAGGGATAAAGCGTCGACCACTTCCAGACATGCGGAACGGCCTTCGGCTTGGGATGAAACGGCATCAGGTCGTTCGTCTGTGTCCAAAGCGGCATCAGATTGTTCGCCTCGAAATCAGCATAGAGCTGCTTCAGTTCGGTGTCATTCTGTTCTTCGGAACTTGTTCTCTCGCTCGCTTGCACCGTTTCCTCCTGAAACCACCGAAATGCCGGCCATGGGTGAACTCAAAAACCGCTTTCGTTTTGCAACTTCTCCCATAATCATTATAGTAAGTAAACATATCATCAGTATACTTGTCAAATATCTATCGGATGGAGAAAGCGACGCGTTGCGTATTGGGACGATATGCGTCAATTGGGGTAAGGAGAGTTTTCATGGACGATTTGTACCAATTGCCTGGCCATCTCATTCGGCGCCTGCAACAGGCGGCGGTCTCCATTTTCATGGCCGAAATAGGCGAAGTGGGACAGGATCTGACGCCCGTTCAGTTCGGGGCGCTTGTGGTGACGAGACAAAATCCTGGATTGGATCAGGCTACCCTTGCCGGGCTTATCGCCTATGACAGGACTACGATCGGTGGTGTCGTCGATCGGTTGGTGCAGAAGGGACTTGTTCTGCGCGTAGTCAATGGCCAGGACCGCCGAGCACGCGAGCTGCGGCTTTCAGAGGCCGGCGAACATTTGCTCGATCAGGCCATACCGCATGTCGAGCGCGTTCAGCGGATCATTCTCTCGGGGTTAGACGCCACGGAGCAGCAACAATTCCAGGCATTGTTGAGGAAGGCCACGGATGCCGTCAATGAACGAAGCCGCGCCCCTCTTCGCCTTCCCGAAAAGTATGAAATCAATTCCGGCTAGGCCACCCAATTCTCTCGCTAAGCCGGCGGTCGAACGGATGCCGACAGTGCGGGCATAATCATGAATCAAATGCCAATCGTCAGGATCTATTCGTCGAAATCCCTCCGACGAACTGGACGCACACCAGGAAATTTTACGCAACGCCGAAGCAGGCGTAGCTCGCACGGACCGTGCGGGCCAGGTCATGAAGCCTTGGCCGCGTTGCGGTTGCGGACGTTGCTTTACACTTCCCGCTGAGTTTGCTCGATATGTTTTCGAAGCATTCGCTCGGCTGCCGTCGTGACAAAACGGAAATGTGCGCGTCAACCACCCATCCTCGATCCGGGTTGGCATCCGATGATGCCAACCCGGATTTTTCAGGGCTATTCCTGTTTGTGGGGGTCATACTTAGCGGAATTACATTCCGGCAGGAAGTGTAGAAGAGAAGCCGTAGCGAGCGAGCTTCCACTGCCCGGCTTCCTTTTGCAATACAAACAGTTCCTGAGTGTGGGCGGGAATCTCGTTGCCGGTGGCCAGAACCTTCATGGTACCAGCTGATGTCGTTCGCAAAAATGCCCATTCGTCCGAGACGATCTGCACCTCGGCGATCTGGAACTTGAGATCGATTTTGATCGCCTTGAACGTCCCGACGTAGAATTGCTTAACCGCCTCGGCGCCCACAACGGTTGGGGTCTCTTGTGGCAGCAACACGGCATCGTCGGTATAGAGCGACATCACAGTGTCAGTATCTGACGCGTTGAGAGCTGTTTCGTATGAAGCAAGTACCGTCTTTATCGCAGCTTCATCGGCCGGATTTGTTGCAGTTGCGCTTGTCGTTTGCGCTGCAGCTAAAGCCGCCGGGCCAGCTTGCAGGCCACCACCTGCGACCAGCAAAATAGCCACGGCCATCGAGCAAAAATTCTTTCTCATTGATCTTCTCCATCCTTTTCCTGGAAGCTGGGTGAATGTTGGAAACCAGCAGCGAACCGGTTTCTCAACGGGTGATTTGGAAGTTAGATTGCTCACGGATGGCGCGCTACTGACATTTGTGGCAATCTTCCTCTCAAGTATGATAGGCGTTGACCATGGATCTGAATGCAGCGCAGATGTTCGTGAATGTCGTCCAAGCAGGCAGCCTGTCGGCTGCTGCATTGCGGATGGGCATTCCGCTTCCGACCCTCAGCCGCCGGATCCGCGAGCTCGAACGGGAGTTGAAAGTACAACTCCTGGAGCGCTCCACGCGCGGCACTCGGTTGACTGACGCCGGAACCCGGCTGTTCGAGCATGCGACCCGGGGCATTGATGCGTTTGTAGAGGCAGAGCAGGCTGTCAGAAGCGACCAAGCACATCTAAAGGGACGCCTGCGGGTCTCTTTACCAACGGCTTTCGAACCGTGGTGGGAATTGCTTGCTGCGTTCCAGCGCCAATACCGCGATATCCAGCTCAGCGTCTACACAACAGACCGCCGGGTCGATCTTGTCCAGGACGGTATCGACGTCGCGCTACGTGTCGGGGTCATCATACATGAAGCGATGGTGGCGCGGCGATTGCTCGTCTATCGCCACACACTGGTTGCAAGCCCAGCATTGCTTGAGCGCTTGGGTGTGCCTAGCTCACCGGAAGAACTGCACCGCTTTCCCTGCGCGGTTTGGTGTCGAGATGCCAATACTCAGGGCTCTTGGCAGTTGGGCCAACAGATTTTCGAGCCAAACGCAGCGCTGACCACCAATGACTATATGCACCTTCGCAGCCGGGCGCTTGCCGGTGAAGTCGTTACCGAATTGCCTCCGTTCCTGGCCGCGGAACCCATTCGAAATGGTCAGCTCTGCACCCTGCTCGTAGACCATCCTATACCGGAACAGCAGGTCAACTTGCTCTATCCATCGCATCGGAATCCTTCCAGCATCGTCCGTGCCTACTTGGATTTCTGCCACCAGGCGACCTATTTCGTCGCGAACCTCGTCGATGGGCGGGGCGCCCCGCAGTGCAACGACCGTACCCGCGCCGTGGAGTGAACTGATACCAGTGGGCAACCCGGCCTTGATTGCACTTTTGTCACCTCGTCCCGGAAAACAAGATGGAGATCTTCGCAATCTGACATGACAGTTTCCTTCGTGTGAGGTGCTAGGGAATGAGAACTATTGGACCACTGTGGCTACGTTCAAGAATGTCCGTGTGGGCTTGCTGAGCCTGTGAAAGTGGATATTTGCGGGCATTGATGACGCCGAACACACCGTTTCGCCATGCCTCGAACAATTCATCCGCGGCATCCTGCAGGTTGTTTTTCGTCACATGCTGAGACGTGCTGCCTCTTACAAGACGGATGCCACGCTTGTTGAGTTCCGCCTCGTCGATGGCGGGACCACCCGACGCCGCACCGATCATGGCTATCGTTCCGCCGTCGCGGATCGCGCCGACCGTGGAGGTAAACGTCGTTGCTCCGACCAGCTCATAGACGATGTCGACACCGCGGGGTGCCAAAACTCCGATGTGTTCATCGAGTCCAGACGTTCCATAACCGAACGCGTGATCGACGGCTTGCTCCAACTCGGCCAGCTTGTGGCGTGATCCGGTTCCAATCACCTTGAAACCGCGAGACCTTAACCAACGGGCGAGCAGATTGCCGACCCCGCCGGTTGTGCCTTGAACGAGGACGACATCGGATTCGCTGGGCTTTGCCATCGCGTTGATCGCCATCCAGGCTGTCAGGCCTTTCGTTAGAATGGCCGCTGCGATTTCGATCTCGCACTCACGGCCTGGCCTGGGGAGCATTCCACCTAGCGGGGAGTTGGGGCCGAAGACACGTGAACTGCTTGTGCTGCCGGCAAGCGTCGCTGAACTTTATCTGTGGTTTGCCCACGGGCGCCTTGAATGGAATCGAACCGCCGCATTCCCTGTCAAAGAGAGCTATTAGGCTGGATTCTTTAGCGAAAATTCCGGCTTTTTATACTCAGCGTATCGATGCGAACGTCCGAGACTTATCCCGAGCCCGAGACTATGCCGAGCCAATTCCCTAAGGCCCGAGATTTGCGATAGGTCCAGATTGCTAGCTCGACATATTCCACCGATAGGCACTCGGCCGGAATGCCCCATGTGTGGACGGCTTCGGGTTGGCAAGAGGTTTCCGACTTTTTTGCACGCTGCTGGTCGGAGCTGCCATGTGTCCGGCCATTGGATGCGGCTCAGAACTTGGCCGCTGGCATAATGCTCTCCGCGGATTCGGTCCCGGTCAAAAGCAAGCGCTCGAAGCGCCTGGTGCATAGTGGGTTGTCCCTTTCCTTGGGCCGACTGGCGTAGGTGCGTGATAAGTTTCCTGCTCTTTACCAATGTCATCCACGACATATCCTCGTGTATTCAGACTGCTTGTGCGGATAGCGCGCGCCGACTTGTTTCGGCTCAACACTCAAGCAACACGCGCCATTTTGTTAGCGAGCGCCACTGCGGCCACCTTCATCGATCGACGCTCCATTAGGCTAACCAGCCAGGGGGGACGAGTATAGCTCAGACAATTTCCTTCAGTGCGCATCCTGTCTCGCGGTGGAAGAACCTCGAGCGCGAGGTCATGCTGACGCGTTTCTAAGAAATTGCTTCCCAGGATAGACCGGATTCGAGCACCGCAGCCTCAGCAAATTGAATGTCTTCATGCTCTTGCGCTCCTGACACACCTATAGCGCCCACAATTCTATCACCGAAAAAGAGTGGCAGGCCGCCGCCCCAGACCATTAAGCGCGGCCGATTGCCGAGACCCATTTTCAGAGAGGGGCTGCTTTCCATTCTGCCAAAGAAAGCGGCCGTTGTTTTGCGTGTCATGACAGCAGTATAGGCTTTATCCAATGCGAAATCGGTCACAGCATGTGGTACGTCATCCATCCGGCGCAGCGCGGTTACAAATCCATTGCCATCGACAACTGCGACACAGATTTTGCATCCGCTCGCCGCGGAGGCTTTGATTGCACTTTCAACGAGTTTTAATGAATGTTGAGATGATATGTCCTGTTTCTCGATCAGCATCGCAGTGCACTTTCTTTAGCGGTGAGAAAATTCACATATTCGGGTAGACCGGCCCTTCGCCGCCTTGCGGCGGCACCCAGTTGATGTTCTGGTTGGGGTCCTTGATGTCGCAGGTCTTGCAGTGGACGCAGTTTTGGGCGTTGATGACGAAAACGTCTTCTCCGTCCTTTTCCACCCATTCATAGACGCCGGCCGGACAGTAGCGGGTGGACGGTCCGGCATAGATGTCGTGCTCGGAGCGCTTCTGCAGGTCCATATCCTTGACCTTCAGGTGCACCGGCTCGTTTTCCTCGTGATTGGTGTTCGACAGGAACACCGAGGAGAGGCGATCGAAGGTCAGCACACCGTCGGGCTTCGGATAGTCGATCTTCTTGTGCATCGACGCGGGTTCGAGCGACTGCGCGTCGGTCTTGCCGTGTTTCAGCGTGCCGAAGAAGGAGAAGCCGAACAGGGTATTGGTCCACATGTCGAGCCCGCCGAGCGCGACGCCGGCGGCCGTGCCGAGCTTCGACCAGAGCGGCTTGACGTTGCGGACCTTCTTCAGGTCGGAGCCGATCGCACTCTCGCGCCAGCCGTTCTCGATCTCGATGACCTCGTCATTGGCGCGCCCCGCCGCAATTGCATCGGCGAGCTTCTCGGCCGCGAGGATGCCGGACAGCACCGCGTTGTGGCTGCCCTTAATGCGCGGCACGTTGACGAAACCGGCCGAGCAGCCGATCAGCGCACCGCCGGGGAAGGACAGCTTCGGCACCGACTGATAGCCGCCCTCGGTGATGGCGCGCGCGCCATAGGTCAAGCGCTTGCCGCCGGCGAAGGTGCCGCGGATGGCCGGATGCGTCTTGAAGCGCTGGAATTCCTCGAACGGGTAGAGATAGGGGTTCTTGTAGTTGAGGTGGACGACGAAGCCGACGGCGACCAGATTGTCTTCCAGATGATAGAGGAACGAACCGCCACCGGTCTTCATGCCGAGCGGCCAGCCGAAGGAATGCTGCACCAGTCCCTGTTTGTGGTTCTCCGGCTTGACCTCCCAGAGTTCCTTGATGCCGATGCCGAATTTTTGCGGTTCGCGGTTCTTGGAAAGATCATATTTGGCGATCAGCTGCTTGGCAAGCGAGCCGCGCACGCCCTCGCCGATCAGGGTGTATTTGCCGAGAAGCTCCATGCCGCGGGCGAAGTTCGGACCGGGCTCGCCATTCTTCTCGATGCCCATGTCGCCGGTGGCAACACCGATGACGGCGCCCGCGTCATTGTAGAGCACCTCGGTTGCAGCAAAGCCCGGATAGATCTCGACACCAAGCGCTTCGGCCTTTTCAGCGAGCCAGCGACAGACGAGGCCGAGCGACACGATGTAGTTGCCGTGATTGTTCATCAGCGGCGGCATCAGGAAATTCGGCAGGCGGATGGAGCCGGCCGGGCCGAGCAGCAGGAACTGGTCATCCTTGACCTCGGTCTTGAAGGGATGCCCTTCCTCCTTGCGCCACCCCGGCAACAGCCGGTCGATGCCGATCGGATCAACGACGGCACCCGACAGGATATGCGCGCCCACTTCCGCGCCCTTCTCAAGCACGACGACCGATAGCTCCGGATTGACCTGCTTCAGACGGATGGCGGCAGACAAACCGGCAGGCCCCGCACCGACGATCACAACGTCGAATTCCATCGATTCGCGCTCGGGCAGTTCTTGTCCGTCGCTCACAATACTCACAGCGCTTTTTCGAGTTCCGGCAGGATGGTGAAGAGGTCACCGACGAGGCCGTAGTCGGCGACCTGGAAGATCGGGGCTTCCTCGTCCTTGTTGATGGCGACGATGACCTTACTGTCCTTCATACCGGCCAGATGCTGGATGGCACCGGAGATGCCGACGGCGATGTAGAGCTGCGGCGCGACGACCTTGCCGGTCTGGCCGACCTGCCAGTCGTTCGGGGCATAACCGGCGTCGACCGCGGCACGGCTTGCGCCGACGGCNNGTCGACAGGCCGGGATTGGCAGCAGCCGGGATGGTTTCAACCGAGGCAGAACCACCTTCCGCAGCCGAGGCGAAGGAGGCGGTGCGCACGGTGATCACTCGTCTGGCTTCACCCGACTGTACCGTCTGGATGGCGTTGCCGGCATAGATCGGCCGCTTGAACGTGTCTGACGAGACGACCTCGGTGATCTCGGAGATCTGGGCAATGTCGAGCAGGGCGGCGACGCGCGGCAAAACGTTCTTGCCGACTGATGTAGCGGCCGACAGGATGGTGTCGTAGGAACCGGCCAGCGAAACGATCAGCGCAGCCAAGGGTTCGGCCAGGTTGTTGGCAAGGTCGTCGCCTTCGGCGAGCAGCACCTTGGAAACGCCGGAGAGCTTTGCAGCGGCATCGGCGGCAGCCTTGGCGCCCTTGCCGGCGACCAGAACGTGAACGTCGCCGCCGATTTTTTGGGCAGCCGTCAGCGCCTTGGCGGTCTGGTCGGACAGGGTTGCGTTGTCGTGATCAGCCAGAAGAAGAATGGCCATGGTGTTAGTCTCCCTTTTCCTGGACCTTAGAGGACGCCAGCTTCGTTTTTCAGCTTGTCGACCAGTTCGGCGACCGTCTTGACCTTGATGCCGGCCTTGCGGCCACCCGGCTCCTCGGTCTTCAGGACCTTGAGGCGCGGGCTCGTGTCGACGCCGAAATCGGCCGGGGTCTTCTTGTCGAGCGGCTTCTTCTTCGCCTTCATGATGTTCGGCAGCGAGGCGTAGCGCGGCTCGTTGAGGCGAAGGTCGGTGGTGACGACCGCCGGCAGCTTGATCTCGATGGTCTGCAGGCCGCCGTCGACTTCGCGGGTCACCTGTGCCTTGCCGTCGCCGATCTCGACCTTCGAGGCAAAGGTGCCCTGTGCCCAGCCCAAGAGGGCCGACAGCAT
>UCEZ01000004.1 GCA_900471525.1 Hyphomicrobiales bacterium | reverse complement strand
GCCCGCGCGGGCCAGGCCAGCGAAGAGCAGCGCGATGAAGATGCCGCCAAGGACATTCTCACGGTGACGATTGACGAGAACGGCATCTACGAACTGCTGGCGAAAAAGGACGCCGCCTGATCACGGCTTGCGCCGCACGATCCCGAGACGAGCCATGACTTCCTTCGGGATGCCATAACGCTGGACGGCATCGCGATTGGAACGCAGGCCGCAGATTTCGCGCTGGATGAAGAACGCCCAGACAGCGTCTGCGGCGTCATCAAGCAGCTGCTCGCGCCGCTCCGGCGTCGTGCCGGCATCCTTCAGGACAGAAAGTGCGGCAATCGCCTTCTCCACCTTCAATCCGTGCCGCCCGAGCGAATCCGCCCGCTCCGACATCAGTTCGTATTCCAAGAGGTTGAGGCCAGTATCCTTGGCAAAGGACGGGGACAGGGATTGGGGCGGACGGACCGTCATCTGGAGGCTCCAATTTAAACCGCAGCCGTCGACCATGGTCGTTACAGCGGACGACATTACAATCTTTTTATACAATATAGCTTCCGGCCACATGGAATACTTATGCGGGTGAGATTAACTCTCCTTATCAATACGCCCCTTCGCGTGACGCAGTGGTTGGTAAATGAGACTCGGTATCAATGTATTTCGAATTGATGGTCTCGACTGCTGCCCGCTGAATGTTGCCGACGTGGCACGCGCGAAAGGGCCTGACATATGCCCGGCTAGCGAGTTGCGACCGCCGCCCTCGCTAAGGGCGGTTTAATGATGGAAAGGAGTTGAACCAATGGCCAACGTCGATTCCAAGCTGCGACAGGACACTGCGCAGATACCGGTTGCCGATCCACTTCCTCCGTCCGTGCTGGGCTATCTTGCATCGTGTGCAATGATCGCCGTCGCGACGGTTGTGGCTATCGGTATCGACAGCGGCGTGACTGTTCCGAACGTCTCACTCGTCTTCATCGTTCCGGTGATCATCGCGGGCGTTGCCTTCGGTCTGGGCCCGTCATTGTTCTCCGCCGTGCTCGGCGCTCTGGCCTACAATTTCTTCCTGACCGAGCCTCGCTACTCATTGGCCGTCGACAACCCGGCAAATATCTGGGCGATCGGACTGCTTTTTCTGGTGGGTCTGATCGTGAGTAGCATTGCCTTTACCTCCCGGCAGCGGGCAAACGATGCGGCGCTTCTGAAGAGGCAGGCGGCGGTGCTGCAAGGCTATAGCCGCGACGTCGTGGTGGCGAACAATGCGAAGGCGGTCGCCTCAACCACGTCCCAAGCTCTTGCGGCGCTCTTCCAAGTCCCCGCCGTGGTGATGCTCGTCGCGGAGGGGAACGTGGTCTCCGTCAACAGCGTCGGCGGCCTGGAGCCCAAGCAGGCTGAGCTCGAGGCGGCCCGATCGTCGCTGGAGATGGGCGCTGTCATGCGCGCCGGTATCTACCCCACCTTGGCCTCGCGCTTTGACTTTTGGCCCGTGGCAATCGCGGCGGGCCAGGACGCCGTCATCGGGCTCGCACTCGACCCCGACAACCGTCCTCTGGCACTGGACAGGGTGGTCGACGTTGTTGGGAGCCTGTTAGCGCTGGCGCTTTACCGTCAACAGGTTAGCCGCGCTGATTCCCCGACACGTTGAATCCGAGCGAACGATGCTCGGCAGAAAGCAAATCGCAAGCTGGTGGCTTGGCTGATTGAAAGAGCGTCCGGCGAAGTTTCTGCAGTCATTTACTGCATAATTTCGCCATTTGGGCAAAGAACCTATTTTGCCCGCGCTCGAATTTCCTCGAAGTTCCAGTCTCTGAGAAGCTCACCGTCTTTCCACACCGTTTCAAGGTAGTTGTGCCGATCCTTCAACTCATCGAGCCGTGCGGCTTCCAGACCGCCGAGGCCGTTGACGACAGCCTGGCGGCCGGCTTTCGACGCCTTGACGTTCATGGTGGCCGGACGTTTGAAAACGTCGTGCCATTTGCCGGATTCGTCCAGCCGGGCATTGGTCTTCATCGCGAAGGAATAGGTGTCGCGGTTGACCTTCTGCAGCAGCCCGCCGCCCATGCCGAAGGCGATGTTCTCGGCAGAGAAGCCAAAGGCTTCCAGCCGCCCGAGGATCTGGCTGATATCGGCATTCGAAATGCCGTCGCCTTGGATGACGCGGACGGACTTGTCGAGCACCTTGTAGCCCTTGCCGTTCAGCGTCGAGCCGAAATGATAATCGAGCTGCTTGATCACATGGACGGGCGTTTCGATCGGATCGCCGCTATCGGGCCGGATGACCACCGTACCGCCGCTGGCCCTGACCTTTTCCCGCAGTTGCTCGCCCCAGATTTCGGAGACCGCGTAGTTGATATCGTAGCTGTCCGAGACGACGGCAAACATGCCGCCGCCGGCAAAGCGATCGATCATGTTGGAATAGGCTTCCGCTTCGCGCTCAACGCCCCATGCGGTCATGGTCGAATGTTCGGATGCCGGGATCGAAAAGCCGGCCATGTCGGCGCCATAGTAGCGCCGAGCATAGAGAACGCCGGTCACCGTGTCGGTGCCCATGAAATTCACGAGATGGGCGGCACCGCCGATGCCGGCCTGCTCGAATGCGCCGACGCCGCGAGCGCCGAAATCGTGCAGGCGGAAAGGCAGGACGGCTTCCGGGGCGTCACAGGTCTTTTCCAGCATTGGCCGGATGATCTGCTTGACCTTGCGCGCGTTGCTGGCAACGGAGGACGGATACCAGACGGCACGCAACAGAGCGGTCTCGATATAGGAGGTCAGCCAGAAGCTATCCGGATCGGTGTTAACCGCCTGCACCATCGGCACGCCACGGCGCAGCAATGTACCTTCCGGCAGCGCCTGGATTTCGAGCGGAAGATAGCCGCCGAAATGCTCGACGATCCGCATCCAGCCGGCACGGTTGAACGGCAGGCCATGGGCAAGAACGATCGCCTCGGCCTCCTCCACATCGACCCGCGTCACCGGCTTGCCGAGGTATTCCTTCAGGAACATCTGCAGGCCGAAGAACAGCACATCCGCCTGATCCGGATGTCCACGTGTCTCGATATAAGCGGAAATCGCCCGCGTGCCGGGTGGATACTGGAGGAAATGGCTGAACTTGTAGCTGTCGGTGTTGAGGATCAGATTGGCCGGATTCATCGCATTCCCCCCGAAAGCAATTCCATGTTCAAGCCGCGATCAACAGCGGCGGAGCGGCAAAGATGTACGCGACCCGCGGAAACGCAGCAAGCACAAACGCCGCGCGCCAGCAGGCCGCAGTTTATGCCGCCCACCGCATTATGGTTAATATTCTATCAATCATTCTGACCTAGTATTGGCCAGTAGAATGCTCGGCCACCCATGGTTCCGAAGCAGCCGCCGCAGTCTGGTTTGGCCGTGAACGAGCCGTCGGGCATGCGCATGAAGCGCCCCCTTATCCTTTGACATGCACCTGGCATCACCCTGTCCTGTGACCGGCATGCCGCCCCATATGTCCCTCGCCACCCAACCTGACGGAGATTGCGATGCTGATGCCCATTCTCACAGTCAAGATACCAGCCGTCGTGGCGCAGGCGGCGGCCGTTGCCGAAAGCATCTCACCCAAAGACCGTACACCACCGGTCCCGCTCCGGATTTCGGGAAACCAGTCGGAAGCCGCCCTGAAAATCCTGGAGGCGCTCAACCGCCATCTGGTGGGGAGCGAGCCACTGCCGAAGGAAGCGTTGATCCGGCTGCTCGACACGCTGGCAAAAATCCTGAAATTTCCGCCGCTGCCGCAGGAGAGCCTGCGTGACTTCACCAAGCGGCTTGCCGTCTTCCTCGAAACATTGCCGCCGGCCGCGCGGCTGGCGCTGGAAAAGCAGCTCGGTCAACGCAATCTGGCTGCCACCGTCCGCATCCTCGCCGAAGCACTGAAGAACCCTTCGATTGTCGACGCACCGCGTCTGCTGGACAGGCTTTTCACGCTTCCGGCCGTTACACGCCCGGTCTCCGGCCAAGCTGATGCAAAGCCGGCTCCTGCTATTCCTGTGCAGCAGGGACAAACCGCAGCCTCCGGCAGNNAGCCCAACGGTCCTGCCGGATGCCGGCCTGCTGCAGGCAGCGCTGAAGAAGGCGTTCGGGGATGACGACGAAAACATTGCGCCGTCTACGACATCCACCGAAGACGGCGAGGCTGAGCAGAAGGTTGCAGCCGCGCCGCGCCATGACGAACAGCCGGCAAAGGCAGCGGCGACGCGCAGCAACGCTCCTTCTATAGTAAATTCGCAGCCGCAGCAGCCGACGAAGGCAAGTTCGGAAAGTATCCCGATGCTACGCGCCGCGGCTGCATTCCTCGCCGCCGATCCGGAAGCGCTGTCGCTGGTAGCCGCGATTGCCACGGGGGAAATAGATAGCCAGCTCAAGATGGAATTGCAGGAGCAACTGGGGTTCGATCTTTCCGAGCCGGCGGAACAGTTCGATCTGCCGGAGCAAGGGGTGCCTGCAGACCAGCCGGCAGTCGAGCATTCTGAAAGCACCCCCCAGCCCGAATCGTTGTCGGCCAAGGGCGCGGAAACGCTCGGCGACAGCTGGCCTGCCTCCGGGCATGACCAGCCTTTACCGGAGCCCCTTGCTGAGTCCACGAACCTTCCTTCCCAGCCCGAAACCGTTACCGGCAGAGAGGCAACCAAGGACGCCATCACGCCTCCGCCGCAACAGATGCTTGCTCGCAATCTCCATGAGGTCGAGGGCTTCAAGGGTCACGATCTCGGGGAATGGGAACTGGAAGTCGAGCCGGAGCGGCCTTCCTTTGCTTCAGCCGATGAACCGCGTTCCACGGCATCGGCGCCCGCGGCGGAGCGTGCGGAAGAGAGCCTCACCCAGACATTGAAGGCGCTGGTGGAAGCCAGCTTGCCGCTGCCGGAGGGGGCTAAAGGCGAACCCGACACGCTGTTTGCATCACTTGCCGGCGAGACCGCGGACATGGGCGCGGAAATCCTGTTCGCGCAACTCGAAACCATCGATGACGATGCGATGCTGCCCGACACATCGCTCCTCACCGGCGACATCGACGCCCAATCAGAGCCGATCGGTCTCGAGAACGACAGCTGGAGCGCGCTGCTGGACGGACCGGAAGAAAAGCCGGCGAACCGGCAAATCATGACGCATTCCACCGCTGCGGATGAGGCGGCTCGCGAGGCCCCCCGCTTGCCGGATACCGACATTGTCCGAGACGCGATTCCCTTCGCGATGATCCCCTATCTGCCGGCCAAAACGCTGGAGACACGAAAGATCGAGATCGAAGAAGAAGACGCTCCGTCCTTTGCGAACGAAGAGGACGAAAGCCAGCACGGCGAAGGCGACGACCATCCGGACAATCGCGACGACAAAGCGGCCATGCCACAGACGGAGCTTCAGGAAGAGGACAACGCGGGCGACACTGCCTACGATCTCTACCGCCGCATGGGCGGGCTCGGCTGAACCGACCGAAATGTTCGGCGTAGACAGGACAACAAAAAACCCGCAGAAATCGCTTTCCGCGGGTTTCTTCATTTCAGAAAGGCAGAGGCTTATTCGCCGCCGCGGTTCTTCAGGGCTGCGCCCAGGATGTCGCCGAGCGAAGCGCCCGAGTCGGACGAACCGAACTGTGCGACGGCTTCCTTCTCTTCAGCGATTTCAAGCGCCTTGATCGACAGCATGACCTTGCGGTCCTTCTTGGAGAAGTTGGTGACGCGAGCGTCGACAACCTGACCAACGGAGAAACGCTCCGGACGCTGTTCGTCGCGGTCACGCGACAGATCGGCACGACGGATGAACGAGGTGAGGTCTTCGTGGTTGACGAGCTTCACTTCGATGCCACCGTCGTTGATGGCGATGACTTCGCACGAAACGACGGCGTTCTTGCGCAGATCGCCGGAAGCAGCGGCGTCGCCGACCGCATCCTTGCCGAGCTGCTTGATGCCGAGCGAGATGCGCTCCTTTTCGACGTCCACATCGAGAACGACAGCCTTGACGACGTCGCCCTTGTTGTATTCCTCGATGACCTGCTCGCCCGGACGGTTCCAGTCGAGATCCGACAGGTGCACCATGCCGTCGACGTCGCCGTCGAGACCGATGAACAGGCCGAATTCGGTCTTGTTCTTGACTTCGCCTTCAACTTCCGTGCCAGCCGGATGGCTGTGCGCGAATGCCTGCCACGGGTTCTCGAGCGTCTGCTTGAGGCCGAGCGAGATGCGGCGTTTGGTCGGGTCGACTTCGAGAACGACCACGTCGACTTCCTGCGTCGTGGACAGAATCTTGCCGGGATGTACGTTCTTCTTGGTCCAGGACATTTCGGAGATGTGGATCAGGCCTTCGATGCCCGGCTCCAGCTCTACGAATGCACCGTAGTCGGTGATGTTGGTGACGGTACCGGAGATCTTCTTGCCGACCGGGTACTTGGCACCAATGCCATCCCACGGATCCGACTCGAGCTGCTTCATGCCGAGCGAGATGCGGTGGGTTTCCTGGTTGATGCGGATGATCTGAACCTTGACCTGCTGGCCGATGTTCAGGATTTCCGACGGATGGTTGACGCGGCGCCACGCCATGTCGGTGACGTGCAGCAGGCCGTCGATGCCGCCGAGGTCAACGAACGCACCGTAATCGGTGATGTTCTTGACGACGCCGTCAACAACCTGGCCTTCTTCGAGGTTCTGGACGATTTCCGAACGCTGTTCAGCGCGCGACTCTTCAAGAACCGTACGACGCGATACGACGATGTTGCCGCGACGCTTGTCCATCTTGAGGATTTCGAAGGGCTGCGGGTTGTGCATCAGCGGGGTAACGTCGCGGATCGGACGGATGTCCACCTGCGAGCGCGGAAGGAAGGCAACGGCACCATCCAGATCGACGGTGAAACCACCCTTGACCTGGTTGAAGATGACGCCTTCGACGCGTTCGCCGGCTTCGAACTTGACTTCGAGGCGGACCCAGCTCTCTTCGCGGCGAGCCTTCTCGCGCGACAGAACAGCTTCGCCCATCGCATTTTCGATGCGCTCGACGTAGACTTCGACTTCATCGCCGACCTTCAGCGTGCCGTCCTTGGCCTTCGCGCCGAATTCCTTCAGAGCGATGCGGCCTTCGACCTTGAGGCCGACGTCAACGATTGCGACGTCCTTCTCGATGGCCGTTACAATACCCTTGGTGACGTAGCCTTCGGCAAGATCCTGCGTGGCAAAGGATTCCTGCAGCAGCGCGGCAAAATCGTCGCGGGTGGGGTTAGCTTGAGACATGAATACTCCTGGTGTGCCTTTATCGAGGCACAGGCGCCGGGGGTTAGCGTTGACATGTCCGAAAACCATCCGCTCCAATCATGAAGGAGCAAATCCGGCGCGGGGATGGTGGTTCGGACTATTGCTTCAATGCGGCGTCAACAAACGTCTTCGCCGTTAAGAATGCGGCCTCTATACTCATTTCGGACGTATCTAGCAAGTGCGCATCGGCAGCCGGGCGCAGCGGGCTGTCGGCCCGTCCTATGTCGCGTTCGTCGCGCTTGGTGATATCGGCCAGAATCTCCAGAAAATCGGCGGGAACGCCGTTGCCGACGATCTCGTCGAAGCGGCGGCGCGCACGCACTTCGGCCGAAGCCGTGACATAGAGCTTCACCGGCGCATCGGGGCAGACGACGGTGCCGATATCGCGGCCATCGAGCACCGTTCCCGGTTCGCGCAGCGAAAAGGCGCGCTGCGCCTCGACCAGCGCCTGGCGCACCAGAGGCATCACGGCGATCTTCGAGGCCGCCTCGCCGATCGCATGGGCAGACAGGACGGAGCGATCAAGACCTGCCAATTCCACATCCCGTGCCATCTGCTCAGCCAGCGTCTCGTCGTCGAGCGGCAACCCGGCATCCAGCAGCGCCTTGGCCGTGGCGCGGTAGGTCAGTCCGGTATCGAGATGATGGAAGCCGTATTCCTCGGCGATGCGGCGCGACAAGGTTCCCTTGCCCGCAGCCGCGGGGCCGTCGATGGCGATGGTGAAAGTCATTTACCTACCTGAAAGTGGATGTGATCGTCGTGGCGCGCAGCCCGGCAGCCCTGAAATCTCACAATATCGCTCTCTACGGCAAGCCTTTTTGCAAGATGCGGCTCGATGAAGACTTTCTCGGCACCGAATTTTCGACCCTCGGAGGAAAGCCATTCAACGGCCGCCTTGGTTCGCGCCTCATCCAAACGCCAATCGGCGAACAGAGGCTGGAGAAATTCGAGATCCCATCGAAAGGTCAGGACGTCGCTGCGACCTGCACAGGGCAGCGGCGCGCCGGCATCCGGCTGCTCGAAAGCGAAATAGCCGATCGGCGATCGCGTTTGCCCGCGCATCGCTCCACCGGTTTTCCCCTGATAGTAGAATGCAGTATCGATTTTCCGGCCGTCATTATGCGAAAGGTGGGGCGGGAGCGGAAATCCATCCAGAAACGGGAAATTGGCGTCGAGAGCCAAAGTCACAGTCCGCGGAAACTCGGCCGCCATATGCCGGGACAAGGCATCCGCCGCGCGCTGCATATCGACGGTCACATAATTTCGATTGAGAACGCAATACAGAGGCGATTGGAGCTGGAGCGGCGTGTCCCCGCTGAAACACGGCAGGGGAACCCGTCCGAACAGGGGAGCGACTGCGTGCGAACCAATCGTCGTCGCCGCATAGAGGCCGATAAAGACCACCAGCCTCGCCAAGCGCCCTGAGATTTTCAGAATCCGGGAAACACCAATCGTTGCGAAAAATACGATCCCACCGATCTGGGTTATCAACGTCAAAACGATGAAAAGGAAGGCGTTGCGGCCATACACCACGAGCCGTTTTCTAACCGGCACTTCGCTGATAACGCTCACAATCAAGCCGATTCGACACCCTTCACGTAATCCCTCGCTGCTGCCCTATGCTCAAATCCACAGACTTCACTGAGATTTTGGCTTGGAAGGCTTGCAATCCGCTTGCCACACGTGCTGCCTAACATGAAGTTATTGGAGGTTCATCCCATCCGCCAATGAAAAGCGCCAAAACCGCCCTGACAAGTTAGGCTTTGACAGATCAGGCCAAGACGATTATGGGGACCGGCTAATTCATTTCATCTTCAACGCCGGTATTCCGGCAAATGCCGGTGACCCCGGCCATTCAAGAGGCTTTGACCGTGGCAAAAGCGGAACTTGGAACAAAACGCATCGATCCGGAGACGGGCCGTAAATTCTACGACCTGAACAATGATCCGATCGTTTCTCCCTATACCGGAAAATCCTACCCGCTGTCCTTCTTCGAGGAGACATCGGTCGCCAAGGTTATGGAAAAGGCTGCCGAAGAGGACGAAGTCCAGGAAGTCGATACCGAGAACACCGAGGTCGAACTGGTCTCGCTCGAGGATGCCGACAGCGAAGCAGCCGGTGGCGACGATCTGCCGGATCTGGGCGACGACGATGTCGAGATCGAAGGCGATGACGACGACACCTTCCTCGAAGCCGACGAAGACGACGAGGACGGCCTGTCCGACCTGATCGGCGTTTCCGACGACGACGACGAAGTCTAAACGTCTCATAAATCAAGCAAATGGCGTCCGCGCGGGGTTCTCATTCATCACGCGGACGCAAGGCTCCGGGCTCATTTGATAAAAACTTGGCCCTTTGTCGTTTTCGGCTTGCCATCTGCAAAAAGCAGAAGTATGAAGCCGCCACCCGACCGGACGAACAGTTCGGACGGACTTCCCGGAACCGGCATCGCCGGACCCAAAATGGGGCTATAGCTCAGCTGGGAGAGCGCTTGCATGGCATGCAAGAGGTCAGCGGTTCGATCCCGCTTAGCTCCACCAAATCTTTCTTTTAATTTACGTTCGGTAACTTGGCGCACGCGCCACGGGTTTCTTCGGTTGAAAACACCAGAGCGTTTTCCTGAGCCAAAATCCCTAGCCGAAAACGCCCGATCTCAGCGCTTGTTCCTTCCATCGATGGGTAGCTCTAAGGCAGCCGCTGAATGAGCCTGCACCCCTAGCCAATCGATTTGCGCAATGCTACGCACGGTTGCGCGAATTTATTCGCTCTGATGAGGCGGCAGTATACAATGGGTCATGGAATGGGTTTCAAGTCTGCGATAACCGGTACTGATCAAAACGACAAAATAACGGCTTTGCCCGGCGACATAGTGGATGGTGGCTTGGGCGACGATATTATTACTGGCGCCATCGGAGCAACGATGCGCGGTGGGGCGGGCATCGATACCTTGATATTCAGCGCAAAAGGTTCTCTAGACCCTATTGCCCTCAAGATAGGGCAGCAATTTGAGCACGATGTAACCTTGTTGCCGCAGACGGTCATTTCCGGTTTTGAAGGCTTTCATTTCAGATTTGGCGAAGGCTCTGACTCGCTCGATGCGCGCGGAGCCACGTTCGGCGTCCAAAGCGCGATGCATGACGTATTTTTCGGCGGCAAAGGAAAGGACACGGTCGATATCGACCACATGACCAGCGGAGAGGTCTATTTTTCAGAATTTGAAGTTCTTAGAGCCGATTTTTCTCAATTGGATAGCGCCGTCGATTGGAATGGATCGCGTCTCGTATTTAAGGGTTTCGACGCGCTTTTATCGCCGCAGACCATGTACATTGAAAGCGGAAACGGGAACGACGAATTCGAGAACATTGCTTTAGCGGGTGTCGTGCAGATACGGGGCGGCGGCGGCAATGACGCAATGGGCTGGTCGAGCAACGGAGACGAAGCTTCTTCTTACAAAGGTGACCTGTACGACGGCGGCTCCGGTAACGACGCAATCAATGGGCACTTCGGGGCAACAATGCGCGGAGGGAGTGGCGTCGATGCCCTTGGGTTAAGTCTGGAGATAAAGAATAACGTTTACTTCAACGTCTTAAGTCAGCTTTCTGAAGAGATAATTTTGGCTGCTGGCACTAAGATCAGCGGGTTCGAGCATTTGTCGATAGGTTTTGGATCCGGAAACGACACGCTAGATACAAGAGGAATGAAATTTATATCTTTTTACTATCGTGGATCGTCTAAAGTTAATAGTTTTAGTTCATTTGGCGGAGGCAATGGGACAGACACACTCATTGTCGACGGCTCTACAAAAGGCAATTTTACTATAAGTAACTTTGAAAATGTTGAGGCACGCTTTTCCAGCATAAAGACACCGATAGAGATGCTTAATGGCTTCATCAGCTTCAACGGCCTGTCGATCCATTTGGGCGTGATCAAAACACTCGACATCACCGGTGGCTCCGGAGACGATTCGCTGACTGGCACATTTGGCGACGATACTTTCGATGGCGGATTGGGCTCGGACTTCATCGATGGGGACAAGGGAAACGACACATATAGTATCGATGAGTTCGACCAGATCGGCGAGCAAACCGGATATGGAACCGATACTGTAAAAATACACAGCTCGTACGAACTTCTGGAGAACTTCGAGAACCTCGTTCTGATGGGAACCAAGGCGATTGATGGCACCGGAAACGAACTTGCAAATAATATCCAGGGAAACAGCGCCAAGAACATACTTGGCGGCGGGTTCGGCAATGACGTTCTGAACGGGCAGCTTGGAGATGACATCTTGATCGGCGGCGCCGGAGCGGACAAGCTCTACGGCGATGCGGGCAATGATATTGCGTCTTATGCCGCGGCGACAAAAGGGGTTATTGCAAATATGGGCAATTCTTCCCTCAACAACAACGATGCCAAGGGAGATTCCTATTTCTCGATCGAAACCTTGGTCGGAACTCGCTATGCAGACATCCTGACCGGCAATGGCGGATCGAACACCCTGCAAGGCGGATTGGGCAACGACAGGCTGAATGGCGGCGCAGGCAATGACACGCTGGTAGGCGGGCTTGGGGCTGACAAATTCATCTTTGACTCGGCGCTCGGGCAGAAGAATATCGACAGCATGGACTTCTCCGTGAAGGACGACACGATTTGGCTGGTCGACGATATTTTCACCAAGGCCGGGAAAGTGGGAGACCTGCTTGCGACGGCCTTTCACATCGGAACGAAGGCGCATGACCAGGATGACCGGATCATTTACGACGACAAATCCGGGAAGCTTTGGTACGACGCGGATGGAACCGGCTCCCTGAAAGCAATTCAGTTCGGCACCATAAACATTGGCCTGAAGATGACGGCGGCGGATTTCGATATCATCGCCTGAAACACGTGGGTTCGTTGGCTGCGCTGCATGCCTGCGCTACAACTCGATTCGAATCGAAGAAAGAGTGAAGGCGCATCATGGATCTCGGCATCAACGGCAAACGGGCGCTCGTTCTCGGCGGCAGCAAGGGGCTGGGGCGCGGCATCGCCGAAGCGCTTGCGGCCGAGGGCGTCGTCGTCGCGCTGACTGGCCGCGACCAGACGACAGCAGCCACGAGCGCGGCGCAAATCAATGATTCGGCCAAGGGCCTTTCGCTCGATCTTGGAAATCCTGACGCCATCGATCCGTTTCTCGACTGGCTTGGTGCCGATTTCGGACAGATCGACATCCTGGTGCTGAACGGCGGCGGTCCGCCGCCGAGCCTTGCCGCAGACATCGATCCGGTCTTCTGGCGCAAGCAGTTCGATACGATGGTGCTGGCGGGTATGCGCATCACCAACAGGCTGCTGCCGTCGATGCGGCAAAGGGGCTGGGGCCGGATCATGGCTGTTGCGTCGACGAGCATTCGCGAGCCGATCCCCGGCCTTACCGCGTCCAATGCCCTGCGCAGCGCCGTCGCGGGCTGGATGAAGACGCTGGCCGGCGAAGTGGCCGCCGATGGCGTTACCGTCAACATGCTTTTGCCGGGCCGACTGGCAACCGATCGGACACTCAGCTTCGACCGGATGGATGCCGAGAGCGAGGGGCTGAGCCTGGAAACGGTCGCCGCCCGCAGCCAGGCGGACATTCCGGTCGGCCGCTACGGGACGCCGGCCGAATTCGGGGCCGCGGCAGCGTTTCTCGCCAGCCGCCAGGCGGCCTATATCACCGGCGTCGCGCTGCCCATCGACGGCGGTCTCAGCCGCTCGATGTTATAGGCTGATCGCCGCCGCTGGAGCGTTTCCGTTTTTCTCAGAGTCACGGAAATGCTCTATCTCCTTGGTTTCACGCAATTCCGGACGGAAAACCGCTTCGCACTTTTGCTGGAAGCTCTAGCGATGCGCCGCCCAGGGCACGAACCAGCGTTCCAATAGCCGCGCCAGAATTTCCAGAAGGAACGCGATTGCGGCAATGACGATGATGCCGGCGATGACGATGTCGGTGACGAGGAACTGGGCGGCCGACTGGATCATGAAGCCGAGGCCGCGGCTTGCTGCCACGAGTTCCGCCGCCACCAGCGTCGACCAGCCGGCACCCAGCGCAATGCGGGTGCCCGTCAGGATCGACGGGATGGCGCTGGGCAGGATGACGTGCAGCAGGACCTGCAGCCGGCTGGCACCGAAGGAGCGGGCGGCATTGATGAAATCGGCAGGCGCCGATTTGACGCCGGCGGCCGTCGACAGGATGATCGGCGGCAGCATGGCGAGCGAGATGACCGTGATCTTCGAGGCCTCGCCGATGCCGATCCAGATGATGATCAGCGGCAGATAGGCAAGCGGCGGCAGCGGCCGCAGGAACTCGACGATGGGGTCGAGAATGCCCTTGCCGATGCGGCTGGTGCCGATCGCAAGACCGGCCGGGATGCCGATGACAATGGAGGCGAACAGGGCCGCAAAGATGCGTAGCAGGCTGGCAAGCGTATGCTGCGCCAGCGTCGAATCGACGAAGCCGTTGATTGCAACGGAATAGATCGCCTTCAGCACGGTAAGCGGCGACGGCAGGAAGAGCGGCGATACGACGCCATAGGCCGAGGCAAGGCTCCAGGCCGTGATGATCACAGTGATCGTTGCCAATGAGATCGCGAGGGTTCCCCCGGTACGTTTCGGCTTTTCAACCTCGATCCGGATTTCTGAAGGCGCTGCGGGGGCAATGGTGCCGACATTGATGGTCATGCCACATCCTCCTCGGCATCCGCATGGATGAGACCGGTCAACCCGTCGTGAAGACGCCGGTATTCGGGCGAATCCTTGATCTCCTGCAGCGATTTGCCTGCCAGCATTTGCCGGCCGAAGCCTGCGGGAATATCCGCAACGATACGGCCGGGATTGGGCGCCAATACGATGACGCGGGTGGCAAGCAGCATGGCTTCCTCGATGCTGTGGGTGATCAGCAGCGCACCCGTCTTGCTGTCCGACCAGACCTCGAGCAGGAATTGCTGCAGGCGCGCGCGGGTCAGCGCATCGAGGGCGCCCAGTGGTTCGTCGAGCAGCAGGAAACGCGGATCGGACGCAAGCGCACGGGCGATGCCGACGCGCTGGCGCATGCCGCCCGACAATTCCCAGATATTCTTGGCGCCGGCATTCTCCAGACCGACCTTGGCAAGCAGCTCATCGGCGCGGAGCCGGCGTTCAATCTTGGCGACACCCCGCAGCTTGAGCGGAAAGGCGACATTGTCGCGAGCGTTGAGCCAGGGATAAAGCGCATCATCCTGGAAGACGACGGCACGATCGGCACCGGGGCCGGCGATATCGGCTCCGTCAACCGAAACGCGGCCGGATGTGGGTTTGAGGAAACCGGCGGCGAGATTGAGAAGGCTGGTCTTGCCGGACCCGGAGCGGCCGATGACTGCTATGAACTCGTCAGAGGCGAGATGCAGTGTCACCCCATCCAGCACCAACCGCGGCCGATAGCTGTCGCGGTCGGCCGGAAAGGCAAGCGAAACGGATTGCAGCGACAGCACGCTCATGATCACACCGATGCTGTGGAGCGCTGGAACCGCAACTGGTTCCAGCGTTTCCTTGATTAGAGACCGGCCTTGGCGGCTTCGACGACCCAGCGCGACGAGACGTAAGGCGTGTAATCCGAAAGAACGGCAGGGATCTTGCCCTGCTCCAGCAGGAAGGCCGAGGTTTCGGCCACGGCCTTTGCCGTACCGCCGCCGAGCAGATCGGCGCCCGCCTGCTCTTCAAGCGACGGGAAGTGATAGCCCTTCAGAAGCGCCGGAACCTCTTCGGTCTTGGCACCGGTGAGCTTGGCGATCTTTTCCGCTTCCGGCGACGTGGCGTTCCAGCTATCGGGGTTGGCAAGGTAAGATGCGTAAGCCTTACCCGTCACCTGGACGAAGCCGGTGACGATTTCCGGATGCTCCTCGGCAAACTTCTTGCTGACGATCCAGGCGTCGAAAGTCGGGCCGCCCCATGCGGCGACATCTGCCGAGGTGGCAAGCACACTGCCGCTTTTCTTCAGTTCGGAAAGAACCGGGTCCCACACATAAGCGCCGTCGATATCGCCGCGTTCCCAGGCAGCAGCGATTTCCGGCGGCCGCAGGTTGAGGATTTCGACCGACTTCGGATCGACCTTCCAGTGCTTCAGCGCCGTCAGCAGGCTGTAATGGGCGGTCGAGACGAAGGGTGTTGCGATCTTCTTGCCGGCGAGGCCTTCCGGCTTGTCGATACCCTTGACGGCCAGCGCCTCGGCTTCCGAGATCAGGCCGACGACGAAGATGGTCTCGATCGGAATTTCGCGGCTGGCAGCAGCGGCCAGCGGCGACGAGCCGACATAGCCGATATCGAGCGAACCGGAAGCGATGGCGGTGATCACATCGGCGCCGCTATCGAATTTTTGCCAATTGATCTTGGCGCCCGTGACCTTTTCATAGGTGCCGTCGGCCTGCGGCACGCGTGACGGTTCGACAATCGGCTGATAGCCGATGTTCACATTGACGTCGGCGGCGTAGGAAAAATTGCTGTGCGTGGTGAAGGCGAGAACGGCTAAGGTGGCTGTTCCCAAAAGGCGGCGTCGGTTGATTGTCATGTCCCTCTCCCGGCAATGGTTCAATGGGCATTCCGCCCCGAAGTGTCCGGTGGAATGTTGTTTAATCATTGTAAAATTCATAGAATTTATGGAGATAAAAAATTCCCGCATTTGCCGATCTTTCGCAATGCAATTCTAAAATGATGAGAGGCCTGGGTCGTTTCGCTGGAAATGCAGGAAGCGGCGGCGGGCAAGATCGAAGGCCGCACGAGGACGACAGGATGAAGACAATTGAGATCTACGCCTTTGACATGAACTGCGTCGGGCACATCAATCACGGGCTCTGGACACATCCTCGCGACCAGTCGCTGCGCTATACCGACCTCGACTACTGGACGGACCTGGCTGTTACGGCCGAGCGTGGCAAGCTCGATGGATTGTTTCTGGCGGATATCGTCGGCGTCTATGACGTCTACAAGGGGGGGCCGGAACCAACGATCGAGACTGGGGCGCAGATCCCGGTCAACGATCCGCTGATCCCGATTTCGGCGATGGCGCATGTCACCAAGAACCTTGGCTTCGGCGTGACGGTCAACACGACCTACGAGCCGCCGTTCCTGCTGGCGCGGCGCATGTCGACGCTGGACCACCTGACCAGGGGGCGGATCGGCTGGAACATCGTCACCGGTTATCTCGACAGTGCTGCCCGCAGCATGGGGCTGGAGCGACAGCCGGACCATGACGCCCGCTACGACGCTGCGGAAGAATATCTCGAAGTCCTCTACAAGCTCTGGGAGGGCAGCTGGGACGACGACGCGGTGCTGCGCGACAAGGAAGGCCGCGTGTTTGCCGAGCCTTCCAGGGTCCGCGCCGTCAAGCATGACGGGCGCTACTACAAAGTGGACGGCATTCATCTGAGCGAGCCCTCGCCGCAGCGCACGCCGCTCTTATTTCAGGCCGGCGCTTCGGCACGCGGGCAGGATTTTGCCGGGAAACATGCCGAATGCGTGTTCATCGCCAGTGCCACGCCGCAGGCGGCCAGGCCGGTCGTGGACGGTTTGCGCAGGAAGGCGGAGGGTTTCGGGCGCCGTAGCAACGCACTGCGTATCCTCAACCTGCTGACGGTCGTTGTCGGGCGGACGGAAAAGGAAGCGCAGGACAAGCTGGAGGATTATCGCCGCTACGCCAGCATCGAGGCTTCACTGGCGCATTATTCCAGCTCTATCGGCATCGATCTTTCGAAATACGGTATGGACGAGCCGATCGAACAGCTGACGACCAATGCGAACCAGTCGGCTCTGGCGGCGATTACCAGACAGGCAGCCAAGCCGGCAACACTGCGGCAGATCACCGACCAGATGGTGCTCGGCAGCCGGATGAAGCCGGTGGTCGGATCGCCGGAGCAGGTTGCGGATCATCTACAGATGTGGATCGAGGAAGCCGGCATCGATGGCTTCAACCTGGCCCGCACCGTCGCGCCTGAAAGCCTTCAGGACTTCGTCGATCTGGTGGTGCCGGTGCTGCAGGAACGCGGGCTGTTCAAGGCCGACTACGCGCAGGGTCCGTTGCGCCAAAAACTGTTCGGCGGTGAGAACGGCAGGCTGCCCGCCTCCCATCCCGCCGCCGCATTCAGGTTCCGTAACGCTTAGTCGGCTATTTATGATCCAGTTTGGCGACAAGCCGGTCGCCGAACCACTGGATGCCGCAGACGAGGATGATCAGCACGATCACCACGGCGATCATCACCGTTGTCTCGAAACGCTGGTAGCCGTAGCGGATGGCGAGGTCGCCGAGACCGCCGGCACCGATGGCGCCCGCCATGGCCGAGGCACCGACCAGCGTTACCAAAGTCACTGTGAAGCCGGCGATGATGCCGGGCAGCGCTTCCGGAACCAGCACTTCGCGGATGATGGTCCAGCGATTGCCACCCATGGCACGCACGGCATCGATCAGGCCACGGTCGACCTCACGCAGCGACACTTCGGCGATGCGCGCGTAGTAGGGCGTCGCAGCGATGGCGAGCGGAACGATAGCCGCCCAGGTGCCGAGGGCCGTGCCGACGATCAGGCGCGTCAAGGGGATCAGCGCAACGAGCAGGATGATGAAGGGCACGGAGCGGAAACCGTTGACGATCGCGCCGAGCAGGCTGTTCAGCCAGGGCTTTTCGGCAATGCCGCCGCGGCTGGTGGCGACAAGAGCGAGCCCCAGCGGCAGGCCGGCGACGAGCGAAATGATGCCGGAGGCGCCGGTCATCAGGATGGTTTCCCACAGGGAGCGGAAAAGCAGTTCAAGCATGATCGGTGTCATAACCAAGCACCTCCACCCGCGCATCGCGGGCTTTTAGAAAATTCTGGACCTGTTCTGGCAGCGCAGCGTCGCGCGTGGGAACAGCGACGAAAAACCGTGCCACCGCCTGGTTCTGGATGTGATCGATGCCGCCATGGACGAGCCGGAAGGACTGCGGCAGCGCCTGCGAGAGATCGGCAAACAGCGCTCCCTGGGCAGCCGGGCCGGCCATGTCGACGGCAAGGATCTGCTCGGCGCCGGACACCGGCGACAGCCGTGTGGCGATGTATTCGGGCAATTGCGGGCGGAAGCCGCTGAGCAGGCTCTTCGTGATAGGCGCTTGCGGATCGGCAAACACGGACCAGACCTGGCCCTCTTCGACGATGCGGCCGGCATCGATGACCGCGACGCGATCGGCGACGCTACGCACCACTTCCATCTCGTGGGTGATGAGCAGGATCGTCAGGCCGAGCTTGCGGTTGATGTCCTTCAAGAGCGCCAGGATCGACCGCGTCGTTTCCGGGTCGAGCGCCGACGTGGCCTCGTCGGACAACAGCAGTGCGGGCCGGGCGGCGAGCGCCCGAGCGATGCCGACGCGCTGTTTCTGGCCGCCTGACAGTGCGGATGGAAAGGCCTTGGCCTTGTCGGACAGCCCGACGAGTTCGAGCAGTTCGCCGGCGCGCTTCAGGCGCTCGGCCTTGCCGAGGCCTTCGATCTTCAACGGCAGAGCGACGTTTTCTTCGACGGTCTTCGCCGACAGCAGGTTGAAATGCTGGAAGATCATGCCGATGCGGCGGCGAAGCGGCTGCAGTTCCTTTTCCGACAGGCCGGTAATATTGCGGCCTTCGATGTGGATTTCGCCGCTGTCAGCCTGCTCCAAACCATTCAGGCAGCGGATCAGCGTCGACTTTCCGGCGCCGCTGCGGCCGATGATGCCGAGGATCTCGCCCTTGTGGACAGTCAGAGAGACACCATCGAGTGCCGGCGTCGTTCCGAAGCGGCGCTTTACATTCGCAAGGCGGACGACCTCTTCGAGGCCCTCCCCCGACGGGGCCGCGATCGTCGACGCGGAAACAAAAGAATTCATGCCTTGTCCTTCGTTTTTAGTTTTCAGCGGCGCCATGAATACCTAAAGCGGCCCTGGCAAACGAATGCCAGAGCCGCCCGGTTTTGCAGCACTCAATTCTGGGCGCGGATGGCGATCAATAGGCGCTGATGCCGGTGCCCTTGTAGACCTTATCGAACTCGGCCTTGACGGCATCGTTCTGATAGGAGGAAACCAGCGTCTTCACCCAGGCTTCGTTCTCGCTACCCTGCTTCACCGCGATGAAGTTGCGGTAAGGATTGTCCTCGACCGGCTCCTGCGCGATACGGTCTGCCGGCGAAAGGCCGCTTTTCAGGGCCCAGTCGGTGTTGACGACGGCAGCATCGAGATCCTCGATTGCGCGGCCGACGACGCCCGCGTCGAGCTCCTTGATCTCGACCTTCTTTGGATTTTCGACGATATCGGCGATCGTCGCCAGGATTCCGGTACCATCCTTGAGCTTGATGATGCCCTCGTTCTGCAGGACACGCAGCGCCCGACCCTCGTTCGACGGATCGTTCGGCACGCCGATCACCGCGCCTTCCGGCAACTCGGCGACGGTCTTGAACTTCTTGGTGTAAAGGCCGATCGGCCAGACGCCGGTATAGCCGACCTTGACGATGTGGTAGCCGTGCTGCTTGATCTGGTTGTCAAGATAGGGCTGATGCTGGAAGGCATTGGCATCGACTTCGCCGCGTTCCAGCGCTTCGTTCGGCTGGGTATAATCATTGAAAACAACGGTTTCGATGGTCAGGCCCTGCTTGGCCGCTTCCGCCGTCACGACGCGCCAGACATCCTCGTCCTCGCCGCTGATAATGCCGACCTTGATCGACTTGTCTTCGGCAAAGCTTGCCGACGGCGCGGCAAAGCCGGCGATTGCTGCTGCGGAAACGGCAAGAGCGGTCAGGGCCGCGCGGCGCGAAAGGGTGTGAAAGATGGTCTTTTTCGTCATTGTCTGTCCCGTCCTGTCTAATGAGGCGAAGCCCCGGAGTGGGAGAGTTATCGCAAAAACAATCGCGAGCAGCGAAGCACGAATGCCTCTTATCGGATGACGCGCCGGAATAGTCTTGCAATGGTTCGGCGATTTCCGGACACAAATTTCTATAAAAATCGTAGACTAATTTCCCTAGCCGATTTTCAGACTTTTCACCGACGTTGGTATTGCTTCCAATGCGGGAAAATTCCATGTCGGAATGATGTTTCGGCACGCTGCGCGAGGATGAAATGGCAGAATTGAAGACGAAATCGCGGCCAACGGGCGCTTCTGCCGTTCTGGGCCGGACCGGATTCCCCCACATCACATCAGCGACAAGGGGCGAAATTCATATCGTCACAGGCCCATCACAGCCGGGATTCAACCCGCTCGACCTGCTTTACGCATCGCTGTCCGCCTGCCTGACCATGAGTGCCCGCATCGCCGCGCACCAGATGGGCGTCCTCGACAAGCTGAGCGAAATCACCGCGGAAGTCACTGGCGAAAAGGCCACCGAAGGTCTTTCGCGGGTTCAGACATTCAACATCGCCTTCACGATCAAGGGCGATATCGATGACGACACGCGTCGCGCCATCGCGCATGCCGCGGAGGATGAAATCTGCACCGTCAGCAACACGATCCGCGGCAATCCCGATTTCAAGACAACGGTTTCCGGATAGATCGACGGCGGCCAGTTTTACATCCGGCATTGGCAAGGCGCGCGCGTTTGACTATGGATGCCGCCACGTGCGCACTTAAGAACCGGCATGAAAACGGATGTGCGCGTGCGATGTCATTCTGGAGTGTGCCATGAAAATCACGATGATCGGTGCCGGTTATGTCGGGCTTGTTTCCGGCGTTTGTTTTGCCGATTTCGGCCATGAGGTCGTCTGCATCGACAAGGACGCGAGCAAGATCGAGGCATTGCTTGCCGGCCGTATCCCGATTTTCGAGCCCGGCCTTGAGCAGCTGGTGGCCGATAACGTCAAGGATGGACGCCTGAGCTTCACCACGGATCTTGCCACCAGCGTCTCGCAGAGCGACGTGATCTTCATCGCCGTCGGCACGCCGTCGCGGCGCGGCGATGGTCATGCCGACCTCACTTACGTCTATGATGCTGCCCGCGAGATCGCCGCCCACATCACCGGCTTCACCGTCATCGTCACCAAGTCGACCGTCCCGGTCGGCACCGGCGACGAGGTCGAGCGGATCATGCGCGAGACCAATCCGGAGGCCGACATCGCAGTCGTTTCCAATCCGGAATTTTTGCGCGAAGGTGCCGCGATTGATGACTTCAAGCGGCCTGACCGCATCGTCATCGGGCTCAATGACGAGCGCGCCCGCGGCGTGATGACCGAGGTCTACCGGCCGCTCTATCTCAACCAGTCACCGCTGCTCTTCACCACGCGGCGCACCTCCGAACTGATCAAATACGCCGGAAACGCCTTCCTCGCCATGAAGATCACCTTCATCAACGAGATGGCTGATCTTTGCGAAAAGGTAGGCGCTAACGTCCAGGAAGTCGCCCGCGGCATCGGCCTCGATGGCCGCATCGGTGCCAAATTTCTGCATGCCGGCCCCGGCTATGGCGGTTCGTGCTTTCCGAAGGACACGCTGGCCCTGGTCAAGACCGCGCAGGACCACGACAGTCCTGTCCGCCTGATCGAGACCGTCGTTTCCGTCAACGACAACCGCAAGCGGGCCATGGGCCGCAAAGTCATCGCGGCCGCCGGCGGCGAGGTGCGCGGCAAGAAGGTCGCGGTGCTCGGCCTCACCTTCAAGCCCAACACCGACGACATGCGCGACAGCCCGGCAATCGCCGTCATACAGGCGCTCACCGACGCCGGCGCAATCGTCACCGGCTACGATCCGGAAGGCATGGAGAATGCAAGGCACGTGATCGACGGTATCGCCTATGCCGATAGCCCCTACAAGGCGGCGGAGGGCGCCGATGCCCTGGTGATCGTCACCGAATGGAACGAATTTCGCGCCCTCAATCTCGATCGCCTGAAGACCTTGATGAACACGCCGCTCCTCGTCGATCTCAGAAACATCTACCAGCCCGGCGAGGTCACCAAACATGGCTTCAGCTACACCAGCATCGGACGGCCGGAGTAAGCCGCGGTAATATCTCGATCCACAGCGGGCAGGACAATCAAGGAGCCGATATGCGCTATCTGATCACCGGAACGGCAGGTTTCATCGGGTTTCATCTGGCCAAGCGGCTGCTCGACGACGGCCACTTCGTCACTGGCTTCGATGGCATGACGCCCTATTACGATGTCCGGCTGAAGGAACGGCGCCATGCCATTCTCGCCCGCTCGAACGGCTTCCGGCCCGTGATCGGCATGCTGGAGGACAAGAATGCGCTGGAAAAAGCCGCCGAAATCGGCGAACCCGACGTCATCGTCCATCTCGCGGCCCAAGCCGGCGTGCGCTATAGCCTTGAAAACCCCAAGGCTTATGTCGATTCCAACCTGACCGGCTCCTGGAACGTTCTGGAATTGGCCAAGGCAGTACAGCCGAAACATCTGCTGCTTGCCTCCACCTCCTCGATCTACGGCGCCAACGAGAAAATTCCGTTTGCCGAGACCGACCGGGCCGACGAGCCGATGACGCTCTATGCCGCCACTAAGAAATCGGCAGAGCTGATGGCGCACAGCTACGCGCATCTCTACGGCATCCCGACAACGGCCTTCCGCTTCTTCACGGTCTACGGCCCTTGGGGCCGCCCGGACATGGCGCTGTTCAAGTTCGTCGATTGCATCCTCAACGACCGGCCGATCGAAATATACGGCGAAGGCCGCATGAGCCGCGACTTCACTTATATCGACGATCTTGTCGAAGGCATCGTCCGGCTGATGAGCGTCGTGCCGGCGGACGAAAACCGCGTCGACGGGATCGATACCCTGTCACGCCACGCACCGTTCCGCGTCGTCAATGTCGGCGGCGGGCAGCCGGTGGAGTTGATGCGCTTCGTCGAGACGGTGGAAGCTGCCGTTGGCCGTCCCGCCATCCGTACCATGCTGCCGATGCAGCAGGGCGACGTCCCGAGAACGTTTGCCGCGCCTGAGCTTCTGAACGCGCTGACCAGCTTTAGGCCGTCCATCTCGGTGGAAGAAGGCGTAAGGCGATTCGTCGAGTGGTATCGCGCCGAAATGGCGACGGCTTGAGACGGGTGCGCCGCCCGCCTTTAAGCATATATGCCCAAAGTATTTGACGCCGTGGAAAGGCTGTGGCCATGTTGCGGCCGGTCGAGGGACACCGCACTGCACACATTTTAGTTGCTGCAATGCACAGTTTCCCGGCTTTCGAAGGCAATTTGTCAGCCGTATCCGATCCTTATCCGGATTCATCCTTGACAGAAGTCATAAGAAATTCCTAATGTGGTTAGCATATATTTAATTTCGGAGAGGGTTCCCAAGTCCAATCCATTTTTCAAAGGGGTTCATAATGTTCAAACGGTCTTTGCTAATTTCGACTCTTGCGCTTTGCGCTTCCCTCTCATTCGTACCGGCGCAGGCCGCGCCGTCTGCTTCGACAGTTTCCGGTCTCGCCAGCTGCTCGGGCGCATGCGTAGAGCAGGCTCAGAGTATCGCAGCTGAAATCAGCGCGATGCCAGCAGGCCCCGCAAAGGACAAGCTGCTGCTCGCTTTGGTCAAGTCGATCGGTGCGCTCGCCATTGCCAACCCGGAAATTTCGGTCGCACTCAGCAGCGTTGCCGCTGACGCCAAGGCCGGCCTCAGCCCGGCTGCCGCCGCTGCCGTGCCATTCGTTGACCAGGTCGTTGCTGCTCTTGCAGCAGGTACCCCCGGTGAAGCAACTGCTGCTCTGGGCGATACTGGCTTCGGTCCTGCCGCTGGCCCTGGCGCCGGTGAAGATGATGGCCTCGGCAATAGCTCGGCCAGCTGATCTGCCATATGCCTCTTGTTGTAAGAGCGCCCCTATAGGGGCGCTTTTTGCGTTGCCTGTTGGCTGCGCTTCGGTCGATCCGACGATGTTCTCTTTTGACGCGAAGCAGATCGCATCTGGTTATGGTTGATTTAACTTACGCTTGATACTTCAAGGTGAGGGAATATTGTTTTCCAGTTGCCTTGGACATCGCCTTGCGCGATTGAGAAACAAATCTGAGCGGTAGAAATGATTTTTTTTAGCAAACACCGGTTTCAGCCGCCAAGGAAACCAGCTTGTCGAGCAGAGCTCGCCAGTAACGGCCCAGCATGATAAAGCAGCGAAAATGGATCGCAATGCTGTGCTGCTTGTTGTTTTCAATGGCAAGTGGCTACGGCTTGTGGCGTGAACTCGCACCTTTTCTGACAAAACCGATCAAAGAAGTGCTTGTCGCGGACGAATTCGCCGGCGAAGACTTCGATTTCGGCCTCTCCTCCTATTCCAAGCTGCTGGTGATGACGGATTGTTTTCACATAGTGCTCGGCTATGGCGGCATTGATATGGTCGACGAAGCTGTTCGGAGCGTGGTTTCAAAATGCGCCGACCGCGCCTCGGATATCGTCAAGACGACACCGACGGATTCGTTTGCCTGGCTCGTTCGCGCGGCGGCATCCGCCCGACTGCTCGCCAATGACGACTTTAACGTGGCCCTGCAACAATCGCAGCTGACGGGACCCAACGAGCAATGGATCGCCCGGTTTCGCGTCAACCTGGCGGAAACCTATCTGACGCAGCTGAGCGCGCGGTCCGTGACATCGGAAGAGGCTGATCTGCGCCTGCTTGCCAGCAGCGAGAAGGGCGTTCGCCTCATCGCGCAACGCTATATTTCCAATCCGGATTTCCGGGCGCGGATCACGGCGATCGTTGAGCGGATGCCCCAGGAACGGCAGATCGTCTTCCTGAAAAGCGTCAAGAAATCGATGGGCAAAGGATGATCCGGATTCTTGCTCGTTGCCCCATATGGCGATCGAAAATCGGGGCTGCCCGAGACAATGAAGCCGAAGAATTGCATGGAAATCTTCGTGCCGACGCGAGAATAGCAGGCCTGAGACGATGAAAAAAACGACACGCTATCACTCGGAACGCTTCCGGTTGAACAATCAGATGATGTGGCCGATCCTTCTTGTCGTGTTCCTCTCGCCTTTTGCCTTTGGCAGCACCAAGCCGTCCTTCTGGCTGTTGTGGTCCATGTTGATCTCGCTCTGCGGGGCCATTCTCTTCGGCCGGATGGCGGCATCCAAGGCCCGATTCCGGATCGCGCCGCGCAATCTGCCGGTGCTGTTCGGTCTCTTTGCCGCTCTTGGTGTCTATATGGTCATCCAGGTGCTTCCGCTGGGTGCATTGTCTCCGGCCGTTTCCAGCGTCGCGGATCCGAACGCCGTCATTGCCGTCAGCACCATCAGCCTGACGCCGCACGATACGATCCTCGCGCTGACGCGCTGGGGAACCTATGGCCTGCTGTTTTTCCTTGTGCTGCAAATCACCAGCAATCCGCAGCGCGCCCGCACATTCATCAATCTGATCTATTGGGCCATCGTCATCCACGCCATCATCGCGCTGCTGTTTCTGCTGCAGTTCGGCGATACCATCCTCGGCATTCCGAAATGGAAGTATTTCGGCTCGGCCATGGGCGGCTTCATCAACCGCAATTCCTTTGCAACTTTTCTCGCCTTTGGCAGCGTGCTCGGTATCAACCTGATGATCGAACGGATGACCGAAAAGCCATCGGGAAAGGGAGACAACTCGGTTCTCGGCCTCTATCTGGGCAAGGGCGGTGTCGTCACCATTGGTCTCGGCTGGTTGATCCTTGTGATCGCACTTGTTGCCACGAACTCGCGTATGGGCCTTTTTGCAGCCTGCTGCGGCATGATTGCCTCCATCGTTCTGACGCTTGTCAAAAGGACGGCGGGCGGCAACAGGAGCGGCGTCTGGGTTCTCCTGCTTGCCATCCCCGTCTTCGTTGGCCTGGGCATGCTTGGCTACGGTACGATCTTTCTGGAGCGGCTGGGCACGGTGGGCGAAGCATCGGACGTTCGAATGCAGCTGTACGAACAAGTCGTCCGCATGATCGAAACCCGTCCTCTGCTGGGTTTCGGCGGTAACAGTTTCGAATATGCCTATCCGTTGTTCCACCAGGCGCCGGTCAGCTTCGATCTTGTCTGGGACAAGGCGCATTCCACCTATCTGGCGCTATGGGCCGAATACGGTTTGCTCTTCGGCAGCTTGCCGTTGCTGATCGTCGCGATCATCCTCTTTCAACTTGCTGCAGCCTATGTAAAGGCGCCGGGTCAGGAAATGCTCCTGCGTTGCGGTCTCGGGATCGTGCTCGTCGGTGCCGTGCATTCGCTGGTCGATTTCAGCCTGGAGATCGAAGCCGTGACATTTGCGTTCGTTGCCATTGTCGCTACAGCATGGGCACGCCAATTCGAACTCGGAAATATCGGCGACAGGGACGCGCCATGATTCGCGGCATCCTCGATTTTCTGCGCAGCGGTGTGGACACACCAGCGCCCGCGCAAAGACAGAAGCTCTTCTTCGAAGGCGGTCCGGACCACATCTATGCCGTCGGCGACGTGCACGGCTGCGACGATATTCTCGGCAGGCTGGAAGATCTGATATTCGAAGACAGCCGCCGGCTTGACGGCACCAAATGGCTGATCATGCTCGGCGACTATGTGGACCGCGGACCAAAATCAGCATCCGTCCTCGATCGGCTGACAACCAAACCGCGTGCCGACATCAAGCGTTTCTGCCTTGCAGGCAATCATGAGGAGGTGATGCTTGATTTCTTGCGTAACCCCTCGTCCGACCACCGATGGCTGGACTTCGGCGGGCTGGAGACACTCTATTCCTACGGCCTGCACAAGCTGCCCACCAATCGCCAGGCACTGAAGAACCTGCTGCAGTCTCGTATCCCGGACGAGCACATCGCGTTTCTCGAATCCCTGCCATCCATGCTGAGCATACCGGGATTTTGTTTTGTCCATGCCGGTCTTCGGGATGGCGTGGCACTCGCAGAGCAATCGGACGCGGACCTGTTGTGGCTACGCCCCGTTGCGACCGCGAAAGGCGTAGCTACAAATGGCGTCATTGCCATCCACGGCCACACGCCTGTGGCTAACGTCGAGATCGGTCCGGCGCGTATCAATGTCGATACCGGCGCCTATATCAGCGGAAAATTGTCCGCAGTGCGTCTTTCTCGCCGCAATGCGCCAGAGATCATCCAGTGCAGTTAATGATGTTTGAATTTCGCAATTGTCGCCTGCCGGTAATCTGGTAGAACTTGAGACACCATGCTGCATAGCAGCATTTTAAAAATAAAACTCAATTTTTACAATATCAGCGCAAGCTGTACAGATAATGGTTGCACGATAATGGATGCAGAAATCGATCTCAAAGGCATTCTCGGATTGATCCGCCGGCAGCTCTGGCTAATATTGTCAACAATTGCCACTATACTTATCCTGACGATTATATTTACCTATTCGCTTACACCAAAATATACTGCTACATCCCTCGTTCTCGTCGACACAAGCACGAAGAACCTTCTTGATTCCAATAATATTCTTTCCAATCCAAATGCTGACAACTCTCGCGTCGAAAGCGAAGTCGGCATTCTCAAGTCGGACCGCATCCTGCTCAACGTGGTACGCGAGAATGACCTCGTTTCCGACAGCGAATTCGGCATCAAGGTTTCGCTGAAAGACAGGATCCTCAGCTGGCTGCGCATCCCGCTCCCGCCAGCCCCCACCGGGGAAGAGGCGCTTTCGCGCGTCCTCAACTCGTTCAAGTCCGCCGTGACGGTCAACCGCAACGGGCTGACGTATCTGATCACGGTCGGCATCATTTCGACGGATCCGGCCAAGGCCGCAAAGCTCGCCAATTCGATGAGCGAAACCTATATCAAGGAACAGATCAACGCGAAGGTCACCGCGACGCTGACCAACCGTGATACCATTCAAAAGAGCGCCGAAGCGGCCAATGACGCTCTGATCGAAAATGAGAAGAATTTCGATTCTTACATTACCGGCAATATCGACAGGCTTGAGAAGCAGCCGAACTCCCTCGGTCTTGCAACACTCAGAGCCGAGCTCGAAAAGGTCAACAACGACCGTACAGCGGAGCTCAGCCGCATCGACACACTGCAGAAATCCCTGCAATCGCAGGATTTCTCAACGCTGGTGGCGCAGCTCGGTTCTGACGCACTGAACGAATTGCAGGGTCAGCGCGAAAACCTCGCCACCCGCATCGCATCGACCACGGATAACAGCGCCGAAGCCATCAGCCTGCGGGCGGAACTTGCCAAGGTCGACAATTCGCTGGCAAACGCTGCCACTCAGCAAGTCAACAATCTGCAGCAGACGGTGGCGACCTACCAGCAGCAGGCAAATGACGTTCGCCAGAAAATCCGCACGACCGTGTTGCAGAGCAACCTCCCGCCTGAAGTGTTGACTGAGATCTTCAGTCTCCAGCAGTCCTCGGAAATTTCACGCAATCAGTATCAGAAACTGAAGACACGCCTGCTAGAGCTCGATGCCCAGTCCGCCTTGCAACTGCCCGACAGCCGGGTCGTTTCGGCGGCTTTGGTTCCGACCTCGGCCTCCTTCCCCAACAGAAGGGTGATCCTGGCACTATCACTGATCGTCGCCATCGGCCTCGGTGTCGGCCTTGCGGTTCTGCGTGAATATTTCATCGGCGGCTTCGTCAGCGAAAACCAGATCGAAGCCGTGCTGAAAGTGCCGCTCTCGGCTATTGCGCCAAGACAGGCGACCGGCGACGAGCATCACAAGCTGGCGAACCCGACCTCCAGCCTCGCCGATCTTATGGTGACCGCGCCGCTTTCGCTTTTCAGCGAAAGCGTAAGGCGACTTCGGTTGACGCTTGACCAGCAAGAGAGAAAACACCCCCAGCCCAAGCGGCAGGACAGCGACGAGGGCGCGATCATCATGGTTTCGTCTGCGCTTCCCTCGGAAGGCAAATCGACCATGGCACTGTCTCTTGCCCGAGCCTATGCCTTGACAGGCAAGCGGACGCTGCTGATCGATTGTGACCTGCGCAAGCCGAGCATCAACAAGCACCTCAATCTCGAACCGAACCACGACTTCATCGACTATCTGCGTCAGGACCGGAGTTCCGCGACCCTGACGTCGCTGATCATGCGCGATCCCTTGTCCAACCTGACGGTACTTCTCGGCGGGCGGCGCAGCGATATCGCCACGGACGAACTGGTGATGAGTGAGAAGATGGGCCGCATCCTTGCCAGCGCCCGCAAGCATTTCGACTACGTCATTCTCGACACGCCGCCAGTCGAGCCGGTCGTGGACGGACTTTATCTTTCCCGTCATGCCGACATGATTGTCTTCGTCATCAAATGGGCAAGCACGCCGCAGTCGAGCGCCAAGCGGGCCGTGGCGGCACTCAAGGAGAACAAGAACCCGAATGCAGGCATTGTCACCCTGCTCAACCAGCAGGACCGCGCCAAGATGTCGGGCAATTACAGCTATTCCGGCTACTACACCGAATAGTCTTCTTGCCAGCAAGATCAGAGGGGCCTTCAATGGCCCCTTTTTTGCAGCCGGAAACAGGCAAAACCATGTGTCGCAGGCGTTCCGCTCAAAAAGATCGAAATCCGTAAAATTGTATCTTTCCACTTAAGCGCCCCGAAAAACGTCCTGTGTATCGTGATGATACAGGTGGACGAAACGGATGCTTTCCGCTTCGCAGCATGATGCGCTCTCCGCCTGATCCGAAATGAATTCGGTCCCATAACAAAAGCCTTGGACAGAAGGCTAAGGACAACAGGGACACGGGATCATGTTCAAGAAAGCAATCATCGCGCTGGCGACCATCGCTGCCCTTGGCGCCACCAGCATTTCCTCCGCTTACGCCATCAACCTCGGTTCGGCACGCGGCGCCTACAAGGTGCAGCGTCAGACATCGGTGGCACCGATCGCATTCTCGCTCTACTGCCTCGACCATATCGAGGAATGCACGAAAAGCTCAAAGTCTCAGGTTGCCTACACCTCGAAGATCCGTGGGCTTCTCGCTTCGGTCAATCGCTCGGTCAACCGCAGCATCCGGCCGCTGAACGAGCGTCGCGACGTCTGGTCGCTCAATCCCACTTATGGCGATTGCGACGATTATGTCATGACCAAGCGCAGCCGCCTCATCCGCGCCGGGGTTCCTTCCAGCGCACTGCGCGTTGCCGTGGTGCGCACGCAGCGGGGCGAAGGCCATGCGATCCTGCTGGTCAAGACCTCGGCGGGCGAATTTGCCCTCGACAACCTGCGCAAGACGATCGTCAAGCGCAACCAGACCGGCTACCGCTTCCTCAACGTCGCATCAGCTGACCCGACCCGCTGGTCGGCACACTAACCGGATTGCGGGCGGCGAATGGCTGCTCGATGATCGACGGAATGGCGGACGGGAAGAGCGCAGGCCCTTCCCGTTTTGCGTCGTCGCAAAGCCATATGCGTCAGATCAATCCACGCGCGGCGAGGTTGCGCATCAGCGCTGACGGACCAAATGTCCAGGGCGGGCATTCCGTCGACAGGCGCACGGTGTTGGTCAACGACCCCAATTGCGCATTCGAGATCGTCACGACATCACCGATCTTGTGGGTAAAGCCCTGCCCCGGCGCATCGCGGTCTTCGACTGGCGCAAACAATGTGCCCATGAACAGCATCAGGCCATCCGGATACTGATGATGGCGGCCGATCGTCTGGGAAACCAGATCAAGCGGGTCGCGGCTGATTTCCCGCATCGTGCTCGCCCCCTTCAGGACGAACCCGTCCGGGCCACTGATGGTCAGCGACAGGTCGGCACTGCGGACGTCATCGATCGAATAGGTGTCGTCGAACAGGCGGATGAAAGGACCGATGGAGGAGGACGCATTGTTGTCCTTCGCCTTTCCCAGGAGAAGCGCCGAGCGACCTTCGACATCACGCAGGTTGACGTCGTTGCCGAGCGTAGCGCCCTTGACGCGCCCCTGGCTGTCAACGGCCAGGACAATCTCCGGTTCGGGATTGTTCCACCTGGAGATCGGATGCAGCCCGACCGATGCGCCCCAGCCGACTGAGGCCAGTACCTGCGCCTTGGAAAAGACTTCCGCATCCGGGCCAATGCCGACTTCCAGATATTGCGACCAGACGCCCTCTTCGATCAGTGCCGCCTTGACCCTGGCCGCCTCCGGCGATCCCGCCTTCAGATCACGCAGACTGTCGCCGATGATCGCGGTAACGCGTTCGCGCATCTTTTCGGCCAGCGCCGGGTTGCCCGCCGCCTTTTCCTCGATGACCCGCTCGATCATCGAACGGGCAAACGTAACGCCGCAAGCCTTGACCGCCTGCAGGTCGCAAGGCGCAAGGAGATGGATTGTCGAAAGATTGCCGGCGGCCTCGACAGAGCCTTCCATGACGGCTTCCAGTGGGGCGAGACGCTCGCCATCCTGCTGCGACAGATAGCCGACGGGATCGCCGAGTTCCAGGAGGTCGCGCATTGTCGGCACGTCCTTTGAGGTGATGTCGAACAGCACACCATCGCGCAACACAACCAGCGCCGGGCCGGCAACATCGGGCCGCCAGATGCGTCCGACGAACGCCCCCGTTTCGAAAGCTCCGGTATCCACTGTCATGCCCGCGTCTCCCTTGCCCGAATGCCTGCCGCCGCAAGATACCCGGCGCCGGGTCATGGGCAAGGCCGGAAAAGGAAAAACAATTCTGCTTCCCGGGAATGAGTGCCGCGAAATCTTGCGGAATGACCCAAAGAGTGTTCATCGCGGCGACGGCGAGTATATTTAATTTTACTGATTTTCTGGTAGCACGTGTAAATGCGAATAAGCGTGCCGGGCCGACCGTTAAACGGCTGGCATCAGATGGGGATCGAGGGACATGAGCTTTACCGAAACAACAACAACGTCGTGGTTTTCGCGGCTGAAGAGTGGCCTTGCAGGGCTCGTTATTGGCCCGATTCTCATCATCGGCATGATCTGGCTCCTCTCCTGGAACGAAGGCCGCTCCGTCCAGACCTATCGCGCATTGGTCGAAGGCGCCGGCATTGTCGTTTCGGTCGACAGCGGCACGGTCGATCCGGCCAATGAAGGCAAGCTCGTGCATATCTCCGGACCGGTTAAGCCGGACGGCACGCCCGAAGATCCGGCGCTCGGCGTCTCGGCCGAAGGCGCTGCCGGCCTCAACCGCAAGGTCGAGATGTACCAGTGGATCGAGGACAGCAGCAGCGAGACGAAGAAGACGCTCGGCGGCGGCGAGGAAACGGTCACCACCTATTCCTACAAGAAGGACTGGCGCCCACGCCGCGTCGATTCCTCCGACTTCAAGCAGAGCGACCAGCATCAGAACCCTGACATGCCGATCGAAGGCGACCGCTTCACTGTGGCAACCGCGACGCTCGGCGCCTTCACGGTGGATGGCAAGGCTGTTGCCAATCTCGGCACGGACAGCCCGGTCAAGCTCACGCCGGATGTCGTCACCCAGGTGACATCGGCGATCGGCTCCGACAAGCCGGTGAAGGCCGATAGCACAACGATCTATGTTTCGGAGAACCGCCAGAGCCCGGCGGTCGGCGACCTGCGCATCAGCTTCAGCCGTGAGGATATCTCGGAAGCCAGCTTTGTCGGCGCCCAGAAAGGCGCAAACGTCACAGGATACAAGGCGTCCAACGGGCGCGAACTGTTCCTGAGCGCTGCCGGACGCGCGACGCCGGCGGAGATGTTCGACGCAGCCCAGAGCGAGAACACGCTGATCACCTGGCTCATCCGGTTCGGTGGCCTGTTCGGCATGTTCATCGGCTTCGTCATGATGCTGTCGATCCTCAGCATCATTGCCGACGTCATTCCCTTCATCGGCTCGATCGTCGGCTTCGGCACCTCGATCATCGCCGCTATTCTGACACTGATCCTCGGACCTCTGGTCATCGCCATCGCCTGGATTGCCTACCGCCCGGTCCTTGCGATTGCCATCATCGCTATTGGCGCCCTTCTCGCGGGCGGCCTGATTTATCTGAGGCGCAACAAGGTACAGGCAGTTCAGGCACCGCCGACACTCGGCCGGCCTGCCTGAAGACGGGGTCACCACGCATTTAGAAAACTGACCATGGCGGGTCGCCGCCATGGTCAGTTTTCCGCCAGCGACAGTGCGCATTGGCCAACGCTGCGTTGACTGCTACGTTCAGCTCCTCAGTCATTGCAATATTTGGAAGAGACGGTAGCAAGCCTCATGTTTCTCGCATCAAAATTGCTCTGGCTGCTTGTGCAGCCACTGTCCCTGATCTTCTTTCTCCTGGTTTTAAGCTTCATCTTCGGCGGTGCCGGCTTTCAGCGGACCTATGGTTTTTTGTCCGGGCTTGCGGCGACCCTGTTCTTCTTTACCCTGTTCACCAGCACCGGCGCCGTCATGCTTCAGGGGTTGGAAAATCGCATCCCAAGGCCCGCGAGCCTGCCTGCAAATCTCCCCTGCATCATCATCCTCGGCGGCGCCTTCGAGAATGAAGTCATCGCAGGAAGGGGCGGTATCGAAGTCAACCAGGCGGCGGACCGGTTCATCGAAGGCTTGAAGCTGGCACAAGCCCATCCGGCAACGCATATCCTGGTGTCCGGCGGCGACGGCTCGTTCAGTGGCCAGTACGACGGTGATGCGCGGACATCCGAAGCCTTCTTTTCGACCTTCGGCATTGCGCCTGAACGCCTGATCCGGGAGGACCAGTCGCGCACTACATTTGAAAACGCTGCCAATACCAAACAATTGCTCGAGGCGAATGGCCTTTCGGACTGCGTCCTCATCACCTCGGCCTTCCACATGCCGCGATCGGTCGGGCTGTTCCGCAAACTCGGCATCACCGTCACACCCTGGCCGGTGGACTACCGCACCAGCGGGCAGCTTACCCTCACCCTGGATTTCAGCCAGCCATCGCTGAACGCCCAGTTGACGACAACCGCAATGCGGGAATGGGTTGGCCTGATCGCCTACTATGTCAGCGGCCGGACCCACGTGCTCTTTCCGCAATAGTTCATACCGTTGACGCGACCGCGCCATTGTGGTCCTTCTCGATTGTCTGGCGGGAGGAAAAATGCCGATCCTGGAAATTCTCGATTATGCCGGGGTGGCGGTTTTTGCCGCGACCGGAGCGCTGTCCGCCTCGCGCAAGCAGCTGGACATTATGGGCTACGTCTTTTTTGCCGCCGTCACCGGCATTGGCGGCGGCACCTTGCGCGACGTCATCCTCGGGGCGACGCCAGTGTTCTGGGTCACCAATCCGGTCTATCTGGTCGTCTGCGGCTGCGCCGGTGTCCTCGTGTTCTTCTCCGCCCACAGGATGGAGTCGCGCTACAAACTCCTGGTCTGGCTCGATGCCATCGGGCTTTCTGCCTACAGCGTCATGGGTGCCGCCAAGGGGTTGGCCGCAACCGGCTCGCCGACAGTCGCTCTTGTCACCGGCATGCTGACGGCGACATTCGGCGGCATCCTACGCGACCTGCTCGCAGGCGAGCCATCGGTGCTGCTGCGCCCGGAAATCTATGTGACCGCCGCGCTTGCGGGCTCCGGGGTGTTCACGGCCGCAACCTGGCTCGGGGCATCGCTGCTCCTCGCCTCAAGCCTTGGCGTAGTGACGGCCTTTGCCGTGCGCGGCGGGGCGCTGAAATACGGCTGGACGCTACCGATCGGCGATCCGCGACCGGGCCGTCATCCCGACGACGTGATGTAACACGTCGTCGACGACGTGATGTAGAGGGGAAAGATCAGCCGCGCTTGCGGCGCAGGCGGATCACTACGTCGACATGGGCGATTTCCATGCCTTCCGGCGGTTCCGGCAGGTTGCCGATGGTGATGCTGCTGACCGGGATATCGAGCACCTCATTGTGGCCCTCGACGAAGAAGTGATGATGGTCCGACACGTTGGTGTCGAAATAGGTCTTGGCACTCTCGACGGCGAGAACGCGGATCATGCCGGCTTCGGTGAACTGGTGCAGCGTGTTGTAGACGGTCGCCAGCGACACCGGAAAGCCGGCGGTGACGGCTTCCTCATGCAGTTCCTCTACCGTCAGATGGCGGTCACCCTTGGCAAAGATCAGGTCGGCAAGCGCCATGCGCTGGCGCGTCGGCCTGAGGCCGGAGCGGCGCAAGCGCGCTTCCGAACAGATCTCGGTGGCAATCGTCATGCGGACGGATCCAGACTTTCAAGCTATTGCAGAACATACTTCCAGAGCCGATATAACTTTTGCCGAGAATGCTTTCAATAGTGAGCAACGCCTCACAAGGCATCAAGGCGTTAAAAACCGCCCTATTATTGGGGCAAAGGCCAATTATCTCTGGCTGTTGCAGCGCCCATCATGTATGCGACGGCGGAAATAGGCCTTGTGCTTGGCCGGACAGGAACGCGCGAACCGACTTGAAACCGTCATGCCGACGCTTCAAATCATGCCTATCTTGCTCTAAACCAAGACAACGAAAAACGGATGTAGCGGGGAAACCACAGTTCATGACGACCAGACAATCCAGCTTCAATTATGAAGAGATCCTGACCTGCGGTCGTGGCGAACTGTTCGGCCCGGGCAATGCCCAGCTTCCCCTGCCACCCATGCTGATGGTTCACCGCATCACGGACATCTCCGAAACCGGCGGTGCATTCGACAAGGGTTATATCCGCGCCGAATATGACGTGCGTCCCGATGACTGGTACTTCCCCTGCCATTTCCAGGGCAATCCGATCATGCCGGGCTGCCTTGGCCTCGATGGCATGTGGCAGCTGACGGGCTTTTTCCTCGGCTGGCTCGGCGAACCGGGTCGCGGCATGGCGCTTTCGACCGGCGAAGTGAAGTTCAAGGGCATGGTCCGCCCGGAAACCAAGCTTCTCGAATATGGTATCGACTTCAAGCGCGTCATGCGTGGTCGCCTTGTGCTTGGCACGGCCGACGGCTGGCTAAAGGCCGATGGCGAGACCATATACCAGGCAAGCGATCTGCGCGTAGGTCTGTCGAAGGAAAAGACTGCCTGAACCGCGGCATGAGCCGCACTCAGCGACATTAAAGAAGAGGTCATCGACATGAGACGGGTTGTTGTCACGGGTCTGGGTATTGTTTCCTCCATCGGGAACGATGCGCAGGAAGTCACCGCGTCGCTGCGCGAGGCGAAATCCGGCATTACGTTTTCGAACGATTTTGCCGAGCACGGTTTCAAGTGCCAGGTCTGGGGCGCACCCAGCATCGACACGACCGATCTCGTCGATCGCCGCGCAGCCCGCTTCCTGTCACAGGGCGGCACGTGGAACCATGTGGCCATGAAGCAGGCGATCGCCGATAGCGGCCTCGAAGACAAAGATGTCGGCGGCAACGAGCGCACCGGCATCATCATGGGTTCCGGCGGTCCCTCGACCCGCACACTGATCGATGCGGCTGAAATCACCATCAAGAACAATTCGCCCAAGCGCATCGGCCCGTTCGCCGTGCCGAAGGCAATGTCCTCGACCGCATCCGCGACGCTTGCCACCTGGTTCAAGATCCACGGCGTCAACTATTCGATCTCCTCGGCCTGTTCGACGTCGGCGCACTGCATCGGCAATGCGATGGAAATGATCCAGTGGGGCAAGCAGGACGTGATGTTCGCCGGCGGCCACGAGGACCTCGACTGGACCATGTCGAACCTGTTCGACGCCATGGGCGCGATGTCCTCCAAGTACAACGACACGCCCTCGACCGCCTCGCGCGCCTATGACGCTTCGCGCGACGGCTTCGTCATCGCCGGTGGCGCCGGTGTTCTGGTTCTGGAAGAACTGGAACATGCCAAGGCCCGCGGTGCCAAGATCTATGCCGAGATCACCGGCTATGGCGCAACCTCGGACGGCTACGACATGGTGGCTCCATCCGGCGAAGGCGCCATCCGCTGCATGCGCCAGGCACTGGCAACGGTGAAGGGCGAGGTCGACTACGTCAACACGCACGGCACCTCGACGCCTGTTGGCGATTCGAAGGAAATCGGCGCCATCCGCGAAGTCTTCGGAGCCAAGATCCCGCATATCCAGTCGACCAAGTCGCTGACCGGTCACTCGCTAGGCGCTGCAGGCGTCCAGGAATCGATCTATTCGCTCCTGATGATGCAGGCCGGCTTCATCGGCGAAAGCGCCCACATCGCCGAGCTCGATCCGGAATTCGACGGCGTGCCGATCGTGCGCAAGCGCATCGACAATGCCAAGATCGACATCGCGCTTTCCAACTCCTTCGGCTTTGGCGGCACCAACGCAACGCTCGTTTTCCAGCGCTACAACGGATAAATCCATGAACGGTCTGATGAACGGAAAACGCGGCCTTATCATGGGGGTTGCCAACAGCCATTCGATCGCCTGGGGCATTGCCCAGGCACTGGCGGCCCAGGGTGCTGAACTGGCCTTCACCTATCAGGGCGAGGCACTCGGCAAGCGCGTCAAGCCGCTGGCAGCCGAGCTCAAGTCCGATATCCTGCTTCCCTGCGACGTTGAGGACATCGCCTCCGTCGATGCCGCCATCGATACGCTGAAAGAAAAATGGGGCAAGCTCGACTTTGTCGTTCACGCCATCGGCTTTTCCGACAAGAACGAGCTGAAGGGCCTGTACGCCGACACGAGCCGCGATAATTTCAGCCGCACCATGGTCATCTCCTGCTTCTCCTTCACCGAGATCGCCAGGCGTGCGGCCGAACTGATGACGGACGGCGGCACGATGCTGACGCTGACCTATGGCGGCTCCGTGCGCGTCATGCCGAACTACAACGTCATGGGCGTCGCCAAGGCGGCCCTTGAGGCTTCCGTGCGCTATCTGGCGGCCGACTACGGCTCCCGCAACATCCGTGTCAATGCGATCTCCGCCGGCCCGATCCGTACGCTTGCCGGCGCCGGCATTTCCGATGCGCGCGCCATGCTCTCCTGGCAGCAGAAGAACTCGCCGATGCGCCGTACCGTGACGATCGAGGATGTCGGCAGCTCGGCGCTCTACCTGTTGTCCGACCTGTCGCGCGGCGTCACCGGCGAAATCCACTATGTCGACTCCGGCTACAACATCACGTCGATGCCGGCGCTCGACACCCTGCGCACGGCGGACGCGGAGTAGAATCCGGCCCGCCGACCCTTTTCGTGCCTCTTGAATTTTGCATCTGCACTTGCCAGTTCAGAGCGCGAAAACCGTCCAGATACACGTTGAGGCAAGACACGCATGAACAATGCTGCTGAAAAACCCGTCGAAAATCACGTCTTTGAGGCCGATGTCGCACGGCTGCTGCACCTCATGGTGCACTCCGTCTACTCCGACAAGGACGTGTTCCTGCGCGAGCTGATCTCCAACGCCGCCGATGCCTGCGAGAAGCTGCGCTACGAGGCGCTCAGCGCGCCGGAACTGATTTCAGACGATCCGACGCAGCGCATTACCCTGACGCTCGATGCCGACAACAATCGGCTCGTTGTCGAGGACAACGGTATCGGCATGAGCCGCGATGATATGGTCGAGGCGCTCGGCACCATTGCCCGCTCCGGCACGCGCGCTTTCATGGAGCGCGTCGAGGCGGCAAAGGCAGGCGAAGGCGCGCAGCTGATCGGGCAGTTCGGCGTCGGCTTCTACTCCGCCTTCATGGTGGCAGACAAGGTCGATGTCGTCTCACGCCACGCTGGCGGTGCCCATGCCTGGCTCTGGTCCTCCGACGGCAAGGGCAGCTACACCGTGTCCGAAGCCGATCTGGCTGACGCGCCGGTGCGTGGCACCCGCATCACGTTGCACCTCATGGACGACGCCAAGAGCTACACCTCGAAATGGAGCGTCCAGAAGATCGTCAAGGATCAGTCCGGTCACGTACCCGTGCCCATCGATCTGATCGAAAAGCCCGGTGCGGAGGTGGAGCGCATCGGCGACGGCTCGGCGCTCTGGACGAAATCCCGCAACGAGATTACTACGGAAGAATATGCCGACTTCTACCGTGGCCTCTCCGGCCAGTATGACGAACCGGCGCTGACCGTGCATTTCCGTGCCGAAGGCCGGCATGAATATACCGGTCTTGCCTTTGTCCCGGAATCCAAGCCGCTTGATCTGTTCGACCCGACCGGCAAGGGCCGGATGAAACTCTACGTCAAGCGCGTCTTCATCACCGACGACGCTGAGCTTCTGCCGCGCTATCTGCGCTTCGTGTGCGGCCTCGTCGACACGGCCGACCTACCGCTCAATGTCTCGCGCGAAATGATCCAGGAAAGCGCGATCCTTGCCGCCATTCGCAAGGGCCTGACCAACCGCGTGCTGACGGCCATCGAGAAGCTTCAGGACAGCGACAAGGATACTTTCGCGAAACTCTGGGATGCGTTCGGCAGCGTACTGAAGGAAGGCATCTATGGCGATTTCAAGCGCCGGGCACAGTTGATCGCGCTGTCGCGCTTCCGCACCACGGCATCAGACGAGGCGACGCGGTCGCTTGCCGACTACGTCAAGGGCATGAAGGATGCGCAGGCGGCGATCTATTATCTGGCGGGTGACAATCTCGACCGGCTGAAGGCCTCGCCTCAACTCGAAGGTTTTCGCGCCCGCGGGATCGAGGTTCTGTTGCTGACGGATTCGGTCGACAGTTTTTGGGTAACGGCCGCACCCGATTTCGAAGGAAAGCCGTTCAAGTCGATCACGCAAGGCGCCGCCGATCTCGCCCAGGTGCCGAAGGCTGATGGCGAAACACCACCAGTACCGGAGACAGCACAGGTCGTCAGCGATTTCATCGCCTTTGCCAAATCGACGCTCGGCGACGCGGTCTCCGACGTGCGGACGTCCGACCGGCTGACGGAAAGCGCCGTCTGCCTCGTCGCGCCGGAACAGGGTTATGATCGCCAGCTGGAAAAGCTCTTGCAGGGCGCTGGAAGGCTAGATGCGACCGCCAAGCCTATCCTCGAGATCAATCCCGGCCACGGGCTGATAACTGCGCTGGCATCGGGCGGCAGCGACGACTTCCGCGCCGACGCCGTCCAGCTTTTGCTGGATCAGGCCCGCGTTCTCGACGGCGACAAGCCCGAAGACCCCCGGGCTTTTGCCGAACGGCTGTCGCGGCTGTTCGAGCGGGCGTTGAAGGGCTGAGTTCATCTGCACTTAGGCGCGATCCTACGATATTGCATCAAGGCCCGATACGCATTATGTTGCGCATTAAGCTTTGATGGATTGTGCGCGGATGGAGCGGGACAGCAAAACAATTATCAAGCGCCTCAAGGCCGAAGGGTTTGAGCTCGTGTCCATCAGTGGCTCGCATCACAAGCTTCGCAAGGGCACAAGGACAATCATCGTGCCGCATCCGAAAAAGGATCTGCCGACAGGAACCGCGCGGGCTATCGCGAAACAAGCTGGATGGATTTGACCATGAAACACTTCATCGCTCTCGTCCACAAAGAGAAGGACAGCGCCTATGGCGTGACATTTCCAGACCTGCCGGACGTTTTCTCCGCCGCCGATGACGAGGAGGACTTGACTGCGAATGCGGTGGAAGCAATCCGGCTATGGGCCGAGGACCAGACTGTACCGGTCCCCTCCTCCCATGACGAGATAATGCGCCGGGAGGATATTCGTGGAGAACTGGCAACGGGCGCTTTCCTGATGCGTGTTCCGTTCATCGAGGACAGCACTCGGATCGTGCGCGCGAATGTCACGTTTGAAAAAGGCATGCTGGATGCCATCGACGTGGCTGCCCGCGAACGTGGCCTGACACGCTCGGCTTTTCTTGCCAGTTGTGCCCGCAAGGAGATTGAAGCCGCCTGAAGCGTCAGGCGGCCCACCAAACGACGAGCAACAGTGCCAGCACCGCGATCGCAAACACGCCGAACATGGTCATCTGCTTGCGAGTTTGCCCAAGGACGGTTGGATCAACGGGCGGGCGGCCGGTCTGGAAGGCCAGGGGAACCTCCGAGGCACCGCTCTTGCCCTCCCCGCTCTTGATATCTTTGACGATGACTTCAGCGACGCCCTCGGTGACGGGCGGGCGGTGTCCAGAGCTCGAAACCATTGGCACACTCCATCGGCGCATCCGCATGACCGCATGCGGTCGCAATGACACGAGCGTGTACCCGTTTCGCCGATAAAGCAATTACAAAAACGGAGGCCTTAGCGCTTGCCCCAGAGCACCTTGAAGCGGGCGTTGCGGCAGGTTTCGCCCCATTCCTTGAAGGTCTCGGTCATGACAGGCTCGTAGGGCAGGCCGCGATTGGCAACGAGCATCAGCCGGCCACCGATCTTCAGTGCCTTGGCAGCCGCCTTGATCATCGCGACGCCCAGCGCCGGGTCGGCGGCCTGCGTCTCGTGGAAGGGCGGGTTCATGACGATCAGGTCGTATTTGTCGCGGGTTTCCTCGGATGTCAGGTCCTGCCAGAAGAACCGCGTCGGTACGTTCGGAGAATTGGCCTTCAGGTTGACCCTGGCAGCCTCCAGAGCGTGATAGTCGGCCTCGAACAGATCGATACCCTTCAATCCCGGGGCTTTTTCCGCCAGCATCACCGACAGATAGCCCCAGCCGGCGCCGAAATCGGCTGCGTGGCCCTTGAAATCGTCGGGAAGACGCGAGGCGAGCAGTTCGGAGCCGGCATCGATGCGCTCATGCGAGAACATGCCGGGCGCCGCATCGAAACGGCCCTCGACGCGAACGGGCTTCTTGGCGAATTTGGCAATGACGTCGCTTGCGTCTTCGGGACGGCCGAACCAGAAGGCGATGCCGTGGTATTTCGGCAGGCTGTCGCCACCCCAGCCGAGCTGGTTGACGCGCTTGCGCAGCGACTGGATGCCATCGTCCTTGCCGCCCGCGACAACGATAAGGCCGCCGACCTTGACGCGCTTCAGCGCTTCGGCGATCCGGTCCTCGTTCTCGCCCTTGTGCTTGCCGCAAAGGATGAGGGCGGCGTCATAGTCTTCCCCTTCGATCAGCGGCGTCACGGCCGCCTTGGCGGCTTCCAGAGCCTTGTACAGCGGCTTTGATGCCTGCACGGCGGCAATCGAGCCTGCAAACTCGGCCGGCAGCCGGTAACCCGCCTCGGCTCCCAGGAACAGCACACGCTCGCCTTCGCCGGGTGCAGGAATTACGCCGGTCTCGAAAGGATGGAAAAGGGTCTTCAGCGTGTCGCGGCTCATGGTCGGTGGTCCTAGCGGGAACAATAAGAAAGGGCGCGGAACGATCCGCTCCGCGCCCGTAGTCGATTAAACAGCCGAACGCTTATTCAGCGGCTTCGCCTTCGCCCTTGGCGACTTCCTTGCCGGTTGCCTGGTCGACAACCTTCATGGAGAGGCGAACCTTGCCGCGCTCGTCGAAGCCCATCAGCTTGACCCAGACCTTGTCGCCTTCCTTGACGATGTCCGAGGTCTTGGCAACGCGCTCGGAAGCGAGCTGCGAGATATGCACGAGGCCGTCGCGCGGGCCGAAGAAGTTGACGAAAGCGCCGAAGTCGGCGGTCTTGACGACCGTGCCTTCGTAGATCTGGCCGACTTCCGGTTCCGCGACGATCGAATGGATCCACTTGCGGGCCGCTTCGATTTCCTTTGCAGAGGAGGAAGCGATCTTGATCGTGCCGTCGTCTTCGATGTTGACCTTCGCGCCGGTCTTTTCAACGATTTCGCGGATGACCTTGCCGCCCGAACCGATGACTTCACGGATCTTGTCGACCGGGATGTTCATGACTTCGATGCGCGGTGCGAATTCGCCGAGCTGGCTACGGCCCTCGGTGATGGCATTGGCCATCTCGCCGAGGATGTGCTTGCGGCCGCCCTGGGCCTGGCTGAGTGCGACCTTCATGATCTCTTCGGTGATACCGGCGATCTTGATGTCCATCTGCAGCGAGGTGATGCCGTCGGCGGTGCCTGCGACCTTGAAGTCCATGTCGCCGAGGTGATCTTCATCACCGAGAATGTCGGAGAGAACGGCGAAGCGCTCGCCTTCGAGGATCAGGCCCATGGCGATACCGGCAACCGGCTTAGCGAGCGGAACGCCGGCATCCATCAGCGCGAGCGAGGTGCCGCAGACGGTTGCCATCGAGGAGGAGCCGTTCGACTCGGTGATTTCCGATACGACGCGCAGCGTGTAGGGGAACTGGTCTGCGGACGGCAGCATCGGACGGATTGCTCGCCATGCGAGCTTGCCATGGCCGATTTCGCGGCGGCCCGGGGAGCCCATGCGACCGGTTTCACCGACCGAGTAGGGCGGGAAGTTGTAGTGCAGCAGGAACTTTTCCTTGTACATGCCGGTCAGCGAGTCGACGTACTGCTCGTCTTCGCCGGTACCGAGCGTGGCAACAACGATCGCCTGCGTCTCGCCACGGGTGAAGAGTGCCGAACCGTGGGTGCGCGGCAGGATGCCGACTTCCGAGACGATGGCACGGACAGTGTCGAGATCGCGGCCGTCGATGCGGCTCTTGGTGTCGAGGATGTTCCAGCGAACGATCTTGGCCTGCAGGTGCTTGAAGACGGCACCGATGACTTCGGCGGTGTACTTCGGCTCAACGCCTTCCGGGAAGAAGTGGGCCTTGACCTTCGCCTTGACGGCGTCGACGGCAGTGTAACGATCAGCCTTCTGGGTGATCTTGTATGCTGCGCGCAGTTCGGTTTCGGCGATGCCGAGCATTTCGGCTTCGAGTTCGGAATGATCTTCCGGCGTAAAGTCGCGCGGTTCCTTGGCGGCAACTTCGGCGAGCTTGATGATCGCGTCGATGACCGGCTGGAAGCCCTTGTGACCGAACATGACGGCGCCGAGCATGACGTCTTCGCCAAGTTCCTTGGCTTCCGATTCGACCATCAGGACGGCGTCCTGTGTACCGGCGACAACCAGGTCGAGGATCGATTCAGGCATTTCGTCGAGATGCGGGTTGAGAACGTATTGGCCGTTGATGTAACCGACGCGCGCGCCGCCGACCGGACCCATGAACGGAACGCCGGAGAGCGTCAGGGCAGCCGATGCTGCGACCATCGACAGAACGTCAGGATCGTTTTCGAGGTCGTGCTGGACGACGGTGACGACAACCTGGGTGTCGTTCTTGTAGCCATCGGGGAAGAGCGGGCGGATCGGGCGGTCAATCAGGCGGGAAACCAGCGTTTCCTTCTCGGACGGACGGCCTTCGCGCTTGAAGTAGCCACCCGGGATCTTGCCGGCAGCGTAGGTCTTTTCCTGGTAGTTGACGGTCAGCGGGAAGAAATCCTGGCCCGGCTTCGGCGACTTGGCCGAGACAACGGTGGCCAGAACGATGGTTTCGCCGTAGGTGGCGAGAACCGCGCCATCAGCCTGGCGGGCGATCTTGCCTGTTTCGAGCTTGAGCGGGCGTCCTGCCCATTCAATTTCGACTGTGTGGGTATCGAACATGTTTTGTCCTTCGTGTGCGGAAAGTCCACGCCGCAGCCTTGATCGGCGCGGGCGGTCCGCAAAAATGACACATCACGGGCAAGACAACGGGAGGCTTCCAAATCTGGCTGGCGGTCGTTCCGCTCCTGAAAGCCTGATGCCTTCCGGTGCCTTGGAAAACGAGCAGCGCCGAAGCATCCTGCAATCCTGCCCCATGACAGGTCATCGGTTGGTTCCGCAGAGCCGGCCCATCCGGTCTGCTGGGTGTCCGCTTCGGGGTTGCCGCAATGGCCTGCCGGGAAGCGCAAACGCGGAATGGTTACCGCAAAAAAGAGCCGGCGGGTGCCTCGCTGGAGGTTCCCGCCGGGTGTAAGGCTTAGCGGCGGATGCCGAGAGCACCAATCAGCTTGGTGTAACGGGCTTCGTCCTTGCCCTTGACATAGTCAAGGAGCGAACGGCGGCTGGAAACCATTGCCAGAAGGCCACGACGCGAGTGGTTGTCCTTCTTGTGGTCCTTGAAGTGATCGGTCAGATTGTTGATCCGCTCAGTGAGGATTGCAACCTGGACTTCCGGAGAACCGGTGTCGCCTTCGACGATTGCGTATTCCTTGATGAGCGCAGCCTTGCGCTCTGCAGTGATCGACATCGTGTCATCCTTTCAATGTTTAGGATTTCGGGTCGCCAGCAGCCGGGATGTCGTCTAGCTGCGGCCATGAAGGCAAAAGTCCGCAGAGGGCGGGGTCTGATGCTGGCGCTGCCTATAAACCATCCGGCATCAAAAAGAAAGAGGGCGGATAAAGGCGCCGCAATGCCTCAAACCACCATCATTGCGGCGCTGTACGCGGGTGCATCGGCGCGGACTTGCGGGTGTCGTCAGCCGCTGCGCAATCGAGATAGGCGGCAAATACCCAGCCGAGCGTTTCGCCGTTTGCCGACACCTTTGCCCACCGCTTGCCACCGCGGGAGAGTTCATCGACAACCTCCACGCTTACGCCGTTTTCAAGAACGGACAGCACGCTGCCTTGAGGCGCGGAGCGCACGTTGAGCGGCGTTCCGGTCGGGTCGGCCACAATGCAATCCGCACCGAAGGCGGGCACTGCCACACAGCCGAAAAGGAAAACAACGAGAATAGTGGCCGGTTTGATGCCGTCTCGAAACATCCGCACTCCTCCACTGCGCGATACGCCGTGACGGCGCGTTACAACGCGCTACGGTTGAACTGACAGGTTGGCGCTCAATTTTTCGTTCGGAATCTGCACGCGCCATTCGATGCCGTCGAGGTGCATGACGCGCTCCAGCTTCGCATCCAGCGCCATGCCGAGCATGCGCTCGAGAACCATCGTGCCGAACCCCTTGCGCACGGTACCGTTCGCATCCGGATCGATGTCAGCGCCCTTTTCTCTCCAGACGACAAGAAACGTGCCGTCCGCAACCGACCATTGCAGGTCGATGATACCGCCACTATTGGCAAGCGCACCATATTTCGTCGCATTGGTGGCAAGCTCGTGCAGGGCCATGCCCAGCGTCTGCGACACCTGCGCATCCAGCCGGACCGGCGGTCCCGACAACCGGACCCGCCGTGGATCGTCGGGAGTGAACGGCTGCAGCTGGTTCTGTGCCAACTCCTGAAAATCCACGCCCTGCGCGGCATTGGCAATCATCAGATCGGTCGAGCGGGCAAGGCCGGCGATGCGCTTGCGGAAGGTTTCGGCGAAATCCACCCGACTTTCCGCCGCGTTGAGAGACTGGTTGAGCATCGACTGGATGACGGTCAGCTGGTTCTTCGACCGGTGCGCTACCTCGCGCATCAGGAAGCGAATCTCGTTTTCCGCTTTTCTGCGCGCCCGCGCCGCTTCGGCCAGCGCCGTCGATACGGTCTCGATCTCGGTAATCATGTGCCTGCGGGCTGCGATCGGCCTGCCTTCGCCGAGAAGATGCGCATCCCGAGCCAGCATTTTCACGCCCTGTGCCAGCAGTCGTGCGATCGTGGCAGACCCTGCTATGGCTATGCCGGCAAAGAGGAGGCCACCCAGCGACAGCCAGAGGTAAGACCAGAGTGCCGGCGCATCGACATCGGCGCTTTTCGCCCAAGCGACGATCTTCCAGCCGGTCAGTACCGAAAATTCGGTGACTGTCCGATAGTCCACGCCATCATGAACCGCCTCGCCGACGCCGACACGTAATGCCGGCACGATCTCCATGAAAAACGGCTTGCCAACCGCCAGCGCCGTATCGGACGAGGCAATCACATTGCCGGCCGCATCGAGCAATGCAGCATTCCAGCCGGGCGACAGCACGTCACGGTTGACTGCCTTCAGCATATTCTCGGCGTTCTGCGTGAGGGTCAGCAGATAATCGCCATTGCCCAGCGGCGTGGTGATCGGAAGATAGACGTTGAAAACCCACCTGTTTGCCGTCTGGCCGAAAAAGACATTCGAAACGAACGGTCCGCCATTTCGGAAGGCCTGGTCGATGGAAGTTGGATCGGACGCTTTTGCCAGCTGGCTCCCGAACGGTACCCGCGTGTTGAAAAGCTGGTTGTGGGCACGATCGATCACCAAAAGGTTCGAATCCGTGTCCGCCAGCGACGAGCGGGCGCGTTCGTAGAATTGTTGAAGGTTCTTGCTGTCGATCGTGCTGGCGGTGGACAACACCTTGAGCGTGGTCAGCATGCCGTCGATTTCACGCTCTACAACGCGCGTGACCGATCCTGTCGATGCCTTGAGCAGCGCGGTCACCACGCGCTCCTGTTCGTCGGTGCTGCGCTTCAGGATAATCATCGAAAACACAAAGGACGGGATGATGGCGACGAGCAGCAAAACCGTCAGGTAGAACGACAGCGGGCGTCTCAGCCGTGAGCGCAGGCGTGTCATCCAGGCAGTGCCCGGCCCGCTCTTTTTGTCCTGTCCGTCGCTCAAGCGTCCCTCATCCACCGTCCCCAGACCCGGAAATCAGGGCAATACGTTGACGGCGTCTAACACCACACGACGCGTATCACTCCTGAAGCGTTCGCGAATCCCGATCGCAGACAGGAACATGCGCCACCGATTTTACGAAGGCAACCGATGCAGTGCGGTGAAATCTATGGGAAGGCCACCGGTTTCAACCGGCGACGAAGACGCGCTTGGGTCGGAATTCGCCCTCGCCGATCTCCCCGATGGCGACCAGCTTGCCGCGCGACGTCGCATAGGCCTCCGGCTCCGCCATGGGCGCATCGCGGCCGCGCAGGATGATCGGATTGCCCATTTTCAGGCGATGGGCCTGATCCTCGGTAATCGCGATGTGCGGCAGGTTCGACAGCGCTTCGCCGGTATCGATCAGGAAGGCGTCGAGCGCCTCAAGCCGCTCCTCGTCGCTCTCGATCTTTTCCAATGCCACCAGTTCCGCCAGCGGCACCATCGCCTCTTCTGCAAACGGAGCGACGAAGCTGCGGCGCAGCGACGCGATATGGCCAAAGCAGCCGAGATCACGACCGAAGTCGCGCGCCAGCGACCGCACATAGGTACCCTTGCCGCATTCGATCTCGAAATGCGCGAGATTCGGCGTGCAGCCGAGCAGCGACAGGCGGAACACTTCCACTTCGCGGGCCGGAATATCGACGGTTTCGCCTTCGCGGGCGAGATCGTAAGCGCGGTTGCCATCGATCTTGATCGCCGAAAACTGCGGCGGCACCTGGCTGATCACGCCGGTATACTTCGGCAGCAAGGCGCGAATGTCTTCCTCGGAAGGCCGGGCATCGGACGACTGCGTGACCTCGCCTTCGAGATCGTCGGTCGAGCGCTCCTCGCCCCAGGCAACGGCGAATTCGTAGATCTTGCGACCGTCCATCACGTAGGGAACGGTCTTCGTCGCATCGCCCAGCGCAATCGGCAGCATGCCGGAGGCCAACGGATCGAGCGTGCCGGCGTGGCCTGCCTTCTGCGCCTTGAACAGCCATTTGATCTTCGACACGGCTTCAGTCGAGCCGAAATCCAGCGGCTTGTCGAGGATCAGCCAGCCGGAAACCGGGCGGCCCTTGGGTTTGCGAGGTTTTGACATTGTTCAGGCTCTTTTTTTGCGAAACGTCGCTGCAGTCTTCGCAACGCTGCCATCCGGCATTTTCTGGCTGTTGCCCTTTTCGAATCCGAGGGCGTAGAGGCGGCGCGCGATCAGGTATCCGGCAGCGATCGTGGCGCCATTATCGGCGCGATAGTCCTCGCCGAGGCCTTCGATCATCAAGGGCTCGATAGCGCCGAGTGGCGGTTTGCCGGAAGCGGCAGCCTCGAGCAGCAGGTTTTCATTATAGGGCGAATAGACGATGGCTTCGAGCGCCTTCATCTCGCGGTCGCCATGAGCGATTTCCTTGCCCCGCCGAAACGGCAGGCCGGAGGCGACCATCATTTCGACGAGACGCACGGCCTCGGCATTGTCGAAACGCGCCAGTCCACTACGATAGAATGTTTGGCGCTGCTCGAACGTCCAGCCGTTGAGTTCGTCCAGAGTGATATGCTTTGCCATCACTCCTCGTTTTTATCTTTCGGCCCGTCTTCATCCTTCAGGTCGCGCACGACTTCAGGAGACCGCAGAAGCTCATCGATCTTCTTGTAGTTGTCGAAGCTGGTATCGTCCTTGAAGCGGACTTCCGGCATGTATTTCAGCTGCCGCAGATGCGGACCCAGGCGGCCGCGAATATATTTGGCATGGCGGTTCAGCGCCTCGATGATATCAGCATGATCGGCAACGCCGAGCGGCGTCACGAAGGCGGTGGCTACCCGCAGGTCCGTCGACATGCGCACTTCGGAAATCGAGATCACCGTCGTCTCGATCAACGAATCGCGCACTTCTCCGCGCTGCAGCACCTGTGTCAGGCCTGCACGTACCTGTTCGCCGACCCTCAGCATACGCTGCGAGGGGGCAGAGGATGTCACTTTACTCATGGCTTTTCCGCTGTCTGGCGTTTCAAGGAACGCGACCAAGGCGGTCCAATGCTACTTTCAGGCCAAAAGGTCAAGGCTTGTCGGCCATTCAGCCGATCAGGCAGGCGATCAAACGGGTTCGAATTCCTCTTGAAAGCGATCTCGCGGCATGGTCAATCTGATCGAAACGGCAAACAAGCTGATCGAACAAGCGGAGAGACGATGCGGGTTCTGGTGGTTGAAAACATGGCCCATTCCGACCTTGGACAGGTGGGCGTGGCGCTTCAGGAAGCAGGCGCCGAGATCGACCTGCGTCAGCCGTTTACCGGCGACGCGCTGCCCAGTGACATTCACGGGCATGACGCACTGGTAGTGCTCGGTGGCGAGCAGAGTGCCGTCGACGATCACATTCATCCCTACCTGCCCGAACTTGCCCGACTGATGCGAGCCTTTGCCGATGCGGACAAGTCGGTGCTCGGCATCTGCCTTGGCAGCCAGCTTCTCGCCCGCGCCCACGGCGGCGACAATCTTCTCGGCCGGACCCGGGAATTCGGCTGGCATGACGTCGAACTGACAGGTGAAGGCAGGCGCGATCCGGTGCTGAGTGCTGCCGGCGCGGCATTCACAAGCTTCGAATGGCATTCCGACAGTTTCACGCTGCCGGAAGGTGCCGTTCACCTCGCCACCAATCCGGCGGTCGCCAACCAGGCCTACCGGATCGGCCGCGCCGCCTATGGCATGCAGTTTCACTTCGAGGCCGGCACGCGCGTGGTGGAAGACTGGAACCGCATTTTTGAAGACCAGATCATGGGCCTCGACCCGCATTGGCTGGAGCGTTATCCGGCACATGCGGCGCGGCACGCCGAACAGGCGGATGCAACGGGGCTGGCGCTGGCCCGCGCCTGGGTCGCCACGATCCAGAGGGACGAGACCATTGACAGCGGCGCCCGCGAATTGGCCGGCGCAACCGCCTGACACATAAACGTGTTTCTTCCATTGGCGAGGACGACCGGCGGTCCTATCTACTGATAGGCGGATACACGGTATGAAAAAGCGCAAGAAGAGTTTGCCCGGCTGAGGCAGGCGGAGGAGCGGAGCAGGCGCATGAAGATATTTTCCACCAAGCACGCGTACCAAACGCCGACGGCGAGTGGCGCTGAAAAACACCGGGCGCTGGCCTTCGGCCTGCTGTTGGCCGCTTGCGCCGCCACTTCCTCGCCGGCAATGGCCGCCTATTGCAGCGGCACGCCGGAACCGGGGCTGGACTGGAGCGAATGCACCAAGAAGAACCTGATGCTGCCGTCGAGCGAACTGGAAGGCGCCAACCTGTCCGGCACCGATTTTTCGCTGACCGATCTCAGCGGCTCCAACCTGACCTCGGCTAACCTGGAAAAGGCCAATCTGGTGCGCGCCTGGCTTGCCGGCGCCAAGGCTGAAAAGGCCAATTTCGCCCGCGTCGAAGCCTATCGGTCAAGTTTTGCCAATATTGCCGCCAACGGCGCCTCCTTTGCCGGAGCCGAACTGCAGCGCGCCGATTTCAGTGGTGCCGACCTGACCGGAGCCAATTTCGAGAAGGCGGAGGTCGGGCGCGTCACGTTCAAGGGCGCGGTGCTGACGGGCACGCGCTTTTCGCTGGCCAACCTTTCCCGCGCCAACCTCAGCGGCGCGACTTTCGAAGGTCCGCTCGCCTTCGATCAGGCCTTCATGTTCCTGACCCATATCGAAGGACTGGATCTGTCCGCCGCACAAGGCCTTGAACAGGCCCAGATCGAGCTTGCCTGTGGCGACGACAAGACAAAGCTGCCGGACGGCCTGACCAGACCCGCCGGATGGCCCTGCGACTCAGACTGAGCCGGCTAACAAATAAGATTCTGGACAAACCGATATACCGCTTTGCCTCTTGCATGACGGTGGACATTGAGCGCTCCTCCGCTAGTTTCGTCCGAAACATGGGAGGAGCGAATCATGAGCAAATTGAATCTACCCCTGGAAGGCGGCTGCCGGTGCGGCCAGGTGCGGCTGAAGATCAGCGCCCCGCCGATCCTGACCATGGCCTGCCATTGCACCGGCTGCCAGAAAATGTCGTCCAGCGCCTTTTCGCTGAGTGCTGCCATTCCCGCTGAGGCTTTCGAGGTGATCGAGGGCGAACCGGTGATCGGCGGCCTCCATGGCGCCACCCGGCATTATTTCTGCCCGCACTGCAAGACCTGGATGTTTACCCGACCGGAAGGCATGGACTGGTTCGTCAACCTGCGGCCGACGATGCTCGACGATACCGGCTGGTATTCCCCTTTCGTCGAAACTTTCACCAGCGAGAAACTCTCCTTCGCCGAGACCGGCGCTGCCCACAGCTACGAGACATTTCCGCCGATGGAAGACTATGAGGGGCTGTTGCAGGCCTTTGCGGAGCGGGCCTAGTAGAGGCATTCCCTCCGCGTCATCCTCAGGCGAGGATGACGCGGAGCCGGACTATCGCTGCCAGCGGACATCCGTCTCTTCGTAGTGCCTCATCTCGGCAATTTCGCCGACAAACGGCCGGATCGCCGCAAGAAACGCAGGAAAATTCGGACCTTTGCGAAAGCCTTGCATATGGGCTTCGGTCGAGGTCCAGTGGATACGCAGGATCAGGCTGTTCGGCTCCTCGACGCAATGGGCGAGATCGAAGGCCAGGCATTCCGGCGCCGCGCGAAAATGTTCGGCCGCTTGCCCGTAGGCTGCGATGAGCGTCTCAGCGGAATGGGTTTTCATTTCATAGCGGATATATTCGACGATCATGCAGGTCTCCTCCAAGGTTGCGCGGCAGTCTTGCCGGGGAAATTCAATTCCGACAAGGACTTACCTTGAGGTAATGAGATGACAGCCAGTCCCGATGAGGCATTGATGACTTTTGACAAGATGCACGACTGCCCGGTGCTGGCGACCATCAAGGCGATGGGCGGCAAATGGAAGCCGCGCATTCTCTGGCGGCTGCGCGAAGGCCCAGCCAATTTCGGCGACCTGCGCCGCGTCGTCGGCGTCTCGGAAAAGGTGCTACACGAAAACCTGCGCGCGCTGGAACGCGACAACCTCATCTCCCGCACGCCCTCAAAGATCGGCGAAGTCGTCTATGTCGAATATCGCTTTACCGACTATGGCCTGTCGCTGGCGCCGGTGCTCGACGCGATGGGGAACTGGGGCGTTATCCATGGCGCGAGAGGCCGCTGACATTGACCGGCGGCCTCGCCGTTCACCAAGATTCGTGGGCGAGAAGTTCTCTGCGCAGGCGCCGTGCAGAGCGCTGCGAAGAGACATTCCGACCGACGAAGATTACGAGGGCCGGCCAGCGCATACGAGAGCGAACCAGCCTGATCGACGGCGAACAGGCTATACCCGGATTCGAGGAGTCGACCAGGCCCACTTGATCCAAGCTTTCCGAAGGTTCCTTGCACCCGGGCGTGGTGCTTTGGAGGGAATCCCGGATTCGCGCGCAGCGACGGCGAAGCGTCGAAAATGACGCTCTCAAGCGCTGACGGTTTCGTCCTCGACTGGAGCGTCCGGACCGTTCTTCTTCACGGATTCGATGCAATTCTTGGCGCTGGCCTTCGAAGCATAGGTCTCCGAGCGCACCATGGTCTCGCCGTTTGACGCCTTGAAGCGCACGAAATGCTCGCCATTCTTGCTTTCGACGATCTCGAAACGATAGCCCGAGCCGGTCTCCTCCTTGCTCAAATCGACCGTTGACGCACCCGGCGCATTCTTCTTGATCGATTCGATGCAGTTCTTGGCGCTCGCCTTGGAGGCATAGTTCTCCGACCAGACCATTATCTCGGAATTATACAGAAACTGGATACGGAACTGATCGTTTGCGGCTTTCAGAATCTTGAACTTGTGCATTTCAGATATCCTTCATGGCTCCAGCGGGGCCTCCTCCGGCCTTGCGCACACCAAGGTTTAGCGGAGAGATAGCACGACTTCAAGGCGAGTAAGGGAGCATGTGGAAGACAACTTGCCATCAAAATTGGCGATATTTCGCCAACGGCAGGCCATGCTCCTCAACATATTTGTTGGATGCGGCGATCCCTTCCGCATTCTCCAGCCGCCATAGACGTTCTCGCTCAGCCTTGACAGCGCGTTCGATGCCATCCTCCGCTGCGCGCAAAAGATTGATCTTGAGATCGAGCGCTTGTGAAACAAGGGCGCTATCCAGCGAAAGATTGACGAGTTTGCGGGAAGGCTGAGACATGTCAATCTCCAAGATTCATGCGCCTATTCTATGCGCATGAATCTTGGATGAGAAGACCTACTCATCGCCCATCATGAAGGGTGATGCAGACTTGTCAGCCCTTCGGAGGGAAGGGATCGTTGCCGTAGGAGTCACGGGCGCGGATGCGTCCGTCTTCACCGTGGATGAGCAACTCACTTTGCTGATTGCGGGCGATGCCGCGGGCAATGCCGATTGCCTCACCCTGCGTCGGAACGACTTTTGTCGCACGTCCCGCACCTGCACCTTTCACGGCCCACCCATTGTCATGTGGGACCACATGCTGATTACGTTTGGTCATTTCACTTCCTACCTGAGTTGAGGAAGACCAGCGCCTCGTCGACGCTGGTCCACTTGCGCTAAGCGGCTCGCTTGTTGAGTGCTTCTTCCCGACTTCCGACGTGTTTCCGTTCTTTCAGAACTTCATTCACGCGACCGGGATTGACGTCGAAGCTGGATGCAATCCGGTTCTGGAACTCGCCGTTCCAGTGCCGGAGCCAGATTTCGACAGCATCTTCAAAAGTGAGTTTATAGCTCGGCTGCTCATTGTCGTTCATGCGAACGATCCTTTCCGTTTTAAGGCGCCCTCTTGAAACGGAGACTTAGACGTGCGATTCTAACCATGCAAATGGGTTCAGATATCGGCACACCGAGTACATCCGTCCAACGGATTCGGGCTTGTCCGCTGACACCACGGGTCACATTGCAATTCGGGTTCCAGCCGAGTTGTTTTGTGGCCCTTTTGTTACTGCCAACCGCGACGGTGCTCGTTGGTGCGATTGGCTAAAGCTCTTCTGCCTATTTGCCTCACAAATATTCTTCTCCTGTTTACTTGAGCCTTTTAGCCCAAGATTGATTGACCGAAGCGCTACCAAGTTCTGTTAAGACATAGCTCCCTCTTACAAGGGATTCTCCGACTCTGTATGTCGCTAAACCTTTCTTCTCAAGGGTCCGATGACTGACCAAATTACGGATAACTTGACTTAGCCGATCGTCTTTTCGGCCCTTCAGCGGAAGTAGATCAACTGCCGTTGGAGCTATTACCTCGCGTAATTTTCTCGCCAAAACCGAGATCTCCAAGCCCAACTCCTCATCCCCGTATTTCGCGATCAGGGCCAGCGCCGGGTCTACCAGGTCCGCCTCCTTCGTTCTCATTTTATTAACCATCTAAATTGCTGCTAGATCAGTGATTCTAACCACACCATAAGGCTGGGAATCCGAATCGTCAAGATTCGGTAACCAATTTTCTTAACCATTTGATCCCTTATTGTTCCGTCGAGCATAAAAAAAGAGGGCCAATTGGCCCTCTCAAACGCAGCAACATTTTATTCTAAATCACTCGTCGCCCATCTTCAGCGCAGCAATAAACGCTTCCTGCGGGATTTCGACCTTGCCGAACTGGCGCATGCGTTTCTTGCCGGCCTTCTGCTTGTCGAGCAGCTTGCGTTTGCGCGTGGCGTCGCCGCCGTAGCACTTGGCGGTGACGTCCTTGCGCAGCGCCGAGATGGTTTCGCGGGCAATCACGTTGCCGCCGATGGCGGCCTGGATCGGGATCTTGAACATGTGCTTCGGGATCAGCTCCTTGAGCTTCTCACACATGTCGCGGCCGCGCTTTTCCGCCGCCATGCGGTGGACCATCATCGACAGGGCATCGACCGGCTCGCCGTTGACGAGGATCGACATCTTGACCAGATGGCCTTCCTGATGCGCCGTGATGCTATAGTCGAAGGAAGCGTAGCCCTTGGAGATCGACTTCAGGCGGTCGTAGAAATCGAACACGACTTCGTTGAGCGGCAGGTCGTAGGTGAGCATCGCGCGGGAGCCGACATAGGTCAGTTCCACCTGGATGCCGCGCCGGTCCTGGCAGAGCTTGAGGATGCCGCCGAGATAATCGTCGGGCGTCAGGATGGTGGCGCGGATCCACGGCTCGTGGATTTCGGAAATCTTGACGACATCGGGCATGTCGGCCGGATTGTGCAGCTCGCGCTCGGTACCGTCGGTCATGAACAGCTTGTAGACAACGGACGGGGCGGTCGCGATCAGGTCGAGATCGAACTCGCGCTCAAGGCGTTCCTGGACGATTTCAAGATGAAGCAGACCGAGGAAGCCGCAGCGGAAGCCGAAGCCGAGCGCCGCTGACGATTCCATTTCAAACGAGAACGACGCATCGTTGAGGCGCAGCTTGCCCATAGCGGCGCGCAGGTCCTCGAAATCGGCGGCATCGACCGGGAACAGGCCACAGAACACCACCGGCTGCGCCGGCTTGAAGCCCGGCAGCATATGGGCGGTCGGACGCTTGTCCTCGGTGATGGTGTCGCCGACGCGGGTGTCAGCCACTTCCTTGATCGAGGCGGTGATGAAGCCGATCTCGCCCGGGCCGAGCGCATCGACGGTCAGCATCTTCGGCGTAATGACGCCGACGCGCTCCACCTGGTACTTGGCATCCGTGCCCATCATGCGGATCGTCTGACCCTTTTTCAGAGTGCCGTCGAGAATGCGCACGAGAACGATGACGCCGAGGTAGGTGTCGTACCAGCTGTCGACCAGCAGCGCCTTCAACGGTGCGTCTTCGCCGCCCTCGCTCTTCGGCGCCGGCAGCTGGTGGACGATCGCTTCAAGCACGTCGGGAATGCCGAGGCCGGTCTTGGCCGAGATCAGCACAGCCTGCGAGGCATCAATGCCGATGACTTCCTCGATCTGCTCGCGGATGCGGTCGGGCTCTGCGGCCGGCAGGTCGATCTTGTTGAGAACGGTGACGATCTCGTGATTGTTGTCGATCGCCTGATAGACGTTGGCGAGCGTCTGGGCTTCGACGCCCTGAGACGCGTCCACGACCAGCAGCGAGCCCTCGCAGGCCGACAGCGAACGCGAGACTTCATAGGCGAAGTCGACATGGCCGGGGGTGTCGATCAGGTTCAAGACATAGGTCTCGCCATTGTTGGCGACGTAGTGCAGGCGCACGGTCTGCGCCTTGATGGTGATGCCGCGCTCCTTCTCGATATCCATGTTGTCGAGAACCTGCTCGGACATCTCGCGCGCGGCCAAGCCGCCGGTGGTCTGGATCAGGCGATCGGCCAAGGTCGATTTGCCGTGGTCGATATGGGCCACGATCGAGAAATTGCGGATATGCGACAGGGGGGTGCGGGTCGGATTTGTGCTCATGCGCCCGCATACAATGGAACCTCCCAAACTGCAAAGAATTTTACCGATCGCCCTTGGCCAAATGCAATGGAGCCCGGCTTTTGCCTTAAAAAGCCGAGACGCGCAGGCACCGTTGGCCGGGTTTCAGATGATCAGGAAATCGTCTGCGGTCAGTTTGAGCTGGCTGTCGAGCTGCGCAATCTGGACCGCCGCGGCCTTGCCCGTTCCGTCGGCGTCGTAGAAGAGTTTGCCGGCCTTGCTATCGTAAATAACGCGGTCGCCGGCATCCACCGCCTTGGTGCCGATGATGAACGCCGAGGCCTTCAGCGCACCAACCGGCAGCTTCGAAAAGATGTCGTGGTCCAAGAGAAGCCGGTCATCGGCAACGCTGAAATCGGCTACCGTATCGACATTGCCGCTGGCGAGCTTGGTGTCGAAGACGAACTGATCCTTGCCGCTGCCGCCGGTGAGGGTATCTTTTCCAGCGCCGCCATGGAGCTTGTCATTCCCGGCTCCGCCCGAAATCTTGTCATTGCCAAGACCGCCCGACAACGTGTCGTTTCCGTCGCCACCCGACAGCGCGTCGTTGCCGTCGCGCCCGGCAATCTTATCGTTACCGCCCAGACCATCGATCTTGTCGGCGAGCTTCGAGCCACGCAGGGTATCCGCCTGCGCGGTGGGCCGGATATAGGCGGGGTCGCCGTCATAGGTGCCGATCAGCCTGTCGAGATCGCGCTCGGGTGCTGCAAACGGAATGAACCCGTCGGCCAGGACCATTTTGTTGAACGCGTCGATGCGCGCGCTGCCATTGATGTAATCCACCACGAAGACCGGTATGCCCTTGTCCAGGAAGTCTCGCTTCAGGATTGCGATCGTCTCTTCGTCCGGCTTCAGCGGATTGTTCTCGTCTTTGTCGCCGCGATAATAGAGGTCTTCGACCGCAATACCGCCGATGACATCGAGATAGGCCTGCTTGCGCGCGGTGTCACTGCCCAGGTCATCGAGGATCCAGGCGCCGTTCTGGGGGATGACGAAAAAATCCGGATTGGTTTCGCGGGCATGTTCCGTTAGGGCGACCACGAAATCGACCATGCGCTGCGCGGCCTGTTTCTGGTTGACGGGATCGCCGGCCTGGCGATCAGCCTTTGCGACTTCGGCACCCCAGAAATAATAGGCGTCGATGATGTCGAGATAGGCCGCATCGAACCCGGCCTTGACGATGGCGTCGAGATCGCCGGTCTTCCTGTCGTTGAACATGGTGTTCTGCCAGTCCGGATCCCAATAGCGCACCTTGCGCGATTCCGGCCAGTCGGGATTGACAGGCCCGAGCCAGTCCGGCGCCTCGTCGGTCAGTTTGCCCGTGGCCTTGCCGGTGGTGGTCCAGTCCTTGTCCCAGTAGTCGCGGAAATCGGACGCCTCGCCGATGGAGATATAGGAGACAACCACGGAGCGCCCGCCCATGCCGTCCTTCATGCGGGTCACTTCGTCGGCGGTGAACCGCCCGCTGTTGGCGCCGTCACCCGAGGAATCGATGACGAGCAGGTCATGCGTGGCGGAGATGAGCAGGTTGACGTTTTGCGGATCGCCGTTAAGCCCCTGCAACTGGTAACCCCAGTTGTCGACATTGACGACACCGGTAGACGTCTTGAACTTGAGCATGATGCGATCCCGCTTCCTATTCCTGGCGGAATGAATAGGTGATTTTCGGCGGATATGGATAGCCGGAACATGCAAACAGCATCAACGAAGTCTTCACGTCCCGCGCCCGTGGCAGTTTGCAGAAGCCCTTCATGTGAGGTCTCTGCAAGACAGATAGCTTCACGGACTGCTGCTGCCGGTCTTCCCACCTTCGACCAGTGCCCCGGCATTCGGCATCTGTGCGCTCACCATCTCGAAATTCTCCCGCAGATGCGGTGGCACCGGCTCCCGGAATTTCAGCCGCACGGAAACGAAGGCGGCATAGGCGATCGCGGTCCCCATGGCGGCGTAGATGAAGGTCTTCGGGCCGAAGACGGGCGTGAGCAGCGTGATCGCCAGCGGAATGACCGTGGCCGCGATCGACCAGCACATCAGAAGCGTCGAGGCAAGCGGCACGAAATCGGCAGGCGCGGTACGGTCGTTGGCATGTGCATTGGCGATCGAATAGACGGTCTCGACCGCCCCGGCGAAGACCGCAAAGACCAGCATCAGAAGGATGAGATTGGCAAAGGAGACGGTGAGCGACACCAGGGCTGCAACCGAGATCAGCGCGCAGACGAGAATCAGCACGATGCGCCGGTCGATCCGGTCGGACAGCACGCCCATCGGATACTGGATAAAGATGAGGCCGAACTGCATAACCAGCATCAACAACGCGACATCGCCCTGGGTCACCTGATTGGCCGCTGCGTAGATCGGAGTGAACCCCTGCACGGCCATCGACAGGCCACCGGCGGCCAGCACGCCAACGAAGGCGACCGGCGAATTGCGCCAGACCATCGGCACGTCGACACTGACTTTTGCCGGGGGCGGCGGATTGGCAAGGCGTGTCAGGCCGATCGGCAGGATCGCCATAGTGGTGAAGAAGATGGTGAGCAGCGGCGCCAGATTGCCTTCGGCCGGGATTTGCCCGAACAACCAGGCGCCCACACCGATGGCGATGACATAGGTCATGTAGAACACCGACATCGCCCTGCCGCGCCAACTGTTGGCGCTGGCATGGTTGAGCCAGCTCAGCGAGATGATGAAATTGATATTGCCGGCCGCGCCATAAAGCCCGCGCGCAAACACCCAGAGCAGCGGATTGAACCCGAGCGCGATCAGGAAGGCGGAGAGCAGCACCAGCGCCATGGAGCATGAAAAAGCACGCGCGTGACCGACGCGGCGGATCATCGGGCCGGCGACGACGCAGCCGGCAAGGCCACCGAAGGCAAGCGCGGTGACCGCGGCACCGGCGACCCAGGGCGCACTGTCGCCCTTCGCCAGCAGAAACGGCACATAGGCGAACATCATGCCGTTGCCGATGCCGACACAGGCCATGGACAGAACGATACTGGCAATCGACAGCACGGAGGCCTGTGGCTGTTCGCTCCGGATTTCTTCTATTGCCGCCATCTGCCCTCCAAGCTCGGCCAAGCCGCCATCGGGCGGCATCTGCCCAAGCATCCTCTAACGTATTGATCGCATGACGGTTTCTTCAACAGCATGCGCGACTGACACCATAGCCGGCTCCCCCATGCTTCGTTGTCGCCACAGCGGCATGCAACGCGTTTATTCGAATAAGAGCGACCTTTATCATTGACTCCATTATAAGAACCATTAATTCTCTTATAATGGAAAATTCCAACACCTTCGAAACCGATATCGCCGAGCGCATGAAATCCCTGCGGCTGGCGCAGGCCATGACGCTCGACGACCTTGCCAGCCGTGCCGGTGTCAGCCGGGCAATGATTTCACGCATCGAGCGCGGCGAGGCAAGTCCCACCGCCCAGCTTCTCGCCCGGCTTTGCAGCGCCCTTGGCACCACGCTGTCGCGCTTCTTTGCGACGGAGGAGAATGTTGAAAGCCCGCTCGCACGCTGCGCCGACCAGCGCATCTGGCACGACCCGGAAACGGGTTATCTGCGCCGTTCGGTCTCGCCGGCTGGTAGCGCATCGCCCGTCGATATCGTCGAAGTCGAGTTTCCGGCCGGCGCCCGTGTCGTGTTCGAACAGCAGCAGTTCGACGCAGGCCTCACCCAGCACCTCTGGCTGTTCGAGGGAAAACTCACGATGACTGCCGGCGCGGAAACGCATGTGCTCGAGGCAGGCGACTGCCTGTTCATGCGGCTTGCCGAGGCTCACATCTTTCACAATCCGCACGGAAAGCCTGCCCGCTACGCCATCATTCTCAACCGCAGCAAAGTATAGCCGGATGTCCCAGGTCACGATCCGCATGCTCACCCCTTCCGAAACCGCGACCGCAGTTCCGGCGCTCGCCGAAATCCTGTCCGACTGCGTCGAGGGCGGCGCCTCCGTCGGCTTCATGTCGCCGCATACGCCAGATGATGCGATGCCTTATTGGCAGGGCGTCGTGCATGCCGTGACCGACGGAAACACGGTGTTGATCGTGGCGGAGAAAGACGGTGAAATTCTCGGCACAGTGCAGCTCGGCATCGGCATGATGCCGAACCAGCCGCACCGCGCCGATCTGAAGAAGCTGCTCGTCCACCGCAAGGCGCGCGGCCTCGGGCTTTCAAGACTGTTGATGGAAGCAGCCGAAAGCGCAGCGGCGAAACACGGGCGGCACATTCTCGTACTCGACACGGCAACCGGAAGCCCGGCAGAAGCCATCTACGAGAAATTCGGCTGGCAGCGCGTCGGGGTCATTCCGCAATATGCCCTGATGCCCGATGGCAGCTATTGCGGCTCAACTTTTTTCTATAAGGCGCTTGCTGTCGTTTGAGGTGCGAGGCGCAGGGATAATTCCACCTATCCTTGTCACCAAAAATGGCCATATCGCACGGAAAAAATAGCGGATTTTGCCTGGCGGACCCGTTCCGTGTCGCTAATGTTCGTGTTAGCTGATATTCGGCCGCAAGGCCGATATTCTTAAGGGGAACCCATGAAAATCATTCGTCAACGCGCGGGCCTGGCCGCGCTGTCCGTCTTGCTGGCTTTTGGCAGCGTATCCGCTGCCTCGGCCGCCGACGTGACCTTCCAGATGAAGAACAGCCATCCGAACGCCGTCGAAGTCGAGCTTTACAGCCAGGACCGCGACTATGTCTGGCCGGGCAACAATCAGGTCTATCTGCTGGACGACGGCGAAACCAAGCAGATCCCGCTGTCCTGCGACGACGGCGAGAAGATCTGCTACGGCGCCTGGATTTCAGGCGACAAGGCGACTTACTGGGGTACCGGCCCGGACAATGCCGAGACCTGCACCGATTGCTGCTACACTTGCACAGGCGGCAACACGGAAGAGATCGACCTGACCGAATAGCGGACAGAAGCGCGGGAACCGTGTTTTACATGCGTTCCCGCGTCTATCGTGAACAGTCTCGACACGATTTGACCGTTCTATCCTTTAATGGACCCGTCCTCTTCATCTTCCTGCCGCAATCGGTAGTATGAAGCAGAGTGAGCACCATTGAGGACCATTGATTCCATGATCAAGAAATTCGCCGTACTGGCCATCGCCGCCGTTTATCTCTCCGGCTGCACCACCACGGACCCCTATACGGGCCAGCAGAAGATGTCGAATACGGCCGGCGGCGCGCTGATCGGCGCGGGGCTTGGTGCCGCAACCGGTCTTCTGGTTGGTGGCAGTGCGGCCGGCCGGCGTGATGCGGCCCTGGTCGGTGCCGGCATCGGCGCGCTCGGTGGCGGCCTGATCGGCAACTATATGGACAGCCAGGAATCCGAGCTGCGCGCGCAATTGCAGAACACAGGCGTTTCGGTCACCCGCGTCGGCGACCGTATCGTTCTCAACATGCCGGAGAACATCACGTTCGGCACCGACCAGGACCAGATGAACCCCAGCGCCTATCCGACGCTCGACTCGGTCGCGATCGTCCTGCGCAAGTTCAACAAGACGCTGATCGACGTGGATGGCCACACGGATTCGACCGGTAGCGCCAGCCACAACCAGGGTCTTTCGGAACGACGCGCCATATCGGTTGCCAACTACCTCGGTTCGCGCGGCGTCGACCAGCGCCGCATGTCGGCTGTCGGCTATGGCCCGGACCGGCCGATCGCATCGAACGCCAGCCCGGCAGGACGCGCGCAAAATCGCCGCGTCGAGATCTCGATCGCGCCGATCAAGGAAAGCTGATCGAAAACACACGCTTCAAAAAGCCGGTCACTGCGTAAACTGATCCCCGAAGTTGGTGTCCAACTTTCGGGGGTCAGTTCACGGGGTGACCGGCTTTTTTGTGCGCGGAAATCGGTCATGGTGACGTATCGAACCAAGAATGGAGCTTGTTTGCGAGCGAAGTCCGTTCGCACACGATTGACGTGGGGAGCGATCCAAACCTAAAATCGGTTTTGCGAACGTGAGCGACACGAATGCGTGTGAACGCCGAATTACTCACTCAGGCACTGGATCAAGTCCAGGCAGCAATTTTTGAACCATCCCTATGGCTGCCGACGATCGAAGCCATCAGCAGGGCGAGCGGGGCTTTGGGTGCCAACATCATGGAGCCGGCCGGACGCGGCGCCTTTGGTGCAGCGCTCAGCACTGAAAACCTCGACGGTCTTCTGGAAGGCTACATTCGCGAAGAATGGTACATGAGGGATTTCCGCGCGCAGCTTTTGCCGCCGCTCCACCGCGAAGGCGTGGTGCTTGAGAAGAGCTATGTCTCCAGGGAGCAGTTCGATCGCCACGAATATTATAAATTCATGCGAAAATATGGGGTTGGCGATTCCGTCCTCATGAATATCTCTTCGGCCAAGGAAGAGCTGTATTTCGTCCTGCAAAACGGCTTGTCGGAAGATTCCCCGCCGCCGGACGACGTGCCGCATTTCCATGCCATCCGGACACGGCTGCTGACTGCCATGCAGCTCGCCCGCCATATCGACGCGAGCAAGATCATGGGCATGGCTGCCGCCTTCGAGACCTCGAACATCGGCTGCATCTTCTTCAACCGAAAAGGCCTTGTAACACTGACGAATCCGAAGGCCGATGGGCTGTTTACGGGTGATTTGCGAATATCGAGAGGGGAAGTGCGGGGCAGCTCGGCGAATGACACCGCCCGTTTCAACCGCGAACTGAAAATCGCGATACAGACGCCCGGACAATCCACCGACGCGCTGTCTCCCGTCCGCCTGTCACGCCCCGGCAGGCGGCCGCTCGTCGTCCGCTTCGAACGGTTCGGCACGCATCTCGCCGACGTCTTCTTGCATTCGTGCGCAGTGGCCCTGATCGAGGATCCGGACGAGGACATGCGGTTGAAACCGGAAACATTGATGGCCCTGTTCGACCTCACGCCGGCCGAAGCCAAAATATCGCTTCTCGTCGCCAGCGGGTTGAGTGCCGTCGATATCGCCAGCCAGCACGGAGCCGGCTACGAGACAGTCAGAAGCCATATCCGGTCGATCTTCCAGAAGACCGGAACTGGCAGACAATCCGAACTCAGCGCCCTGTTCGGGAAAATTCATCTTTAGAGGGATCACTCTTGCCGGCTGCTGGCGGATAGGCGTGGGTTTCGCCATGAAAATCCGAGACCGTATAACAACCGCCCCCCCTGTCTTCGATGGTCGAGGCACTGATCACCGTCTTGCCGTGTCCACCCGGTATATCGAGGATATAGGCGGGCTGGCAAAGACCGGAGACGCGGCCGCGCAGGGATGCGACCAGAGCCTGCCCTTCCTCGATCGTCAGGCGGAAATGACTGGTGCCGGGCGCCAGATCGGGATGGTGCAGGTAGTAGGGCTTGATACGGTTTTCGACGAAGGCCCGCATCAGCGCCGCCAGCGTATCGGCATCATCGTTGACGCCCTTCAGAAGCACCGACTGGCTGACCATGACGATCCCGCTGTCGACCAGCCGGGCGCAAGCCGCGCGGGCATCGGCCGTCAGTTCGCGCGGATGGTTGGCATGCAGTGCCAGATAGGTGGTCTTGCCGCTGGCTTTCAGCGCCGCGATCAGGGCCCTGTCCACCCGGTCCGGCTCGACGACCGGCACACGGGTGTGAAAACGAACGATCTTCACGTGATCAATCGCGGAAAGCCGCTCCATGATCGAAGCCAGCCGGCGCGGCGACAAGACGAGCGGATCGCCACCGGTGAGGATCACCTCCCATATTTCCGGATGATCGGCGATATAGGCAAAGGCATTGTCCATTGCCTGCGATGCAAGCGTACCAAGCCCCTGCGGACCGACCATTTCGCGGCGGAAGCAGAAGCGGCAATAGACCGGGCAGACATGCACGGCCTTCAACAGCACGCGATCCGGATAACGATGGACGATGCCTTCGACGGGACTGTGGGCACCGTCACCGATCGGGTCTTCGCGTTCTTCCGGCAGACGAACAAGCTCCGCCACGTCTGGAATGAACTGCCGGGCAATCGGATCGTTGGGATCGCTAGGATCGATCAGGGCGGATATCGCCGGCGTGACGGCAACTGCATAACGGGCGGCGACGTCAACCAGCCCGGCGCGCCGGTCGGCGGAAACCAGACCGACGTTCTCCAGATCATCAATGGTTTTCAGGGAACGAAGAGCAGTCACTTACGGCCCTCGCTCATAGTTTCGGTTTCCGCCACAGGCGCCCAGATGACCTGATCGATCCGCGACGCGCCTGTCGCCAGCATCACCAGCCGGTCAAAACCGAGCGCGCTGCCGCTCGCCTCCGGCATGATTTCGAGAGCCTTGAGGAAATCCTCATCCAGCGGATAGGTTTCGCCATAGACGCGGCTCTTCTCGGTCATCTCCATCGCAAAACGCCGGCGTTGCTCGGCGGCATCTGTCAGCTCGCCGAAGGCATTGGCCAGTTCCACGCCGCAGGCATAAAGCTCGAACCGTTCCGCCACCCGCGCATCATGCGGCGTCGGTCGGGCCAATGCAGCTTCGGCAAGCGGATATTCGTAAAGGATAGTAGCGCAGCCGAAACCGAGATTGGGCTCGACCTTCTCGACGATCACCCGGCTGAAAAGGTCCGCCCAGGTATCGTCGTCGGCGACACGCAGCCCGGCGACACGAAGGGCTTCCGCCAGACGATCCCGGTCGGTTTCGCCGCTACGGTCGATAGAGGCAAGAAGATCGATATTCGCGAACCGCTTGAAGGCTTCGGCAACGGTGAGGCGTTCCGGCTCGATGAACGGATCAGCCAGCCCGCCACGGTAAGTCAGTTGCCGCGCGCCGGCAATTTCGGCCGCGAGACCCAGGATCTCCGTGCAATCACGCATCAGCGCGTCATAGGTCTCGCCCGCACGATACCATTCGAGCATGGTGAATTCCGGATGGTGCAGCGGCCCGCGCTCGCGGTTGCGGTAGACATGGGCGAAGCAGGCAATACGCTGCTCGCCGGCCGCCAGCAACTTCTTGCAGGCAAATTCCGGCGAGGTGTGAAGATAGAGGGGCACCGCACTGCCATCGTGATGGATAGCCTGCGTTGCAAAGGCGTGAAGATGCGCCTCGTTGCCGGGCGATACCTGCAGGGTCGCCGTATCCACCTCGACGAAATCCCGCGCCGCAAAGAAACCGCGCAGGGCGGCCTGAATCCGGTTGCGGCCGAGGAGGAAATCACGGCGGTCGGCATGGACATCGGGGGTCCACCAGGGGGAGGCAGCTGGCATCAAGGTCCTGTGTCCAAATACTCGGGTAATCCGATCCTTCGCGCGATTGCACGGTTTCTTCGAGCCTGATCCGCCGTCACACTGGCAATTTGCCCAAATATAGGATAGGTGCGGCCCGAAAACGCATTCTGGCGTCTTTGACGCGCATATTTCGTGCGCTCCTCTACGACGCATCCAGCTCAGTTACAAGGAAGACTTATGGTCAAGGTAATCGCCTCTTCAGTCCGCAAGGGCAATGTTCTCGAAGTCGACGGCAAGCTCTATGCCGTTCTGACCGCTGCGAACTTCCATCCCGGCAAGGGCACGCCCGTCACCCAGGTCGACATGCGCCGCATCTCGGACGGCGTGAAGGTATCGGAGCGCTGGCGCACGACGGAACAGGTCGAGCGCGCCTTCGTCGAGGATCGCGACCATACTTTCCTCTATGAAGACGGCGAAGGCTTCCACTTCATGAACCCGGAAAGCTACGACCAGGTCGCCGTTGCGCCTGACGTCATCGGCGACGACAAGGCCTATCTGCAGGAAGGCATGGTCGTGCAATTGAAGATGTTCGAGGGTATTGCACTTGCGATCGAGCTTCCAACCCGCATGACGCTGGAAATTGCCGAGACCGAGCCGGTCGTCAAGGGTCAGACGGCGTCGTCTTCCTACAAGCCGGCGATCCTGTCGAACGGCGTGCGCACCATGGTCCCGCCGCATATCGGCGTTGGCACCCGCGTCGTCATCCTGACGGAAGACGCGTCCTACGTTGAACGCGCCAAGGACTGATTTCTCTGCACCCTGCATGAAAACGGGCGCGGCCTCGTACCGCGCCCGTTTCTGTTTCCGCCGCAAGCTCTCAGTGTTTCAGTTCCGGATAGGCTTCAGAGACCTCGCCGAGATCGCTCAGCGTGTCGTCATAGGCTTCAAGTGTCACGCAGACACTGGAATGAACGTCCAGAACGCCTTCGCGCCGCACCGCGATGCGTGATCCATTGCTACGCACCAGAACCGCATCACCCTTGAAACCCTGCTTCAGCAACCAGTCGCGCGGAGCATTCAAGCGAATGCGCACCTGGCTGCCCTCCTCTTCCTCGCGCGCCACGATCAACTCATAGGAAACCGGCTCGGAATGGCCGTTGATTTCCAGCTTCCCCTGGCCACTGCCCTCGGCTGCAAATGTCAACATCGCTGTTCTCCTCCAAATGGGCGGTTATCGACGGACAGCGCGGCCCACCGCAATCAGCAGGCAGGCGCCGATGAAGCCGATGACGAGATAAGCGAGCCATCCGGTAAAGCCCATCCCGGCAAAGGCGAGAATGGCGTTGAGCACGATGGCGCCGATGATACCCAGAATGATGTTCATGAACATTCCCATGTTCGATTTCATGAACTGTTCCGCCAGCCACCCGGCAAAACCGCCGATGATGATTGCCGCAATCCAACCTACGCCGTTGACATCCATGTGGGTCCCTCTCTGGAAGTTACACTTGCCTGGAATGACAACGATCTTGAGGCAATTATGTTCCGTGCTCAGCATCAAATACCCTGATGTTAAGCCCCACAAATATGAATTTGCCCGGGGAAGCCGCCTTCGGTAGAGCCGGTGCAGGCAATCAGCATCGCCAAGAGGACAAGTTTTGGATCAGCAGGCATCAACACCGGCATACGCAAACAATATAGCAGTCCCGCCAGTGGCGGCACCGCTCACGACAGGAACGGCGGCAGCGCTCACCGGCGGCCTGATGTGTCTTCTGTCGATGTCGAGCGTGCAATTCGGCTCGGCCTTTTCGGCACCGGCGATTGCCGCCTATGGACCCTTCGGCACCACCTGGCTGCGGCTGATCTGGGCCGCCGTCCTGCTTGCCATCGTCGTCCGACCGCCGATCCTGCGCTATTCGCGGGCACAGTGGCAGACGGCCGGGCTGCTCGGCGCGTCCATGGCCGGCATGACGCTGTGTTTCTTCGCGGCGATCGAGCGCATTCCGCTTGGCCTTGCCGTCGCCATCGACTTTCTGGGACCGCTGACTGTTGCGACCTTCGCGTTCGGCCTCGGCTGGCGGTTGGTCTGGCCACTGATCGCCGGTGCCGGCGTCCTCTTGCTCGCCCATGACGGCAATGGCTGGATCGGTGATCCCACCGGCATTCTCTTCGCCTTTGGCGCCGCGACCGGCTGGGGGCTTTATATCGTCCTGATGAAAAAGGCGGGAAACGCCTTTGAAGGCCTGCAAGGTCTCTCCATGTCGCTGATCGTGGCGGCGATCGTCGCGACACCATTCGGGCTCATGGAAGTCTCCCGCATGACGGTCGAGGGCGTCGTCGCCGTCGCAGGCCTTGCCCTTCTCGTGCCGTTGATCCCCTATGCGCTCGAAATGATCGCGCTGCGCCGCATGAGCACCTCGTCCTTCGGCATCCTGATGAGCCTCGAGCCTGCGCTCGGCGCCCTTGCCGGCTTCCTCGTCCTTAGCCAGCCGATGACGGCATTACAGGTTGCAGGCACCATTCTCGTCGTTGCGGCAAGCGCCGGAGCCACCGTCACCGGCCGTTGAATTTTCACCAATTATTGCCGCGCATTTTGCAAACCCGGTGATAGAGTGACGCTTCGTAAGCGTCGTTTTATCCACCGAGGTATGCATGTTTCCACTGTCGCATATGATGAAAGCCTTCATCCGCAAGGGCCAGCTGACCGTTATCGACGCTGACGGCAAACCGCATGTTTTCAAGGGTGAACCCGGCCCGGAAGTGACCATGCGGCTGACCGACCGCAAGCTCTACCGCACCCTCGTTTTCAATTCCGAGCTTGCCGCCGGCGAGGCCTATATGGACGGTACGCTGCGTTTCGAGGACGGATCGACACTGCGCGATTTCCTGACGCTGTTTTCGATCAACCGGCTGTCGCTCGGCTCCTATCCGATCCAGAAGGCGCTCCGCGCCATCAAGATGCGCTTCCGCAAGCGCCAGCAATCCAACGTCAAGGGCGAAGCGCAACGCAACGTCGCCCATCACTACGATCTCGGCAACGATTTCTACAAACTCTTCCTCGACGAGCACATGCTCTATTCCTGCGCCTATTTCCGCGAGCCGGACGAGACGCTGGAGCAGGCACAGCGCAACAAGCTGCGGCTGCTTGCCTCCAAGCTCTGCCTTCGCCCCGGTATGAAGGTGCTCGACATTGGCTGCGGCTGGGGCGATCTCGCGCTCTATCTCGCCCAGTTGGAAGACGTCGAAGTTCTGGGTGTCACCCTGTCGAAAGAGCAGCAGGCGCTGGCGACGCAGCGCGCCAAGGATGCCGGGCTTGAAGGCCGCGTCCGCTTTGAGCTGCGCGACTATCGCGAGGTCGATGAGACCTTCGACCGCATCGTCTCGGTCGGCATGTTCGAGCATGTCGGCGTCAGCCACTACGATGAATTCTTCAAGAAGGTGAACACGCTGATGCCGGATGACGGCATTGCCGTGCTGCATTCGATCGGCCATATGAGCCCGCCCGGCATGGCGAGCGCCTGGCTGCGCAAATACATTTTCCCCGGCGCCTATTCACCCGCCCTGTCCGAGGTTTTCGAGGTGGTGGAGCAAAATCATCTCTGGGTGAGCGATCTCGAATTCCTGCGGGTACACTATGCGACGACCCTCAAGCATTGGGTCGAGCGCTTCGAGAAAAACCGCGACAAGGTCGTCGAAATGTATGACGAGCGCTTTGCCCGCATGTGGGAATTCTATCTGGTCAGCTGCGAGATGATGTTCCGCACTGGTAGCCAGCTGGTCTTCCACATGCAGCTGTCACGTTCGCGCGATGCCGCGCCGATCGTGCGCGACTACATCACCGACCGGCAAAAAGCCTATATCGTGCGGGAGCAGACGCTCAATATCCAACTCTAGAGTGGCCCTAGTCCTTGGCCTCCCACTGCAGCCGCTTGTAATCGAAACCATATTCGAGCGTCGGCTTGACGATCGCGAAATAGGGCGAGAGGTCGAAATCGCGCGGCGTGTAGAGCGAATGATGGCGGATATGCAGGATTTCCGCGCGGGAATAGTGAGATGTCGCCGAAGCCCGCCCGGGTGCACGGGTAATTTCCGGCAGGATCGGATAGCGGATCTGCTCGAAGGCCTCGGCGATCAACGTCGAGCAGATGGCGCGTGTCGGATCGCCCGAACCAAAGGCCAGCATGCGGCGGCGCCAGCGCACCGGCACCGGCGGTGTCGGCATGAAGAAGCGCAACATGTCGAGAATGTTCTTCATGTCGTATTTCAGGCCCAGTCGCGAGATCATGAAAGACACGACGGAATTCCGGTCTTCCGGCGTCAGCCCGATCGGCCGGCAGATGCGAGTGTTGTAGGTGGAATATTTGCGGAGCGGCACCGCAACGCAGCCCTTGCCGAGGTTCACCTCGATCAGTTGCGGACGGTCAATGACCGGAAGCGTCGCCTCGTCGAGCGTCAGCGGGATTTCGTCGCCGGCGAAGAAGGCGGCATGCGACCAGGTCGACTGGGTCAGATATTTGATCGCCGCCGACACTTTCTGATTGCCCTCGATCAGGAGAATGTCGCCGGGCCGGAGCGTGCGGGCAAGCGTCTCGGGATCGGACGGCGTATAAGGCTCATAGCCCGACGTCTTGGTCGTCAGCCTCTCGGCCAACGCCATGCCGATGCGATCGAGAAGCGTATCCTTGCTGGACAGGAGCGGGTTCATGCGGAAGGCAGCTTTCGCAAACGCGGGTTCATTGTCTTTTATGTAGGAAGTTATCCGGCTGTCTGTCGAGTCGAGGGACCTGTTTCGGCTTGACCTTTTCGTGATGGGAACCTATTTTTAGAATAATTCTAAACTAGGTTATATGGTTCATGTTTTCCCGCCTGCTCTCCCGTTTCAAACGCCCCCTTTCATCTCTTTCCGAACAGGAAGTCCTGGCGCTCGCTATCTCCTCGGAAGAAGACGACGCGCGCATCTATCTTGCCTATGCCCAAGCGCTGAAAGACAAATTTCCGGATTCCGCCAAGGTTTTCGAGGACATGGCGGAGGTGGAAAACACCCACAAGAACATGCTGATCGACATGCACCGCCGCCGCTTCGGCGAGCGGATTCCCCTGATCCGGCGCGAGCATGTCAACGGCTTCCTCGCACGGCGCCCGGACTGGCTGCGGCAGAACCTGTCGCTCGATGCCATCCGTCGCGAGGCGGAGGCCATGGAAACGCAGGCCTATAACTTCTATGTCGAGGCTGCGAAGAACACGTCCGACGCCGCGACCCGGCAATTGCTGGGCGAATTGGCGCTGGCCGAACAGGGGCACGAAGACATTGCGCGCATGCTCACTGACAAGCACGTGCCCGAAGGAGTGCGCAAAAAAGAAGACGAGGCGGCGCACCGCCAGTTCCTGCTCACCTACGTGCAGCCGGGTCTGGCCGGACTGATGGACGGTTCGGTCTCGACACTCGCGCCGATCTTCGCCGCCGCCTTTGCGACGCAGGATACCTGGCAGACATTCCTCGTGGGCCTTTCAGCCTCCGTGGGCGCCGGCATATCGATGGGCTTCACGGAAGCCGCTCATGACGATGGCAAGCTTTCGGGGCGCGGCTCTCCGCTCAAGCGCGGCCTTTCCTGCGGCATCATGACGACGCTCGGCGGGCTCGGACATGCCCTGCCCTATCTTATCCCGTCTTTCTGGACAGCGACGATCACCGCAGGAATCATCGTCTTCTTCGAACTCTGGGCGATCGCCTTCATCCAGAACAGGTACATGGAAACCCCATTCCTGCGCGCCGCCGTCCAGGTGGTGATCGGCGGCAGCCTGGTGCTGGCGGCGGGGGTTTTGATCGGGAATGCTTGAGGCCCCGGTGGCAGAAGTTAAGGTTTGGCGCAGGCGGCACCCCAACCTCCGTCATACTCGCACCTGGGGCGGGTATCCAGCCACCGCGCGTCCGCGCGGTGAGAGAACTCGACAGAATCCCAAAAGGCAGTCTCCCACGCAACGGACGTCACGTGGCGCACCCAGTTGCGAATTTCCAACGAATATCGGCTGCTATCGACATGCGTAAATTACTTTCCCGCCCTCTGCTGTGGCTGATCGGTGCGATCCTTCTCGTATCGGCCTCGTTCTTTTTCTGGATATCCGGGTCCGTCATTGTCATCGATGAGACCCAGGGCGTGCAGAGCGTCGTTGTCACCAACAACCGTGGAACCGAACAAAAACTCTACGAGCTCTGGGGCGGCTTCTTTTACACAATTCCGCAGATGGAAGGCACGATCGAGGTCCATTGCCAGGATGGCACTCGGAAGCACGGGGGCTACGTAACGACCCTCCTCGATACGAAACTGAAGATTCTCGGGAAAACGCCTTGTGAAAGCATGATTTACGCGGAGTAGCCCATCAATGGACGGGTATATCCATCGTCGCGCGAGTTTTACAGCCTCGCGGTCTCGTCACACGCGGAAAGCACTTCCCAAACGAAAAAAGGGCGCTTCGAAACGCCCCCTGAACTCACAACACGATCCGCAGTTCAGTTCCCGACCGAGCCGACCAGAACTTCCGCGCCGTTTTCGATGGTAACCCAACGGCCGGTGTTGAACGACGCCTGGCGCTTCAGGAAGCGATAGGGCGTCTTCGTCCAGAGCTTCACCTCGTTGTCTAGATTGTCGAGGATGAAATCTCCCTGCGCGGTGCGGACAGTCAGGACCGCATGGCCCTCGCCGTCCGGCTTGCGGACGACGGTGATCAGGAGGTCGGATGCGGAGAAGCCCTTCTCCATTAGCTTCTTGCGCTTCAAAAGCACGAAGTCTTCGCAATCGCCGGAACCAGCCGGATAGGACCAGACTTCATCCTTGCCGAACAGGTCCATGTCGGTCATCGGGGTGATTTCGCGATTGACGGCAAGATTGACCTGGCGAATGACCGACCAGCCGAAATCGGTGACGCGCGGAGCCGTCGTCGACTTGGACTTGATTTCGCATTCGGCGCGATGGGTCTGGCAGAATTCGTAGTGGCCGATCGGCTGGGAGGTGATGGCGCCTGTTTGCATCGAAAGCGCCGTTGCTGACGGCGCCGGGATAGCCGCACTCGCCGATACGAAAACAGCCGCAAAAGCCACGACCATTTTCCTGATGCCAGTCAACTGCGCCATACATGTCCCCTGTGGCGCGGTTTTCTTCCGGAATGATCCTGAAGAAGCCCCCGCGAAAATCTGAAACCTGTCGTCAGCTTTCGCGGTCAAACCCCGCCGCACGCTGCTCTAATCGTTAACAAAGAGTTAACAGCGCGCCCGAAACGAAGTCAATCTGCAGAATTGGGGATTGCCGGATATGGTTAAAATGCGCGGCAAATGCGCATCGCCAGCGCTTTGCGGGCCGTTCAGCCCACCAGCATGCCGTCAACGGCGGCGAGAATCCGCTCGATATCCTCCGGCCGTGACAGGCGGTGATCCCCGTCGCGGATCAGGGTCATCACGACATCGTCGGACGGCAGATGCTCCATCAGCTTCAGTGCATGGCCATAGGGCACGTCGGGGTCCTGCATGCCTTGCAGGATATGCACCGGGCAGCCGGTCTCGATAATGCCGGTGAGTACCCGGTTCTGCCGGCCGTCCTCGATCAGCCGCGCGGTATAGATATTCGGATCCGGACCGTAGGGCGTGGGTTCTTCGAAATAGCCGCGCTTGGCAAGTGAAGCGCGTTCGGCATCGGTCAGGTTCGGCTCGATGAGTTCGCTGGTGAAATCCGGGGCCGGCGCGATCAGCACCACACCGGCGATCCTTGCGCCCTCGCCCCGGGCGCGCAGCTCGGCGATGAGCCTGAGTGCTATCCAGCCCCCCATCGACGAGCCGACAAGCACCATGCGATCGGGATTGACGTGATCCACGACGGCGAGGCTCTCTTCCAGCCAGCGGGAAATCGTGCCGTCGGTGAAAGCGCCGCCTGAGGCGCCATGGCCGGAATAGTCGAAGCGGATGCAGGCGGCACCGGTCTTTTCGGCGTGCCGCTCCAGCTCGACCGCCTTGGTGCCGGCCATGTCTGAACGATAGCCGCCGAGCCAGACGAGCGACGGCAGGGATGCGCTGCCCTCGGCAGCCAAAAGACGCATGGCGATGCGGCGCGATTCGACGCCCGTGCCGACATCGAGATAGTCAGGCTCTGCGTTTGGATTTGGCGATGACATGCAATTTTTCCCTGCTTTTAAGCGCTTCCCGCTGATTTTCTTCCTAAAACAGATTCTCCCAATGCCTGACAGGTGGTGATTTTCGCAAAGAGCTGTGTTATTGACTTTTCCGCAGCAATTTACACATGAAGACTAGGCGGCAGTTGAACGGCATTTTTGCCGGGACAAAGCGCTATTCATCCGACATTGCATTCGTAACAGCTCGAGGAGAGTACGACCATTCGCAGACCGTTCAAAACGGACGCCCCGACAAAAGACGGGCCCCGCTCTAACAAGGAAATCCGGTCCCTCCGGGTTCAGCTCATCGACGCCGAAGGTGTCAACCACGGCAGTGTTCCCACCGATCAGGCGCTCCGCATGGCGGAAGAACTGGGCCTCGACCTCGTCGAGATCTCGCCGAACGCGGAACCGCCGGTGTGCAAGATCCTTGATCTGGGCAAGCTGAAATACGCCACGCAGAAGAAAGCCGCCGAAGCGCGCAAGAAGCAGAAGATCATCGAGATCAAGGAGATCAAGATGCGTCCGAACATCGACACGCATGACTATGACGTGAAGATGCGCGCGATGAACCGCTTCTTTGAAGAGGGCGACAAGGTCAAGGTGACGCTGAAGTTCCGTGGCCGTGAAATGGCCCACCAGGAACTCGGCATGAAGCTCCTGCTTCAGGTCAAAGAAGACACCACGCTGATCGCCAAGGTGGAAGCCGAGCCGAAGCTCGAAGGCCGTCAGATGATGATGGTGCTGGCGCCGAAATAAGCGCCTTCTTTCAGGGTTGCACCTGATGAAAGCCGCCGGAATGGCGGCTTTTTCATTTTCTCGGGCGACAATGCGGAAATATCGGGCCGCATTCCGAATCCCATTGCACTTTCGGGGCGCTTCGGTTACAAGCCCCCGTCCGAACGGTCCGGCAGGGCATGCCGTGGCCGTTCTTTACGCTGGAGACGACCTCGTCAGTCGATCTCAAAACCAAGAAGAATGGAGTAGCAAAATGCCCAAGATGAAGACGAAATCCTCGGCCAAGAAGCGGTTCAAGATCACCGCGACCGGCAAGGTGATGGCAGCTGCCGCAGGCAAGCGCCATGGCATGATCAAGCGGTCCAACAAGTTCATTCGCGATGCACGCGGCACGATGGTGCTTGCAGAGCCAGATGGCAAGAAGGTCATCAAGAACTACCTGCCCAACGGTCTCTAAGACTTCAGGCACTTTTGGATTTTTAAGGAGATCATGACATGGCACGTGTAAAACGCGGCGTAGCAGCTCACGCCAAGCACAAGAAGACACTCAAGGCAGCCAAGGGCTTCTACGGCCGCCGCAAGAATACCATCCGCGCCGCCAAGGCCGCGGTTGACCGTTCGAAGGCTTTTGCCTACCGCGACCGCAAGGTCAACAAGCGCAACTTCCGCGCTCTCTGGATCCAGCGCATCAACGCTGCCGTTCGCGAACATGGCCTGACGTATGGCCGTTTCATCGACGGTCTGTCGAAGGCTGGCATCGAAGTCGACCGCAAGGTTCTGTCCGACATGGCGATCCATGAGCCGGAAGCATTCGGCGCGCTCGTCGCCGCTGCCAAGAAGGCGCTTGAATACCTCAAGGACGCAGGCACCACCAATGAGTTTGAAAGCGCGGTTCGTTAAGACCAGCGCTTCCCAAGCCTTTTAGATATTAGTTGGGAAACCCGCGCTGGCTCGGCTGGCGCGGGTTTTTCTTTGACCGATCACGGCAATGAACCGGGAAATAAACGATGTCCGATCTGGAAGCACTGAAAGAGACTTTGCTGGCCGAGGTTACCAATGCCGGTGACGAAGCCGCGATCGAAGCCGTGCGTGTCAACGCGCTTGGCAAGAAGGGCTCGATCTCCGAGCTCCTGAAGACGCTCGGCACCATGACGCCGGAAGACCGCCAGACGCGGGGCGCCGCCATCAATGCACTGAAGACCACCGTCTTCGACGCTATCGCTGCCCGCAAGACCGACCTGAAAGACGCAGCGATCGCCGAGCGTCTTGCCCGCGAAACCGTCGATATCTCGCTGCCGGTGCGCTCCTCCCCTGCCGAGCGCGGCCGCATCCATCCGATCAGCCAGATCATCGACGAGATCACCGCGATCTTCGCCGACATGGGTTTTTCGATCGCCGAAGGTCCGGATATCGAGACCGACTACTACAATTTCACCGCGCTGAACTTCCCCGAAGGCCACCCGGCCCGCGAGATGCACGACACGTTCTTCTTCAATCCGGATGAAAAGGGCGAACGCAAGGTGCTGCGCACGCACACCTCGCCGGTTCAGGTGCGCACCATGGAAGCGCAGAAGCCGCCGATCCGCATCATCATCCCCGGCAAGACCTACCGGCAGGATTCGGACGCCACGCACTCGCCGATGTTCCACCAGGTCGAAGGCCTCGTCGTCGACACCAAGTCGAACGTCGCCAACATGCGCTGGATTCTCGAAGAGTTCTGCAAGACTTTCTTCGAGGTCGATGACGTGACGATGCGGTTCCGCCCGTCCTTCTTCCCGTTCACCGAGCCGTCCTTCGAGGTGGATATCCAGTGCGACCGCTCCTCCGGCCCGATCGTCAAGTTCGGCGAAGGCACCGACTGGATGGAAATCCTCGGCTGCGGCATGGTCCACCCGAACGTGTTGCGCGCCGGCGGCCTCGATCCCGATGTCTACCAGGGTTTCGCCTGGGGCATGGGCCTCGACCGCATCGCCATGCTGAAATACGGCATGCCGGACCTGCGCAACTTCTTCGACGCCGACGTCCGCTGGATGAGCCACTACGGTTTTCGCCCGCTGGACATGCCGACGCTGTTCGGTGGGTTGAGCGCCTGAGGCCAGGAAACCGACCCAGGAAACCGACAATGAGTGCTGTGGCCGAAACGAACGCGATCCACACCGGCGGATGCCGGTGCGGAGCCGTGCGGTTTGAGGCCAAGGCCGATCCGGTCCATGTCAGCTATTGCCATTGCGGCGATTGCCGACGTGCAAGCGGAGCGCCCGTTTCCGCCTTTGTCGGCTTCCGCGCTGATGACGTGACCTTTCGCGAAACGCGGCCCGCTTCGCGCTTCGGGGTTTCGCCGATCACGCGGACGTTCTGCGGCATCTGCGGATCACCGGTTTCCTACGCCGACGAACGGCTTGAAGGACAGATTTTTTTGATGCTGGGCGCGATGGACCATCCGCAGAACTATCCGCCCAGCGTGCACGGCTATGTGAGCGAACAGCTTCCTTTTTTCCATATTGATGACGGTCTCCCGCGCAGGCAAACGACCACCGTGCCGAGACCCGAAGGAGCAAAATCATGAAATTCACCCTCTCCTGGCTGAAAGACCATCTGGAAACGGATGCGACCCTTGAACAGATCTGCGAGCGCCTGACGGCGATCGGACTCGAGGTCGAGGATGTCGACGACAAGGCTGCATTCAAGCCCTTCGTCATCGCCAAGGTCGTCTCGGCCGAAAAACATCCGCAGGCCGACAAACTCAAGGTGCTGATGGTCGATACCGGCTCGGGCGCGCCCGTGCAGGTCGTCTGCGGCGCACCGAATGCGCGCGCCGGTCTCGTCGGCGCCTTTGCCGCACCCGGCAACTACGTGCCCGGAATCGACGTGACGCTCGCCGTTGGCAACATCCGCGGCGTCGAGAGCCACGGCATGATGTGCTCGGAAAAAGAGCTGCAGATGTCGGACAGCCATGACGGCATCATCGACCTGCCCGAAGACGCGCCGGTCGGCACCAGCTTCGCAGCCTATGCCGGGCTGGACGATCCGATGATCGAGATCAACCTGACGCCGAACCGTCCGGACTGCACCAGCGTCCACGGCATCGCCCGCGATCTCGCCGCCTCCGGTCTCGGAACGCTGAAGGCTCCGAAGGCGCCGTCCTTCAAGGTGGAAGGCGAGACGACGACCAAGGTCAGGCTCGACCTCGGCGAAGACACACATCTCTGCCCCGGCTTTGCGCTACGCCTCGTACGGGGCGTCAACAACGGCCCGAGCCCGAAATGGATGCAGCAGCGCCTGCTCGCCATCGGCCTTCGCCCGATCAATGCGCTGGTCGATGTCACCAACTACATGACCTTCGACCAGGGCCGGCCGCTGCACGTCTTCGATGCCGCTAAGGTCACCGGCAACCTCACCGTTCGCCGCGCGAAAGAGGGCGAGAAGGTTCTGGCGCTCGACACGCGCGAATACACGCTGTCGCCGGCCAATGTCGTCATCGCCGATGAAGACGGCATCGAATCGATCGGCGGCATCATGGGCGGCGAGCATTCCGGCTGCGACGAGAACACCACCGACGTGCTGATCGAATCGGCTCTCTGGGACCCGATGAACATCGCCAAGAGCGGCCGCGCACTCGGCATCATCACCGACGCGCGCTATCGCTTCGAGCGCGGCGCCGATCCGGAATACATGGTTCCGGGCATCGAACGCGCCACGCAACTGATCCTCGACATCTGCGGCGGCATCGCGGCCAAGACCGACGTGGTCGGCTATGCCGACTATACCGCAAAGATCGTCGATTTCCCGGTCTCCGAGGTCAAGCGCCTGACGGGTCTCGAAGTCGGTTCCGAAGAAGCCATCTCGATCCTCAAGGGCCTCGGCTTCGGCGTTGAAGGCTCCGGCGAGCGCGTTTCCGTCTCCGTCCCCTCCTGGCGTCCGGATGTCGATGGCAAGGCGGATCTCGTCGAGGAAGTCATGCGCATCCACGGTGTCGACTATATCAAGCCCGAACCAATCGAAAGCCTTGGCGCCGTCAACGGCAAGATCCTGACGGTGCTACAGATCCGCACCCGGCTTGCCAAGCGCGCCCTTGCATCGCGCGGTATGCTCGAAGCCGTCACCTGGTCGTTCATTTCGAAGGCGCAGGCCGAGCTTTTCGGCGGTGGTGCGTCCTCGCTGTCGCTTGCAAACCCGATTGCCGCCGACATGTCCGACATGCGGCCGTCGCTGCTGCCGGGCCTTTTGACCGCCGCCCAGCGCAATGCCGACAAGGGCTTTGGCGACGTGGCGATCTTCGAAGTCTCCGGCACCTATGAAAACGACACGCCATCAGGCCAGCGCCGTGTCGCCGGCGGCATCCGCCGTGGCACGGCTTCGCTTGCCGGCGCCGGCCGCTCCTGGTCGAATGCGGCCAAAGGTGGCGGCAAGCCGGTCGATGTCTTCGACGCCAAGACCGACGCCATTGCCGTTCTCGAAGCCTGCGGCGTGCCGATGGGCAACGTCCAGTTCGAGGCCGGCGGCCCATCCTGGTATCACCCCGGCCGCTCCGGCACGATCAAGCTCGGTCCGAAGATCGTTCTCGGCACCTTCGGTGAATTCCATCCGAAGACGCTCGAAGCACTCGACGTCTCCGGCGCATTGGCCGGCTTCGAAATCTATATCGACGCCATGCCCGAGCCGAAGAAGAAAGCCACCCGCACCAAGCCGGCGCTGGAACTCTCCCCCTTCCAGGCCGTCAAGCGCGACTTCGCCTTCGTGGTCGACAAGTCGGTCGAAGCCGGTGCGATCCTGAAGGCCGCATCGAGCGCCGACCGCAAACTCGTCACCGGCGTCAACGTCTTCGACATCTTCGAAGGCGCATCGCTTGGCGAAGGCAAGAAGTCGGTCGCCATCGAAGTCGTCATCCAGCCGGCGGAGCGCACGCTGACCGACGAGGATTTCGAGGCTTTGACGGGCAAGATCATCGCCAACGTGACGAAGAACACGGGCGGGGTATTGCGGGCATAAAAGTGTAAACATTGAGAGGGGCGATTCGCCTCTCTCGGTGCTTCAACGCAAACTGCCCGCCAAGTTTTGGCGATGAACGCGGCGATTGGACCGCTTTGCGGCCACAAGCGGACGTCAGCACGCTCGATATAACTGACCGACTTTGGGCCGACAGCGGACTGGCGGCTTTTAGGTGGAGGCGTCGAATAGCTGCCGCTGCGTTAATAAAGTGCCACGACAGTCAATGGCGGTGCATAAGCCCGGCCTCACCTAGGTGGTTTGATAAATGTTCTAGGGGGAACCGAGCGCCGAGATAGGCACGATGATTAAATGCGCGTCGGCCTCGTGATAAGCAGCAATGGCGGCGCGTCTAGCGATATTGTCGACGCCTTTCAGCCGCTCATAAAACAGTCTCGACGTGATCGACCGTTGGCTTTGGTTGACGCCAAGTAGCCCATCGTCGAACGTTCCGTCCAACTCGTCGTCGAATACCGAGGCTCTACCCTCGGAGGTCGGTGGTCTCTTCTTCCGCTGCTTTTCCGCGACACTCTCGGGCGTAAGGTCAGCCAGTTCATCCACGAACATCACAAGGCTGTCCTGAAGTGCCTCACGTTTCATTCCAGCGCGCTCACGCAACAGGTTGATGAGGTCGGTTTCATCCCTGACCTTGCTAGGCATCTGATCCCCGACTTCCGAATACACACGGTGACCAGGATGTGTACGGTTGAATGACACATGATGCCGCTCGTGGACGTTAGGCAGAACGATTTCGCTGGGCAAAAATATCTTGGCGGCATCAATCATACGGTTCCACCCATAGTATTGGTTTAGCGCGACCTTGCTGGAAACTTGGCTGGTGACGTAAATGGCCATGTTCCCTTTATCCTCAAGGTCCTGCATCAGATAGTGCTGGCGGAATTTGTTGTGACCGTGAAGATGCATCCGATACGTTGGTTTCGCCCATTCGGCGGGGTAGGATTTGTATTCCCTCGCCCTGCGCGTGCTTATGACCTCGGATCGCTTGAACTGAATAAATAGCGGAACGCCGTGGGCGAGGAAATCGACGTCGTACCCGCCGTCGGCTTCCTCATTCTGCGTCGGAAAATTCGGCAGGACCCGTCGCGCGCCGTAAAGCTCTTCAAAATAACGGGTTACACCGTAGCCGAAGGTGAATTCAGAAAAATCCGGCTGTGCCATGTCGCCCCCTTAAATATCATTCGCGTAAATCACACAGGGCACAATTGGAACTGAGCTGCAACCAGAATACGCACGTCTCGACTGACTGTAACGGGCAGCAGGACCCCTTTCCAATTGGCAAGCAAGCCAATCCTTAGCCGCCATAGAATCGCCCCAGCGAGACGGGGGTTGGCATTTGAAGGGATGGACACCCCGAAGAACGCCGAAGGCCCCGCAAATGCGGAGCCAACTCTTAAACTTACTCGAGGTTTCGCATTTGCGTACGCCCTCCAGATGTCTCGACCGTGCCGCATCACCGGCGCGGACGCCTTGGCATGTTTTTGACACACCGGATCGTTGCGCCGCTGACTGTTGGGACCAACCTTGCCCCTTCGCCCCGTCTGGTGTAATTGACATCCGTCGCGAAAAGCGACCGCTTCCCTTGATCCGCTCAGTAGCGGAGTAAACAGGTGGACGAATTGTCGTCCAGGCGGTCAAGCACACGCCGTCTATGCGCATTGCGGCATGGATCGGCCAGCGTTTCCCAGAAACCATGCCTGATGTTCGTCAGGCTCTATCGCACGCATCGGCGCTGATGGCGTTCGCATGCCTGCGTCGATCGGATCGCGCCATGAACAGGCCTCTTATTGTCATTTTTACCGCCATTGTCCTCGATGCCGTCGGCATCGGTCTCATCTTTCCCATTCTGCCCTCGCTCCTGCAGGAGGTCACCCACACTCAGAACGTCGCGCCTTACATCGGCACGATGACCGCCCTCTATGCCGTTATGCAGTTCATTTTTGCGCCAGTGCTTGGTGCTCTCAGCGACCGGCTGGGCCGCCGGCCCGTGCTCCTGATTTCGCTTGGCGGCGCCGCCATCAACTATCTCTTCCTGGCCTTCGCATCGAATATCTGGATGCTGTTCATCGGCCGCGCCATTGCCGGGCTGACGAGTGCCAATATCTCCGTGGCGATGGCCTATATCACTGATATCTCCCCCGAGGACAAACGCGCGCGCCGCTTTGGCCTGTTCAACGCCATGTTCGGCATCGGCTTCATCATCGGTCCCGTCCTCGGCGGCGTCCTTGGCGATGCGTGGCTGCGGCTGCCCTTCATCGCAGCGGCGGTGCTCAACGCCTGCAATCTCCTTCTGGCATTCTTCATCCTGCCGGAGTCGCGCACACCGACACGCGAGAAACTTGACCTCAGCGCGCTCAACCCGCTGCGCCCCCTGCGCTGGGTGTTCTCGATGAAGAGCGTGCTGCCCATCGTCTTCATCTTTTTCATCTTCAGCGCCACCGGCGAGGCCTACGGCACCTGCTGGGCGCTCTGGGGGAGCGACACGTTTCACTGGAACGGCCTCTGGATCGGTCTATCGCTTGGCACCTTCGGCGTCTGCCAGACGCTTGCCCAGGCGTTCCTTCCGGGTCCGGCCGTGAAACTGCTCGGCGAACGGGCGGCCATTCTGACCGGGGTCGCCGGCACCTGTATTGCACTGATCACCATGGCTTTCGCCACCCAGAGCTGGATGATCTTCGCGATCATGCCGGTTTTTGCCCTCGGGGGCATCGGCGTGCCGGCACTACAGTCGCTGGCGAGCCAGCAGGTCGATGAAAGCAGCCAGGGTCAATTCCAGGGCGTTCTCGCCTCGGCAGTGAGCCTCGCCTCCATCGCGGCGCCGCTCGCCTTCTCAAGCGTCTATTTCATCTTCCGGCAGGAGTGGCCCGGCGCAATCTGGCTGTCGGTCGTCGTCGTCTACGCGATCGGCGTGCCGCTGGTGCTTGGCCTGCGGTTGAAGAGACCGGCGGCGGCACCATAAACCATCGTTCGCTGGAAAAGGCCGGAGGCAAGCCAAAGGCGGTCCTCCAACTAAGACCGCGATTGCTCCAAGGTTGCCTCAGCAGCATGGCCGTTGAGGTGACTCAATAGTGAAGATTGGAAGTTCGCTAGATCCCCGTACGTTACGGGAAACTCGACGCGGATTTCTCTGCTCGAATCCGTAGAATTTTCTGTCGCCGACAAATGCACGGACGCGGACAGCATCCCTCGTTTCCCGACAGGCTTGATCTTCATACGAAAATGCACTTGATCGAGCGTACGCTCGTCGTTCCAATAGCCACTTTCAAGTAGAAGTGCGCTACTGGCCTCTATCGGATACGCGCCGATCGATCGAGCAAACTCCAACAACTCGGAGACATTAAACCATGCTGAGCCTCGGCCGGTGAATTCGCCACCACTGAGCTTCGCGGCCAATTCGCCATGCCATTCGTCCTCAGGCGTATAGATGATTGAGACACTGTTCATGTCAGAAGCCTAGCCGAATTCGGTAAAAGCTCGCAACCCAATCAGGTTGGATGACCGGCAAGCCCGAAGGCGAAAATGTCGTATTTTCATAGCCTTCAAATTCTCCGGACTTTTCAACTACCGCGGCCATCGCCACCTTTGCAAAATCTGACTTCAATAAAGTTATCCCCGTTCATCCCCGCCCTGAATCCGCGCCGTATGATGGCTCCTGTTTCCACCGCCGGAGTGTTTCGCGAGACGGTCGCGGGCAGGTGGGAGCCGGCGCCCTGCGCTGAGGCCGTAACGTGCGGCCAAGGTCAGGGTGATGCGTGCCGGGCGGTTCGGAAATGAACCTCCTCAGATGTCTCCCCCGGGCTGCCAGGTCCGGTTTGGTTGAGCCATGCAAGCAGGCGAACGTTTCGCCTGCGCAGCGAGACAGTGCAAGCATTTCAAGGGGCCGGAAGCCCCGAAAAACGCCGCAGGCCACGCAAATGCGGAGCCACCTATTCAATTACCCTGAGGTTCCGCATTTGCGTGCGCCCTCCAACTGACGAATTGAACCGAACCGGACCACCGGTGCGGACGCGAGCGCGTGTTCTTTGACAAGCGAACGACGAGCGATTTGCCGAACTTGCGCATTGGCTATCGCCCGAGGGGTATTTGGTTGGCGAAAGAGCGTTCCTACCCACCGTCATCCTCGCCCTTGTGGCGGGGATCCAGCCGCCGCGCGTCCGCGCGGCGAGAGGACTCTTTGAAATGGCAAAAGAAAAGAGTCCCTTGCGCCGCAGACGCCGCGCGCTGGATCCCGGACCAAGTCCGGGATGACGGGAACTTGGGGATGCCTTGTACCAACAAAATAGTCGGTCACCCCTACCGATGCAGATGATACAGCTTGTTGACGATGACCCAATGCCCGCCGATCTTCAGCAGGGACAGATAGTCGGAGAAACGCATGCCGGCGAACTCGTCGGTGACCTTGACGAAGGCGGCATCGCCTTCGATGTCGGTAATTTCGATATCCATCAGGGGCTGGGTTCCGGGCGGGGCCGGCGGTTCGGCAAGAATCGCGGCGATGAAATCGTCGCGGGACATCCATTCGACGGCGCCTTCGTAATTGCCGATGATCTTGGCATCCGGATGGAAGGCCTTGCGCAGGGCCGCCTCGTTGCAAAACGCCATGCCATCGACATAGAGGTGAACGACCGTGCCAATTGCCTGTTCGTCCGTCATTCACAGCACCTCCCTAGCGCACCGGATGATCCTATCACGACGGCCGAAGGGAACAAGGACGAAGCTGTGCCGGCGTTGCACCCATCACGGGCGTGTCTCGCCCAAAAAGGGCGAAACACACGACTGATCGGACAGAAATGCCTATCTGTTCGTCAACGCCAGCGATGCCTCCGAATAGCGCTTGCCGGCCACCCGAGTGGGGGACAGGACCTCGCCAAGTGTCGCCAGGTCTTCGGTAGACAGGGCGATCCCGGCCGCCGCAACATTCTGCTCGAGGTGGTTGAGCTTGCGGGCGCCGGGGATCGGCACGATGAAATCGCCCTGGTGCAGCACCCACGCAAGCGCCAGCTGCGCCGCCGTCACGCTCTTGCTTGCGGCGATCCCGGCCAGCGTTTCGACAAGGGCTGCATTGGCATTGAGATTTTCCGCCTGGAAACGCGGCAGGTTGCGGCGGAAATCGTTCTCTCCAAGATCGTCCAACGTGCGGATGGCGCCTGTCAGCATGCCACGTCCGAGCGGGCTGTAAGGAACGAAGCCGATGCCGAGTTCGCGGCAGGTATCGAGCACCTCGCTCTCCGGATCGCGCGTCCACAGCGAATATTCGCTCTGCACGGCGGCAATCGGATGCACCGCATGGGCGCGGCGAATGGTGGCAGCGCTCGCCTCCGACAGGCCAAGGGTGCGCACCTTGCCCTCGCGCACCAAATCCGCCATCGCACCGACAGTCTCTTCGATCGGCACGGCGGGATCGACGCGGTGCTGGTAGTAGAGATCGATGACATCGGTACCGAGGCGCTTCAACGAGGCTTCGGCGACCGCCTTGGCATTTTCCGGCCGGCCGTCGATACCGACAATGGTCTCGCTGGTGGATTTTCCAGTGGCGATGCGGAAGCCGAATTTGGTGGCGATGGTGACCTTGTCACGGACATCCTTGAGCGCCTTGCCCAGCAGGATCTCGTTTTCATAGGGACCATAGACCTCGGCCGTATCGAAGAAACTCACGCCGAGATCGACGGCGCGGTGCAGGGTGCGGATCGATTCCTGCTCGTCGGCGGCGCCATAGGCAAAGCTCATGCCCATGCAGCCGAGGCCGACGGCCGAAACGGTGAGATCCTGTCCAAGTTTGCGGGTTTTCATGGTGGTTGCTCCTTTGTGAGCCGGATAGGGAAAGCAGACATCGGAAGACGCCTGCGATACACCCTGAAAATAGTGCGCCGAAGATCGTTTGATAACGGCTGCAAATCCTAACGGGTTGTTCTATTGTTTCGATCAATGAACAGGAACCAGCTCGCCCAACTTGCCGTCCTTTCCACAGTTGCCGCGCATCGCAGTTTTCGCGCGGCGGCGAAGGAACTGGGGATTGCACCGTCGGCGGTCAGCCACGCCATTTCGACGCTGGAGGAAAGCCTTGGCGTGCGGCTGCTCGCCCGCACCACGCGTAGTGTCGCGCCGACGGAGGAAGGCTTGCTGTTGCTGGAGCGACTGCGTCCCGCGTTGGAGGAAATCGACGTTGCGCTCGCAGCCGTCGTCGAGGCGAAGGGGAAGCCCTCCGGCAATCTGCGCATCACGGCGCCACGATTTGCCGCCGACCTCCTGATCGCGCCACGGCTTGGCGCGTTCCTCGGCCTTTACTCGGATATCACGCTGGAAATCGCCGACGAAGACGGGTTTACCGATATTGTCCGCGAGGGTTTCGATGCCGGCGTCCGGCTGGAGGAGAGCCTAGAGGCCGACATGATCGCGGTGAAAATCGGCCCACCCCTACGTGGCGCCATCGTCGCTTCGCCCGGCTATTTCGAGCAGTTTCCCATCCCGCAGCATCCGCGCGATCTTCTCCGCCACCGCTGCATCCGCCGCCGCTTTTCCGACGGCACGCTCTACAATTGGGAATTCGAAAAGGACGGCCAGGAACTGACCATCTCGATCGAAGGGCCGCTGATCCTCGGAGAAGACCGGCCGATCATCACGGCGGCGATCGGCGGCGCCGGGCTCACCTATGCCTTCGAGGCGCGTGTGACCGAGCATATCGAGGCAGGGCGGCTGGTCCGGGTTCTGGAAGACTGGTGCGCGCCTTATCCCGGCCCCTATCTCTACTATGCCAGCCGCCGGCAGATGCGCCCGGCGTTGCGCGCCTTCATCGATTTCTTCCGCTATTCCGGCTGAAAGATAACGGGTGGCGCGAGCCATTCCTCCGGCATAGTTTCCACAAAAACGGGAGGAGCCTCACATGAAAAAGCCGGGATCGATGAAAGCGCTGGAGGATATGGGCCGCGTCCGGTTGTCGGAGAACTTCTTCCTGCGCGACTTCCTGCATTCGGAAATCGCCGATTTCTACGGCATGCCGAATATCCCGGACGATCCGGATCTGGCGATCGCCGCCGGCACGAAACTCTGCGAGGAATTGCTGGAGCCGCTGCAACGGACATTCGGTCGGCTGCATGTCCGCTCCGGCTACCGATCCCGCTCGGTCAACGAATTCGGCAACCGCAACAAGCTCAACTGCTCGACCAATGCGGCAAGTGCCGCCGATCACATCTGGGACATGCGCGACGCAGACGGCTGCATGGGCGCGACGGCCTGCATCGTCATTCCCTGGGTCTGGGACCGGCGCGGGACGCTCGGCGGCTGGCAGTCGCTTGCCTGGTGGATCCACGACAACCTGCCCTACGCGTCGCTCTGCTTCTTCCCCAAACTCTGGGCCGTGAACATCCAGTGGCACGAGCGGCCAGTGCGCCGTATCCGCAGCTATATCGCGCCAGCTGGCCTTTTGACGAAAGAGGGCATGGCCAACCATACCGGCAGCCATGCGGAGTTTTACGAAGGTTTTCCGGCGCTCAAAAGCTAGAAGCTCATCCGGTAGCGGACATGGCCATCGGCCTCGACGTACTGGTCGTAGAGTTTCCGCGCCGTCTCGTTGCCCTCGTCGGTGTGCCAGTAGAGGCGGGCCCAGCCATTCGCCCTGGTTTTCTCGACGAGATCGTCGAGCAGCGCCTTGCCGATGCCTTTTCCACGCGCGGCCTCATCGAGGAACAGGTCCTCGAGGTAGCAGACCGGTTCCTTCACCCAGGTCGCCTCATGCAGCAGGCAAATCGCGAAGCCGACGACATGACCGTCCAGCACGGCGACGCGCATGAACAGCGGCGAACCGGGATCGAGTATCCGGGCCCAGGTCGTAGTCGTCACCTCCGGAGACACCGCTACCCTGTAGAAGGCAACATAGGCTGTCCAGAGCCGCCGCCAGTCCGCTTCATCGCCGGGTGCTGCGTCGCGTATCTCGACCGTCATCCTGTTTTCCTCCCATCAAGCCTATTCGCTGGCTTCATTTAACAGTTGGCAGGCTTCGTCGGAAAGGTAGATCGAAGCCGATTTCATCAGGCTTTCGAGCTGCGTCAGGCTCGTCGCGCTGGCGATCGGCGCAGTGACACCTCGGCGCGCCATGATCCAGGCGAGCGCGATTTCCGCCTGCGTGTTGCCCGTATCAGCTGCGACCTCGTCGAGAGCGCCGAGGATGCGCATGCCGCGGCCATCGAGATATTTGCCGATGCCGCCGCCGCGCGCCGAGCCCTCCAGATCCCGATGCGACCGGTATTTGCCGGACAGAAACCCCTTCGCGAGGCCGAAATAGCTGATCACCCCGATCTCCTCAGCCACGCAAAGATTTCTGAGTGGCCCGTCAAAGGACGCACGGTCATAGAGATTATACTCCGGCTGAAGCACATCGTAGCGCGGCAGTTTCTTGTTTGCGGACACATCCAGCGCCGCCCTCAGTTGCTCGGCATTCAGATTGGACGCGCCGACATGGCGAACCTTGCCCTGCTGCAGAAGTTTGTCATAGGCACCAAGCGTTTCCTCATAGGGCGTTTCCGCATCCGGCCAGTGTGACAGGTAGACGTCGATATGATCTGTTTGCAGCCGGCTAAGGGAATCCTCGACCGCCTGCAGGATCCATTTCTCCGACAACCCCTTCCTGCCCGACCCCAAATCCGATCCGACCTTGGTGACGATGACAACCTCATCACGCGACCGACCGGATTGGTTCAGCCATTTGCCGATGATCCTCTCGGATTCGCCGCCGCTATTGCCGGGGACCCAGGATGAATAGACATCCGCCGTATCGATGGCGTTGAAGCCGGCATCGAGGAACGCGTCGAGCAATTGAAAGGACGTCTTTTCGTCAGCGGTCCAGCCGAAGACATTGCCGCCGAAGACCAGCGGCGCGATGGACAGGCCGGTGCGGCCGAGAGTTCGCTTTTCCATGGGAGCTCCAGAATGCTTGTGGGATAATTCGCTTGGGAGGCGTGAAGTCTGCCCCACGGACATAGGCGGCGTACAGACTTTTTACATGCCCGGCGACAATTTTATTCCGGCGCCGATGGCTTGATGGGCACGTACCCCGCGGTTACTGTGCCGCCGAAACAGAGAGGACCTGTCATGTTGCGTTTCGGTATTTTGTCGACGGCCAAGATCGGCCGCGAGCTCGTCGTTCCCGCCATCCAGGATGCGGAGAACTGTGTCGTCACCGCGATCGCCAGCCGCGACCTGTCCAAGGCGCGCGACATGGCCGACCGTTTCTCCGTGCCGCACGCCTTCGGCTCCTACGACGACATGCTGGCGTCCGACGTCATCGACGCCGTCTACATTCCGCTGCCGACCTCGCAGCATATCGAATGGACGATCAAGGCGGCCAATGCCGGAAAACACGTGCTTTGCGAGAAGCCGATGGCGCTCAAGGCATCGGAAATCGATGCCGTGATCGAGGCGCGCGACCGCAACAAGGTGCTGATCTCCGAGGCCTTCATGGTCACCTACAGCCCCGTCTGGCACAAGGTTCGTTCGGTGCTTCAGGAAGGCGCGATCGGCAAACTGCGCCACGTTCAGGGCGCCTTCACCTACTACAATCGCGACGCCGGCAATATGCGCAACAAGCCGGAACTGGGCGGCGGCGGACTGCCGGACATCGGCGTTTATCCGACAATCTCGACGCGATTCGTTACCGGTAAGGAACCGATCCGCGTGCAAGCGAATACGGATCGGGATCCGGAATTCGGCACCGACATCTATTCGAGCGTACGGGCCGACTTCGGTGATTTCGAACTGAGCTTCTATATCTCCACTCAGCTCGCTGCCCGCCAGGTAATGGTGTTCCACGGCGACAAGGGCTTCATCGAGGTCAAATCGCCTTTCAACGCTGATCGCTACGGCGCGGAAGAGCTTGAGCTCACCAACCAGAACCATTCGCAGTCACAGCTGTTCCGCTTCCAGGATGCCCGGCAATACAAACTGGAAGCCGAAGCCTTCTCCCGCGCCGCGAAGGGCGAAGAGGAAGAAGTCGTAACGCTGGAAAGCTCGGTGAACAACCAGAGGCTCATCGATGCAATCTATCGCGCCAGCGACAAGGACGGCTGGGAGCCAGTCTGAAACAGGCCATCGGAGCAAACAAAAATCCCGCCGGCGACGCACGCGGCGGGATTTTCGTGGAAAGTTAATTGCCTAGTGGTGGCGCGGCGTGAGGGCGAGCGCCGTAAAGACGCTTGCGGCGATACCCGCATTGTAGGAAAGCAGCGCGCCGATAAGTGCCGGCATGGAAACGGGACCTGCCGATACCACCGCAGCCAAAGCAAAGGCGGCGGCGATGAGGCCGCCGGCAAGCACATAGCAGACGACGGATCGCATGTTTGCCGACAAAAGTCCGATTGCGAATGCGGTCAAGATGATCATCCGACCCCTCCCACTGGTGAGCTTAGTGCACGTTGTTTGCACGAAGCTCTCTAAGATTGTTTTAATTCTCCCAAAAATAGACAGCGTTATGGCGAGCAGAAATTCCTCTTCGCGCCGTATCTTCGCGCGCCGCGGCAGCCAGGCCTGTCGAAAGGCCTTACGAATAGGCGACCGACTTTGCCTGGATCACCGCATTGGTGGTGCGAAAAGGCCAGATCGTCAGACCGTCGTAACGGCCAGCCGCAAAGAGGCCGGTCTGGTTGCGCCCGAGATAAACCTGCCCGGTCATTGCCGGCACGGTTGCTTCCGAATTGACCGTACCACCGTTGAAGCTGCCGCTCCGCCCCGATCCGTTCCATCCGATACAGACGCCACTCGCAGGAAGTGGCGTCGTCAAATTCGAGAGAAGGAGAGAATTTCCACTGAGAATACCCGTTTGCGCCGTGTTCAACCGGATGATCTCGTCGCCAACGCCGACGAGGCGGCCGAGAGAGCCCTGGATGCCCTGCCCTTTGACCAGCAGGGTTACGGCATTTTTCTGCACCAGCGCCTCGCCGACCGGAGAAAGGCGGCAGCTGTCAGCCGTTCGCGTAGCCGCCGCGGCACCTGTCTGCACAAACGAGCTGGCAACAGCCCCCGTCTCCACCTGCGCGCGATTAAGCGACCCCGAAACCGTCAGCGTCAAACTCGTCGTCGCGGCGGTGAAGGTTAGTGGCGTGCTTTGCGTCACCGTGCCCGTTGCAGCACCAGACAGCGTCAACGAACCGGTCCCCCGGCATGAAACGGTGTATTGGCCACCATTGACGACGGCGACCGTCTGCGTCGATGGCGCGAAGGCATTCAGAAAGAGGTTGGTGGCCGGACCTTCGAGAAGCAATTGCCGGTAGCCGTTGCGGTAATCGAAGCGCGGTGCATCTGATGTTGCCTGCTGTGCCGTTCCCGCCGCGTCGATGTATTCGGCGACGGAGCCGCGCGTGAAGGAAAACAAGTCGGTGAATGCGACGGATTGTGGCACAGTCAACGCATCCACGGCGGCAGAAGCGATGTTGCCCAAAGCGATGGACGTCAAGGCGTGACGATCCCTCCGAAAATCGGCGATGAAGGCCGGCAATTTCGCCACGCCGTCGCTGATATCCGCGACCGCGAAGTTGGGGTTGGCGAACCACGCATTGGCAACGCCTGTCAGGGCAAGGCCCGAACTGATACCGAGCGACACCATCAGACGAGACCCACGAGGCTGCCGGCGGTTGTGCCGGTGGCAAGAACGCGGTCGGCGCGCACCGGCAGGATACTGCCGGCGGCAATCCCCGCAAAGGTCACGGTCTGGCCCGACAGCAGGCGCAGCGCAAGCGTGCCGCCAGAGCCGACATAGAGGGCCCGCGTTGTCTCGGTCAGGTCGAGCGTGTCGCTCGGCGTGACGGCGAAACCATGCGTGGCAGGGCTGGTGAGGGAAGGCATGTTGCTGGAGAAACGGTGTGGCATCAGGTGGTCCTTGCTCTGGATTGGCGTTGCCGCAATAATGCGCACGATTTCAGGTCCCGGGGACGAACGGGGATGATGAAAGGTCTGTTGAGGGGTGCAGGCCACGGCTGGCTATCCGCCGCCGGGCACGGCAAAATAGGCGCATGAGCTCTTTCTTCGAATCCGATTCGCCCTCCAATCTCACCGAATATTCGGTCTCGGAGCTATCCGGTTCCATCAAGCGCACCGTCGAGCAGGCCTTCGACCAGGTGCGGGTGCGCGGTGAAATTTCCGGCTATCGCGGTCCGCATTCCTCGGGTCACGCCTATTTTGCGCTGAAGGACGACAAGGCGCGGATCGACGCCGTCATCTGGAAGGGCACGATGAGCCGGCTGAAGTTCCGGCCGGAAGAAGGCATGGAGGTGATCGCCACCGGCAAGGTGACGACGTTCCCCGGCTCCTCCAAATACCAGATCGTCATCGAGACGCTGGAACCGGCAGGAGCCGGCGCGTTGATGGCGCTGATCGAGGAGCGCAAACGCAGGCTCGGCGCCGAAGGCCTATTCGATCCGTCGCGCAAGCGGCCTCTGCCCTATATGCCAAGGGTAATCGGCGTCGTCACCTCGCCGACCGGCGCCGTCATCCGCGATATTCTGCACCGGATTTCCGACCGGTTTCCTGTCCATGTCATCGTCTGGCCCGTACGCGTTCAGGGCGAAGGCTCGGGTAACGAAGTGGCGGCGGCGATCGAGGGCTTCAATGCCTTCACCGTAGACGGCTCGATCGCCCGGCCGGATCTTCTGATTGTCGCGCGCGGCGGCGGCAGTCTGGAGGATCTCTGGAGCTTCAACGACGAGGCGGTGGTGCGGGCGGCAGCCAACTCGCAGATCCCGCTGATCTCAGCCGTCGGCCATGAGACGGACTGGACCCTGATCGACTACGCGAGCGACCAGCGAGCGCCGACGCCGACGGGTGCTGCAGAAATGGCTGTGCCGGTGAAGGCCGATCTGGAGGCTGGCGTTTCGGCGCTCACCGCCCGGTTGAAATCTGCTGTTGGGCGCCAGATGGACAATCGTCGGCAGAGCGTACGCGCGCTCACCCGCGCGCTGCCATCGCTCGACCAGCTTCTCGCCCTTCCCCGCCGCCGTTTCGACGAGGCATCGGCCGGGCTCGGACGTGGATTGCAGATGAACACTGCCAACAAACGGCGAACCTTCGAGCGCACGGCAGCCCATCTTCGGCCGGACGTGTTGTCGAACAGGATCAACGAGCGGCGGCAGAAGCTGTCAGAAAGAATGATGCGTGCGGAACGCATCGTCGAACGGCTGATCCAGCGCTCCGCCGCTCGGGTATCCGCCGCCCATGCTTCGCTCAGAACCCTGCCTGCGCGGCTGCTTAGCCAGATTCACCGCTCGCAGGATCGCTTGACGGGCCTCTCCGGCAGAGCCGACAGCGCGCTTCTCGCCGACCTCCGGCGGCGGCGCAGCACGGTGACCGCGCACGACCGCATCCTGCAATCGCTCTCCTACCGGAATGTCCTGAAGCGTGGTTATGCGCTCGTGCGCGATGAGACGGGTTTGCCAATCAAGGCCGCCGCCGCGCTCTCGCTGAACCATGCGATCGCCATTGAATTCGCCGACGGGTCGATCAATGCCGTGACGACGGAGGGCGCACCGTCGCCACCGCAGCCCGTGAAGAAGCGCGCGGAGAAGCCGGCACCGACCGGGCCGCCAAAACAGGGAAGCCTGTTCTAGGATGCGTGTTCTCCTCGTTCTCGCCCATCCGCTAGCCAACAGTTTTGCCGCGAGCATCGCGGCGAAGGCGAGAACCACGCTGGAGAAGAACGGCCACAGCGTCGATCTGCTCGACTTGTACAAGGAGGGTTTCGACCCATGCCTGAGCGAGAGGGAACGGCGCGGCTATTTCGATGTTCCCTACGATACGACGGCGGTCGGCAGCATCATCGCGCGATTGCAGGCGGCCGACGGGTTGATCCTCGTCTTTCCGCAATGGTGGTTCAATTTTCCGGCGATCCTCAAGGGCTTCTTCGACCGCGTCTTTGCGCCGGGTGTCGCCTTCGATCACGAGCAATCCGGCGGCCGCATCCTTCCGCGATTGACCAACATCAAGCTCTTCTGGGCGCTGACGACGACGGGTTCACCCTGGTGGATCGTCAAACTCTATATGGGCAATCCGGTGCGTCGGCTGCTAAGGCGCGGGATCGCGGCGTTCTGTGCCAAGGATGTGCAATTTCGGATGATCACACTGCACGACATGGACCGGGTGACGGTCAAGCAGCGGGAGGCGCATCTGGCAAAGATCGAAAAGGCGATTGCCCGGATTTGAAAGACCCGCAAAAGAAACGGTTCCGTAATGGTCGCGGTCTAGATTGTCCGGCAATTGAACCAAAGGGCACCGGATGCCGGTCGAACTCACAGCTTCCCAGGCGCTGAACCTCTGGCACAGCGTATCGCTCGAACAGGTGCGGATCGACAATCGCGACCTGACGCTTCGGCAGATCTCCATTCTCCTGCATATCTATCTTGTTCCGCCGCCGCATACCGTGCGCGGGCTTGCCGGCATTCTGGGCGTCACCAAGCCGGTCATCACCCGCGCGCTCGACACGATGGGCGATCTCGGCCTCGTCACCCGGGCGCGCGACGAGCGCGACAAACGCAATGTGATCATCAAACGCACCGTCGATGGCGCGCTTTATCTTGAAAAACTTGGCGATCTGATCATTGATCAGGGACGCAAACTGTCTATCTGAGAAAACATGCTTGATCTTCCTGACCGCCGGCTGAACGCATACCGCACCGACCTTGCCGAGGAGCGCCTTCGCGGCGTCGTCGAGGCCGCCAGCTATGTCAGTGGCTCGCCGGGGCTGATCTGCGTGCCGGTGGTGCAAATGCGGGCAAGGCCGGAGCTCGAATGCGGCACCGATACGGAGCTGCTGCTTGGCGAGACGGTCCACGTTCTCGACACCGATGGCGGCTGGGCCTGGGTGAAGGCCGATTTCGACGGCTATGTCGGTTATATCCCGGACTATGCCGTTTCCCCGGTGGTTCGTAGCCTGACCCATATCATCACCGCGCCACGCACCTTCATCTATTCCGGACCCGACTTGAAGTTTCCGACCGTGCAGGCGTTGTCGATGGGTAACCGCATCGCCGTTATCGACGAGCGCGAAACGCGCGGTACGCGCTATTTTCTGCTGGAAGGCGGACAGGCCGTCATCGCCGGCCACTGCGCTGAGCTGGGCGAGCCGCTCGGTGGCGACTATGTTTCGGTTGCTGCGCGTTTCCTCGAAACGCCCTATCTCTGGGGAGGGCGCTCCGGCTTCGGCATCGACTGTTCCGGCCTTGTGCAGCTGTCGATGATGATGACGGGCAGAAGCGTGCCCCGTGACACGGATATGCAAGCCAAGGGGCTTGGTACCGAGATCGACCGCAGCGAGTTGCACCGTGGCGATCTGGTCTTCTGGAAAGGCCATGTGGCGATCATGGAAGACGAACAGGCGCTGCTCCACGCCAACGGCCACACGATGACCGTCTCACGGGAAGGGCTGGAGGATGCGATCAGGCGCATCGGCTGGCTTTATGACCAGCCGACGGGGTATCGCCGTCCCTGATCAATAGCCGGCTTTGCGGTCCACCAGATGCTGAAGCGGCAGGCCGCTTTCGAAGCGCTGCATCTGCTGCTCGGCATGGGCAAACAACGCCCTGACATCCGAAGAGGCCGCGACATGCGGCGTGATATAGACGTTGTCCATCTCCCAGAAGGGGCTGTCCTTGTCGAGCGGCTCCTGTTCGAACACGTCGAGCGAGGCGCCGCCGAGAACGCCGGATTCCAGCGCTGCGGCTATGTCCGCCCCCACCTGGCTGCCGCCGCGGCCACCATTGATGAAAACCGGCGCGCCGAAGGGGCCGTTGCGGCTGAGCTTCGAAAAGAGCCCGGCGTCGAAGATGCCGCGCGTTTCGTCCGTCAGCGGCAGCAGGCCGACGAGGATATCGGTCCTGCCTAGAAACGCATCCAGTTCATCGCCGGCAAAGGTCTCGACGCCCTCGATCACCTTCTTCGAGCGCGACCAGCCGACGGTCTTGAAGCCCATAACGCGGAGCTTGGCGATGGCATCCTGTCCGAGCACGCCAAGCCCCATGACACCGACGGTGATATCGGCCGCTTCAGGCTGGCTCAGGTCCTCCCAGATATGGGCCTTCGCTCGTGCCTCATAGGCGCGGTGCTGCCGCAGGTGCAAAAGGCAGTTCATCACCACCCATTCGCTCATCCGCGTGGTCAGGCTGCGATCGACAAAGCGGACCAGCGGCACATCCGGCAGGCCCGGAAGCGTCAGCACGTGATCGACTCCAGCACCGCCGGAAAAGACCACCTTCAAATCCGGCGCGCGGGAAAACAGGTCTGGATCGGATTTCCAGACGACGGCGTAGTCGATGCCGGAGAGATCGCGGCCGTTGTGCGCGGGATCTGCGAGATTGATGACCTCGCGACCGGGAAAGGCGCCTTTCAGGCCGTCTTCCACTTCCTGCGGAATGAACTTCAGATCAACGATCACGGGGCTTTTCGCGGGCATGAAACGGAACTCTATTGATTGATGGCGGGCACGTTGACCGCCTCCATGTTGAAGGCGGCGGCCATCAGCGCCTTGGTATAATCTTCCTGCGGCGCAGTGAAGATGCGTTCCGAAGACCCCTGCTCAACGACCTTGCCAAGCCGCATGACGATCATATCGTTGGCAAGGGCGCGGACGACCTTGAGGTCATGGCTGATGAAGAGATAGGCGAGCGAATGTTTCGCCTGCAGGTCGCGCAACAGATCGACCACCTGCGCCTGCACGCTCATGTCGAGGGCCGAGGTCGGCTCGTCGAGCATAACGAATTGCGGCTTCAAGACCATGGCGCGGGCAATGGCGATGCGCTGGCGCTGGCCGCCGGAAAATTCATGCGGATAGCGCCAGCGGGTTGCGGCATCGAGGCCGACCTCTTCCAGCGCTCCAGCCACGCGCGCGTCGCGCTCCTTCTCGGAGAGCGTGGGTTCATGCACCTTCAGACCCTCGGCGATGATGTCGCTGACCACCATGCGCGGGCTGAGCGACCCGAAGGGGTCCTGAAAGACAATCTGCATGCGGTTGCGCAAGGGGCGCATCTGCTTGAACGAATAGCCGGCGATCTCATTGCCGATGAAACTGACGCGCCCCTTCGAGGAGATGAGCCGTGTCAGCGCCAGGCCGAGCGTCGTCTTGCCGGAACCGGATTCGCCGACGACGCCGAGCGTCTGGCCGGCCCGCAGCGTCAGGTCGATGCCGTCGACGGCCTTCACATGATCGACCACCTTGCGCAGGAAGCCTGCCTTGATGGGAAACCACACCTTCATGTCCTGGGCTTCGATCACGACCGGCTTGGACGTATCGGAAACGGGCGGAACGCCCTTCGGCTCGGAGGCCAGCAGGTGGCGGGTATAGGCATGCTGCGGATTGGCGAAAATCTCCGCCGTCGGGCCGGTCTCGACGATCTTGCCCTTGGTCATGACGCAGACGCGGTCGGCGATCTTGCGGACAATGCCGAGGTCATGGGTGATGAACAGCATCGACATGCCGTGATCGTCCTTGAGCTGCTTCAACAGCTCGAGGATCTGCGCCTGCACCGTCACATCGAGTGCCGTCGTCGGCTCGTCCGCGATCAGCAATTCCGGTCTGTTGGCGAGTGCCATAGCGATCATGACACGCTGCCGCTGGCCACCGGACAGTTCGTGCGGATAGGCGGCAAGGCGTTTTTCCGGCTCGCGGATGCCGACCTGATTGAGCAGTTCCAGCACGCGGGTGCGCGCGGCAGCACCCGTGATGCCCTGGTGCAGATCAAGGATTTCGGCGATCTGGCGCTCGATCGAATGCAGCGGGTTGAGCGACGTCATCGGCTCCTGAAAGATCATCGTGATGTCGTTGCCGCGCACATGGCGCAACTCGGCATCTGAGGCCTTCATCAGGTCCTTGCCGTTGAAGACGATCTCGCCGCCTGGATGGCTGGCAGCCGGATAGGGCAGAAGTTTCAGGATGGAATTGGCCGAAACCGATTTTCCAGAGCCGGATTCGCCGACCAACGCAACGACTTCGCCGCGCTTGATGTCGAACGAGATATCGTCGACGGCCGTCGATGTATTGCCGCCCTGATGGAAAGCCACGGACAGGTTACGCACGGAGAGGAGGGTTGTCATGGCTGTGCTCAACGGAACGTCTTCCTTGGATCGAACGCGTCACGCACCGCTTCACCGACGAAGATCAGCAATGACAGCATCACCGACAACACGACAAAGGCTGTGAGACCGAGCCAGGGAGCCTGCAGGTTCGACTTGCCTTGGCTGATCAGCTCGCCGAGCGACGGCGAGCCTGGCGGCATGCCGAAACCGAGGAAATCCAGCGAGGTCAGCGTGGTGATCGAGCCGGACAGGATGAACGGCAGGAAGGTCAGCGTCGCCACCATAGCATTGGGCAGGAGGTGGCGGAACATGATCGTCCCATTGTTGACGCCAAGTGCGCGGGCGGCACGGACATATTCGAAATTGCGCGCCCGCAGAAACTCGGCCCGCACGATGCCGACGAAGCCGACCCAGGAAAACAAAAGCATAATGCCGAGAAGCACAAAAAAGCCCGGAGGCAGGATCGCAGCGATGATCAGCAGGATATAGAGCACCGGCATCGACGACCAGATTTCGATGAAACGCTGCAATAGCAGGTCCGTCCAACCGCCGAAATAGCCCTGAACGGCACCGGCGGTCACGCCGACGATGGCCGACGCGATGGTCAACGCCAGGCCGAAGAGAACGGAGATGCGAAAACCGTAGATCATCCGCGCCGTGACGTCGCGGGCCTGATCGTCCGTGCCGAGCCAGTTGAGGTTACCAAGCGTACAGCCCGGGTCGTCCTTGCCCTGCGGATAGGGCGAGCAACGTTCTTTCTCGTCCATTAGCCAGAACGGCGCGGTCGGGGCGGAATGCGGAATGTTGGAATTGGCGGTCTGGTAGGAATAGCGAATCGGCGGCCAGATCATCCAGCCATTGGCATTGATTTCGTCGCGGATGTAATCGGAGCGATAATCGGTTTCGGCCAAAAACCCACCGAACTTCTCTTCTGGATAATTGACCAGCACCGGCACGAGGATTTCGCCCTTGTAGGAAGCGAGAATGGGTCTGTCATTGGCGATGAATTCCGCGCAAAGACTGAGGCCGAATAGCGCCAAGAAAATCCATAGTGACCAATAGCCGCGGCGATTGGCTTTGAAATTCTGCCAGCGGCGCGTGTTGACTGGCGACTGCAGGCCCTTTTTGGGCGGGATAGGCGCAGGAATGGTCGAGGCGACATCCACCATCAGATGTCCCTCCGGTCGAAGTCGATACGAGGATCAACCCAGGTATAGATCAAGTCTGACAGCAGGCTGACGAACAGCCCCATCAGCGAGAAGATGTAGAGTGTCGCAAAGACCACCGGGTAGTCGCGCCCGACCACCGACTGATAACCGAGACGACCGAGACCATCGAGGGAGAATATCTGTTCGGTGAGCAGCGCACCGGTGAAGAAGGCGGAGATGAAAGCGCTCGGAAAGCCAGCGATGATAATCAGCATGGCATTTCGAAAGACATGGCCGTAGAGCACCTGCCGCTCGTTCAGCCCCTTGGCCCGCGCCGTGGTGACATATTGCTTCTTGATCTCATCGATGAAGGAATTCTTGGTCAGCAGCGTCGTCGTGGCAAAAGCAGACAGCAGAAGCGTGATCAGCGGCAACGTCATGTGCCAGAAATAATCGAGGATCTTCTGCCACCAGCTGAGCTGATTAAAATTGTCCGAGACGAGGCCGCGCAACGGAAACCAATCGAAGAAAGACCCGCCGGCGAAGAGCACGATCAGAAGGATGCCGAACAGGAAGCCGGGAACCGCATAGCCGATGATGATCATTCCTGACGTCCAGACGTCGAAGGTCGAGCCGTCTGATATGGCTTTCTTGATCCCCAGCGGAATCGAAATGGCATAGGATAACAGCATGATCCAGAGGCCGAGCGAGATCGACACCGGCATCTTGTCGAGGATCAGGTCGATGACCGACGTGTTGCGGAAGAAGCTTTCGCCGAAATCGAAGCGGATATAGTTCCACATCATCTGGCCGAAACGCTCGAGCGGCGGCTTATCGAAGCCGAACTGCTTTTCCAGCTTCTTGATGAACTCCGGATCAAGCCCCTGAGCACCGCGATATTTTCCGCCGGACTCGTCCCCGCCGACCTGTTGCCCAGTCAGGTCGCCACCGGTGCCCGAAAGCCGGTCGCCCTGGTTCTGGCCGGTCAGGTCGGCGATCACCTGCTCGACGGGGCCGCCGGGCGCAAACTGGATGACGGCGAAGGAAATGGCCATGATGCCGACCATCGTCGGGATCATAAGCAAAAGCCGGCGCAGGATATAGGCCCCCATCAGCGCTGCTCCCGCCTGCCGCTGTTTCCAGCAACACGATTCGCTCCGCTGCTATCGGCAACCCACATGTCTGTCGTCAATCCGCTGATCCCCTTCAAGACACCCGCAGCCGAAGCCGGCAGGGGCGCCCATATTGATTCGCATAAACGCATTTGGAGTACACGGCGAGCCGTGCGCAAGGCTTTCATTTTGCGCTGGCTTTCTTCGACCACCAGACATCCGGAAAGCCGAGCGAATAGGTGGGGAGCTCGGCGGGGCGGTCAAGCTCGTTGCGATAGGCAATCCGCGCCGTCTTACCGTAGAAGAGCGGTATGACGTAGTGATGGGCAAGCAGCACCCTGTCCATCGCCTTGATTGCAGCCACCTGCTCTTCGCGGTTCGGCGCAAAGATAACCATTCTGATCAGCGCATCCACTGCGGGATCGGCAATCCCCGCATAATTGCGCGAACCCTGCTGGTTGGCGGAGCCGGAACCCCAGTAGTCGGCCTGCTCATTGCCGGGGTTCATCGTCTCGCCCCACACGTTCCAGATCATGTCGAAATCGAACGACCGGGCGCGATTCGTGTACTGCGCGGGATCGACAGTGCGCACGCGCGCGTCGATCCCGATCTTGCGCAGATTTTGCGTGTAAGGCAAAGCCCAGCGCTCGAGGATGGGACTAGCCAGCAAAATCTCGAAGGAAAACGGCTTGCCGGTCTTGCTGTTGACCATGGCGCTTCCCCTGATTTCGTAACCGGCCTCCTTCAACAGACCGATCGCTTTGCGCAGGTTGTCGCGACTTTTTTGAGGATTGCCGCCGGTGGGATTGGTGTAGGGCATGGTGAACACCGCTGGCGGCACCTTGTCCTTCATGCTCTCGAGAATTTCCAGTTCTCGCCCTTGTGGCAGACCGGAAGAGGCGAGCTCCGTGTTCCAAAAATAGCTGTCGACGCGACCATATGCGTTGAAGGCGACAGTGCGATTCAGTTCTTCGAAATCAAAGGCGTAGTTCAATGCTTCACGGACCTTTTGATCCCTGAATATGTCACGTCGCATGTTTGGAACGAGAGCCTGCATTATGCCGGTGGCGCGGAAAGGATTTCCAAGCTCCTCCCGTTTGATGCGGCCGTCATTGACAGCAGGGAAATCATACCCTGTCGCCCAGCGCGCAGCCGAATTCTCATACCAATAGTCGACGCCACCGGCGCGAAACGCCTCGAATTCCACGTCGCGATCACCGAAGTAACCGTAGGAAATAGTCTGGAAGTTGTTCTGGCCGATATTAACGTTCAGGTCCTTGCCCCAGTAATCGTCCCTGAGCTCGAAAATGATGTTACCGCCAGGGGAAAAGGACGCGATCTTGTATGGGCCGGAACCCATGACCGGCTCCAGCGTCGTTTTCGAAATGTCACGCAGCTTGCCGTCGGGGCCCTTTCCCTCCCACCAGGCCTTGGGCAGGATGGTCAGCTGGCCGAGAATATCCGGCAACTCCTTGTTGCCTTTCTCGTTGAAGGTGAAGGTCACATCGCGCTCACCGGTCTTCTCGGCCTTGACCACATGGGCGTAGTAGTTGGACTGGAGGGGATTGTGTTCCTTCGCCTTGTCGAAACTGAACACAACGTCTTCCGGGGTGACCGGCGTACCATCAGCCCATTTCGCCTCCGCACGCAGCCGGAAGGTGGTCGTGGAGATATCGCTTGGATAGGACACACCTTCCGCCAGAAGGCCATAGGACGTCAGGAGTTCATCTTCGGCGGGCTTCATCAGCGTATCGAAAACCAGTGCAAGGCCCGAGGCCGCGTCACCCTTGCTGAGAATTGGATTGAAAGTATCGAACGTACCGGAAACGGAAAGTTTGAGACTACCACCCTTCGGAGCATCCGGATTGACGTAGTCGAAGCGCGTAAAGCCCGGTTTGTATTTCGGCTCGCTGATGGTCGAATTCCCAATGCGAAAATTCTGCTCCTGTGCGATCGACGGCAACGGAGACAATGAGACTATCGTCAATGTCACCAAGGTGACTGCGCCTCCGAAATTCATGCCAATTCGCCCCATTCAGCTTTCCCTTTTTTCCTTGCTTGAACGACAGAATAGGCAAAATCCGGGCAATTGACAGAAGCCGCCTCAAATCGGGCATCTTTTTTGGGTCACGGTCGTGTGTCCCGCAAGGCTGACACAAAGACGTGGAGTCAGTATCAACCGGGCAAATCGCCGTCGGGCAAGGCTCAGGCGCGGATCAGCATGCGTTTATCGGGGAAACGGACGGTCATGACAGGAACGAAAGCGGGCTTCATTCGGCATCTGGGATTCGTCGCGGTCATGGCGCTGACCGGCTTCGGCCTTGTTGCCGGCGAAGCTGCGTCGGCTGACAGCACACCGGCGAAGCAGATTTTCGGCAAGGTTCAGCTTCCCAGCAATTCGGCAGCGAGCCCGATCGGGTTTTATGCCAAAGGCTGCATGGCCGGAGCTGTGGCGATCCCGACGGACGGGCCGACATGGCAGGCGATGCGGCTGTCGCGAAATCGCCGCTGGGGCAATCCGGCGATGATCGCGTTTCTTGAGAGGTTCTCGCAGGATGCCGCTCAACTCGGCTGGGGTTCCGGCATCCTCATCGGCGACATTTCCCAGCCCCGTGGCGGCCCGATGCTGACGGGACACGCGTCCCACCAGATCGGACTCGATGCGGATATCTGGTTCACACCGAAGCCGGCGCAGCCGCTTTCGGCGCAGGCGCGCGAGGACATGCCGTTCACCTCGATGCTCGACAAAAGCAAATTCCTGACCGTCAACTCCACGCGGTGGACACCGACCCACGCCAAACTGGTCATGCAGGCGGCGAGCTATCCGCAGGTGGAGCGTGTTTTCGTCAATCCGGCAATCAAGAAAAAGCTCTGCGACACATGGACCGGCGACCGCTCGCTTCTCGGCAAGGTGCGCCCGGTCTATGGTCATGACGAGCATTTCCACATTCGCATGCACTGCCCGCCGGGCGCTTCCGGCTGCAAGGCACAGGCGCCCGTTGCAAGCGGCGACGGTTGCGACAAGTCGCTTGCCTGGTGGTTTACCAAGGAGCCATGGGCCAAGCCGAAGCCCGGCGCAAAGCCGGTCAAGCCGAGATTCGTGACACTGGCCGATCTGCCGAAAGCGTGCGCCGCCGTGCTCGCCGCTCCGGCCGCTTCGGAACAATCGGCGACCTTCGGCACGGCCTATGTGGCGCCACAGCCGCAAACCGGCGACGCGGCGATCCAGCAAGTGATCAATGCCGGAAGCGATGATCTGCAGGACACTGCCATTCCGATCCCGCTTTCCCGTCCTGCCCCGCAATAGGCTGAAGAGCACAGCGTCTTTCGACGCTTTTCAACCGCCGAACTGTGCTGTACAGGAATTCAAATCGATTTAATTCGAGACCGTCATTGGTCGGCGTGACGCCGGGAGAACTGCGATGGCCAGTCAAAAATGCGTGGCGCTGATTGCCCACGACCAGAAGAAAGACGACATGGCCGCATTTGCGCAGGCCAACGAAGCCGTCTTTGCCGGCTGGAAGATCATCGCCACCGGCACGACCGGCGGCCGGGTGCAGGAGGCCTGTCCGAGCCTCAATGTTATCCGGTTGAAGAGCGGCCCGCTCGGCGGCGACCAGCAGATCGGCGCAATGATCGCGACAGGCGACGTTCAAATGCTGATCTTCTTTACCGATCCGCTCACCGCCATGCCGCATGACGTCGACGTCAAGGCGCTGATGCGGCTTGCCACCGTCTATGATATTCCCATGGCGTTGAACCGGGCGACCGCAGAACAGTTGATCGACTTCCATCATCCCTGATACAGCTCTTTTCGAGCTTCAATTCCGCACGATCACAACGGAACGTCCCATGCCCATGCTCACAGACACCGAAAGCAACCTCACCTTTCCGATCCTGATCGGTGACATCGGCGGAACCAACGCACGCTTCGCGCTGCTGCTCGATGCCTTCGCCGAACCGAAGATGTTCCCGATCATCCCGACCACCAGCTATGCCAGCATCGAGGAAGCGCTGCAGACCAGCATTCTCGACAAGACCTCGGTGCAGCCGCGCTCGGCGATCATCGCAGTGGCCGGACCGGTCAAGGGCGACGAAATCCCGCTCACCAATGCCGGCTGGGTGATCAAGCCAAAGGACATGCTGACGGCGCTGGCGCTTGAGGACGTGATCATCATCAACGATTTCGAGGCGCAGGCGCTTGCCATTGCCTCCATCGGCGACGAAGGCCGCGAGCAGATCGGCTCCGGCGCGATCCTTGAATCCGCTTCCTGCGCCGTGCTCGGCCCCGGAACAGGCCTCGGTGTAGCCGGCCTCGTCCACGCCCAGCACACCTGGTTTCCGGTTCCAGGCGAAGGCGGCCACGTCGATGTCGGGCCGCGCACCGAGCGTGATTATCAGATCTGGCCATTCCTCGAGCCAATCGAAGGGCGCATTTCCGCGGAGCAGCTGCTGTGCGGTCGCGGCATCATGAACATCTATCGCGCCGTATGCGAATCGAAGGCCTGGAATCCGGAGCTCGCCGATCCGGCAGCGGTGACGACCAGTGCGCTTGCCGGCAGTGACGAGGCGGCGGTCGAGACCGTTTCGCTGTTTTCCACCTATCTCGGCCGCGTTGCCGGCGACATGGCGATGATTTTCATGGCGCGCGGCGGCGTTTTCCTCGCCGGCGGTATTTCGCAGAAGATCCTGCCGGCGCTGAAGAAACCGGAGTTCCGCCAGGCCTTCGAGGACAAGGCGCCGCACTCGGCCCTGCTCAAGACCATCCCGACTTTCGTGGTAACGCACCCGACCGCCGCCCTTTCCGGCCTTGCCGCCTATTCGCGCACACCGTCCCGCTTCGGTGTGGCAACTGAGGGACGGCGCTGGAGAACTTGAACGGCGACCCGCGCGGCAGACTCGCCAAAGAAGGATCAAGAGACTATAGAGCCCGGGAGAATGAGGCGCCTTCCAGCATGCGCCGGGCTTTAAGGAAACCAGCTTGAAACAAGCCAAGACAAAGCTGCCTAGCGTCGACCGCGAGACAATTACCAGCGTCCTCAAACGGGTCATCGCCGAAAACGGGCGTGCTCACCTGCGCGGCTACATCTTCGCAATCGCCTGCCTTGCCATCGTCGCCGGAACAACTGCGTTTACCGCCTGGATCATGGAATCGGTGGTCAACGAAGCCTTCGCCAACAAGCGGGCCGACATCGTTCTCTACATCTGCGGCGCGATCTTCATCGCCTTCGTGTTGCGTGGCTTTGCCACCTACGGCCAGGCTGTTGCGCTGTCGAAAATCGGCAACAACATTGTCGCCAGCTATCAGCGGCGGCTTTATTCGCACCTGATGGCGCTGAGCGTCGGCTATTTCAGCGATACCCGCTCGGCCCGCATTTCCGCGCAGATCAGCCAGAACGTTTCGGGCATCCGTGATGTGCTCAACATGACAGTGACGTCGCTTGCCCGCGACTTCCTGACATTGATCGCGCTGATCGGCGTCATGATCAGCAAGGACTGGCTGCTGACGATCATCGTCTTCGTCATCGCGCCGCCACTCCTGATCGGCCTTCGCTACGTTTCGCGCCGGCTGAGGCAGGCCACACGCGAATCGGTCGAGATCAACAGCCATGTGCTCGGCGCCATGCAGGAAACCATCCAGGGCATCACCATCGTCAAGGCGTTCACGATGGAAAAGCAGCTGAAGACCAAGGTCGAGGCGATCATCGACCGGGCCGAAAACCGCGCCAACCGCATCGCGCGCCTCAGCGAACGCACGTCGCCGATGACGGAAACCTTTGCCGGCTTTGCGATCTCCAGCGTGCTTGCCTATGCCGCCTTCCGCTCGATCTACAACGGCGTGCAACCGGGTGCCTTCTTTGCCTTTGTTACAGCGCTATTGATGGCGTATGATCCGGCCCGGCGCCTTGCCAAGCTGCAGGTGTCGCTGGAACGCGCCGTCGTCAATGCACGGATGATCTACGAGATCCTTGATACCGTTCCGCATCAGCGGGATCTGCCGGACGCCCGCGACCTCGCGCTCGGACCGGCCGCAATCGAATTCAGGAACGTGCGTTTCAACTATGCTTCGGGCGAAGATATCCTCAAAGGCGTGAGCTTCACTGCCGAGGGCGGCAAGACGACGGCGCTCGTCGGACCGTCCGGTGCCGGCAAATCGACCGTAATCAGCCTCATTCCCCGCTTCTACGATCCCTCCGGCGGCGAAATCCTGATCGACGGGCAGGACATAGCACATGTCACCAAGCAGTCGCTTCGCAACGGGCTCGCCTATGTTTCGCAGCAGCCTTACCTGTTCGAAGGCTCGATCCGCGACAACATCCGCTACGGCCGCCCGGAGGCGACCGATGCCGAGGTCGAGGAAGCCGCGAAGCTGGCCTATGCCCATGACTTCATCCGCCTGCAGCCGCAGGGATATGATACGGCAGTCGGCGAAAACGGTGTGACACTTTCCGGTGGCCAGCGGCAGCGCTTGTCGATCGCGCGCGCTCTCGTCCGCAATGCACCCATCCTGCTGCTCGATGAGGCAACGTCGGCGCTTGATACCGAGTCGGAAGCGGCCGTCCAGAAGGCGCTCGACCACGCCATGAGCGGTCGCACCGTCGTGGTCATCGCCCACCGCCTGTCGACGGTCGTCAATGCCGACAAGATCATCGTCATGAAGGACGGGCTGGTGGTCGAGGAAGGCACGCATGAGGCGCTTGCGCAGCGCAGTGACGGCCTTTACGCTCGCCTGCACAATCTGCAGGGCACTGCGGCAACACAACCGGCGGAAGCCGAAACTTTGATTTGACGGGAATTGAGGCAGGCATGAGCGGGACGGATATGAAACTCGTGGTGGTGGGTGCCGCCGGCCGGATGGGCCAGACGCTGATCCGCACCATCAATGCCATGCCGGGCGCCACTGTTTTTGCGGCCGTGGAGCGTCCGGGCTCCGCTTTCGTCGGCCGCGACGCTGGCGAGATCGCCGGGCTTGGCCCGACGGGCGTTGTTATCACCGACAAGCCGCTTGAAGCCTTTGTCGAGGCAGAAGGTGTGCTTGACTTCACCTCGCCTGCCGCTTCCGTGGAGTTTTCAGGTCTCGCAGCGCAGGCCCGCATCGTCCATGTCATCGGTACCACCGGCTGCTCGGTCGACGATGAGAACAAATTCAAGGCCGCCGCCCGCCATGCCCGGATCGTCAAATCCGGAAATATGAGTCTCGGCGTCAATCTTCTCGGCGTGCTGACACAGCAGGCAGCCCGCGCACTCGGCCCCGAAAACTGGGACATCGAAATCCTTGAAATGCACCACAAACACAAGGTGGACGCGCCTTCCGGCACGGCGCTCCTTCTCGGAGAAGCTGCTGCGAGGGGCCGCGATATCGGCCTTGACGCGCACTCCGTACGGGTGCGCGACGGCCATACCGGCGCACGCGTTGCCGGCACGATCGGCTTTGCGACGCTGCGCGGCGGTTCAGTGATCGGGGAACATTCCGTCATTCTTGCCGGTGAAGGCGAGCAGGTGACGCTCTCTCATTCTGCGACCGACCGCGCGATCTTTGCGCGCGGCGCCATCACAGCGGCGCTTTGGGCGCGCGGCCAGAAACCCGGCTTCTATTCCATGCTCGACGTGCTCGGGCTGTCCTGAATCTTAAAACTCCCCGGAGGAATACATATGAGCGGCACCCTCGTCCTTGTGCGTCATGGCCAGAGCGACTGGAACCTGAAAAACCTGTTTACCGGCTGGAAGGACCCAGACCTGACGCCGCTCGGCATCGAGGAAGCCAATGCCGGCGGCAAGGCGTTGGCCGAATACGGCATCAAGTACGACATCGCCTTTACATCGGTGCTGACGCGTGCACAGCACACGCTCAAGCTCATCCTCGACAAGATCGGCCAGCCCGATCTGGAAACCATCAAGGACCAGGCGTTGAACGAGCGCGACTATGGCGACCTGTCCGGCCTCAACAAGGACGATGCCCGCGCCAAATGGGGCGAGGAACAGGTGCATATCTGGCGCCGGTCCTACGACGTGCCGCCGCCGGGTGGCGAAAGCCTGCGCGACACCGGCGCCCGCGTTTGGCCCTACTACCTGACCGAGATCCTGCCGCGCGTTCTCAAGGGCGAGAATGTTCTCGTCGCCGCCCATGGCAACTCGCTGCGCTCTCTGGTCATGGTGCTCGACCGCCTGACCAAGGAACAGATCCTTGCCCTCAACTTGGCGACCGGGGTGCCGATGGTCTACAAGCTCAACGCGGATTCCACGGTCGCGTCCAAGGAAGTTCTGGGCGACATGTCCGGCGCGCATTAAGCGGCCAGAAAACCAGATAGCGAAAGGGCCGCGTCTGCGGCCCTTTCCTTTTCAAGCCTTGCCCGCTTCCCAACCAAGCATCGCCCTCTTGCGGGTCAGGCCCCAGTGGTAACCGGTGAGCGCGCCGCTTTTCCCGAGCGCCCGGTGACAGGGCACGACGAAGGAAATCGGGTTGCGTCCGACGGCGGCGCCGACGGCGCGCGACGCCGTGGGCTGGCCGATCTTGCAGGCGATATCGGAATAGGTCACCGCCCGGCCCATCGGGATTTTCAGAAGCGCTTCCCAGACGCGGATCTGGAAATCCGACCCGATCATCACGATGCGCAACGGCTCGTCGGCACACCACTGGCCGGAATCGAAGATGCGCGCGGCATAGCTCGCCGTGGCTGCGCTGTCCTCGACAAATTGCGCATTCGGCCAGCGGCCGGCCATATCCTCAAAGCTCGCCTTCTCCTTGCCCGGATCATTGAAGGCAAGGCCGGCAAGGCCCCGATCCGTCACCATGACCAGCGCCACGCCGAAGGGCGACGGGTGATATCCGTAGCGGATGGTCAAACCGCCGCCGCGCGACTTCCATTCGCCTGGCGACATGGCCTCGTGGGTAACGAAGAGATCATGCAGCCGGCTCGGGCCGGACAGGCCAAGCTCGAAGCTCGTTTCGAGCAGCGGCATTTCCTCCTGCCGCAGCAGGCGCTTGGCGTGATCGAGCGTCACGGCCTGCAGAAAGGCCTTCGGTGATAGCCCCGCCCAGCGGGTAAAGGTCTTTTGCAAATGTGTCGGCGACTGGCCAAGGTCGCTGGCTATGCTTTCGAGAGAGGGTTGATCGCGATAATTCTCGGTCAGCAATTCGACGACACGGCTGACGATCTCATAGTCGCTGCCATGCGGCGTGATATCGGCGGGAATCGATGTCGTGATGTTCATGATCGTATCTCCTTGAGACAGAGATAATCACTCCAACGGTGGTCTCGCCACCCGAATCTTGCCCTATCGGCGCTTGACGGTTGCCAGTGCGACAGAAAAGGCGGCGGCGAAGCTTTCGCGGTCGTCGCGGTTGAGAAAGGAGCCGACATCGGTCGCCCTGCTCCGGTCGCTGATCTGCATGGAGACGATGCCGATCTCTTCGTGGCGGGCAATATTGAACCGCGCCCAGAACGGATTGAAACGGTGCTCAGTCATCCGGCCTGCCGGCGTGAACTTGCGCACCGAGACATCGGTGCGTGAGACGCTCACTTCCTCGCGGACGCGGGCGGAGCGGTAGTTCAGCCAGAACGCACCGAACAGCAGCAGGAAATCCAGCCCGAAGAAGAACACGATCGGCCAGGCGCCGATGACCACGAAAACGAAAATATGGACGAGGCTCAACAGGCCAGCGATCAGGAGGAAGACCTTGAAGCCCTTCAGCCCCAACGAACGGTGCGGCGTCAGCTCCGCGGCGAAAACCGGCTGTTCTTCCGTCACTGTCTCGGCGTTGCCATCGTTCATGGTGAATGACTATAGATGCACCATGAAAAACGTAAAATCAAAATCAGCGCCGACTGCTGTGAAACCGCGCGCCGCGACAGTCAGCCGCGCCAAAACCAAGGTGAAGACCGCCTATAGCCAGGCGGAAATCGAGGAGATTTTCCACCGCTTCTCGATCCAGCGTCCCGAACCCAAAGGCGAACTGGAGCACGTCAATCCGTTCACGCTCGTCGTCGCGGTTGCGCTGTCGGCACAGGCGACGGATGCCGGCGTCAACAAGGCGACGCGGGCGCTGTTTGCGGCAGCCGACACGCCGGAAAAGATGGTGGCGCTGGGCGAAGAGAAGGTCCGCGAATACATCAAGACGATCGGGCTCTATCGCAACAAGGCGAAGAACGTGATTGCGCTCAGCGAGAAGCTGATCGCCGATTTCGGCGGCGAGGTGCCGCGCACGCGCGAAGAGCTGATCACCCTGCCGGGCGTCGGGCGCAAGACCGCCAACGTGGTGCTGTCCATGGCCTTCGGGCATGCGACCATGGCGGTCGACACGCACATCTTCCGCATCGCCAACCGGCTCTGTCTGGCGCCGGGCAAAACCACGGACGAGGTCGAGGACCAGCTGATGCGGATCGTACCAGATCACTACCTCTACCACGCGCATCACTGGCTGATCCTGCACGGGCGCTATTGCTGCAAGGCGCGCAAGCCGGAATGCGCCGCTTGCGTCATCGCCGATATCTGCAAGGCGGCGGAAAAGACCAGCGAGATTCCGGCGCCCTTGGTCGAGCTGCCGGCGCAGATCATTTGACGGAAATGCCGTCGATCAGGGCGGCGATTGCCCGCTCGTAATCCTTGCGGCTGGCACCGGCCGCGATGGCAAGGACTGCCCGATCAAAGGCTGCGCCGAGAAGGGCGGTAAAAGCATCCAGCAGGTCCGGAGCCTTGCCACTGGCGGCGAAGAGCTCCCCGAGGCCCGCCTTGAGGCTGGCTTCCGAATATTGCTCGTTCAACTGTTGCATCGCGTCCGACCCCAGAACCGCAGGGCCGTCCAGCAGCAAAAGCCGGATGCGCCCAGGCACGCCTAAGGAATCGAAATAAGCACGCGTCCCGTCGAGAATGCCGTCGCGCGCTGTCACTGAGCCTGCCGCGGCACTTTCGATTTCCTCACTCACCTTCCTCGCCTCCTCGGCGACGACGGCAGCGAAGAGTGCTCTCTTGTCCTCGAAGTGATGATAGAGAGCGCCTCGCGTCACGCCCGCCGCCGCGACGATGTCGGGGGTCGCCGTGTCCGCATAGCCCTTTTCCACGAAAAGCGCACGGGCCGCCGCAATCAAAGTCGTCCGCATGGTTTCAGTTCGCTCGCTGTTGCTGCGTCGCAATTTTCCACCTTTACATACAATCTGTATGTATGTTAATTAAAGATACAAACAGATTGTATGTGGATTTCAAAGGAGAAGAAAGCCATGAAAATCACCAGCTACTATCCCGTCATCATGGCTGGCGACGTCCGGGGGACCGCCGAGTTCTACAAGCGGCATCTTCGCTTCGAGGCGCTGTTCAGCAGCGACTGGTACGTGCATCTACAATCGACGCTGGATGAACGCGTCACGCTGGCTGTCCTGGACGGCAATCACCACACCATTCCGGAAAGCGGACGCGGAACCGTTTCCGGGATGCTTCTGAATTTCGAGGTCGAAGACCCGGATGCCCTTTATGCGGAGTTCCAGGCTGCAGGACTGCCGATCCTGATAACGCTGCGCGATGAGGATTTCGGCCAGCGGCATTTCATCACCGCCGACCCGAACGGCGTGCTGATCGACGTGATCAAGCCGATCCCGCCGACTGCGGAATACGCCGCGCAATTTGAGGCGTCGGCGCTCCCCGCCTGATTGCCTTAACCTTTGATCGGCCCGCGCTCCGTCAGCGAATAGAGGAGCGCGCAGGCCGGCAGCGCCAGACCAAACATGGAGGCGGCCCACCAGCCGCCTTCCGCATATAGCCAGCCGCCCAGCGCCGAGCCGACGGCACCACCGGCGAAGAAGGTTGCCATATAGAGGCCGTTGAGACGACTGCGATATTCCGCACCGAGCACGAAGATCGCCCGCTGGCCGAGCACAAGATTGGTGGTGACGCCAAAGTCGAGCAGGATCGCGGCGAAGGTCAGAAGGCCGAGCGCCAGCATCGATCCGGTCGGCGCCACGTGGGTGATCAGAAAGGCGATTGCGACGGAGATCATCGCCAGGCGCGTCGCCGGATAGCTCCAGCCTCGATCAGCAAGACGACCGCCGATCGGCGCTGCGATCGCGCCGGCAGCGCCGGCCAGTGCGAAAAGCGCAATCTGCCCCTGCGACAGGCCGAACTCCGGCCCCGAAAGCAGAAGTGGCGTCGTCGTCCAGAACAGGCTGAAGGCTGCGAACATGCAGGCTTGATAGAGCGAGCGACGGCGCAGGATCGGCGTCGTCACGACTAGCCGGCCCATCGAGGCAAGCAGGCCGCCATAGCTTAAACCCGTCTGCGGAATGCGCGGCGGCAAGGCGCGGGCGAGAACTACGGCGAGAACGACCAAAACCGCTGCCGAGATGAAAAAGACCATGTGCCACGGCAGGAATTCGGCAATGAAGCTTGAGACCGGGCGCGCCAGCATGATGCCGACCATCAACCCGCTCATGACATTGCCGACGGCCTGTCCGCGATGGGCCTCCGGGGCCATGTGCGCCGCATAGGGCACGATGATCTGGATTGCGACGGAGCCAAGGCCGATGAAGAACGCCGCGGCCAGAAACGGCAGTGGCGTGGAAGCGATGCCGGCACCGACCACGGCAAGCGTACCCAGTCCCATGACCGAGAGGATCAGCTTGCGGTTTTCGAAGAGATCACCCAGCGGGACGATGAACAGCAGGCCGAGCCCGTAGCCGATCTGTGTCAGCGTCACGATCAACCCTGCAGCCCCTGGAGACAGGCCGAGCGATGCGCTGATCGGGCCGATCAATGGCTGGGCATAATAGAGATTGGCGGCAATCAGACCACAGGCCGCCGCAAGCAGGAATGTCATCGCCGAGGACATGGCCTTGGGTTCGGAAGCGATTTCAACGGATGCTGCGATGCTGGTCACGGGCGTCTCCAAATCCATGCTTAAAAATCAAGGTCGTTCGTCGAGCAATTTCATCGCCACATCAGCGACTGCTGCCATTTGCTCGCGGCTGCGGCCGGTTTTCCCGACGACGCGCATGCCCTGCAGAAGGCAGAGAAGAGCGCGGGCCGTGTCTGCGGCATCGATGCCGGTAGAAATCGATCCATCCGACTGGCCAAGCAGAACGCAGTCCTTCATCGCCGCCTCGTTTGTCGCATGCGCAAGATCTACACGTTCGGCAACAACCGGGTCGGAAGCCGCCAGTTCCGCCGCGGTCGAAACGACGAGGCAACCGCGTTGCCCCACATCACCGTGCGCGGCCTCGGCGTAAAATTGCAGCGCGGCCCTGACCTTGTCCCGCCCGAGAGGAAAAGGTTCGATCGCGGCTTTGAGCTTCGCGCTGCGGACAGCGCGATAACGGTCAAAGGCGGCAAGCAGGATGCCGCGCTTGTCCCTGAAGGCCTTGTAGATGCTGCCCGGCGTCAACTGCATCGCATCCGCAAGATCGCTGATCGCCGTTCCGTGATAGCCGCGCGCCGAGAAGAGGCCAATGGCACGGTCAAGCGCCAGATCGGTATCGAATTCGCGGGGACGGCCACGCAGCCGTGGCTCCTGAGGTGTATCGGCAATATTTTCCATGCGCCCATATAGGGAATGATCATTTCCTATATCAAGCGAAATCCACTCAAAACCGTTCTTTTTCTCTCGTCCTCTTCCAAAGTGCCGGAAATCCGCTATTACCGGACACCGGCTGACACAAACATTCCAGGCGGTTCCGGATGACGAAATTCGACGTGCTCACGATCGGCAATGCGATTGTGGATATCATTGCGCGCTGCGACGATGCCTTTCTTGTTCACAACGGCATCATCAAGAGCGCGATGAACCTCATTGATGCCGACCGGGCGGAATTGCTCTATTCGCGCATGGGGCCGGCCCTAGAAGCGTCCGGCGGCAGCGCCGGCAATACGGCGGCTGGCGTTGCAAGCCTTGGCGGCAAAGCCGCCTATTTCGGCAAGGTCGCCAACGACCAGCTTGGAGAGATTTTCACCCACGACATCCGGGCGCAGGGCGTGCATTTCGAGACGAAGCCGCTCGAGACCCATCCACCGACCGCCCGCTCGATGATCTTCGTCACCGACGACGGCGAGCGCTCGATGAACACCTATCTCGGCGCCTGCGTCGAGCTAGGACCCGAGGATGTCGAACCGTCCGTGGTCGCGGAGGCGGCAGTCACCTATTTCGAAGGCTACCTGTGGGACCCGCCGCTGGCCAAGGACGCTATCCGCGAGTGCGCCCGCATCGCCCATGAAAACGGCCGCGAAGTGGCCATGACGCTCTCGGACAGCTTCTGCGTCCATCGCTACCGCGCAGAATTCCTCGACCTCATGCGGTCCGGCACGGTGGATATCGTGTTCGCGAACCGCGCCGAGGCACTGGCGCTTTACGAGACGGAGGATTTCGAACAGGCGCTATCAATGATCGCCAAGGACTGCAAGCTCGCCGCGGTGACGCTGAGCGAAGAAGGGTCGATCATCATCAAGGGTGAAGAGCGGGTGAAGGTCGATGCGACGACGGTCAACCGCGTCGTCGACACCACAGGTGCGGGCGATCTTTATGCGGCGGGTTTTCTGCATGGTTATACGACGGGCAGGACGCTTGCCGATTGCGGCAGGCTCGGAAGCCTCGCGGCCGGCATCGTCATCGAACAGGTCGGTCCGCGACCGATGATCTCGCTGGCGACTGCGGCGAAAGAAGCCGGGCTTCTCTGACCGGCTGCTCGGATCGAAATCTTATTTGAAGGCTTCGCCCGGATAGGCACCCCAGATTTCGCCTTGGGAAATCCAGCCTTCGGCCCCTTGGGCCTCGGCGCGGCACCACTCGCCGTTGCATTCGCCGACATGAACGACGACGCCAGGCTCGATCCGCGCGACGATCGCGCCACCCGATTGCGGGTCGCGGCGCATGTTGACGAAGATGCCCTCGCCCTTGCCGCGCATCCATGGCGCGGCGACGGCCGTGCGGTCACCGGAAAGCAGCGCCTGGTTGACCCAGCCCTCGGTGCCGTCGGCATCACGAATCTTGCGCCAGTTGTCATATTCCTGCGTGATCTCGACCGGCACGCCCGCCTTCAGATAACGCCAGGCAACGGCATAATCGACGCTCGGACCGACGCGCAGATTGACGCTCTTCGACTTGAGGCTGACGAAGCGCGGCAGCGGCAGGCCGCTTGCACCTTTCGCCGCCTGGGCATAAACCGGCATCGCGTCGATCGCGACAACAGACAGGGTGGCGGCGGCAACGAAAGCCAGCCTGGAAAGGAACTGACGCATGACGAAATCCGTTTTCCAAAAAGATTCAGAAGCTTGCAGTTAAATCTCTGACCGGCCCCGTCGAAGACAAGCAAATCGTCTGGGAACATCTAGAGTTTTGTTTGTCTTCCACACCGGGTCTGGTAGAAAATGGAACTGCAGGGAGAACGATCACTCATCTTGGTTAAAAACCCGTCAACAAGGCGAAGCATGCAGCGATGACCGCGAAGAAAAAACCCAAGGTCTATATCACCCGCAGATTACCCGATGTCGTCGAGACACGCATGCGCGAGCTGTTCGATGCCGAGCTGAATATCGACGACACGCCGCGCAGTCAGCCGGAACTGGTGGCAGCGGTCAAGCGGGCGGACGTGCTCGTGCCGACGCTTACCGACCGGATCGATGCAGCTCTGATCGAGCAGGCAGGACCGCAGCTGAAATTGATCGCAAGCTTTTCAAACGGCGTCGATCACATCGACATCGATGCTGCTGCGCGCCACGGCATTACCGTCACCAACACGCCGAACGTGTTGACGGAAGATACCGCCGACATGACCATGGCGCTGATCCTCGCCGTTCCGCGCCGTCTGACCGAAGGTGCCAATATCCTCACCGACCGCCGGGGTGAATGGGCAGGCTGGTCGCCGACCTGGATGCTGGGCCGGCGGATCTCCGGCAAGCGTATCGGTATTGTCGGCATGGGCCGCATCGGTACGGCCGTCGCCCGCCGCGCCAAGGCCTTCGGGCTTTCGATCCACTACCATAACCGAAAGCGCGTCAGCACTGAGACCGAAGAGAAGCTCGAAGCAACCTATTGGGACAGCCTCGACCAGATGCTCGCTCGCGTCGATATCGTGTCTGTCAATTGCCCCTCGACGCCCGCCACCTTTCACCTGCTGTCGGCAAGACGGCTCGCACTGATGCAGCCGACGAGCTATATCGTCAATACGGCGCGCGGCAGCATTGTCGACGAAACCGCGTTGATCAAATGTTTGAGAGAAGACAAGATCGCCGGTGCCGGCCTAGACGTGTTCGAGAACGAGCCTGCCGTAAACCCGAAGCTCGTCAAGCTTGCCAGCGAGGGCAAGGTCGTTCTTCTGCCGCATATGGGTTCTGCAACGCTCGAAGGCCGCATCGACATGGGCGACAAGGTGGTGATCAACATCCGCACCTTCTTCGACGGACATCGCCCGCCGGATCGCGTGCTGCCCGGGAGGGATTGATCAGAGCGCCTTGCGCATCTCGATGAAGGTCGGGTGCGTGAAGCCCGGATGGGACGCTTCCAAGGTGCGGACAAAACCCCATCGAGCAAAGGCGCGGTGGTTTTCCTTCAGCTCGATCCTCGTTTCGAGGCGGAGACACGGCAGGCCGCAATCGGCGGCATAATCGATTGCGGCCTGTAACATCAGCCGCCCGACACCTTTGCCTTGCTCTTCCGGTGCGACCGCAAGCTTGCTGATGTACAGGCAATCGAGCGGTTCCGGCTTGCAGAAAATGCAGCCGAGCAACCGGCCATTGTCGATGGCCGCATAGGCCTTTTCCACTTTCGCCTTTTCCTTCAACGACTGTGGCGTCAGCCGCAGAGCGGAAGATGGCGGATCGATGCGCGGATGCATATAGGCGAACGAGTCGAGAATGAGCGCCAGAAGCCCGTCCCAGTCCTCGAACTTTTCATCAATCGGCAGGAGTTTCATCGGTCGACCTTTTGCGACGATATTTTATCGTCTCGAACCGTGCCGCCAGCCCGTCATACATCAGCAGACGGCCGACCAGCGGCTCGCCTGCGCCCGTGATGACCTTCACGACCTCCATAGCCTGCAATGTACCAAGCACGCCGGTGAGCGCGCCGACGATACCGGCCTCGGCGCAGGAGGGAACGACACCGGGGGGCGGTGGATTTGGAAAGAGATCGCGATAGCGCGGATTTTGCCGCCCGTCAGCCGTTGTCTTCCACGGCTGAAGAACCGTGAGCGAACCATCGAAGCGACCGACAGCGGCCGTCACCAGAGTTATCTCCATGCGCTCCGCCGTATCGGCCGCGAGATAGCGGGTGGCGAAATTGTCAGAGCCATCGACGACGATGTCGTAGCCGGAAAACAGCATCTCCACATTGGACGTATCCAGTCGCTCGGCGTGGCGGATCACATCGACATGCGGGTTAATCCGCCTGATGGCGTCCGTGGCACTATCTGCTTTCAGATGCCCGATATCCGGCGTTCCGTGAATGACTTGTCGCTGCAGGTTCGATAGGGAGACCGTGTCGTCATCGACGACTCCAAGCGTCCCGACGCCGGCGGCGGCAAGATATTGCAGCACTGGTGCGCCGAGACCACCGGCACCGATGACCAGCACTCGCGCCGCCTTCAGCGCCTGCTGCCCGGCCCCGCCGATTTCGGGCAGGATGATATGGCGCGCGTAGCGCTGAACTTCTTCTGAACTGAGAGGTTGTTTGCTCATGATATCGGACTGTCACCCTGAAACGGTGCCGTTGGCAACCGTGAGATAACGCGCGCGGTCACCAAGGGCTGAAAACATCGACTGGTCCGTGCCGGTCATGAAGGCCTGGCCACCGAGATCATCGACCAGGTCGAACAGCGCCGCCCGCCTGCCCTCGTCCAGATGGGCGGCAATCTCGTCGAGCAGCAGAATCGGCGCATGACCCGTCATGTTGCCGACCAGACGGGCATGGGCAAGCACCAGACCGACGAGAAGTGCCTTCTGCTCGCCAGTCGAGCAGCGCGCGGCTTCCATGTTCTTGGCACGGTGGCGGATCAGGAGGTCGCTACGGTGCGGTCCGTCCAGCGTACGGCCGGCAGCCGCGTCGCGATAGCGGCCGTTTTTCATCATCTCCAGATACTGCTCTTCCAGATCGAAGGCCGGGCGATGCCATTCGCCATCGAGAAAGCCGGACAGCGCCAGATCGGCGGCCGGAAAGACGCCACGTTCATGATTCCTGTCCACCAGCCCGACCAACAGGCCAAGCATTTCCTGCCGCGCCAGCGCCATCGCGATTCCAAGCTCGGCCATCTGCCGTTCGAGCCCGGTCAGCCACACGGGGTCCGCACGCCCTTCGGACAGGAGCTTGTTGCGGCTGCGCATGGCGCGCTCGTAATCGGTGGCACGGCGGCCATGCTCGGGATCGAGCGACAGGACCAGCCGGTCGAGAAAGCGGCGCCGGTCGCCAGAGCCGCCGGTGAACAAACCGTCCATGGCAGGCGTGAGCCAAAGGACGCGCAGATGGTCGAGCAGTTCGTCGACCGTCTTTGCCGTCGTACCATTGAGCCGCAGACGGCGCGTCTGGCCTTCCTCGGTGCCAGCCGTGCCCGTGCCGATCTCGACCGGACCATCCATGCCATCGAGTTCCGCAAAGACGGAAAAGCCGGTTTCCGCGCCCACCCGTGCCACGTCGGCATAGGCGGCACGGCGCAACCCGCGCCCCGGCGACAGAAAGGAGACCGCTTCCATCAGGTTGGTCTTGCCTGCACCGTTCTCACCGGTCAGCACGACATGGCGCGCGTCGAGATCAAGCGAAAGTCCCGCATAGTTGCGGAAGTCGCCGAGCTTCAGACGGGAGAGAAAGACCTTGTGCGGCATAGTGAATCCGGTTGCGTATCCGGGTGAGAGCTAAGCCGAGAGGCGGGCAATGGCAAGACTGAAGATGCGCAGCGATTCCGTAACCAACGATCACCCAGATGTGACAGCAAAATTGCCGCAACGCACACGTGCCTGATTGCGCATTTGCGAGAAATCAAATAGTGATGCTTATATTATGTATGCTTACTATATGGCACCCTCTCCATGAACCTCACCCCGAATGTGGGTTTTCTGCTTCACGACGTCGCCCGGCTGTTGCGAAAGCGCTTCGAGCAGCGGGCGAAGCATATCGGCCTGACGCGCTCCCAGTGGCAGACGATCGCCTATCTCTCGCGCAATGAAGGCATCCACCAAAGTGGCCTGGCCGAGCTGCTGGAAATCGAACCGATCACGCTGATGCGCGTGCTCGACAAGCTTGTCGATCGCGGTTTCGTCGAGCGCAAACGCCATGAAACGGACCGCCGTATTTCGCTTCTGTTTACGACCGAAGCGGCCAGAGCGCTGTTGTCCGACATGCGCGCCATCGGCGATGCGACGCGCTTCGAAGCACTGCTCGGCATTTCCGACGACGACCGTGAAAAGCTCGTCGCCATTCTCGACCTGATGAAATCCAACCTCCTGCAGGCCTGCCGCGCACCGGCCGATAAAGAAACCAACCATGGCTGACACATCCTCCCTCCGCGTACCCGCCAACGCCAATGTCACTGCCCTTGAAACATCCGAAGGCACAACGGCCGAAGCAAAGATCAATGCCGCCTCAGCGTCATCGACGGACCCCGCTCCCGCCGCTGGCGTGGTTCGCCGCCGACGCAGTCTCAAGCGGCCAATCCTGTTCGCGCTCTTGCCGATCGCGCTTGTTGCCGGCGGCTATTTCTACGTGACCGGCGGCCAGATCATGGAGACGGACAACGCCTATCTTCAGGCAGACATGGTGGGTGTTTCGACCGACGTCGCCGGCACCGTTGCTTCCGTGAATGTTCATGAGAACGAGGAGGTCAAGGCCGGTCAGGTGCTGTTCCAGCTGAAGCCGGATTCCTTCCGCATCGCGCTGGAAGGCGCGCAGGCCAAGCTCGCCGCCGCCCGCAACCAGCTTCTGAACCTCAAGGCAAGCTATGCCGAGACGCTGGCACAGATTGCGCAGGTCGAAGCCGATATTCCCTACTACCAGACGGTTTTTGACCGGCAGCAAAAGCTGATCTCGAATGCGGCCGCGTCGCACGCGACCTTTGATGAAGCCAAACACGACCTGGAAGCCGCCAAACAGAAGGTGACCGTGGCCAAGGCTCAGGCTGCAACCACCCTGGCGCAGCTTGGCGGCGATGCCGATCAGCCGATCGAACAGAACCCGCTCTATCTCGAAGCCAAGTCGGCCGTGGATGACGCGCAACGCGAGCTTGCCGACACGACGGTGCGCGCGCCGTTCGACGGCGTCGTCACCAACGTCAACGCCCTGCAACCCGGCAGCTATCTCGATGCCGCACAACAGGCCTTTTCGCTGGTCTCGACGAAGAACATGTGGATTGCAGCCAATCCGAAGGAAACCGAGCTCACCTTTGTGAAGCCCGGCCAGCCCGTGACGATCACCGTCGATACCTATCCGGGCGTCGAATGGACCGGCAAGGTGGCGAGCGTCAGCCCGGCGTCTGGCGCCAGCTTCGCGCTGCTTCCGGCGCAGAACACGTCCGGCAACTGGGTAAAGGTCGTCCAGCGCATTCCGATGCGCGTCACGATCGATGACGCCGCCGGCAAGCCGCCGCTTCGCGTCGGCATGAGCACACTGGTCGCCGTCGATACCGGCCGTGCGCGCGGCCTGCCGGAGTCCATCCAGAAACTGCTCGGCCAATCGACCGCCCACGCCCACGAGTAGCGGTCATGAGCAGCACCCCATCCGCGGCAACGCCGATCGCAAATCGCGGCGCCATCACGGCCTGCATCATCCTGGCCGTGATCATGCAAGCGCTGGACACGACCATCGCCAATGTCGCACTGCCCTACATTCAGGGCAGCGTGGCGGCGAGCGCCGACCAGATCAACTGGGTGCTGACTTCCTATATCGTCGCAGCCGCGATCATGACGCCGCCCTCCGGCTTCCTCGCCGCAAAATTCGGCCGCAAGCGCGTCCTGCTCGTTGCCATCGTCGGCTTCGTGGCAGCTTCCATCCTCTGCGGCCTTGCGCAATCGCTCAACCAGATCGTCGGCTTTCGGCTTCTGCAGGGGCTGTTCGGTGCAGCACTGGTACCGTTGTCGCAGGGCATCCTGCTCGACATCTATTCGGCCGAGGAACGTGGATCGGCGATGGCGCTGTTCGGCGTGTCCGTCATGGTCGGCCCCGTGCTCGGCCCGGTCATCGGCGGCTGGCTCACGGAAAACATCAGCTGGCGCTGGGTGTTCTATATCAACGTGCCGATCGGTGCCCTCGCCTTTGCCGGCATCAGCGTCTTCGTCAAGGAAACCAAACTCGACGCGCATGCCAAGCTGGATTGGTTCGGCTTCGGCATGCTGAGCCTTGCCATCGCTTCGCTACAGCTGTTCCTTGATCGCGGCGGTCAGCTCGACTGGTTTTCCTCCGGTGAGATTCTCGTTGAGGCCATCGTCTGCGCCAGTGCTTTCTATCTGCTGGTGATCCATACGCTGACGACCGAGAAATCCTTTATCAACCCACGACTGTTCCTCGACCAGAATTTCTCGGTCAGCATGCTGTTCATCTTCGTCGTCGGCGTCACCTATCTGGCCTCGCTGGCGCTGATGACGCCCTATCTGCAATCACTGATGGGCTATCCAGTGGTCACGGCCGGCATCGTCATGGGGCCCCGCGGGCTGGGCACGATGGTCTGCATGTTCGTCGTCGGTCGCCTGATCGGCAAGGTCGATACACGCATCCTGCTTTTCATCGGTCTCGCGATCACCGCCTGGGCGATGTATGACATGATCGGCTGGACGCCCGATGTCTCGCAGTGGACGATCGTCTCCGTCGGCTTCGTGCAGGGCGCAGGCCTCGGTTTCCTGTTCGTGCCGCTGACGACGATCGCCTTCGCCACGCTGCCGGCCGAAATGCGCGGCGACGGGACCGGTCTTTACAACCTTTCACGCAATATCGGCTCCAGCGTCGGCATAGCCGTCGTCGCTGCACTTCTGACCGAAAATACCCAGGCGAACCACGAGGCGATCGCCTCCTATGTGACACCCTTCAACCATGCCTTCCAGGCGCCCGCGGCAGCGGGGCTCGACCCGATGACCGCCGTCGGCCGCGCCTCGCTCGACGGCATCATCACGCTGCAGGCGACGATCATCGCCTACATGGATGATTTCAAGCTCCTGATGATCATGTCGCTCGCCGTCATGCCGCTGGTCTTCCTGCTGCGCAAGCCGAAGGCAGCGCCCGCCGTCGATCACAGCGCGGTCATGGAATAGGCAACTACTTGCGATCAAGTTCAGGATAGTAGCGGAAGATACCCTCTTCATTGAAGGCGAGCCGGCGTTCGGAGGCAAGATAGCTCTTGATGCGCGGCAACTCGCGGACCTGAGCGTTGAGTGCGACGAGCATCGGATAATCCGGCTCGGCGGAGGTCATCGCGTTCGGAAAGGCATAACGCAGCCCTTCCAAGGCATGAAACAGCGAAAGATCCACATAGGTCAGCCCATCGCCGACGGCGTGGATTTCACCCTGCGCATTCTTGCGCAACCGGCCTTCGAGATAACCGAGGAACTTCGGAAGGCGCTCGTCCAGGAAATCCGCCGCCCGTCGCAACGCTTCCTCCTTCTGGTCCTCGTAGTAGAGCGACACGCCGATCGGGTGATGCACGTCGTGAATTTCCGCGACGAAATCGGTGATGGTCAGCTGCAATCCGTTCACTTCGGTGCGGCCAGCCTCATCCTTCGGGACAAGGTTGAGCCTGGTGCCGAGGTAAAGCAGGATGTTGGCAACATGGGAGACCACGAGATCACCGTCCTTGAGGAAAGGCGGCGCGAAAGGCACGAAACCCTCCGTGCGGCCTTTCAGGAACGACATCATGCGGGCCATCCCGCCGTCGCCGCGAACCACATCGACGTAGTCAACGCCCGCCTGCTCCAGTGCCAGCCGGACAAATTCACCGCGGCCCGGAATGCCGTCCCAATAGTAGAGTTCGTAGGTCATGAGGCACCTCTCCCGATAAAACGCTTCATTTCGCAGGCAACCCGTCCGCCCTTTATCTGGAGTTGCGGACATGAAAAAGCCGGAGGCATTTGCTGCCTCCGGCCGGGATATATCGCCGATTGTCTATCCGGCCAGTCGCTGATTGCGACGATCACTCGATATCGAAGAAATCCTTCATACGGGAAAAGAAGCCCGCCGATTCCGGGTTGTTCTCCTTGGAGGACAATTCCTCGAATTCCTTCAGGAGCTCGCGCTGACGCTTGGTGAGCTTCTGCGGTGTCTCGATCTGGATCTGGATGTAGAGGTCGCCGACCTGGCTGGAGCGCAGCACCGGCATGCCCTTGCCCTTCAGGCGGAACTGCTTGCCGGCCTGTGTGCCTTCCGGCACCGAGACGCGCGACTTGGTACCGTCGAGCGTCGCCACGTCGAACTTGCCGCCAAGTGCGGCCGTCGTCATCGAGATCGGCACGCTGCAATAAAGATCGGCGCCGTCTCGCTGATAGAACTCATGCGGCTTGACGGACAGGAAAATGTAGAGATCGCCCGCAGGGCCGCCGCGCAGCCCCGCCTCGCCTTCGCCGGACAGCCGAATGCGCGTGCCGTCTTCGATACCGGCCGGGATATTGACCGAGAGCGACCGCTCTTCCGTGATCCGGCCCTGGCCATGGCACTTCACGCAGGGGTCTGCAATGATCTGGCCGCGGCCGTGGCAGGTCGGGCAGGTGCGCTCGATGGAGAAGAAGCCCTGAGCCGCGCGCACGCGGCCGGAACCCTGACAGGTGGCGCAGGTGGTCGGCTTGGTACCGGGCTTGGCGCCGGAGCCGGTGCAGACGTCGCAGGTGATCGAAGTCGGAACACGGATCTGCGCCGTCTTGCCGGAATAAGCTTCCTCCAGCGAGATTTCCATATTGTAGCGCAGATCGGCGCCACGCTCGCGGCCGCCGGATGACCGGCGCTGGCGGCCGCCGCCCATCATCTCGCCGAAAATGTCCTCGAAAATATCGGAGAAGCCGCCGGCTGCTCCGCCCATGCCGGCACCACCGTTACCCATGCCGCCCTGTTCGAAGGCTGCGTGGCCATAACGATCATAGGCCGCGCGCTTCTGCGGGTCCTTGAGGACTTCATATGCAAGACTGATCTCTTTGAAGGTCTTTTCCGCTTCCGCGTCGCCGGGGTTCTTGTCCGGGTGATACTTCATCGCCAATTTGCGGAAAGCGCTCTTGAGCTCCTTCTCATCCGCTGTTTTCGCAACGCCGAGCGTTTCGTAGAGATCACGTTTCATACTTGCAGATTGTCCTGTTGAATAGGCGCGTCAAAACCGGCTGCCCGGCGGTCGCCAAATTTCCTTGCAACAGGATTTAGTAAACCTTCAAGCGCGATACCATAGGCAATACACTATCTCGGGCGCTTTTTGTCGGAAAAGCACAGATTCAGGCCCTCGCAGCTTCACTCTGTGCCTTCCGGGAACGGCGCTCCCAGCCGAAAAGCCGGTTGATCCGGTCGCTGACGGGCTTTTCGAAGTATCGGTCGGACGCGATCGCAACCAGGATAGTCGCAATCATCGGCACGATCATGAACTGATAGAAGCTGAAAATCCCGAGCGGCGCGACGGCGTGCCGCCAGACGACAGCGAGCAGAGCGGTTTCCACGACCGGATGCCAGAGATAGATTCCGAACGAGACCCGACCAGCCGACGAGAGCACAGCCAGGAAGCGGGCGCCATCCGGATTGTTCCGCTCCACCACGGCTGCAAAGAACATTGCAACGGCGAGGAGCGCGACCAGAAGATAGGACGGCCACAGCATCAGCATGCCTGCAACGGAGAGGGCGAAGAGACCCCAGGCCACGGAATGCGAGCGAAGCTGCAGCTTGCTGTCGCGCGCCAGCATCATCACGACGCCGCCAATGGCAAAGTCCGCAAAGGCGCGGTAAGCCCCCCAGGTATCGGCCTTCAGCCAGCTGTCGAACGGGATCAGGCCCGCCTGCGTCACGGCTTCGAGCAGAACAACGCTGATGACAGCTATCAATGCCAGGCCTCTGACGCCGCCACGCCGGATGACGAAGACATAGACCGGCAATAGCAGGTAGCAGAACCACTCGGCCGACAATGACCAGGATACGTAGTTGAAGCTGAGTTGCGGCGTCGTCCCCCAGGCCTGCAGCAGGAGGATATTCTGCGGTAGCAGGCTGAAATCATAGCGGGCGGGCACCGTCGATGTGACAAGGCCGTGATTGAGCGCGATGCCGACGGCAACGAAGAACGCCAGCGTGACGAGATAAAGCGGATAGAAACGGGCAAGCCGCCGGACGATGAAGGATTTGTAGCTCGGCCAATCCCTCAGCTTGTCACCGTATCGCAAGAGGATGAGAAAGCCGGAGATCATGAAGAACATGTCCATCAGCGGCAGCAGGCGCTCGAGGACATGGCTGATTTCGTATTGCAGGGGATCGCCGGAGCCGAACCTCAGGAAGTGATAGGCCATCACCAGGATGGCCGCCAGGAGCCGCCAGGTCTCGAAGATTCTGAAATGCATTCCGCAATCTCCGCTGGCGCTTCATGCCGATAGATACCGGCTCGCCTCCGCTTTCACTTTAGCGGGAGATCATATCCTCATCTTGCAAATCATCCGTTAAGGCGAACGGCGTCTCTGACGGGAGACTGCGGCAACAAAAAACCCGGAGCTTGCGGCCCCGGGCTTTTGCATTTTCGGATCGAAGAAGACTTATGCGGACTTCTTGCGGTCGTCCTCGTCGTTGACTTCTTCGTAATCGGCATCGACGATGTCGCCGTCGCGGGCAGCATCGGCCTGTGCATCGGCATTGGCCGCATCCGTCTGTTGCGATTCGTACATCGCCTGACCAAGCTTCATCGAGGCTTCGAGAAGCGTCTGGGTCTTGGTCTTGATGTCTTCAGCATCCGGCTCGGAGGCTTCGACGGCGGTCTTCAGCGCAGCGATCGCATCGGAGATCGCGGTGCGTTCGGCTTCCGTGACCTTGTCACCGAATTCCTTCAGCGACTTTTCCGAAGAATGAATCAGGCTTTCGGCCTGGTTCTTGGCTTCGACGGCTTCGCGGCGCTTCTTGTCGGTCTCGGCATTGGCCTCGGCGTCCTTGACCATCTTCTCGATATCCGCGTCGGACAGACCGCCCGATGCCTGGATCCGGATCTGATGCTCCTTGCCGGTGCCCTTGTCCTTGGCCGAAACCTGCACGATGCCGTTGGCGTCGATGTCGAACGTGACTTCGATCTGCGGTACGCCACGCGGTGCCGGCGGGATGCCGACCAGGTCGAACTGGCCGAGCAGCTTGTTGTCGGCCGCCATTTCGCGCTCGCCTTGGCTGACGCGGATGGTCACGGCATTCTGGCTGTCTTCGGCCGTCGAGAAGGTCTGGCTCTTCTTCGTCGGGATCGTCGTGTTGCGTTCGATCAGGCGGGTGAAAACACCGCCGAGCGTTTCAATGCCGAGCGACAGTGGGGTCACGTCGAGGAGCAGGACGTCCTTGACGTCGCCCTGCAGAACGCCGGCCTGGATGGCGGCGCCGAGAGCAACGACTTCATCCGGGTTGACGCCCTTGTGCGGCTCCTTGCCGAACAGCTGCTTGACGACTTCCTGCACCTTCGGCATGCGGCTCATACCGCCGACCAGAACGACTTCGTCGATTTCTGCCGCGGTGACGCCGGCATCCTTCAGCGCTGCCTTGCACGGCGCAACGGTGCGCTGGACGAGATCATCGACCAGGCTTTCGAACTTGGCGCGCGACAGCTTCATCGTCAGGTGCTTCGGACCGGAAGCGTCCGCCGTGATGAACGGCAGGTTGATTTCGGTCTGCTGCGAGGACGAGAGTTCGATCTTTGCCTTTTCGGCAGCTTCCTTGAGGCGCTGCAGAGCCAGCTTGTCGTTCTTCAGGTCGATGCCCTGGTCCTTCTTGAACTCGCCCGCGAGATATTCGACCAAACGCATGTCGAAGTCTTCGCCGCCGAGGAAGGTGTCGCCGTTGGTCGACTTCACTTCGAAGACACCGTCGCCGATTTCGAGAACCGAAATATCGAACGTGCCGCCACCCAAGTCGTAAACGGCGATGGTCTTGCCGTCCTTCTTGTCGAGGCCGTAGGCGAGAGCTGCTGCCGTCGGCTCATTGATGATGCGGAGCACTTCGAGACCGGCGATCTTCCCGGCATCCTTGGTTGCCTGGCGCTGCGCGTCGTTGAAGTAGGCGGGAACGGTGATGACGGCCTGGGTGACCTTTTCGCCGAGATAGGATTCGGCGGTTTCCTTCATCTTCTGAAGGATCATGGCGGAGATCTGCGACGGGGAATACTTCTCGTTGTGCGCTTCAACCCAGGCATCGCCATTGTCAGCCTTGGTGATCTTGTACGGCACCATGGCCTTGTCTTTTTGCGTCGTCGGATCCGCGAATGTGCGGCCGATCAGGCGCTTGATCGCAAACAGCGTATTTTCCGGATTGGTGACCGCCTGGCGCTTGGCCGGCTGGCCGATCAGACGCTCGCCGTCGTCGTTGAAAGCAACGATCGAGGGGGTCGTGCGCGCACCTTCAGCATTTTCGATGACCTTCGCGTCCTTGCCGTCCATGACGGCGACGCAGGAGTTGGTCGTTCCCAAGTCGATACCGATTACTTTAGCCATGTCGTTCTCTCCTTGCAGCGGACTGTCAGAACCCGGTCAGGCATTCATGTGACAGTCCCTAACGGGATGGTCTGTGGAATATTCGCAGCGGAAGCCGCGGTGATTGGGCGTATATAAGGAGCAGTGTTTCGGACTGCAAGGCATCTTGAACGGCGAAAACACTCAAAACCAAAGCCGCGCAGGGCAAATAGAGCGAAAGAACGCCCTGTTCAAACGGCAGATATTTCGCGCTCAGCCTGCTTTTCGGCGGTGACCCGCCCCGGCCTACAGTGCCCCTCTCCTTTGCCACAGAAGGTAAGAAGGAAATCGAGGATGGTCAACCACCGGTCAGAATATCGAACAGTGTGGTGCGCCGCGTCGCGCCGGTTGTTTCGCCGACGTCGGCGGGCGGCACGAGTCCCGAATTCGCAGCATCCGCGGGCAGTTCAAAACCTTGCTGAGCCGCCGTCTGGCCATTAGCCACCGGTGCCTCAGGAAACTGATCCGTGCCCGAAATGACATCACCGATCGTCTCCGGCGACGATTGATTGTCCTCGAATGTCGGCTGCACACCCGTCGTGCCGAAGATCGGTGACGGCGAGAGGCCTTCGTGCGCCGCGGTCATATAATCATGCCATGCCTTGGCAGGAAGGCCGCCGCCGGTGACCTTCTTCATCGACTTGCCGTCATCGTTGCCGAACCAGATACCGGTCGTCAGATTACTGGTGAAACCGACGAACAGCGCGTCGCGGAAGGATTGCGTCGTGCCCGACTTGCCGGCGGCCTGCCAGCCCTTCAACCGGGCGCTCTTGCCGGTGCCGTGTTCGATCACCCCGACCATCATCTGGTTCATCTCGCTGACCACGGCCGGATCAAGCACGCGTGGCGGATTATCATAGGTGTTTTCGTAAAGAACCGTACCATCGGCCGTCGAAATCCGCTTGATGACATGCGGCGTTGCCTTGAACCCGCCATTCATGAACGGCGCATAGGCGGATGTCAGTTCGACAAGGCTGACCTCGGACGTTCCGAGCGCGATCGAAGCGTTGGATTGCATTTCGGATTCAATACCGAGCCTATGGGCAAGCTTGATGACGTTCTGCGGGCCGACTTCCATCACCAGCTGGGCGGCAATGGTGTTGAGCGAATTGGCAAGCGCGTTGGCAAGCGATACCTCGCCGCGATACTTCTCGTCGTAATTTTCCGGTGTCCAGTTGCCGATCCGGACCGGCGCATCGTTGCGGATCGACATCGGCGTGCGGCCGATTTCCATCGCAGCGGCGTAGACGAAGGGTTTGAAGGCGGAACCCGGCTGGCGCTTTGCCTTGACGGCGCGATCGAACTGGCTGTCGGCATAATCGCGGCCGCCAACCAGGGCGCGGATGGCGCCGGTGCCGTCGATCGAGACGAGGGCCGCCTGACTGACATTCAGCTTCTGGCCGGATTCATCCAGGCTGGAGGCGAGCGTCTGTTCGGCCTTCTTCTCCAGGTCGAGATCGAGCGTGGTATCGACGATCAGGTCCTGGCTGATGTCGCCGACCATGCCCGGCAACTGGTCCATAACCATGTCGGCGACATAATATTGCGCCCCGGACCAGAAGCTCTTGGCCTTGGTCGGCGGCTGCGACATGGCCGTGGTTATCTCGGCATCGGTGATGAAGCCTTCTTCGCGCATGGCCCCGAGCACCACCTGGGCACGCTCTTCGGCAGCCTTCGGATCGCGCGCCGGCGACAGCCGCGACGGGGCCTTGAGGAGCCCCGCAAGAAGAGCCGCCTCGCCGAGGTTCACGTCCCGCGCCGACTTATTGAAATAACGCCGCGATGCCGCCTCGACGCCATAGGCGTTGGAGCCGAAGAACACCCGATTCAGATACATCGCAAGGATCTGGTCCTTGGTGTATTTCTGCTCCAGCCAGATGGCGAGCAGTACTTCCTGCACCTTGCGCTCCAGCGTGCGCTCCGGCGAGAGGAACAGGTTCTTGGCGAGCTGCTGGGTGAGCGTCGAGCCGCCCTGCACCATGCGCCCGGTGGTGATATTGGTCAGCATCGCGCGCGCCAGGCCGAGCGGATCGACGCCGAAATGCGAATAGAACCGCCGGTCCTCGATGGCGATGACCGCCTGCGGAATATAGGGCGACATGTTTTCGAGCGACAGCGCCTCGCCGCCGGTGGCGCCGCGATTGGCGATGATATCGCCGCTGACAGCAAGAATCTTGACGTTCGGCGGGCGGTCGGGAATGGCCCAGCTGGTAGCGCTCGGCATGCGCGCGCCATAATAAAGCACCAGCCCACCGACGCCGATGGCACCCCAGATGCCGAGAACGATACACCAGTAGACCAACGACCGGATCAGACCGGTCAATCCGCCGCCACCGCGCGAGCCGCCCCGGTCGGAGCTCTTCTTCGGTCGAGTTTTTTTCGCCGCAGATCCGGATCTGCCCGGCGCCTTGCCGCCACCGCCGAAACGATCTGCCGCTTCGACGCGCAGATCCCCGTCATCACGCCCGCGCCGGCCTTCGAAGGAAGGTTCTATTCTCTGCGGTGATGTCCGTTTTCCTGCCATGTCGGGAATGGTTTGCTCCGATGAGCGTTAAGGGAACGCAGGCGGGCGCATTTCTAGCGACGCCGATTTCGCACAGTGCGATGAAGTGTAAATGCGGCGATTTAAGGGGGCGTTAAAGACCGCCAAACGAAAAACGCTGTGGGTTCATGAACTTGCTCTGTGCCGTCGCTGCACGCTGGGCTTCCGTTCGCAGCCTGCACCTCGAACGTCGGCAAAGCGGTCGGCCAAGGGAACTAAAAGCCGGTTTCCCTCGTTTTATAACATCGGGCGACGGGCCCCGCTCGGCGGTGCGTCCCCCAAAAATGCGCACCGAAATCGGAGCCAGCGTTTCCTGCCACTGAAACGCTGGCTTTTCGATTTCCGAATATCCGGACGCATATGTTTTCTGAGGTCGCCGTGCAGAATTTCGACGCCGAGGGAACTCGGCTACCGCCCCTCGTCTTGCCATCGCCCTTGATAATGAGTGCGCCGACCAGCCCGCCTCGGAACTAACCGTTCTATGAGACGTTCCTACAAAAGAGAGTTGCGAAAGGAGCCACGATGAATCAGATCATTTACATCGTTGGACTGGTTGTCATTGTTATCGCAGTCCTTTCATTTTTCGGCCTTCGTTGACAGGCGCGGAAATTGTCGGAAGAGAAGCCCTCGAGCGCATGCCGGGGGCTTTTTTTGCGACCAACAGAGGAATCCGTAAAAGGTTTTTCAGGCAGCGTTTATCGATGGCAACGTGCGTAGGTTGCACGTGTTGCTACGCGGCGCGAAAACGAGCTGCCTCCGCCGAGGCGATACGGATTTGGCGACCGTGCTCGCATGCCTAAATCGACGCGGAACGGCCGCAGGCATGCGCCAGATTGCCTTCAGTTCGCGTTGGCTGCCGCTATGCGGTGGGTTGCGTTGTCCAGGGCATTGCTGGTTTGCACGCCATCCTGTTTCATGCCGCGCACCGTGTTGCCGCATCCGGCGAGAGCAAGCAGGGACAGGCAGGCAATCGCAATTCGTAGTGTCGACATCGTCGCTTCTCCACTCAATCGGCCCATGTTGGAAACATGATGCGGGCAAGGAACAAATCAACTCATCGGAACCAGAAAACGTTGATACGCCTCCAGCGTTTTCAGGATAGCGTCGCATCCGCGGCCACTGGCGAACAAAAATAAACGCAGCGAATCTTCGATCGCGCGCTTTATAAAACCGAATGAATTCAAAGGCTGTGGCAAAATAAAAATAATAAAACTTGACGGCATGGCTTCGGCAACCTATCTCAGCCATGGTCGATATTTGTTAGATGACTTTGGTTTTTGCGACATAGAGCGCAATCGGACGAACTTTCCTTCAGATTCGAACATCAAGCCTCGCTGTAATACCACGGCTTGGTCACTTATAATTTGCTAGAGAAAGGGATCGTTATGGCCACTGGCACAGTAAAATGGTTTAACTCCACAAAGGGCTTCGGCTTCATTCAGCCGGACGACGGCAGCCAGGACGTATTCGTTCACATTTCGGCTGTTGAGCGCGCTGGTATGCGTGGCCTCAATGACGGCCAGAAGATCAGCTTCGAGCTCGTCAAGGACCGCAAGTCCGGCAAGATGTCTGCTGACAACCTGCAGGCTGCTTAATACAAATCTGGCGCGATAATCCGCGCCGGAGAAATGCGCTTCCGCGGTTGACCACGGATGTACTGGCAGGAGTGTCGAAGCGCGTTGTGAAAGGTCGGGTTTTCCCGGCCTTTTTGTTTTTCTGGCCCCGCGTTTTCCGGCTTCTGGTTTTCCGGCACTGGCTTCAAGTTGCGGCTTGGTTCGGCTAAAACGGCCTCACACCTTCAAATCGCCTTATCCGCATTGAGACTTCTCGCAATCAACGGGAGCAATGCGCATGAAAGCCATCCTTGTTTCACTTCTGGCAGCATCTGCACTGGCAGGCTGTGGCCCCGAGGCCAGCGCCCAGGGCCAGGCGGCCTATCTCGATGATCGCTCCGACGGCGCAGCACTGATCCGCTCGCTCTACAATGCGATCAACCGCCAGGAATATGCCCGCGCCTACAGCTATTTCAGCAAGCCTTTCAACGACTATCAGTCCTTCGTGCAAGGCTATGCGAAGACCGTGAGCGTTCAGGTGATCACCGGCACGGTGACGCCGGAAGGAGCGGCAGGCAGTATCTATGCCCCGGTGCCGGTGGCGATCAAATCGACGGAAAAGGGTGGCAAGGAACATATTTTCGCCGGATGCTACATCACCCGCATCGTCAATGCCGCCATTCAGGAACCACCCTTCTCGCCGCTGCACATCGAGAGCGCGGAACTCGAAGAGGTTGATGGTCCGCTCAAAAAAGCTCTACCGAAGGTATGCCATCCACCGTCGTGAAACCGCGCCTAAATGCCGTTGTTTTCGCCGTTTCCGATTTTGCTGCCCGCAAGGAACTGCGCACGTTCGAAAATCACGACAACCGTAAGGGCGATCAGGAAGGGCACGATGAGGTAGAACAGGCGGAAGATGGCAAGGCCGGCGAGAACGCCGGCCGGATCCATTTCCGGCAGGGCGGCGATGAACACCAGCTCCAGCACGCCAAGCCCGCCCGGCGCATGCGACAGGAGCGCTGCCGAGAAAGAGGCGAGAAAAATTCCGAGGATTACCATGTAGCCGGGATTGCCTGCCTCAGGCAGGGCGAAATAGATGATTGCTGCCGCGGCAATCAGCTCGACCGGCGCGATCAGCAATTGCCGGATCGCCAATGACGGTTTTGGATATTCAAGCCGAAACCAACGAGTCCTCAGAGGGCGGAAACCAATAAGGCTGCCAACGACATAGAGTGCGATCAACACAAGAATGATCAGGCCGGTGGATATCGATGCGCCGACTGGCAGGAAAGTGGCGAAACGGGCGGTGATCTCCGGCTCGACCAAAAGCACGATCGCCGACAGCATCAGCGTACCGAGCAGGAAGGTGAAGGAACAGAAGGCGACGAGAATACCGGTTTCCGGAGCTGAAAGGCCTTTCGATCCATAGGCACGGTATCGCACGACGGCGCCGGAGAACACCGATGCGCCAACCGTATGCGACAGGGCATAGGCCGTGAAGGAGCAGATTGTGATGAACCAGAGCGATATCTTGTGCCCGAGATGCTCGAGCGCCAAGTGGTCATACGCGGCCAAGGCCGCATAGGCTGCAAGCGTCGCACAGCCCGCAAGGATCCAACCCTTCAGCGATACCGCTTTCAGGCTCGCCAAAAAATCATCGGCCGAAAGGCCGTGCAGCTCGTGGTAAAGGCCGTAGAGCGAAAACAGGATCGCGGCCAGCCCGATGACCGGCCAGGCGAGTTTGCGTACCGTTTTCATGAGAAAGTTTTTCTTGAAGTCTGTAGCTGGCAAAACGTCATATTGACGATGAAAACACCCCCGACCGGCCCGGTCAAGGGTGCTAACCGTTAACGCACGCCCTCAAGCAGCAAGTGCCGCGAGAATCCGGATCCAGGAGCGGATGCCCTTGTGGAAGGACTGCAACTCATATTTCTCGTTGGGCGAATGGATGCGGTCATCCGACAGGCCAAAGCCGACCAGCAGCGATTCCATGCCGAGCATCTTCTGGAAATCGCCGACGATGGGAATAGACCCGCCCATGCCGATCAGCACGGCAGGTTTCGGCCATTCGTCGGAGAGTGCCGATTTTGCCGTATTGAGCAGCTTTGAATCATAGGGAAGCTGGATCGCCGGCGATCCGCCGTGCTGGTGGAATTCGACCGAGCAATCCGCCGGGATTTTCGCAGTGACGTAAGCACGGAACGCGGCGCGGACCTTATCGGGATTCTGGGTGCCGACAAGGCGGAACGAAACCTTGGCGGATGCCTGCGCGGCAATCACTGTCTTGAAGCCTTCGCCGGTGTAACCGCCCCAAATGCCGTTCACCTCCGCCGTCGGCCGGGCCCAGGTCAGTTCCATGACCGAGCGGCCCTTTTCGCCCGAGGGAATTGAAAGGCCTATCTCGCCGAGAAATGCCTCCGTCGTCATACCGAGCGTGTCCCAGGACGCCTTGATCTGCGTCGGGGTTTCCTCGACGCCCTCATAGAAGCCGTCGAGCGTCACGCGGCCCGTCGCGTCGTGAAGGCCAGCGAGAATATTCGCCAGGATATGGATCGGATTGGCCGCCGCACCACCGAAATAGCCGGAATGCAGGTCGCGGTCGGCGGCGGTCACGACGATCTCTTCACCGACAAGGCCGCGCAAGCCAGCCGAGATCGCCGGCGTATCGCGGTCCCACATGTTGGTATCGCAAACCAGCGCATAATCGGCCTTCAGCTCGGCGGCGTTGGCTTCCAGGAACGGCTTCAGCGACGGTGAGCCGGATTCTTCCTCGCCCTCGAACAGGATCGTCACCTCGCAGGGAAGTGCACCGTTGACCTCCTTGTAGGCGCGGCAGGCTTCGACGAAGGTCAAGAGCTGACCCTTGTCGTCGGCCGTTCCGCGGCCGGTAATCACTTTGCGGCCACCACCCAGCTCCTTGATCGACGGCTCGAAGGGGGCCGTGTCCCAGAGATTGAGTGGATCGACCGGCTGGACGTCGTAATGTCCGTAAAACAGCACGTGCGGCGCACCGGCTTTTCCGGCCGCGTGGTGGGCAACGACCATCGGATGACCGGGCGTGTCGCGCACCGAGGCTTCGAAACCCAGACCCGTCAATTCGGCGACCAGCCACTCCGCCGCCTTGCGGCATTCCGCCTTGTAGGCAGGATCCGTGGAGATCGACTGGATCCGCACCAGATCGAAAAGTCTGTCGAGGCTCTTTGGGAGATTGTCGTCCGCGCGGGTGAGAATGCTTACCGTGTCTGTCATGTCCGAATCCTTGGTTGTCGCGGCGGAACCTAGACAAAGATCGCGACGGCTTTAAGCGAAATATTTTGATTGATAGATCGTGGCCACATCGGAACGACGGATGCTGTCAGGTCCGTGCGCTGTTGGCGATCGCCATGCGCATGTATTCGAGCATCAGTTCCCGTTCGAAATGGCGGAAACCGGAGAACAGCGATTGATCGGCGGCAAGCGCTGCTTCCTTCGCCTCCGCCTCCATCTCCTTTGCCTTGGGGGTCAGGAAAATCTGCTGCGCGCGCTTGTCGGTCGGGTGTTTTTTACGGACGATCAAACCGTCGCGTTCCATCCGCGCCAGGGTATTGGCCATTGTCGCTTGCTCGATGTCGAGACGGTCGAGCAACTGCTTCTGGGTCAGCCCCTCTTCGCTCCACAACTCCAGCAACACAGGAAACTGCCCGGGCGCAAAGCCGAGCTTATGGCCTCTCTCCTGCAGGGCGCGGGAGAAACTTTTCGCCAGAAGGCTAGCCAAGTATGTCGCAGAATCCATACGGTCGAAGGCCATGGATATGGGTACCTCTCACCACGCGGGATTACAAGTTACATTGCAGGCGATGGACAGCGGAAACCCCTTTTCGCATCGCGATGATGCCCGCTGACCGCACAAACAAAAACCGCCATGGCGGAGGCGGGGCCACGGCGGTCTTGTCATAGTTCGGACAAAGGCCCGGAGAGGGGGGATAGGCCTTTGTCCTTACATCTGGTTTCGGCGGGGGACAGGCCTTTTACCAGACGACGGCGTGTTCAGGTGCCGTTGGTTATCATTTGTGGTGGCAAATGTGGCTTTTCAAGGGAAGGCACGAGGCTGTCGCATTACAAATTGGTAACGTTCCCGTGAGGGCCCTCAGCTTTCGCGTGAAGCCTTCTGACGGCTGTACAGAAGCGACATGATCCTGATTGTGGAAAGCACTCCAGTCATGACCAGAAACCGGATTGTCAGCGACATGACATCAGCCTCGCCCACCGACACCACCGTAACAATGAAAGCCGACAGCAGGGCTGAATCGACAATATGAAACTCAGCATACGTTGCGACACTTCGCTGACTATCGAGCCTTTCGGGGAAATATTGCCGCAATCCCTTCGTCGCCAGCAGAAAAACCGGCGCGAAAATCACCTTCTGAAAAATGACGACCCCCGTGTCCCCCGGCATGTAGGATGCTGCGAATACCACCATCATCAGAAGGGCGGGCACTGCATAGGCGAAAGCGATCGAAAACCTGCTCATCGTCGGAACCTCCGGCAGAAATAATTTCCCGATAAAACCGCGGCGCTAGCTCAAGGACAATGGACCTTTCAAAGGCTCCGCGCTATCCCTTGTCGCCATGAAAAAAGGTGATCATCTCTTCCTCGTCGACGGCTCCGGATTCATTTTCCGGGCGTTTCACGCCATCCCGCCGCTGAACCGCAAGTCGGATGGCCTGCCGGTCAATGCCGTCTCAGGGTTCTGCAACATGCTGTGGAAGCTCCTGACCGATGCGCGAGACACTTCCGTCGGGGTGACGCCGACCCATTTCGCGGTGATTTTCGACTATTCCTCGAAAACCTTCCGCAACGAACTCTACGACCAGTACAAGGCAAATCGCACGGCACCGCCGGAAGACCTGATCCCGCAATTCGGGCTGATCCGCCATGCGACACGCGCCTTCAACCTGCCCTGCATCGAAAAGGAAGGCTTCGAGGCCGACGATCTGATCGCCACCTATGCTCGGATGGCGGAGGCAACTGGCGCGAATGTAACGATCATCTCATCCGACAAGGATCTGATGCAGCTCGTCACAGTCAATGTGTCGATGTACGACAGCATGAAGGACAAGCAGATCTCGATCCCGGAAGTGATCGAGAAATGGGGCGTGCCGCCGGAAAAAATGATCGACCTGCAGGCGATGACTGGCGACAGTACCGACAACGTGCCCGGCATTCCCGGCATCGGTCCGAAGACCGCGGCGCAGCTTCTGGAGGAATTCGGCGACCTCGAAACGCTGCTTGCCCGCGCCGGTGAAATCAAGCAGCAGAAGCGCCGCGAAAACATCATAGCCAATACCGAGCTTGCCAGGCTATCGCGGCAACTGGTGACGCTGAAGACCGACACGCCGATCGATGTGCCGCTGGATGATTTCGAACTGCATGCGCAGGACGGGCCGAAGCTGGTCGCATTCCTGAAAACGATGGAGTTCACCACGCTCACCCGCCGCGTCGCGGCGGCGACCGAGACGGATGCGGATGCAGTCGAGCCGGCGATCGTTCCTGTCGAATGGGGCGCGCAGGCGCATGGGCCGGATCTCGACAAGGGTGAATTGGCCTCCCCGTCTTCGCCATCCGCCTTGTCGTCTGCAAAATCACCGGCACTCGGGAGCGCAGCGGAAGCTGCAGCCTCTCTTGCCGGTATCCAGGACAGCGGCCCGGTGGCAGCGACGCCACAGAACCTCGCGCAGTCCCGCGCCGAACTCTTCGCCACGGCAAAGATCGATCGCAGCGCCTATGTGACGATCCGCGATCTCGCCACGCTCGACGCGTGGATCGCCTCAGCCCGCGAGACCGGGCTCGTTGCTTTCGATACGGAAACGACGTCGCTCGATGCCATGCAGGCCGAACTGGTCGGCTTCTCGCTGGCGATCGCCGACAACAGCAACAACCCCTCCGGCACCGATATCCGCGCCGCCTATGTGCCGCTGATCCACAAGACCGGTGGCAACGATCTTTTCAGCGACGGTGTGAAACTGGCAGAAAACCAGATTCCTGTCGCAGCAGCATTGGAGCGGCTGAAGGACCTACTCGAGGACCCGTCGGTTCTCAAGGTGGCGCAGAACCTCAAATACGACTACCTCGTGATGAAGCGCCACGGCATCAGTATCGTCAGCTTCGACGATACGATGCTGATGTCCTATGTGGTCGATGCCGGCGCCGGCACGCACGGGATGGATTCGCTGTCGGAAAAATGGCTCGGCCACCAACCGATCCCCTACAAGGATGTCGCCGGCAGCGGCAAATCCTCGGTCAGCTTCGACTATGTCGATATTGACAAGGCGACGGCCTATGCGGCCGAAGACGCCGATGTGACGCTGCGGCTGTGGCAGGTACTGAAACCCCGCCTCGCCGCCAAGAACCTCAACGCCGTCTATGAGCGCCTCGAACGCCCGCTGGTGCCGGTGCTGGCACGGATGGAAGAACGCGGCATCACCATTGACCGACAAATCCTCTCGCGCCTTTCGGGCGAACTGGCGCAGGGAGCGGCCGGTTACGAGCATGAAATCTATGCGCTGGTCGGAGAGAGCTTCAATATCGGCTCGCCGAAGCAGCTCGGCGATATCCTGTTCGGCCGCCTTGGCCTACCCGGTGGCGCCAAGACCAAGACCGGGCAATGGTCCACCTCCGCCTCGGTGCTGGAAGACCTCGCCGCGGAAGGTCACGAACTGCCGCGCAAGATTGTCGACTGGCGGCAGCTGACCAAGCTCAAATCCACCTACACAGACGCGCTTCCCGGCTTCGTGCATCCTGAGACAAAACGCGTGCACACTTCCTACGCGCTGGCCGCCACAACGACGGGCCGCCTTTCCTCCTCCGATCCGAACCTGCAGAACATTCCGGTTCGCACCGCCGAAGGCCGCAAAATTCGCACCGCCTTCATCTCGACGCCCGGCCACAAGCTCGTTTCGGCCGACTACAGCCAGATCGAGCTCAGGGTGCTTGCCCACGTTGCTGAAATTCCTCAGCTGAAGCAGGCGTTTTCCGACGGCATCGACATCCATGCGATGACGGCGTCGGAAATGTTCGGCGTTCCCGTCGAGGGCATGCCGAGCGAAATCCGCCGCCGCGCCAAGGCGATCAACTTCGGCATCATCTACGGCATCTCCGCCTTCGGCCTTGCCAACCAGCTATCGATCGAACGCTCGGAAGCCGGCGATTATATCAAGAAATATTTCGAGCGTTTCCCCGGCATCCGCGACTACATGGAAAGCACCAAGGCGTTCGCCCGCGAGAACGGCTATGTCGAAACCATCTTCGGCCGCCGGGCGCATTATCCGGACATCCGTTCGTCCAACCCCTCGCACCGCGCCTTCAACGAGCGCGCGGCGATCAACGCACCGATCCAGGGTTCGGCTGCCGACATCATTCGTCGCGCGATGGTGAAGATGGAGCCCGCATTGGAACAGGCAGGCCTTTCAGCGCGCGCCCGCATGCTGCTGCAGGTGCATGACGAACTGATCTTCGAGGTCGAGGATGCCGATGTCGAACGCACGATACCACTGGTCGTTTCGGTGATGGAGAACGCGGCGATGCCGGCGCTTGATATGAAGGTGCCGCTGAAGGTCGATGCTCGCGCCGCGCACAATTGGGACGAGGCGCACTGAGGGCAAGAAGCCGCGACTGCGCCGGTCCAACGCCAGAATCACGCGAGAGAATCCTGTCATGGCCTGGCAGTCTTCGCGCTATGATTCTTGCATTTTCAGCCATCGGATGCGCGATCAACCGCAGCTCCCTCAGGATGATAGAAACTGCGTGGCCAGCTTCACGAAACGATTGCCGCCGTGGCTCGCCGGAGATACCGGCGTGGCTCCGGGAACGACCTTGAACCTCCCGGCCGCGTCGATTTGGAGGAATTCATCGTGTTTCAGACTTTCATTCTTGTGCTGTCCTGCGACGACAAACCCGGCATCGTCGCTGCGGTGACGACTGAGCTTTCGGCGGCCGGTGCCAATATCGCCGAGAGCAACCAGTTTTGGGATACACAGACCAACCGCTTCTTCATGCGCATTGCCTTTCAAGTGCCGGAGATCGTCTCGCGGGAGGATCTGGAACGGGCGCTGAAGGCGCCGATCGATCGCTTCGGCATGAAGGTCAGCATCATCGACGGCGGCCGCAAACCGCGCATCCTCATCCTCGTTTCGAAATTCGATCACGCGCTCCTGCACCTGATCTACCAGATCCGGGTCGGCTGGCTGAATGCCGAAGTCGTGGCGATCGTTTCCAATCACATTGACAGCCAGCGCACCGCCGAACTGGAGGGAATTCCCTATCATTGCTGGCCGGTCAGCAAAGATAACAAAGCCGAGAAGGAAGAAAATCTGCTGCAGCTCGTCCAGGAAACCGGGGCCGACCTGGTGATCCTTGCGCGCTACATGCAGGTATTTTCCGATACTCTGTCGAAGAGGCTTTACGGCAAGGCGATCAATATCCATCACTCCTTCCTGCCAAGCTTCAAGGGTGCCAAGCCCTATCATCAGGCGCACGAGCGTGGCGTCAAGCTGATCGGTGCAACTGCCCACTACGTGACGCCGGACCTCGACGAGGGCCCGATCATCGAACAGGAAACCGAGCGCGTAACGCACGCCATGAGCGCGGAGGACTTCGTGGCGGCCGGGCGCGACATCGAAAGCCGGGTGCTCGCCCGCGCCGTCAAGCTACACCTGGAAAACCGGGTCATGCTCAACGGCCACAAGACCGTGGTGTTCCGCTAGGCCACCGGTTGGAAATCGGCCGACGGGGCCATCTCGATGTTCGCCGGCGCCTGCCGGAAGCTACCGAACAGGCGTTTCAGCCCCTCCTTGCCTTCGACCGCCAGATCGAAGCGGCGGCCGAACAGAAGCCACTCGCTGCAGAGTCCCCCCATCATCCACCACAGTGCCTTGGTCGCCGATTGCGGCGTCCAGTTTGCATTGAGATACCCCTCGCTCGTTGCCTTGGCGAAGGCGTTTTCGAGCAACGCGACGTGCCTGTCGTCGACCTCCTGCTGCCTTTCGAGAACGGGCAGGAGATCCTCGCTATAGGCGCAACGCAGGAGAATGGTCAGGATCCGCTGGCGATGTTCGTCGCCGGCCATTTCATCCAGCCAGTCGCCCGCCGCCTTCTCGATGTAACAGAGCACATCGGACCCGGGCTCCTCGATCTCGCGGACGATCATGTCTTCCTGCGGCATGGGCACGGAATTGTAGAGTTCGAGGAAGAGGTCGGTCTTGTTGGAGAAATGCCAATAGATGGCGCCGCGCGTCACGCCGGCTGCCTTGGCGACATCCTCGAGCGTCGCGTTGGAGACGCCCTTCTCGAAAAACACCCGCTCCGCCGCGCTGATGATGCTGTTGCGGGTCTCTTCCGCTTCGGCCTTGGTTCTACGCATGTCACACTCCCGGAAAAAGGCCCGCCATTCGGCGGGCCTTTCATCATCATTCGCCCGGTGCTGCCGTTGTTTCTGGCACTTGGTCAACCGGTTTTGCCTTCACCCGCCCGAAAATCTTCATCACGAAGACGAAGAAGATCGGCACGAAGAAGATGGCCAGAACCGTTGCCGAGATCATGCCGCCCATCACACCGGTGCCGATGGCGCGCTGGCTGCCCGAGCTTGCACCCGTGGCGATCGCCAGCGGCAGAACGCCGAGCGTGAAGGCGAGCGAGGTCATCAGGATCGGTCGGAAACGCAGGTGCGATGCCTCGATCGTCGCCTCGAGAAGCGACTTTCCCGCCTCCATCTGCTCCTTGGCGAACTCGATGATCAGGATCGCGTTCTTCGCCGAAAGGCCGATGATCGCAATCAGGCCGACCTTGAAGTAGACGTCGTTCGGCATGTCGCGCAATGTGACGGCAGCAACCGCGCCGATGACGCCGAGCGGTACGACCATGATGACCGAGACCGGGATCGACCAGCTTTCATAGAGGGCTGCAAGGCACAGGAACACCAGAAGGCAGGAGAGCGCGATCAGGATCGGCGCCTGCGTGCCCGACTGGATTTCCTGCAGCGACTGGCCGGTCCATTCATAGCCGAAGCCGGCTGGAAGCTGCTTGACGAGGTTCTGCATCTCGGCGATCGCCTCACCCGAGGAATAGCCGGGCTTGGTATCGCCGCTGATGCGGACCGACGGATAGCCGTTGTAACCCACGGTCTGTGTCGGCGCCTTCACCCATTCGACAGTGGCAAAGGAAGAGATCGGCACCATACCGCCATTGGCGTTGCGGACGTTGAGATTGAGCAGGTCAGCCGTCTGCATACGCTTGTTCTCGTCCGCCTGCACCGTTACGCGCTGCATGCGGCCGGCATTCGGGAAGTCGTTGACGTAGGTCGAGCCGAGGTTGGTCGAGATCGTCGTGTTGATATCAGCGAAGGTCACACCGAACGTATTGGCCTTCTCGCGATCAATGATCACGTTCGCCTGCGCCGCATCCGGCATGCCTTCGAAGCGAACGCCGGCAACGACCGGGCTCTGGGCGGCGAGGCCGAGCAGCTGGTCACGTGCCGCGGCAAGGGCTGTCTCGCCAAGACCAGCGCGGTCCTGCAGACGGAAGGAGAAACCACCCGTCGTGCCAAGACCCTGGATCGGCGGCGGCGACAGCGCAAAGCTGATCGCATCCTTGATCTGGCTCATGGCGCCGCTGGCCCGCCCGGCAATCGCCTGCGCCGCATTTTCCGGCCCGCGTTCCGCCCAGTCCTTGAGCGTCACGAAGGCAAGCGCTGCGTTCTGGCCGGCACCAAAGAAGGAGAATCCGTTGATCGCGACGATACGGTCGACGCCGGTTTCCTTGCTGAAGATATCCTCGGTCTGCTTGATCACCTCGTCGGTGCGGTGCCCAGTCGCTTCAGACGGCAGCTGCATCATGACGATGACGAAGCCCTGGTCTTCATCCGGCAGGAAGGACGACGGCAGCTTCATGAACAGATAGCCAAGGCCGACAAGCACGGCAAGGTAGATGATCATGAACCGGCCGGTGCGGCGGCTGAGCCACGAAACCGAACCGCTATATCGATGCGAGGTGCGATCGAACATGCGGTTGAACCAGCCGAAGAAGCCGCGTTTCACCTGGTGATGGCCCTTCGGCACCTGCTTCAGGAAGCTGGCGCAAAGCGCCGGCGTCAGCGACAAAGCGAGAAGGGCCGAGAACAGGATCGAAACCACCATCGTCAGCGAGAACTGGCGATAGATGACGCCGACTGCGCCCGGGAAGAAGGCCATCGGAATAAAGACCGACGCAAGGACCAGCGTGATGCCGATGACGGCGCCAGTGATCTGCTTCATCGCCTTGCGGGTTGCCTCGCGCGGCGTCAGCCCCTCCTCCGACATGATGCGCTCGACGTTTTCGACGACGATGATCGCGTCATCGACGAGAATGCCGATCGCCAGCACCATGCCGAACATCGTCAAGACGTTAATCGAGAAGCCCATGAAATACATCACGGCGCAGGTGCCGAGCAGGGCCACGGGCACGACGATGGTCGGGATGATCGTGTAGCGAATGTTCTGCAGGAACAGGAACATTACCAGGAAGACAAGGCCGACCGCTTCGAGCAGCGTGTGCAGCACCTTCTCGATCGACACCTTGACGAAGGGCGAAGTGTCGTAGGGAACCGAGTATTCCAGTCCTTGCGGGAAGTAGGTGGAAAGCTCGTCCATGCGGGCCTTGATGGCTTCCGAGGTGGCCAGCGCATTGCCGGTCGGCGAAAGCTGGACACCGATAGCCGCCGAAGGTTTGCCGTTGAGACGGGTGGAGAAGGAATAGCTTTCGCCGCCAACTTCAAGCCGCGCCACATCGCGCAGGCGCACCGCCGAGCCGTCCGGATTGGCCCGCAGGACAATCGCGCCGAACTCTTCCGGCGACGACAGCTGGCCCTTGATGATGACGGGGGCTGCGATCTGCTGGGTGATCGGGTTCGGCTGAGCGCCGATCGATCCGGCTGCGACCTGGGCATTCTGCGCACTGACAGCCGTCGTCACATCCTCCGCCGTCAGATTAAGGCCGAGCATCTTGTCCGGATCGAGCCAGACGCGCATGGAGCGCTGCGTGGCAAACAACTGGGCGCGGCCGACGCCGGGCACGCGCTGGACTTCGCTGAGCACGTTGCGGTTCAGATAATCGCCAAGGCCGATGGCATCCATTGAGCCATCGGTTGAGGTCAGCGCGATGATCAGCAGGAAGCCGGAGCCGGCCTCCTCGACCTGCACGCCCTGCTGCTTGACGCTGTCGGGAAGGCGCGCTTCGACGCGGCGCACGCGGTTCTGCACATCGACTGCAGCCTGACCCGGGTCCGTGCCCGGCTCGAAGGTGACGCTGATTTCACTCGACCCTTGAGCGCTGGAAGTGGATTCGAAATAGAGAAGCCCTTCGACACCGTTCAACTCGTCTTCGATTAGGCGCGTGACGCTCTGATAGGTATCCTGCGAAGAGGCGCCCGGATAGGTCGAGTTGATCGAGATCTGCGGCGGGGCGACGTCCGGATATTGCGAGATCGGAAGCTGCGGGATGGCGATGGCACCGGCGACCATGATGAAGATCGCGACCACCCAGGCGAAAATCGGCCTGTCTATGAAGAAACTTGGCATCGTGCAGTCCTCACTTCTGCTCGGCAGCGGGCTTTTCGCCCTCGGCAGGTGCGGCACCTGCTGCGTCAGCCTTGCCGGCTTCCGCCTTGGCAGTATCGGCGGGGGGCGCGGCACCAGCCGGCCTCGCGTTCGGGTCCCCTT
>UCEZ01000006.1 GCA_900471525.1 Hyphomicrobiales bacterium | reverse complement strand
GGGCCATTCGTTGCGCTCACCTTCATCCAGATCGATGTCGATGAAGCGGTTGAGGACCATGGACGCCAGGCCTGCTATTGGCCGGGTCTCGCGAAACGCCGATAGGCATTCGGCAAGAGTGAGGGTTCCATGTTCGTCCAGGGCAGCAAGGAGCCGGACGCGATCTTCCAGGCCCGCCTGAAACTTTCCGTATCGGAGAAGGTCCTTGGCGTTCTTCAGCCGGATCGCAGGCAGCTCGCGTCGGCGCACTGCCTCGTATTTGTAGCCGCTCTGAAGGACGACGTCGGCCATCCACAAAGGTGTGTCATCCGTGACCGCGTCGATGACGACGGTGTCCTGATCGACCTTGGCAACGAAGTCAGGGCGGTAAATTGCGGCTCCATTTCGGAACGGCAGAGATTGGCAACGCCACTCCATGACGGCGTCATCAATGTCGAGAAGGCAAGCCACATCCCTGGCGAACTGGCTGCGAAAGATCACAGGGCCGTCGCATCGAATTGTAGCTGAAGGGTAGAAAATCTGGCCCTGGGACACTGGCCTCCAGGGTTGAGAAGACGACGGTTCAACACTCATCTGAACTACTCACGAAAACGCATGGGAACTGCCTCCGTGTGGAGGCGGCGATCAAAGCGTTATTCGTAGTAGGTGCAGCGCGTGTAAGGTCATGAGTGGAACAAATAAAGAACAAAATCTGCGAAGTCAAGGGGCCCCCGAGTTCCGCCGCAAGGTAGTCGTGGAGCTTGTAGGCAGTTTCCCTGCCGCACTTGTAGGAGGTCAGTAGCCAGCTGACATTGCCGATGTCGGAACCGGTGCTAATGTCCCATCCGCTTGTCAACTGCCTCCGTTAGCCTTCACAAGCTGGTACTTCTTAAAGTTCTCCGCCTGATCGAAAATCTCCTTGTAGACCTCGTCGCGATCTACCGGCGGATAATCGTACTGCGCGAGCAAAAGTATAAGGTCAACTTTTAAGTCTGCCTTTATGTCTTCCCGATTATTCCAATCGGTATACTTGGATTTATCATCGACAACCTTCTTCACCTCTTTTGATAGAAGGAGCAGGCGATCTTCAGGATATGAAAAATCATATCTTTTAGCTAGTGCACTCAAAATATCGTAGAACGATTTTTCCTCGAAATCGATTCCAAGACCGCTAAAAGAGTTTACTTCAGATTTCAGCTGCTTATACAGATTAATAATTTCGTCGGCGAACTCATCCAGAACTTCGCTTCTTAGAGTATCCTGCTCATCTCTTTCATTATATTTATCGACTATATTCTGAAATTTCTTAGAAAAATCGACGCCCTTCAGCCGATTTACCTTTTTGAATTCTTCGATTGCCCGAGAAAGGAGCTGCTGCAAAAGCTTGATTTTTGTATTTGGCAGCTTAATTTTCTCAATCTTCGAAAGGTAATCCTCACTGAAGATGTCGATTTCAGTCTGCCCTTCGGCCGCCATACTGAACACTTCTTCTATCCCGTCAGAATGAAGTGCATCCTTGATCATCTCCCGTACTCGGGAATTCATCTGAGCGGTATCGGGCGCATTCCCCTTGGTCAGCTTGAACAGGATTGATCGAATTGCGATGTAGAAGTGAATTTTATCGCGTTCGACTTGGCTGATTGTCTCGTTGGCGCAGCAAATGTCGTACGCAGCCTTCAGCCGTTTCACGAGCGCCATGAAGCGCTTTTCAATACCCTGAGTGAGTTGAACGTACTCCGCAGCCGTATTCAAGCAATGAAGCTGCTGCAGCGACGTGCCGGAAAAATACGGAGTGCTGTCGAATTTGTGGAATAGCCTCCCCAGGAGGTCGAGGTGATCCTTCACAACGATCACCGACTGGCCAACCTCTTCGATATTTTGGCTATCTGACTTCGAGTAATGAGCCAGCGCAAGGTTCAGTTGCCTTTTGATGCCGATGTAATCGACGACGAGCCCCTTTTCCTTGCCAGCGTAGGTTCTGTTCACTCTGGATATTGTCTGGATAAGGTTGTGTCGCTGTATTGGCTTGTCAATGTAGATCGTATCGAGGAACGGCACATCGAACCCGGTTAGCCACATGTCTACGACAATGGCTATTTTGAAATTTGAGTTGGCATCCTTGAACTGACGATCTAATTCCTTCCGATATTTTTTGTCGCCCAGTAGCTCATAAAGCTCCGATGGATCGTCTTTGTCTCGGGTCATGACCATCTTGACCCGTTCGATTGGCATTGCTGTCTTTTCGCCTTGCACGGGGGACTCGACTTCACCGCACAGGACGCGTTTTTCGACCCACTCCGGGCGGATGGCCGTGACTTCTTTGAAGAAACCATATGCAGTTTGCCGAGAACTGCAGACGAAAATAGCTTTGCCTTTTACAGTTGCCCCCTCAAGTAAACGACGCTCATAGTGTGCAACGAAGTCCGCAGCCAAGGCTTTTAATCTGCTCGGATCGCCCAGAATGGCGTGCATATTTGCCGAAGCCTTCTTGCTCTCTTCGATAGCGTAGTCCGAAGCTCCTTCATCGGCACATTCGTCATAATAGTGTTCAATTTCCCGCAATTTGCCGTTATCCAGGAGGACCTTGGCTGCCCTACCTTCGTAGACGATACGTACGGTTATGTCGTCGGCAACGGATTCAGTCATGGTATACGCGTCCACGACAGGGCCGAAGACGTCTAAGGTCGCGTCAATCGGGGTTCCAGTGAATCCTACGTAAGTCGCGTTGGGTAACGAAGCGCGCAGATGCTTGGCAAAACCAAAAGTTCGCTTTACTCCGTCGGCCGTGATCTTCACCTTCTGATCCAAATTAATTTGGCTACGGTGCGCTTCGTCCGAAATCACCACGATGTTGTTTCGATCTGATAGAAGATCGGTGTCTTCACTGAACTTGTGAATGGTTGTCAGGAAGACCCCACCGCTCTCACGCCCACCTACCTGCTCGCGGAGATCAGCCCGACTCTCAACGCTAACCACCTGGGCGTCGCCGACGTACTGTTTAGCGTTGGTAAACTGACCAGATAGCTGATCGTCCAAGTCCGTCCTGTCAGTTATCAAGACGATGGTCGGGCTCGATAGCTCGATGCTTCTCATTAATAGCCGAGTAAGAAAGAGCATCGTGAAGCTTTTTCCGCAGCCGGTTGCTCCAAAATAGGTTCCGCCTTTGCCATCGCCTTCAGGTCGGATGTGGTCCAGAACGTTCAGAAAAAGCTTGTTGGCGGCGTAATATTGAGGATAGCGGCAGACGACCTTTTCATTTTTGTTTGACGTGTCTGGGAAAAATATAAAGTTGCGGATAATGTCTCTCAGCCGATTTCTATTGAAAACGCCTTTGATCAACGTGAAAAGCGAATCGACGCCGTCCTTCTCTAGTGCTTCCTCGCCTTCAACTTTCCTCCAAGCATAGAAAAAGTCGTAAGGCGCGAACAATGATCCAAGCTTGGTGTTCGCCCCGTCGCTTATCACGCAAAACGCATTGTATTTCATCAACTCCGGGATGTCCCGCTTGTAGCGGACAGTCAACTGTGTGAAGGCGTCATGGACGGTGCATTCTTCACGTATGGCGCTTTTGAATTCGAGAACCACCAGCGGCATGCCGTTCACATACAAAATCGCATCTGGAATGCGCTTCTGAAAACCAGTTATCTCTAATTGGTTCACTATCTTGTAGAAGTTCCTGTCAGCGGCAGAATGATCAATGAGATGGATAAACAAGTCCTTCTTCGAACGATCATCACGCTTCAAAGGAAAACCATCAGAAATCACTTTCATGATGGCTTTGTTGCTCTCATATAGGTCAGATGCTGGCCTGGTTTCGAGAGTTCTAATGATTCCATCAATTTCCGAACTCGTAATGCCGTCGGCCGCATAATTCGTGCTCAGGAAATTCCGGAGATCGTCTTTGAGAAGTACCTCTGACTGGTCCCGGGCGATTTTCCCTCCAGGCATATACGAAATGTCCTGCTGAAGGATCAGTTCGACGATGGCCTCTTCAAGAGCAGACTCCGTGAACTTCATGCCGCCGTCCTATTGTCTTTATACGGCAGAGAGAGCGCACGCATGAGCGTATCTTTTGTTTGCTCAAGCAGGCTGGAACTTGCTGCTTTGAGCTTCTGCGCATTCGAAACGCTACGCATAAGCCTGTCGAAGTGCGCTAGCGTTTCGTTAAATGGCATCAAAACCGGCATCGACTCGATGTTATATAAGGGAAGCTTGCCTTGAACACCGCCAACCGTCCGCATTTCAATTTCGTTTCGTCCGGTACGTGAGTCAAAGAAATAATACAAATATTCTAACATGTTACTTTCATTCAAAGTTATTTTTGCGCAATTCTCCGTCAAATTGGCCCGATGCAACGTCTTATCGACGATACGTGTCACCCCTATTGTGCCAACTATCGATACTATGATGTCGTTTTCATCAACTACATATCGACATATCGTCTTTTGAATAAGTGGATCAACATATTCCATTTGTGGGCTTAGTCGAACGTACTTATTTCCCCCCAAATCCGCGACTTTAATGTAAGGGTGCCCAGTCGGTAGGCTCACAAGTTCTTCCCCTTTCGGAAGTCTTTTCCCCCCTTTTATCCGTCCAAGCGACTTGAGAGGCCTAATTTCCCATCCCTTCGGGACCTCCATTCCCAATTCTTTACAAAACCACATTTCTCCACCGCTCGATTTATAGGGTTTTCCCTCCAATCCTGGGTTACCGAGACATGCAGCTTGCTTTTTGGACAATGGAAATTCGAAATCTTCGAACCACTGTTTATAAATCGCCTTTGCCGTTTCCTCCAAAACTTCAATCAATTTATCATTAAGTCCAATCTGATTTACGACCACATTGTATTCTCGCACAACTTTGCGTTGCCGTTCAATCGGAGGCACCGGGAGTTCCACGTCGCAAATTTCTCCCCACCCAAAAACTTCACGTACACTGCCGTGAGACATATAGCGGGCATAACGGTCGAACTCCGGTCGGCGGAACCATATCATAAGATATTCGGGATCAAGTTCAGCAGGGCTGATAACCTCAAAAGCCGTATAAGAACTAGATACGATACAATCGTCTTCCGACAGTAGAGCTAATGAGATTTTATCTCCATTGCGGGACGTAACTGGACCGTAAGCAAATTGCCCTTTTCGGACGATTTTGTAGCCGGTCATGTCCGTGCCAACTATATTTGCGATGGACGGGATGAATTTCTTTTCAATACTCACCCCAAGAAGCTTGCTTACACTGAGAGTTCTATTCTTTTCAACAACCTCACGGATGTATGGGCCCAGCTTTTTATAGTTTGATCGCATAACCCAAGTCCTCGAACACCTTCAAAAGGTCTTTGCTCGCCTGCTGATCCTCTTTAATCAAATTCGCGAGTTTATTTCGATTTTTTCCCATCTTATCATCGAAATCTACAAATTCATCTCGATTGACAAATTCAATGTATTTACTCGCAACAAGCGAATAATCTTTTGCTCGAACCTCATCAATAGCTGCAGAATAGCAGTATTCCGGCACGTTCTGATATTCGGTGCTGGCAATATTTTGCTGCCAAGTGTGATATGTTTTGGCAATATCCAGAATGTTCTGCTCGCTGAACTGGACAAATTTCTTCTCAAACGGTTCGCCCCATTGACGCAAATCCAGAAAAAGAATTTCATCATCGCGATCACGGTAATGCCGTTCTATGTCGCCATGCCTTATTTCGCGTGCCTTTTTGTTTTTGTTCAAAATCCACAACGTCACGCTTATATCGGTTGTGTAGAACATGTTGCGCGGCAGAATAATGACGGCTTCCACCATCTTGTTCTCGACCAATTTTCTTCGAATGGCTTTTTCCGGCCCGTCTCCAGAGAGCGCACCATTTGCCAACAAGAAGCCAGCAACACCGTTCTCCGATAGCTTGGAGAGCATGTGAAGAATCCACCCATAGTTGGCGTTGCTGCTTGGCGGCACATCATAGCCGCTCCAACGTGGATCATCGGTCAGTTCGCTTTCTGCACGCCAATCTTTGAGGTTAAATGGCGGGTTGGCAATGATGTAATCGGCCTTAAGGTCTGGATGCAAATCCTTCGAGAAGGTGTCAGCGGCAACCTCTCCCAGGTTCGCCGAAATACCCCGAATGGCCAGATTCATCTTTGCCAGCTTGTAGGTGGTATTCGTCTGCTCCTGCCCGTAAATCGAGAGGTCTTTCCGCGTTCCTTTATGGCTTTCAACGAATTTTGTCGACTGGACGAACATCCCGGCAGAGCCGCAACAAGGATCATAAATCTTCCCTTTGAAGGGCTCAATCAGCTCGGCGATAAGCTTGACAATGGTCTTGGGCGTATAGAACTCACCCTTACCTTTTCCTTCCGCAATCGCGAATCTTCCTAAGAAATATTCGTAAACGCGACCAATAATGTCCTGCTCGGTGTCCTTGGTTGTGTGAATATTATTGATCGTGTCTATCAGCGATGAGAGCTTCGATTTATCAAGACCAATACGAGAAAAATAATTATCTGGAAGTGCGCCTTTCAGCGCCGCGTTTTTCTTTTCGATTTGATGGAGCGCCGTATCTATCAAAATCGCTATGTCATCTTGTTTCGAATGAGATTTAATGTAGGCCCATCGCGACGCTTCAGGGAGGTAGAACACATTATTCCTGGTGTAAAAAACATCGGTTTCTAGGTATTGCGACAGGCCTTGTGCAATAAGTTCTTGCCTCTCTTGCTCGAAGCGGTCGCTGATGAATTTGAGAAATATGAGGCTCAAGACGACATGCTTGTACTCGGATGGCTCCACGCTTCCTCGTAACTTATTCGCGGAATCCCAAAGCGTTTCCTCCATAGACTTTTGATTTTTGGCTCTCAACTTTGCTTTTTCAGCCACTTTTTCCAGCATTATTCGTTTGCTCCTAGAGCCCTGCGTAGGTCGGTAAATGGGACGGGATGTGCGGAATGGGTGCGCTTTGGCTTGCCGGGTTTAATCGCATTTTACTCAGCGTCTCAAAGTCCACGATCCTTGTTTCGATATGCTCATTATGTTTGGAATTCTCTCTTGGGCGCAACCGCTGATTTGCGAATTTAGCCAACATGTGCCCATCAACGTGGCTCGGTTACAAGCCAAGAGAATGATGGCTGTCGCAATAATCAGCCTGCATAGCTCGGTTATGTCGGGTACCTGCTGCGCCGATTTGTCTAGGCTGCTTGAGCAGGCTTAATCTCCTGTGCGGAAGCGTCAAATTGGCGGATACGCTGGCCGTCACTGTCGATTTCTGCAGAGACGAACCCGCGCAGGAGGTCATCATGGAAGGTGGCCGCCGTAATTCTGCCCGTCCGGTACGAACCGGTATCGATGGCGATTCGGTTGGAATGAACTTCCGGCAGTTCCGACGGCGTTATCGAGTGGCCGTGGACGATCATCTTCTCGAATGACGAGGTATGATCGAGAAACCCTTTCCTGATCCACATCAGGTCGTGGGCGAGTTGCTCCGATAACGGCACCTCCGGATCAACTCCGGCGTGAACGAAGAAATGGTTCTCGGTCTCGAAATGCGACACAGCGCTCTCGAACAAGGTGACGTGCCTCGGCCGCATCCGGCGCAGTGCCTTTCCTGCGGCGACCAGGTCACCGTCGTCCAAACCGTAGGATTCCAGCGTGTTCATGCCGCCCTGTGCCAGCCATTGCCCCTCTTCGTCGCTTGCCAACGAAAGGTTGGCCAGGTTACGCAGGAAAAAGTCGTGATTGCCAAGGACCATCACCGAGCCTGTGAACGTCTCGATGATCCTGCAGACCTGATTTACGGCCGGAAGCGAATCCGGGCCCCGGTCGATAATGTCGCCGAGGAAAACGAACTGTGCGTCGTCCGGCGAGAACTCCGTCTCCAGATGCTGCAAAAGAAGTTTCAGGACATGAGCCATCCCGTGGATATCGCCGACAGCTATCAAGTTCTTCTTGTTCATACCGACGATGCCACTGGTTTAACACGATGACGGAAACGACGTCATTTCATATGCTTGGTATCACATCCGGACCTGAACAAATACAGATATTTGCGGCTGTAACGCCTATCCGAGAACGAGTTTGACGTCGTTCAGCACTGTCGCCATATCCCGAGCCTGATGCCTTGTCGTGACATTCAGCGTGAGATCGAGACCTTTGCCATCAGGTGTCGGCGTCCAGCATCCCGCAGCCGCGATCCGGTGCCGTTCCTCTTTATCCTCCTGATAACGGTCCCATCTGCGTCGTGTCAGTACCGGGTGCAGGGTCAAGACAAGGCGGAAAGCCGATGCGTCGGTCGTAACCTTCATCGCGATCTTGCGATTGCTCGTGAAAATCTGGAACTCGGGGCTGGGTTCGTCTGGAACTTTGAATGCCGGACATACCGCGTTCAAGCGCGAACGGAAGCATTGCCAAAGGGTCGCCAGATCAGCTTTGTCACGCCCGTTATCAGCCATTTCGGCATCATGCTGAGCGTCTTCACCCTCTTTTGACACATTGAAATACATCGATCTGAACCCTGGCCGCGCCCTGTCCACAGCGTCGGCAACCAGATTTTCTTCCACGATGCGCAATGCCAGATTACCCTGGCTGATCCCAAGGTGCTTCGCATAGGAGAAGAACGTCATCATCCCGCGCCTCGGCTCTCGCTCAACCGATTGTGTGACCTTCTGGATCAAGCTGGTAACGGCTCGGGCGGAGACCCTGCCGCCGCGTTTTCCATCGACCGGCAGCCCGAGAAACTCCTGGACCTTGCCTGCCTTGACCAGCACACGGAACTCGTGACCTGGGAGCCCAGCGATATCCCATGTGTCGGTCGACGGCACCAAATCCTCGACGGCTACCTTTAGCGTCCGAAATGTGTCCTCGTTGAACGACAAGGCATCGCCGTTCCATTTTGCATCCGGCATGAGACCGAGCTGCTGAACGAATTTGCTCACCCCTTTTGGAGGCAAGCCAAGTTCCCGAGCCGCTTCCAACAGCGTACGTTCGCCTCGTTCGGAGGGGCGGTACCGCACGAACTTGCGACCCAATGTGCCGACCTGGGCAAACTCCTCAAACAACACTGTCTCGATGTACGACTTCAAACGGCTATTAGGCCGGACACCCCAATAGCCGTGGAAGCCGGGCAACGACGCATGGAAGCCGTTGCGACGAGCTTCGTCGGGCACATGAGTGACGAACCAGCCCCGGACAGAATTGCGCAAGTCACCGTCTTCCAGCTCAAGGATCGAGAATCCGAACTCGGCGTCGGCCGCCGATGGCGGAAGAAGCTTCGCTGGGTTGTCGCTTTGCATCCAACGACTGAAGAAGGTTGCGCCATCGATAATGTCGAAGAGATCGTAGCCCGCGAGCGGGCCGCGTTCGCGTTCCCCTGAGATCAGACGGGAGATAACGAAGGAATGGAGGCGGAGAGAAATCCCTTCAGTCGGTGTCACGCTCACCTTCGCGAGGGGGTAGCCCGTTGGCGAATGATCGAAATGCGGCCAGCTCCAGTTCATACGGCTGCCTTGCACAGACGTCGCCAGCCGGACCTCATGAACGGGACAGGCATACAGATCGGCAATGTCCCACCAGACGCGGTGGAAGCGGCTTTCTCCCAAGCATTTCGGGCAAAACCGCCGGAATTTGAACGAGACCTGTTTTTGCCGCAGGCGCTCATGCCCCAACGAATAGAACGCATCCCTCAGAATGGGGGTGGCGTTCCTCAAACGATCCTTGAACGTCTGATCCAGCGGCAATCGCTCCAGGGAGTGCAAGAGCTGCTCCGGTTTGATGTTGCTCCCATCGAGGCCAATCTCGTTCGCATAGACCCGAAGGCTGTCATGACCCTCGTCGGCGACTTCCCGAGCGAAGTAGCTATAGGACGGTTCGCCAATTTCCGGCTTCAATCGCCAGCGGGAGAAAGGCCGTGCAAGCTTGAAATCCAGGCTCATTTCTTGGCTCCGATGTCGAAATAGCGATATGAACGATCCGGATGCATCGGCACCAGCGCCCTGGACGCATCGCGCAGATGTTCACGCATGATTTGGGCTGACCCGTCGTCGATTGCCGAATAGGAAGCCTGGCGGATGAGGTTTACCAAGCGACCGATCAGACCACCGCTGAAGCGGTGGAGATCGTCCGAAATCCTCTGTTCGGTGAGGTTCGACGACTTCGAAAATGGAAGGCGGTCCTCAATGGCCAGCAGCAGGCTGCGGAAGTTCTTCTTTTCGTCGTCCTTGGAGAACGCGCGCAGAGTCTCAGAGACGAAGCTTCGCCCCGACAGCGTCGGCGTTGCCTCAATCGTGTCCAGAATGCTGTCCTCCCCGACCAGCAGGATGCTAGCCAGCTTCTGATCCGCAACCATCTTCACGAAACTGATGAAGTTTCGACGGTCCGTCTGGGTGCGCCCATCGTACATGAAATGCGCATCGTCGATGATCAAAAGCTGCGTCTTCGCCCCCGCCAAGCGCAGCAGCGTCGCATCGGCAACCAGCTTATGTTTGACCGTCAGGGAACGGGCACCAGTCGCGATGCAAATTCGGTCTGCCAGGGAAGGCAACTTCATTTCATCCGACGCCTGGACGTAGACGACCGGGTAAGACTCGCCCTCATCATCGTAGGAAGGCGGGTTCTGCGACACGAAGTACCTGCAGATTTCCGTCTTTCCGACGCGGGATTCCCCAAGGAGGCCGCCGATACGCCCGGCCGACGGATTGCCCCCTTCGACCGGTACGTGAAACTTCCTGATGAATTTGATCCCGTCGCGGAACTGCGGATACGGCACCAACATCGTGTCCATCAATGTCTGCCGGACGCTGGCCGACTGCTTCGCCGCCTCGATCCGTTCCTCTGCCGTCATCGGCTTGCTGTTACGCCTGTACTCCATCAGCGAGCCTCCCAGAAATCGGGCTTGTCAAAATCGGGATCACGGTCGTCGCGCTGCCCCGGATTAGGTTCGTTCTCTTGGCTCTCCAGTCCCACTGGCCCATCGTCACCCGTGGCGCTGTCATTGCTGGCAGGAGTGGTCGGGACCTCCTGATCGCCGTCCTTAGGCTCCGGCATGCGGCTACGACGGTTGTCGCTCACCTTTGCTGCAGGCGTCGCGACCTCTGGGCTGAAGTAGTCGATGTGTGTGTCGACCGCTTCGTCCGGTGTCAGTTCGACGATCCTGGACAGACGCGCCTTTGCTGCATCCGAACGGATGAATTTCGCCAGTGCCTTTGCAGGCTCATATTTCCGATGGCGCTTATGGAATTCGGGCATGCGCAGTTCCAGGTCGCGACGGGCCTTCATCAAGCCCTTGCTGTCCGTCACTTTGCCAATCGTCGCCTTGTGGTGCTTGATGGCCTTCTGGTGTTCGAAGAGCGTCAGCCCGTTCGCGTACTTGGCATCCCGGTCAATCACAGGCAGCTTGATTACGACATTCCTGTACGGGTCATTGACGTAGAGCCAACCCACATCGTTCGGATCGCGCGTGACTTGGTAGATGGTGCCCTTGTGCTTGCCCTTGCCGTCACGATGTTTCGGATGCTGTTTGAGAGCATGCAGTTCCGGCGACCAGTAATGCAGGTAATCGAGGCGGATGCCGTCGCGCTGAACGGTCACGCCGTCGGTGTAACCGACAATACGGATGAAGACGTCCGGATTGATCGGAGGGCGCGTGGGCGATCCGATGATACCGCGATCCCAACGATCACAGGGATAGTCTTCGAGCGTGATCAACGGTCCCAAACCAGCTTTCAGGCTGCGATTGTGCACCTCAGCGAAATAGTGGGTCAAAAACCCGTGCAGTTCGTCCAGGCGCAACTGGGGAACCGCCTTCTCCTTCTCATCGTCGAATTCATCACGCTCCTCTGGTGATCCGGCGGTCGAACCCGGCAGACGATGAATGAGCTGCTTATTCAGGATCGAGAACAGGCGCTCGGTCGCCCCCTTTTCCCAAGGGTGGCCGGGCCGGTACTCGATCAGAGTGAAACCCAGTTCACGCGCCGCATTGCGGATGTCATTGCCGATCAGGTGCATGTCATTGTCGACACCGATCCGGAATGGAATACCGAACCAGGGCCAGGTCACACCCTCAGGCAGAGTCGCCGGGTCCTTGGGAAAAACCGCGTGCTTCAGGCCAGCGATGAAACTGGTGATCGATGGTGCGCCGAACGTGATGTAGAAGCCCAAGACAATGCCCGAGTGCCGATCCCGGAAAACCAGGATGTTCGGACGACCAAAGGCAAAGCGCGATGTCGGGTCGAAGACAAACACGTCGAGGGTCGTGTAGTCGATATCGACCACATCCAGCGGATGGTCAGGCAAGGCTAAACGCATCTTTGCCGAGGTCAGGCGGGCAGCTGCATCTGGCCCCTGACCCAAGTAGATTTTGCTGTATGGATCGGCATCTTTCAGGAAACGTTGGTAATGGCGATCCGAGCATTTGCGGAACTCGGCAGCCACGTCATGGTACTCTGCTCCTTCAGCAGTCAGGGATTCCATCGCTGCCTTGATGGTGAGGTAGGTTCCCTCCGGATCGCTCAGGGCGATGATGAGAGCTTCGCGTAAAGCCTCATAGAAGCGTGTGCTCTTGCGCTTCAGGGTGTTGCCGGGATTGGGCAACGGAGCCATCGAGGCGATACGGTCATCGGTACGACGGCGAGACTTTTTGATCCAGCGATACATCGTCGCGTCCGATGGCGGGTCCTCCTGGCGTCGCTCGGAAACGGTCTTCTTCGCCATGCGCAGCGCGGCAGTCGTCTCCTTGCCGCTGTACAGTTCATCGACAATCCGGAAATACTCGTCCACATATTCCAGTGCTCGGTGCGCGCGCTCACGCTGGCTGATGGTCAGGTTCAGCGAGTTTTGAGGTTGGCCAGCATCCGGCTTCAGGCTGAAATTCAACGCGCGGCCCTGTCCCACCAGCCAGAAGTATTGGTGTCCCGTCATCGGAAACGGCGTAGCGTACTGGAACTCGTGGAACAGCATCGTTTTCGGCATCCCAGGCCCTGAATTCTGCCAACCCTTGAATTCGTAGACGGAGAATGTCCGTTTGTCGGCCAGGTACAGGGCAACGCGCTCGCCCATGGCGATCCCGGGGAGCTGAGAGTTGTATTGATTGACCGGCGTTTCCGGCAACGCAAAGTCGCGCGGTGACAGGATCGCCGTCGCCTTGGCCAGCAGGGTCTCAAATTTTTCAGAAGCAATAGACATGGATTACACCTTCATAATCAGGGAGTTCATGGTCAGCCGTTTCCCGAGGTCGAGGCGGACTTCGCCGCGCATCGCCAGTTGCATCACAGCCGTGAAAACAGGGTTGGACTGAGGAAGGACAGTCGCACGCTCGTCGCCCTCCCAGATGACCGCGTGCTGGGGTGAGCCCAGGTGTCGCCAGACATCATCGATTGTGGCCGGATGTACGAGTGAGCCAATGGCGTCACGAACACGATCCAGATTGACCGGTTGCGAGCGAACCTCCCGGTGTTGCCACATCTGCCGCAGGTTCGACAGGCGGGGCTCGATACGAAGCGTCGCCTCGTTCAGAACCCGGAAGACGCAACCGAAAACGTCCAGATAATAGCTAACGAGCGCGTTCGCCTCGCTGACATGCCACGGCCGCTCTTCCTGCATGTAGAAGTTCTCATACTTCAGAAAGACGACCGAACCGTCACGCCGTTTGGCCGCCACATCCGCGAAGTGATGCAGACGATCCTCGACACCAGGCTCGATTTCCACCCAGGCATCGGCGATCAGCGGATACGGAGAGATCGCCACGACATCCGGATCGGTGTCGAGGTGAAGAACGCCATCAGCCATGAGAGGGGAACGGCAGCGAATGCCGCCACTGACGCATTTGCGCGTGGGAAACTCCACGGGTAGCATCTTGTGGCGGACACGCTTGGGCGGGTCATAGACCGGCTCATGCTCTGCCGAAAACAGGGAATTCAGCACCGTGTAGACAGATTTAGCGCGCATGACGCACCTCACAGTCCGGCAGCGGTACTCCCTCGTCACGGAAGGTGGCCTTTGGCACAGTCGACATCGCGCGCAGCGACATGACGACGTGCTCTGGCACCCCCAGCACAAGGAGTTGTTCGACGGAAACGGGCTTACAAGCCACGCGTCCGCCATCGAAAGAGCCGTTCATCACAGCCTCCATCGTTCGCGCTCCTGACAGGAAGCGCGGTGGAACTCGGATAGGAATGGATGTCGCTGAACCTCGAAGGGGTCAGAATCCTATCGCTAGACCGTGGTGATGGAAGAAGTTCGGAATAGGCTTCATCGCACGCAGATGCCCTTCGTCACGAGACGACCGGGGTGCACAGCGATGGCAATTATCGAGGAAGTTCATTTTTTTCCACCGTTCCCTAAGTTGGGTTGACCTCGGTGGGATGGGGCTCAGCAAGTCAGCCGAGCAAAAACGCTTTGCTTAGCTGACGATTGCCGAACGGACATCCCGTTCGCTTCGTATGCATAGCTTATAGGTCACAGCGTTTTTCCTTTGCTTTTCGGCGCGGAGGAGAAGGTACCTCGGCAATTCCGAACAAGAGATTGCATTTTTCACGGGCATTTTAACCGATCAAAGGAATTCTTGGAGAACTCCTTTGGACTCAGGCCATTCAACCCGAAATTATTTTTCCAGAGACACGTCATCTGTCTCGGTTGCCGCCATATGTTCACGTATTGTTCTTTATGTCAAGCGGCCTTTGTGTCATGCTGTGCCTCACGACATCCTGGCGGATATCGACACCGTGAGAGCCATCATGAACCACAAACCACATCCCGTCCGTTTCCTCGACCTCCCTGGTATTATTGAAGACCGTCCGGAAAAAATCGGCATCCAGGCGGCGGTCTCGAACCGTGGCTTGTCCGGACGCCGTTCACGCAAGGAGAATGATGCCGCACTCACCTGGGCTGACAACCGCGACCTCGAAAACATGTCGGTCGAGCAGCAGCAGTTTTACACGCTCCGCATCGAGAAGCTGAAAGAATTGGTTGGAAGCGTGTTCCTGACTGGGGACGTGCCGAACGTTTACGATGTCTCGAACCTCGTCGGGAAACTGCCGGATCAAGACATCTCGGAATGGAACCTGTCTGACCTCGTCATCCCTGGAGGTGGCGGTTTTTCGTATTTTGATTTCGGGCACCAGGAATCGCTGGTTATCGACAAGGAAAAGAACCTGCATTTCGAAGGTGCCTATGTCCAGATGAAGGAATCGGACGACGAGCGCAGCATTTTCGATTTCTACCTCGTCCTTAACGACCCTAAATTTGACCGGAACGGATTTGACCGCACGACTGCGGCGACCCTGGCACGCATGGCCAATTACGTTCACATGCGCATTGGCGAAGACAATACGATTGAGGGTGCGTACCAATTCTTCCCGTACTGGAATACTCCCGCGAACGCTAATGAAGAGCTGCGTGGCGATTGGAAGGCCGCGACAGCAGCAATTAACACCGTCATCAAGGCCGCTACGTACATCGCCTCCGAATCCGTCGCGGATGCGGATATCGAGTTCGGATACGGCAAAGACGCTCCCAGACCATTGGTCGTGGCGGCCTCCGAAGGCGATCTCGATGCTATGGAAAAGCTCACAAAGCAGGGGTTTCCGATGATCAAGCATGTAGGCCGCAACATCGGTCCGATTGCTGAACTGGAAGAGCCTCGGTTCGAGACGTCCGCGACCTACGGGCGGTGACCTGTCATGGAAACACCAGGGTCATCACTTTAGGGGTGATGACCCTGGTCATACAAAGCGTTTATGCCGGTGAACGGCCCGAACGGCGAGGCAATTGAAGCCGCAGATTTAACGCATCAGTTGTATCATCAACGATCCTCACGGTAAGAATCCATATTTGAAACTGAACCGATTCGTCGGCTTTCAGGATGGATCGCGGGGATTTCGGTGCACATAACAAAAGTCGTCATCAAAAATTACCGTTGTCTCCTGGATTCGACCGTTGATCTCAATCCAAACCTAAATGTCATTGTCGGCGACAATGAATGCGGAAAATCGACCCTCCTGGAAGCAATACACCTCGCCTTGAGCGGTCAGATCAATGGCCGTGCTATCCAGGGCGAACTGCACCCTTATCTTTTCAATTCCAAGGTGGTCAGCCATTACATTGCGATACTGCACAAGAAGTATGTCGGCCCGCCGCCGCCGATTCTGATTGAACTTTACTTCTCAGACGATCCAGCGCTGACAAAGCTAAAAGGGCGGATAAACTCCCTGAAGCTCGACGTCCCAGGCGTCAGAATGCTGATCGAATTCAATGAAGGCTACCGGGCTGAGTACGAGGACTATATCGCCGATCCCTCGCTCATCCGAACAATTCCGGTAGAGCATTACATTGTTCGGTGGCGCGATTTCGCTGACAACGATGTGACAGCACGTTCCATTCCAGTTCGACCAAGCTACATCGACGCGAGCACCCTGCGGAACAATGGTGTTGCCAATCGATACGTCCTGGATGTGGTCAAGGACAGCCTGACTCGTGAGGAGCAGGTTAGTCTCGCTCTCTCATATCGGCAGATGAAAGATCGCTTTCTGGCCGACCCTAAGGTTGCAGCCATCAACTCAGGCCTTGAGGCGAAAAAAGGGCATGTTTCTGACAAGGCGATCACCGTGTCGCTCGACAGTTCGGCTCGGGCAAGCTGGGAGTCAGGTGTGATGCCGCACCTTGATGAGATTCCGATGACGCTTATTGGCAAGGGTGAGCAAAGCGCCGTCAAGATCAAGCTAGCCCTGGATGTTGCGGACAACTCCCACATTTTCCTGATCGAGGAAGCCGAGAACCATCTTTCATTTACAAATCTCGCAAGCTTGATCGCTCATATCGCCGCCAAACGTGGAGACCGGCAGCTGCTGATAACCACACACAGCAGCTACGTAATGAACAAGCTCGGAGTGGATTCGGTTTTGATGTTCATGAACGGCATCGCGACCAAGCTAACGGCGCTCGATTCGAAGACCCGGGATTACTTCCTGAAACTACCAGGCTACGACACGCTGCGACTGGTGCTCTCAAAGCGTGCGATCCTAGTTGAAGGGCCATCCGATGAGCTTGTTGTGCAGAAAGCCTTTCATCGAAGGCACGGCAAGATGCCCATTGAGGCGGGGGTCGACGTCATCAGTGTCAGCTCTCTCGCATTCAAACGCTTTTTGGAGATCGCGGACATATTGAACATCAAGGTCGACGTGGTGACCGACAACGATGGAGACGTGGCTCGGCTGCAGCAAAAATACGCCGATTATCTCAATCATAAACACATCGCACTTCAGTACGATCCCGACGAGAGTGCCAGGACATTGGAACCCCAACTGCTCAAGGCCAATGGCCGGGTTGTGTTGAATGATATCCTGGGCACCACGTACGCCACGGACGAAGACCTGTTGAAGTTCATGCAGAATAACAAGACTGAGGTCGCCCTACGGCTTTTCGAAACCGACAAAGCGTGGAACGTACCGGAGTATATCAACCGTGCGGTCGCCTAACCGGATCGTCATCGCCGCTGCGGGTGGTGGAAAGACAACACGCATCGTTGACGAAGTGCTGGCCGACAAATCAATGCGGTCAGCTATCATCACCTATACGCGGAATAACGTTCGAGAAATCCAATCCAAGTTCCATCAACTAGGTCAGACCATCCCGCCGCATGTCGAAATCATTCCCTGGTACACCTTCCTTCTTCGCGAAATGGCTCGGCCGTATAGGAACCACAAATACGAGAAGCGCATAGACGGAATTTTTTGGACGGAAACGACGGTCGACAGGTTTGCTCCCAAATCGGACGCTGGCCGCTATTATTTCGGTAATTCGTCGACCATCTACTCGAACAAGCTCGCGGAATTTGTCTGCGATTGTAACGCGATATCCAAGAACGCCATTATCCGCCGGTTGGATCAGCGCTTCGAACGGGTCTACATCGATGAAATTCAGGATTTCGCTGGATATGACCTCGACATCCTCGAACTGATGCTCAGGTCCAATCTTGAAGTGGTTCTTGTGGGCGATCCCCGACAATCCACTTTTACGACCAACAATTCCAACCGTCACAAGGGCTTTCGAGGGCCCGATATCATCAAGAAATTTCGGGAATGGGAGAAAAAGAAGCTCGTTGAACTGCAGCATCTGGTCGAGACTCACCGGTGCAACCAACGGATCGCAGACCTAGCCGACAGCTTCTATCCCGACCACGAAAAGACTCAGTCGCGAAACAAGGACATGACCAGTCATGACGGCGTGTTTTCGATAAAGAAGGGGAACGTAGCCGAGTACCTCAGCAAGTTTAAGTCGCAGGTGCTGCGATTATCCGTGAAAACGGATTGCGCTGGTTTTCCAGCTCTGAACTTTGGAGAGTCCAAGGGCATGACTTTCGACCGAATACTAATATTCCCGCATAAGAAGGCCCAGAAATGGCTGGAGACGGGAGACTATGAGCATGTGAGCGGTGTCAAACCCGAGCTGTACGTCGGAATTACTAGGGCCCGCTACAGCGTGACATTTGTGTACGACGGAACCTCAGCTCTGAAAGAGGTCATCCCGCACTAGGTCATGGTAGCGTTCATTGAAGCTGTCCAGTCTCCAGCGAGTCCTTGGTGCCTCTTTGGAAGACTTCGATGCCATCGAAAAGGTCATAACGCAGGGCCTCCTGTGTTGAGACGGCGGCGACCTACGGGCGGTGATGCCGTAGCTGCAATTTCTTGGGGAATTCTGCCAGCAAGGTAAGTTTTCGTTGCGAAGCTGTTCCGATATCGCTCAATGTCAACTCATTAGGGATCGGGGCAGCCAATGAAGAATGATCAACAAGAAGCGTATGAACGGGTACTTACATCGTCACTTGCTCGGGTTCTGGATTTTCTGAAATTTGCAGAAACCAAAAACGCTGCTTTGCTTACATTTGCCTCTGCCTCAATCGTGGCTTCGATTAGCAATCTGAACAATGCCACGCTCGCAAACGAGTGGAGAACGGCTTTCACGTTTGCGTTGCCGTTGTTCATTCTCGCGGCGTTGACGGCATTATATTCATTTCTCCCGAAGACCTTGTTGAACAGCTTCCACAAAGACCCGGACCAATCGAAGGCTCTCTTGTACTTTGGTGATGCTGCTTCCTTTGCTCCCGCTGCATATAAACAGCGGGTATCGGAGCGATACTTTCCGCCGGAAAATGAATCCGCGACACAAAACTATCTGGACGACTTGGCGATCCAAATTGCTGTCAACAGTCAGATCACCAAGCGAAAACTTACGATCTTCAACACCGGCGCATTGATCGTGTTTTCTGCGATCCTTGTTGTCGCGATTCCCGGCATCATCAATCTGTGGCGGCTTTTATCGGCGCTAGTCGGGAGCAATCCATGACGATCAAGGACCTGCGCGATGAGATTGTCGAGGAAGTCAGCACTATCCTGGCGGCAGACTTTCAGATTGATGTGACGGGGACAAAGACGGTCCCACATTCAGGTGACCCGGCAATAACGTTTCCAAACTTGGACGCCAAGCGACAAGGCGCGAAGTTGATCGAGACCTGCGTACTTTACATCGACATACGCCGATCAACCGAGCTGAATATCACCCACAAACCTAAGACGGTAGCAAAGCTCTACTCAGCTTTTGTCAGGGCAATGACACGCTGTGCTCGTCACCATAAGGGCCACGTCAGAGGCATTATCGGTGACCGCGTCATGGTTATATTTGATACCGCAGACGCGTATGTAAATGCCGTGGAATGCGCGATTGCGATGAATACAATCTCCCAGCATGTTATAAATCTGCATTTCAAGCGAGGAGAGGTTGAATGCGGCATTGGGATCGATGCGGGGAATATGTTAGCGACCAAAACAGGCGTCCGTCGTCGGGGTGTTGATCAAGCGGCCTACCGAAATCTCGTATGGCTGGGAAGACCGGCGAACGTCGCAAGCAAGCTGACGGACTTGGCAAACAAGCCGGAGGAAAGCGTTCCGATTCCAATCGTATCTGCCCACTTCAAGTCACCCCTTGGCATTTTCGCCGGTTTGGGTGGCGATGGAACCTGGAGAGACTTTTATCCTAGTGACTTCGTACGGCAACTCTCATCCGAACTGCTCGGCAATCGCCTCCAGCATTCTGACCCAAACTTCCAAATGATGTTGGTATCTGAACGGAGCATTGTCACCCGAGAGGCAACAAAACCGATCATGATGACGGAGACTGTCTGGAACGGCTTCAAAGCAGCCAAGCCAGCAGACAATTCAGTCGTCAACGCCTGGTTCTCGGAAGTCTCCATCAAGGTGCCAGGATACACGGGAAAGGTTTACGCCGGAGATGTGATTTTCCCCGCGCTTAAAACCTGAACTTCGCCGTTCCGGCCGGACTTCGGCCTTCTGATAGTGTCATCGATCACACGAAACCTCGCGGGAGGCCAAGCTGACAAACAAGCTGTTTATCATTGGGAATGGCTTTGACCTTCATCACGGCATCGCTTCGAAATACTCCGATTTTGCAACGTACTTGGAGCACGTGGATCAAGAAACCTTCCGCATCGCTGAAGATTATGTCGTGCCGGATAGGGACCTTTGGAGCGTCCTTGAAGAGTGCCTAGCTCAGGTTGACGTAGATCAAATCGAAGATCATGCAGCCAATTTTCTAATGTCCTATGGCGCAGATGATTGGAGCGACTCTGGGCACCACGACTATGAATATGAGATGGAGCAGATTTGCTCAGCCATCTCGAAAGACCTGCGCAGAAATTTCGCTGACTGGGTTCGACAGATTGAGATTCAGGCGAGCCCTGCGTTTCCAGTGCGGTGCATCGATCCGAACGCTTCATTTCTTAACTTCAACTACACCCCCACCCTTCAGCGTCTTTACGACGTTGCTGACAATCGGGTTCTCCATATCCATGGATCGGCTTCGGACGTCGCCGCCGACATTATACTTGGCCATGGATGGGATCGCCGAGCATCCGACCTTCGCTCGCGCTTCACCAATGAGGGTACTGATGTTCGTGTGGCAGGAGGCTTTCAACTGATTGACGATCTCCTGGCCGAAACATTCAAGCCTACGAAGGACATCCTGGCTCGTAACAAGACATTCTTCGAAGGGCTCAAAACCGTCACCGAAGTTTTCGTTCTCGGGCATTCATTGGCACCAGTCGACGGAATGTACTTTCACGCGGTCCTAGATCAGGTTCACCCGGATACTCAGTGGACCGTCAGCTACTATAAGGACGAGAACGCCACGAGGTCCGCAGCCGAAGACATTGGCATTGCAGGGTCGCGCCTTCGCCTTAGGCCGCTGAATGCTCTGTAATGAATGGGTGTCGGAATCGCTCCTCCCGCCGACGTATCTCGGTGCGAACCCGCCGCTAACGAAGGACCGCTGATGGCCAAAGCGAAAGCCCCGTCAATTAACGCTGTTGAAGCTGGCAACCTACTTCCGATTCTCACCAGGTGCGTCGGTGACTCTCAGAAGGTTGTCGTTTGTTTCAACAGATGTGTCGGGCTATAAGATTGGCGACCCCTGCAGGGCTCGAACCTGCGACAACCTGCTTAGAAGGCAGGTGCTCTATCCAGCTGAGCTAAGGGGCCGCTTGCGGGAGGTTTTGGCCTCCGGAAAATGGCAGGCCTTGGATCAATGTGTCCAGGGCTGCGTGCGGCTGAAGCGGAAATTGTCGCTGTAGGAAACGCTCTTGCGGGTAGCTTCCTTCGGCGCGATGACACGGTATTCGATGCCGTTGCGCTCGGCATAGGCGACAGCCTGCTCGGCGGTCTCGAACGTCAGCTTGACCTGCTGGCGGGTATCGGCCGAACTCGTATATCCCATGATCGGGTCGATCGTGCGCGGCGTTTCCTGATCGAACTCAAGAACCCACAAATGCGTCTTGGCCTTGCCAGACTGCATGGCGGTTTTTGCGGGTCGATAGATTTTCGCGGACATATCTTGAGCGGCTCCACCATGGGTCAATCAGACCGGACACTCTCTGCCGGCTGCTGCGCATTCCCTTAGCGCAGAATGGATTAAAACGGAATGACTTTCGCGCGTTATATCCGCGGATTTTGCCGGCATGCGCCGTTTCGCGAGCACAAAGCGGTGCCGGCTCTGCGGAAGGCAATGAAGGGAGCATGACTTCCCGGCGAGACAAGAGCCTCGGTAGTTATCGCTGCAATGAAAGGAAGGTCGATGGTCGGAGTGGAGAGATTCGAACTCCCGACCCTCTGGTCCCAAACCAGATGCGCTACCAGGCTGCGCTACACTCCGTGACCCGTCGATGCCGGGGAGATACACGCTTACCCCTGCCCCTGCAATACTTAAATTGCACAATTCCACAACGCGGCCCCACAGGCGCAGAGTTACCTAATTCAGGGCTTGGAAGCGGAGATGCGCGGGCTGTCGACGATATCGCCGGGTGCGATGCCAAGACGGCTGGCGGTCCCGCCATTCAACTCGAGAACGAAAGCGACGGGCACGCGGGAATCGATAATCGCTTCGGACTGGGGGACGGCGTTCTCACGAATCGTCTCGACCCTGCCATCCCTGGCGATGAACAGCATGTCGAGCGGAAGATAGGTATTCTTCATCCACATCATCACCTGCCGCGTCTGGCCGAAATCGAACAGCATGCCGCGATCGCGCGGCATATGACGGCGATTCATCAGGCCCTGTGCGCGCTGGTCGCTGTCAACCGCCAGTTCGACGGTAAACTTGTGAACCTTGCCGCCGGCGGTGATGATCTGCAAAGGCGCCATTTCGAACGTGACGTCCGCCGCAGCGGCGACGAACGGGACAAGCCACAAAAAAAGCGCCACGAGGGCGCTTCCGGCGGTGCGCAAACCACGCACTCTCATCAGTGTGCCCGGCCGGATGGAGCCGGCACGTCGGGATGGATCTCAGCCGCCATCAGGCCCTTGTCGCCATCGCCGAAACGAACCAGAACGGTCTGCCCCGGGCGCAGCTCGGTCAATCCAAACCGGCGCAGCGTTTCCATGTGGATGAAAATGTCCTCGGTACCGTCGCCGCGCGTCAGGAAACCGAAGCCCTTGGTGCGATTGAACCACTTGACGAGGCACCGCTCCAATCCGCTGGTCGGCGTCACCTGAACGTGGGTCTTGACCGGAGGCAGTTGCGACGGGTGGATCGCGGTCGACTGGTCCATGGAAAGGATACGGAAGGCCTGATAGCCGCGGTCACGCTTCTGGATGAGCGCCACGACGCGCGCGCCTTCAAGCACGGTCTGGTAGCCGTCGCGGCGAAGGCAGGTGACATGAACGAGCACGTCCTGCATGCCATTATCGGGCACGATGAAACCGAAGCCTTTGGCGACGTCGAACCATTTGATGACGCCGGTGATTTCAACCAGATCGAGCGCGTCATTGCCAAAGTCGTCATCCGCCGCGACGCCCTTCGCTAAAATCCTGTCCGCCATTGCCTGTCCAGCCCCTCGATTACGCGTCACACTCATTACGGTTAACTGATTCTTGACAGTCAGAATAACATCGTCCCGCCGCAATTGTGCAAGCCCTTGGATGAAATTTGCCGTCGATAGACACTACCCGGCGAGCCTTGCCTCTGGCTGGTTGTCAGCTAAATATACCCCATCTTCAGCAAAACAGGGACATTACAATGCGTTATCTGCACACGATGGTTCGCGTCAAAGATCTGGACGCGGCACTCCACTTCTGGGGCAAGCTTTTCGGGCTTGTGGAAATCCGTCGCTACGAGAACGAAAAGGGCCGTTTCACCCTGATTTTCCTCGCAGCCCCCGGCGATCTGGATCATGCCAGGACAGAACTGTCGCCCTGCCTGGAACTCACCTATAACTGGGATACCGAGGACTATACCGGAGGGCGCAACTTCGGTCATCTCGCCTATGAGGTTGATGACATCTACGCCATTTGCCAGCACCTGATGGACAACGGGGTCATCATCAACCGGCCGCCGCGCGACGGACATATGGCTTTCGTCCGTTCGCCGGACGGCATTTCGATCGAGATCCTGCAGAAGGGCGAAAACCGGCCGCCGCAGGAACCCTGGGCCTCGATGGGCAATACCGGCGCCTGGTAAGCCCCGCACAATGCGGCCGGGCGATATGGATGTTCTCTTTCCGGCTTTGTCCGGGGTTGAGTTTTGGATATCGCCTGCTTCATTTCGGCTCAAATTGACCGCCATACGGCGGAAATCCGGAAATCCAGGCGGTGAAATGCCGCCTGCGTTAGCGCAGGTTTACAAATAACGGCGCGTTCACTAATGTTTGAACGAAACGTTAAGGGGATCGGGATGCGAACCACCACTTCTAGCTGGTGTCCATCCCGCTTCTGGTTGAACCGGTCAAACCGCAAGGGAGCGGTGCGCATGGCCCTGACGGGGAGCGCGCCGAAGCTGCGGTTTGTGACTTCCTGATGAAAGGCCATGACGGCAACAGATGTCGCCCGGCCCGCATTGAGTGGGGATCCAACGTTGCGTCATGTTCTGCAAAAAGCAGCGACGGCTCGCGGTTTCGGCTGCGCTCTCGCTCTGGTCATTTCCGTATTGACCTTGTCCGGTTGCGTCACGGCCGCGAAGGAAACAGCAGACGCGGCATCGGCGGCAGACCAAGTGGTTCCCGAAGTCGCATCCGCGGACGCGGCGCAATCAGAGCCTGGCACATACCAAGATCAGCAGGTGGCGGCCGTCGGCGCAAATGGCCAGCAGGACGGATATCCGGCCCAGGCAAACGCAATGGTGCCCGAAGCAACCAATGGCCAACCGGCGTCGCTGACCATGCAGAGCACCGGCCTCAACGCTACCTCGAGCAGCATCTTTGCCGTCCAGACGCCGAATACGGTTCCCGTCCAGGCACAGAAGGCCGAAACGGCTGGTGGCAATGCGCCGCTGCCCGTCGGGCAAGCCACCGGCGTCAATCCTGCAACCAACAGTCTTTTCAACAGCGGCCAGCCGGCGTCGAGCCCGGTCGTCTTGCCGCTTGAAGGTGCAAGCAATGCCGAAGGCGCTGTCGCGGCTACACAGCAGGTGGCAAGCGCCGAGCTTGGTGCGGACGGCACCCCTCTTCCCGTCGCCGTACCGGTTCCATCGAGCGCCGACACGGTACGCACTGCCAGCGACGCACAGCAGCCGGCGGCGACGCAAACCGCAACCGCGGATACGGTGAACGGCGCTGCGGCTGTCATTCCTGATTCCGGAAATTCGCAAAACAATGAGGACAAAACCGATCAGGTGGAAAAGACCCTGACGCTGGCCGGATTGTTCGCAGCCAAACGCAAGAACCGTAATCAGTTCAACGGTGATCGGTTTGCCAAGACACCCCGGAAAAAGACGCTGGTCGCCACGAACCTGAAGCCGCAGCAGATTGCCGCGCTGGGCTTCACCGACCTGCCCGGCGTTCGGACCACATCAATGTTTGCAACTGTTGACGATTCACAGCCAGGGCACGACGACGAAAGCGCTGCAATCGAAGTTGCCGCCCTGCCCGGTCTGGCCCGCCTTGCTCCGAACGGCCTCTGGCTACAAACAGAGAGGGTGGAAACGGGCTGTTTCCAGCCGGAACTGCTGCGGGTCCTCAAGGTCGTCGAAACCCACTACGGCCGCAAGATCATGGTGACCTCCGGCCTGCGGGACCTCAAGCACAATGCGCGCGCCGGCGGAAGCCGGCATTCGCTTCATACGACCTGCCAGGCAGCCGACATCCAGGTGCCCGGCGTCAGCAAATGGGATCTTGCCGAATATCTGCGAACCATCCCTGGACGCGGCGGTGTCGGAACCTATTGCCACACAGAGTCGGTCCATATCGATACCGGCGAATCCCGCGACTGGAACTGGCGCTGCCGTCGCCGCAGAGGCTGACAGCAACCCTCTGTTATTGTTTGATATTTCCTGAAATTTTGATCGATCGCGCTTTATCAGGACTTTTTTACAGGAAAATGAAATTTGCCGCTTGCGGTATTCAAAAGCCCTGACTATAAGACGCCCACACAACGGCTGCGCCCTTCGTCTATCGGTTAGGACACCAGATTTTCATTCTGGGAAGAGGGGTTCGACTCCCCTAGGGCGTACCATTGTGAACCTCCCCTTCGACATCTAAAGCTTTAGTTTGCCTGGCGGTTACGCCTTGTCGGCGAAGCTTGCCGACGGCACAGAATCTCTTTTCCTCAGCGCTGTTTTTGTTGCGAAAAATCATCAAAAAACGTGATTTAGCACTTGCAGCATCCCAGGCGCCTGACTATAAGACGCGCACACCACTGATGCGCCCTTCGTCTATCGGTTAGGACACCAGATTTTCATTCTGGGAAGAGGGGTTCGACTCCCCTAGGGCGTACCATGGTTCTTCAACTCCCCAAAATTGAACCATACTCGTCAGCTGCGCGACCCATGGTGCTCAGAGCGCCGTCGCAGCGTCGATCACCCGCAATTGCACCCGCCGCGTTCCCTGCCACATGTCGGCAGATATGGATGCCGCAACGTGGATCGATGCGCCGCGTTGCGAAAGCAAGAGATCGCCGAGCGGAGTCTCGAGCGCGCGGAAGGCGATGCCTTCGACGCGCGAACCATCCTGGCCTTCCAGCGTCACTTTCACGTGGTTGACGCCGACCTGCCGCGAATCGCGCACCCTGTGTGCCGGCAACGCAAAGATCGGCTGCGGATGCCCTGCCCCATAGGGGCCGGCCTGCTCGAGTTGATCGATCAGCGCCAGATTGGCGCCGGCTGCCCCCAGTGCGCCGTCGATCTTCAGCGTCTCGGCTGAAACGAGATCCTTGATGGCAGTCTGCGCCCTTTCCTCAAAGAAATGCCGCAGTTTGCCGAGATTGGCGCGCTCGACCGTCAGCCCCGCTGCCATCGCATGACCGCCGCCCTTGACCAGCAGGCCGCTGTCGACGGCTGCCCGGACGACCTTTCCTATGTCGAAGCCACTGATCGACCGGCCCGATCCTGTTCCCTTGCCATTCGGATCAAAGGAGATCGCAAAGGCCGGACGACGGAATTTCTCTTTCAGCCGTGCTGCCAGCAGGCCAACAATACCGGGATGCCAGTTTTCTCGCGCCGTGACGATGATGGACGCCGATTCGCCGGTGCCGTATTCGGCAAGCGCTTCGGCCTCTGCCTCGGCCAGCATCGCGACCTCCATCACCTGTCGCTCGCGGTTGAGTTCGTCGAGCTTCACCGCGATCGTTTCAGCGGCGTTTTCGTCGTCCAGCGTAAGCAACCGGCTACCGAGTGCTGCGTCGCCGATCCGCCCGCCGGCGTTGATTCGGGGGCCGATCAAAAAGCCGAAATGATAGGGCGTGACCGGCCCGCCGAGACCGGCCTTGCGAAAAAGCGCCGACAGCCCCGGATTCTGCATGTGCCGGGCGGCAACCAGTCCTTTGACCACATAGGCCCTGTTCAAGCCCTTGAGAGGCACGACGTCGCAGACGGTTGCCAGGGCAACAAGGTCAAGCAAAGCCAACAGATCGAAAGAAGCGACCCGCCTGTCACCGCTTTCGCGCAACTGGCGCACGGCGTTGACGAGAACGAGAAACACGACTCCGGCGGCACAGAGATGCCCCTGCCCCGACAGATCGTCCTCCCGGTTCGGATTGACGAGCGCCACACACGGCGGCAGTTGCGCGCCGACCTGATGGTGGTCGATGACTACGACATCGATTCCCCGTATCTCGGCAGCGGCAAGCGATTCGTGGCTGGTCGAACCACAATCGACGGTGATGATCAGTTGTGCGCCATTGTCGATCAACTGATTGATCGCGGTGGGATTCGGGCCGTAGCCTTCAAAAATCCTGTCGGGGATATAGATTTCCGCCTCGACACCGAAATGACGCAGGAACCGGAACATCAGCGCCGAAGATGCAGCTCCATCCACGTCGTAGTCGCCGAAGATCGCAACCTTCTCGCGCGCCTTGATTGCTGCGACGATGCGGGCGGCGGCCTTGCTGCAGTCCGTCAACGTGTCCGGGTCGGGCATCAGCGAGCGGATGGTCGGATCGAGGAATGCAACTGCGTCATCCATCGTGACGCCACGTCCCGCAAGCACGCGGGCAATCAGATCGGAAAAGCCGTGAACCTGGCTGATGGCGAGCGCGCGGTTCTGCCCGGCCTGATCAAGCCGTGACACCCAGCGCTGACCGGTTGCCGACCGCTCCACATTGAGAAACGCCCGCTGAACGGGATCTGCCAATTCGCTCATGGTACACCTATGCCTTTGTGACCGTTTCGTACGCGGGTTTTGCTGCATTCGCAAACCGGAACGGCAGCGGCCCCATCCGGATATGAAAACCGGATGGGGCCGCGAAAAAATGCGTCGCAGATTGGGTCAGGCCGTCTTCGGCCGCTCTATGCGGATCACCTGCGGATCACCGACGAGGTAGCCTTCGCTCTTGATCGAGGCGACCGCCTTGCGCACCGATTTCTCTGTCGTTGCATGCGTGACGAGTATGATCGTCTGCGGTTCGCCGGTTTCGACCGGATGTTTCGAATGCTGGACGATCGATTCGAGCGAGATGGAGTTTTCCGCCATGTGCGTCGCAATTTTCGCGAAGACACCGGTCCGGTCGACCACTTTCAACCGGATGAAGTAGCCACCCTCATGGCTCTGGATCTGCGCCTGCTTATAGGGCAGCAGGGCCGTGACCGGGCGCCCGAAGGCCGGGACGTGCTGGGCACCTGGGCGGCTCTTGGCGATATCGGCGATGTCCCCAAGCACGGCAGACGCCGTCGCATTGCCGCCGGCTCCGGGGCCGACCATCAGCAGTTCACCGAGGATATCCGATTCGATCGCTACCGCATTGGTGACACCATCGACCTGCGCAATCACCGATTCGAGCGGCACCATGGTCGGGTGGACGCGCTGTTCGATGCCGCTGTCGGTGCGCTGGGCAACGCCGAGCAGCTTGATCCGATAGCCGAGGTCGGCGGCCGCATGGATATCGTCGATCGAAATGTTGGTGATGCCCTCAAGATAGATATCATCGGCGGCAATCGCCGTTCCGAAGGCAAGGCTGGTCAGGATGGACAGCTTGTGTGCGGTATCATTGCCCTCGATATCGAAGGCCGGATCGGCTTCAGCATAACCCAGGCGCTGCGCTTCTTTGAGGCAGACCTCGAAGGACAGGCCTTCCTTCTCCATCTTGGTGAGGATGTAATTGCAGGTGCCGTTCATGATGCCGTAGACGCGCGAGATCGTATTGCCCGTCAGCGATTCCCGAAGCGCCTTGATGACCGGAATGCCGCCGGCTACAGCCGCTTCGTAGTTCAAAAGCGCGCCGTGCTCTTCGGCAAGGCCGGCAAGCTCGATGCCATGGGCGGCAAGCAGCGCCTTGTTGGCGGTCACCACGTGCACGCCGCGCGACAGCGCCGCCTTGACGGCGGAATAGGCCGGTTCACCGGCGCCGCCCATCAGTTCGACGAAAACATCGATATCGGCAGTATTTGCCAGCGAAAGGGCGTCAGCATGCCATTGGATGGCAGAAAGGTCGACGCCGCGATCGCGGCTCCGGTCGCGTGCCGTGACAGCTGTAATTTCGATTGCCCGGCCACATGTCGTCGCCAGCGCCTCGTGACGCTCCTGGAGAATACGCACGAGCGAGGCACCGACGGTTCCCAAGCCCGCAATGCCGATTTTAAGGGCATCTGACATTCACGATTTCCTAACATGTCGAGAAGGCTCCGCCTGAAGCGGCGGAGCAGATTTTGAGGGTGCCGGAGCCCCTCAGCGATGGGCGTTCAGCGAGATGACGTTGTGGAGCGTGTCATCCGCCGTCGAGAGAAACTTCTTCAGGCTACGGGCGGCCTGACGAATCCGGTGTTCGTTTTCAACGAGCGCGATACGGATGTAGTCGTCGCCCTGCTCGCCGAAGCCGATGCCCGGCGCCACGGCAATGTCAGCCTTCTCGACCAGCAGCTTGGAAAATTCCAGCGAGCCGAGATGACGGAACTTTTCAGGAATTTTTGCCCAGGCAAACATGGTGGCGGCAGGCGGCGGCACATCCCATCCAGCCTTGCCGAAGCTTTCGACCAGCACGTCGCGGCGGCGTTTGTAGATATTGCGCACCTCTGCAATGTCGGAACCGTCGCCGTTCAGCGCATGGGTCGCCGCCACCTGGATCGGTGTGAACGCACCATAGTCGAGATAGGACTTGACCCGCGTCAAGGCGGCGATCAGGCGCTCGTTGCCGACAGCAAAGCCCATGCGCCAGCCGGGCATGGAGAATGTCTTCGACATCGAGGTGAATTCGACGGTGTTGTCCATCGCGCCCGGAACTTCGAGAACGGACGGCGGCAGGACGCCGTCGAAGTAGATTTCCGAATAGGCGAGATCCGACAGGATGACGATGTCGTGCTTCTTCGCAAACGCGACAACTTCCTTGTAGAAGTCGAGCGTTGCCACATGCGCCGTCGGGTTGGACGGATAGTTGATGACCAGCGCGATCGGCTTGGGGATGGAATGGCGGATGGCCCGCTCGAGCGGCGGGAAGAACGTATCGTCCGGCTCGACGGAAATCGAACGGATCACGCCGCCGGTCATCAGGAAGCCGAAAGCATGGATCGGATAGGTTGGGTTCGGGCAGAGGATCACGTCGCCGGGCGCAGTGATCGCCTGCGCCATATTGGCGAAGCCTTCCTTGGAACCGAGCGTCGCCACGACCTGGGTATCGGGGTTGAGCTTGACACCGAAGCGGCGGGCATAATAGGCGGCCTGCGCACGGCGAAGACCCGGAATGCCCTTCGAGGACGAATAACGGTGGGTGCGCGGGTCCTGAACGACCTCGCACAGCTTGTCGACCACGGATTGCGGCGTCGGAAGGTCCGGATTGCCCATGCCGAGGTCGATGATATCGGCTCCACCCGCTCGCGCGCTGGCTTTCAAACGGTTGACCTGTTCGAAAACGTAAGGCGGCAGACGCCGGACTTTGTGAAACTCTTCCATCTCTAAACCTCGTCTTGCGCCGTCCCCATGCTGGAATCATGCGTGCAAGGAGACGCGCGCGGTGCAATCAGGCCCACGCGGCCATGAAACGCTTTGCGTCCAAATCAGTCGAAACGCAAGTGCTAATTCTGTATCTGCTTCAGCGTGTCGGCCCCGTGATTGGCGGCAAGCAGCTGCAGCTCCTTTAGGCGACGCTGATATTCGGCTTCGGATATTTTTCCGGACGAGCGAGCAGCCCCAAGCGCCGTCAGCCGTGCCGACTGACTTGCGGCCTCTTCGTTGCTCATCTGGGTGCTTGCTGCCGGCAATTTGCCTTCGATGACCGGATAGACGTCGGCGGGAATGGGCTTGGCCATCGTGGCGGAATAGATCGACGGCTGCTCCTCGACCGCCGTGGAACTGCAGGCGGCAAGGGCAAGCGTCAAACCTGCCAGTCCAAAGGCCGTCACCATCCGCATCATCGCTGCTTTCCCCGACTTCATCATCTCGCCATACCCGACACATGCCGTTGAACCTCTGTTCGAAGTCGGCCGACTGCCGGGCACCCCTGAGTCCAACATGCGCTGGCACTTGTAATCATTTTAAGGCAGAATGTAAAAAGACAAAACAAACAAACATCTGTGGAGGAAACTGGGTGGCAGAAGACAGGAAGACCGAGGACCAAACCCGCACCAACACGGATGGTTTCACCGGTTTCGACCCGAAATCCGTCGAGCCCTATATCGTCAAGGATCCGGAAGCCTTCGCGATCAACCTTGCCCGTACGGTCGAGCAACTCGGCAAGGCCGCATCCGCTTGGCTTGCCCCGCGTGAAAGCGGTGAGAAAGCTGACATGGTCGCCGATCCGGTCGTCGACATGGTCAAGACCCTCTCGAAGGTTTCCGAATACTGGCTTTCCGACCCGCGACGCACTTTGGAAGCGCAGACTTACCTTATGGGGAGCTTCTTCTCCATGTGGACACGCACCTTTCAGAAGCTGAGCGGCGAGACAGTCAGCGATCCCGATGACGTGCCGCGCAATGACAAGCGCTTTTCGGACGCCGACTGGGTCGCCAATCCGTTCTTCGATTTCCTGCGTCAGGCCTATTTCATAACCTCCAATTGGGCCGACCGGATGGTGCGCGACGCCGAAGGCCTCGACGAGCATACCAAACACAAGGCCGCCTTCTACGTCCGGCAGATTTCCAGCGCGCTCTCACCCGCAAATTTCGTGACGACCAACCCGCAGCTCTATCGCGAAACGGTAGCGTCCAGCGGCGCCAATCTCGTGAAGGGCATGCAGATGCTGGCCGAGGATATCGTCGCCGGCAAGGGCGATCTGAAGCTCCGCCAGACGGATGTCAGCAAATTCGCGGTCGGCGAGAACATCGCAATCACGCCCGGCAAGGTCATCGCTCAGAGCGATGTCTGCCAGGTCCTGCAATATGATGCCTCCACCGAGACGGTGCTGAAACGTCCGCTTTTGATCTGCCCGCCCTGGATCAACAAATTCTATGTGCTGGACCTCAACCCGCAAAAATCCTTCATCAAATGGGCTGTAGATCAGGGGCATACAGTCTTCGTGATCTCATGGGTCAATCCGGACGAACGCCACGCCAACAAGGATTGGGAATCCTACGCCCGGGAAGGTGTCGGCTTCGCCCTCGACAGCATCCGCCAGGCGACCGGCGAAGAGGATGTCAACGCGATCGGCTATTGCGTCGGCGGAACGCTGCTTGCAGCCACGCTTGCCCTGCATGCGCAGGAAGGCGACACACGCATCCGCTCGGCGACGCTGTTTACCACACAGGTCGATTTCACCCATGCCGGCGACCTCAAGGTTTTTGCCGACGAGGAGCAGATCGCCCAGATGGAAGAGCGGATGAAGGAGACCGGCTATCTCGACGGTTCGAAGATGGCCATGGCCTTCAATATGCTGCGCGCCTCCGATCTCATCTGGCCCTATTTCGTCAACAACTATCTGAAGGGTCAGGAGCCGTCAGCGTTCGACCTGCTCTACTGGAATTCCGATTCAACCCGCATGCCAGCGGCAAACCACTCCTTCTACCTGCGCAATTGCTATCTCCAGAACAACCTGACCAAGGGCGAAATGGTGCTGGCCGGAAAAAAAATCTCGCTCGGCAGCGTGAAAATTCCGATCTACAACCTTGCCACCAAGGAAGACCATATCGCGCCGGCAAAGTCAGTCTTCGTCGGCAGCCAGTTCTTCGGCGGCAAGGTAACCTATGTCATGTCCGGCTCCGGCCACATCGCGGGTGTCGTCAACCCGCCAGACAAGGGCAAATACCAGTTCTGGACCGGCGGGCCTGCCACGGGCGATTTCGACGACTGGGTGAAGACGGCAAACGAAACGCCCGGATCCTGGTGGCCGCACTGGCAGACATGGATCGAAGCTCTCGACAATGAACGCGTGCCAGCACGAAAGACCGGCGGAAAGCTCAATTCACTCGAAGAAGCACCGGGCTCCTACGTCCGAGCCCGCGCCTGACCAAACAACGGACACGCACACTTCATGCTCTTCGACAGGCCGCTGGTGCCCGCCGTCCTCATCCAGCGCTACAAGCGATTTCTCTTCGATGCCGTGCTTGAAGACGGGCGCGCGATCACTGGTTCTTGTCCCAACACCGGATCGATGCGCGGGCTGACGACACCCGGTTCGCGCATCTGGCTTTCCGAACATGATAGCCCGACGCGAAAATACAGACATATGCTGGAGATGGTCGAAGTCGGCGGCACCGTCGTCGGCATCAATACCGGACTGCCGAACAGGTTGGCGGAAGAAGCAATCCGGGCCGGCCAGATTGATGACCTGCATCTCTATTCGACATTGCAGCGCGAGCAGAAATATGGCCGGAATTCGCGTATCGACATGCTTCTAAGCGATGCGGAGCACGGCCATGCCTATGTCGAGGTCAAGAACGTGCATTTCAGCCGGACGTCCGGCCTCGCCGAATTCCCCGATAGCCCGACAGCGCGCGGTGCGAAACACTTGGAAGAACTCGGCGACATGGTCGAGGCAGGACACCGCGGCATCATGATCTACCTCATCCAGCGGGATGACTGCGCGACAATGAGGATCTGCGATGATCTTGATCCGCTCTATGCCAAGGCATTCCGACGGGCGACACTGCGCGGGGTCGAGGCCTTTGCCGTCAAATGCCGGGTTTCGCCGCAGCAAATTGCGCCGGATGGACTGATCCCGATGGACGAACCCGCCTGTGCTGATCTATGACATTTATGAAAGACAACTGAAAGTATTGTAATGGTCACTTATATCGAGGCAGCGTCCGCGCCCTACAAGAATACCGGCGTCATCCGTCTCTATACGCCCGAGGATTTTGCCGGGATCAAGCGCGCCTGCCAGATAACCGCACGCTGCCTCGACGAACTGGCAAGCCGCGTCAAACCGGGGGTGACGACAGACGAGATCGATCGTTTCGTCTTCGACTTCGGCATGGATCACAACGCCCTGCCCGCAACCTTGAACTACCGCGGTTATACCAAATCTTCCTGCACCTCGATCAATCACGTCGTCTGCCACGGCATTCCCAACGAGAAACCGTTGCGCGAGGGCGATATCGTCAACATCGACGTCACCTACATTATCGATGGCTGGCACGGCGATTCCAGCCGGATGTATCCGGTCGGCGAGATCAAGCGCGCGGCCCAGCGCCTGCTCGAAGTCACCCATGAATGCCTGATGCGCGGCATCGCCGCCGTCAAGCCCGGCGCGCGCACCGGCGCTATCGGCGAAGCCATCCAGACCTTCGCCGAAGCCGAGCGCTGCTCGGTGGTGCGCGACTTCTGCGGCCATGGCGTCGGACGCCTGTTCCATGACGCTCCAAATATTCTGCATTACGGCCGGGCGAACGAAGGCCCTGAAATGCGCGAAGGCATGATCTTCACGATCGAGCCGATGATCAATCTCGGCCGTCCGCATGTAAAGGTGCTGGCCGATGGCTGGACGGCGGTCACCCGCGACCGGTCTCTATCGGCACAATATGAGCATGCGGTTGGCGTCACAGCGACCGGCTGCGAGATTTTCACCCTGTCGCCGGCCGGTCTCGACCGCCCGGGCCTTCCAGCTTAGGGTCTCCAATGACGAAGCCCCCTTCTTCCGACAGCGAGATTTCGCAACCGGCTGACGAAAGGGGCTTTTTCGCCGAACAGCCGCCAAAACGCGCGGGCCTTGGCATGGTGGCTGCCCAGCCGGACGACGCGCACTATCATGGTCATCGCGATCGGTTGCGGACGCGCTACAAGGACCACGGCGATACCGCGCTGGCAGACTATGAAATTCTTGAATTGCTGCTGTTCCGGCTGATTCCGCGTAGAGACACCAAACCCATCGCCAAGGCGCTGCTGGAACGTTTCGGTACGCTTGCCGGCGTCTTCGGCGCCTCTCCGGCCCTTTTGCAGGAGGTGAAAGGTGTCGGCGAGGCAGTGGCCTTCGACCTGAAACTCATCTCGACTGTCGCTCACCGAACGCTGAAGAGCGAACTCAAGGGCAAGCAGGTTCTGGCCTCATGGTCATCGGTAATTGAATACTGCCACGCCGCCATGGCGCATGAGACCCGCGAGCAGTTCCGCATCCTCTTCCTCGACAAGCGCAACGCCCTGATTGCCGACGAAGTGCAGCAGACCGGCACCGTCGATCATACGCCGGTCTATCCGCGCGAGGTGGTGAAGCGGGCGCTCGAACTCTCGGCAACCGCGCTCATCCTCGTCCACAACCATCCATCAGGCGATCCGACACCCTCTCGTGCCGACATCGAGATGACCAAGATGATCATCGACACGGCAAAGCCGCTTGGGATTACCGTTCACGATCACATCATTATCGGCAAGGACGGCCATGCCAGCCTCAAGGGGCTGCGCCTCATCTGATCGCCTCGCCTCAGAGCCACTTCGCGCGCCGGAACATGCGGTAGAGCATGCTGCAGACAACAAAGATGAGCGCCAGGACGACGAAATAGCCGTACTTGAACTTCAGTTCCGGCATGTCGTCGAAGTTCATCCCATAGATGCCGGCAATCGCGGTTGGTACTGCCAGGATCGCGGCCCAGGACGCAAGCTTGCGCGAGATTTCGGTCTGCTCGGACTGGCCGATCATCAGGCTGGCTTCGAAGGTGAAGGCGAGAACCTCACGCAAGGTGTCGATATCTTCCTGAACCCGGCGCACATGATCGGTGACGTCGCGAAACAGCGCATGCAACGTTGCGTCCATGCCCGGCAGATCGAGATGCTCGTGCCGCCGGCAGACATCGACCAAGGGGACGACCGCATTGCGCAGGCGAAGTAGACTCCGGCGCAGGAAATAGAGTCGTTCGATGTCCTTCTTGTCCAGCCGTTCGCGCAGCAGCCGCTCTTCCAGCTCCTCGACCTCCGCGTGGATGCCCTCGACGACGGGCATGTAGTTGTCGACGATAAAATCGAGGATGGAATAGAGGATATAGTTCTCGCCATGAGCCAGCGCCGCCGGCGAGGCCTCGCAGCGCTGCCGCACGGTATTGTATGAGGTCGATGGTCCATGGCGCACCGAGACGACATAACCACGGCCAACAAACAGATGGGTCTCGCCGAAAACGATCTCCTCGTCACTCATATGAGCGGTACGCGCCACCACAAAGATCGCGTCGCCATAGATTTCCAGCTTGGGGCGCTGGTGGGCATGGCCGGCATCTTCGATCGCCAGCTCATGCAGCCCGAACTCCGCCTGGACTTCGCGCAACAGCGCCTCGTCCGGCTCGTGCAGGCCGATCCAGACCACCGCCTTGTCACGGCCTTTCCATTTGTGCGCGTCCTTTATTTCGATATCGAGGATACGCTGGCCGTGTTCGTAAACTGCGGCGGCGATAACGCCAGGACGACTGCGGGGCTTTGCAGGCGGCACGGACTTGTCGTTTTCCAAGGAATTCGCCGCTTCGCGTTCATGTATGCTGTCGGTTTCGTTTAAAGCCATAGCCGCATCTCCCATTGCAAGCTCAGTACCGCCGCCGAGCAAATGCCGTGTCATAACCTCTTTGCTTTCCGGGTCGCACGCCGTTGAAAGTACGCTGCTCCCCCGACAGCTGACCCATCCCGGCTAAATATAATCGCTTTTCGTAAAATAAGCATCGGCAAGCCCGAAGGTGGCTTACAAGGCTTTATTAAACTGTAAGATTGACGATATAAATCCCTGCAAGCGACATTTACCGCAACGCACAATGATTCTCTCTCCATCACCGGAAACGCGTCATGAACCAGTATGATCTCGTGGTTGTCGGCAGCGGGCCTGCAGGACGCAGGGCCGCCATTCAGGCGGCCAAACTGGGCAAGAAGGTTCTTGTCGTCGAACAGGGAAAACGCGTCGGCGGCGTCTCGGTGCATACCGGCACCATTCCCTCCAAAACCCTTCGTGAAACGGCGCTGAACCTCACCGGCTGGCGCGAGCGCGGGTTTTACGGACGCGCTTACCGCGTCAAGCAGGAGATCAGTGCGGAAGACCTGCGCCGACGGCTGCTGATCACCCTGGATCATGAGGTCGAGGTGCTCGAACACCAGTTCGCCCGCAATCGCGTCCAGCATATCCGTGGCAAGGCGAGCTTCATCGATCCGCAGACCCTGCAGATCGTCAAGGAAGACGGTGAAATCATCCAGGTTTCGGCGACCAGTATTCTGCTTGCCGTCGGCACAAAACCTTTCCGCCCGGACTACATTCCGTTCGATGGAAAGACGGTGCTCGACAGCGACGAGCTTCTGGAAATCGAAGACCTGCCGCGCTCCATGGCCGTGATCGGCGCCGGGGTCATCGGCATCGAATATGCGACCATCTTCAGTGCACTGGATACGCAGGTCACCCTGATCGATCCGAAGACGACCATGCTCGATTTTATCGACAAGGAAATCGTCGAGGATTTCACCTATCAGCTGCGCGACCGCAACATGAAACTGCATCTGGGGCAAAAGGCTGACAAAGTGGAGCGGACGCCGGACGGCAAATGTTCGATCACGCTCGACAGCGGCCGGGTGATCAATTGTGAAATGGTGCTGTTTGCGGCAGGCCGCATGGGTGCGACGGATTCGCTCAACCTGCCTGCAGCCGGCCTCGAAGCTGATAGCCGCGGACGCCTCAGCGTCAATCCGGAAACGTTCCAGACCTCCGTCCCGAACATCTATGCGGCCGGCGATGTCGTCGGCTTCCCGAGCCTTGCCTCCACTTCGATGGAACAGGGGCGCATTGCCGCTCGCGTCGCCGTCGGCGCGATCGCCAAGGAGCCGCCGAAATTCTTCCCATATGGCATTTACGCCGTGCCGGAAATTTCCACCTGCGGCCTAACCGAGGAAGAGGTCAAGGAGCGTGGAATTCCTTACGAATGCGGCATTGCCCGCTTCCGGGAGACGTCGCGGGGCCACATCATGGGACTTGATTCCGGGCTCTTGAAACTGATCTTCTCGCTGAAGACCAGACGCCTGCTCGGGGTGCATATCGTCGGCGAAGGTGCGACCGAACTCGTCCATATCGGTCAGGCCGTGCTGAACCTGAAGGGCACTGTCGAATATTTCGTCGAAAACACCTTCAACTACCCGACGCTGGCCGAAGCCTACAAGATCGCCGGTCTGGACGCCGGCAACCGGATGGGCGAAATCGCGCCAAAGGTGTGACGGGAATTTATGATCGTCCAACGGCACTGAACGGTATGGGTTCCGTACGTCGGTACACTGACGGAATGCCGATGCGTGCGAAATTGAAGCACCTGGGAGCGAGACTCAGCGAACTTTAACCAACGAGATAAAAAAGCGGCTGATCTCCAAGAGCATCAGCGCCGCTCACTCGCCGCGCAACTGTTTCAACTTTCGCCGCGCGTCTTCAGCAAGTGGATGGTCCGGGTGACGTTCAATGAAGAGTTCATAGGCTTCAACCGTTCCGCGTGCCATCAGCAGCTTGTATTCAGTCAGCACGGCCTTGTCCGGATCCGGCGGTGTGTCCATCATTTCAGGGCCTTTACCAGGTTGGTTCGCATACGCCGGCGCCAATACGGCCGCAGATGCCGCCACGCAGGCGATTGCAACTGTCACTAGCACTCGAAACCGATCATCCATCGCCCGTTTACGCCTTTTCAAGAGGCTGTTTCAAACGGTAATCGACGCCCTCGAAGACGGAACCTGCCGCCGGTTTCGAGGCGCCGTCAAGAGCCGCGACCATCCGCCTTGATTACATTAGTCTTGTCACACAATCTAAATAAGCGTAGACTAAAATCTCGTGGTAATGGGGCGCGAATGAGGCGAAACCAAACACCATTTCGTGATTTTTGCTGCTAGGTCTTCATCGCGTGAAGTCCATTGTCTGAGTTGCGCAATATTCGCAAAAATACCATTGCAAGCAAGTCCATAAAACGAACCAGTAGCCCCAAGTTATTTCGACGTCTGCATTAAATGATCGCGCATTGCTTAGGCGATGCGGCGAATATGACCAATTTGGCCACGGATATGCTGATCCCGCGTGAAGCGGTTTTCGGCACGCGTACCTCTGCGTTTTGCGGAGGAGGTTCGAATTCAACACCAAACATAAACGAGCGTTGCACCTGTATGTACGGTGTGACCAGGGAGGTATCATGAACGCCAGGGTACGAACAAATTCCCTCCTCGTCGATCCGACAGGTCTGGACCAGGACCGGACGGCGTGGTCTTCGGCACTTAACTTCGGCGCGTCTTCGCCCCGACTGTTCAACATTGCTGTGCCAGATTGGACCGGAGATTGGAGTCCCACCAAGACGGCCATTGCGCCGACGATCGGTTCCTCCGATGCAATTGACGCCCCGGATTTCAGTTCGACAGGCGGCAATGACGCACAGGTACCCGAGGAAAACGGCGATCTATCCGTGACCATCGCGGTCGGGGCAACCGGCAATGCAATCATCGACGGTGTTCTGAGCGGCGTGCGCTGGAACGAGACTTTCATCACTTATAGCGACACTGATTCGTCAGCCGACTATCAGGCCGGCTATACTTCGGATCAGAACGGCAACGGCATAAGCGCGCAGAATGAAGCCTTTTCGCAGTTCACCGCCCAGCAGATGATTGCGTTCCATGCCGCGCTGAACCAGGACACTTTCACTCAGCTATCCGGCGCCATCGGCTTTTCAGTCGAAGGCTTTACCAACCTTACCATAAGCTACAACGGTGCAGGCACGGGCAGCTCGACGATCCGCGCAGCCAATTCCGGCGATGCCGGAACCGCCTATGCCTTCTATCCGAACAACGGCGTCACTGGCGGCGACACGTTCTTCGGCAACACCTACGATGGCACAAGCAATAGCCTGAAGAACCCGATCGCCGGCAACTATGCCTGGCATACAATGATCCATGAACTGGGCCATTCGCTCGGCCTGAAACACGGCCATGAATTGGGCGGACCTGGCAATACCGCAGTCCCGGCTGCCTACAATTCGGTCGAATTCACCGTGATGACCTACGCGACCTACATCGGCGACGTAACCAGCGGCTACGACTACGAAACCTTTGGTGCGCCGCAAACTTACATGATGATCGACATTCTCGCCCTGCAGACAATGTATGGCGCGGATTTCACCATCAACAGCGGCAACACCGTCTACACTTGGGATCCGACCAACGGCAACTCCTACGTTGGCGGCGTATTGGCAATCGATCCCGGTGCCAACCGCATCTTCTCCACCATCTGGGACGGTAACGGTATCGACACTTATGACCTGTCGAACTATACGACGAACCTAAGGCTCGACCTGCGCCCCGGTGAAAATTCAACTTTTTCCTCCGCACAACTGGCTTTCCTCGGCGGCGGCCCGAACGGGGGCTTTGCCCGTGGCAACGTCTTCAACGCCTTCCAGTTCAATGGTGATGCGCGGTCTTTGATCGAAAATGCCAATGGCGGTTCCGGCAATGACAGCATTACCGGCAACAATGCCAACAACACGCTCAACGGAAACGGCGGCAACGACACGATTGACGGTCTGTCGGGCAACGACACTGTCAACGGCAATGCCGGCAACGATACGCTACTCGCCGGTCTCGGCATCGACGTTATCAACGGCGGCGATGGCGATGACTGGATCGAGGGTGGTTTCTCCACCGACACCGTCGATGGTGGCAATGGGAACGATACTTTCTACGTCCGAGACGGCGAGTTTGGCGACAACACCGACGGTGGCACCGGGAACGACGTGCTCGACTTGAGCAACTATGCGTCGAGGGGCTCCACCGTCAATCTTGGCACCAATACCTATGACTTCTCTCCGACCTTCGGCGGCCCATATTCGATCGTCAATGTCGAGAATGTCAGAGGCACGCAACTGGCTGACACGATCACAGGCAACGCTCTTGCCAATGCGATCGACGGCAATAATGGCAATGACAGTATCATTGGCGCGGCCGGCAACGACACCATTGACGGCGGTGGCGGCAACGACACCATTCAAGGCGGGGATGGCAACGACACCCTGACGGCAGGATCTGGCGTCGATCTCGTCTACGGCAATAACGGCAATGACCGCTTCTATCTCTTGCAGGGCTGGAACGGCGGCATTGGCGAGGCGTTCTTCGGAGGCGCGGGTACTGACACTTTCGACACGTCGACGGTGATATTCCCCGGTTTCGACGCCAATGTTAATCTTCAGGACGGCGAGTTCTTCGACATCGACGCCCCCGCTTCCGGCCCAATTTCTCTCGCCAGTGTCGAAAACGTCTTAACCGGCACCGGCAATGACGTTGTGACAGGATCCGGCGAGAACAACAGCGTGAGGACCGGTGCCGGAACAGACAGCCTGTCGGGTCTTGGCGGCGACGACACGCTTAACGGCGGCGCAGGCGCGGACTCCCTCGCCGGCGGCACAGGCCTCGACACCGCGTCGTATTTCGGTGCAACTGGCGGCGTGATCGCAAGCTTGATCAATCCTGCGGCCAACACCGGCGACGCCGCCGGTGACACGTACAGTTCGATCGAGAATCTTGCCGGAACAAGCTTCAGCGACAATCTCTCCGGCAACAACGGTGCAAACACGCTCCTTGGCAGCGATGGCAACGACACGCTGACTGGCGGAGCGGGTGCAGACTCCCTCTCGGGTGGCGTGGGCACCGATACGGCATCGTATTCCACCGCAGCTGCGGGTGTCACCGCCAGCTTCACCAGCCCTGCGTCCAACACCGGTGACGCCGCGGGCGACACCTACGGTTCGATCGAAAACCTCACAGGTACAGCGTTCGGCGACATTCTCTATGGCAACAGCGTTAGCAACTTGATCCGGGGCGGCGCGGGCAATGACACCATCAGAGGGTACGCTGGAAACGACACGTTGACCGGAAATTCGGGAAACGACACTTTCCACTTCAACACTGCGCTGAATGCGGCCACAAACCTCGACCTGATTACGGACTTCAACGTCGCCAATGACACAATTTCGTTGGAAAACTTGATCTTCACCACAATCGGCGCGGTGGGCACACTTGCAGCTGCGGCATTCCGCGCAAACACCACCGGCCTTGCCGGTGATGCCACCGATCGCATCATCTATGAGACCGATACAGGCGACCTTCTGTACGATTCCGACGGTACGGGCGCCACCGCCGGCGTGCAGTTCGCTAGACTGACTTCGGGACTGGGGCTGACGAACCTCGACTTCCTCGTCGTTTAAGTCCGCCGGACTGCAGCAACGATAGAAAGCCCGCCTGGACGTCCGTCCGGGCGGGCTTTTCCATATCCATGGACGCGATACCCCGCCAACGAAAAAGGCCGCCCCTTTTCAGGGCGGCCTCTTCAAACTCAGTCGAAAAACGCTGGCTTATTCGGCGCTGTCGTCAGCGGCCTTTTTCTTGGCCGGAGCCTTCTTCTTCGGTGCTGCGGCTTCTTCGCCTTCAGCAGCTTCAACCTTGGCAGCAGCCTTCTTCTTCGGGGCGGCCTTCTTCGTTTCGGAAGCACCTTCCTCGTCATCAGCCAGCAGTTCTTCCTTGCTGACCGTCTTGTCGGTAACCTTCACTTCGGAGAGCAGGTGATCGACGACCTTTTCTTCGAAGATCGGCGCGCGCAGCGAAGCGGCGGCACCCGGGGTCTTCTGGAAGTAGTCGATGATCTGCTTTTCCTGGCCCGGGAACTGGCGCAGCTGTTCGAACAGCGAACGCTGCATTTCGTCGTCGCTCACCTGGACACCGGCCTTTTCGCCGATTTCGGAGAGAACGAGACCGAGGCGGACGCGGCGTTCAGCCAGCTTGCGGTATTCACCGCGCGCTTCTTCTTCCGTCGTGTCTTCGTCGGCGAAGGTCTTGCCGGCCTGCTCGAGGTCGGTGTTGATCTGGCGCCAGATGTTGTCGAACTCGGCGTCGACAAGGCGCGACGGGGTATCGAACTGGTAGAGTTCGTCCAGCTGGTCGAGGATCTGACGCTTGACCTTCTGGCGGGTCATCGAGCCGTACTGGCTTTCGATCTGGCTGCGGACGACTTCCTTCAGCTTGTCGGCCGATTCGAGGCCGAGCTTGGTTGCGAGGTCGTCGTTGATTTCAACGGCGGCGGCAGCAGCAACGTCCTTGACGGTGATGTCGAAGGTGGCTTCCTTGCCGGCAAGGTTGGCTGCCGGATATTCAGTCGGGAAGGTCACGGTAATGACCTTCTCGTCGCCGGCCTTCAGGCCAACGAGCTGTTCTTCGAAGCCTGGGATGAAACGGTTGGAACCGAGAACCAGCTCAGCGTCTTCGTCCTTGCCGCCATCGAAGGCTTCGCCGTCGACCTTGCCGAGGTAATCGATGGTGACGCGATCGCCGTTTTCGGCCTTGCCCTTCTTGGTTTCGTAGGTGCGGGCGTTTTCAGCGATCTTGAGGATCTGCTCGGTGACTTCGGCTTCATCGATGTCGACGACTTCGCGCGTCACCTTGATGCCGCTGACGTCCTTCAACTCGATGGCCGGAATGATTTCATAAGCGAGCGTGAATTCGAAATCGACCTCGGCGTTGAGGATCTTGTCGGCTTCGGCCTCGTTCTCGGTCATTGCGATTTCCGGCTGGGTCGCCGACTTTTCGCCGCGCTCCGACAGGATCTCGGTCGGCTTTTCGCGGACGAGTTCGTTGACCAGTTCAGCCATGATCGACTTGCCGTACATCTTCTTCAGATGTGCGAAAGGCACCTTGCCCGGACGGAAGCCGTTGATCTTGACCTTGCCCTTGGCATCTTCAAGACGCTCGTTCATCCGAGCTTCCATGTCCTTGGCCGGGATAACGACCTTGAGTTCGCGCTTCAGCCCTTCAGCGAGCGTTTCGATAACCTGCATGTTCAAACCTTCATTTCACGTTGACAGGGCTCTGTCGGTGTTCTTGTACACGAGCACTTGAGCCGATCCATTTGCCGGGAGTGGCTTTACGCAAATCAGTCACCGTTTTGCAAGCAAAATGGCGCCGTCTTCTCGATCGACGCCAAGGACCAGCCTTGACGTCCTTCATTCTGGTGCGGGTAGAGAGACTTGAACTCCCACGCCTTGCGGCACCAGAACCTAAATCTGGCGTGTCTACCAATTTCACCATACCCGCGTTCAGAAAACCGCAGCGCCTGCTCGCATCGGCGCAGAAAAGCCACGGCGTAACGCCTGTGACAAGCCCGCACCGGGTTCAGGGCGTTCCCGAGCGCGGCGTCTCTATATCACCCGTTTCCAATGGATCAAAGGAAAAATGCGGCTTTTGTCGTGTTCTTGTCACTTGCCTGGCAAGTACCGTCGAAAGAGATCAGTAAAGCGGCTCCTCATAGAGTGATTTTCCATCGATTGCGATCGACCGGATCTGCATCGTGCCCGCATCATCCACGCCAGCCGTCACGGATAAAGCGCTGGCATTGCGCGCTTCCTCAAGCACCTTCCCCTCACCTTCCGGAACATAATATCGCTCTATCCCGTATTCGACATTCATCGACGAAGGCGGGCTGTCCGGTGTTGGATAGAAGTAGAACGGCGAACTGCGAACAATCACGCTTCCGTCTTTGGGCGCAAGCGTACCGAAAGACGCTTCGGCGATACCCCAGAAACCGTCCTGCTGTTTTTCAAGGCGCACGGAGAGTTGCGCGTCTGTCGCCTCCGCGGGGAAACCGCCGGTTATCTTGTCGGCCGGAACCGTGGAAATATCGTAGGCGAGGATGACATAGTCGCCACGCAGGAGATCGCGCGGATCGACCGGCACGGTTTTCAGCACGACATCGACGCCGTTGCGCAGGATCGAAGCGCGGCTTTCAATCATGTAGCCGAGGAAGGCCGTCTGCAGGAGAGCCACGATAATAGCTGCAAACAAAGGCCGGATCAGCGGGTTGCTGTTCATGTCACGCTCCCTCGACAGCGGTTCTTGCCGCAAGCCGTTTCTCCAGTCTGATCACCAGCCAGGCTATCAGGCCGACCACGACACCGGAAATCAGGAAGAAGCCGGACGTGCCGAGGATGCTGCCCAGCGTCTCGGACGCCAGGTAGAGTGTCTCGGCGGCGAAAACCGCATAACCCAGAAAGCGGACGGCGCCGTTCAGCCGGCCCGCTATGGCGATGCCGCCAAGGGCAACTGCAAGTGTCGTTGCCCCGATCGCGACTTCCTGGCCAAGGCCGTCCACTTCGGTATGCAGTGCAGCCAACCCCATCACGGCCAGCGCGAAGCTGTAGAAAGCAGGCGCTGCACCGGCATCGCGGGCGAAACGGTAAAGCGGCGAGACAGGAAGGCTGGTGATGAGGAATGCCAGAATCCCGGCTCCGAACAAAAGAGCAGCAAGCCAGACTTCCGGCAATTCTATATAGAACCAACCGAGCCACGCCAAAGCGAGCAGATAGGCAAGATGCCGGGCAATGCCGCCATTCGCGTATCTCACCAGGCCGATGACGATGACAATCAAGAGAGGGACGAGATAGATGTAGCCGTTGCCGTCGAAGGTGGCATCATTATCGATCACCAACTGGCCGAAAACCGCCCATGCCAGGAACCCACACAACACCGACAGCGCGGCTGACCGAAAAGCCGCCGCTGCCACGCAGGATGCCGCAAACCAGACCAGCAACGCATCGGCTGCATCCCCGGACAAGTGGTACATCTGCCCAACCAGCGCTATGGCGCCGCCGAATGTCATGGTCGCCAGAACGAGCAACGCCGTTCCCATTCCCCTGAAACCGCGGCCAAGGCAGAAAGCGGCCGACAGATAAAACGCCCAGATCAGCCCAACGATACCGCAGACGCGCAGGAGGCGCGGAATAGCCTCCCAGTTGGCAGCCACCAGAAGAAGAACGGCGGCCGACAGCAGCACCGCTGCCAGAACCAAAAGCACCCTGCCCGCACTGAAGACGGTTTCGCGGGAATCGTACTCGGCCAGCATCGCCTTTGCCGCTTCAGCATCGAGCATGCCCTTGGAAACCCAAGTGTTGAAGTCCTTTTCGATCCGCCCCCGGTACATCGACCGATCTCCTTGCATGCGCGTGGTGCGCAACACATATCATAGGCACCGGCAATTCCTAGAGAGCAGCCTTAACGCGGAATCACCGCGGGCGGATAAGATGTTCTGGAATCAAAGAGCTATCCGACCTCGACCTGCCCGGGAGGAGTGACACCGCACTGGAGAGGCGCCTCTTCTCGAACTGCAGTTCGAGGCACAACCAGGGCGGGATCATCGTTAACGGAATATGAAGACTTTCGTGCGAATCTACGATCACTGGAAAGAGTATAGTGCGCCCGACAAGGCTTATGCGGAATTTGCATATCATCCATGATGATATTGCACTGCACAAATCCCAGTCGGTAGCCTATATTGAAATCAAGAAGACGGGACGAGATCAGCGCAAGCGATCGGGGCCGTCAGCGGCAAGGCCAGCCGCTTCCGCTCAGAAGTGGAAAAGGCCAAGCGGATCAAAAGAGGTTCGCTTTGTAGAATTCGGAGTGGCGCACTCCTCCTCCCAGCGCCGCTCCGATCCGATGGGCAACACTCCTCCTCCCAGTTGCTCATCACCATAAATGACGCCCGCTGGACCTCCTCCCCCAGCGGGCGTTATTCGTTTCAGGACAGCTGAAAATTGTTAGATTTCCTTGAGTTGCTACTTGCCGCCCGTGCAAGTGATGAAATTCTGGCCACCAGAATGCCGCAACAACGGACCAGCCATGCGCCGCCCACATAGGTGCCATTCGACATTGGCTCTACCCATTTCCGCTCGCTGGATTTATATTAAAGACAACTTCGGGGCAGCGCACTCCTCCTCCCAGCGCGCCTCGATGGGATCGACAACACTCCTCCTCCCAGTTGTCGATCAGAACAGGCAGCGCCCGTCGGACCTCCTCCCCCGACGGGCGTTGTTTTTTGTTCGCGACCTCTCCCAGATCAACAGCACATCCTCTTTTAGCGTTCGTGCGCTCGCACAGAATTTGGTCAAACCATGGCCACCGCAGCATAGAGGATTGCAAGAAGTGCATGGGTGCGATGCAGCATTGTCTCTGTAATTTCAGGGGGCGACCGCGTATATTCCAACCATCAGATGAGGGCCAGCAAACGGTGCTGGCAAACCCTAGAAAGGACCAGCATCATGAACATCGCTCGCTCGTTCAACAATTGGCGCAAGTACCGTCAGACCTGCAACGAACTCGGCCGCATGAGCGACCGCGAACTGAACGACCTCGGCATCGGCCGTGGCGACATCCAGTACGTTGCCCGTCAGGCAGTCAAGTAAATCACGCAACCGGCCGGCTCTTCCGGCCTGATGCGCAGCTGCCAAACGCCCTCCGGTTCATTCCGGCGGGCGTTTTTTTTGTCGGGATCTCAGGGGCAGCGCCAAATACCCAGGCTCGGCTGCCGATAAACCGCCCCCTCCCGGGGTGGACTGATACCGCAGCGCAGCATCGCAGTCAGTGCCTACTTTCTCCGCAGAGGGAAACATGGACAATCCGTTCTAGGCCAGAAGCCCACCAGCGAGACATCACGGTGATCTTCGGCAAAAAAACACATCAAAAAAACAAACAGTTGACGCTCATGGGCTGCCATTCGGCCAGCCATTAACTTATGGCTTCTTTTTCATCACGCAGCCGAAACGCCCAACGAAACAGCACCGCAATGCACAAATGCATAGCAGATGCATTTTCTTTGCACTCCATCTTTTCCCGCGCAAGGCATATAAAGATCCCAACGAAGCAGGCAAATCACTGCACTGCTCATTTACTTCTTGAGGAAAAGATCATGAACCCGATTCGTATCGCAAAAAGCTGGATCAACTACCGCCGTACCGTTGCTGAACTCGGCAACCTGTCCAACCACGCCCTGACGGACATCGGTATCACCCGCTTCGACATCCGCAACATCGCTTCGCGTTCCTTCCGTTAATCGGACCCGGAATGTCGAGGGACTAAAAACGGCACCACAGGGTGCCGTTTTTGATTCCAGGACCGAGCAGAACCGGTTCCCTTCGCGCCCACCTTGCTCTAAATAACGGCGCATGACAGACATATCTTCACACTCCCCCATTCATATCATCGGCGGCGGCCTCGCCGGATCGGAAGCCGCCTGGCAAATCGCCTCAGCCGGAATCCCGGTAATCCTGCACGAAATGCGCGGTGTCCGCGGAACGGACGCCCACAAGACCGACGGCCTTGCCGAACTGGTCTGTTCGAACTCCTTCCGCTCGGATGACGCCACCAGCAATGCCGTCGGCGTGCTGCACGCCGAGATGCGTCTTGCCGGATCGCTGATCATGTCGTGCGCCGACAGGAACCAGGTCCCGGCGGGCGGAGCGCTTGCCGTCGATCGTGACGGCTTCTCGGATGCGGTGACGCAGGCGATCGAAAGCCATCCGCTGATCGCCGTCGTGCGCGAGGAAGTGTCCGGCCTACCGCCGAAGGAGTGGGATCTGGCCATCATCGCCACCGGTCCATTGACCGCACCGTCGCTTGCGAGCGCCATCCAGGCGGAAACCGGCGCCGATGCCCTCGCCTTCTTCGATGCCATTGCGCCGATCATCCATACCGAGAGCATCGACATGGATGTCTGCTGGTTCCAGTCCCGCTACGACAAGGTTGGACCGGGCGGAACGGGCAAGGACTACATCAACTGCCCGATGGACGAGGCACAGTACAACGCCTTCGTCGATGCACTGATTGCCGGCGACAAGACCGGATTCAAGGAATGGGAAGGCACGCCTTATTTTGACGGCTGCCTGCCGATCGAAGTCATGGCGGAGCGCGGGCGCGAAACGCTACGCCACGGCCCGATGAAGCCAATGGGCCTCACCAACGCCCACAATCCGACCGTCAAGGCCTATGCCGTCGTACAGCTTCGCCAGGACAATGCGCTTGGTACGCTCTACAACATGGTCGGCTTCCAGACAAAGCTGAAATATGGCGCTCAGGCGGAAGTCATCCGGATGATCCCGGGCCTCGAGAACGCCGAGTTCGCCCGTCTCGGCGGCCTGCACCGCAACACCTACATCAATTCGCCGGTGCTGCTCGATTCGTCGCTGACGCTGAAATCGCGGCCGGGTTTGCGATTCGCCGGCCAGATCACCGGCTGCGAAGGCTACGTCGAAAGCGCCAGCATCGGCCTGCTTGCCGGCCGTTTCGCCGCCGCAGAGCGCAAGGGGCGGCCACTTCCACTGCCGCCGGAAACCACGGCCTTCGGCTCGCTGCTCAACCATATCACCGGCGGCCATATCGTTTCGGACGACGAACCCGGCAAACGGTCGTTTCAGCCGATGAATATCAACTTCGGCCTGTTCCCGCTGCTTGAGCCAGGCGCGATCACCAAGCCCGAAGGCGTCAAGCGTTTTCGGGGCAAGGACAAGACGGTGATGAAGAAGCAACTCGTCGCAGCGCGGGCTCTGGAAGACTGCGCGGCCTGGTTGAAGGCCAGTTAGAGCCTCGTACTCGCCGGAACGGCCTTGAGTTCCGTCTGGGGATTGAAACTGCCGAGCAGCCAGAGGGAGACCTCGGCTGCTATTTCGGGGCTTACGAATTCGTAGACGCCATCGAGATACGAAAAATCGGTGAAATGGACCTTGAGGCCACGCCCACTCCCGGCATTGCTGACATTCACCTTACCTGCCTCGATCAAGTGGCAGACGAAATGGGTGCCATGCGCTGCCATGAAGCCGGCCTTGCCGTCGTGAAGGCGGACGAAATAGGCTTTTTCATCCACCGTCGCATGAATGGCCCTGATGGCCTCGTCGGGAAAAGCGCGGCCGAAATCCAGGATCGCCAACCCGGCGTCGGGTTCCCGCCTGTCCTTGTCGGCACGCGCCTTCATCCGCATGTAGAAAATACCTGCGAGCAGAATGCAGATGATGACGATCGGCCAACCCATGATGCCGACTCCTTTTCACGCCGTTCATGACAATAACACGAGCGCGACCCTAGAAGACGAACCTTGCGCCAATGTGCCGCCGGTTTCGCAAAACAGCATTTACGAATATAAAAGATGCGGCCCGCGTTTCACCATCTGCCGCTGCGAGCCACCTTCCACATCCACCATTGCCGGCGCCACTGAGACGGCACGATCGACTGTTCGAAGAGTTTGGATCCAGCTCGCTCGGCCCGATCAAAAACCGGCTCCGCCGACGCCAGCGTGGTGAAGGCGTAGCGATTCTCGGGAGAAATCTCCCCCGACGCCGCGCGTGCCTTGGCAAGATGATCGCGACCAAGCCCGGAGAAGGCCCGGATCGCACGGCTTACGGCCTCTTCGTCCTTGCCGGAGAGAAAAGCATCCCGGTCCAGCCCGGTCGCGGCCAGGAGTTCAGCCGGGAAATAAACCTGCCCGCGTCGGCGATGAAGCGGCAACAGCAGCAAAAGACCCGCAATCGTCTGGGCCACGCCCGCGTGACCGGCCGCAGAGGCCGATTGCTGCGCATGCGCCGGGTCGAGGATCAGACTTGCCAGCTGGATGAGAGCCGAAGCCGTCTCACCGGCATACCCTTCGAGCGAGGATCGGCTCTCCATCGGATCGTCGTAGAGATCGAAGATGCGGGCATCGATCATGTCCTGTAGCACTGCCACCGGCAGTTCATGGTTTTTGACGCAGGAAAGCAGCGCCTCCGCGAGAGGATTGCCTTCGCCGCTTCTGCCGCTTGGATCATCGAGGACATCGCGCCACCACTGCAGGCGGATTTCTCCCGGCAGAGGCTCGCGAGCCACGTCGCGAACCCGGGCGATTTCCGCGTGGAAAGCATAGAGCGCCGATAGCGGGCCGCGCTTGTCCTGTGGCGACAACAGGCAGGCCAGATAGCGATCGCGATCGCTGTCGCGCAAGGCAGCCAAACTGAAATCGTAGACCGATTTGCTGGTCGGCATTGAATCTTTGGGAGTGTTCATCGGTCAGACGGCAATGAAGGCCGCAGCTACGGCGCGGGATTCGGCGAGCATGATGTTGTAAGTCCGTATGGCAGCGCCCGTGCTCATCGGGTCGGATGATATGGCGTGTTCCTTGAACTTGGCTTTTAGCGCTGCAGGCAATGGCCGGATATCCTTGCCTGTTCCCACCAGCAGAACCTCGATTTGAGCCGCCTCGTCGAAAACGCGCTGGAAATTTTCCGCCGTCAGCGGATCACCTTCCACCATGTCCCAGCCGTAGATGCCCGACGGCAGCATCAGCAGCGAACCGCGATGCGACATGTCAGCGAAACGGAAGCCGCCATTACCATAGCTGTCGATCGGCGCCCGGCCCGGAAAATGGGCCTGCCGTATTTCGATGGGCTTGCGCATGATTTATTGCGCTCCCTTGACCGAGTGCATATCGGCTCCGCCGGTTTTTTCGGCGTCGCTGCCCGGCGCTCCGTGCCTCAGCTTGAAGAGGATGAGAACCGGCCCGGCGACGTAGATGGAGGAGAATGTACCGACGGCAACACCGAAGAGCATCACGAAAGCAAAAGCCTGGATGGCCTCGCCGCCGAAGATGCAAAGCGCCGCCAGCGCCAGCATGGTCGTGGCGCCAGTGAGAACCGTTCGCGACAATGTCTGGTTGATCGACGTGTCGATCAGGATCGGCAGCGGCATGCGCGGATAACGCCTGAGGTTTTCTCGAACCCGGTCATAGACGACCACCGTATCGTTCAGCGAATAGCCGACGATCGTCAAAAGGGCTGCAATGCTGGTCAGGTTAAACTCCATGCCGGTGACGACGAAGAGACCGATGGTCAAAAGCACATCATGCAGAGTGGCAACAATCGCGCCTGCCGCGAACTGCCATTCAAACCGAACCCAGATGTAGATCAGGATCGCCAGAAGCGAGACCAGCACGCCGATGGTCGCCGCCCGTGTGAGATCACCGGAGATCGACGGACCGACGACCTCGACGCGGCGGAACTCGTAGGCATCCTCGAGCTCACCCCTTATCATGATCACCGATGTCTGCTCGGCATTCTCGCCGCCATCGCGCGAATGTACGCGCACCACGACATCCTGTGGCGAACCGAAAGGCTTCACCGTGACATCGCCGATGTTGAGTTCATACAGCCGCCCGCGAATATCTTCTATATCGGCATTGCCTTCGCGCGCCTTCAGTTCAAGCACCGAGCCGCCGGAAAAATCGATGCCGAGATTGATACCGAGCGCGCCAAACAAAAGCATGCTGAGCACCGACAGTATTGTCGTCAGCGAGAAGACATAGTTGCGGATCGCCATGAACCGAAACGCGGCACCGTCGAAGATGCCTGTGCGAATGCCGTCCGGCAGTGCAATCGGCTGGCGGCGATCGACCCAGATCTCCAGCATCACCCGTGTCAATGTGAACGCAGTGAAGAGCGTGGTGACGATGCCGATGGCGAGCGTCACCGCGAAGCCGCGCACAGAACCCGTGCCGAGGAAAAGCAGGATGATGGCGGCGATCAGCGTCGTGATATTGGCATCGATGATGGCGGCAAAAGCCCGCGAGAAGCCATATTGCATGGCATCGGACAAAGACCGGCCATGCCGCACCTCTTCGCGGATGCGCTCGTAGATCAGCACATTGGAATCAACGGCCATGCCGATCGTCAGCACGATCCCGGCAATGCCCGGCAATGTCAGCGGCAGCCCGGTAGCCGAAAGCACGGCGACGATCATGACAACATTGAGAGCAACGGCAAGGCTCGCGACCGCGCCGAAAAGCCCGTAGAAGCCCACCATAAAGAGAACAACGAGGACTGCGCCGACCGCGCCGGCCGTCACGATCGAGTGGATGGAATCTGCGCCGCGCCCGGCGCCGATCGAGCGCTCCTCGACAACCGTCAGCGGCGTCGGTAAAGCTCCGGCTCGCAGCAGCAGCGCCAGATCGCCAGCGCCTTCCGGGCTCATGTCCGCGACCAGTTGCACAGTACCGTTGGTGATCGCCTTGCGCACAAGAGGTGTTGCAATCACCGCACCGTCAAGGACAATGGCAAGCGTCGTGCCGGCGCTGTCGGCCGTTGCCTGCGCAAATCGGGCCGTGCCCTCGGGTCCGAGCCGCAAGTTCACAACCGGATTGCCCGATTGCGCGTTGATCGCCGACTGAGCGTCGGTGATGTCGCCGTTTGCGATAATCGGCTGCCTGCGGACCAGGTAGCCGATAGGCGGGTCGTCAGCCGAATAGAGAACTTCCGAATTGATGGGCGGCTCGCCGTTGACCACATCCTGAACGGGCATCGACATGTCGATACTTCTAAACGACAGCGCACCGGCCTGGCTCAGGATATATTTGACTTGTTCCGGATCGTAGCGGCCCGGTATCTGCACGATGATCCGATCAGCGCCCTGCCTGCGGATTTTCGGTTGCAGGGAACCGAGTTCGGTCAAACGCCGCTGCAGCACGGCGATCGTGGCATCAGCGGTCGTCGAAATGCGATGATCGAGACCTTCGTCGGTTATATCGAGATTGATCAAGCCATCATTGGAGACATCGAGAGCGACTTCGCTGACGGCGCCCTTCGTCAGGCCGCCTTCCCTCACCGGATCGGTCAACGGCTTCAAAGCCGCGCGAGCAGCATCGGCCTTGGCCAGGTCGCGAAGACGAAGCTGAATGGCCTGCCCGGTGCCTGACAGGCCGGAATAGAAGATGCCGGCTGCGCGCAATCGGGCGCCGACATCATTGATCACGGTCTCGAGACGGGATTTGATCACATCTTCCCGCTCGATCTTCAGCGTGATCTGGGATCCGCCCTGAAGATCGAGGCCAAGCATCAGCTGCTTTTTGGGAACCCAATCCGGTAAGCCATCCAGCGCGGTGTTCGAAACCGCATTCGGCAGGGCCACCACGATGCTGAGAAGCACGACGAGCCAGACGATGATGGTTTTCCAGCGGGAAAAATACGGCATGAAGCTCTCAAAGATGTGTCGTTACAAGGCGGCCAGGCTTATCCGGCCTCCCTGCGAGCTTATTCCTTGACGGGTTCGCCCTTCACACGGACTTCGGATACACCACTGCGTACCACACGAATCTTCACGCCGTCAGCAATTTCGACTTCAAGTTCGTTGTCATCGATGACCTTGGTCACCTTGCCGAGGATGCCGCCACCGGTGACGACCTGATCGCCGCGGCGGATGTTCTTCAGCAGTTCCTCGCGGCGCTTCATGTTGGCGCGCTGCGGACGGATGATCAGGAAGTACATCACCACGAAGATTAGCAGGAACGGCAGGATCGACATGAGAATATCGGCGCTGCCACCGCCTGCGCCCGGTGCCGTCTGGGCGAATGCCTCGGTAATGAACATCTATCACTCCTTGAATGCAGTTTGGCGGACGGATGCCCGCGTTTCGGATCGCCGCAATATAAGAAGGACCGACGTGAATGCAACGACAGTCCGACCCGGCTTCTGCCTTGAGCCTCATACATGAAATCGGCCGCAGGAGAAGCTCTTTCTGATGGATTTCGCGCCTTTTACCGTTAGTGCAGCCGTGCTACCGGACAGTTCGGCTCAACGACGAAAAACTATCACCACCTTTCGGGATGCTCTCGATGCAAGATAAGAAAATCGACCTTCTGATCGCCGAAATGCGCAAGCTGTCTGAAGCCATCGAGCGGATCGCGGGGCCGGCACCCGCCGTCAACGATTGGAATGCCGCGGAATGTTTCGTCTGGTCTCCCCAGCGCCTGCATCTCCAGCCGGTCACGAAGCCAAACCGCGTCGAACTCAAGCTGATCCGCAGCGTCGATCATGTGCGTGATATCCTGTTCGACAACACCATGAGATTTGCGCAGGGGTTTCCGGCAAACAACGTGCTTCTCTGGGGCGCACGCGGCATGGGAAAGTCCTCGCTGGTCAAGGCGGTTCACGCCAGCGTCGCCGAAGACGCGGGCATTCGCCTCAAACTGGTCGAGGTGCATCGCGAGGATATCGCGACACTCCCGACCCTCATGGAAATCCTCAAAACCGCACCGGTGCCGGTCATCGTCTTCTGCGACGACCTTTCCTTCGATCACGACGATACGTCCTACAAGTCGCTGAAGGCGGTACTCGACGGAGGCATCGAGGGACGGCCCGCGAACGTGCTGCTCTATGCGACATCCAACCGCCGACACCTTCTGCCGCGCCACATGATGGAAAACGAGCAATCAACGGCAATCAATCCATCCGAGGCGGTCGAGGAGAAGGTCTCGCTGTCCGACCGTTTCGGACTTTGGCTCGGATTCTACAAATGCAGCCAGGATGACTATCTGGCGATGATCGACAGCTATGCCGCCCATTTCGGGCTGGAGGCCGATCCTGAGCAGCTCCACGCAGATGCTCTGGAATGGAGTACCACGCGTGGCGCACGCTCCGGTCGCGTCGCCTGGCAGTTCATCCAAGATCTTGCCGGCCGCTCGCAGAAGAAAATCGATCTGGTCTGAACGTAAAAGAAAAGCCCCGTTTCGGGGCTTTTCTTTTAGACGATCTCGGGCAGCAAGGCCCGGCTATTCCAGGAACGTGGCCGGATTGACGGCGCTCGCGTTCTTGCGCACCTCGAAGTGCACCTGCGGCTGCGTCGCCGTGCCGCTCATGCCGGATGCAGCGAGCGTCTGTCCGCGCTGGATCTTCTGGCCACGCTGGACCTTCAGTTCTGAAGCGTTGCCGTAAACGGTGACTGTGCCGTCGTCATGGCGCACCAGGACGGCGTTGCCGAGTTCCTTGAGGCTGCTGCCGGAGTAAATGACCACACCGTTCTCGGCCGCCTTGATCGGGGTGCCTTCCGGTACCGAGATGTTGATGCCGTCGTTGCGGTTGCCTTCGACATTGGCACCGTATCCGGCAATGACCGCACCGCGAACCGGCCAGCGATACTTGCTGATGCCCGTTGCCTTCGGCGACGGCTCCGACGTGTCTTCCTTGGACGCGACTTCGGTGACCGACTGCTTGGCAACCGGCGGCGTATATTCCGCAGGCTTTGCCGTGTCGGCCTTGGCGACTTTGACGTCAGCCTTCTTGTCTGGAACCGAGGCTGTCACGACCTGATCGGGAGCGGATGCACTGGCGCCCGGCAGCTTCAGGGTCTGGCCGACACGGATTGCCGCCGTCGTCAAACCGTTGGCTTTGCGCAGCGCATCGACCGATACGCCGTTTGCCTTGGCGATCCGGTTCAGCGAGTCGCCCGGCTTTACGGTGTAGGCTCCACCCTGACCCGTGCCATCGCCGGAAACCGGCTGCTTGCCGGCCGCCACGTCCGTGCGCTTGACGCCTTTTTCGCGCGACTGCGATTGGCCGGGCAGGATCGCCATCTCGCGATTGTCGGGCTGAAGCGGAATATTCTTCTGCTTGTCGACATCGAGGCTTGCAGCAGCATCGGACGCCGATGCCTTGGCCGCGCTGCCGGCAACGCCGTAGGTCGGAATAAGGATGCGCTGGCCCGGCTCCGCGTTAGACGACGACTTGAGGCCATTGGCCTTCAGAATCTCGTTTTCCGGAACACCGAACCGCTTGGCAAGCGTCGCGACAGTGTCGCCCTGGCGCAGCAGCACCGCAGGCGCATTTACCGTCGACCAGCCGCCCTTCGATGTTGTCCCGGTAGCAATCGGGTCAGCCTTGATCTTCTGCGGAGCCTTGGCCGTCTCGCGCACTTCAGGGAAAGGCTGCGCGAGCGACGTGTCGCGCGACTTCGAAGCAGGATCGGCGAGCGCCACGCGCTGGACATTGATGGGAGTCGAGGCTTCGCGAGCGCGGGAGACCGGGGTTGTCGCCGTATTCACCGGATCCGGGAATGGCTGACTGACAGCCTGCTCGCGATTGTCAGGCATCATCACCGGCGCAGCACCCAGGCCGCCGCCTTGAATATCGTTGCGCGGAATGGGCACATTGTTGCTGGCGATGGAGCTTGTCGTCAGGTTGTCAGATTTGGAGAAAAGACCTCCAAAGCGCGAGGCATCCGAGCTACAGCCGGTAGCGACACTTGCTAGCAACACCGCCGCAAGCAGGCGAACGACGGACTTTCCCACACTCGACGAAACTCTAATACGCATGACGCTTTACCCACTTGGAACACAACTCGGTGTAGGATGATTAAAACGCATTAGAGTTACCGCGCGGTTAAAACCGCTATCGGCACGCATGTTTTTTGATGAATTGATAACCATGATCGGCCGCCGGAGCCGACGTTCTTGGCAATTGGCCGGGCCGGGTGTGCCAAAGGGCTGCATTAGCCGAATGCGGACTCTCGACATCAGCGGTCACGCTAAGCCCAAGCCGCCATCGGCGGAGGTCAATCAGAAAGCTGGAAGTTTGCGGTTTTTTCGCGGTGATCGGAAACGGGAGGCGAAACCTCAGAAGCTTTCCTGATAGAACTTCTCGATCTCCGAGAGAGTGCCGCGTGTCTGCGACACATCCTCGTAGCTGATCGTGCCGGTATCCCAGCCAAACATGTCGCCGGTCATCATGCCGGTGGCATCCTGCGTCGCGGTCAGGTCCGATTGCGCCTTGTCCGTGTCCAGCAGCACGCTGACAAGTGTCTGGAACGTCGAGCCGCCGTCGATGCCGCTTTCGTCGCTGTATGCCACCGAGCGCGAGCCAGTGATGGCGGCGTCCCGTGTGCCGAAATAGCGGAGACTGTTCTGGTCCTCGGGGCGCAGGTTGTCGTAATATTCGATGAAGGCGCGGTAGTAGGCCTTGTGGTCGCCGGTCTCGCTGTATTTGCCGAAAGCCTGGTATTCGCGGGCGGCGAGTTGCGGCGACAGCTTGTTGCTCCACTCGTCCTTGGTCAGTGCCGGGTATTTTTCCTGGACGCGCTTGGTCCGGCCGAGAAAAAGAAGCGCCTCCGCCGAGAGCGAAACGCGTGAGGATGGATCATAGCCGCCGGTCAGCGATACGGTCGCACTTCCGTCTTCCCGATTGCCCGACGTTCCCTGCGCTGCAGCGCGGCCGGCAAGGTTGTTGAGGCCGTCTCCGGAGGCCGCCGAGGTCAATCTGTTCGCGATCTGCATCCGCTGCTCCTGCGTTTCGACGCCTGGAATAGAACTGCCAACCGCACTTCAAGTCAGAAATCCACTCATATATATGACTTTTGTGCGCAGATTTCGGTTAAGCCTCGAAGCTTGCGTGAGGCTGACCAGCGTTAACGGAAAATTAACGCTCTGTTTTCGCTATGCTAAATTGCTTATCAAGCAAGAGGCCATAGCCTCGCCATGCTGCAATGCAGCAACAAATCATGGAATCAATGTTCCATCGCAGCGGTTTGCGAGGCTGTGGCGGAAAAACTCGGGGCACCAGACCGTGGAATGTCCAGAAGATGTCAGAGAAACGATGCAACCTGCGGCACGATCGGCAGATACGGCGCCTCGAAGAGGTCCTCGCGGTCGAACCGGCTGCCTGTCCGCGTCAGCCGGACGATCCGGCATTCGGTTTCGCTCATCATGATCGGCACGATAAGAATGCCGCCCGAGACGAGATGGTCGGAAAAAACCCGCGGCAGGCTGGAGAAGGCGGCAGTGACCAGAATGCGGTCGAAGGTTCCCTCACCCGCCGGGCCGATGCTGCCGTCCGCCTGGCGGACAATCACATTGCGAATGCCGGCCTTTTCGAGGCTTCGCTGCGCACCGGTAACGAGGGTCTTGTAGCGCTCGATCGTCAGCACGCGTTCGGCAATCCGCCCCATGACACCGGCGGTGAATCCACTGCCGGTTCCCACTTCGAGGATGCGTTGCCCCGGTTTGACGTTGAGGCTGTGGAGCAACCGCACGGCGAAATCGAAACCCTCCATGAACGCACCGCAGTCAAGCGGAACGACCCGGGAGGAATAGGCGCTATCCTGATATTGTGGCGGTGCGAAAATCGTCCGCGGCGTCTGCTCGACAGCGTTGAGCAGTTCCTTGTTGGAGATACCCTCGGCACGCAGCCGCAGCACCAGAGCGGCAAAGCCCTCCTGCTCGATCACGCGCGGGCTCAATCGGCCGCTCCGTCGAGCAGAGCACGCGCGACACGATCCTGCACGGCATAGTCCGTCAGGTCGAGTTTCAGCGGCGTCACGGAAATCTTGTGCTCGCGAATCGCGTGGATATCGGTCCCTGCCCGGAAATCGCCGAACCGCTCGCCAAAGCGAAGCCAGAAATAAGGGTGGCCGCGCCCGTCGGAACGTTCATCGATTGTCAGGCCGAAATCAAGCTTGCCCTGGCAGGTGACTTCTGTCCCGGCGACGGCATCCGTCGAACAGTTCGGAAAATTCAGATTGAGGAACGTGCCGTCCGGCAGATCGAGCTGCATCAGCTTCTTCAGAAGCTTTGGCGCATGTGTTTCAACGACATCCCAGGGAACGATCCCGCCATCCGTATGACGATAGGCTTGGCTGAGAGCAAAGGAACGGATGCCCTGCAACGTCCCCTCGATCGCGCCGGCGATCGTGCCGGAATAGGTGACGTCATCGGCCATATTGGCGCCGACATTGACGCCGGAGAGGATGAGGTCCGGCTTGAAATCGAGAACCTTTCGCACCGCCATGATGACGCAATCGGTCGGCGTGCCGCGCAGGGCAAAGTGCCGTTCCGAAATCTGCCGCAGACGCAGCGGTTCCGACAAGGTCAACGAGTGCGCAAGGCCGCTCTGATCTGTTTCCGGCGACACGACCCAGACATCGTCGGAGATCGTCCGGGCAATCCGTTCGAGAACAGCAAGGCCCTCGGCATGGATGCCATCATCATTGGTCAGCAGAATTCGCATCTCTACCCCTGCCGCAGGACGCGGCTCAACCGGCCTTTTCGATCTTGGTGAGGCCGCCCATGTAAGGCAACAATACGTTCGGGATGGTTACCGATCCGTCTTCATTCAGATAGTTTTCGATGACAGCGATCAGGGCGCGGCCGACCGCGGTGCCCGAGCCGTTCAGCGTATGAACGAACTTCAGGGTCTTGTCGTCCTTCACCCGGTAACGCGTATTCATCCGCCGCGCCTGGAAGTCGCCGCAGACCGAGCAAGACGAGATTTCGCGATAGGCATCCTGTCCCGGCAGCCAAACTTCGAGGTCGTATGTCTTGCGGGCACCGAAACCCATGTCGCCGGTGCAGAGCGTCATCACCCGATAGTGCAGACCGAGACGTTTCAGAACTTCTTCAGCACAGGCCGTCATGCGCTCATGTTCGTCGATCGAGCTTTCGGCATCCGTGATCGACACCAGTTCGACCTTGTTGAACTGATGCTGGCGCAGCATGCCGCGCGTATCACGGCCGGCAGAGCCTGCCTCCGAGCGGAAGCAGGGCGTCAGCGCCGTGAAACGCAGCGGCAACACGTCAGCTTCAAGAATCTGCTCGCGCGCCATATTTGTCAGCGGCACCTCGGCCGTCGGGATCAGCCAGCGGCCATCCGTGGTCTTGAAAAGATCCTCGGAGAATTTCGGCAGCTGCCCCGTGCCGTACATGGCTTCGTCGCGCGTCATCAGCGGCGGCTGGACTTCAAGATAGCCGTGCTCGGTCGTATGCAAATCGAGCATAAACTGGCCAAGCGCCCGTTCAAGCCTTGCCAACTGGCCCTTGACGATCGTGAAACGCGAACCGGCGATCTTGGCAGCCCCTTCGAAATCCAGCCAGCCGAGTTCTTCGCCGATTTCGAAATGCTCCTTCGGCTTGTGGTTCCAGCCCGGTTTCTGGCCATGGCTGTGTTTGACCACGTTGCCGTGTTCGTCGCTACCGACAGGCACGTCGTCGAGCGGAATATTGGGAATGCTCGACAGGGCGTCGATCAGCGCGGCGTCTGTCTGACGGTTTTCCTCTTCGAGTGCCGGCATCGTGGTCTTGAGTTCGGCAACTTCCGCCTTCAGCTTTTCGGCGAGTTCTCCGTTCTTCTGCGCCATTGCCGCGCCGATCTCCTTGGAGGCGGCGTTGCGGCGGGACTGCATATCCTGCAGCGATTGGACGAGGGAACGGCGTTTTTCATCGAGCGAGATTAGTGCGGCCGACAGGGGCTCGGCACCGCGCTTGGCAAGTGCGGCATCCAGGGCTTCGGCGTTGTCCCTAATCCATTTGATATCAAGCATGGTCGTTCAGGTCCTGATCGGTCTTGGTAAAAACTGAAAACCCGAACACGCCGCGCTGATACGAAAACCGTATCAGCCGACGTTTTCTTCCGTCTCGGCAACCGCGCGCGCAGCCGCGTCGCGTGCCCGTTGCCGCTCGACGAGTCGGGCCGTATAGATGGAAACCTCGTAGAGAAGGATCGCCGGGAGGGCAAGGCCGATCTGGGAGACCGGATCCGGCGGCGTCAGGATTGCCGCAGCGATAAAGGCGATGACGATCGCGTACTTGCGCTTTTCCTTGAGGCCCTGTGCGGTAACGAAGCCGACACGCGCCAGAAGCGTCGTAATCACCGGCAACTGGAAAACGAGGCCGAACGCGAAGATCAGCGACATGATCAGGCTCAGATATTCCGAGACCTTCGGCAGCAACTGGATCGACACCTGCCCCTCGCCACCATCCTGCTGCATCGACAGGAAGAACCACATGACCATCGGCGTGAAGAAGAAATAGACCAGGCAACCGCCCATGATGAAGAGTATGGGGGATGCGATCAGAAACGGCAGGAAGGCCGCCCGCTCATTCTTATAAAGACCGGGAGCTACGAACTTGTAGACCTGCGCTGCAATCATCGGGAACGCGATGACCAGTGCGCTGAACATCGCCACCTTCACCTGCGTGAAGAAAAACTCCTGCGGCGCGGTGTAGATGAGCTCCACCGCCTTGTGGCTCAGCCCCGCCCATTCGACAGCCCATTTGAATGGCTGCACGAGAACATTGAAGATTCCCTTGGCGAAATAAAAGCAGACGATGAATGCGATGAAGAACGCGCCGACGGCCCACATCAGGCGAGCGCGCAATTCAATCAGATGTGCCATCAGCGGCTGGGGCTTGTCGTCGATATCGCCGCTCATGCGTCACCCTTTTTCTTGGTCGCCTTGGCGGCGGCCTTGCGGACGTCCGGCTTTGCAGTGCCGGAGGCCGCAGCGTTTGACTTTTTCGCCGGCGTTTTCACCGGTGCCGAAACGGTGGCTTCTGCCACAACCGTCTTCGGCTTCGAAGCACGCTTGGCCTTCGGCTTCTCGGCTTCGGCGGCACGATCCATTTGCTTTGCGGCGGATGCGATCGCGGCGGCGGCGACCGGATCGGCTTTCGGCTGCTCCTGCGGAACAACGGCCGCAGCCGATACCTCGGCAGGGTTCTGTACTGCCGTCTCGTTGGGCTTCGTATCGACCGTCGTCGCCTTCTGCAGATCGGCCTTGATGTCGTTACCCATCTGGCGAAGCGGGTTCATCGCCTCACGAATGGTGTGCGCCGGATTGAGCTTCTGCGCGTCGGCGAGGGTCTTTCGCACATCATCAAGGTCGGCTTCCTTGAGTGCCTCATCAAACTGCTGGCGAAAATCGTTCGCCATGCCGCGCATCTTTGTCATCATCTTGCCAAATGTCCGCAACATCGGCGGCAGGTCCTTCGGGCCTACCACGATGATCAGAACGATGGCGATAACGACGAGCTCGGTCCAGCCGACATCAAGCATTCTCAAGGACTCCAAGAAATCGAAGGCGACAGGGCCTGTCCCTGGAGATCAGGCCCTGAACAGAACGCATGATTCAGCGGACTTCGTCGGATTTGTGTTCGACCGTCTTGCCGTCGACGCCCTTGTCGGCCGTCGTCGTGTCGTCCTCGGTCATGCCCTTCTTGAAGCTCTTGATGCCCTTGGCAACGTCGCCCATCAGTTCCGGAATCTTGCCGCGACCAAACAACAGCAGCACCACGACCAGAACGATCAGCCAATGCCAGATACTAAAGGAACCCATATCCTTACTCCCTTGAAGCCTGTAACCCCGATTTAAGATGTTCGACCATCTTTTTCAAACAGCAATCTATTTCGCTCGTTAGCGGAAAGGTGCTTGTCGTGCAATCCTTACACCGAGACATGGGCCGGGATACAGCCAACAGTATGAATATCTGGATTTTCCAGCTCATTCTCGCTGGAAAATCACGGAGACGTGACCAATGCGCGCAGTGATCAGATTTCGGGCAACCGTAAGGTAGTCACTGCAAGCGCGATGCCTATTCCGCGTCGCCGCCGGTTGGCGTCAGCAGGCCGAGTTCTTCAAGATCAAGCTGCGTGATCGGATCCTCGTCCTCGCCAAAACCATCATCGCCGAGAGGAACCGGAATCTGGAAATTGGCAGGAATGCGCCCGGACAGCAGCCCCGCCCCCTTCAATTCCTCGAGACCCGGCAGATCGCGCAATTCCTCAAGGCCGAAATGATCGAGGAAATCCCGTGTGGTGCCGAATGTGACCGGCCGGCCCGGCGTCCGGCGGCGGCCGCGAAACCTGATCCAGCCAGCCTCCATCAGAACGTCCAGTGTGCCCTTGGAGGTCTGCACGCCGCGAATGTCTTCGATTTCCGCCCGCGTCACCGGTTGATGATAGGCGATGATGGCCAACACTTCGAGCGCTGCCCGCGACAGCTTGCGCACCTCGTTTTCATCCGCCTGAACAACGAAGGAGAGATCGGCCGCGGTGCGGAAGGCCCAATGATCAGCGACCTGCAACAGGTTTACGCCACGCTCGGCATAGATGGATTTCAGCCGCATCATGATGCGCGCGACATCTGCGCCTTTTGGCAGGCGCGAAGCGATATAACCTTCCGACACAGGCTGGGCCGACGCAAAGACGAGCGCTTCGGCAATGCGCTCCGCTTCCAATTCGATCCGTGGGTCGAGGGTTGTTTCCGCTGCGCCTGCGTCATCCTGCTCCTCGATCACGCCTGGCAGACGCTCTTGCGGATCAATCACGCCCCGCCTCCATATCCGCCAGTGCCTCTGCCGTCAGCTTGTTCGGTCCCTGGCGCACGTAGATCGGCGAAAACGCACCGTCTTGGCGAATTTCGAGACGCCCTTCGCGCACCATTTCCAACGAGGCCGCAAAGGAGCTGGCAATAGCCGTCGCACGCTCCTTCGGGCTTGTCATGTAGCGCAGCAGGAAATGATCGAGTGCCGTCCAGTCGACCATCTCGCCGATCAATCTGGCAAGGATCAGGCGCGCATCGGCCAGCGACCAGACCTGTCGCTTCTCGATGGTCACCTGCATGACCGCTTCGCGCTGGCGCAGCGAAGCATAGGCATTGAGCAGATCGTAAAGCGAAGCCTCGAACGCCGATTTCTTTTCCACCGGGATATGTTCGGGTGCGCCGCGCGCAAAAACATCGCGGCCAAGACGGTTGCGGTTGATCAGCCGAGTTGCCGCCTCGCGCATGGCTTCAAGACGTTTGAGGCGAAAGGCCAGAGCCGAGGCCATTTCCTCGCCCGATGGCCCCTCGTCCTTTGCCTGTTGCGGAATAAGCAACCGTGACTTGAGGAAAGCGAGCCAGGCCGCCATCACCAGATAATCGGCTGCAAGCTCCAACCGGATGCTGCGGGCGCGCTCGATGAACGAGATATACTGTTCAGCAAGCGCAAGTACCGAAATGCGAGAGAGATCGACGCGCTGGTTGCGGGCGAGATGCAGCAGAAGATCGAGTGGGCCTTCGAAGCCGGCGATATCGACGACAAGCTCTTCCTCATGCAGGCCGCGATCGGAGGGGGCATCCTGCCACAGCGGGTCCATCGGCGCCCTTGTCGCCGGTTTCTTCTGCATGTCGCCGGCGTTGTTCACGATTGCCCTGCCCTTGAAATCAGCTTGTACCTTATGCGATGGCCAGCATGGCGTTGAACTCCTCGCGCAACGCTTCCTCGTCTGAAGCGTCGGGCTTGGCAAAGCCAGCCTCCACCGCTTTCACACGGCGTAGCGTATCACCGGAAATGACCGGTACGACACGTGCCACCTGATGCATTTCATCCATGATGCCATGGCAATGCAACACCAGATCGAGCCCGGCGGCGACAATACCGCGTGCCCGTGCCTCGATATCGCCCGCCAGCGCATTCATCGAGACATCGTCCGACATCAGCAATCCGTCGAAGCCGATATGGCCACGGATGACATCGCGTACGACCTTGGCAGAGGTCGTTGCGGGATTATTGGGATCGATGGCGGTGAAAACGATATGGGCCGACATGCCCATCAACTCGTCCTTCATGGCGACGAAGGGCAGGAAATCGCTTTTGGCCAATTCGTCGAAGGAGACATCTACCACCGGCAGCTTGTGATGGGAATCGACAAAGGCCCGGCCATGACCCGGCATATGCTTCATCACCGGCAGCATGCCGCCTGCCTTGAGGCCAGCAGCCGCCGCAGCGCCAATCTCGGCAACTGCGTGCGGATCATAACCATAGGCGCGATTACCGATCACGTCGCTGCTTCCCTCGATCGGCACGTCCAGAACCGGCAGGCAATCGATCGTGATACCGAAGCGCATCAGATCGAACGCATGCAGCCGTGACATCAGCCATGCCGCGCGTAGACCCTGTTCGCGGTCCCGGCGATAGATTTCGCCGATCGCGGCACCATTCGGATATTGCGCGACGATCGGTGGACGGATGCGCTGGACGCGGCCGCCTTCCTGGTCGATCAGCACCGGCGCATCTGGATTGCCGATGCTGTCGCGCAATGACGCCGTCAGATCGGCAATCTGATCGGGTTCGCCGATATTGCGTCCGAACAGAATGAAGCCCCATGGCCGCTCGCCGGCAAAGAAGGCTTTTTCGTCCGGGGTGAGGGTCAGGCCCTTGCAGCCTGAAATGAATGCTTTTGATTCGGTCATATCGAAATAATAGTCGTTGGCGTGCGCAAGGCGAATGCCAGTTTACCGCCCCATCCAATCATTCACAGCTATTGCTGGCTAGGCTTACCTCAGAACGCGAAAAAGGCGCGACTGTTACGCCGCGCCCTTTGGTCTGTCTGTTCGTCTGAACGGCTACTTCGTTACGAGGCAGCTGCCGCCGGCACTCTTGTATTGCGAGCACAGGGCATTGGCGGCTTCGCGTGTCCCGGCCGGAATACGAACCCGGAAGTAGGTGCCCTTGCCGGCAATCTCCGCCTTCTTGATATCGACGCCCTTGCCGCCGATGACGCTGCCGAACTTGCCGGACAGTGTCTTGTAGGACTTCTGGGCTTCGGCCTCGGACGGCAGGGACGCGATCTGGATCACGTAGGTGCCGGGCGCGATCGAGGCTGTCTCGACCGGTTTGTCGGCAGTAACCGGCTTGGCTTCTGCGAGCGGCTGAGCGGCAACCGGATCAGTTTTGAAAGTGTCGACAACCTTTGCAGGCTCTTCGACCGGACGCGTCTGCGGAACCGGACTGTTGTCGGCAACCGCCGTTGTCTTGACCGAACGGACCGGCGCGGTTTCTTCGACCGTCGCATCGGCGGCTTCTGCAAGCGCGCTTTTCTGCCCCTGTTCGGCAAGCTGCTCAACGACAGGCAGAGATTTCGGCGTCGAAGCGGTCTCCGTCTGCGGGGTCACCGAAGTCGTCTTGACCACATTGACCTGCGGATCGCCCTTGTTTGCCGCGGTATCCGCCGAGGCCACCTTCGTCTCGGGCTCTGCGGCAGGTTCCTCGCGGGCAACCAGCGTACCGTCCGGCTTGACGATCATCGTGCGGACCTTGCGTGGCGACACGGCCGGCGACTGCTCGCCATCGGCAGTGTTATTTTCCGCCGTCTGCCCATCGGGCAACAACCGGTCACTGCCATCGTCATCAACCGGCGTCACGCCCGGAAGTTCGTCACCGGCACCTTCGAGCGGCAGGTTTTCCGGCGTGAGGGTCCGCTGAACGACATCGACCGGTTCTTCCGTGGAGGAGACAAGGGTGCCCTGCTCCGGCGTGGTATCCTGCGCACCGGCAACGCGGTCGTAGACCGCCTTGTCCTGGTTCGGAACGGTCTTGCCGCCCTTCTCCACCGGCACCATCTTCACCGGCGACTTGTCCGCCAGGATGATTTTCGGCTCTCCGCCGGTAAGCGCCGAACCGCTGCCGCCCATGAAGGCATAGACGCCGACACCACCGAAAATCGCCAGACCGGCAACGGTCGCGGCGAGCAACATCAGGCGACGCTTGCCGAAACCGCTCCGTTCGTCGTCGTAATCATTGTTGGCTGCGTAGCCGGAACCAACCGCCAGGCGATCCGAGGATGGATCGGCGTCCTGTCGCTGGCTCAGCGACAGCCGGAAATCCTCTTCCATGGCCTTTTCGAATTCATCGAAATCATCTTCGACGCGGGCACCGGAAGATTGGGCCGGCGAAATGGACTGGGGCGCGGAACCGAAGCTATGCTCGTCATCGGCACCTCGAGCGGCGGCGTGCGCGTTTCGGCTCGGCGTTCCGAAAAGTTGCGCCATTTCAGCGTCGATATCGAGATCGTAATCCGGCTGATGAACGGCGGGACGCTCCTGCTCGACAACAGGCAATTGCGGTACATTGAGATCGGCGATCGTCGTCAGGCTTTCTTCCGTCTCAGCGATCATGGACGGATCGAAAGGCAGCACGCTTTCCGGTTCTTCGCTGACCTGCTCCTCGATCTCCGGAATGTCTATTGCGGGCGCAGCAAAGACGACAACCGGCTCGACGGCAACAGGCGTGACCGGTGCAAAGGCCGTTTCCTGCGCCGCGACCTCGAATTCCGACGGATCGATATCCAGATCAATGCCGGAAAGATCCAGCTCGAATGTATCGAGATCAAAATCCGGCTCTTCATCCGCAGCAGGTTTCAAAGCAGCAGCGGCTTCGATCACCACCGGCTCCACGGGTGTTTCGGCAGGCTGATAGGCGGTTTCGGTGACAGCCACCGGGACGGGTGCTGGCACGACAGCCGCCGGAAGCGGTGTTGCGAACGCCTTCTGTGACAGCACGCCGCCGGTCGAGGCAACAGGCGTCGCACGGCTGAAGGTTGGCGTGAAGGGATAGTTGACCTTGCGCGCAACGTCCGGCGCCAATACTGCCTTCACGGCAGCCTTGGCTGGAACAGGAAACCGCTCGATATCAGCCAGCAGGGCGTCGATGCCGTGTGGATCCGTCGGCGAAATGACCACATCGCCCGACGAAGGCGTGGGCAATACCGGCGTCGGTTCAGGCTGCCATTCCGGCAGATCGTCCTGCGCCTGAACTTCAGGCTCGGAAACGACGGCAGCCGGTTGTTCGATCTCGGAATGGAAATCGTCGGCGGGCACGAATGCTGCGGGTTCTACAAACGCAGGCGAAGTGTCGGCCGCCGCGGGGCTTTCCTCGAACGCCGCAACATCCAGATCAGGCTCAAAGCGTGGCGCGGGAACCGGCTGCGTGTCGACTTCACGTGTCACGACCGGCGTTTCATCATAGCCGATGGACAACTCAAGCTCGCGCTCGAGGTCCGCACCGTCGAAGGCCGGCTCGCTCCACTGATCGACAGCCCAGCCGTTGTCGATTTCAGGCGTGGCAACCTGCGGCTCCTGAGACCAGGATTGAACCTCCGGCTCATCTTGAGCGCCAGCAACAAAAGTATCGGCTTCCGTGAAAACGGGCTCTTCGACAGCAAGCGGTTCGATCTCAAACGCAGATGGGGAAGCATCAACCGCAGGCTCGAATACAGGTTCTTCAGCCTGGTATCCGGCCACTGCCGGCTCGACGGAATCCACAGGAGTAAAGTCGTATTCTTCCTCAAGCGGCGCAAAGGAAACCGGCTCTTCGACGCGCACAGGCTCCGAAACAAGTACCGCTGGAGCAACCTGTGGCGCATCGTAGACGTCGAATTCGCGCAGCAACTCGTCTTCCAGATCGAGCGCGGGCGCATCCATCACTGGTTCCTGGCGAACCATTTCACGATGCTTTTCGAGTTCCTGCAACTGCTGGACCGCGGGACGATTGTCATAGCCGACAATACGGGCGAGTTCGGCCAATGGATCATCATCCGCCAAAACGTCGAATTCCGCAGTCCCGCTTCGTGCCAATTGTTTGTCTGCCATACGCTCCACTCACAACTTACTAGCCAGTCATTGCCAGTGCATTGTGGGGAAATGGTGACAATACTATCGCATCTCATCCGGTGCAGCGGTACCTGTAATAGACAGGCCCGACTTCAATACCGAGGCGACAGCACGCACCAGCCCTAGTCTGGCAACGGTCAATTCTCTATTTTTATCGTTAACAAAACGTAATTCACGAGCATCTTTACCTTTATTCCAGTGCGCATGAAAGGCGCTGGCAAGATCATAGAGGTAAAACGCGATCCTGTGAGGCTCCTGGGACAGTGCTGCAGCCTCTATGACTCGCGGATATTCTGCAAGCTTGGCGACTAGCTGCAGCTCGTTCGAATCAGAGATGTTGCCGCTAATGGCGCCAGCGAGATCGACGGTCGCGAAATCAACATCCGGAAACGCTTCGGCCGCCTGCCGGAAGACCGACATGCAACGCGCATGGGCATACTGCACGTAGAAGACCGGGTTATCCTTCGACTGTTCTGTCACCTTGGCGAAGTCGAAGTCGAGCGGCTCCGAACTCTTGCGATAGATCATCATGAACCGCACGGAATCGCGACCGACTTCCTCGACGACATCCCGCAGTGTGACGAAATCACCCGACCTCTTGGACATCTTCACCGGTTCGCCGTCGCGAAACAGCTTCACGAGTTGGCAGAGAAGCACCGTGAGCTTCGACGAGCCGCCGGAGACGGCGCGCGCCACGGCCTCGAGCCGCTTGACGTAGCCGCCATGGTCGGCACCGAGGACATAGATCATCTCGTTGAAGCCGCGGTCAAACTTGTCCTTGAAATAGGCAACGTCAGCAGCGAAGTAAGTATAGGAACCGTCCGACTTGATCAGCGGCCGGTCGATATCGTCGCCGACTTCAGTCGAGCGAAACAGGGTCTGCTCGCGATCTTCCCAGTCTTCCGGCAACTGCCCCTTGGGCGGCGGCAGGGCGCCCTTGTAGACATGGCCCTTGAAGGTCAGGTCGTTGATGGCGTTGCGGATGCGGGCTGCGCCATCAGCATGCAGCGTGCGCTCGGAGAAGAAGACGTCATGATGGACGTTGAGGGCTGCCAGATCCTCGCGGATCATCACCATCATCGCGTCGATGGTCCGGTCCTTGACCAGCGGCATCCATTTGTCTTCCGGCATGATCCGAAGGCTGGTGCCGAATTCATCGGCCAGCGCCTGCCCGACCGGCACGAGATAGTCTCCCGGATAGAGACCTGACGGGATTTCACCGATCTTTTCGCCGAGCGCCTCGCGGTACCGCAGGAAGGCTGAGCGGGCGAGCGTATCAATCTGCGAGCCGGCATCGTTGATGTAGTATTCCTTGGTCACCTCGTAACCGGCAAACTCAAGCAGATTGGCAAGCGTGTCGCCCACGACGGCGCCGCGGCAATGGCCGACATGCATCGGGCCGGTCGGATTGGCCGAGACGTATTCGACATTGACCTTGCGGCCAGCACCGACAGCACTTTTGCCGTATTCCGTGCCTTCGGCGACCATGACAGTCAGCAGTTTCTGCCAGTAGGCTATCGAAAGCTTTACGTTGATGAAGCCTGGCCCAGCCACGGAGACCCCGGCCACTTCCGGGTCTTCCTTCAACTTCGCGACGATCTGATCGGCCAGCGCGCGCGGATTGGTACCAAGCGGCTTTGCCAGCACCATCGCAGCATTGGTTGCAACGTCGCCGTGGCTCGCATCCCGGGGTGATTCAACGCTGATCCTGCTGAAATCAAGATCGGATCGATTTTCACGCACGATATCAAGCGTTTCCAGGACGTTTTTAATTCTTGATCCGAAGTCAGTGAAAAGATTCATGGCACCCATCCGCTCTGCTCCGCCAGAAGGCGCGCGAGACCGCGTTAATATCGTTCAGACCGACGACAGCTCGATATGTTCGCCACTGCCGTCAACCGGCGCGGTGACTACCGCAATTCAGGTGTATGGTCAAACAAGCGCCTGTGCACGGCGATCGCATAGGTGTCGGTCATCCCGGCCAAATAGTCGCCGACATGGCGCGCCTTGGCCGGTTCGGCCATGCCCGCGATCTGGTCGATCCAGTAGTGTTTTTGCATTTCGCGCGGATCGGCCATGAAGGCCTTGTAGAGATCGGTGACGATCGCGGCGGCATTTGCACGAACGCGCATCACGTCGGGATGGCGATAGATCCGCGTCATCAGCATCTTCTTGATCTGCTGGTCGGTCTCGAACATGGCGCCTGAGAAGGTGGCGACTACCCTGCCCGCATTGCGCACGTCCGCTGCACTCTTCGGGCGAATGTCCGAGAGATTGTCCTGCGCCACGGTGATCACATCCTCGACCATGGCCGTGATCTGGCGGCGCATGATTTCGTGGGTGAAGCGGCTCGCTTCCAGCCCGGGATAACGATCGCCGACCTCGCGCATCAGCTTGGCCAGGAAAGGAATGTCCTCCAGCATATCGAACGTCAGGTAGCCGGACCGCAATCCGTCATCGATGTCGTGGGTGTTATAGGCGATATCGTCGGCGATCGCCGCCACCTGCGCCTCGAGGCTTGCAAAGCTCTCCAGTTCCAGATCGTGAAGTGCGCAATAATCGAGGATCGGCTGGGGGACAGGGCCGCGCGTCCCCTCGCCGTTCGCCGCCACCAGCGGTCCGTTATGTTTGACCAGACCTTCCAGGCTCTCCCATGTCAGGTTGAGCCCGTCGAACTCCGCATAGCGGCGCTCGAGCTTGGTGACAATCCGCAAGGACTGGGCATTGTGGTCGAAGCCGCCATAGGGCTTCAGCATCTCGTGCAGCGCATCCTCGCCGGTATGGCCAAATGGCGTGTGGCCGAAATCGTGGACGAGCGCGACACCTTCGGCGAGATCTTCGTCCAGTTTCAGGGCCCGTGCCAACGCACGGGCGATCTGCGCCACTTCGATCGTATGGGTCAGCCGCGTGCGATAATGATCGCCGTCGGCGGCGATAAAGACCTGGGTCTTGTGCTTCAGGCGGCGGAACGCCGTGGTGTGAACGATGCGGTCACGGTCTCGCTGGAAATCGGAACGCGTCGGGCTGCCGGTTTCAGGATACAGCCGCCCCCGGCTCGCCCACGGATCGGAGGCGAAAATCGCACGTTCACCGGCACCGAAACCAAGCGCATGTCTGTCCAATGTCATTTCCCACTCAGCATCCCATTGACGCGGTATTAAAGCCTTCATACCTATAGTGAGCGCTGCAGGAAAGCACGGAGTGGAAATCGCTCGTGACCTTGAGCAAAAACAGGGATTTGCCGCGCAATCGATCCCTCCCGGCTGTCGGCAATACTGGACGACGGGTGACGTAAACAGCGAATCTCTCCGGTTCTTGACCCCGGCAGGAGGTAGAAATGACTGCAGAAACTGTAACTCTCTCGGACTCGGCGGCAAAACGCATCGCGGTGATCCTGAAATCGGATGCCGAGAAAAAGGCGATGCGCGTTTCCGTCGAAGGCGGCGGATGTTCGGGCTTTTCCTACAAGTTCGATCTGGTCGGCGATGCCGATGATGATGATCTCGTTCTGGAAAAGGGCGGTGCGAAGGTGCTGATCGACAGCCTGTCGCTGGTCTATATGAACGGTTCCGAAATCGACTTCGTCGACAACCTGCTCGGCCAGTCCTTTCAGATTAAGAATCCGAACGCCGTGGCAAGCTGCGGGTGTGGCACAAGTTTCTCGGTCTGAGCCTGATGCGCCTGGCGGCGTACATCGTCTTATAGATAGGGCGATCCCAACCAGAAAATCTTGTTGAGCAGACGCGTCGCAAAGGGTTTTGCGCGCAGATCGGCGAGCGTCACTGGCCGCGCGTCTTTCAAAACTGCCTGGATCTTCTGGCCAACAGAGTTGGCAAAACCGGCGTCCAGCACCTCGAGGTCGATCTCGAAATTCAGGCGCAACGAGCGCGGGTCAAGATTCGAGGAACCGACATAGGCCCAGCGGTCATCGACAGTCATCAGCTTTGAGTGATTGAACGCGCCGGTGGAACGCCAGATGCGGCATCCGCCTTTCAGCGTCTGGTCGAACTGCGCCGTCATTGCCCTATCCACCAGGACGAGGTTGTTGACGGCCGGGACGATGATATCGACCTCGACCCCGCGCATCGCAGCCGTGACTAGCGCGCTTATCAGCTCCCGGTCCGGCAGAAAATACGGCGACATGATACGGATATTCCGTCTTGCGATGGAAAATGCCCCCATCATCATCTTGTGGTTGGATTCGTTTGCCCGGTCTGGCCCGGACGGCACGGCGCGCATGAGCATTGCGGGCTTCTGCTGTTGCGGCGCGAGGGAGATTTGCCACGCTTCACCGTCCAATGCTTCCCGGCTCGCAAATTGCCAGTCTTCGGACGCCACCTGAAAGAGATCGGCAACAACCGGACCCGATACGCGGAAATGCGTATCACGCGCTTGGTCATCACCAGCAAATTCCGCAGTGAAACCCGACCGGATGTTCATGCCGCCGGTAAAGGCTACGGCGCCATCGACGATGAGGATTTTCCGGTGGGTGCGCAGGTTCGCATAGGGAAGCCGCAGCCCCATGATAATGTTGCCGTTAAAGACTTTTACAGTCACACCGCCGGCCTGCAGGTATCCAACGATGCTTGGCACCGAATATCTTGCCCCGACGGCGTCGATCAGCACCCTGACTTCGGCGCCACGCTTGGCGGCTGCGATCAAGGCATCAGCGAATCGCAGACCGATGGCGTCGCGATCGAAAATATAGGTTTCGAGCAGGATGGAGCGTGTCGCGCCGGCAATCTGCTGCAGCATCAGCGCATAGGCGGCATCACCGCCTTGCAGCAACGTGATGCTGTTTCCACCACACATGCGGTGCCGGCTGACGCGATCCCCGAGCAATTTCATGGCGCCGAATCGTTGTCCGAAACGGTCGGCGACGACCGTGCTCGAAATATCGAACCTGCCCATGACATCAGGGCCGCGCTCCCGGAACTGTGATCGCTGCTGTCCGATCGACGAACGGCGGATTCGGTTGATGCCGGCAATCGCGTAGATGAGCGCCCCAAGCACGGGCGACAGAAGAATCACACCGACCCAGCCAAGCGCCGAACGCACCTCGTCCTTGGTCATCGTCGCGTGAATGGCCGCCGGCACGCCAAGGACGACGGAGAGCACGGCCAGAATATGTGGCCAGTAGGTTGTGAGCATAGCGATCATGCGCGGAACTATAGCGAGCCGGGGTCAGGAAGCAATTCGGAACGCCGGCCATAACACGCTCTGTGCGCATCGGATTTGTCAAAAAAATCCGCTGACGTTAAAAGGATAACAGGCTTTAGCGCCGTCAGCCAAAAGGACGTCAACTGCATGAAAATCGTTACCTGGAATATCAACGGCGTTAGGGCCCGCATCGACGTTCTCGTGGCCTGGCTGAAGGAATCACAACCCGATATCGTCTGCCTTCAGGAAATCAAAACGATGGATGAAGGCTTTCCGCGCGCAGAGATCGAGGCGCTTGGTTATCACGTCGAGACACACGGCCAGAAGGGCTTCAACGGCGTCGCGATTCTTTCGAAACTGCAGCCGGACGAAATCAATCGCGGGCTTCCCGGCGATGATTCGGACGAGCAGTCCCGTTTCATCGAGGGGGTGTTTTCGGTCAAAGGCGGCGCAATCCGCGTCTGCTCGCTCTACCTGCCGAACGGCAACCCGGTCGAAACGGAAAAATTTCCCTACAAACTGTCCTGGATGGATCGCCTCAGCGCCTTTGCGCAAAGCCGTCTTGCGTTGGAGGAGCCGCTGATTCTCGCAGGCGACTACAATGTCATCGCCGAGCCGCATGATTGCTGGGACGTCAAGGTCTGGCAAAACGACGCGCTGTTCCAGCCACAAACCCGCCAGGCATTCCGACGGCTTGAAAATCTCGGCTTTACCGACGCCGTTCGCTCAACAACGGATGCGGCGCCACTCTACACGTTCTGGGATTATCAGGCCGGGTGCTGGCCAAAGAATTTCGGCATCCGCATCGATCACCTGATGCTGTCGCCGGAAGCGGCCGACAAGTTGATCTCGACGGGTGTCGAAAAGCACGTGCGCGCCTGGGAAAAGCCGTCCGACCACGTGCCGGTGGCTGCGGAATTCAATTTTGCCGCGTGAAACTGAGGTTTGAAGGTTCAGTCGCTGTCGAGATGAATGCTGTGCGACATGGAGACGGCCGTCCGGCGGTCTTCTTCGCTGGCAATGGAGAATGCCTGCTCCTGCAGGGATTGCAGCCAAGGCCTTTCCTTCGGCGTACACTGGTCAAGTGCCGCGGTCATGTAGGCCAGCCCACGTGCCGTCTGGCCTTCCTGGAAGATCACATTGCCGAAAACGCCCATGGCGCCGGCGTGACCGTTCTTGCGGGCGCGATTGAGCCATTTCTTCGCCTGCTGGACATTGACGCTGCCGCCGTCGCCGGAGAGAAGCATTTTGGCAAGCTGGAACTGCGCCTCGGCAACACCGAAGGTCGATGCAGCCTGGAAATAGAGCTGGCGGGCCTGGCTGAGGTCGCTTTTGACAGGGCTGTCGGGAATACCGCGGCGATAGTAGCCGGCCAGCGAAATCAGGGCGTTGACAAAATAGCCGGTATCCTCGGAACCCGGCTCGACGCCTTTTTCAGCGATCTCGCTGTAAATCTTGAAGGCTTCCAGATCGTTTTCGGCCACGCCGTCGCCATAGGCGTACATATTGGCGAGTGCCCAGCGGGAGCCCGTATGGCCCTTTTCGGCCGCATAGCGGTAGGCTTCGACCGCCTCATCCTTGCGACCGTTCTTGTAGGCGGAAAAACCGAACTTGAAGAGGGCAAAAGGACCCGATTCCTTCGTGACGCCGGCATTCGGATCGAACGCGTAAGCCGTTCGCTGCTGCGCGGAAAACGCGAGCGCAACACTCAGAACAAGAAACGTCAACGACCGGTAACCGCGTATCAGCATGATAGTCTATTTCTTCCGTTCGAACCCAAGAGCCGGTCAGTGTCCGTCCACATGAGCTCCCTGCCGTCAGCGCTATTCGGTTCGGCAGTTTTCCAATCGTAGTCAACATTTTCGGCAAGAGTGCGGCCTGCCTTGGCTGCACCGTCCATCTCGCACCGCCACGGTCTGGCGAACAGCTCGGAAAAGCTGTTGCGAGGCCACGTAACATTACGGGAGACATGGATTTTTTCGAAAACGCGATGACTCATCTTACCTCAAACGCCGCATGCTCAAAACTACTCGCACGTTTGTCAAGATCATCGGTGCTCCCAGTTTGTGGCGGGAAATAGACACAATCGCCTGTCGGCAGGCCGTCACAGACTATAGAAAGAATGTGTTGCTGAATCGTCACAAAACGTGATGCCGGAAACGTAAAAACTCCACGCCGTGCCGTTGCAATTCTTGGAAGCGAAACCATGGCACGCAGCGCAAATCTCTACCGATCCGTAACGCAACAATGCTCGTAGCTTGCGGCGGGTCGATTGTTAGCGAACACAAACACAACCGAAAACCGCACAACAAAAAGCCCGATGCGAACACCGGGCCTTTTGATTTGTTTCGGTCGATCAGAACTTGACCTTCAGCGACGTGGAAATGGCGCTGACAATGTCGGTGTCAAAATCGTAAGTGACGTTGGTACCGACGGGCACGCCATTGTACGTCTGCGGTCCGGAACTGCCACTCGTGAGCACCCCGATCGCACCCGCAAGCCGAAGCTCGACATTTTCCGTCGGAAGATAGGATACGCCCGTCCCCAAGGTCCAAGTGTCCGTCTGGTTGCCGTAGCCATGGCTCGTCCCACGATCCCAGGTCAGGCTGACGGCGCCGCTCCACTGATCGTTGAACTTGTGGCCAACGCCGCCGGAGATCGTCCAGCCGTCGCGATAGAGCAGGTCGAGGCTGGTCGGCAGGTTGCGGGGATCAGTTGTATCGTTCGCGGTGACCTGAATGATCTGCAACTGGCTCCAGTCCGTCCACTTGACCGAGCCGAAGACCAGCCAGCCGGGCGCAACGCCGGTCTGGAGCTTGAGTTCCAGCGAATCCGGCATCGACGCAAAGCTCGACACATCGTATTTCGTACCCGGAACAAACCCACCTACCCCGTTAGGAAGAAGTGTATTGGTCAGATCGATTGTCCCACCCAGGTTATCGAGGTCAACCGCACTGTTGTAAACAAGGCTTGCGCGCAGGGCGTATTCCGGAATCTCGTATGCAACGCCGGTGCGCCAGCCCCAGCCGCTGCCCTCAAGATCAAGGCGCCCTACGCCACTCAACGGAGATCCGAAAGGCGAAAGGTCCGTGACCAGACGCTCCTTGAAGCCGCCGACCTCCTGGTAGAAGCCACCGCCGATAATCCGAAACTGTCCTTGCCCTACATCCCATTTGTAGGAGCAGGTTGCAGCGTAGTTGTCGCTTTCGATCTTGGTCTCGATATTGTCATTGGCGCCTGCCCAGTTCGAGCCCGGATTGGTGTGTGCGCCCCAAGGCTGCGAATAATCGGCCATGCAGTCAACGCTATCGCCAATACCGGCCTTTACGCCGATGCGAGGAACCCAATAGCCTTCGGTATCTCGAATACCGTTGTTCGGACGCCCGTTCAGATTACCGCTGGTGGGGCCGGTATTGATATCCACGACATTGTTGAGTTCGCGCTGCGGATTGACATAGGTTGCTGCTGCTTCCGCAGCATAGGTCGACGGATCGAACAGCAGGTCGATATTGTAGCCGCCGCGTTCGAGACCGCCCGCGCTCGCCGCCGCGGTGCTGAGCAAGACAGCAATTGTCGCCGTCATCGCAGCCTTGATTTTGTTGTGAACCATCCGTTCCTCCCCTGAACACAGAACAGTGGTCGGCGCGCACGCCAACCGCTCGAAGGCAAGTATCGGGTGTGAACGGTTAATGGCAAATACCTAGTTTTCGCGATCAGCGACAACGGATCACGGAAAATTTACGTAAGAAATTCTGAACTCTCGGAAAATTCGCCAGAATTAGGAAAAAACTCTCCCCACCCCGGACAAATGGAGGCGTGTTGGAATATTTTTTCATAAATGTAACGAAGTGTCACCGTGACACAACAATGCCGCTTTTTGACGTCTCGACGCCTTGATAGCGAAATATGTGACACAGATGGCCGGTTACCGGGGCTTCTGAAGGCACTATTCCCGCAATGGAATCAGATGTTACGCAAAAAGGCGGCCAAAGCCGCCTTTTCAATCCTAAAAGAGCAAACATTCCGCCGAGGGGCGCTCAGCCAGCGTCGGAGACACGTGTCAGTGCCACGCCGAGCGATGCCTTCTGGCCATCCAGTTCCGCCAGACGCTCGCGCTCCGCATCGACGACATCGGGTCGCGCATTGGCAACGAACTTCTCGTTCGACAGTTTGCCGAGGATGCGCTCGCGCTCTTGATCCACCTTGCCGATGGCCTTTTCAAGCCGTGCCTTCTCTGCCACAAGATCGATCAGGCTGCCGAGCGGCAGGCAGACCGTCGCCTCGCCGACAACAATCTGGGCGCTGCCCTTCGGTGCCGTTGCAGCAAGGTCGATCGCATCGACGCGCGCGAGGCGGCGGATGGCGGCTGCATGGCTCTCCAGCCGCTCCTTGGTCAGCATGCTCGCTTCAACGACGACCAGAGGCGCAATAGCAGCCGGCGGAATGTTCATTTCCGAGCGCACCGAGCGGATGCCCGACACCAGGTCGATCAGCCAATTGATCTCACCAGCTGCCGCATCATCGGCATAGGACGCCGCAGGCCAGTCCGCATGGCAAAGCAGGCTGTCGCGCGTCTTGCCCTCACCTGCCGTCTGTGCCCAGAGTTCCTCTGTCATGAAAGGCATGAAGGGGTGCAACAGCTTGTACGTCTCATCGAGGACGTAGGCGACGCAGGCCTGTGATTCCGTCTTTCCGGCTTCATCGTCACCAGCGAAGACAGGCTTCAACAGTTCCAGGTACCAGTCACAGAACTGGTTCCAGACGAAACGGTAGAGGCTGCCGGCGGCTTCGTTGAACCTGTAGTCTTCAATTGACTCCGTCACATCGCGGATCGTGCGGGAGAGTTCCGTCAGGATCCAGCGATTGATGGTCAGCGAGCAGGTTTCCGGCACAAAATGCGGATCGTTGGCGACGCCGTTCATTCCGGCAAAGCGCGTTGCGTTCCAGAGCTTGGTGCCAAAATTGCGGTAGCCGGCGATGCGGGCCGGATCGAGTTTCACATCGCGGCCCTGCGCCGCCATGATCGCCAGCGTGAACCGTAGCGAATCGGCGCCATATTCGTCGATGAGATCAAGCGGATCGATGACGTTGCCCTTGGACTTCGACATCTTCTGACCGTTCTTGTCACGGACCAGCGCATGCACATAGACCGTGTGGAACGGCTCGACGGGCGTGCCGTCGGTATCCTTCATGAAATGAAGGCCCATCATCATCATCCGGGCGACCCAGAAGAAGATGATGTCGAAACCGGTCACCAGAACGTCGGTCTGATAGTATTTGTCGAGTTCCGGCGTCTTGTCCGGCCAGCCGAGCGTCGAGAAGGGCCAGAGTGCGGAGGAGAACCACGTATCGAGCACGTCCTCGTCGCGGACGAGGATTTCGCCCGGGCGGAAGTTCTCGAGCAAGTCTTCGACATAGGCCTTCATCGGGCCTTCATGGGCGAGATAATGCTGGATGGCGGCGTGAAGCGCCTCCTCCTCGGTTTTCTCGACAAAGACCTGCCCGTCCGGGCCATACCAGGCCGGGATCTGATGACCCCACCAAAGCTGCCGCGAAACGCACCAGGGCTGAATGTTCTCCATCCATTCGAAATAGGTTTTTTCCCAGTTCTTGGGCACAAAGTTCGTCCGGCCCTGACGCACGGACGCGATCGCAGGCTTGGCGAGCGTCTTTGCATCCACGTACCACTGCTCGGTCAGCCGCGGCTCGATCGGAACCCCGCCGCGGTCGCCATGTGGAACCGTATGCTTGTGCGGCTCGATCTTGTCGAGCAGGCCGCGCTCCTCGAACATCGTCACGATTGCCTTGCGCGCGGCAAACCGCTCCACGCCGTCGAGCGTCGAGATCAGCGCTTCCAGCTCATGGTTTGCCGGCAATTCGTGGAGGAAATCTTCGTTGCCGGCGAGCGTCAGATGGCCGTCGATCGTCAGGATGTTGACCTGGCGGAGATGGCGCCGCTTGCCAACCTCGAAGTCGTTGAAATCATGCGCCGGGGTCATCTTGACGGCGCCGGTGCCTGCCGTCGGGTCCGGATATTCGTCGGCGACGATCGGGATAAGCCGGCCGATCAGCGGCAGGACGACATGCTTGCCGACGATCCCCTTGTAGCGCTCGTCGTCCGGATGGACGGCAACGCCGGTATCGCCAAGCATGGTTTCCGGCCGGGTCGTGGCAACGACCAGATAATCGCGCGTTTCCCATTCCGTCGCCTTGCCGTCTTCGTTGAAAGCGACCGGATGCTGGTAGGTGACACCCTCTTCCAGCGGATAGCGCAGATGCCAGAGGCTGCCGGTGACTTCGACTTGCTCGACTTCCAGATCGGAAATGGCGGTCAATAGCTTCGGGTCCCAGTTGACCAGGCGCTTGTCCTTGTAGATCAGGCCATCCTTGTAGAGCGAGACGAAAACTTCGAGGACGGCCTTCGACAGGCCCTCATCCATGGTGAAGCGTTCGCGCGACCAGTCGCAGGACGCACCGAGCCGCTTCAACTGATTGAAGATCAGGCCACCGGATTCGGCCTTCCATTCCCAGACCTTGTCGATGAAGGCGTCGCGGCCCATCTCGCGGCGGTGCTGTTGCCGTTCCATCAGCTGGCGCTCGACGACCATCTGCGTGGCGATGCCCGCATGATCCATGCCCGGCTGCCAGAGCACATCCTTGCCGCGCATGCGCTCGAAGCGGACCATGATGTCCTGCAGAGTGTTGTTCAGCGCATGCCCCATGTGCAGCGAACCCGTGACGTTCGGCGGCGGGATGACGACACAGAAGCTCTCGGCGCCCGGTTTTGCACCTGCGCCGGCGCGGAAGGCGTCCTCGTCATCCCAGAGCTGGGCGATGCGGGGTTCGACAGCGGCGGAATCATAGGTTTTTTCAAGCATTCTGGAGCCAAACTTGCTGATTGATATCGGTGGTTTGTAAATCGGAACGGGGCATTGGTGTCAACAATAACAGCAAAAAAGCCGCCAGTGTGGTTGCTGGCGGCTTTGCATCAGAGAAAAGCGTAGTCTACCGCCGGGGACCGCGCGCAACGCGCTCGATTTCCTCTCGCACGAGCCGTTCGACGAGGGTCGGCAGATTGTCGTCCAGCCACTCCTGTAGCATCGGACGCAGCATGTCTTCGGCGATTTCATCGAAGGAGCGGCGCGCGCTGCTGTCGACGGCCAGGGCCAAATCCCCGAACGACCGCGCAACCTGCTCGCCGACAGCCGGCGATACAATGGCAGTAACGTCCTTTTCGGTGACAACGGCAAGCGGCTGTCGCTGTTCTGCCGGATTCTCAACAGCGACGGCTGCAGCTGGTGCGGTTGTCTCTTTTTTCTCTTCGATCGTCGCTATCGGCTGCGCAACCGAAACCTGCGGGGGCGCCGGTTCGCGCCTGACGTCCGCTTGCGAGAGCAAGGACGTCGACGAAGGCGCCATACGCGCGGTCACCATGGGATTGTCGGACTTGGCGCGAATGATGGTGGACGGGGCTTCCGGCTCCCGCTGCGGTGCCGAGTGCCTCTCCGAAGCGGCACGTACACGTGCCGCGACATCGGCAAGCGACAAAGGCGGTGTAGCTGCCGACGCGACAGGCCTTGTGCTCGCCTCCTGCAATTCCTGTGGCTGAAGCTCCACGGGCGGCGCATGTTGCTCTTCCTCCGCTTCGAATTCCGCAGCAAGAACTTCATCGTCGATCGTCAAGTGAATGTCTTCAGCACCGTCATCGTCATAAGCGCGGTCGGCGCGATAGCCGTCGTCCGGAGCCGGGCCGAGATCGTTGGCGGGGAAGCCGGGAATGCCGGGCTCGTTGCTTTCGATGATCTTTCGAATGGACGCGAGAATTTCGTCCATCGAAGGTTCACGCGCTACATTGGGCTGTGCCATCATTATCCCCGTTTCTGCCGCCGCGTTTGATCGAGACATTGCCGCGCAGTCATTGGCGCGGACTGTATGCGAGTTCGGCGCCGAACAAAACGCCGCGAATCATCAAGTTGGAATCATGCACAGGTTTGTTTACTGCGTCACCTGCTGCTCGCCGCCTGCAACAAAAAGCCGCCCGCCATTGATCGGCGCGCGGCTCTTAAAGCAATGCGACAGAAACTAGCCTTCTGGATCAGCGCCCGTCGACGGTGCGCAATCCGAACCATTTGTCCTTGACGGCCTCGTAGTGTTCCTCGGGACGATATTCGGCGACCTGCAACCCCTGGCTCTTAATCGTCAGGCGCCCCATCGACGCCAGAAGTGAATAGCTGGCGACGACGGCATTGCGCTGGGAGGTAACGAGGCTCTCCTCGGCAACGAGCACGGTCTGTTGCGCATCGAGCACGTCGAGCGTCGTGCGCTGGCCGACCTTGCGCTCTTCGATGACGCCGGCCAAGGCCATGTTTGCGGCGCTGACCTGCGATTTGTTGGCGGCAATGGCTGCGAGCGCCGCCTCGAGCTGCGCATGAGCGGAAACGATCGTCTGCTGGACTTCCAAACGGGCGGAATCGACCAGAATGCGCTGCTGGCCCATCCGTTCCTTTGCCTGGCGGATCTGCCCGTATTCGGCACCGCCCTGATAGAGGGGCACTTCGAGCCTGGCGGTAATGGAGGCGTTCGAGGTATCGCTGCTGCCATCTCGATCGGTCGTGTTGCGGGTCAATGCCCCCTGCACCACTACTCCCGGCAGCATTGTTCCCTCGGCGGACTTGACCCGGTATCCGGCCACATCGACGTTGTATTGGGCAGCAGCAATAGTCGGGTTTTCCCGAAGCCCGGTAGCAACGGCCTGATCCAGGTTTTTCGGCAAGGCCTTCGATGCCGGCGACGGCTGCTTGACCCCTTTCGGCGCATCGCCGACGATCTGGACATAGACCGCTTCGCTCTGCTTCAACTGTGAAACAGCGTTGACGAGGAGCGCCTGCGCGCCCGCAAGTTCGGCCTCTGCCTGGCTGACATCGGTGCGGGTGCCTTCGCCGACGTCAAGACGTGACTTGGCCGCACTCAGCTGTTCCTTGAGGAAGGCGAGGTTCTGCTTGCGGATGACGACGATCCGCTGATCGCGGGCGATATTCGCATAGGATTGGGCAGCGGCCAGCAGGATGGAAATCTCGTTGGCCTTCAGCGTTTCCCGGCTTGAGAATACGCTCGCTTCGGCAGCCCTGACGTTGTTCAAGGTCTGGAAGCCATCGAAAATCTGTTGGGTAATGGTAATGCTGGCCGATCCGGTAGTAAAATCGCTCTGCACCAAGGGCGTGGCGGAAAAAATCGGACTCAGTCTCTCTTGACCCAGCCGGGTCGCTGTCCCGCTGACAGCCGCCGATATCTGTGGCCGGTAGCCCGACTTTGCGATCGGCACGCCTTCGTCGGTTGCCCGCAGCCCGGCCCGAACCGCGTTGAGGTCTGGATTGTTCTGATAGGCCTTCTCCATCGCGCCAAAAATAGTCTCGGCAGAAACACCGGCCGGCAGAAGCCACAAGGCGGTCGAGAGAGCGGCGGCCACAGCCGCTTTATGAAGAATCGGCACCAATTTTTACTCCAGTAAGGAAGGCGCGACGGGAACTTCTCAGGTCCAATCGGCCGCAATCTTCTCTTTCAACTCGCATTTGGAATGCCGGCAACCGCGTCCGCCCGTACCAATGCCGCAAATGAACGAGAAACGGAATTCAAGTTGCTAAATGACAACATTCTAAAATTCCGTGGCAAAAATCAGGTGCTGAGCACCTCAAAATACGAATTCACGTGTAATTCGGAAACCCGGCAGCGGTTTCACCGCGGTGTTGAATGCCAGCCGCTCCGATGTTCTGCCATTTTCGTGAAGGAAGAGCTGGGCCCGCGACGCGTTGCCAAGGCCGACCACTGCGACGAGGCGGCCACCATCGTTGAGCTGGGAAAGAAGGGAGGCGGGGATGGTCTCGACGGCACCATGAACGAAAATAACGTCGTAGGGAGCGTCGGCGGCATGTCCTTTTTCGAGGTCACCGCCAGCGACCGACACATTGGAATAACCGAGACGCGCAAGTGTTGCGGTCGCTTCCGAGGCCAGCTTTGCATCACTCTCCAGCGCCACGACCGAGGCCGCGAGCTGTGAAAGGATTGCCGACGCATAACCCGTGCCGCAGCCGATCTCCAGCACCTTGTCGCCTTTGGAAATCCCGGCCAGTTGAAGAAGCTTTGCCAGCGGCGACGGTTCCATCAGATAACGTCGCCCGCCGGCAGGCTCTGCCGGCAGCTCGATGTCGGTGTCGATATAGGCAAGCGGCTTCATTCCGGCGGGCACGAATTCTTCTCGCGGGACCGACAGGAATGCAGAGAGAACGGCGTGCGACGTCACGTCCGTAGTGCGGATTTGATTGTCGACCATCTTGATGCGTGCTGCTTCGAAATTCATCTTGCCTGCCCTCATGATCCGGATCGCATTCCGGCGTTTGCGCGCTTTGGCTCGCGCAGATAAACCAACCGGCGGCGCTTCAGCCGACCGGGCATGGCCAAGCTCATAAATCCGCGCATCTGCCGTTTCAAGCTATGGAATGCAGTTCTTGCAAAAAAGCAAGCTTCGCAAAAGGTGCCGGAGCTATTCTGGCTTCCCCGCGGGAAGAAATTTGGGCAAAATTCCCTTACGGATATTTACGAATCGCCCCGCTAGAGGGGTAGAAGTGCCAGCGCATCTCAAACAGCCACGCTTGTCCGCCGCCCGTTTTGGGCTTCTTTCGACCGTTTTGTTTTTTGCTTTCTCGGCCCCTCAGAGCACGATGGCCGCCGAAACGGTTTTCGATGAACTCCGCTTCGGCGCCAGCGCGTCGATCAGTGGCGACAAGTCGCACGAATCAGGAATATTCCCCTCCGCCACCATCTTTTTCGATCCGCTGTCGAGCGCCAGCGCAAAAACATGGCAGCAGTCTATTCTGGAGCCGAGGATCTACCTTGGGGCTTCGGTCGGCACCGGCGATGGGGTCGATCAGATTTATGCGGGCTTTAGTTGGACCGCCGATATTACCGACCGCTTCTTCGTCGAACTTGGCCTCGGGGGCACCGTTCACAATGGCGATCTGGATAGTGACGGTAGGAGCGGGCCGCATCTCGGATGCCGCCTGCTCTTTCGCGAGCAGATCGCGGTCGGCTATCGCGTGACGGCTAATTGGCAGGTCCTCGCAACGGCGGACCACTCTTCGCATGCGGATCTTTGTGACGGGCCGAATGATGGCCTCAGCCATGCGGGCCTTGCCGTCGGCTACAAGTTCTAGCAAAGCCGCCTGCCCTCAGCCGGCAGGCGCCGCTTCCAGTCCGACCAATCCGATCTTGGTATAGCCAGCCCGCTGGATCATGTTCATCACTGTCATCAGCTCGCCGTAGTCGACGGCCTTGTCGGCGCGCAGCAGGATGCGTGTCTGCGTATTCCCCTCGGTCATGCGGTTCAGTTCCGCGACAAAATTGTCGCGTCCAATCTCGTCGTTGCCGAGCGCCAGGGAAAGATCGGCTTTCAGGGTCACGAAAACCGGCTTGTCATCGCGCTTGATCGGCGTCGCGGCCGATTGCGGCAGGTCGACCTTCATATCGACGGTGGCAAGCGGCGCCGCCACCATGAAGATGATCAACAGAACGAGCATGACGTCGATAAAGGGCGTGACGTTGATCTCGCTGTTTTCCTCGAGGTCGCCGCCACCTTCGCTGATCTTGCTGGCCATGGTCTTATCCGATCCGCGCGATGCCGGTTTCCGAATGCACATGGCTTTCCGCCTTGCGCGGCGCCAGACGGCGGGCTTGGCGGAAGTCGAGATCGCGGCTGACCAGCCGCTCGACCGCAGCCGACGCATCGGCAAGGATCAGGCGATAACCGCCGATCGAACGGGCGAAATAGTTATAAATGACGACGGCCGGGATGGCTGCGACCAGGCCGATGGCCGTTGCCAGCAACGCTTCGGCGATGCCGGGGGCAACGATCGCAAGATTGGTCGTCTGCGCCTGGCTGATGCCGATGAACGAATTCATGATACCCCAGACCGTGCCGAACAGACCGACGAACGGCGAGATCGAGCCGATCGTCGCCAGAATGCCGGTACCGCCGGCGATACGCTTGCCGGCACCGGCTTCGATGCGGGAGAGTTGAGAGGCCACCCGTTCCTTGACCCCTTGTGTGGAGACGATATCGAGCAATGCATCCGATTTGGCGAGTTCATCGGTCGCCGCAGCAATCATCTGCATAGCCGGTCCCTTTTTGCCTGCAAGCCCCTCACGGACATCGCGCAAGACAACTGCATCGGACAAAGCCCGCACTGCGCGCTTCGCGCTGCTTTTTGCGGTTGTAAGCTCGAATAACTTGGCGAGCAGGATCGCCCATGTCGCGACCGACGCCAAAGCCAGGGCACTCATGACACCTCTGACGACAATGTCGGCGGCCATGAACATGCCGAGCGGCGAGAGATCATGCGGCAGCACCGGATTGGGCGCGGCGGTCTGTGCGCTGTTCGCGGCATCTTCGTCCGCCGGCGCTGCCTGCGTTGCGTCGCTCGCGGGCGTTGTCGGCAGTGCGCTGCCTTCGGCTGAAACCTGAACAGGCTGCTGCGTTTCAATCTTTGCAGCCGCCGGGGTTTCCTGCGCGCGAAGCGCTCCGGCATTCGAGAACACCAGCAGCACTGCCGCCAGCATCATCCATTTCGGCATTGCCCGGTTTGGCATGACCTGTCCTTACCTCATCATCGCCCAATCCTTGGGAGGAAGGGAACGCGTAAATCCTTCACTTGACCGCCGACACTGAACGTGCCTGCATCAATCGCGGCTTCATATGACATATCATGGCCGAAAGACAAGGATTTGTGGAGTACTTTAATCAAGAATAAGCAGATTGACCGGATTTGCTCCGCAGGGTTCATGCCTGCCCTTTTGGAAACAGCCTTACTCAACCGGCTCAAGCCCGTCGAATTGCCCACTCCGCCAATCATAGGTCCTGTGCCGCGCCCATGGCCGTTGCAGCTGCTCCAGCGCAAAAATAACGTGCATTCCGCGCTGCGCCTCCGGGGTTTCCGGGGATATGCCATAAATCTCGACAGCCCCCGTCCGCCGCAAACTTTGGCCGCTTAACAGCAGTGCGTCGGACCGGCAGGCGCGAAATCGCAGCATGACCGGTGTGACAACGATATCCGCCTCCTCGCAGGCAATCCCAATGAACCGCGCATCATCGACCGTGACAATGCGCCAGCCTTGTCTTGCCGTTGCGGCGCACCACTGCTTGGCGACACAAGCAAAGCGGCCGGGTGCCGTCTCGCCGATCAAGCGGCGGATGGCGGAGCGTGCCGCATCCCTGTCGATGGACGGACGCGGTTTTCGTCCAGCGTCCGCCCCGGTCCCTTCAGTCATCGGCGTTTCGATATCGTTTATGACCAGATCGGCGCGTTGCTGAGGCTTCCGATGCTCCTTCAACCTCAAGGCGCGCTGCCATTGGGAGAAGACAAAATCAGGTGGTTTGCTCCGATTGCTTGCGGCCAAATCCTGTTCGACTATCGCCACCAAACGTCCGTCCTCGGCGACAATGACACTCGGTCTCGCTATGGCTCCGGTCCAGGCGACAAGCAGACCGGCCACGACGACAACGAGACCGGACGCGGCAAGCCATGTCCGGAACAGGCAGGCGAGAATACCGCCAGCGGCAATGAGCATGAAGGCATGGTCAGGAATGCGGCCGGTCGTAACCTCGCCGCCCCAGGAAGATACCATCGTGGCGATGGAGATCATCCAATCCAACCCCTGCCCCATGACCAGCAGCGGATAGTGATCGAGCCCAAAAGGCATCAACAGCATGGCAAGCAGGGCGAACGGCATGACAAGAATGCTGATGACCGGCATGGCGAGCACATTGCCGACGAGCCCGTAGGCGGCAAGCCTATGGAAATGCCCTGCCGAATAGATCATCGTCGACATGCCGCCGATAAAGGAACTCAAGAGCAGGCCGGCGAAGAAGCCGCCAACAGCTTTCAATGGCCGGATTTTAAAGCCGCCCGGCTGCGCATCACGGCCTGGCCGTTCGCGCCAATGGGCGTATCCGGCAACCAGCGCCAGTGTCGCGGCAAACGACATCTGGAAACCCGGCCCGGTCACAGCCGACGGCGTGACCACCAGAATGATCAGCGCCGACAGCGCCACGTTGCGCAGGCTGATCGACGGCCTGTCGAAGAACACGGCGACGAGCATGATGGAGATCATGATCCAGGACCGAACCGCCGAAACCGCGCCGCCCGAGATGAGGATATAGAAGAACACCATAATCAGGGCGCCGGCAGCGGCGAGCTTCTTGATCGGAAACCGATGTGCCAGGCCTGGAACAAGGCTCAGAAGTGTTCGCGCGCCGATCAGGAAGGTTCCCGCCGCCAGAACCATGTTCAGCCCGGAGATCGCCAGCACATGTGCAAGCCCCGCCTCGCGCAGCGCCTCGATCGTCGGCCGGCTGATGGCGCGCTCTTCGGCCGTGACCAGTGCCGCGGCAATCGCCCCGGCGTCACCGCCGATCGTTCCGCGAATACGCGCTCCGATCGCCTCGCGCCATCGCGCGATAACTTCTCCCGCGCGAACGCGCCACACTGCGAGCATGCCGTTGGCACTCTCTTCAAGGCCCGCGACGGTATTGGGTTTTCCGTAGAAATAGCCGACGGCGCCGATACCCTTGAAATAGCTGTCGAAGGCGAAATCGTTGAGACCGGGAAGGGCAGCCCCGGAAGGCGGCGACAGCCGCGCCCTTCCCTCGATCCCGCTGCCGATCTCGACCGGGGTTTCGCGGCTACGGGAGAGAAGAGTGACCTTGGCAGGAGGGCGCTTCAATTCCGGATTCGCGGTCTGCGCCACCGCGACAGTGTACCGCCAGTATCCCCGGTCCGTGGTTTCCCGCGCCGTGACGATACCGCGAACCTGTGTTGTCACTGAGGTATCGAGCAGCACCGTGTCCATGCGCATCGTCTCAAGGGCAGCAAGCACCATGCCTCCGAGGAAAAGGGCGGCAAGAAGAGTGACGACGCGCCAAATACTTACCGAATGCCGAAGCACCAAAGCTGCCATGCCAAAAACGCACATCAGCAGTGCAAGTTTGAGAAAGCCGGGCGTCTCGGTGAGCGCAAACCACATGAGCGAGCCAAGCCCGAGGAACACCGGCGCGAACAGAAAAGCATGGCCGAAGTTTTGCTCTTCCGCCACGGCCCGTTGAAACCCAGCACGCCAGTGGGTCGTTCGCAGCCTCTTGCGCATGGACTGGAGACCCGCGAGATATGTTCTCCGCACAGGGTTTTCCGGCGGTTTTCCAGTTATTTCAGGGAGTTGCACTATCGCAGGAAAGGCATCAGCCAGCGCGCCGCGAAACCGCGTGCGTGACGCCACGTCTGGCTCTTGCCCCTCGTTCATGGATGCCGTTCCATCCGCCCTCGCCCGTCCGCAGTCTGCAACCGGGAAGCAGCAAATGCAACCGATGAGATTGCCGCACAAAAAAGCGGCAGGAGTTTCATGGCCGACGACAAGCGGCCCGTTCGAGAGCGATTATGTCATTGGACATATGGGCCGAACATGCAATTATTGCGTCGCCATATGCCTATTTTTGCATCGCACAATTTGCCTTTGGTTCAACTTGGCAGCCGTGACTAAATCGGGTAGCACATGGTCGGCGTTAATATCTGCGGCATAATTGTGTGCCAATTTGCTGCAAACGGAGGATCCCCATGACAGGAAAAAGCGCAGTCGTCACCGTCGACAACAAAACGGTGGAATTGCCGGTGCGATCGGGGTCGATCGGTCCGGATGTGGTCGATATCGGCACGCTCTACAAGCAGACCGGCCAATTCACCTACGACCCCGGCTTCACATCGACGGCATCGTGTGAATCCAAGATCACCTATATCGACGGGGACCAGGGCATCCTCCTGCATCGCGGCTATCCGATCGAGCAATTGGCCGAGCACGGCGACTTCCTGGAAGTCTGCTACCTGTTGCTGTACGGCGAACTGCCGACCAAGGCGCAGAAGATCGACTTCGACTATCGCGTCACCCATCACACGATGGTGCACGAGCAGATGTCCCGCTTCTTCACCGGCTTCCGTCGCGACGCCCATCCGATGGCGGTCATGTGCGGCTGCGTCGGCGCGCTCTCGGCCTTCTATCACGACTCGACCGACATCACGGATCCGCACCAGCGCATGGTTGCCAGCCTGCGCATGATCGCAAAGATGCCGACGCTCGCCGCCATGGCCTACAAGTACCATATCGGCCAGCCCTTCGTTTATCCGAAGAACGATCTCGACTACGCGTCGAACTTCCTGCGCATGTGCTTTGCCGTTCCCTGCGAGGAATACACGGTCAATCCGGTGCTTGCCCGCGCCATGGACCGCATCTTCATCCTGCACGCCGACCACGAGCAGAACGCCTCGACCTCCACCGTGCGTCTCGCCGGCTCGTCGGGCGCCAATCCGTTCGCCTGCATCGCGGCCGGTATCGCCTGCCTGTGGGGCCCCGCGCATGGCGGCGCCAATGAAGCAGCGCTCAACATGCTGGCTGAAATCGGCTCGGTTGATCGCATTCCGGAATTTGTCGCACGTGCCAAGGACAAGAACGATCCGTTCCGCCTGATGGGCTTCGGTCACCGCGTCTACAAGAACTACGATCCGCGCGCCAAGATCATGCAGAAGACCACGCATGAGGTGCTTGCAGAACTCGGTCACAAGGACGATCCGCTGCTGGAAGTGGCAATGGAACTCGAGCGCATTGCGCTGACGGACAGCTACTTCATCGAGAAGAAGCTCTATCCGAACATCGACTTCTACTCCGGCATCACGCTGAAGGCACTCGGCTTCCCCACGACCATGTTCACGGTGCTGTTCGCGCTTGCCCGCACGGTCGGCTGGATCGCCCAGTGGAACGAGATGATCGAGGATCCGGAACAGCGTATCGGCCGCCCTCGCCAGCTTTACATCGGCGAACCGGAACGCGATTACGTCCCGGTTTCCAAGCGCTAAGCCGAGGAAGCACCAATTGAAAAAGCCCGGTCAGAAATGGCCGGGCTTTTTTGCGCTGAGGACGTCAAGAACGATTTGTGCGGCAGTCTCGCCCGGTGGCCTTTCCGTCGCCATGCGCTGCCAGACCGTATGAAAACCGGACAGCATCGCATCTCGCTCGAGCGTGGCGGCAATCAGGCGCTCCATCCAGCGCGACAATGCGCCAGGACGAATGGCTTCGTTGAGGTACTCCGGCACGACCGGATAGTCTGCCACGAGACTGGGAATGGCGGCCGTCCAGATCTTGATGCGCTTGTGCATCAAGCGGATGATCCAGTCCGCCTTATAGTTGGAGATCACCGGGATACCGGCCAACGCGAGTTCCAGAATGACGGTGCCGGATGCCGCCATTGCAGCATCGGCCTCAGCGAAAGCCTGCCACTTGGCTGCCGCTCCCACCGTGATCTTCGGTTTGACCGGCCAGTTTGACGTTATTTGCCGGACCAGGTCTTCCTGTTTTGCAACTGTGGGGAGGAGGAACCGCATCTGCGGATGGCGGCTGTGCAATTCTTCGACCGTCTCCCCGAATACAGGCAAAAGCCGGCTGATTTCGCTGCCGCGCGAGCCCGGCAGCAGAAGGCAGGTCGCCTTCGCCGAGCCGGCGCTGACTGCGCGTTTCTCCACCTGCCGCGCCCGCACGGACAGCACGTTGACGTCACTTGCCAGCCGGTGCCCGACATAGGTCGTCGGTGGACCACCAAGGCGCTTCATCACTTCCGGCTCGAAGGGAAGCACGGCAAGCACATGGTCGACATAGGGGCGCATGTTGACGGCGCGCTCCGGTTTCCATGCCCAGACGCTTGGGCAGACATAGTTGACGATCGGCAGGTCCGGCAGTGCCTTGCGCACGATCCGCGCGACGCGGTGGGTAAAATCCGGGCTGTCGATGATGACGAGGATATCCGGCTTGGCCGCTACGATGGCGCTGGCCGTCTGCCGGATACGCAGGACGAGCTTCGGCAATCTGGCTAGAACCTGCGAGATTCCCATGATGGAAAGCTCGGAATAGTCGAACAGGGATTTTAGCCCCTCCGCCTCCAGTCCCTCGCCCCCGACACCAATCAAAGAGAGATTGCCGTCGACCAGAGGACGTAGCGATTTGACGAGATCGGCCCCAAGCAGATCACCGGAGACTTCACCGGCAATGACGCCGAGCTTGAGACCATGCCCGGTCATCGCAGGCCTCGCAACAAGGCACGATCGATGCCAGTGACGAACAGACCGGCCTCATTGGCCAGCGAGATCATCTCTTCCCGCTCAAGAACCAGCGCGCGACCGGCCTCGACTGCTATTCCGGCGAGCCCGGCCGCCTGCGCACCCCTGATCGTCGAGGGGCCGATCGACGGCAGGTCAGCGCGCAAATCCTGTTGCGGCTTGCACAGCTTGACGAGGACGCCGCGGCGGCGGCTGGAAATGCGTCCATCGGCCTTCAGCCGCGTTACCCGTTCGAGCATCGCGTCCGTACCCTCCGGCCCCTCCAGAGCAACGACACGCCCGCCAACGGCAACCGCGCCCTGCCCCACGTCCAGATGGCCGAGCGCGATGGCGGCGGCTTCGGCGGCCTCGATATCCGCCTGGTCTTCCGTTCCTGGCGTGCGCGTACCCAACGTTCCGATCTCGGCCAGAAGTTCGGGCACGATCTCCTGAACACCGATCACGCGCGCGCCGTTGGCCTCGATGAGTTCGATCGCCATTTTCAGGACGGCATCGTCGCCACCGGAGAGAAGCGTGCGCAGAACGCTCGGCACTTTCGCAAGGCTCTTCAGCGTCGGCTTGATGTCGCGCCAGTCGGGGCGGCGGCGCACAGCACCTGACATGACCACACGGCCGATGCCCGCCTCGCGAAAGACGCCGCTGATCGCCTTGAAATTGCCAATGCCCAGCGTTGTGTGATCGAAAGCGGACCAGTCCCGATCCGATTCATTGGCAAGCGCGATGATGAAGGGATTTTCGCCATGCGTACGTGCGGCCTGCGCCACATGCAGAGGCAGCAAGCCGCTGCCAGCGATGATCGCCAGCCGGTCTTTGATCTCTGGCCGGCTGTCCAAGCTCATCTGCCTCAGCCCTTGCTGCCCCGTGTCGGCGACGACAGCGCCCGATCGCTTTCCGCCGCGATGAAATCAAGGATCTCAACTGCCGGCAGGCAATCAGCGTAGTCATCACGGATTGCCGCGGCATTCGCACGGATCGATTCCGGACCTTCGAATATCTGCTTGTAGGCACGCCGAACGGCATGAATGACAGGCTTCTCGATGCCGGAGCGGCTCATGCCGACGACATTCAGACCGCCGAGCAGGCCCGGATTACCATTGAGCATGCCATAGGGAATGACGTCATAGGCAACGGCGGAAAGCCCGCCGACGAACGCATGGCGCCCGATTCGGGTGAACTGATGCACGGCCGAACCACCGCCGAGAATGGCGCGGTCTCCGACCGTTACATGCCCGGCCAACATGACATTGTTGGACAAGATGATGTTATTGCCGAGACGGCAGTCATGGGCGACATGCGCGTAGGCCAGGAAAAGGTTGTTGTCTCCGATGATCGTCGCGCCGCCATGTTCGACGGTTCCGGTGTTCATCGTCACGCCTTCGCGAATGGTGCAATTTTCGCCGATCACCAAAGTCGTGTCGACGGCACTGTGATGCACGCTCTGTGAATCGCCGCCGATAACTGCGGATGGAAAAATCTTCGATCCCTTGCCGACGGTGGTGCGTCCGAGAACCACCACGTGGCTGATCAATTCGACATTGTCAGCGAGCGTCACCTTCGGGCCAACATGGCAGAAGGGGCCGACAACGACGTTGTCGCCGATCACCGCTCCATCTTCGATAACCGAGAGCGGGTGGATCTTCGCAGTGGCTGCAATCATGTTCAGGCGTCTTCCTTGCTGATAATCATCGCGCCGATATCAGCTTCCGCGACAAGTTGCCCGTCAACTTTTGCATCACAATGAAATTTCCAGATATTGCCGCGCTGCTTCTGCTTGACGACATGGAACTCGACCCTGTCGCCCGGAATGACCGGCTTGCGGAAACGGGCGTTGTCGATGGTCATGAAATAAACGAGGTTGCTGCCGTCGCCGGTCTTGCGGGCACAGATCGCACCGGCCGTCTGGGCCATGCCTTCGATCAGAAGAACGCCCGGCATGATCGGCTGCTCGGGAAAATGCCCGGTAAAATGCGGCTCGTTGGCCGTGACGTTCTTGATGCCGATCGCCGAATTGTCGCCGTCGATCTCGATGATCCGGTCAACGAGGAGAAACGGGTAGCGATGGGGAAGCAGCTTCAAGATTTCCCGGATATCGGCCGTACCGAGAATGGTGGTTCCTGCTTCACTCATCATTGCCTCCCGATTTCTTCTGCCTGTTGTGTGCCCGTGCCGTCATTTCTGCGATGTCTCGAAGGAAGTCGCGCATGGGACGCGCCGGAATGCCGCCGTAACGTTCGCCCGCAGGAACGTTGGCGGCTACGCCGCTCATGGCCGCGATCTGTGCACGATCGCCGATCGTAATATGTCCGTTGATCGCGGCGGCGCCGCCGATCAGCACGCCGTCACCAATGCGCGTGCTGCCGGCAATGCCCACTTGCGCGGCGATACCGCAATGACGGCCGATGTGGACATTGTGCCCAAGCTGGACGAGATTATCGATCTTCGTCCCTTCGCCGACCACCGTATCGTCCATTGCTCCGCGGTCGATCGTCGTGTTGGCGCCAATTTCGACCCTGTCCTGCAGGATGACGCGGCCGATCTGCACGATCTTGATCATGCCGCCCTTCGGTCCCGGCGCATTGCCGAAACCATCCTGCCCGATCCGCGCACCAGGGTGGATGATGACATTGTCGCCGACAAGCGCGTAGAGCACGCTGGCCCCGGCCGAAATCGTGCAGTCACGGCCAATACGCACACCCGGGCCAATGACGGCGCCGGCGGCGATCCATGTACCGGAACCGATATGCGCGCCGGCGCCGATAACCGCCGTCGCTTCGATGTCGACATTTTCCTCGATCTGCGCTGACGGGTCTACGAAGGCGGCGGGCGATATCCCGCTTGCTCCCGACAAGTTTTGCACGGGGCGCATCGCCTGCGGATGCAGGAATGCGCCCGCCAGCGCAAACGCCGTATGGGGATATGCCGTCAAAAGAATAGGAATATGAGAAGGAACCAAAGGCACCAGAGCCTTGTCGCAAACGATTGCTGTCGCCTGACAAGTTTCAAGCTCTTCGCGATTTTTGCGGGACAACATATAACATATGTCACCCTCCTTCGCCCGATAAACCGGTGCGACCGACCGGACGAGCCGGTCGGCAGAGGTCTTGTCCTCAAGTGTCGCACCAATCCGATCCGCCAGATCGCTCAGACGGACCCCCTCGTGCGGTGGGAAAAACCAGTTGTATTCCATGGCCAACACTCCAGAACAGTTTTGGCAGGCAGTTCTGGACTGCAACGATCAGAAGGAGGACGAGATACCGAACTTGAGGTTCTGAACCTTGTCAAAATCTTCCTTGGCAATCGGGAACGCGTAGTCGACGCGCAGCGGACCAAATGGTGACGCCCAGATGAGACCGAGGCCCACGGAAGCACGAAGCGAACTTCCTGTTCCTTGGATATCATCGTCGGCCGTTACCTTTACATCATTGCCATAGAGCGTGCCTGCATCCGCGAAGATTGCACCGCGGAAGCCAGCGTCGCGCGAAACGAACGGCAGCGGGAATGTGGCCTCTGCCGACGCCGTGAAATAGGTCGTGCCACCGATGGCATCACCATATTTTCCGCTTCGCGGACCTACGCCATTGCGCTCGAAGCCACGAATATCGCTTGTTCCGAGCTGGAACTGGTCAAACACTTCCATGTCGCCGCCGGTCTTGAACAAATGACCTGCGCCACCTGAAAGCGACGCGATAATGTCCGCATCGTCATTCACGGTGTAGTACCACTTGGCCTTACCCGTCAGCTTGTAGAAATCGGATGTACCTCCGAGGCCTGCATATTCCTGCGTCACAGACGCAAGAATGCCCTCATGCGGCAGTGTCGCATCATCAAGCGAATTGTAGGACAGCGTCTGCGAGACCGAAGACCGCGTCCACGTACTGCCGTTGATGGCATTGATATAAGGCGTAGACAGATCCTGACCGACGCCTAGCGTGGTATCACCATGGTAGTCCATCTGCGTCAGGTTGTAACGGAATGTCGTCGATATCCGTTCCGTGATCGGCGCCGTTACGCGCAGGCTGAAGCCCTCATCCTCATAGCTGTAATTGTCGTCGTCATAGTCGTTTTCGTTCTTGAAGATATCAAAGCCAGCAGCCAGACGGTAACCGAGGAAATAGGGCTCTGTGAACGACACGTTGTATGTGCGGCTGTCCTCGCCACGACCGGCGGCAAGGCGGATATACTGGCCACGGCCAAGGAAGTTCTTTTCCTCGATCGACGCCTCCAGAAGGAAGCCGCCGCCGCTGCCAGCCGAATAACCCGCGCCGATACCGAACGAACCGGTCGACTGATCCTGCACATCGACGATAACTACGACGCGGTCGGAAGCGCTGCCTGGCTGGGTCGAGATATTGACCGTGGAGAAGTAACCAAGAGCATCAAGGCGGCGTTTGGCTGTCGTGATCATTTCCTGGTTGAACGCATCACCTTCGCTCATGTCAAATTCGCGGCGAATGACATAGTCACGGGTACGCGTATTGCCACGGATTTCGATGCGCTCGATATAGGCGCGCTCACCCTGATCAACAAGGTAATCGACAGCGATCGTGCGATTGCCGAAGTCACGGTTGCCGCGCGGCGTCACGCGAGCGAATGGATAGCCCTGAGCCGCAACACGCTTGGAAATCGCCGAAATGCTGTCCTGAACGTCCTTGGCCTTGTAGATCGATCCTTCCGAAGTCTGAACCAAACCCTTCAGCTCTTCAGCGTCCACACCTTCGACAGTCGATTCAACATTGACCGAGCCGAAATCGTAGCGCTCACCCTCTTCAACGGTGATCGTTACCGTATATTCGTTGGTGGATTCATCCAGAACCGCGTCCGACGAAACAACACGGAAGTCGGCATAGCCCCGATTGTAATAAAACTGGCGAAGCAACTCTTCGTCCGCGCGCAGCTTGTCGGCGTTGTAGACGTCCTTGCGGTTCAGGAACGAGAATATGCCCGATTCCTTCGTCGAAATGACAGCCTGAAGACGACCGTTGCTGTAGGCATTATTGCCAACAAAATTGATGGCGGTGATCTTGGTGCGATCGCCTTCGTTGATGACGAAGGCCAGATTGACGCGACCTTCAGCGATCGGAACGACCTGCGTAGTCACGGTCACATCTTCACGGCCGATGCCGGAATAGGCATCCTTGATAGCCTGAATATCGGATTCAGCTGTCGCCTCGCTGTACGGACCGAGCGAACGTGTGCGCACGACGGCCTGCAGCTTGTCGTCCTTGATCTTACGATTGCCGTTGAAAACCACCTGGTTGACAAGCTGGTTCTCGCTCACGGTGACGACAAGCGTACCACCGGAGACATTGATGCTGACGTCGGAAAAATAGCCTGTGGAATAGAGGCGCTTCACGGAAGAATCGATATCAGCATTGCTGAAGCTCTTGCCGGGCACGATAGTGATATTTGCGCGGACGGTCTCAGGGCTGACGCGGGTTGCGCCACGAACTTCAACACGGCTAATCGTTGCGGCTTCTGCGACAGATGCACTTGCAAGCGTTACAATGCCAGTCCCCGTTGCGACCATGCTAGCAGACAGCGCAACCGCCGACACCGCGTTCAAAAACTTTGAACCAGCTTTCATAAATCTTACCTTCTTCCCAATGCCCCGCAGCGAACTCGTACCGACTCCGGTCACGGTTGCCGTTTTAACCGCTTTTCCCATACAAGCAAGGTCGCACGTTAATTTCTGTTTACTTCAATTGAAACCGTGTCCTAACGGCCACTACAGAATTGCTTTATCGTAAACAATTCCTTTCGATCAACCCATTGAATTACCAATAAAGCTGACCGCCCCCCAAGGGCTCTCAATATCAATGCAAGCCCGAAAAACCTAGCCCAAAAGCGAACTTATATCGTTCCACGTGGCGAAGACCATCAGCATCAGAACCATGGCAAAACCGATACGGAACGCGATGTCCTGCGTCCCCGGCCCCACCGGTTTTCCACGGACGGCTTCCACCGCATAAAACATCAGATGCCCGCCATCAAGTACCGGAACAGGCATTAGATTGAGAAGTCCAATGGAAACTGACAGGACTGCTGCCAGTTGCAGGACAGCGGCGATACCGATGGTCGCCATCTGCCCGGAAGCCTGGGCCACGCGGATGGGACCGCCCAGCTGATCTGCCTTCATCCGGCCGGTGACGAGATTGGCGAGATAGTTGAACGTACCGGTGACAATATGCCAGCTTTCGACGACACCCTGTCCGACAGCCTCGACCGGACCAAAGGTCTGCAAGCGGAAATTACCGGTCTCCTGGTTTGTCAGGATGCCGATGATGCCGAGTTCCATCTTGTTGCCAAACTGGTCTGTAATTTCCGTGCGCTGAGGGATCATCGGCAGATCGAGTAATTCGCCCCTGCGCTTGATCTGGATGGTGATCGGCGTTTCCGGACGGATGCTGACATAGCGGCGCACATCGTCAAAGGTGGAGACATGTGTACCATCGATAGACACGAGCAGGTCGCCCGGCAGCACGCCGGCCTTGGCCGCAGCGCTGTTTTCCTTCACTTCCGCGACAACCGGATCCGCCACCGGCTTGCCATAAATGGAAAAGAGCACCGCAAAGATCGCGATCGCCAGGATGAAATTCGCAATCGGCCCGGCGGCAACCGTCGCGGCCCTTTTCCATAGCTTGGCGCCCAGAAAAGTGCGATCGCGCTCCTCGGCTGAATATTGCTCGAGGCGACTGTAGTCCGGAACGCTGGCAGCATCCTCATCACCAAAGAATTTCACGTAACCGCCAAGCGGGATTGCGCAAAACTTCCAGCGCGTTCCCTGCTTGTCGGTGTAACCGAACAATTCCGGACCGAAACCGACGGAAAAGGCGAGGATGCGGATACCGGACCAGCGGCCCACCAGATAGTGCCCCATCTCGTGCACGAAGACGAGCAGCGTCAGCACGAGCAGAAACGGCACGATATAGCCGAGAATCAGGTGAAGCGTATCGGCGAGATAAGCCATGTGGTTCCTCGATCAGCTATGCGGGCCCTTTACGGCGCCAGCAGGATTGCTCCCATGGGCGCACTCTGTCCGCCAGCGAACATAACTTGTACCATGGCAATCAAAAGCGCGGCAAAACAGGCGAAAACAAGTCCATCGACACGGTCCATGACGCCGCCGTGCCCCGGAATGAGCTTGCTCGAATCCTTCACGCCGAACCGGCGCTTTATATGGGATTCAAACAGGTCACCGACCTGGCTCGACACAGACAAGGCGAACGCAAGTAGCGGTATCCAGACACCGTCCAGCGAAAAATCGGTCAGGAAGACGCAAACGCCCGCAATCACGCCGGAAATAGTGCCGCCAATGGCGCCGGACCACGTCTTGCCGGGCGAAATGCGGGGCGCCAGCTTCGGGCCGCCGATTGCCCGGCCGGTGAAATAGGCGAAAATATCAGTCGCCCAGACCACCGCAAAGACGAAGATCATCGCGATCAAGCCGATATGGCTCTCGCCACGAATCGCCGAGAGCGAGATGCCGGTGAGGCCGGCGTAGACGATACCGCCCGGCAGCCACCAGCTGCCGCCCCGGAAAAACACCCAGAGCGCAGCGATCGCGGCAAATGCCGCCAGAATTAGCAAAGTGACATGGGCGCCGTCAAACAGGATGAGAGCGGCGATCACCGCCTGTGACAGCCAGCCGAAAGCGTTGCCTTGAAAATCGCGCTCGGCAAGCCGGGTGATCGTCGACCATTCGTAATAGACGAGCAGCGCGATGGCCACGGACAGAAGTTCGAAGACAGTCCCGCCGGCCCAGGTCGCCCCTAGAGTGATAGCGGCAAGAACGATACCGGAGATGATGCGCAGCCGCAGCTCAGTCTGCATCAGGAACCAACCGCGAGCGTCGGCTGCGACAGGCCACCGAAGCGGCGCTCCCGCCCGGCGTAGGTTTTCAGCGCATCGAGAAAGACTTCACGATTGAAGTCCGGCCACAATTCGGGAACGAACAACAATTCGGAATAGGCCGCCTGCCAGAGCAGGAAGTTCGACAGCCGCTCTTCGCCGCTTGTGCGCAGCACGAGGTCCGGGTCTGGAATGCCCGCGGTGTCGAGCTTGCTGGCAATGCGTTCCGGCGTGATCTGATCGGCAGACAATCGCCCCTGAGCAACCTCGACAGCCAAAGCCTGCATGGCGCGGGTCATTTCATCACGCGCACCGTAGTTAAAGGCAATGACCAGGGTGATGCCAGTGTTGCCGCGGGTCGTATCTTCAGCCTCGAGAAGCAGAGGCAGGATATCTCCGCGCAGGTTGGTCTTATCGCCGATCACCCGGATGCGGACGTTCTGGCGGTGCAGGTCCGCCAAATCGCGCCGGATGAATGCTTTCAACAATCCCATCAAATCGGATACCTCGGCCTCTGGCCGGCTCCAATTCTCCGAGGAAAATGCAAACAGCGTCAAATAACGAATGCCGACTTCTCCGGCGGTACGAACCGCTTCGCGCACTGCTTCCACGCCCTTGCGATGCCCCATCGTCCGCGGCAGTCCGCGCGAATTGGCCCAACGGCCGTTGCCATCCATGATGATGGCAACGTGCGTGGGAACATTTCTAACCAATGGGTTTGACATCGACGGCCCGGAAAACAGAGACTCGGAAAAGGCACACTATACCTGCATGATTTCCTTTTCCTTCTCGGCGAGCAAGCGGTCGATGTCGGAAATCATCTCATCGGTCACCTTCTGAACCTTTTCCGACTGGCTGCGGCTCACGTCCTGGCCGATGTCGCCGTCTTTTTCGGCTTTTTTCAGGCTGTCCATGCCGTCGCGGCGTACGTTGCGCACCGCGATCTTCGCTTTTTCGCTGTAGTCGTGCGCGACCTTTACCAGCGACTTGCGGCGTTCTTCGTTCAGTTCCGGCAGCGGGATGCGCAAATTCTGCCCATCGACGATAGGATTGAGGCCGAGATTCGATTCGCGGATGGCGCGATCAACGGCGCTAACCATGGATTTGTCCCAGATCGAAACGCCCAGCATGCGCGCCTCAGGCACGGTGATGTTGGCAACCTGGTTCAGCGGCACGCGCGAACCGTAAGCCTCAACCATGACCGGATCGAGCACGTTGGCCGATGCGCGGCCTGTGCGCAACGATGCGATATCGTGCTTGAAAGCGGCAATGGCGCCATCCATGCGGCGCTTCAGGTCATTCAGGTCAATACCTTCACTCATGGATCAAACTCCCGTTTTATCGCGGCGGTCTTGCGACCGCCCTTTGACTGCTCAATTGTCTGTTACGATGGTCGCTCGGCCGCCGCCGGTCAAGATTTCCGCGAATCCGCCCTTCTCGTGAATTGAGAAGACAATGATCGGAATGCTGTTTTCACGCGCCAGCGCCACGGCAGCAACGTCCATGACGGCAAGCCCCTTCTGCAGAACCTCGCTGTGCGTCAGACGGTCGAAGCGGGTAGCTGTCGGATCCTTCTTGGGATCGGCGGTATAGATGCCGTCGACCTGGGTGCCCTTGAAGATGGCTTCGGCGCCCATTTCGGCGGCGCGAAGGGCAGCGGCAGAATCGGTTGTGAAGAACGGATTGCCCGTGCCGCCGGCAAAGATAACGACGCGGCCGAGAGACAGATGAAAGAGGGTGGCGCGCTGCGAGAAGCTCTCGCAGATTTCCGGCATGGCAATAGCCGAGAGCACCACGGTATCGACATCAAGCTTGCGCAGCGAGGTTGCCAACGCCAGCGCGTTGATAATGGTCGCCAGCATGCCCATGTGGTCGCCGGTCACCCGGTCGCCACCCTTGGAGGCGACTGCGACGCCACGAAAGATGTTTCCGCCGCCGACCACGACACCGACCTCGACACCCATGGCGCGCGCTTCCGCGATATCGGAGGCAATCCGGTCGGCAACCGCCACATCAATGCCGAAGCCCTGGTTTCCCATGAGCGCTTCGCCAGAAGCCTTCAACAGCACGCGTTTATAGAGAGGTTCGGCCGACATCGTCACTCCTGTCCAAGAAGGCACACATGCGAGATGGTGCGTGGAACTGATCTTTCATCCTCGCGCGGCCGATATCACTTCGGATAATCTCCGAAGGAGCCTGCGCCAATGGGATGATGATGCCGGATACACGAAGGGCACCGCGTTGTCACGCGATGCCCCGGATGTTTCCCGACAAGGATAACGGTTTTCCCAATCAGGATGAAGAAATCAACCCTTGGCGACAGCTGCCACTTCGGCTGCGAAGTCGGATTCTTCCTTTTCGACGCCTTCGCCGAGAAGCAGGCGGGCCATGCCGACAACTTCGATCGAGGCGCCAACGGTCTTTTCAGCTTCCTTGACGGCAGCTTCGACCGTCAGATCAGGGTTCATGACGAAAGCCTGCGACAGAAGGGCGACTTCTTCGAAGAACTTGCGCATGCGGCCTTCGACCATCTTTTCGATGATCGCTTCCGGCTTGCCGGATTCGCGGGCCTGTTCGATGAAGATGTTGCGTTCGCGTTCAGCAACAGCGGCATCGACTTCCGTCGAGCGGATGGCCAGCGGGTTGGTCGCAGCAATGTGCATGGCAACCTGGCGGCCGATGGCGTTCAGCGCATCCTTGTCGCCGGTCGACTTAAGCGCGACGAGAACGCCAAGCTTGCCGAGGCCGTCTGCAACGGAATTGTGGATGTAGGTCGCGACAACGCCGTCTTCGACCGACAGCAGAGCCGAACGGCGAAGAGCCATGTTCTCGCCGATGGTTGCGATCGCGTCGGTGACGCTTTCGGCAACCGACTTGCCCGTTGCCGGGTAGTTCGCAGCGCTGATTGCCTCGACGGAACCATCGGTTTCGACGGCAACCTTGGCAACGCCGCGAACGAGGTCCTGGAAGGCGTCGTTACGGGCAACGAAGTCGGTTTCGGAGTTGAGTTCGATGACGACAGCCTTGGTGCCGTTGCTGGCAATGCCGACCAGACCTTCAGCGGCGGCGCGGCCGGACTTCTTGTCGGCCTTGGCAATGCCCTTGGCACGCAGCCAGTCGATCGCGGCTTCCATGTCGCCGTTGGTTTCGCCGAGTGCCTTCTTGCAATCCATCATGCCTGCGCCGGTCTTTTCGCGCAGTTCCTTCACCATTGCTGCAGTAATAGTGCTCATCTTTTTTGCCTCTTCGTTTGTTCGGCTGGTGCGCAGCCAGAAAGCCGGCGCGATACCAGGAGGATGTGGCAGGGCATGACCCCTGAATGTGACATCGTGATGAAAGATTTCATCGCGACGATGCGCATCATGGCGACCAACGCCCGATGGGCCGGTCCGATGCAAAAGAACGAGGCCGTTCACTTCTTCAGTCGTAAACGGCCTCGTCCTGATCGTATGAATGGAATGGCGGGCAAGCCCGCCATTCGGCCTTATCAGGCTTCGGCGGCTTCTTCGAGTGCCGGCTCGAGCGGCAGGTCGGAAGATGCGCCGAGGTCGCGGCCGGACGAGCTCTGCTGACGGGCAATGCCGTCGAGCGCTGCACGGGAGATCAGATCGCAATAGAGCGAGATCGCGCGCGAAGCGTCGTCGTTGCCGGGGATCGGGAAGTCGATCTGGTCCGGATCGCAGTTCGAATCGATGATCGCAACGACCGGGATGCCGAGACGCTTTGCTTCGTCGATGGCAATCGATTCCTTGTTGGTGTCGATGATGAACATCAGGTCCGGAACGCCGCCCATGTCGCGGATACCGCCGAGTGCACGGTTCAGCTTTTCGCGTTCGCGCTCAAGGTTCAGACGCTCCTTCTTGGTGAAGCCCGAAGCTTCCGAAGCAAGGATTTCGTCGAGCTTGCGCAGGCGCTGGATCGAGTTCGAAATCGTCTTCCAGTTGGTCATCATGCCGCCGAGCCAGCGGGCGTTGACGTAGTACTGGGCCGAACGCTTGGCAGCGTCAGCGATGATTTCGGATGCCTGGCGCTTGGTGCCGACGAACAGAACGCGGCCGCCCTTGGCAACCGTGTCGCTGACAACCTGCAGCGCGCGCGACAGCAACGGAACGGTCTGTGCGAGATCGATGATGTGAACGTTCGAACGATCGCCGAAGATGTACGGCTTCATTTTCGGGTTCCAGCGGTGAGTCTGGTGACCGAAGTGAACGCCAGCTTCCAGAAGCTGACGCATGCTAAAATCAGGCAATGCCATGCCTTTTTCTCCTTTTCCGGTTGAACCTCCGCAAGGCAAACAGCACTCTCTTTGAAAGCGCCACCGGGTGGAACTGCCCGGATTTCTCCCGGACGGCCCCAAACCTTACGTGTGGAATGCGGTGCCCATACCTTCTGTCGCCCGATAAATCAAGGGCGAAAGCTCGAAATACCGTCGGGCCAGCCTCTGGCGCCTATTTGCACTCGCCTTCCTTGAAGACCTCAAGATCGGCAAGCTTGCCGGTGAGAACGAAATCCCCGTAGTCCATCGTCAGATCGCGGGTAATGCCGTTTTCATAGAGCTTGAACTCCATGCGGTAGATCGGCAGTGCGTCGCCTGATGTGTCGTCATTGAAATAGGAAATGGTGACCGGCCAATAGGGTTTTGCAGCCATCGCGCCTGCCTTTCCGGCGTCTCCCGTATCCACGGCGTCCTTGGCCGGCTGCTGGAATTTACCCACCATCGTCGTGGTGATCAGCGTCTTGTCGCCCGAATCGGAGCCGTCGAAGATGCGGGATTCGAACAGCTTCTCGCCTTTCTTGGCCCGATCGATGACCTCGAGCATATGTTCGGTCGGAAACAGGCCCTGCGCGAGATCGACCTTGCGTTTGTCCGGCGAGGTCAGGTCGACGGTCAGGCCCTGCTGGGCTTCATGCGCCGAACCACGAACTTCCTTGTCCAGCTTCTCGTCGGTGAAGGAGCGCGTCAGGAAGCGGAAATTGCCGTTCTTCAGATCCTCATAGGTGGTCGTCTGCTGATCGGTCAGCTTGACCTCCTCACCGGTGTCGACCTTGGTGACGAAGCGAAAACTGACGGTATAGCCTTCGCAGGCCGAGCCATTGAACTCATAGACCATGCGGCCGTACATTCCGGAAATTCCGGAGCGCTCCGACGCATCTTTTAGTTCCAGATCATAGACTGCGCGGTGAGGCACAAGGATGTTAGCGGAGGCTGCGGAAGCACCGCCGACCGTCACGCCTGAGAAACACGCCCATGCCAGAATGACAGAGGCAAAGCCTGAACGAAACATCCGTTTCCTCCTGTTGGACTCGCCGCCAATGCTATAAGAACACATCCGGCGAAAGCGAGGCATCAATGATCGCGAAGCGGTATTTTATCACTTCATGAATCACGCTTTGCATGCAGCATTTGACGACAAAACACAACAATGACCGGAGTTATCCATGTCCGTAGAAATCGAAGCCCGCATCAAGGAACTCGGAATCACCCTGCCGCAGGCGGCGGCACCGGCCGCAAACTATGTTCCCTTCGTCATCAGCGGATCGCACCTCTATATCTCCGGTCAACTACCGATGGAAAACGGCAAGATCGCGATCACCGGGCATCTCGGCGACGATGTCGATGTAGCGACCGGCCAGCGCGCGGCCGAACTCTGCGCCATCAATATCCTTGCCCAGGCCAAGGCAGCACTCGGCGGTGACCTTTCGCGCATCCGCCGCATCGTCAAGCTCAACGGCTTCGTCGCGTCCAAGCCGACCTTCATCGAGCAGCATCTGGTCATCAACGGCGCGTCTAACCTGATCGCCAAGGTTCTTGGTGACGCCGGTATCCATGCCCGCGCAGCCGTCGGCATGGCCGCCCTGCCCTTCAATGCCGCCGTCGAAATCGACGCCGTGATCGAAATCGCTTGAGCGGACAGTATAGCATGAAAGACCTGTCCTGGCTGACGGCACAACCGGTCGCTCATCGCGGCTATCATGACATGAATCATGCCATCTGGGAAAACACTCTCTCGGCCTTTGCAAGGGCGGCCGAACACGGCTTCGCCATAGAGTGCGACCTGCAGTACACCGCCGACAGCGTACCCGTGGTCTTCCACGATGACGACATGCAGCGGCTTTGCGGCATCAAGGGCGACATCCGCGAAAAGACGGCCGGCGAACTCGGCCTCGTCGCCATCGGCGGCACGGCGGACAAGGTGCCGACGCTCGGACAGCTTCTCCGACTGGTAAAAGGCCGTGTGCCAATCGTGCTGGAACTGAAGGGTCGCAGGGGCGACGACGAGGGTTTCGCAGATGCCGTGCTGGAAACACTTGAAAACTATAAGGGCCGTATCGCCCTCATGAGTTTCGATCATTGGCTGCTGAAGGATCTCAAGGCTCACAACTCGCCCTACCCGGTCGGCCTGACAGCAGGCGGCAACCAGCCCGAGCAGTTCCTTGTTCACGAAGAAGCGATGCAGCTCGGTCTTGATTTCATTTCCTATTTCTACGGAGATTTGCCAAATTCCTTCATCACCAAGGAACGCTCTCTTGGCCGACCGATTCTGACCTGGACCGTGCGTGATCAGGCTGGCGTCAATCACACCTACAGCCATGCCGACCAGATGACATTCGAGGGTTTTGATCCCAATGAAAGGCTTATCGCTTAGAGAATGACAGGCGAAGTCAAAATCCGCGTCGAGACTTCCTTTCAGGATATTTCGAAGGAAAGCTGGGACGGATTGTCAGGGGCCGCCAAGGGGCAACCCGGCGGCCTCTACAATCCGTTTATTTCCCATGCCTATCTGTCCGCTCTGGAGGAATCCGGCTCGGCCACGGCAGATACCGGATGGCTCGGTCAGCACCTTTTGATGGAGGACAGCAATGGAGGCTTGGCGGGCGGCCTGATCTGCTATCTGAAAAACCACAGCCAGGGCGAATATGTCTTCGACCACGGCTGGGCCGATGCGCTTGAACGGGCGGGAGGCCGATACTATCCGAAGCTGCAATGCTCGGTTCCGTTCACGCCGGCAACTGGCCCAAGGCTCCTGACGGCAATTGATACCGATGCCGGCGTGGTTCGCGATTCCCTCGCCGCCGGTCTTCAGGAACTGGCCAGGCGCCACAAGGTGTCATCCGCGCATGTGACATTCGTGCCGGAAGAGGAAATCACCACATTCGAACGCGCCGGTTTCCTGCATCGAACCGACCAGCAGTTTCATTTTCTCAATGAGGGTTATGCCTCACACAATGACTTTCTTGAGACGCTGGCGTCACGCAAGCGCAAGGCGTTGAAGAAGGAACGCCGGGCGGCGCTCGAACACGGCATCAGCATCGACTGGCTGACCGGCAAGGATTTGACAGAAAATGTCTGGGATCAGTTCTTCGCCTTTTATATGGATACCGGCAGCCGCAAATGGGGGCGTCCCTACCTGACTCGAAAATTCTATTCGCTGATCGGCGAACGCATGGCCGACGATATCCTGCTGGTCATGGCCAGGCGCAACGGGAAACACATTGCCGGCGCCATCAACTTCATCGGCAGCGACGCTCTTTACGGCCGCCACTGGGGCGCGATCGAGGACCATCCCTTCCTGCATTTCGAGGTCTGCTATCACCAGGCCATCGATTTCGCGATCTCAAGGGGATTGAAGCGCGTGGAAGCCGGCGCCCAGGGCGAACACAAGCTGGCACGCGGTTATCTGCCGGCGACCACCCATTCGGCACATTTCATCGCGCATCCGGGGTTGAAACGTGCCGTGGCCGACTATCTCGAACGCGAGCGGCAGGATGTCGAACAGATGGGCGATATCCTTGCCGATCACAGCCCTTTCCGCAAAGGTGCGCGGCAAGAGATCGACGACTAAAAGAGACAGGCATTTTGGAGGAGAGACGCAGATGAGCGCCGCCTATGACAACAACAATATCTTCGGCAAGATCCTGCGCGGCGAAATTCCCGCTCACAAGGTCTACGAAGACGACAACACCCTCGTCTTCATGGATGTGATGCCGCAGGCGGAAGGTCACGTACTAGTCGTTCCGAAGGCGGCTTCGCGCAACATTCTCGACGCCGATCCGGCAACGCTCGGGCCGCTGATCGCGGTCGTCCAGAAAGTGGCGATTGCAGCGCAGGAAGCCTTCGATGCCGACGGCGTGACGATCATGCAGTTTAATGAGGCTCCGGCGGGCCAGTCGGTATTCCACCTGCATTTCCACGTCATTCCCCGCCGCGAAGGCGTGCCATTGCGACCGCATTCCGGCAAAATGGAAGATGGCGGCGTCCTTGCGGCAAACGCTGCGAAAATCAAGAAGGCGCTGTGATCTCAACGCATCACGCAGGCGTGGTGGGTTATTTCACTGCCAGTGACGCGACCTCGACAGCCACCGTATTTTTCTGTCGAAGCACGTTGCCCGCAAGCACATAGGCAATGCAGAAGATAGCGACACCACCGAAAACGTCACTCAAATGATGACCGCCCTGAACCAGGATCGCGGGCACCATGACCAGATTGACGGCCGCCAGCGGCCAGAACACAAAGCGTATCCGCGTCACGAAACACACCGACATGCAGGCCATGACGGTGTGAAATGATGGAAAGCCGATCAATCCCAGGACATTACGCGGCGTCAGGTAGCTGATACCCTCCTGTCCCAGCCGGACAAGTTCGGCCCCATAGGCTGGGCCAACAGCTATCGGCATCGCCTGAAGCACCGTTTGGGGCAATTCGTACACCGATGATGCGCCGAAAGACGGAAAGAACGACCAGCACAGGATCGACAGCAAAGCGCCGATAATTCCAGTCAGCAGGAACCTGTGCAGCGTCGCGATATCGACAAAGAACCCCAGAACCAGAATGACCAGGACGAGCTGCGGCAGCGAACTGAAATACACAAGGCGAAGCAGATCGCCGAACAACGGGTAAGCGGCAATCCACATCACAAACGTCGGCCAATCAAATCCGAACGCGGCGTCGATCCGCGATAGATACGCATCGATCGGCGCGAAGCGGATCGGCAGCAGCATGTAGTTGAAGATGGAGCCGGCCATCGAGAAGATGAGAAACAACCCGGCCGCCGTCAGGGTCGCGGAGATGCGAATGTCAGGGCGAAACAGCCGGTAATATTGCCCGAGCGCCAGGGATGATATGCCGATGCTTGCCAGTCCCGCATAGCCGGCGAAATCGATTTCGACGCCCTTTACGACGATCAGGATGCCGCCGAACAACAACAGTGTTGCGATGATCGTCAGGATAAACCGTTCGGCGGGAAGAAACAGCATGCGGACCTCCATGTGCGGACACATGCTTACACCAGCGGTTATAAAATTTGGATAAATGCGCCGCGCGGTGCTTCTCGCAGCTCACTTCGCAAGCCACGCGGTTCGGCCTAAACGCCGAGAATATGAAGGCCGATTGCCAGCACAGCGATGGCTGTGGCGATGCCGATTGCGGGCTTCTGGCGGCCGATGAAAAACGCGACTGCGCCGGTAGCGACTGATCCGAGGCGAAGCCAGAGCGGCGACTGTTCGAGAACGCCGGTCGGGTAGAGGATCAACTTGGCGATGACGGCGGCCACAAGCGCGGTCGCAACCGCCCTCACCCAGTTCAGTGCTTCCGAATCCTCACGCAGCCGGTTGCCCGCCAGCACGCCAAGCCAGCGCCAGAGATCCGTCGCAAGCCAGCCGGCGATCGCGATGAAGACGTAAGCCCACCAGCCTTCGAGCACCGTCATGCGCGAGCCTCCCTGCGTCGGCGCCAGTTGCGCTCAGCCAACCAGGCGAGCGTGCCACCGCCGACCCCCGCCAGCAGAATGTCGAACTCCGGCGCAAGCCAGTAAAACAGCGGGCCGGCGATGAGCCCGATGACGAGTGCCACATAGATCACCGGATGACGCGCGGAGCTCCAGATCGAGGCCAGGAAATAAACCGGGGTCAGGAAGAACAGGCAGCCGGCAACAATAGGCGGAAACTCGGCAACGAACTGATAGACGACGCCGACCAAAAGCATATTGGCAAGCACGAGCGTGATGCCGAAGCCGGCGAAAAACGCAATCCGGCGTTCACGCGGCACTGATTGCACCCGTTCCATGGCAAACACCCATGCGGTGATGGCCACAAAATGCGACAGGAACAGAAGGAGCCAGGTAGGTGTCTTCTCTGTGCGGATTTCCGGAACGAGGGCCGCGACCATCGGCATCAACCGGATCGACGAAAGCGTCACGGCAATGAATGCGGTCACAAGGTTGGCGCCGCCAAGGATAGAGCTGACGAGAATGACCTTGGCCGGCAGTGCCCAGACCATCCCCGTCATGAACACCACCTGCTCCACCGGGATACCGGCCTGGGCGGTAAAGGCGCAGAAGCCGACGAAGGACAGCATCAGGATGATGGCGGGCAGACTGAAAATGCCCTTCATACCGGTCAGGAACCAATCCCGCCTGGTGCCGATCGTCTGGCCATCGTCCATCACAACATCCGCTGGTTCATGTCATAAAAAAACAGTGCCGGACCATTCCGTCCGGCACTGTGTCTTTATCCTGGATAAGCCTACTTCTTGCGCGGCACCTTCGGCACCGTGCTTCCCTTGCGGGGAGGTTCGGCAGCCGTGGCATTGGTCAGCTCTTCAGTCGTAGCAGCCTTGGAAGCCTTTTTCGGCTTGGGGCGGCTTTCCGGTTCTGCACCCACAGTTTCCATTTCCTTCGGCTTTGCGGCCTTGGTCGCCTTTTTCACGGGCGCCACGACTTCTGCCTTGGGTTTGATGCGGGCCGTTTCCGGAACGGAGTCGAGGGACAGACCCTTTGTGCCGTCGGGCTTGATAGCGACCGTCACCTTGACGACACCACCCTTCTTCAGCTTGCCGAAGAGAATTTCGTCGGCCAACGGCTTCTTGATGTGTTCCTGGATGACACGGGCCAGCGGCCGCGCACCCATCTTTTCATCATATCCCTTGTCAGCAAGCCAGGCGATTGCGTCCTGATGCAGGTCGAAGGTGACGTTGCGTTCGGCAAGCTGGGTTTCCAGCTGCATGACAAACTTCTGCACGACCTGATGGATCACCGGCGTCGGCAGCGAGGCGAACGGAATGACCGCATCGAGACGGTTGCGGAACTCCGGCGTGAACAAGCGGTTCAGCGCCTCGACATCGTCACCTTCGCGCTTGGACGAACCGAAGCCGAAAGCAGCCTTTGCCATCTCCGACGCACCCGCATTGGTCGTCATGATCAGGATGACGTTACGGAAGTCGATCTTCTTGCCGTTGTGGTCCGTCAGCGAGCCATGGTCCATGACCTGCAACAGGATGTTGAACAGATCCGGATGCGCCTTCTCGATTTCGTCGAGCAGCAGAACCGAATGCGGGTGCTGGTCGATGCCATCGGTCAAAAGACCACCCTGGTCGAAGCCGACATAGCCGGGAGGTGCCCCAAGCAGACGCGATACCGTGTGGCGCTCCATATACTCCGACATGTCGAAGCGGATGAGTTCCACGCCGAGCGACGCCGCCAGCTGCTTGGCGACTTCCGTCTTGCCCACACCGGTCGGACCGGAGAAGACATAGGAGCCAATCGGCTTGTTGGGTTCGCGAAGGCCGGCACGCGCCAGCTTGATCGCCGAGGCCAGTGCCTCAATTGCCAAGTCCTGACCATAGACGACCGAGCGCAGTTCCTTTTCCAGGTTGGCGAGAACGGCCTCGTCATCCTTGGAAACGGATTTCGGCGGAATGCGAGCCATCGTCGCGATCGTCGCTTCGATCTCCTTTTCGGTGATCAGCTTGCGGCGCTTGTTGACGGGCAACAGCATCTGGGCAGCCCCAGTCTCGTCGATCACGTCGATCGCCTTGTCCGGCAGCTTGCGGTCATTGATGTAGCGGGCCGAAAGCTCGACTGCGGACTTGATCGCCTCGTTCGAGTATTTCAGCTTGTGATAGTCCTCGAAATACGGCTTCAGGCCCTTCATGATCTCGATGGCGTCGTCGATGGTCGGTTCGCTGACATCGATCTTCTGGAACCGGCGCACAAGCGCGCGATCCTTTTCGAAGAACTGGCGGTATTCCTTGTAGGTGGTCGAACCGATGCAGCGGATCGCGCCCGAAGACAGCGCCGGCTTCAGCAGGTTGGACGCATCCATGGCACCGCCGGATGTTGCACCAGCGCCGATCACGGTGTGGATTTCGTCGATGAACAGCACGGCGCCAGGATACTCTTCGAGTTCCTTGACGACCTGCTTCAGGCGCTCTTCGAAGTCGCCGCGATAGCGGGTACCTGCGAGCAGCGTGCCCATGTCGAGCGAGAAGATCGTTGCGTCCTGCAACGCTTCGGGAACCTTCTTCTCGACGATACGCTTGGCAAGACCTTCGGCGATTGCCGTCTTGCCGACGCCGGGGTCACCGACATAGAGCGGGTTGTTCTTGGAACGGCGGCAGAGGATCTGGATGGTGCGGTTGACTTCGGCATGGCGACCGATCAGCGGATCGATCTTGCCGACCTTGGCCTTCTCGTTGAGGTTGACGCAATAGGCGGTCAGCGCATCCTGCTGCTTCTTTGGACCGCTCTCGTCTTGTTCACGCGATGCCTTCTGCTCGGATTCCGGCTCGTCGGCGCCGCGCGGCGGACGCGACTCAGATGTGCCGGGCCGCTTGCCGATACCGTGCGATATGAAATTGACGGCGTCGTAGCGCGTCATCTCCTGCTCCTGCAGGAAGTAGGCGGCATGGCTCTCGCGCTCGGCGAAGATGGCAACGAGCACATTGGCGCCCGTCACTTCCTCGCGCCCGGACGACTGGACATGGATCACGGCTCGCTGGATCACGCGCTGGAATCCGGCTGTCGGCTTGGAGTCCTCGTCATATCCCGTCACCAGGTTACCGAGTTCGTTGTCGACATAATCGGAGACGGTCTTGCGCAGACTGTCGAGGTTGACGTTGCACGCGCCCATGACCGCTGCCGCATCGGCATCGTCGATCAACGCCAACAGCAGGTGCTCCAGGGTCGCATATTCATGATGGCGCTCGTTGGCCAGCGTCAGAGCCTGGTGCAACGCCTTTTCAAGGCTTGTTGAAAATGTTGGCACGTCAGTTCCTCATTTCTTTTCCATGACGCATTGCAGCGGGTGCTGATGCTCGCGGGCGAAATCCATCACCTGCGTCACTTTGGTTTCGGCAACTTCGTAGGTGAAAACACCGCATTCACCCACGCCGTGATTGTGAACGTGCAGCATGATCAAAGTTGCCGCTTCGCGGTCCTTCTGGAAGAAACGCTCCAGAATGTGGATCACGAATTCCATCGGCGTGTAGTCATCGTTCAAAAGCAGGACTCGATAGAGACTCGGCTTCTTGGTTTTCGGCTTTGTCCGAGTGATGACAGACGTGCCACGGTTGGCGTTGCCCCCATCCCCGTCGCTGTCTTTTTGCATCCGGACCGGCATGGCGATCATTCTACTTCATTCCCTTGTCCAGCCGCAAATGCTTGGGAGATATTCGCGGCCTGTTCATGACACATAATCTAGTGGTTCTTTTTTAGATTTTAAGGCTGTTCCTCCGCACTGCAATCATATTTGCGTCACGAGACACAAGATTGACCAACTTTCTTGGGCAGTCGATCGCCAATATCCCTGATGGACAACAAAAAAACCGGCCGCGGAGTGCGCGGCCGGTTTTTCAGTGTTCGAATTGTGGGCTTGGCAGCCTTATGCGGCAGCTGCAGCCTTGACGGCGGCCGTCGCCTTGGCGACCGGCGCTTCGTAGGGCTTGTAAGCATCCTTGGCGAGATCGGCATACATTTCGCCGATCTTCGTGGCTTCGGCGACGTAGCCTTCGTAAGCGGACTTCACGAAGTTGGTCTGCAGTTCGAAAGCGGCTTCGACGCTCTTGACGGTGCTGATCTTCTCGATATGGGCGACGCTGTCTTCAAAAGACTTCTTGGAGTAGTCGGCGGCTTCGGTGGCAATCGCCTGGAAAGCCTTCGTCAGCGACGCATAGCTCTTCAGCAGCGTGTCCAACGTTTCCTTGCTCTTCTTATTCGCATCTTCGAAATTGAACATCAGGCTGCTCCTTTGTTGACGCTCGTAATGACAACAATTTATGTGCACTGCACAATAAAGTCAATGTATACGTGCAATGCAATAAAACGCTGTTATTGCAACAACTTGATGAAAAAACGTGAAATCGGGTCGTTTTTTGCGAAAAAAATAAGCAAAAAGTATGATTTTATCAAAAAAACCCGGCCTGAATGTCAGACCGGGTCAAAATTTCAAAACTCAACCCGAGAGGGCGTTTAGAGATCGATGTCGAGAATTGCCATCGAGAAGTTGTAAGACAGCTCGCCATCTTCCTCGTCCCGGAAAACAACGCCCAGAAACTCGTCGCCCAGATAGACCTCGGCGGATTCATCCTTCTTCGGCCGCGCCTTGATGACCATCGACTGGTTGAACGTGCGCTTGAAATAGGCTTCGAGCTTTTTGATTTCTTCGGGCTTCAAGTCTTTTCTCCATGGCGGTTTGATTTGCGCCGCTTCTCGCACAGAGCCTCAATCGGTGTAAACCCCTGGCAAGACGGGCAACCGACAAATCGCCGGGGATCAGATCTCGAAGGAAACGAGCAGCTGGTCCATCGATCGCGACGGTTCCGAGCAGCCGGCTTCACCGACGACGCGCGCCGGAACGCCGGCGACTGTGGTCTTCGGCGGAACTTCCTTGAGCACGACGGAGCCTGCAGCAACGCGGGAGCAATTGCCGATGTGGATGTTACCGAGGATCTTCGCACCGGCGCCGATCAGGACACCGTTGCCGATCTTCGGATGGCGGTCGCTGCCCTCCTTGCCGGTGCCGCCGAGCGTCACGCCATGCAGGATGGAAACATTGTCGCCGACAACGGCGGTCTCGCCGACCACAAGCCCCGTCGCATGGTCGAGGAAGATGCCCTTGCCGATGCGCGCTGCCGGATTGATGTCCGTCTGGAAAACGGACGAAGATCGGCTCTGCAGGTAAAGGGCGAAATCGCGGCGTCCGCGGTTCATCAGCCAATGTGCCAGCCGATGGGTCTGAATCGCGTGGAAACCCTTGAAATAGAGGATCGCCTCAAGAAAACGCGTGCAGGCCGGATCACGATCATAGACCGCCTGGATATCGACGCGCAGGATGCTGCCCCATTCCGGCCAGTCTTCCAGCATTTCAGCAAAAGTCTGGCGCAAAAGATTGGCCTGCAGGTCGGGATGGTCAAGCCGCTCGCAAATCCGATAGATGACGCTGTCTTCCAGCGAATGCTGGTTGATGATGGTGGAATAGAGGAATGCCGCGAGCAGTGGATCCTGCTGGGCAGCGACCCGCGCCTCTTCCTGCAGACTGTCCCAGATCGGGTCCATGATCTTCACGGTCTCGGTCGGGCGTATGTCAGTCCTGGCGACCATCGCCACTCTCCTTCGTCGTCTGTCGATCCATCAGGTATAGGCCAAATCGCGCTGGATATAAATGGCTGGCCCGAAATGAAATCCAAACTCGGGCAGGTCTCACGCTTGGCCGGCCCTGGCCAAAAACTCAAGCACGGCCTTCTTGAAGACCCGGTCGCCGACGGCAAGCATATGATCACGCCCGGGAATATCGAGCGCCACGGCGTTTGGAATAAGGACGGCCAGCTCCTGCGGCGACCCTGCAATGTCGTCCTTGGTGCCGACCGCGATCAGCACCGGCACGTCGATGCGGCCCACATCCTCGACGGACAGCAGGTCGCGCGAAGTGGAGATGCAGGCGGCAAGCGCCTTGCGGTCGCTTTTCGTCTGGTCGGCGAAGGCACGAAACATCCGGCCCCTCTCATGCGTCACCACATCGAGAGACGGCGCGTTCAGCGCGTCGGCAATCGGATCCCAGTCGCCAACGCCGGTTACCATGCCTATGCCAAGTCCGCCCAGGATGAGAGACCGCACGCGGTTCGGATGCGCCAGCGTCAGGAACGTGGAAATGCGCGCGCCCATGGAGTAGCCCATTACATGCACCTCGGCGATGCCGAGATGGTCAAGCAGAGCCATGGCGTCTCCAGCCATTGCCGGCGGATGATAGACTTTGGGATCGTGCGGCTTGTCGCTCGCGCCGTGGCCGCGATTGTCCAGCGCAATCACCCGGTATCCAGCGTCACCCAGCGTTTTCAGCCAGCCCGGATAGACCCAGTTGACATTGGCGCTGGATGCAAACCCGTGGATCAAAAGAATGGGATCGCCGGACGGGTCGCCCTCGTCGAAATAGGCGATCGACAGACCGTCATGGGTAAAGGTCGAAAAGGCGGGAGGGTTCAAATCCATGGCAGGTGTCCTGTTTTCGCCGAACCTATGACACCGGCTTTGCCGGGAAAACCCCGGCTCGCCAAAAAACGCACAGCCGCGGCATCTTTGCCGCTACACTTTTCACACAAAGCTTTCTATGGTGCGGCCGAATTCGACTATCCTTCCAGACGACGGAGCATGACATGGCCGGGCACGGTATTCCTCACTTCCAGAACGACGGCGGCCACGCGGTGATCGAGATCGGCGTCAAGGAATTCATGTGCACCGGGGCCTCGGTGCCCTACGACCATCCGCACATCTATATCGACATGGGCGATGACAACGAAAAAGTCTGTTCCTACTGCTCAACGCTCTACCGCTACAACGCCAAACTCCACGCGGATCAGACTGTGCCGGACGGCTGCACCTTCAATGCAAAGGCGGCCTGAGCGGCAAACGTTCCTGATATGAGCCGGGGCGAGCCCGTTGCGATCGTCGGGGCCGGTATTGCCGGCCTTACGGCAGCCCTCTGTTTTGCCCGCAAGGGTATTCCAGCGGAAATCTTCGAGCAGGCGGCCGTTCTCAGTGAGGCCGGCGCCGGGCTGCAACTGTCCCCCAATGCGACGCGCATCCTGACGCGGCTGGGACTGCTCCCGCGACTTGAACAGGTGTGGAGCGAACCGGAAGCGATCAATCTCGTTAGCGGAACATCGCTGCGAACAATCGCTTCAGTGCCATCGGGACCTTTTGCGCGGGATCGCTGGAAAGCGCCTTACGGTGTCCTCCATAGGGCCGATCTCCAGAAAAACCTGCTTGATGCCGTGGACGCCAATCCGTTGTGCCGCCTTCATCTTGGCATTCAGACCGATGACCCTGCGCGCGATTCCATCGCGCGGATCCTCAGCAAGCGGCCGCGCCTGGTGGTCGGTGCAGACGGCGTCTGGTCCAAGATCAGAAACCGGATAGAAGGAGCTGGAAAAGCGACATTTTCCGGCAACGTCGCTCGGCGGTTGACGCTTGGTGAGGCAGATGCCCCGGCTGTTTTCGATTCAATGAAAGTCACGGCATTTCTGGGCGGTGGCTCCCACCTCGTCGCCTACCCTCTGCCGAAAACGCGCAGTTTCAACGTGGTGGCGATCACCGGCGGCCGCAATCCCAGCGAAGCATTGGAGGACCGCACCCCTCCCCAGGAAGATGCGCGACAGCGGCTGCTTGACGCCTTTTCCAGCTGGCATCCTCAGATTATCGATATGCTGCGGGATGCGGCCGAGCCGACGATCTGGCCTCTTCATGAAGTGAGCGACGGCGCCTGGTACCAGGGTGAAGAGGTCGTTCTGATCGGTGACGCGGCCCATGCGATGATGCCGTTTGCCGCCCAAGGCGCTGCCATGGCGATCGAGGACGCCTTCGAGCTCGCATCCTTCGTCGCGGATGGAAGGCCCCTCGCCGCCTTTGCCGATCACAGGAAGAGCCGGGTCGCCCGCGTCCGCTCGCGTGGTGCCTTCAATCGCTTTGCCTATCACGCCCGCGGCCCAGTGCGGATCGGGCGTGATCTGGTGCTGTCACTGCGGCGACCGGAAAGCCTGGCAGCCGATTTCGACTGGCTCTACGGATACGAGCCGCGCGATTGAGACGTCAGACTGCTTTTGCCGCAGCGAAGCCGGCTTCGATATCCCGGCGGAGATCCGCCACATCCTCGAGCCCGATCTGCAGGCGGATGACAGGCCCCTCGCTTGGCGCCTTGCAGATCCTTCGATCAGAAAGGCCGACGTGAACGGCGAGGCTTTCGAAACCGCCCCAGGACCAGCCGAGCCCGAAAATTGACAGAGCATCGAGGAAGGCATGTGCCTTCGGCTTGAACCGTTCCTGGTTTTCGACTTTGAGAACGAACGAGAAAATGCCGCTGGAGCCGGTGAAATCACGCTTCCAGAGCTCGTGGCCCGGAAAATTCGGCAGAGCTGGATGTAGCACGCGCGAAACGTCTTCGCGCTCCTCCAGCCACCGGGCGATGTTGAGCGTGCTTTCCTGGTGACGGTCGAGGCGGATGCCCATGGTGCGCAGGCCGCGCAAGATCTGGTAGCTATCATCCGGAGAGCCGCAGATGCCGAGCGCGATATTGGCTTCCTTCAACTGCTCCCAATGGGCGGCATTGGCCGAGACGGTGCCGAGCAGGATGTCGGAGTGACCGGACGGATATTTGGTCGCCGCGTGGATCGAAACATCGACGCCGTGATCGAGCGGCTTGAAATAAAGTGGCGTTGCCCAGGTATTGTCCATCGTCACCACGCATCCATGGCGATGCGCGACCGCAGAAATCGCCCGGATATCCTGCATCTCGAAGGTGTTGGAACCGGGCGCCTCGGTGTGCACGAGCTTCGTATTCGGCTTGATCAGGCTTTCGATGCCGGCGCCGATCATCGGATCGTAATACTCGATGGTTACCCCAAGCCTCTTCAGCATCGTGTCGCAGAAATGCCGGGTCGGAAAGTAGACCGAATCGACGATCAGCGCATGATCGCCGGCAGACAGAAATGCCAGGAACGGCACGGTGACGGCTGCCAATCCCGAGGGAACGAGGATTGTTCCCGCCGAGCCTTCCAGCGCATCGATCGCCTCGCATAATGCGTCAGTGGTCGGTGTCCCGCGCGTGGCATATGTGTATTTCTGTGCCCGGTTCTCCATGGCTTTCGCATTGGGAAACAAAACCGTGGACGCGTGCACGACAGGCGGATTGACGAAGCCATGAAAGTCGGCAGGCGAGTTGCCGATATGCGACAGCCGGGTGTTCACGCCAGCGCCGGCGAGGAAATCATTCTTGTCATTCATGGGAGGGTCCGCTTGTGAAATTTCATGTCCGAGCACTTTTCCGCCCGTCGAACCGAGGGGTCAAGTGACTTCCGTTCCAACACAGTGACCAAGTGGCAAAAACACAGTTTCTGACGGTTTTTTAAACAAAAAAGTGCACCGGACAGCCGAAAACTGCCTAAACATACGGCGCAATCAACGATTCTTGCGGTGAGGCTTAGAAAATCAGCAACGCGTCTTGACCCTGCGATGTTTTGAGCATGAGATAGACGGTACTCGCGCCAGGAGGGTGGCGGGGGCCGCACCTTGCGCCTGACCAAGGGCAGCGGTGCGGGACGAGAACAAAGACAACAGAAAAAGGTTCTAAAAATGGCAAAAAGAATTCTGACAGCGCTTATCGGCGCTGCCGTTATGGGGATCGGTGCCCAGGCCGCGTCCGCTACGACCCTTGGCGACGTCAAGGCAAAGGGCTTCCTGCAGTGCGGCGTCAACACCGGCCTGACCGGCTTTGCTTCTCCTGACGCATCCGGCAACTGGAGCGGCTTCGACGTCGATTACTGCAAGGCAATTGCGGCTGCCATTTTCGGCGATGCGACCAAGGTTAAATACACGCCGACCTCCGCCAAGGACCGTTTCCCGGCGCTTCAATCCGGCGAAGTCGACGTTCTGGCCCGTAACACGACCTGGACGATCAACCGCGACACCGCGCTCGGCTTCAATTTCCGCGCTGTCAACTACTATGACGGCCAGGGCTTCATGGTCCGCAAGTCGCTGAACGTGAAGTCGGCTCTCGAACTGTCCGGCGCCGCCGTCTGCGTCCAGACCGGCACGACAACCGAACTGAACCTTGCCGACTATTTCAAGGCCAACAACCTTCAGTACAACCCGGTCGTGTTCGAAAAGCTCGAAGAAGTGAACGCTGCCTATGACGCCGGCCGTTGCGACGTCTACACGACCGACCAGTCGGGCCTGTATTCGCTGCGCCTGACGCTGGCAGCTCCGGACGATCATATCATCCTGCCGGAAATCATTTCGAAGGAGCCGCTTGGCCCGGCCGTTCGTCAGGGCGACGACCAGTGGTTCGACATCGTTTCCTGGGTTCACTACGCGCTTGTCGGCGCCGAGGACTTCGGCATCACCTCGGCTAACGTCGAGGAAATGAAGAAATCGACCAACCCGGACATTCAGCGCTTCCTCGGTGTCGAAGCCGACACCAAGATCGGCACCGATCTCGGCCTCGACAACGACTGGGCCGTGAAGGTCATCAAGGCCGTGGGCAACTATGGCGAAGTCTTCGACCGCAATATCGGTACCGGCAGCCCGCTGAAGATCGAGCGTGGCCTGAATGCTCTGTGGAGCAAGGGCGGCATCCAGTACGCACCGCCGGTCCGTTAAGACCAACTGACAACGGGAAAGCGGCTCCGGCCGCTTTCTCTCCCAAAAATAAGAATCGCTCGAAACAGGGCGAACAGGGGAAAGAGGCTCTGAATGACAATTGACGCCACGATTCCGCCCGGCAAGGACAAGCCGACCGGTTCGATTCTAAACGATCCAAAAGTCCGCGGTTGGATATACCAAGGTATCACGCTGCTTTTGCTCGTCTTGTTCGTCTACTGGGTGACCACCAACACCATCGAAAATCTCAAGCGTGCCAACATCGCATCCGGCTACGGCTTTCTGAATGGGCGTGCGGGCTTTGACGTTGGCCAATCGCTGATCGCGTTCACGAGTGATTCGACCTATGGCAGGGCGCTCGTCGTCGGCTTCCTCAACACCATCCTCGTCGCGGTTACCGGCATCATCACAGCAACGATCATCGGCTTTCTGGTCGGCATCGGCCGGCTGTCGAAGAACTGGTTGATCGCCAAACTGTCGATGGTCTATGTCGAGGTTTTCCGTAACATTCCACCGCTGCTCGTCATCTTCTTCTGGTACTCCGGCGTTCTCGCCGTGCTGCCGCAGCCTCGAGATTCGCTGGCGCTACCGCTGGACATGTACATCAACAATCGCGGCCTTGCCTTCCCCCGTCCGGTTTTTGACGCCGGCTCGCAGTTCATATTTTATGCGCTGGTCATTGGCATCATCGCCAGTATTTTCTTTGCCCGATATGCAAGCAAGAAGCAGATGGAAACGGGCAAGCGCCTGCCCGTGCTCTGGACGGTACTCGGTCTGGTGATTGGCCTGCCGGTTCTAACCTATCTGCTGGCGGGTATGCCGATTTCCTTTGACGTTCCCATTGCCGGCAAGTTCAACCTGACCGGTGGCTCGGTCGTCGGGCCGGAATTCCTGTCGCTGTTCCTGGCCCTGTCGTTCTATACAGCCGCCTTCATCGCCGAAATCGTGCGCGCCGGCATTCGCGGCGTCAGCCACGGCCAGACCGAAGCGGCCCACGCACTTGGCGTGCGTCCGGGCCTGACCACACGTCTCGTTGTCGTGCCGCAGGCCATGCGGATCATCATCCCGCCTTTGACCAGCCAATATCTCAACCTGACCAAAAACTCGTCGCTTGCCATCGCGATCGGCTACGCCGATCTCGTTGCCGTCGGCGGAACGATCCTCAACCAGACCGGTCAAGCCGTCGAAATCGTCAGTATCTGGATCATCGTCTATCTGACGCTCAGCCTCTCGACATCGCTGTTCATGAACTGGTTCAACGCCAAAATGGCACTGGTGGAGAGATAAGATCATGAACACACACCAGACCAATTTTGTTCGCACCAGCATGCTGGCCCAATCGGCACCTCCCGTGCTTGAAAAAGGTTATGTTGCCTGGTTTCGGAAAAACCTTTTCGCCACGCCCAAGGACACGGTGCTGACGATCATTGCCATCCTGCTCCTTGCCTGGTTCCTGCCACCGATGATCAAATGGCTGTTCATCGACGCCTCCTGGACAGGCGGCGGGCGTGGCGTTTGCGCGACGGTTGCTCAAGGGGGCTCGCAGCCGGAAGGCTGGAGCGGCGCCTGCTGGGCCTTCGTCGGTGCGAAATTCGACCAGTTCCTGTTCGGGCGCTACCCGATCGATGAACGCTGGCGGCCGGCACTGGTCGGCATTCTGTTCGTCGCTCTGCTCGTGCCAATGCTGATCCCGAAGATTCCGCACAAGGGCCTGAACGCGATCCTGCTCTTTGCCGTGCTGCCGATCCTGTCGTTCTTCCTGCTGCTCGGCGGCGTGCTCGGCCTTCCCTATGTGGAAACCCCGCTCTGGGGCGGCCTGATGGTCACGCTGATCCTGTCCTTCGTCGGCATCGCCGTGTCGCTGCCATTCGGCATCATTCTAGCACTGGGCAGGCGATCGAAAATGCCGGTCATCCGGATGATCTGCACGATCTTCATCGAGATTGTCCGCGGTATCCCGCTGATCACCGTCCTGTTCATGGCCAGCGTCATGCTACCTCTGTTCCTGCCTCAGGGCATGACCGTCGACAAGTTCCTGCGAGCGCTGATCGGTGTGTCGTTCTTCGCTTCCGCCTACATGGCCGAAGTGGTGCGCGGCGGCCTGCAGGCCATTCCGAAAGGACAGGCGGAAGGTGCGGATTCGCTGGGTCTCGGCTACTGGCAGAAGATGCGGCTGATCATCCTGCCGCAGGCGCTGAAACTGGTGATCCCAGGCATCGTCAATACCTTCATCGGCCTATTCAAGGATACGTCGCTGGTCTCGATCATCGGCATGTTCGACCTGCTCGGCATCGTCCGGCAGAACTTCTCGGACGCCAACTGGGCATCGCCGGTCACGCCGCTGTCCGGTCTCGTTTTTGCCGGATTCACTTTCTGGCTTTTCTGCTTCGGCATGTCGCGCTATTCAGGGTTCATGGAACGAAAGCTCGACAAGGGCCACAAACGATAACAATTGAGGGAGAAATATCATGGCAGCTGAAGCTCTGGCATCAAAACTGACCGTCTCGTCCACTGATGTCGCTGTCGAAATCGTCGGCATGAACAAGTGGTATGGTGATTTTCATGTCCTGCGTGACATTAACCTGAAGGTCATGCGCGGCGAGCGCATCGTCGTTGCCGGCCCGTCCGGCTCCGGCAAATCGACGATGATCCGCTGTATCAATCGGCTGGAAGAACACCAGAAGGGCAAGATCGTCGTTGACGGCATCGAACTCACAAACGACCTGAAGAAGATCGACGAAGTGCGCCGCGAAGTCGGCATGGTCTTCCAGCACTTCAACCTGTTCCCGCACCTGACGATCCTGGAAAACTGCACGCTGGCACCGATCTGGGTGCGCAAGATGCCGAAGAAGCAGGCGGAAGAAATCGCCATGCACTTCCTCAAGCGCGTCAAGATCCCCGAGCAAGCCAACAAGTATCCTGGCCAGCTGTCCGGTGGTCAACAGCAGCGCGTCGCGATTGCTCGCTCGCTCTGCATGAACCCGCGCGTCATGCTGTTCGACGAGCCGACCTCGGCGCTCGATCCGGAAATGATCAAGGAAGTGCTCGACACCATGGTCGGTCTTGCCGAAGAAGGCATGACGATGATCTGCGTCACCCATGAAATGGGCTTTGCCCGCCAGGTTGCAAACCGCGTCATCTTCATGGACCAGGGCCAGATCGTCGAACAGAACGAACCGGCAGCTTTCTTCGACAATCCGCAGCATGAACGCACCAAGCTGTTCCTCAGCCAGATCCTGCACTGAGACAAAGCGGTTTTTTACCGTTCAAACGAAAGGCCCGCGACAATCGTCGCGGGCCTTTCTGTTTCCCAGATACCGTTCAGCAAATAATGAAACTACCTGATCGTATATTTCAGCGTTCCCAGAGACCAGTGAACACCCCGGTTTTCGACATCGCCGGTCCAGGTCTTCTGTAACCTGGCGACGATCTCACTGAGCGTCCGGCGGCTATCGAGTTCGGCGTTCAGTCCTTGCGCCGATGGCGCCACGTCCTTCAGGTTGACGGCGTCGCTCACGACGATCGCCACCAGCATGTTCTCGCCACTGCCGTCCGCCTCGAAATCGAAACCGTAATAATCGTCCGGGATTGTCAGCGTCGTGCCCGCCGACAGCGGCGTGATCTTCTGCGCCATGTCGTTCGGGAAAATCTGTGTCGCGACGCCTTCTGCGTTCACGTCCAGCAGGACGAGATTGCCATCATACTGGCTGGTGATCGAGATCTTGAAGGCCTGACCATTCTTCAGCGAGGGACCCGTATCAAGCGAAACGATCACGTCGCCCGTATCCGCCTTGCCGACGATGTCACCGATAGCTGCGACTGGGTTTGCGTCGATATAGGCGGGCGCGACGCCGGTCTCGACCTTCGCTTGCTGGTAAACAGGCTCTGGCTTGTCCTGGGGCTGATCCGCGACCACCTGTTCGGCCTTGTATGGTTCTGGCTTGGCGACGCTGGTGCCGAGCGCATCCGGTACACTTTCCAGCTGCGGATCGAGATTGTCGCAGTTTTCCTGAGCCGAGCAATATTCCTTCGATTTCTTCGTTACGTATTCAAAGAGTTCGGCATTGCTGACGAGCCCGTTGCCGTTGCCATCGGATTCCGCTGGTCTGTAGCCGGCTATATATGCTGACGTGAAAACCCCGTGACGATCCTCGATCGGTAGCCTGACATCGTCCCAGGCCACCTGATAGGGAGCCGCGGCACTCCAGGCTGTCACGCCACCGGCCGTCAATTCCGCCGGCTTGTCGACAACGCCGAGGTCTATCCGCAAGCCCCTGGTCAAAGTCTGCTTGGAGGCCTTGGCGGAGGGTCGTGGAAGGTAACGCGCACCTTTCAGCCCTGACACCGCCTGCGGTGACAATGATCGGGAAATCGTGCCGGAGTGGCAGGCATCGATCACCAGCGTTACGGCCCTGCCCTTCAATTTCTCCAATACAGCCTCAAGGTCGTCATCGAGGATGACGTTCGTCCAATCCGTCTCATCAGCCTTGATGTCGTAGGTCGAAATGGCTTCGTCCATTCCGTCTTCCTCATCACCGCTGACATCCTTCACCTGGAGACCATGACCGGAGAAATAGAGATAGACACGGTCGCCCGGCGCAGTTCCGGCAATCAGCCATTCATCCATCGATGACAGCATCGCCTGCCTGCTGGCCTTCTCATCGGTCAGCATGCGGATCGCCTCCGGTTTAAAGGACAGTGTTTCGGTCAAAAGCTGATGGATGGCCTTCACGTCGTTCTTCGGCCCATGCAGGAACATGTCTTCCGGCAAGTTTTCATAGGTTCCGATGCCGATCAGCAAAGCCCTGTCCTCAGCCCTCGCCGTCAGCGATTGTGTCCCCAGGAGAACGAAGCACGACAGCAATCCCAAGGTGGAGCGCAAAGCAGCCATCAGAGCTTTTCCCGGGTATAGAGTGGCTGGATCGCGACGCTGGTATCGGTCCCGTCGATGCGTGTGGACAGCAGTTGCAGGACGGTCGCCGCATTCACGGCTTTGCTTGCCAAGGCAGCACCGATCGCATCGATCGGTTCATTGGTGGAAATGACGATAAGGTGGTCTGCTCCGAAGGGCTCGACCACCTGCAAATCGCTCAGCTTGAACTCGACGCTGGCGGTGCCCTCAGACTGGACGTCCAGAAGCTGCACCTGGCCGGTATTGGCAAGATTGAAGACCACCATGTTCTTGTATCCCGACGCCGGCGCATCGAATGAAATCCTGTCGCCCGCCGCATAGATGTCTTTCTGCGGCGTCAGCGATACCGCGCCCGGGTTCTGGCTTGCCATGGCTTTGAGGAAATCGAGCAGGATGAACTTGTCGACGACGGACTGGACCTTAGCGGCATCGATATGCTCGCCCGCAACGTCGCCGTTTGGCGTATAGAAGATGCCTGTTGCCGCGTCCCAGCGATACGGAACGCCTGTGCCGCCCGTGTTTTCCGGCACAAAATCGGAACCACTGACGGTCAGCGCCAGCTTACCGTCCCAGCCGGTTTCACGCACCGGCTTGTACGTTTTTGCTACGCCCGGATCGGCTGCCACTGTGACGCTGCGGGTTAGCGGCATCACCACTTCGTCCTCTGAGCGCGGCAGTTGCGGCGTGAAGTTCGGCACCTGCAAGGCTTCGGACTGAAGCTTCACATTTGAGAACACATAGTCTTCCAGCTCGACGCGGGAGATGCGGCCATCCTGATTCCGATCGGCTGATCCCTCGATCGCGCGGGCAAAACTCCAGCTCAGCGCGCCGCGCGCCTCGCCGTCGATGATGACTTCCGGCGACGGCTGGCTTTCCAGCGAAGCGGCAAGCACCGTCACCTGACGAAACTCGGCCTCTTTGACCTTCGCGCCGGAAACCGCTTCTTCCGATGGCGCCGGCAGCTTGACGGTCACCGCGTGGGCAAGGCGAGTCTTGCCGGAAAAGGAACGGCTCATGCCGCCAGAATGGCAACTGTCGGAAACGAAGAGCACCTGTACTCCCTTGGCCTCCGCTTCCGAAAACCAGGCATTCAACTCGTTGTCGACGATGATCTCATGATCGGTTTCCGTGGCGCGGCCGCGGTCGAAGCCGGGCAATTGCAGAAATTCGTCCAACCCGTCGGCCTCGTCGCCAGCGACCAGTTCCGGCATCTGCGCCCCATGGCCCGCATAGGTGAAAATGATTGTGTCGCCTTGCGACGCGGCGTCCACAAGGCCGCTCCACGCGGTCCGGATATCGTCCTTGCGGGCCGCGGCATCGAAGAACGTCGCCATCTGATCAACGCCAGCGCGTTGCAAGGCGCCTTCGACATCCCTGGCATCCTTGACCGCGCCGTCGAGGCTTACCTCATAGGGATAGGCATCGATGCCGACCACCAGGGCATATGTCTTCGCAGACACGGCGCTAAAGGGCGTGGCGGATACCAGAAGGGAGAGAAACAGGCCGCGCAGCATCATTCAGTTCTCCACATCGACTTCGACACGCCTGTTCATCTGGTTGAGCGTCTCCTCGTCATAGGCGCTGGCATCGTCGGCCTTGAAGGGCTCGTCCTCGCCCTTGCCGACGGTTGTCCACTGGCCTGCATACCCTTCGGCAACAAGGTATTGCGCCAAGGCATCAGCACGCTCCAGCGACAGCACCCGATTGGCCTGTGCCGCGCCAACCGGATCCGTATGGCCAATCAGCGTGATTGCCTTCGGCTTGACGGATTTAAGGCATTCGGACAGGTCCCTGGCCGATTCCAGGCCCTCCGGGGTGAATTCCGCGGTGCCGAAGACATAGCGCACCGGTGTCGATTTCTTCTTCAGAGAAACGCCACGATAGCTGATCTTGCAGGCACCGCGCATGGCGAGTTTCACCGGCCGCGGGGCAGCCAGCCGCATTTCGGTCGCCATATGATCAAGCCGCACAATGTATTTTTCGTCCGGCGCCATCCAGCCGGGCGTCAGCACTTCGTTCGATGCGTCTTCCAGCGCCAATTGGTAGTAGCGAGCGGCAGCTTCATAATCCCGGCGGTCCCGATTGATGTCGCCGAGCGCGTCAAAAACCTGCCATGGCGCCGCATTGTTCCTGCGGATCTCCTCAAGCTCCTGCTCGAAATCCACCAGATTGGCACCCTGCCCGACTGCGCCAACAATCCGGTTGAACGATGCGAGCGCCACCACCCGGCTGATCATGGCCTTGTCATCGGTCGTGCAGCCCGGCTTCGGCCGGCCGGCGATCTGCTGAGCCAGAGCTTCGTTTCCAGCATTGGTTGCCTCGGCCGCCTGCGCCAGAGCATCGCACGCCGCGGACGCAGTCCCAGCAGAAAGCAATGCCAACAGCGATGCTCCAACCACGATCTTCATCTTCATGACGCTGTCTTTCTCATGCCATCCCAATATACCGGACAAAGTGCGACCGGCCGCCGATCGGCAGCCGGTCTTCACGTTATTGCTTGATTTCAAAGGTCACGACCTGCAGGCTGCTGGCGCCCTTGTCGTCCTCGGCCTTCTTCGCCAGGTTGATCGCCAGACCGCGTGTGGGCGGCAGGTGCGATTCCGCCACCAGTTGGCGTGCTCGCTCAACGGAGAGCTTCTGGTCACCCAGTCCGCCTTCGCGGCAATAGGCGATCATCGTTTCGGCAGGTGCCGGCGTATCGAAGGTCAGATTGCCGGTACCCGGCTGCGGGATCAGGCGTTTTTCGCCAGCCTGCAACGTGGTATTGCCGATCATCGCATCCGGAATGACCTCCACATTACCGGTCTCCTCGACATAGAGCACCTGCAGCTCGCAGGCCTTGTTGGAGCTCAGCTCGAAGGACAGCTGATCACCAACCTTCGCCGTCGTCGAAGCGACGTGAAGTGCGAGTTCAAGCTTGCTTTCCGCCGGTTTCTCCTGCCGGTAGGCCGGTGTCGCCGCCGCAATCGTCTCCGCCTTGACGGGGGTCTGCTGGGCAGTCTGACCAGCCACCTCCTGGGTTTGAGCCGTGGCTGCGAGCTTCACCGTCGTCGTATCAAGCGGCTTCAACTGCATGAGCGGAGACAGCAGCAACGGAAACTGTTGCTCGACCTCGGCACGCGGGATGGTCCCGCCCGCCTCGAGCGTCGTCACCCAGTCGATGCCGAGCCGCAGGGCATCGACGTCCTCGACCCGCTTGATCGTCGCGGAAAACTCATCCGGCTTCATGTCGAACTCTGCCGCAAGAGCTTCGAAATCAAGTTCGTCTTCGTACTTATCACCAAAATAAGTGACCAGTTCCGCATTTCCCGGCGCCAGCATGCTTTGCGCACTGCCATCCGGCGTCGGCTCGGTCACGCCGAGCTTGACCAGAGCCTCCACGAAGCGCTGGCGGTCCTTGTTGTAGGCAGCGTCGAGATCTTCCTGGGGCACATACATGTCGAGCAGAATCGCCTGCTGATCCTTGCTGAACAGTGTCGAAGTCTTGATATGCTCGCGCAACTGGTCGCGTTTCGACAGAATGCCGTTGGCATGGCAGTCGAAGCAGGACCGGGCGTTGGTGATCTCGACACCCTTGCCGATCGGCCGCTCGCGGAACGAGACGATAGTGGTCGGCCCGACATCGAGCTGCTTTCCTTCCGCGGTCGACAGGTAATATCCCTGCAACCCGTTGGGCAGAGAGAAGATCATTTCTCCGCCGTCATGCTGGAAGGCGGTCAGGCCGGCATCGAGCGGTTCGATCTCCTTCGGGCCGTGCGGGAAGCGCTTCAGCACCTGTTTGCCAACATCGCCGCCGAAATCATAGGATTTCCAGTAGTAGCCACCGAACGGCATGTCATGGCGTTCCAGCATGCGATTGTGATCCGACACCCCGGACGAACCATCGGCAAAGCCGGCTCTGAGCACCTGGCGACGGCGGATGTTTTCGTCCACATTGATCTGGAAACGCTTCTCGAGTTCCCGGATTTGGGTCGGCAGTTTCATCAACTGATTGTAGATCTTCGGCTTGGCGGCGTTGGCCATGAACCAGTCGATGCGCATGATCGGCAGGACGGTATCGGTCTCCTTGGTGAGCGCCAACAGCGAGGCGTCGCTCGCTGGATCGACACCGTAGAAATATTGCGAAATCAGGAAATTGTAGTCTTCGGCCGACCATTGCAGGTCGCGAAGGTCAATCCGGACCATCAGGCCATTGGTGCCCTCGACTTCCTGCGGCAGCACCAGCTTCGGGCCGTAAGACAGCGAGTTGAGCAACTTCTTGAAGCCGCCGGCCAACACCTCCATGCGTTTCATGAAGGTTTTGTCCTCCTCACAACCCATCATGCCGTTGTATTGATTGCGATAGGAGAAGTAGCGCATGTGTTTCCGGTCAAGCTCACCAACCGTGGAAATGTCCTTCAAGCCAGCCTCGATGAAATCCCGATAGGACAGCATCGGGCGCGTCCGGTCGGGTTTGGTCGCTGCGGTCTGCGGCAGGTCTGACTGATTGAGCGAATTGATCCAATCCTCAAGGCTCTTCACCTCTTCGGCGGTCGGGCGCTTGCCGAGCGGCATGCGACCACTGGTCACCGACGTGAACAGGCGGGATTTCGAAGCATCCCCGGGTGTCACGAAGGCGGCGTCGGCAGCGATCGATTTCAGGTCGCCGGCCGGATAGGACCCTTGAGAGCTTTCGCCCGGGCCGTGGCAATTGCGGCAATATTTGCCGATGAAGGCATCGGCCTGCGTTGCAAGGGCTGCGTTGTCACCGGACAAGGCGGCTGCGGGCGTGCTTTCCTTGCAGACGGCGGTTACCGATTGCGCCACGGGCTCCGGCGGCTTGACCTCACGGTCGGAGAGGAACGCATAGATTGCCGTCCTGTCCTTCTCCGTCAACACCGAAAGCCCGTGGGCAATCTCGCGCATCACCGGGTCGGCCAGCGGCGCACCCGACAGCTTCTTGCCTTCGTCGATCAGACCGACGGTGAACACTTCCGGCGAGGCAAGGCCTGCCATCCGCGCCTTGGTGATATCCGGCGCCACTGCGCCGGTCAGGCCCTTTTCGCCCGCATAGGCATTTTCCAAGTCCAGGCCGTAGGTCGTCGTGCGAGGCGTATGGCAATCGCCGCAACCGCCGACATTTTCGACGAGGTAGCGGCCCCGTTCCATCTGCCTTTCTTCGCGCGACTGATATTCCGGCACGTTGAAGTGACTGCGCTTCCACAGGGTGATGGTCGTCTGGCGGCTATAGGGAAAAGCGATCTCGTGTTCCTGCGACACGGCGTCGGACTGGACCAGCGTGTCGATATAGGCCTTGATGTCGAGAACATCCTCCGGCTTCATGCCGCCATAGGCTGTGTAAGGCATGACGGGATAGAGATTGTTGCCCTCGCGGTCGATCCCCTGCATCACCGCATTGAGGAACTGGGCGTTCGTCCATCCGCCGATGCCATTGGCGTGGGGCGAAATATTCGGCGCATAGAACTTGCCGATCGCCGTGTCCATCTGCAGGCCGCCGGACAGGAGTTCGGTGTTGGCACCCGATCCGTGGCAAGCGCCGCAGCCGGACGCGTTGAACAGGTACTTGCCGTTGTCCGTGTTCGCCTTGTAGGTCGCATAGGCATCGTCAGCGAAAGCATCACGCGCCGAAGCCGTGTCCGGACAGTGAGCAAGCGCCAGGACAGCTACCGCCATCATCAGCACATGTCGTGGCAGACGCAGGCTGCGGATCATTTCCCCGGACAGTCGATCGAACATGCGCATGGCTTGCTCTCCTTGCTTCTCAAACGACAAAAATATGCGACACGCGTTTACCGGAACTCGAACTGCTCAAACTCGACCCGCTTGGGCTTCTTGCCGAGGTCCGTCAGGCCTTTTTCAATCGCTTTTCTTAAAGGCGGCGGCCCACAGAACCAGAGGTCGGCCCCCGCCGGATCGACAGCGCTCGATGCGGTGAGTTTTGCCGCGTCGAGCCGTCCGTCGGTTTTGGAATCATGCAAAGTAAAACTGAAATTTGGAAGTTTTTCTGCCTGCGCCTCAAAGGTTTCCAGACCGATTGCCTCACTCCGGTCGCGCACGCAGTATATCATATGAATGTCTTGGCCCTCATCGCCCTTGAGGCCTCCCGCCATGGCAAGGAACGGCGTCACACCGATGCCGCCGGCAAGCCAGATCTGCTTCTTGCCGCCACGGCGATGGTTGAAACGGCCATAACCGCCCTCCAGCTTCAGCCGGTCACCGACAGCGATGTTTTCACGCAGCGCCTTCGTGTAGTCACCCAGTGGCTTGATAGCGAAACGGACGACGCCATTCTCACCCATACCGGCGATCGTGAATGGGTGCGGCTCGCGCAGGCCCGGCTTGTTGACCCGGAAAAAACCGAACTGACCAGGTTTTGCCCTGAGCGCACGACCGGTCGGTCGAGCTGAAATGATCGTCGCCCCCTCATGACGCGTGACGTCGAAGACTTCGTAGGTTCTGGTCCGCAGCCATGGAAAGAGCTGGGTGTAGATGTAGCTCACTGTTCCGATCATCGCGAAGATGTTGAGATAGGTCGCCAGCATCGCAGTCCCATCATAGGGGCGCTTGATGAAGGTCTGGTGGAAGGCGACCATGACGAACAGGAGCCCGATGAAACGGTGGGTCAGACGCCAGTAGTGATAGGGAATCTCGATTTTTGTCTTCGGGATTATCTTCACGATGCTCAGCACCAGCAACACGACCAGGCCATAGAACGCATATTCGCCCATTAGCGCCGCGAGCTTGTTCAATCCGCTGGTCAGCGACAGGCCCTTGAAATCCGGCGTTATGAAATAGTGGACAAGGATCAGGATCAGCACGGTGATGCCGACCCTGCGATGCGTCCGGTAGATCCGATCGAGGCCGCCGAAAAGGCGCTCGACGAAAGGGGGGCGTGTCGCCATGAATTGCGCAATCGCCATTCCGGTAAAGGCTGCTGACGAGGCCATCAGCGAGAAGGTGGTGCCGGCATTGGTGTGGCTGACTGCAGGGACGGCCAGAAGCCCCGCAAATCCCATCAGCGACCAAACAAGAAAAGCACCCGCGCTCACAAAATATCCCTCACCATTCCCGCAGCGGCGGAATTCCCCGAGGGTAAGACTGGCAAGCCCCTCAAGCTTCGTCAACTGCTATTGTAGAGCATACGATTTTCCTGCGGGCTTTATTCGCCGTGGCTCAAGCTTTTGTGTTTGCGTGCAAATTCCGGCTGAATCTCCGTGAGGCGAAGACACAATCTGAGGTTATCTCAGAGCCCCTTGGCAAGAGCCTTGCGCGCCTTTTCGGCCAGAGGATGTTCGGGGTGGCGCCGGATGAAACGCTCATAGGCTTCGCGTGTCCCTTTCCGTATGACACCGTCATATTCAGATTGAACAGCGGCATCTATGTCAGGTGGTGGAAGCATTGCATTGCCTTCGCTCAAATGTGTCGAGCTTGCAAACGCTGTCGATTGCAAGGCGGGAGCTATCGTGGCGACGATCGCAAAACCGAAGAATATTTGCCTTCCGAATGCCGTCTTCATCATCATGATAACTTTGTTTTTAACGATATGGTTGTGTGTTCCTATACCCACAGCCTCTAGAATCATCTCAAACTCATGTTTAGCAATGGGGAAAATTACCCCACGCAGGCAAACACGCTAAAGGAAGATCAGTGACTGGCATAAATAAAACGGGAAAAACAATTTTCGAAACCGGTAACAGCCTTATCGATGGTGTTCTGACTGAAGGCGCCTGGGCAACGACCATAACCTACGCTGTTACGACCACCGCCAGCAACTACAGCTACAGCGAAGAGACGAGCGACGGATTTTCTGCCATATCGACCGCGCAGAAAAATGCCGCGCTCTTCATCATGGAAAAATCCTTCGGCAACTCTGCCAATGACAGCTTTTCCGTCGAAGGCTTCACGAATATCGGCTTTGAAAAAAGCGGCAGCGCCGACACCGCTACAATTCGCTTTGCCCAATCGAATATTCCAGACACCGCCTATGCCTATCTGCCAGGAGGATATGCCGAAGCCGGCGATGTCTGGTTCGGCACTGACTACAACTACAGAAGCCCGGTGGCCGGCAACTATGCCTGGTTCACGATGGCCCATGAAATCGGTCATGCGCTTGGGTTGAAGCATGGGCACGAAACCGATGGTGGTTTTGGCGCACTGCCATCTGCCTATGATTCCATCGAATATTCGATCATGACCTACCGCAGCTATATCGGCTCGGATGGCGAAGCCCTCTCTTTCGAGGATTTTGGTGCGCCTCAGACCTTCATGATGGCCGATATTGCGGCGCTCCAGGAAATGTATGGCGCCGATTTTACGGCAAATAGCGGCGATACCGTCTACAAATGGACTCCGGAAAACGGGAAAACGTTCGTCGATGGCGTTGTCGCAATCACCCCTGGCGCCAACCGCATCTTCGCGACACTCTGGGACGGCGACGGCAACGACACCTTCGATCTCACGGCCTATCGCACCGCCCTCAAGATTGACCTGCGCCCCGGCAAGTTTTCGGTTTTCGATGAAGACCAACTCGCCTATCTGGGCGGAGGTCCCAACGATGGTTATGCCAGGGGCAATATCTTCAACGCCCTGCTCTACAACGACGATACCCGCTCGCTGATCGAAAATGTCAAGGGTGGATCGGGCAACGACCAGATCACCGGCAATCAGGTCACGAACTACCTGCGCGGCTATGGCGGCAACGATACGTTGAATGGCGACGCTGGAAACGACGTGCTGTTCGGCGGATCGGGGGCCGACAAGCTCAACGGCGGCGGCGGACGCGACACGGCCTCCTACGCGAGCGCGAGCAAAGGCGTATTCGCCAACTTGAGCAATTCCAACCTCAATACCAATGAAGCGGTCGGTGACACGTTTTCATCGATCGAGAATCTGAAGGGCACGAGTTACGCCGACAAGCTATATGGCGATACAGGCGCAAACGTCCTGATCGGCGATGAGGGCAACGACATCTTGAGCGGTATGAGCGGCGCGGACACGCTGTATGGCGGCGCAGGTGCTGACGATCTTACCGGTGGCGGCGAGGCGGACATATTCCAGTTCAGGGCGCTGACGGATTCGACGATGGCTGTTGCCGGCCGCGACACCATTTTCGGTTTCGATGCCTCGCAGGGCGACAAAATCGATCTTTCCGGCATTGACGCCAACGCAGGTCTCTCTGGAAATCAGGCATTTAGCTTCATCGGCACCGGTGTTTTCACCGGCAAGGCAGCAGAACTCAAATATATAGCAGGTGCGTCTGACACCTACATTTACGGCGATGTGAACGGCGACAAAAAAGTGGATTTTGCCATTCATTTCGACGACGCCATCTCTATGCAGAAGGGCTATTTCCTTCTCTAAAAGCCTACTGCAGATAAAACGAAAAAGGCCGGATTTCGCGATCCGGCCTTTTTCATAAGAGTTTCAACTCTGGAGTTTCGGCAGCTCCGGCCGCGCGGGCAAGTGCCTCTTCGCTATCAAGCAGCCGAAGGCGCAGTGGGCGGCCTGTAAGCCGCCCTTTTGTTTGTGATTTCGATGGCGCGTCAGCCGACGAATGCCCGTTCGATGACGAATTCGCCGGGCTTGTTGTTGGCGCCTTCCTCGAGACCGGCCGCCTCCAGAAGCGCCTTCGTTTCCTTCAGCATCTCGGTCGAGCCGCAGATCATGCCGCGATCAGTGGCCGGATCGAAAGCCGGAAGGCCGAGGTCGGCGAAGAACTTGCCATCGCGGATGAGATTGGTGATGCGGCCTTTGAATGGATAATCTTCGCGAGTGACCGTCGCATAGTGGCGCAGCTTGTCGCCAACGAGTTCGGCCAGGAATTCGTGGTTGCGGATTTCCTCGATCAGGTCGAAACCGTATTTCAGTTCGGCGACGTCACGGGTCGTATGGGTGAGGATGACTTCCTCGAACTTCTCAAAGGTCTCCGGATCGCGGATCAGGCTCGCAAACGGTGCAATGCCGGTGCCGGTCGAGAACATGTACAGACGCTTGCCGGGTGTCAGCGCGTCAAGCACCAGCGTGCCTGTCGGCTTCTTGCGCATCAGCACTTGGTCGCCGGGCTTGATGCTCTGCAGATGCGATGTCAGCGGACCGTCGGGCACCTTGATCGAGAAGAATTCGAGTTCTTCGTCCCAGGCCGGGCTTGCAATCGAATAGGCCCGATAGATCGGCTTGCCGTCGACCATCAGGCCAATCATAGCGAATTCGCCCGAGCGGAATCGAAATTCGGTCGGACGGGTCATGCGGAAGCTGAACAGCCGGTCCGTATAATGCGTGACCTTCGTCACCGTTTCAGCGAACACGCCGGCAGGCACGGTTACGGCAAATTCTTCGATCTTGGCAGGAGCATTCATCTCGGCGTCAGGTCCTGTAATGATGAGCAGTTCTTTCAGGTATCAGCGGATATTCCAAAAGATGCTGCTTTGGAAGCAATTCCGTTCCAATTATAGCGCCTTTTGCAGATTGGTGCGTGCTTCAGTGTGTCGCGGCCTCAGGAGACCCGCCGCCAGCTGTAGGATTTCGCGTCCGCCGACGGTCTGGCTGTCGGCTGATAATGATTGTCGATCCCCGGCAGCCGTCCTTCGGACAGGCGCTTCAGAGCCGTTTCGTTGGTGACGGCGAAGCTGTCTATGCCACAGCGCAGCATCAGCGGCACCTGGTCGATCAGCACGTCGCCGACGGCGCGGATTTCCTTGCCGTAGCCGAGACGCGCTCGCAACAGCGAGGCATGACTGAACGCCCGACCGTCGTTGAAGGCCGGGAAAGCCACGGCAATCAGCGACACCTGCTCGATAAACGGCTGTAGCCGCGTCACGTCGTCAGCCGGGTTGATCAGCACGCCCAGACCGCTATCGCCGGACGACGCCTTCTCGATGAAGGCGTCCAGACCGAGAATGGCTTTTTCGTTCGAACCGGCCTTGGTTTCCTCGGTCTCGACGACCCAGGGATCGTCCGTCACGAAGCCGGTTTCTTTCCAGATTTTTGTCATGTCTATATCCTTGCGCCTCAAGCGGCTTCCTGGGCGCTGCCACCGTAGAGCGCGTCCTTGAACGGCTGCGGTCCGACGCGGCGATAGGCGTCGAGGAAAATCTCTGAGGCATCCTTGCGCAGGCGGAGATAGGTGTTGACGATGGTCTCGACCGCATCCGTCACCTTCTCCGGCTCGAAGCCACGGCCGATGATCTCGCCGATCGAGGTATTCTCGTCGCCGGAACCGCCAAGCGTGATCTGGTAGAGTTCGGCACCCTTTTTCTCCACACCGAGCAAGCCGATATGGCCGACATGGTGATGGCCGCAGGCGTTGATACAGCCGGAGATCTTGATCTTCAGCTCGCCGATCTCGGCCTGCCGATCCGGATTGCCGAAACGGGTGGAGATTTCCTGAGCGAGCGGGATCGAACGCGCATTGGCGAGCGCGCAGTAGTCCAAGCCGGGACAGGCAATGATATCCGTGATCAGGCCGGCATTGGCCGTCGCCAGACCAATCGAGACGAGACCGCGATAGAGTGCTTCCAGATCGGCCAGAGCCACATGCGGCAGGATGATGTTCTGCTCGTGGCTGATGCGAATTTCGTCGAAGGCGTATTCCTCGGCAAGGTCGGCGATCGCATCCATCTGGCTGTCGCTGGCATCGCCCGGAATGCCGCCGATCGGCTTCAGAGATACCGTCACCATGCCGTAATCCGGATGCGTGTGCGGCTGGACGTTCTGCTGAACCCAGCGGGCAAAGTCCGGATCGGCCTTCTTCCAGCCGGCCAGATTGGCCCAGCCTTCCGGCCGCTCGGCAAGCGGCGGCAGGGCGAAATAGGTTGTGATCGCCTGGATGTCTGATTCCGGTAGCTTCAATTCCGTATTCTTCAGTTCGGCGAATTCCACGTCGACCTGCCGTGCCAGTTCCTCGGCACCCGTTTCGTGCACGAGGATCTTGATGCGCGCCTTGTACTTGTTGTCGCGGCGGCCATGGAGATTGTACACGCGCATGATGGCAGTCGTGTAGGAAAGCAGGTCTTCCTCCGGCAGAAAATCGCGAATCTTCTTGGCGATCATCGGGGTGCGTCCCTGCCCGCCGCCGACATAGACGGCAAAGCCGATCTCGCCCTTGTCGTTCTTCTTCAGATGCAGACCGATGTCATGCACCTGGATTGCGGCACGATCTCGCTCGGCGCCGGTGACGGCGATCTTGAACTTGCGCGGCAGGAAGGAGAATTCCGGATGAACGGAGGACCACTGGCGCAGGATTTCGGCGTACGGACGCGGATCGGCGACTTCATCGGCGGCAGCTCCGGCGAAATGATCGGCGGTGACGTTGCGAATACAGTTGCCCGATGTCTGGATGGCGTGCATCTCGACGGAAGCAAGGTCGGCCAGAATATCGGGCGTGTCCGAAAGTTTCGGCCAGTTGTACTGGATGTTCTGCCGTGTGGTGAAGTGGCCGTAGCCGCGATCATACTTGCGGGCGATATGGGCGAGCATCCGCATCTGCTTGCTGTTCAGCGTGCCATAGGGGATCGCGACGCGCAGCATGTAGGCGTGAAGCTGCAGGTAGACGCCGTTCATCAGCCGCAGAGGCTTGAAGGCGTCTTCGGCAAGTTCGCCGGAGAGGCGGCGCGTCACCTGATCGCGGAATTGGGCAACGCGGTCGGCAACAAAGGCATGGTCGAATTCGTCGTAACGGTACATCGGTCTTCTTTTCCTTAAGCGGCCTGCACGGGGCCGGTCAGGCCCTTATATCCCGGTGCATAGTCGATCGTCGGGCCTTCGGCACGAACACGCTCGCGCAGACGCAGCGGCCGGAGTACGCCTGCCACTTCTTCAATATCAATGACATTGACGTCAACCACCTTGTTATCGGCAAAAGCCGATTTTCCGGTCGCCTCAAGGGCGGAAACTGCCTCGGCATGGCGAGCGACAAAAGCGTCCTGCAAGGATTCCACCCAATTGCCGGAGGCATCGAGCCAGACGGAGATGCCGTCGGACAGGCGGTTTGCAGTCAGTACCTTGTCGGCCATGTCAATTCCTCACTTCATCAGTCTGTTTGCGCGGCACGTCCTGGGGAGCGGCGGCGCCAATCGTCTTACCCTTGACGAGCGGTTCAGAGCGCTCGAAATTCGCGCCGGCAACGGCATCACCGATGATCACCATCACAGGGCCATCCAGTTCATCGCGATATTGCAGATCCGGCAGGTCCTTGAGCGTGCCGTGCAGTAGCTTGCGCTCCGCGCGGCTCGCATTCTCCACGACGGCAACCGTCGTTTCGGCGGGCAGACCGGCCTCCATCAGGCGGGCGGCAACGGAGGCAGCAACCGTGCGGCCCATATAGACCGCAATGGTCGCGCCGGAAATGGCAAGTCGAGCCCAATCCGGCAGCACGTCGCCGGTCAGATCGTGACCGGTCGTGAAGATGAGCGATGATGCAACACCGCGCAGCGTCAGCGGCAGTTCGAAATCGGCGGCAGCGGCAAAAGCCGAGGTGATACCGGGCACGATTTCGTAGGTAATGCCTGCTTCGCGCAACGCAGCCATCTCTTCGCCGGCGCGGCCATAGACGAGCGGGTCGCCGGATTTCAGGCGCACGACGCGCTTGCCGTCCCGACCGAGGCGCACCAGTAGCTGGTTGATCTCGTCCTGCGATTTCGAGTGGCAGCCTTTGCGCTTGCCGACCGACAGGCGCTCGGCATCTCGGCGGCCCATATCGACGATCGCCTGCGGCACCAGCGCATCATAGACGATCACATCGGCCTCCATCATCACGCGCTGCGCACGCAGGGTCAGCAGGTCTTCGGCACCGGGACCTGCACCGACCAGCCAGACGTGACCGGGAACGTGATCGACCGAGCGGAGCAGACGGGATGCCTCACGGCGGGCTTCGGCAGTATTGCCGAGCGAGACCTGATCGGCGACGGGGCCGGAAAAGAAGCGACGCCAGAAAACGCGGCGGGAAACGCCGCGCGGCAAGAGGCGATCAGCCGCGTCACGATAGGCCTGCGCCAGCGATGCCAGCGCCCCAAGTGATGGTGACAGCAGTTGATCGATCTGGGTGCGGATCATCTGCGCCAGCACAGGGCCAGCACCTTCCGTGCCGATGGCAACGGCGACCGGCGCGCGATTGACCAGAGCGGGCGTCAGGAAATCGCAGAATTCGGGCTGATCGACCGCATTGGCGGGGATTTTTTGCTCTCGTGCAACTGCGACGATGACGCGATCTTGAGCCGCATCACCGGTTGCAGCAAAGACCAGCGTCGCGCCCATAATCTGGGCTGCCGCGAACGGCTCGCGCACCACTTCGATGGCATTCGCAGACAGAAACGCCGCAAAATCCGCTTGCGGTTCATCCGCATGAGCGACGATCCGGGCCTGGGTGTTCATGAGCAGCCTGACCTTGGCGAAAGCCTCGTCGCCATTGCCGAAAACCGCTACGCATTTATGCGCAACGCGGAAGAAGGCCGGAAAGACGGTCAGTTGCTCGGTCATGACTTGGGAATCTGATCCTGTTACAGGTTCTGCGGAATATCTCTTTTATACGGCGGAAATTGAAGAAACAGAAATTCCGATGCCTTTGCAGTCGGATATTCTTTTGCTCGACTTCAGCATAAATTGAGCAAATATCACCGGCTATGGCGCGGCGGCCACACGCGGGTGAGGCATCCGTGTGGCATTGCGTATTGCCCTCCATAGCCTTTAAATGCGCAACGAATCCATCCGGGAGCAGCAAACCATGACCAATGCCGATCTCGCAGCACATCTCCTCGCCGTCATCGAGGCGGATATTCTTCCGCTGACGGAAAAGGGTGTCAGCACCGGAAACAAGGTCTTTGGCGCTGCGATCCTGCGCAAATCGGACCTCTCGCTGGTGATCGCCGAAACCAACAATGAGACCGAAAACCCGCTGTGGCACGGCGAAGTGCATACACTGAAGCGTTTTTACGAGCGGAGAGAAAAGCCCGACACCAAGGATCTCATCTTCCTGTCGACCCACGAACCCTGTTCGATGTGCCTGTCGGCCATCACCTGGGCCGGCTTCGACAATTTCTACTATTTCTTCAGTCACGAAGATTCCCGCGACGCTTTCGCGATCCCGCACGACCTGAAAATCCTGAAAGAGGTTTTCCGCCTCGATCCCGGCGGCTATGCGAAAACCAACGCCTTCTGGCGGTCGGCGTCGATCGCAGATCTGGTTGCGACATCCGACGAGACCGCAAAATTGGCGCTGCGGGCGCAAGACAAGCGCATCCGCGAAAAATACCAGTCCCTGTCCGATGCCTATCAGTCCGGCAAGGACGACAACGCCATCCCGCTGAATTGAGCCCCATGCAGCCCTCCAAGGATATCACCCGCCTCCTCGACATCATGGCAGCCCTGCGTCATCCGGAAACAGGCTGCCCATGGGACGTCGTCCAGACTTTCGAGACCATCAAACCCTATACGCTGGAGGAAGCCTACGAGGTTGCCGACGCCATCGAGCGCGGTGACATGGACGATCTCTGCGATGAGCTGGGTGACCTGCTTCTGCAGGTGGTTTTTCACGCCCGCATGGCCGAGGAAGCGGGAGATTTTGCCTTCGGCGACGTGGTCGAGGCCATCACGCGAAAGATGATCCGCCGGCATCCGCATGTCTTTGCCCGCTCCGATGCCGATACGCCCGAGGCGGTGAAGCTGCAATGGAGTGTGATCAAGCAGGCCGAAAAAGCCGAACGCCGTGAACGGCGCGCCCGTCATGGCCTGCCGGAGGATGTCAACAAGGGGCACCTCGGCTCGGTCCAGCGCAGTTTCCCAGCGCTTGTCGAAGCCTTGAAACTGCAAGAACGTGCCGCCAAGGTCGGTTTCGACTGGTCTTCGCCGGAGCCTATCCTCGACAAGATCGAGGAAGAGATCGCCGAATTGCGCGAGGCACTGGCATCCAACAACAAGGCCAAGGTGACCGACGAACTCGGAGACCTGATCTTCGCAGTCGTCAATATCGGCCGCCATGTCGGCACTGATCCGGAAATGGCGCTGCGTGGCACCAACACGAAATTCCGACGCCGTTTCAGCCACATCGAGACCACATTGGATGCCGACGGCGAAAGTCTGGAGGGGGCAACGCTGGAGCGCATGGAAGAGCTCTGGCAGGCGGCGAAGGCAATCGAGCGGCAACTGACGTAGCGGAATGAATCCGGTCAGCGAAATTCAACTATTGGCTCTATGGCCTTGTTCGCGTGGCGAAATAGCTATCGCAGAGCTTCCACCCACAGCCTTTTCGCTAGTCATTGTCAACTCCTGTCCAGGCTGAAGAATCATAGCTTGGACTGCCTTGGGCAGGTTGTGGTCCGAATTTCCGATGGTAAATCTTGATCGTGTCGAATAACTGCCACGCAGAGATACCTGCAATTTGGCTGACGCTGAACGTCTCCTTGCCGCCACCCGCCATGTGAAAGACGAACGTCTTGGTTTGGCGAAGCTGTCCACTCTCGTAAAATTTGATTTTCGATATCGAGGTCCATGGCAGCATCCTGGTGCGCGCCTCCGAGAAAATCACGGCGTTCGGCTCAATGGTAACCACCGGCTTCTCAAAATCCATTCTCGAAAGCAGTTTCGTCAGCACGATAAGGCATCCGACCACCATCGAGCACCATGCGACCAAACCGACGAAAAGGCTGGACGAGAAAACAGGCGGCAAGATTGCACTTACGGTTTTAATGACAATCAACGGCAGGATCATGCTCGCGGCGTACGCGGCCAGTTGATATGGCAGCTTCGACTGCCTGAATTCCTGTCGAGGGAATTCTTCTGGAATATTCGCGCCCATTTAACGTATCACCCTGCAATTGGTTTCCACCGCCAGCCTAGTTTGCAATGCTCCAGCGATGATAGTGAGAAGGAGGATGCAGGCAGGCCCCTTACCAGAGATTTCAGAATATGAAATTCGTTAGGATGGAGGCGGCCGTTACCAATCCTGTGCAGCGGCCTTCGGACCATTACCCAGCCGGCGCTCGAGTTCCTCCGCCTCGGTTGCCGTCAGCCTCAGATCAAGGCTGACCGAACCGTCTTCCATGTCTTCGCGGCCGTCCACGATCGCGTGCTCGTAAACCCACGGCAGTAGCGCCAGTTTCTGGGCAGTCAGCACGACCGTACATTCCGTCATCACGCCGGAGAGCCTGTTGCCGATCTCATCGAGCAGGCTATCAACGCCCTCGCCGGTAATCGCCGAAACCGCGGCTGTGTTGCTCGTGTTCTCCGCCTTCTGAACGAGGCTTTCCCGCGCTTCGGTGTCGAGCCGGTCGATCTTGTTCCAGACCTCGATGATGCGCTCGGACCTTGCCTTCTCGTCGATACCAAGATCCGTGAGGATGCGCAGCACGTCCTGCGCCTGCACCTGATTGTCGGGGTCCGAGAGATCGCGAATGTGCAAGATCAGGTCCGCTTCCAACACCTCTTCCAGCGTCGCGCGGAAGGCTGCAACCAGATGCGTCGGCAGATCGGAGATGAAGCCAACCGTATCGGACAGCATCACCATGCGCCCATGCGGCAGCTTCATTCGGCGCAGCGTCGGGTCGAGCGTGGCAAACAGCATATCTTCGGCAAGAACACCCGCACCGGTGATGCGGTTGAATAGCGTCGATTTTCCAGCGTTGGTATAGCCGACGAGCGCGACGATCGGATGCGGTACCTTCTTGCGCTTGGCGCGGTGGAGCTGGCGGGTGCGCCGGACCTGCTCCAGTTCCTTTTCCAGCTTGACGATCTTTTCCTGCAAAAGCCGCCGGTCGGCTTCGATCTGGGTTTCACCGGGACCGCCCATGAAACCTGCACCGCCGCGCTGGCGTTCCAAGTGGGTCCAACTGCGCACCAGACGGCCCTTCTGGTAGTTCAGATGGGCCAGATCGACCTGCAGCGTGCCTTCCTTGGTGGAGGCACGGCGACCGAAGATTTCCAGGATGAGACCGGTCCGGTCGATGACCTTGCAGTTCCATTCCTTTTCGAGATTGCGCTGTTGAACGGGCGTCAGCGGATGATCGATGATGACGAGGCCAGCATTGTGCTCACTGAGCAGATGGCCGATCTCCTCAATCTTGCCGCTGCCGAGCAATGTGCCCGGCTTCGGCTGAGCGATGGGAACGATCATGCCATGGACGACTTCCAGATCGATGGCGAGCGCGAGCCCGATCGTTTCTTCCAGCCGGCTTTCGTCGCTACGCGTCGAGGTCGCAGCAATAATCTCAGCATTCTGCCTGCCCGTCTTTTTTAGGACTGGGACGATGACAACGGCGCGCATGTCATCACGAAGCTTTTCAAGCTCCGGGATGATCGACGCCGATTTTGTATCACGTTTGGTAATGTGTCTTGTATCCCGTCAGGATGCGGATTCTTCGCTCTCAAACATCTGCATCGGCTGGCCCGGCATGATTGTCGAGATTGCGTGCTTGTATACGAGCTGGGAATGCCCGTCACGCCGCAAGAGGACACAAAAGTTGTCAAAAGACGTGACAACGCCGGTAAGTTTCACACCATTGATAAGAAATATCGTCAGAGATATCTTCTGCTTGCGGACGGTGTTGAGAAAAAGATCCTGCAAGTTCTGAGAACGTTCCGCCATAGCGCCGCTTCTTTCTTATTTGCCGGCTCGAATTAACCGGTTGATTATACGATCTGAATAGCCTGAACGCTGAAAAAACTGGTCTTTAAAGCGTCCCCCCGGATTTGGTATCAAATCGCAGTCTTTTCCGCAATGTCGAAAAAGGCTTCGCGAATTTTCTGTGACACGATGCCTGGATGGCCATTGGCGATGACTTTACCGTTAACCGCCACGACAGGAAAGCAGATGCTGGTGGCGGCGGTGATGAAGACCTCGCGCGCCTCCAGCATCTCCTCGATAGAGAATGCCTGCTCGACGATCTCGATCCCTATCGCTGCCGTGACATCCTTCAGTGTCGTGCGGGTGATGCCGCGCAGAATGCCATGCTCGGCGTGACGCGTCCGCAGCGTGCCATCGCGATCGACGATCCAGACGTTGGTCGCAGCCCCCTCCTTCACCGTGCCGTCGGCGTCGACAAAAATCGCCTCCTGGGCGCCCTCCTCCTTGGCCGCCTGCCGCGCCAGCACATTCGGCAACAGACCGACCGACTTGATATCCACGCGGTCCCAACGGTTTTCCGGCACAGTGATCGCCCGGATGCCATTGGCATTTTTTCCTGCGATGACCGAAGCATCCGTTCTCTTGGCGGTGACGACCACCGTCGAGGGTGTCCCGTCCTTCGGGAAGACATGATCGCGGCGCGCCACCCCACGCGTCACCTGCAGGTAGAACAGACCGTTGCGAACACGGTTTCGACGCACGACCTCGCGGATGACCACGACAAGGGCAGCACGTGTCATGGGCCAACCGATGCGAAGCTCCCGCAGCGACCTGTCCAGCCGGTCGAGATGCCGCGTAAGATCGACAATGAAGCCGTGGCGGATTTCGCAGGCTTCGTAGACGCCATCTGCGAACTGGAAGCCACGGTCCTCTATGTGGACACCGGCGTCGCTGTGACGCTGGTACACACCGTTAACATAGGCAATTTTCGACATGGATGACGTGTTCCAGGGATAGATGCGGGTTCAGACGCCGAGCGATTTCAGCTTGCGATGCAGCGCCGAGCGCTCCATGCCGACAAATTCCGCCGTGCGCGAAATATTGCCACCGAAACGGTTGATCTGGGCGATCAGGTAATCCCTCTCGAACATTTCGCGCGCCTCACGCAACGGAAGCGTCATGATGTGATGGTCGCCCTGTGCGGAAATCTTCGGCAGGCTGTCGCCGACCTCGCTCGGCAGCATGTCGGCCGAGATCGCGGTATCCGGACCGTCGCTGCGGGCGAGAATCATCAGGCGTTCGATATTGTTGCGCAGTTGGCGAATGTTGCCCGGCCAGTCGTGCGATTGCAGCACGGCCAGTGCGTCTTCGCCAATCTTGCGGGTACGGATGCCGGCCTGCTCGCTGACCTGACGCATGAACATGTCGACCAGGAACGGGATATCCTCGCGTCGCTCGGCAAGCGCCGGCACCCGCACAGGAATGACGGCCAGCCGGTGATAGAGATCCTCGCGGAAGGCACCTTCGGCGATCTGGCTTTCAAGATTGTAGGCGGTCGAGGAGATGATGCGGACATCAACCTTGACACGCTTGGAGCCGCCGACGCGCTCGAACTGCTGATCGACCAGCACGCGCAAAATCTTGTTCTGCGTCTCGCGCGGCATCTCTCCGACTTCGTCAAGATAGAGAATGCCGCCATGAGCCTCTTCGAGGGCACCGGTCTTGCGAGGCTGGCCAGGCGTCCCCTCGGTACCGAACAACGCCATTTCCATCCGATCCGGCGTGATCGCTGCCGCGTTCAGCGCAACGAAGGGACCGCCGGCCCGCGAGGACTTGCGGTGGATCATCCGGGCTACCAGCTCCTTGCCGGAACCGGATGGACCGTGGATCATGATACGGCTGTTGGTCGGCGCAACCTTCTCGATGGTCTGGCGCAATTGCGAAACGGCAACAGAGGTTCCAATCAGTTCGACGGGATCGCCGGACCGCTTCTTCAGCTCGAACACTTCCTTCTTCAGCTTGGAGTTTTCCAGCGCTCGCTCGGCGATCAGGATCAGCCGGTCCGCCTTGAAGGGCTTCTCGATGAAATCGTAGGCGCCGCGGCGGATGGCCGAAACGGCAGTCTCGATGTTGCCATGCCCCGAAATCATCACGACAGGCAGGTCCGGATAGCGGCTCTTGATCTCGTCGAGCAATGCCAGCCCATCGAGCCGGCTCCCCTGCATCCAGATATCCAGAAAGACAAGGCGCGGCACACGGTCGCTGATTGCAGCAAGCGCGCTGTCGCTGTCGAACGCCGTGCGCGTTTCGTGGCCCTCGTCGGACAGAATGCCCGAGACGATCTCGCGAATGTCCTCCTCGTCGTCCACAACCAGAATGTCAGCCGCCATGGGAAGTATCCTTGTCCTGTCTGTCGTCACCGCCACCGCTTTGTCCGGCCGGCGGCAAAATAATGCGAATCATGGCGCCCTGGCCGCGATCGAAATCGGCAGGCGCATCATGCAGTTCCAACTGTCCGCCATGGTCCTCGATGATCTTCTTGACGATCGCGAGACCAAGTCCTGTGCCCTTCTCGCGCATGGTCATGTAGGGTTCGAGAATACGGTGGCGATTTTCGGTCGGCAGTCCCTTGCCGTTGTCGATGATATCAACAACGAACTGGCCGCTCGTTTCATTCAGGCGAGAGCGCACCATAACCGTGCGCTCGCCGCGAACGGCATCGGCCGGCAAGGCCTCGATCGCCTCGACTGCGTTCTTGATGATGTTGCCGAAGGCCTGGCCGAGCATGCGGCTATCGAAGGTGCCGTCGAGCGGTTCTTCGCCGAGGTCGCGAATGAAGATCACATGGGTGTTGCCCATTTCGCGCAGGAAGATCGCGTCCTTCAGGATATTGCGCAGATCGGCCTGCTCCTTCGTCGGCTTCGGCATGCGTGCAAAACCGGAGAATTCATCGACCATGCGGCCGATATCCTCGACCTGGCGAACGATCGTGTCGGTACACTGGTCGAACACCGCCCGGTCGTCCTGATTGATCTGCTTGCCGTAGCGGCGTTTCAGGCGCTCGGCCGACAGCTGGATCGGCGTCAGCGGGTTCTTGATTTCATGTGCGATACGACGGGCGACATCGGCCCAGGCCGTCGAGCGCTGGGCAATCACGAGGTCGGTGATGTCATCGACGGTGATGACATAGGAATCCTTGGCATCATGTGATTCCTCGCGCGTTACCTGGACGTTCAGCGTCCGCTCCGTGCCGCCGCGCATGATGTTGATCTGCTTGCGGTAGTCGTTGCGGTGGCGGCTGGAGGCTTCATTCAGCACCTGTTCGATTTCGGGCGCCACATCGACGAGCTTCTCGCCGACAAGTTCCAGCGTTGTCCGCGACAAAAAATGCTCCGACGACGGATTGGCGATGGTGATGCGCCGGTCATCCTCGACGCCGATCACGGCAGACGTCACGCCGGAAAGGACTGCCTCGATGAACCGCCGCCGGTCGTCCATCTCGTCCTTGGCCTCAAGGATCTGGTCGCGCTGCGTGCGGATTTCAGCGATCATCTTGTTGAAAGTTCGCGACAGGCTGCCGACGTCGCCGTCGACCGCATGCACCGGCACAACGACATTCAAGTTGCCCGTGGCAACGCTGTCTGCCGCACCGATCAGCAACCGGATCGGCCTGACGATCCGGTCGGCGACCGCGATCGCGGTCCAGATCGCGGCCAACAGAACGATCAGAGCGAAGCCAAGATAAAGAACCCCGAACGCCACTTGCAGCGACGTACGGCCCGCCTCGAGATTCTTGTATTCGGCTGTGTTCTCTTCCATCAGCCGCATCGAGCGCATGACCTTCGGATCGACGCTACGCACGGTGTAGAGATAGGCACCGTCGATATTGTCGATCGGAATGATCGCACCGACGAGATTGGTCACTCCGGGTGGAATGAGGGTCGGCTGGCCGGAAACGGTGCTGAGCAGCGCATCCTTCGGAATGGCCGGCAGCGGCCGCTCGGTGGGGATGTTCGCCTGCAGGATTGGCGATCCGTCTCCTCGCACAAGGAAAGCGCCGAGCATGCCGCGCCCGCGGGCTTGGCGCGTCATCAATTCGGTGAAGCCGGTCCGGTCGAGGCTGTAGAGCTGGCGATTGCGCTCCAGATCATTGGCCATCGAGACCGTCTGGCCCTGAAGATAGCTGGCATTTTCCAGCACATAGGCTTGCGCCACCTCGAGCGAGGAACTGACGATCGACTGCGTACGCAGCGAAAACCAGCGGTCAAGGCCGACATCGAGCGTGATGCTGGCAAAGATTGCCACCAGAATGGCCGGCGTGATCGCAACGATCGAGAACAGGGCAACGATGCGAACATGCAGCCGGGCTGCCGCCCTGCCTCGGTTGCGGGCTTTCAGAAGCCGCAAAATCTCGCGGCCGATCAGGAAAAGCAGCCCGATGACGAACAGCGCATTGATCGCGGCTGAACCGATGATGATATTGGTTTCCGGCTTGACCGGCGTCAGCCCGAGAAGAACGAGCAGTGATATGATCGCGCAAGCCAACGCGCCTGTTGCCAGGAGGAGCCCTGGAAACGCGAAGGATGCGCGCCGGTCATGGCCGATCACCGCAACCTCTTCTTTCGCCAATGGCACAATCAGCCCGTCGGCCATCAAAAACGTATCCTCCGACCCGGCGTCGCTCTCCATGGGAAAGCAGCGGGTATTTTACGCTCCGTGGTCAAGAAAATGACCGCACAAAATCTGGTTGGCTCCGCGTTTCCGCACACCAATAAACCAGACCAACGAATGACATGGCGAAAGACTCACTGTCACCCGTGTGCTTTCTAAGCAACATATTGTGGCGAAAATGCAACGCTTATCGGTGCGAAGTCAAGCGCTGCGTGAGCTGCGGTAAACGGAAACACCGAGCTCGCGGATTTTCTTGCGCAGGGTGTTCCGGTTCAGGCCAAGCAGGTCGGCGGCCTTGATCTGGTTGCCGCGCGTTGCCGTCAAGGCGGCCAGAATCAACGGATACTCCATTTCGGCCAGCACACGATCATAAAGCCCTGCCGGCGGTAGCCCGTCGCCGAAGCCTGAAAAATACTGCCGCATGTTCTCTTCCACGGCTTGGGAGATCGACATCGACCCGGAACGACTGGACGTCTTCTCGATCGGGCTGTCTGGAATGTCGGAGCGCAGCTCGCTCTCGATGATTTCCCGTGTGATCACATCCTGTGGATAAAGCGCGGTCAGGCGGCGCACGACGTTTTCAAGCTCGCGGACGTTGCCGGGCCAGGGGTGAGCCTTCATCAGTTCGAGCGCTTCCTGATCGAAGCGCTTGACATCAAGGCCTTCCTTTTCCGCCTGCTGCACGAAATGGCGGACGAGATCGGGGATATCCTCGGCACGATCACGCAGCGGCGGCAAGCGCAGGGGGACGACGTTCAAGCGGTAATAGAGGTCCTCGCGGAACAAGCCCTGATTGATCGACTGTTTCAGGTCCTTGTTGGTGGCCGCCACGATACGAACGTCCGAGCGGATTGGTGTGCGGCCGCCGACCGTCGTGTACTCGCCTTGCTGCAGCACGCGCAGCAGCCTGGTCTGCGCGTCCATCGGCATATCGCCGATTTCGTCCAGGAACAGCGTGCCGCCTTCCGCCTGTTCGAAGCGCCCGGTCGAGCGGTTCTGTGCCCCGGTAAACGCGCCCTTCTCATGGCCGAACAATTCCGATTCGATCAGGTCGCGCGGGATCGCCGCCATGTTGATGGCAACAAAGGGGCCGTTGCGGCGCTTGCCGTAGTCGTGCAGCGCCTTGGCGACCAGTTCCTTGCCGGTACCGGATTCGCCGGTGATCATCAGCGTCAGGTCGGTCTGCATCAGACGCGCCAACACGCGGTAGATTTCCTGCATGGCCGCGGAGCGGCCGACCAGCGGCATGCCGTCCTGCGGATCATCTTCCAGCTTGACCGGCTTTCGCTTCGGTTCGGCCAGAGCGCGGCCGATAATGGCAATCAGTTCCGTCAGGTCGAAGGGCTTGGGCAGGTAGTCATAGGCGCCCTTCTCCGACGCCTTGATCGCCGTCATGAACGTGTTCTGAGCGCTCATCACCAGCACCGGCAGATCGGGCCGCGCCTTTTTGATTCGCGGTAGGAGGTCGAAGGCGTTCTCGTCCGGCATGACGACGTCGGTGACGACGAGATCACCATCACCCGCCGAAATCCAGCGCCACAACGTCGCCGCGTTCGAGGTGATGCGGACGTCGTAACCGGCGCGGCTCAGCGCCTGGTTGAGCACGGTGCGGATGGCAGCGTCGTCGTCAGCGACGAGGATAGTGGCGCCAGTCATCGGGATTGTCCTTTTATGATGGTCAGTGGTTCGCTGTCCTCGGCCGTCGGCCCTTTCGACGCGGGCATGAGAACGCGAAATGTCGTGCGGCTCGACTGGCTGTCGCATTCGACGATGCCGCCATGACCGCCTATGATCTTGGCAACGAGAGCAAGGCCGAGGCCGGAGCCGTTGGTTTTTGTGGTGATAAACGGGTCGAACAGATGCGGTACCAGATCAGACGGCACGCCCGGTCCGTTGTCATGGACGCAGAATTCGAGCGGCAGCGAGATTTTCTCCCGCGTTCCTGCGACCGACAGGCGGATACCCGGCCTGTAGGCGGTGGTCAGCATGATCTCGCCGTCCGGCTTGTCGGCAACCGCTTCCGCCGCGTTCTTGATCAGGTTGAGAAAGACCTGAATCAACTGGTCGCGATTGGCATAGACTGGCGGCAGCGACGGGTCGTAATTTTCCGTGATGCGTATCTTGCGGGCAAAACCGGCCTTGGCGACGGCCTTCACATGATCGAGCACCGAATGGATGTTGACCGGATGGCGATCGACAGGTCGCTCGTCGGAAAACACTTCCATGCGATCGACCAGCGAAACGATGCGGTCAGTCTCGTCGCAGATCAGCCGCGTCAGCGCGCGGTCTTCATCGTTGACGGATGTCTCAAGAAGCTGCGCGGCGCCTCTGATACCCGACAGCGGGTTCTTGATCTCGTGAGCCAGCATGGAGGCAAGGCCGGTCACCGATCGAGCAGCAGCCCGGTGCGTCAATTGCCGGTCGATCTTGTCGGCCATCGAGCGCTCCTGGAAGACGATCACGACCGAGCCCGGCTCCGACAGCACCGGCGCTACATAGAGATCGACGAGCTTGTCGGCACCAAGGCGCGGCGAACTGAGATCAACGCGATATTCGTTGACCGCAGCCCGGCGCTCGCGGACCTGCTCGATCAGCGTCAGAAGCGGGCTGCCAAAGGGAATGAAGGCGCTGATGTCGTGGCGGGCAAGGTAATTGGCGCTGGCGCCGAAGAACGCCTCCGCCTCCCAGTTCGCGAAGGCGACAAGACCGTTCTCATCGACGAGGATGACAGGGTTCTGGATGGCATTCAGCACGGCCATCGGCAACGAATTAATCGCCTTCCTCTCCTCGTCGCCTATTTTTTCGGTCATGCCGCGTCCTTTTCTTCTTGCCGGCCGGATCCAGCAGCGATGGCCGCCACCGCACGGGACATGACGGTGCTTGGCTCCGTGGAGGTCATGATCGCCGCCTTTTCCTGCGGTTCGAGCTGCGGTGCAAACCGATCCAGGTACCAGCCGAGATGCTTGCGCGCATGTCTTAGGCCAATATCGGCCCCGTAGAATTCCAGCATCATGTTGTAGTGCTCGGCGACAATGTCTGCGATTGCCGCAGAGTCCGGATGCGTGACCGCACCCGCGAGCACGCCGGCGTGCCAGGGCCGCCCCTGGCTGGAGCGCCCGATCATCACCGCATCGGCACCGGAGCGCTTGAGGATTGCATTTGCGTCTGCCTTAGTGCCGACATCGCCATTGGCGACGAGCGGAACCGAAATCACGTCGCGAACCGCGCGGATAGCATCCCAGTCAGCTGTGCCGTTGTAAAACTGCATGCGCGTGCGGCCATGAATGGTGATCATCTGGACGCCCGCCTCTTCCGCCCGTTTGGCGATCAGCGGGGCGTTGATGGAATTCTCGTCCCAGCCGAGGCGCATCTTTAGCGTCACCGGCACATCGACGGCCTTTACCGTCGCCTCGATCAGCGACAGGGCGTGGTCTGGATCACGCATCAGTGCCGAGCCGGAATAGCCGCCGGTCACCTTCTTTGCCGGGCACCCCATGTTGATGTCGATGACATCGGCGCCATTATCCGCAGCGATCCTCGCCGCCTCGGCCATCCAGTATGCCTCGCGCCCAGCAAGCTGCACCATATGCGGATCGATGCCGGAACTCTTGAGCCGCGCCCAGCTTTCCGATGCGTTGCCGACCAACTCGCGGCTCGCCACCATCTCGGTCACGACCAGTCCGGCACCGAACCGCCAGGCCAGCTGCCTGAAGGGCAAATCCGTCACGCCCGACATCGGCGCAAGTACGACGCGGTTTCGGAAGGAGAGCCGTCCAACCCGCAACGGGGATGACAAATCCGGTATCTGCAAATGATTATCTTTCGGGCACATCTTTATTCTGCACTATTTTTAGACATACTTGACAGGCTTGCCAAGCGATTTCAGAGCTCTGAGACAAAATTCCCGGGACAACTGGTAAAGCCCCGGCCTTCGCGGTAAATCACCACGGCGATTGAAGCACCCCGCGCCGAAACGGCGCAGGTTCGTTGTTTTGGCGCAATGACTGGAGCGTGGTCGCCGATCGAAGGATTGTCCGGGAACCCCAGACGACAAACCATTTGCGGGAACCCATACAGAAGATGCAGGCAAAAGAACAGTTTTCCTGTGGTATCGTCATTGTTGCTGCGGGCCGGGGCGAACGCGCCGGCTCCCTGCGCGACGGACCCAAGCAATATCGCCCCATCGGCGGGCGGCCCGTTATTACCCATACACTTGATGTTTTTGCGACATGGCCGAGGGAAAAGAGGATCGTCGTCGTCATTCATCCGGACGACGAGACCTTGTTCGATGACGCTCGCAGCCAGGTATCCGGTGACACGTCCTCCATTACCTTCACCCACGGCGGTCCGACGCGCCAGCTGTCCGTGTTTGCCGGGCTAAAAGCGCTGGAAAAATCCGGCATTTCGCATGTTATGATCCATGATGCAGTCAGGCCCTTCATCGACCATGCCTTGCTCGACCGCTGCTTCCTGGCGCTGGCGGAAGGCTCGGATGCCGTCCTTCCTGCGATTGCGGTCGCCGACACATTGAAGCGCGGCTCACCGGATGGAAAAGTCGTCGAGACCGTATCGAGAACCGGCCTCTTCGGCGCCCAGACACCGCAGTGCTTTCGTTTTCTACCCATCCTTGACGCCCATGCGAACGCTGCCGCGTCCGGCCGGTCCGATTTCACCGACGATGCCTCGATCGCCGAATGGGCGGGCCTGCCGGTAACGCTGGTCGAAGGATTGGCCGACAATGTCAAACTGACAATCAAACGGGATATCGCCATGGCCGATGAGAAACTGAGCCGAAATAGGCTTCCGGATGTGCGCACCGGCAATGGCTATGACGTCCACCAGCTCGTGGAGGGCGACGGGGTGACGCTCTGCGGCATTTTCATTCCGCATGACCAAAAGCTGCTTGGCCATTCCGATGCCGATGTCGCCCTGCATGCGTTGACCGATGCCCTTTTAGCGACCTGCGGCGCCGGCGATATCGGCGATCATTTCCCTCCGTCGGATCCGCAGTGGAAAGGCGCCGCATCGCGCATTTTTCTGGAGCACGCCGCCAGGATCGTCCGAGACAATGGCGGTACGATCATGAACGCCGATATTTCCCTGATCGCCGAAGCGCCGAAAGTCGGCCCGCATCGTTTGGCCATGCGCGAGAACCTCGCGGCTATGCTCGGCATTTCGCTTGATCGCTGCTCCGTCAAGGCAACGACCAACGAGAAGATCGGATTCGTCGGCCGGCGCGAAGGTATAGCTGCGATTGCCACGGCAACCGTCGTCTATGCGGGGGACGGCAAATGAGCGGCTGGCCGGAAGACATCGAAAACAAGGCGCGCACCTTGATCGCCGCTCTTTCCAAACGCGGCCTGATGGTCGCTACGGCCGAATCCTGTACCGGCGGATTGATCGCGGGTGCCCTGACGGAGATTCCCGGATCCTCCTCGGTTGTCGATCGCGGCTTCGTCACCTATTCCAACGATGCCAAGATGCAGATGCTCGGCGTCGATCCGGCAACGCTTGCAGCCCATGGGGCGGTATCGCGCCAGACGGCGATTGAGATGGCGCGTGGTGCGCTTTCCCATTCGCAAGCGGCCATCGCTGTCGCGGTGACGGGCATTGCCGGGCCTGGCGGCGGATCGGAGGAAAAGCCGGTCGGACTGGTTCATCTGGCGACCGCGAGCCGGAGCGGCAGCGTGCTTCACCGCGAGATGCGTTACGGCGACATCGGCCGCGAGGCCGTCCGGATGGCAACGGTGCGCACGGCGCTCGACATGCTCGAAGACGCGGCGGAAAACTGAAAACGTTTAAAGCCTCGTACGAGGCTTTAGCTATACCGTTGCGTAGATCGCATCGGCGCGCTTCTCGAAGGCTTCGGAAAACATCCGGAAGGCGCGGTCGAACATCGATCCCATCAGGGCGCCGAGGATCCGGCTCTTGAACTCGTAGTCGATGAAGAAGTTGACCGAGCAACCGCCCTCGCCCATCCCTTCGAAGCTCCAGCGGTTATCGAGATATTTGAACGGTCCGTCGATATATTTGACGTCGATGACGCGCTCGGCCTTGTTCAAGAGCACCTGCGTGGTGAAGGTCTCGCGGATCGCCTTGTAACCGACGGTCATGTCGGCGAGCAACAGCTCCTTGCCGTCCCGCTCCTTGCGCGAACGAACCGTCAGCGCCTCGCAGAGCGGCAGGAATTCCGGGTATCTCTCTACATCGGCAATCAAATCAAACATCTGGTCGGGTGTGTGCTTGACGGGCCGGCGGGTCTCGAACTGGGGCATGGCGTTCAGATATTCAATGATTTCCGGAAAAACAAGATGGCATGATGCCCCATTCCGAATGGCAGAAGGTTGACGTAGCGTCAGGCCAGATCGTTTTCCTGCCAGACGTTACGGTAGGCTTCTATTATGGCGTGCGCGGCGATTTTCGCCTGTCTCGCATCCGTCTGATAATTGATGAGCGACATACGCATCACCAGCCTCTGCCGCCAGACTGCGCCCGCGGCAAATACGGTGCCATCCCTCTGAAGTCGTGCAATCGTACGCCTGGTCATACTGTCGGCCTCATCCATTGCCCTATCACTGCCGAACCGGACGATGACCTGATTGAGAACGACGTCGTTGACGACCTCTATGCCGGGCTCGCGCATGAGATTTTCCGCCATGACCTGTGCCGCTTCGCAGTTGCGATCAACCAGGGCGGCTATTCCGTCACGCCCCAGATGTTTGATCATCGACCACGTCGCAAATCCCCGTGCCCGGCGGGAAAGCTCCGGAACATAGTGGGAAGGATCGCGCTCTCCCTCCGCCGCCAGGGGCAGATAGCTTGCCGCAATCGTCATCGCCCGGCGATGCGCCAATTCATCGCGAACAATGGCATAGCCGCAATCATATGGCGTCTGCAGCCATTTGTGCCCATCCGCTGCCCAACTATCGGCCAAGCCGATCCCGCGTGTCAGCGCTCGCCTTTCTGGCGAAACCTGCGCCCACAGACCGAACGCTCCATCCACATGAACCCAGACCCCATGAGATTTTGCAATGGGAACGAGCTTCGTGAAATCATCGCAGGCGCCGGTGTTGATCTGCCCGGCCTGCAGGATCGCGATCGAAGGACCGCTGATTGATCCAAAAATATCGGCGAAAGCATCGGGTAACATTCTACCTTGAGCGTCCGTTGCCACCCGCAGGACGCGGTCATGACCGAGACCCAGAAACTGCAATGCCGAAAAAATCGTCGTGTGCGCATCGTCACCGATGACCACCGTAATCTGCGGCGCACCGAAGAGACCTTGTGTATCCGCATCCCAATCGACGGCGCGCAGTACCGCGCCACGCGCTGCTGCAAGACAGGTGAAATTGGCCATCGTCGCGCCGGTGGCAAACCCGACAGAGCTTTCACGTGGCAGGTCGAGCAATTCCAGCAACCAGCGCGCGGCGACTGCCTCGACTGCGGCGGCGGCAGGAGCAACCACGTGGTTCCCCGTGTTTTGTCCCCAGGCCGACGTCAGAAAATCGGCGGCAACACCGGCGGGATGCGATCCGCCCATGACCCAGCCGAAAAATCGTGGGCCTGTCGGCATGTGCAATCCAGGCTCCGCCCTTGCGACCAGGGAATCGAGCACGTCATCAACCGGAACCCCATTTTCCGGCAATTCCTCGGAAAATGCAGCGAGCGCCTGGGGATAATCATATACCGGCCGCTGCGGTCGATCATCGACCGAGCGCCGAAATTCCGCTGCATAGGCGGCAGCTTTCAGGAACAGTGCACCAACATCCATGCCCGCCTCCCCGATTGCCAGCCTCAAAGCCGACGGTGGCAGAGTAGATTGAACCGATGATCGCTTCAATGGCGAGCAAGCCGCTTCAGCAGACTTCGTGTCTCGGAATGCGATTTCAGAACGAGCACCGGCACATCGGAACCGTAATCCGCCAGCTTCTGTTCAATCTCGGGACTTTCGGTCTTCTCGAAATTCCAGATATATGAAAGGAATTCAGGCGTCAGGCGCTCGGGGCAATTTTCGGCCATTTCGGGCCGCGTCCTGCCAAGAAATCGCAGCCAACGGATGACGACCCCGTAAAGGGAAACATGGCGCGGTGGACGCATCCACAAGACAATGTCCGTGCGCGGCAGTCGCAACGGCAACGTGCCGGGGCTCGTTCCGTCCATGACCCATCGCGGCTGTGCAACCGCTCGCTCAACGATCTCGAGTGCCTCGGCCCTCGGTCGCTGATTCCAGCCCGGCAACCAGAAAACGTCGCGATCCATCGAAATATAAGGAAGCTGGAACAACCCCGAAAGTTTACGCGCCAGCGTGCTCTTGCCGCTGCCCGAGCAACCGATGATCAGCACACGTTCGGCGGCATGGAGGGCCGAGGCCGCCGCCTCCAAATTCAAAAGCTTATTTGACATTCACGGCTTCCCGCAAATTCTCGACGAGAGCACGCATGTCTCGACGGCTCCTGAGCGTCAGGACCGGCATCTCCGCCGAGTACCGGTCGATCGCCTTGACGATGACGGGAGAAACGCGCCGTTCGAAGTTCCAGATATACGAGAGGAACTCGCGATCGGGCAGTTGTTCCGGACAGCCCGGCGCCATGTCCGGACGAACACGGCCAAAGCTCGAAGCGACCCGATAGGCAAGCCCCCAAAAGCATATGCGACGCGGCACACGGACCCAGATAACCAAGTCCGTTCGCGGCAAGCGGAGATCGAAGGTCGACGCGCCGCTCCCGTCCATAATCCAGCGATCCTCCGCGACCCTGGCCGCGATCATCGCGCGCTCTTCCCCTTTCGGTCGCTTGATCCACCCTGGCAGCCAGTAAAATTCCCGGTCCATCGAGACGTAGGGCAGATCGAGGCGGCCTGAAAGTTTTCGCGAAAGCGTGCTCTTGCCGCCGCCGGAGCAGCCGATCACGAGGACACGGTTGGCGCGGCGAAGGATCGGCAGGGCCTGTTCAATTCCGGAGACATAGCGAGGCATGGCGGCTCCAAACCTGGAGCCGCGCACCATAAAGCTCGAACCCGACTTTGCAACCGCTGAACGACTACTCCGCCGCTGCCAGCAGCTTCTTTTCCCGCGCCGCGCGCAGCCGGGCGAAATCGTCGCCGGCGTGATGCGACGAGCGGGTGAGCGGGCTTGAGGCAACCATCAGGAAGCCCTTGGTATAGGCGACGGTCTCGTAGGACTTGAACTCCTCCGGCGTGACGAAGCTCATCACCTGGTGATGCTTGCGGGTCGGCTGCAGGTACTGGCCGATGGTCAGGAAGTCGACATCAGCGGTCCTGAGGTCGTCCATCAGCTGCAGCACTTCGTTGCGCTCTTCGCCGAGGCCGACCATGATGCCGGACTTGGTGAACATGGTCGGATCCAGTTCCTTGACCCGCTGCAAAAGCCGGATCGAGTGGAAATAGCGTGCGCCGGGGCGTACCGTCAGATAGTTGCCCGGCACGGTTTCCATGTTGTGGTTGAAGACGTCGGGCTTCGCCGCAACGACGCGCTCCAGAGCGCCGGGCTTCTTCAGAAAGTCGGGCGTCAGGATTTCGATGGTCGTTGCCGGCGACGCGGCCCGGATCGCCCAGATCACCTTTTCGAAATGCTCGGCCCCGCCATCGGCCAGATCGTCACGATCGACCGAGGTAATGACGACGTGGCTGAGGCCCATCTGCTTGACGGCCTTGGCGACGTTTTCCGGCTCGGCCATGTCGAGCGCATTCGGCTTGCCGGTCGAGACGTTGCAGAAGGCGCAGGCGCGGGTACAGATCTCGCCCATGATCATGAACGTGGCGTGCTTCTTGTCCCAGCACTCGCCGATGTTCGGGCAGCCGGCCTCCTCGCAGACCGTGACGAGCTTGTGCTCCTTCACGATCGAGCGGGTTTCCTGATAGCCCTTCGACACCGGCGCCTTGACGCGGATCCATTCCGGCTTGCGCAGCATCTCAGTGTCCGGCTTGTGGGCCTTTTCCGGATGACGGATGCGCTTGGCGTCGATCTCGATATTGGTGCGGTCGAGAATGGTGACCATCGTGACTTCAACTTTCCTTCAGGCCAGACATACGGCCCGTCTCTCACATGGAGGCGGGCCATAGCACAATCAAGCGTTCAGTGCACGCCCATAGGCATCGAGCACGCTTTCCTTCAACGTTTCCGAAATCGTCGGATGCGGGAAGATGGTGTGCATCAGGTCTTCCTCGGTGGTCTCGAGGTTCATCGCGACGACAAACCCCTGGATCAGTTCGGTGACTTCCGCACCGACCAGATGCGCGCCAAGCAGTTCGCCCGTCTTCTTGTCGAAGATGGTCTTGACCAAACCCTGGTCTTCGCCGAGCGCGATCGCCTTGCCGTTGGCGACGAAGGGGAAGCGGCCGACGCGGATGTCCCGGCCCTCCGCCTTGGCTTTTGCTTCCGTCAAACCAACGGAGGCAACCTGGGGATTGCAATAGGTGCAGCCCGGGATCTTCAGCTTGTCCATCGGGTGAACATTGGGCAGGCCGGCGATCTTTTCGACGCAGATGACGGCTTCGTGCTCGGCCTTGTGGGCGAGCATCGGCGGGCCGGCGACATCGCCAATCGCGTAGACGCCCGGCACGTTGGTCTTGCCGTAGCCGTCGATGACGATGCAGCCTCGGTCTGTCTTGACGCCCAGCGCTTCGAGACCGAGATTCTCTATGTTGCCCTGCACACCGACAGCCGAGATCAACCGGTCGGCGGTGATCTTCTCGATCGAGCCGTCCTTCTTCTCGACATGGGCGGTTACCGAATCGGCTGATTTCTCGACCTTGGTCACCTTGGCGTCGAGAATGATCTTCATGCCCTGCTTGTCGAACTGCTTCTTGGCGAAGGCGGAGATTTCCGCGTCCTCGACCGGCATCACCTGCGGCAGCAGTTCGACGACCGTCACGTCGACACCAAGCGTGCGGTAGAAGGAGGCAAACTCGATGCCGATGGCGCCGGAGCCCATGACCAGCAGCGATTTGGGCATCCGATCCGGGTTCATCGCCTCGAAATAGGTCCAGATCAGCTTGCCGTCCGGCTCGATGCCGGGCAGCGCGCGCGGACGGGCGCCGGTCGCGATGATGATATGCTTGGCCGTGTAGGTGCCTTCACCCAGCGTGTTCTTCGGCAGCGGCGCCTGCGGCTGGACGATAGTCTTGGTGGTCTTGGCAACGACGATCTCGTTCGGCTTGGTGAGCTTGGCCTCGCCCCAGATGACGTCGACCTTGTTCTTCTTCATCAGGAAGCCGACGCCACCGTTCATGCGCTCGGCAATGCCGCGCGACCGCTTGACGATCGCTGCCAAGTCCGGCGTGATCTTGCCTTCGAGCGTCAGGCCGTAATTCTTCGCATGTTCCGCAAGATGCAGGACTTCAGCGGACCGCAGCAGCGCCTTGGTCGGGATGCAGCCCCAGTTGGAGCAGATGCCGGCCAAATGCTCGCGCTCGACCACAGCGACCTTCAGCCCCAGCTGTGCCGCGCGGATCGCCGCGATATAGCCGCCGGGACCGGAACCGATAACGATGACGTCGTAGGAATTTGCCATTCTTGTTTCCTGCCTCTTGCTTAGGTCATGTTCCGGGCCAGCAAGACCCACTCATGCCTCTTGCTGTCCTCAAAGAGCGGCACGGCGGCGAGCCTTGCCTTCTCCACAAATCCGTTGGCTGCATAGAGCGCCAGCGCCGTTTCATTGTGGCTCTCGGTGATCAGGCTGACCTGCCTCCCTTGAGCCCTGTCAATCTCGTGGGCAAGCAGCGCCCGCCCGATACCCTTGCCGCGATGATGCCGGTAGACACCGAGGCTGTCGATGAACCGGCTACCGATCACCTCAACCTGCAGGTCCAGCAGCGGCTTGATCACCGGATGGGGTGCTGCGATCTCGCGAACAGTTTCATCCAGATCGTAACCGATCGACACACCTGCAATCTCACCGTCCCATTCAGCCAGCGTCGCATCCCTCCAGGCGCCGGGCTCATGGTCATCGCACATTCTCGACCGCCCCTGCTCCATGGCGGTATCCTTGGTCCCGCGCATCACCGCTCCGTACCAGAGCCAGGTCGCAAAGCCGTGCGAGGCGATATCAACCAGCACCGCCAGCTCCGCCGCGTCCCCCCGTTCCGCTGCCCGCAGGACAAGAGCCGCCGTCATTCAGAGACCGAGCATCATCCGGACCATCGGCTCGAGGCCGCGTCCGATGGCGCGCGTATTCTCGGCATCCAGATGCACGCCATCGCGCGGCGTCGTCCTTGCCACAGAACCGGCATCGAAAAAGCCGCAGCCCATCTCGTCTGCCAGATCGGCGTAGAGCGAGGCCAACATCGACGACTGTTCGACGGCGCCGGCATACATTGCCGCAAAGTTTGCATTCGCCGTCTCGCAGATCACGGGCGGCGCAACGATCAGAATCTCCGGCGCCTCCGCCTGCACGCCCGGCCAGCTATGATGCCACACGAGCTTGGCCAGCCTCTCGATGCCCTTCACCGCGCCAAAAGCGGCTCCATGCACCACTGGCTTCATGTCGTTGGTGCCGAGCAGGAAGATCACGAGATCGATCGGCGCATGGCTTTGCAGGATGGTCGGCAGGATGCGCGCGCCATTGCGGTCACAGTCAGCCAGATGATCGTCGTAAGCGGTAGTTCGACCGTTCAAACCTTCGGCAATGACGTGCACGCCGTCGCCCAGAGCTTTTTGCAGCACCGATGGCCAGCGGTCTTGCAACGCATGCCGACCACCGGTCTCCGCGTCATATCCCCAGGTCAGACTGTCGCCGTAGCAGAGGACTGTTTTCATGGTGTCAATCCTGTCCCAGCAAGCGGTCGATATCAGTCAAACCGCCGACATCCGCCGGCAGCGCCACCTTCATGTGTTCCACGCCCAGCAGGCCATAGGGGTCGCCGTCGCGGGCATCGCGAATGCCGGCTTCGACAACGTCCAGACGGTCACACATCCTGAGGTCCTGGGTCATGCCGATATCAGCGCCTTTGAACAGCAGGCAGAGAGACCCGGTGCCCTCGTCGCCGTTGCTCGCAGTCCAGACGATCGGCACCACCTTGTCACCCAATGCCGCCGACCAGACGACACCGGTGCCGTCGGGCCGGAGGTATTCGAGCTGGGGAATCCGGTCGCTGTCATTGCGAAACAACAGCGTCTTGTCCGTCATCTGCTCGACGCGCTGCGTGACCTCATCGTTGAGGTCTTCAGCCCGCGCCGACGCAGCGATCAACAGGGGGAACATAACAACGACGGTTGCGGCGCAGAAGCGCCGCAATGTCAATCTCATTTCAGTTGCTTTTCCCGCCCTGGAAGACATTGTCGCGACGCTCCCCGTCAGACCAGCATTCCCATCGGGTTTTCGATGTAGCGCTTGAAGGCGCCGAGCAGTTCGGCTCCGAGCGCGCCATCGACGGCGCGGTGATCGGTCGACAGCGTCACGGTCATGACATTGGCGACAACCATCTGGCCCTTCTTCACCACGACGCGCTCCTCGCCGGCACCGATCGCAAGGATCGTCGCATGCGGAGGATTGACGACGGCGGCGAAGTTCTTGACGCCCATCATGCCCATGTTCGACACGGCCGTCGTGCCGCCCTGATACTCTTCCGGCTTCAGCTTGCGGCTCTTGGCGCGGGCGCCGAGATCCTTCATCTCGTTGGAGATAGCTGACAGGCTTTTGAGCTCCGCACTGCGGATGATCGGGGTGATCAGGCCGCCCGGGATCGACACGGCAACACCGACATCGGCATGTTTGTGCTTGACCATGTTCGAGTCCGTCCAGGACACGTTGGCATCCGGAACATCGCGCAGGGCAAGCGCCAGCGCCTTGATGACCATGTCGTTGACCGAGAGCTTGTAGACCGGCTTGCCATCCTTCTCCGGTGCCGAGGCGTTGAGCTGGGCGCGCAGCGCCAGCAGCGCGTCGAGCTCGCAATCGACCGAGACGTAGAAATGCGGGATCGTCTGCTTGGATTCCTGCAGGCGCTTGGCAATCGTCTTGCGCATGCCGTCATGCGGCACGAGTTCGTAGGAACCTTCGGCGAAGTTCTTGAGAACAGCTTCGTCGGACGGACCCTTGGCGAGCGGCGCGGCAGCGGGTGCCGGAGCAGCGGCGGACGGCGCAGCCGCCGCGACCGGCTTGAGGTCGCCCCCGGCGACAGCCGTTTCGACGTCCCTCTTGACGACGCGGCCGTGCGGGCCGGTGCCGGCGATGGCGGAGACATCGATGCCGGCATCCTTGGCCAGGCGGCGGGCAAGCGGCGATGAGAAGGTGCGCGTGCCGGACGACGCTGGAGCAACTGCCTGCGCAGCAACCGGAGCCGGAGCGGCGGCGGGCGCAGCTTCAGCCTTTGCCGGTGCAGCTTCAGCCTTCGGCGCTTCCGCCTTGGCGGGCGCAGCAGCGCCATTGCCCGAAGCGGCGACAGACACATCTTCGCCGTCAGCGGCGAGAATGGCGATCACGGCATTGACCTTGACGCCCTCGGTGCCGGCGGGAACGACGAGCTTGGCAACGGTGCCCTCGTCGACCGCTTCGACTTCCATCGTCGCCTTGTCCGTTTCTATCTCGGCGATCACGTCGCCAGACGAAACCTTGTCGCCTTCCTTGACCAGCCACTTGGCGAGGTTGCCCTCTTCCATCGTGGGCGAGAGGGCCGGCATGGTGATGTTGATAGGCATCTCTTCACCCTCCCTTATTTGTAGCAGACGGTCTTCACCGCCTGGACGACTTCGCCGACATTCGGCAGGGCCAGCTTTTCAAGGTTGGCGGCGTAAGGCATCGGCACGTCCTTGCCGGCGACCGTCAGGATCGGCGCATCGAGATAGTCGAAGGCCTGCTGCATGACGCGCGTGGCGATTTCGGTGCCGACGGAGGACTGCGGGAAGCCTTCCTCGACGGTCACGAGACGGCCTGTCTTCTTCACCGATTCGATCACGGTCGGCATGTCCATCGGACGGATGGTTCTAAGGTCGATGATCTCGACGTCGATGCCCTCCTTTTCCAGTTCGGCCGCGGCCTTGATCGCATAGGTCATGCCGATGCCGAAGGAGACGATCGTCGCATCCTTGCCGACCTTGTGGATCCGTGCCTTGCCGATCGGCAGAACGAAATCATCCAGCTTCGGCACGTCGAAGGAGTGGCCGTAGAGGATTTCGTTTTCGAGGAAGATCACCGGGTTCGGATCGCGGATCGCAGCCTTCAGGAGACCTTTCGCGTCGGCTGCCGAATACGGCATGATGACCTTCAGGCCCGGAACGTGGCTGTACCAGGCAGCGTAGCATTGCGAGTGCTGGGCGCCGACGCGGGCCGCCGCACCACTCGGGCCGCGGAACACCATCGGTGCTCCCATCTGGCCGCCGGACATGTAAAGCGTCTTGGCGGCCGAGTTGATGATGTGGTCGATCGCCTGCATGGCGAAGTTGAAGGTCATAAACTCGACGATCGGGCGAAGGCCGGTCATCGCCGCGCCGACGCCGACGCCGGCAAAACCGTGCTCGGTAATGGGGGTATCGATGACGCGGCGTGGGCCGAATTCCTGCAGCAGGCCTTGCGTGATCTTGTAGGCGCCCTGGTATTCCGCGACTTCCTCACCCATGACGAAGACATCGTCGCTGCGGCGCATTTCTTCCGCCATCGCATCACGAAGAGCTTCGCGCACGGTGGTGGAGACCATTTCGGTGCCGGCCGGAATATCCGGATCGGAAGCGACTTCGACCTTCGGCTGGGCGGCAACCGGGGCAGCGGCTGCAGGTGCCGGCGCTTCCGTCTTTGCGGGCTCGGCAGCAGGTGCAGCCTTTGGGGCAGCCACATCGCCGGCGCTCTCGCCGTCCTGCAGCAGGACCGCGATCGCCGTGTTGACCTTGACGCCCTCGGTACCGGCGGCAATCAGGATCTTGCCGATCGTGCCTTCATCGACGGCTTCCACTTCCATGGTCGCCTTGTCGGTTTCGATCTCGGCGATCACGTCGCCGGACGTGACCTTGTCACCTTCGTTTTTCAGCCACTTGCTGAGCGTGCCTTCTTCCATCGTCGGGGACAGAGCAGGCATCAGAATTTCGATAGGCATGATGTTTTCCTCGTCCCGGTCTTAAAGCAGAATGTCGGTGTAGAGCTCGGATACATCCGGCTCCGGATCGGCCTGGGCGAAATCGGCGCTGTCGGCGACGATGTCGCGGACATCCTTGTCCATCGCCTTCAGGTCGTCTTCGCTCGCCCATCCCTTTTCAAGGATGCGCGCCTTCACCTGCTCGATCGGATCGTGCTCAGAACGCATCTTCTGCACTTCGTCCTTGGAACGATATTTCGCCGGGTCGGACATCGAGTGGCCACGATAACGATAGGTCTGCATCTCGAGGATGACTGGTCCCTTGCCGGCGCGGCAATGTTCGACGGCTTCATCGCCCGCAGCCTTGACCGCGCGCACGTCCATGCCGTCGACCTGGAAGCCGGGAATGCCAAGGGCCACGCCGCGCTGGGAGAAATCATGGCCTGCCGACGCGCGCGACACCGAGGTGCCCATGGCGTAGCGGTTGTTCTCGACGATGTAGATCACCGGCAGCTTCCAGAGCGCTGCCATGTTGAAGCTCTCGTAGACCTGACCCTGGTTGGCAGCGCCGTCGCCGAAATAGGCAAGCGAGACGTTGTCATTGCCGCGGTAACGGTTGGCAAAGGCGAGACCCGTGCCGAGCGACACCTGCGCGCCGACGATGCCGTGGCCGCCGTAAAAATTCTTTTCCTTGGAGAACATGTGCATCGAGCCGCCCTTCCCTCGGGAAAGACCGCTGCGGCGACCGGTAAGCTCGGCCATGACGCCGCGGGCGCTCATGCCGCAGGCCAGCATATGGCCGTGGTCGCGATAGGCAGTGATGACCTGATCGCCTTCCTTCAGCGCCATCTGCATGCCGACGACGACAGCTTCCTGGCCAATGTAGAGGTGACAGAAACCACCGATGAAGCCCATGCCGTAGAGCTGGCCGGCTTTTTCCTCGAAACGGCGGATGAGGAGCATTTCGCGGTAGGCCTTCAGATCGGCATCGCGATCGAATTCGGCAATCGTGCCGTTTGCGAAGTCCTTTTTGGCGGGCTTCGCCGCCGTTTTCCGATTGGAAACGGACGCGGTTTTTCGCGGGGCCATTCATTCCTCCCTAATGGTTGCCTTTTGCAGGTACCATAGGCAAAGAATGCCGCCACAGCAATGCCATATTTGCATGGCTTATATTCTTTGTAAGTTTATGATTTTACTTACAAATTCACGATTAACGTGATTTCGGTTAATTCGGCAATTCAGTGAAAAATCACGATTTCGTCGGCGCGCGACATATTCAACCCGAACCGGGCCTTTTCGTCCAGCATGTCGCGTTCGAGCGAGCCATCGCTCAAGAGTGCCACTTCCTTTTCAAGCGTTTGACGCTGCTGCGTCAGCTCGTCCAGACGCGCCTGGCGCTCGATGCGCTGGCGGTCGAATTTCTCGGTTGCCTTCAGTCCATAATCGCCGTGGATGGAATGATAGCCGAAATAGGAGAGGAAAGCGATGGTGATGAGCGGCATGACGAACCGCCCCAGCTTCCGTTTCTTATGGTGTTTGGTCCACATAGATCATGCCCTGATACGCAATACCATGACACGCTACCAGCCATTGATTAACCGACCGTTGACCATAACAGGAGGCAACAAAAAACCCGCGTCCGTCTCCGGACGCGGGTTTCATCATATCAGCGTGAACGCATCAGCCGCGCAGGATGGAACGGCCGGCATATTTCGCCTGGGGTCCAAGCTGCTCTTCGATGCGGATCAGCTGGTTATATTTGGCGGTGCGGTCGGAGCGGGCGAGCGAGCCGGTCTTGATCTGTCCGCAATTGGTAGCGACGGCGAGGTCGGCAATGGTCGAATCCTCGGTTTCGCCGGAACGGTGCGACATGACGGCGGAGTAGCGAGCCTTGTGTGCGGTCTCGACGGCATCGAGCGTTTCGGACAGCGAGCCGATCTGGTTGACCTTGACGAGGATCGAGTTGGCGACACCCATCTTGATACCGTCACGCAGGCGCGAGGAATTGGTGACGAACAGGTCGTCGCCGACGAGCTGGGTCTTGCCGCCGATCTTGTCGGTCAGGTATTTCCAGCCATCCCAGTCGTCCTCGGCCATGCCGTCCTCGATCGAAAAAATCGGATACTTGGCCGCGAGTTCGGCGAGATAGTCGGCCATGGCTTCCGGTTCGAGCGTGCGGCCCTCGCCTTCGAGATGGTACTTGCCGTCCTTGAAGAATTCGGTCGAGGCGCAATCGAGTGCGATGTGCATGTCGTCGCCCGGACGGTAGCCGGCCTTCTCGATCGACTTCATGATGAAATCAAGTGCCGCCGGAGCCGATGCCAGCCCCGGAGCAAAGCCGCCTTCGTCGCCGACATTGGTGTTGTGGCCGTCGGCGGCCAGCTGCTTCTTCAGCGTGTGGAACACTTCCGACCCCATGCGAACCGCATCGCGCAGCGTATCGGCTCCAACAGGCACAATCATGAATTCCTGGAAATCGATTGGATTGTCTGCATGCGCGCCGCCATTGATGATGTTCATCATCGGGACCGGCAGCAGGCGGGCGTTCGGGCCGCCGACGTAACGGTAGAGCGGCAGGCCGGAGGCTTCGGCCGCGGCCTTGGCGACGGCCAGCGATACGCCGAGGATGGCATTGGCGCCGAGGCGCGACTTGTTCGGCGTGCCATCGAGCTCGATCATGGTCGCATCGATGTGCAACTGGTCTTCGGCGTCCATGCCGCCGATCGCCTCGAACAATTCGCCGTTGACGGCTTCGACGGCCTTTTCGACACCCTTGCCGAGATAGCGCTTGCCACCATCACGCAGTTCGACAGCTTCATGCGCGCCGGTGGAGGCACCCGAGGGAACGGCTGCGCGGCCAAAGCTGCCGTCTTCGAGGTGGACGTCGACTTCGACGGTCGGGTTGCCCCGGCTGTCGAGAATTTCGCGGCCGATGATGTCGATGATTGCAGTCATGATCTCTTCCCTGCTTCAAACATGGTGGTGGAGGATGGTCCTGTCATAATTCATGGACCGGAAATTACAATGGCGGGACCGAGCAATTGCCGCCCGGCGCCCGGCCTTCAAGAAAAATTCACAAAGCCGGCGTTCAGCGCTTGGCGACCGCGTCAAAGGCAAGCAAGGTCTCCAGGAGACGCGGCATATCCTTCAGGTGCACCATGTTCGGGCCGTCAGACGGTGCGTTGTCCGGATCCTCATGCGTTTCGATGAATACGCCGGCCACACCAACGGCAACGGCAGCGCGTGCCAGCGTCTCGACGAATTCGCGCTGGCCGCCAGACGACGCGCCCTGCCCGCCCGGCTGCTGCACCGAATGGGTGGCGTCGAACACCACCGGCGCGCCAAGGCCCGCCATGATCGGTAGCGAGCGCATGTCGGAGACCAGCGTATTATAGCCGAAAGAAGCACCGCGCTCGCACAGCAGCACATTCGGATTGCCGCTTTCGGTGAACTTGGCGAGGACGTTCTTCATGTCCCAGGGCGCAAGGAACTGGCCCTTCTTGACGTTGATGACCCGACCGGTCTTCGCCGCCGCGATCAGAAGGTCGGTCTGGCGGCAGAGGAATGCCGGGATTTGCAGGATATCGATGGTCGGCGCGACGAGCGCGCACTGCTCTTCCGTGTGAATGTCGGTGAGGACCGGAAAGCCGTATTCCTTCTTGAGATCGGCGAAGATTTCCATCGCCTTTTCGAGGCCGATGCCGCGCTTGCCGGAAATCGAGGTGCGGTTGGCCTTGTCGAAGGATGATTTGTAGACAAGCCCGATACCGAGAGACTTGCAGAGTTCTACCATTTTGCCTGCGATCATGAAGGCATGGTCGCGGCTTTCCATCTGGCAGGGGCCGGCGATCAACGACAGTTTCTGGGTGTTGGAAAACACCACCTGGGCAGCGCCGCTACCGACCACCACGTTTGCATTGGTCTGCATGATTATTCTCCGAATGCGAAAATGACACCCTGCCCCGGCGCTTCCGGGACGATCAAGCGATTGTCTTTTCTGATGAAGGACACCGCATTTGCGGCAAGAAGATGCTCGGTCGCCTTGAGATCGGCAACCTTGAAGACGACGGCGCGACCGCGCAGTCCGCGCGAATGACCCGGCGTCTTGCCGTCAAAGAAACCGGCCATGCCGGCCTGGTTGAGAACGGAAATCTTGACGCCGTTGCGCGTCTCGATGTCCATGCCGAAGGAATGGGCCGAGACTTCACGTTCGTCGACCGCTTCCTGGAGGATGTACTGGAAATCGGTGGGATTGGGTTCGGACAGAACAACCTCGGACATGCCGAGAACGCCATTGGCGTGGGTTTCCAACGCCGAACGATCGGACGGAAGTGGCGTCACGCGCTGACAGCTGAAAAAGAAGAAATCCGGAGACCGCAGATCAGCGGCAAAGGCAAGACGAAAACTGCCCGTTGCCTGCGTGCCGTTCGGGAGCAGCATCCGCCGGGAAAACTCCAGCATCTCGCCGGCCGAAATGCCCTTCTCCCGGAAACGCGCATAATCCGCGTCCGCGTCGTCGGTGCTCACCACGATTGCGGAAAACCCGTCCTGCCCGCGGCGGAACCTGTAGGCCTGGTCGCGGGCAACAAAGATATTGCCGCCCAGAGCTGCTGCCTCGCACTCCTCGCGCTTGGCGATACCAAGAGGCTCGAGATAGGTCTTGTCGGACAGGAAGATGCAGGCGTTTTCAGTTCCGAAGGGATGAAGCGCATCGGCAGCCACGGTGAAGCCGAGCTTGACATAGCGCTCACGGGCGGTCGCAAGGTCGATGACCGGCAATACAAGATGGTCGAGCAGGCGGGGGATGCGGGACGCGGCGTTCATGGAATTCCCTGAAACTGGTCGGTGGCTGGTGCTTTGCCCGTTTTGACTGCCGATTTCAAGGAAATGTTGAATTGTCCGTTGTTGCAGGTTGCCGCTGCCCGGCCCGGCTCGAAGGAACCGGGCCGGGCGGCACGTTGGGTTCAGAGATTGCTCATGCCACCGTCGATGACAAGTTCGTTGCCGACGGTATAGGTCGATTCGTCGGAGGCGAGGAAAACCACGGCCTTGGCAATTTCGCTCGGATTGCCAAATCGGCCGGCCGGGATTTTGGCCGCAGCCATGGCATCAGTGTCCGCGGCAGACATGCCGAGCTTGCCGTAGAGCGGCGTTGCGACCGGACCGGGGCTGATGGCATTGACGCGGATGCCCCGGCCGATCAGTTCACCGGATAACGTCTTGGCAAAGGACAGCAAGGCGGCCTTGGTCAGTGCGTAGACGCTGGTGTTCGGCATGCCGATATGGGCATTGATCGAGGTGTTGAGCACGATCGAGGCCGGGTTGGCAAGGATCGGCAGAAGCGCCTGGATCAGGAAGAACGGGCCTTTGACGTTGATGGCAACCGAGCGATCGAAACCCTCTTCGTCGAACTGTTCGATCGGCCGGAAATCGGCCGCACCGGCGTTGACGAACAGGATGTCGAGATGGCCAAAGGCGTTCTCGATCGCTTCCGCGACGGCTTTCTGTCCGGCAACATCCCCGGCATTGGCTTGTATGAAGAGCGCCTTGTCGCCGAGTTCGGCGCGGGCGGCTTCGAGGGTTGCCGGATTGGTGCCGGTGACCGCGACACGGGCGCCTTCGGCGATGAATTGGCGGGCCGTTTCAAGGCCGATACCGCTGGTGCCGCCGGTGATCAAAGCGGTTTTGTTCTGCAGGCGTGACATGGTGAAATTCCTTGTTGTGACTTGGGTTCAGACGACAGGTTCAGGTACGGGTGATCGAGGCACCGCCGTCGATCAGCGAAGCTGTACCGGTCACGAAGGCAGCATCGTCGGAGGCGAGGTAGAGTACCGACTTTGCAAGTTCTTCCGGCGTGGCAACCCGTTTCAGCGCATGCAGGTTGGTGATGAAGGACTGCGATTCCGGCGTGTTGTTCATCTCGCGGTACATCGACGTATCGACTGCCCCCGGCAGGATGGCATTGACGCGGACCCCTTGCGGGCCAAATTCGGCAGCAAGCGCCTGTGTCAGCCCGATCAGGCCGGCCTTCGATGCGGCATAGGCGGCAACGCCCGGAAATGCAAAACTGTAGCCGACGAAGGTCGAGGTGAAGATCACCGAGCCCGCGCCATGCTTGACCATTTCGGCGATCTGGTGCTTGGCACCGAGAAACGAGCCGGTCAGGTTGATGGCGATTGCATCGTTCCAGCCCTGTTCGGAGACACCAGTCGAAGGACCGGCTTCGCCGAGTGTTCCGGCGTTGTTGAAGGCGATGTCGAGGCGGCCGTATTTTTCGACGGCAAGCGCGACAAGCGCCTTGGCATATTCTTCCGAGCGGACGTCTCCGGCAAGCGCGACGGCATCGCCGCCGTCTGCCTTGATTTCGGCAACGAGTTCGTCGAGTTCGCTCTGGCGGCGGGCGCCGACGACGAGCTTGGCGCCTTCGGCTGCGAACAGCTTTGCGGTGGCGCGGCCGATACCGGCGCTGGCACCGGTGACGATTGCAACTTTGTTGGACAGGCGTTCCATGATCTTTTCCTCTTTGGCAGAGCGGTCGAGGCGCCGTGTTGGCGTCTCTTCATGCCGTTTGCTTGAGGGCAATATGGCTTTCTTTTATCGTTCTGATTAGTCTGCAAATCATGGAACTCGCATCCGGGAAAACCGAACAATGATGAAGCTTGACGGCATTGCCAGTTTTGTCGCCGTCGCCGAAAGCGGCTCGATCAGCGAGGCGGCGCGGCGCCTGCGGTTGTCGAAGTCGGTCGTCAGCGAACGGCTTGCCGAACTCGAACGCAGCCTCGGTGCCGGTCTCCTGCACCGAACCACACGCAAGCTGACGCTGACGGAAGACGGAACCGCCTTTCTCGAACGCGCCAATCGCATCGTGCAGGAGATCGAGGAGGCGACGGCCGACATGGCCGAGCGGCGCGGAACGATTTCCGGACCTTTGCGCATCTCGGCGCCCGTCACCTTTGGACGCATGCATCTCGGACCGGCACTCTATCCGTTCCTGGCAGAGCATCCGAACCTGCAACTGACGCTCGACCTTGACGATCGACGCGTCGATGCCGCAGCCGATGGCTACGACGCCGTGGTGCGCAACGGGCCGATCGCCGACTCGCGGCTGATGGCCTGGCGGCTGGCCCCGAGCCGACGGGTGCTGGTCGCCTCACCCGCCTATCTCAAGGAAAACGGCAAGCCCGGCGCGATCGAGGACCTGGAAAAGCACCGAGGCATCTTCTACACCAATCGCGGCGTCGCCGACTGGCGCTTTCCCACTCCCGCCGGAACGGTCCTTGTTCGCGGCCAGATGGGCTTCGGCGTCAACAACGGCGACATGCTGAGGGACGCCGCTGTCGCCGGACTTGGGATCGCACTGGTGCCAATGTTCGTGGTCGGAGAGGCTGTCGCCTCCGGCGATCTTGAAACCATCGACATCGGCGTTCAACCCGAACTCGAATATATCCACATCGCCCATCCGGAGGGCCGGCGCCCCTCGGTCAAATTGCGAGCGCTGGCCGATCATCTGCGGGCCGTGTTCGGAACGCCGCCTTACTGGGATCCGACATTTTCACAGTGAGAGACCGCCGTCAGTCGCAGGAGCGCAACTGTTTGGCATAGGTATTGGCAATATTGGCCGAGCGGCGGGCGGCATTCTGCAACTGCGCATTGCCGCGCCAGGCGCCCTTCCGGTATCCGGCATCACCCAGATAGTAAGCCAGATAAAGATTATAGGCGTCGGTGCGGGCAATGCCGTTCTTCTTGCTGCTTTGATTGTGATACCAGGCAACGAAGTGGATGGCGTCGGAGAATTTCGTCCGCCGGGCCATCAGGTGCCCGGTCGATCGCTTGTAGTGAGACCAAGTACCGTTCAGCGCCTGCGAGAAACCGTAGGCGGTCGACTGGCGCTTCCAGGGGATGAAACCGAACAGCTTGGTGCGCGGCGGCCGGGCATTCGGGCGGAAGCCGGATTCGGTGTAGATCGTCGCCATCAGGATCGGCACGGGAACGCCGTACTCACGCTCCGCATGTTCGGCGGCGCGCTGCCAGTTGTTGAACCAGCCGTCACGCTGCTCGAAAATCGCGCAGGCGTTTCGGGTCTCTCTCGGGGCGCTCGCACAGCCAGCCAGAAGCAGAAGGGCGACGATAAACGCAATACGCATCGCTCAGATCTCTCACTTTCAGAGAGATTACTAACCGGTAAACGTTAAAGAGACGTTTTTAGATAAATCCGAACGGACACATCATCCGGCTTTGGCCCGCTTCCCGCGGTGGAAAACCTACAATTCAAGGGAAAAGATGCGGCCTGACGTTACGTAACCCTCAATCGCCTCAAGGCGGACGGAGCGGACGGGCTCAAACCCTTCGATGCGCTTCGTCCCCGCCCAGCGACCATCATCGGCGAACACTTCGATCGAGCCGGCATCGAGAAAAATCCGCAGGCTGGACGGGCGCGCGCCGCGCGCGATATAGCGCGGCACGGTTTCGACGTCGGGAAGCGTATAGAGAATGGACAAACCCTCGGCATCGAGCTGAAGCGCCAGGGCCACGCCCGGGTGATCGAAACGGAGAACGAACGGTGCTCCAGGCGATGCCAATTCCAGCAAGATTTCAACCGCGCCGGTTTCCAATCCCACCATCTCGCCAGCGGCAAGCCGTGTTTCATCGATGACTGCGCTGCGCAGGCTCTCGACCGCCGGCACCGGCGGTGTCAGGACCGCATCATCCTGAAGCAGCAGCCTCCTCGGCAGCGTCATCGCCGTTGGGAAATCGATGGTGTGGGAGACATCCGCCCAATTGGCAAGCCAGCCAATGCCGACAGGCGTCTCGCCGTCGACAAAGGCCTGGAAGGCATAATTGTCGGTGCCGAAATCGAGTTCCTGCTCGAAATCCGTCAGAAACCGGACGCCATCAAAATGCCCGACCGCAATCAGAGTCAGGTTCTTGCGGCCAGTGTCGGCATGGGTGCTGTTCATCAAGCCATAGATCAGGCCCCAGCGTGTCTTCGGATTATCGGCGGGGCCATCCAGCGGCAGCAGGCAGGGACACTCGATGACTGCGGTTCCGAACCGCTCCTCAAGCAGCAGTGTGCCGATAAAACGCCAGCCGCCCGCAGCCGCCGGATCGTCCGTCTCATAGAGAAGAATGACGCCCCCTTGCTGGCTGAGGCTGCCGAGAACCATCTTCCAGAGCCCGTCCGGTCCCTTGATCACATAGGGGTCGCGAAAATCGAGCGTCAGGCCAAGACCGGCCGGGCGGTTTGGAAGAATGATCTCGGCCTGGCTGGCCGTAATGATGTTGTGCGAGGTCGCGGTCAGCTGAATTTGTGTCTCGGGAATACGTTCGCTCACCTGCTCGGTGAAAAAGACGCGGATACCGCCCTCATTTTCGATCGGGATGGCCGAGCCGGAAAATGCCCCGCCGCGCCGATCCGGCCTTGCCGTCAGATCTTCGGAGGGAAAGAGAAAGATCGGCATGTGATGCCAGTGGATATAGTCCGTCGAAACCGCATGCCCCCAGTGCATCGTGTTCCAACGCAGCCCGTGAGAATAGTGCTGATAGAAGAGATGCGGACGCCCGCCAAAACGGCCAAAGCCGTTGGGATCGTTCATCCAGCCGAACGGCGGGCGGAAATGATAGCCGTGCGGCACGGGCGCCGGCGCATTGGCGACGCTGGTGTGCATCACGGTGATGCCGTTTTCCACCACCTCGGCGGCATTGAAGAAATAGGCGACGGAGACCGCGGTGGTCGCCGTATCGTAGACGCAGGAAAGATCGCCGCCACTGACGGCGACGAAGGTCCGGAAGACATATTCCTCGGAATTGCTGACCTGCACGTCGCCGATCTTGTCGCCGCCGAGGACAAACGCCATGGTCCCCGGCGCTTCCGGCGTCGTCGCCTTCAGCCAGACATGCAGCGTCGCGCTGACTGGTACATCGGCCTGCAGCCTCCTCAGCGTCCCCTGCGAGATATCGTTCGCCATTCTCCATTCCTTCCGCCGGCGCGCAATTCCAGACGAGGAACCGTCTCGCGCTTTCCTGAAAGCATATCCAGCGACCTAGTGCCGAAGATCGGGATGTAAAGAAGACGATTTGAAACCGAGGACGGCAGGAAACGTCCCCGCGCGGTGTCCGCCGTGGTGTCGACAAATCGGATCATTCGGACGGGGCACTGGAAACCGTCTCTAATGAATAAATATTTGTGACGCTTTCCAGCGCCCCGTTTGGCGTTCTCTCGGGAGCTTTCCTCCCTACAGACCCCGACT
>UCEZ01000036.1 GCA_900471525.1 Hyphomicrobiales bacterium | reverse complement strand
GATGAGGGGGGCGAAGCCATTGACACTTTAGAGTTTGCCGAACCGCCCCCTTCCCGCTGGAGAGAGAAAAGCCTCCTTGAAGCGAGGGTGAAACGCCGCACCTCAACCATTTTCCTTTGACTACCGCCCATGATAAACCGCATCCACACGAGCACGCTGATCGAAAGACGACGACATGACAGACAAGACCAATCCCGTTGACCTCATCACCGGCCACCGCCGCATGCGCCGCAACCGCAAGGCCGACTGGACGCGGCGGATGGTGCAGGAAAACCGGCTGACGGTCGATGACCTGATCTGGCCGATCTTCGTCGTTCCCGGTTCCGGCATCGTCGAGCCGATCGATGCCATGCCTGGCGTCAACCGCATGAGCGTCGACAAGGCCGTGGAAGCCGCGAAGGAAGCCGCCGACCTTGGCATCCCTGCCCTTGCCACCTTCCCCAATATCGAGATGTCGCTCAGGGACGACACAGGTTCCAACAGCCTCGCCGCCAATAACCTGATCAACGAGACGACGCGGGCGATCAAGAAGGCCGTGCCGAACATCGGCGTCATCACCGACGTGGCACTCGATCCCTTCACCAGCCACGGCCATGACGGCATCCTGCGCGATGGTGAAATCGTCAATGACGAGACGGTGGCGCAGATCGCCAGAGCCGCCGTCATGCAAGCCGAGGCCGGCGCCGATATCATCGCCCCCTCCGACATGATGGACGGCCGCATCGGCGCCATCCGCCAGGCGCTCGACGCGGCCGGCCACCAGAATGTCGGCATCATGTCCTATGCCACCAAATTCGCCTCCGCCTTCTACGGCCCCTATCGCGAGGCGATCGGCACGGGCGGGCTGCTCAAAGGCGACAAGAAGACCTATTACATCGACCCCGCCAACGGCACCGAGGCGATGCGCGACGCCGCCCTCGACGTCGAGGAAGGCGCCGACATGCTGATGGTCAAGCCCGGCCTGCCCTATCTCGATATCTGCTGGCGGATGAAGGAAGCGTTCGGCCTGCCGGTCTTTGCCTACCAGGTCTCCGGTGAATATTCGCAGATCAAGGCGGCCGCGGCCAATGGCTGGATCGACGGCGAGCGCGTCATGCTCGAAACCCTGCTCGCCTTCAAGCGCGCCGGCTGCGACGGGATCCTCAGCTATTTTGCCATGGATGTAGCACGGATCCTGGCGAAGCGGTCGTAACGCTGCCCGGATTGCCGGTCGAAAGGATAACGATGGGCAGTATCGATGCTGAAACCCTGAAGTTCTACACGAGGGAGGCGGAAGCCTATTGCGCGCAACCGCTCCCGGCAAAGAACGAACGCCTCGATCTCTTCCTTGCGGCATTGCCGGCGGGTGCGAAAATTCTCGAACTGGGATGCGGCGGCGGGCGCGACAGCCGGATGATGCTGGCGCGTGGCTTCGATGTCACGCCGACCGACGGTTCACCGGACATGGCCCGGCAGGCGGAAAAATTGCTCGGGCGTCCTGTCGCCGTCCTTCCGTTCGATCAATTGGACGGGAACGGCATCTACGACGCCGTGTGGGCCAATGCCTGCCTGTTGCACATCCCGAGGCCAAAACTTTCCGCAGTGCTGTGGCGCATCCACCGCGCCCTCAAGGCGGGCGGCATTTTCTATGCCAGTTTCAAGGCAGGCAAGGCTGAAGGTCGAGACCGGTTCCAGCGCTACTACAACTATCCATCCCGCGATTGGCTCTTGTCACGGTACGCGCCGCCCGGCTGGATGAGCGCGCAGATCGACGAGGCTTGCGGCGGAGGCTATGACGGCGAAAAGACGGATTGGCTGCATGTCACCGCAATCCGGACGGCATGAAAGCTCCGTTTCTGCCGTTATTTTCGCGCTCCATTTGCATTTTTGCCCGGCAATGCCCATATCCCTGCCGATTGATTATGGAGAACGGCAATGAGTGTGCAGGATGAAAACGTAAGAATCCCCAGCAATGACTGGCGGGCCTATCAGGGCGTTTTGAGCCGCCGCGTCATCGCTTTCGTGATCGACTACGCGATCGTCGCCCTTCTGTGGATTCCCGCAGCGGTGGTGGTGTTCTTCCTTGGGATATTGACGCTCGGCCTCGGTTTCTTCCTCTACCCCGTGCTCTTTGCGGGTCTTGCCATGCTCTATTTCGGCGTCACTGTCGGCGGCCCGAAGCAGGCGTCGCCGGGCATGAGCATGATGGGACTAGCGATCGCCCGCACAGACGGACGGCCAATGGATTTCCTGACGGCCATCGTGCATCTGGTGATCTTCTGGATCGCCAATGCACTTCTGACGCCGCTGGTCCTGCTGGTCGGACTTTTCACCGATCGCGGCCGCCTGCTGCATGACCTGCTCATCGGCACGGTCACGGTTCGCCGCGACATCTATTGATTCGTTGACCTTGCGAAGGGATGGAGCAGATCCGTCCCCTTCGCTGCCGATCCCGCAAAAATCACAGTTTATCGCATGGCAACGCGACAGTTCAAAAAGTCGCGATTGACCTTTTTCAATCTTGCGCCATGCTAATGTTTTCGAAGCGGCCAAGAAGAGCGACCCCCGCGCCATATGAACACGCAAACTGCACCGTCTCCACAATTCTACCTGACCGCACCGGCAACCTGCCCGTATCTGCCGCAGGAGATGGAGCGGAAAGTTTTTACCCATATGGTTGGCGAGCGGGCACCGGAACTCAACGATCTCCTGACTCAGGGCGGCTTCCGCCGATCACAGAACATCGCCTATCGGCCGGCCTGCGAGAGTTGCCGGGCCTGTGTCTCGGTCCGCATTGTCGCAGGCGAGTTCTCCCCCACCCGCTCCATGCGGCGTATCCTGGCGCTTAATAGCGATGTCGTCTCGACGGAATATCCGGCCGAACCATCGAGCGAGCAGTACAGCCTGTTCCGCCGTTATCTCGACCATCGCCACCAGAAGGGCGGCATGTCCGACATGTCGGTGCTCGACTATGCGATGATGGTGGAGGATACCCACGTCAACACCAAGATCATCGAATACCGGCTCAAGGTCGAAGGCGATGGCATCGGCAAGGCCAAGGGTCCGCTGATCTCGGCGGCGCTGACCGACAAGATGGGCGACGGGTTGTCGATGGTCTATTCCTATTTCGACCCGGCCATGTCCGACCGCTCGCTCGGTACGTTCATGATCCTCGACCACATCCGCAAGGTAAAAGAACGTGGCCTGCCGCACGTCTATCTTGGCTATTGGGTCAAGGGTTCGCGCAAGATGGACTATAAAACAAAGTTTCTGCCGCAGGAGCACCTTATGGCCCAAGGATGGGAGCGCTATACAGGCGAAAGCGCAGCCACCTGACAGGACTGATTCTTGAGCCAGACAATCGATGCCGCCCACCACCGCCGCGGACTTCTCATCACCGGGCTGGGCGGTCTTGCCCTCTCCTTCGATATTCCGCTGATCCGCTCCTCCGAAGGCGAGGTCTGGTCATTGCTCGCCCTGCGCAGCCTGTGTACCTTCGCCGTGGCGCTGGTCGCCTGGGTCGTGCTTAACAAGCTCCTCGGTCGCAGGATCGCGCTGATCCCCGGCAAGGCGGGACTGCTGGCCGGGCTGTTCTACGGTCTCGGCACCTTCACCTTCCTCCTGTCCGTGTTCAACACCGCAACGGCCAATGTCGTCTTCATCGTCGCCTTTACCTCGATGTTCGCGGCAGTGCTCTCCTGGATATTCCTCAAGGAACGGCCGTCCAATGCCACGCTGGTGACAATGGCGGTCATGGTCTTCGGTGTCGGGCTGATCGTTCATGATGGCTTGAAAAGCGGGAACTTCTTCGGCGATGCCATGGCGGTCTGCTCCGCCCTGCTGCTCGCCTGCGCCATTACCGTTAGCCGGGCAAGCGGCAAGGACATGGGACTGGTGCCGCTCGCAACCGCCATCTTCCCCTGCGTCATCGGCTACCTTCTGTCGCCAACCGAAGGTTTGACCATCGCCCATCCCGGCTGGATCATGTTCGACGGCCTGATCATGATCCCGCTCGCCTTCTTCTGCCTCGCCACCGGCCCGCGCTACCTGTCAGCCCCGGAAGTCGGCATGTTCTACCTGCTCGAAACCATCCTCGCGCCGATCTGGATCTGGATCGTCTTTACGGAAGTCCCGACCACCCAGACGCTGACCGGCGGCACGGTGTTGATCCTCGCGCTGGTTGGGCATTCGGTGTGGCAGATGCGGATGAAGTCGGCAGTGGATGCGTCCAGCGAATTTCCATTTACGGGCTGAAACGTGGCTGTATGACTTCAAGTCGGCGCGGAGAATCTCGAAGGGTTAGTCAGAAACCGACGCAAATGTCAGATCACATTCGTGACTGTTGTTCTAGGTTCATACTCGATCAGACTGCCGCAGGGCCTCAAATGTAGTCCGCGCCTTGGCCATCCTGAAGATAGCCGAACACGCGAAAGCCCTCGGGCGTCTCCTCGCCCGGGACATGCACTTTCCTGAGAGCTGATCGGACAAGCTCGCGCTGGCCGGGCGTTTCGACCTGAATGTCGACGTGAAGAATGTCTTCGTAACCGCCTTCTCTGAAGTGGTAGAACCATTCTCGATCAGGCCCGTAGGCGTAGCCGGTAGTAGAAAGCGTGCTCCATGCCGGGGCTGGCGTTAGGGCGTACATCTCCAACCTCAGTTCGTCCCATTTTGTGTTGTTCATAACCGGGTTGAGCATTACGTCGCCTTTCAACGCCAAAATGAAATCATGGTAGCTAATGACATCGCTGACAGAAAATTGGGCGCCAATTTGTCGTAGCGGGTAGCGATGCGCCGAAAATCCTTGAGGCGACAAAAGGCGTTTTCGATCAGGTGCCGCCTTCGCCTTCGGTATCGCTGCTGGTCGTAGCGAACGGCCTAAAAAATGTGTTCATGCAGTCGCCGACCACTCTATTTAGGCGACCGCAATCACCCCGTAAACTTCCCGCTCCTCGGGAACCCCTTCGGTACCGCCCTGCCGGCGCTTGCCCGGTCGCCAAGCCATTCCAGCAATTCGTCCTTGGTCTTGGTGAAGCTGCGGCCGGCGCTGTCGGCCCAGGTGAGGCCGTCGGCGATGGCGAAGCAGCGGATGTCGGAGACGCCGCCGTCCTTGTAGCGCTGCAGACGCACGCCCTTGCCGCGGCCCATTTCCGGGATCTGCGACAGCGGAAACACCAGCATCTTGCGGTTTTCGCCGACGATGGCGACATGATCGCCCTTCACCGGAAGGACGAGTTTTGCTTCGTCCGGCATGGAGACATTCATGATCTGCTTGCCCTTGCGGGTGTTGGCGGCCATGTCGGCCTCCGGCACCACGAAGCCGTTGCCAGCGGCCGACGAGATCAACAGCTTGCGGGCTGGATCGTGGACGAAGGCGGTCAACACATCCTGGTCGTTTTCCATGTCGACGATGATGCGCAGCGGTTCGCCATGGCCGCGTCCGCCCGGCAGTTTGTCGCCGCCCAGCGTGTAGGCCTTGCCGCCGGTGGTGACGACGAGAATGCGGTCGGTGGTCGAGGCGGTAAACGACAGCTTCAGGCCGTCGCCTTCCTTGAACTGCAGCGTCGAGACGTCGGAGATATGGCCCTTCAGCGCGCGGATCCAGCCCTTTTCCGAGATGACGACGGTGATCGGTTCCTTCTCGATCATGGCCTGCTGGATGGCTTCCAGATCGGCTTCCGGCGCGTTGGAGAACAGCGTGCGGCGCTTGCCGATCTCGGTGGCCTTGGCGAATTTCTTCTTCACCTCGCCGATTTCCCAGGCGACGGTCTGCCACTGCTTGTCGTCGGAGGCCAGCAGCGCCTCGATCTCGGCCTTCTCCTTCGAGAGTGCCTCGAACTCGGTGCGGATCTCGAATTCTTCCAGCTTGCGCAGGGAGCGCAGGCGCATGTTGAGGATCGATTCGGCCTGCAGGTCGGTGAGCGTGAAACGCTCCATCAGGGCGGGCTTGGGCTCATCCTCCTCGCGAATGATGCGGATGACTTCATCGAGGTTCAGATAGGCGATGAGGTAACCGCCGAGAATTTCCAGACGGCGGTCGATCGCGGCCAGCCGGAAGCGCGAGCGGCGCTGCAGCACTTCGCGGCGATGGTCCAGCCATTCGAGCAAGACCTCGTTCAGCGCCATCACCTTGGGAACACGGCCCATGGAGAGCACGTTCATGTTGAGCGGAATGCGGTTTTCGAGTTCCGACAGCTTGAACAGCGATTCCATCAGGATGGTCGGGTCGACCGAACGGCTCTTCGGCACCAGCACGAGCCGCACGTCTTCCGCCGATTCGTCGCGCACGTCTTCGAGCAGCGGCAGCTTGCGGGCAATCAGCAGTTCAGCGATCTTCTCGATCAGCCGCGACTTCTGAACCTGGAAGGGAATTTCCGTGACGATGATCTGGTAGCCGCCGCGGCCGGTATCCTCGACCTCCCACTTGGCACGGACGCGAAAACCGCCGCGGCCGGTCTTGTAGGCTTCGATGATGCTCTCCCGGCTGTCGATGATGATGCCGCCGGTCGGAAGGTCGGGGCCTTCGATACCGCCCCGTTCGGGGTTGTTCGGATCGAACATCAGATCTTCGATGGTCGCTGCCGGGTTCTTGATCAGGTGCAGCGCCGCATCGCAAAGTTCGTGCGCATTGTGCGGCGGGATCGAGGTCGCCATGCCGACGGCAATGCCAGAGGCGCCGTTGGCCAGAAGGTTCGGGAAGGCACCCGGCATGACGACCGGTTCCTGGTCTTCCTCGTTGTATGTCGGGCGGAAATCCACCGCATCCTGGTCGATGCCTTCGAGCAAAAGGCTCGCCACATCGGTCATGCGCGCTTCGGTGTATCGATAGGCGGCAGCGCTGTCGCCGTCGATATTGCCAAAATTCCCCTGGCCGTCGACGATCGGATAGCGCTGCGAGAAATCCTGTGCCAGTCGCACCAGCGCGTCATAGACCGACTGGTCGCCGTGCGGGTGGAACTTACCGATGACGTCGCCGACGATACGGGCGCATTTCTTGAACGACGAATTGGAGCGCAGCCCCATTTCGCTCATCGCGTGAACGATGCGGCGGTGCACCGGTTTCAGGCCATCGCGTACGTCCGGCAGTGCCCGGTGCATGATGGTCGACAGCGCATAGGCAAGATAGCGCTCTTCCAGCGCCGCCTTGAGGTCAACAGGCAGAATGTGATCGTCTCCGCCCGACGGCGGCAAAAGGCTTTGTCCCATGGTTTCTTGCTACCGCAACAAGCCCTGAACGGCAAGGATTGCAGGGCATTGCGCTGTGGAGAACCCTTGGCTGCAACAGCCTTGCACGACGTCTGGATATCGCCGCGAAATTTCTTCCGCCAGCTACCACACATGGTTGCAGCCGTGCTAATCGCTGAATACTGCTTTCAAAACGATTCCAGAACAAAGGTCATTTAATGCGCGCCCCGTTGAAATTTGCAGCACTTGCCACCGTTTTCGCCATGCTTGCCTGCCAGACCGCCAGTGCAGCCGAAGTCGCCATTCCCGCCAACCGTGAAAGCTCGATCAATTTCGTCACCGGGGTTACCCCGAGTTGCCGCAATATAGCGAAGCCGAAGATGAAGGTGGTCAAGGAGCCGGAGCATGGCAGCGTCCGGTTTCAATGGGTCAAATACAAGATCAGCAACATCTCCCGGCTTTGCGACGGAAAGCCGGCATGGGGCATGGCGATCGTCTTCAAGCCGCAATCGGGCTTTCGCGGCAAGGACAGTTTCACCTATGGCATGAGCATGCAGCGATACGAGGGCCGCTCCGATACCAAGTACATTCAGGATTCGATCGACGTCGTCGTGAAGTAGCCGGAAACGGCTATCGAACAGCGATTTTCATCCCAAAAATGGACGCGGGTACGAAACATGACACAGTCATGCAATTCGAATATATTTCGGCCTTAATCCGTATTAGAAATGCCTTCGAAATTAAACCTTTACAACAAAGGAACGACCCTATGCTGCCTAACCGCAACCTCCGTCTGATGTTGGCGAGTGCCGCTTTTATCGGCTTATCCGGTCCGGCCTTCGCGCTCGACGGCGCGGACGTCGTCACCAAGCTGAACGCCGCTTATGCGCTCAGCGGCGCAACCATTGCCTATGAAAACGTCGCCGTGGATGGCACGACGGTGACGCTCACTGGCGTCAGCGTCAAACCGACCGCTGCACCGGACAAGAATTTCAAGATCGGCGACGTGACGCTCGAGGGCGTCGAGGAAAGCGACAATGGCGGCTACTATGTCGAGACCGTCACGCTGCCGGATGTGGACGTCAAGGAAGAAGACGCTGCGGTCACCGCCAAGGACATCACCATTGGCGGCCTAACCATTCCGGGCAATCCGTCGGGCGGCACGATCAACGATATCGTCCTCTACGAATCTGCCGGTACAGGCCCAGTGACGGTCACCGTCAAGGGCAAGCAGGTGTTTTCGATGGAAGAATCGGAAGCCAACCTAACAAAGCAGGAAAGCGACGCCGGCTTCGACTTCGACGCGACACTCTCCGGCATCAAGGCCGATCTCTCCGAGGTCGAGGACGCCAAGGCAAAGGATGCAATCGAAAAGCTCGGCCTGAAGACGCTCGCAGGCGAAGTGACGATGAAGGGCAGCTGGGAAGTCGCCAGCGGCAACGTTTCGCTTGAGGAATATGCCTTCGACTTCGCCAATGTCGGCCGCCTTGCCTTTGCCGTCGACATTTCTGGCTACACCCTGGAATTCATGAAATCCGTGCAGGAGGCGATAAAGGCGCAGGAAGCCAACCCGAACAAGGAAGAAGCCAATCAGGCCATGGGCCTTGCGATGATGGGCCTCGTCCAGCAGCTGACCTTCAACAGCGCCTCCCTCCGCTTCGACGACGCGACGATCACCAAGCGTGTACTCGACTATATCGGCGGGCAGCAGGGCGTTTCCGGCGACCAGCTGGCGCAGTCGCTGAAGGGCATGGTGCCGCTGATGATGGCGCAGCTCAACGTTCCGGAACTGCAGAACCAGGTCTCGACCGCGGTCAACAGCTATCTGGATGCGCCGAAGAGCCTGACGATCTCAGCCGAGCCAGCCAACCCGGTTCCCTTCCCGATGATCATCGGTGCTGCCATGGGTGCCCCGAACACGGTGCCGGGCGTGCTTGGCGTCAAGGTTACGGCGAACGATTGATACCTGGCAACGGCGGATAACCGTCGGTTGCGCAGACAAAAGCCCCGGTCGTCGAGAAACGGCCGGGGCTTTTGTCATCTGGATTTATTCAAGAACCTGGATAACCGTGCGGGTCTGCGGATTGACGATCACCCGCCGCTCGTTGACTACGGTATAGGCATAGTCGCCGTAGCCATCGACTACATGAAGATCGACGGTATCGGGAAGCGCCTGGCCGATGACGATGTCCCCGTCATATACGACTGAGGGAACGGACTGCTGCAGGACATAGGTGCGAACTTCGCCCGGAATCTCCACGACGGTTGAATTGGTAACCGACGGATCGACAATGACAGCGTCCTGGGCAAAGGTTGTTGCCGAGAACGCGAAGAAGGCCGCAGAGGCGACCATGAGTGTCTTGCGCATGCTCTTTCTCCTTGCTTCTGCTGTGTTAAAACAGATCGACCGGAAGAAAGTTCCATTTTTTCAGCCGGAACCGCACGCATCGGTGCCGGCCGTTGCCGGTGACCGAACCACCAACGTCAAAGTGTTGTCGTGGAAGGATTCAACCAATTCTTAAAGAATTCTCAATTATGAATTACGATAGGATTTAGGAGAATCATCCTATGGCAGAGACATCGATCGAATGGACGGACGCAACGTGGAATCCTGTGGCTGGCTGCACGATTCTCACCGCTGGCTGCACTAATTGCTATGCAATGCGGATGGCCGCGCGTCTTGAGGCGATGGGGCAAGAGAAATACCAAGGTCTGACTAGGAAAACCGGTGGTCGATCGAAGTGGACGGGTAAAATCACTCTCGATCCCAAATCACTGAGTGTTCCCGAAACCTGGTCAAAACCGCGCAAAGTGTTTGTCAACTCCATGTCAGACCTGTTTCACTCAGACGTGCCAGCAGACTTCATTCGCGAGGTGTGGGGAGTAATGCAACGCACGCCACGTCACACCTATCAAATATTGACGAAGCGCCCGGACCGGATGATGGAGGTTTTGAGCCGAGGCGATTTTCCAGTCCTGCCGAATGTTTGGCTGGGAACGAGCGTTGAAGACGATCGCGTGCTTTCTCGAATTGATGACCTCCGCAATGTTCCGGCAGCTATAAGATTCATCTCGTTTGAGCCGCTGATAGGGTCAGTGGCCGGCGCCAATCTTGATCGGGTCCATTGGGCAATTGTGGGCGGAGAATCCGGCCCGAACTCACGATACATGGATCCGCTATGGGTGGACGAAATAGAGACGATATGCCGACGGGCAGGAACTGCATTTTTCTTCAAACAATGGGGTGGCCGCAACAAAAAAGCAGCTGGCCGTGAGTTGAATGGCCGAACTTACGATGAGATGCCTACCGCTTCGGTGCATACTTTCGGTTGACATGTCGCACGAATTTTTTGGCAAGTTCCGTTGCCTTCGAGTGTTTGTTAGCCACCGCTAGAAAAAGCGAAAATGTATGGCCGCTATGGGGCGTCATTATAGGTAACGGATCGGAAACAAAGGCAAATTCGTCCTCAAGCAATGTCTTGAACCATTTATCGATTTGGCTTTTCGAAATCGTGCGCTTTGAGGTCGGTAGCTTCGGCTCGCTTTGAAACATCGTCTCGAACATGTCTGGCTGCCACGACGGTTCCTCGGGGGGAACCTCGTAGAGCTCGCGCCATTTGGGGCTTAAAACGCGGTCAAGGGTCGGAGCCTTGTTTCCCACGCCTTCCAAATCAAGTGCGAGTTGCCGGATGATTGCCTGCACATTGAAGAAATACCAGACATCAACGCACTCTGTAGCGGCAAGCGCCTGAAGTGTACTCCAATCCACCTGCATCGAAAACGGGTCGAGGAAGACAACACCTCGGGAGTTGCTTCGAGCTTTTCGCGTCCAAGGTTCCTTTGCGATAAACTTTAGCAGTTCTGTGTTCGCGTCACCCTCCAGCACCTCAATTTTGGCTTGTGGGTAGTCGTCCTTTACAAGCCTCAACTGCGCGGCGCGGTTGGCATCTTTTTCGATAAACACGAAATGTTTGAACGGCGGGTTGATCCTGAGAGCACGGCGTGCGGAACCATCGAGAACCTCGACAATCGTTTCGACTTCGCGGCCTTCGAAGATACCACCGATTTGTCGCTCAGCTTGCCGATCTCCCGATCCCGCGTAGGCATCGATATACCAGATATCCATTTGTTTTGGCGTGAGAGCGTTAGAGTAACACTGAAGGTAGTATTCCACCGCATCAAGCTTTACCTCGGACCAAGGTCCGCCGTACTTGTGTGCCAAAATTGCCCCCTATCGCGCTACGCGCGTGCCCCGCCAGTTGAGTATTTCTCTGAGCGGGTCAATCCGAATGAAATTCCAATTTGTCCTATGGCGATAAAGTCAATAAACAGGCCGGGTTTAGTTGTAAGATTTGAGTTTGAACTCAAAAGAACCAATAAGAGATTACATTATCATCTGCGAAAACAGGACTGCGCGAAATTCATACAATCCACAACCATTTTGTGCAATTACAGAAAACTAAAGATGCCAATGCGACTATCATTGCCAAGAGTGCATTAAGGCCGATTGCGCGCGGAATATCGCCGCTTTGAGGGCTGTTTTCAGGCAAATTGCGGATACGAAAAAACCCGGCGAGCCGATGCTGCCGGGTTCATTAAATCCAATCGGAAAAAGGACTTCGCTTAGTCCTTCTTCATCGGCGGGATGACCCGCAGCGACAGTTCCAGCAGCTGCTTGGGCATGGCCGGGGCCGGTGCGTTCATCAGGAGGTCCTGTGCCTGCTGGTTCATCGGGAACAGCGTGATTTCGCGCAGGTTCTTGGCGCCGAGCAAAAGCATGACGACGCGGTCGATACCGAAGGCGCAGCCGCCATGCGGAGGCGCGCCGTACTGGAAGGCGCGGTACATGCCGCCAAAGCGTTCTTCGACATCCGTCTGGCTGAGGCCGACCAGTTCGAACGCCTTGACCATCAGTTCCGGCGACTGGTTCCGGATCGAGCCCGAGGCGATTTCGAAGCCGTTGCAGACTGCGTCATACTGATAGGCCTTGATCGTCAGCGGGTCCTGCGTCTGCAGCGCTTCAAGTCCACCCTGCGGCATCGAGAACGGGTTGTGGGCGAAATCGACCTTCTTGTCTTCCTCGCTCCATTCGTAGAACGGGAAGTCGATAATCCAGCACAGCTCGAAGCGCTCGCGATCGACGAGGTTCAGGTCCTCGCCGGCCTTGGTGCGGGCTTCGCCTGCGAACTTGTAGAATTTCGACGGCTCGCCGGCGACGAAGAAGCAGGCATCGCCCGCCTCAAGTCCGAGCTGGGCGCGAACCGCATCGGTACGCTCTTCGCCGATATTCTTGGCGAGCGGGCCGGAGCCGGCGGTCTTGCCGTCTTCTTCTTTCCAGAAGATATAACCGAGGCCGGGCTGGCCGAGGCTCTGAGCCCAGGCGTTCATCCGGTCGCAGAAGGCGCGCGACCCACCGGTCTTGGCCGGGATCGCCCAGACTTCGACCTTCGGGTTGGAGGCGATCATGCCGGCAAACACCTTGAAACCGGAACCGGCAAAATGCTCGGTAACGTTTTCCATGACGATCGGGTTGCGCAGGTCCGGCTTGTCGGAGCCGTACTTGCGGATGGCTTCGTCATAGGGGATGCGCGGCCATTCCTTGGTGACCGGCTTGCCTTCGGCGAACTGCTCGAACACGCCGGTCATGATCGGACCCATCGTGTTCCAGACGTCTTCCTGGGTGACAAAGCTCATTTCCAGATCGAGCTGGTAGAACTCGCCCGGCAGGCGGTCGGCGCGCGGGTCTTCATCGCGGAAGCACGGCGCGATCTGGAAGTAGCGGTCGAAACCGGCCACCATCAACAGCTGTTTGTACTGCTGCGGTGCCTGCGGCAGCGCGAAGAACGTGCCGGGATGGATGCGGCTCGGCACGAGGAAGTCGCGCGCGCCTTCCGGCGACGAGGCCGTCAGGATCGGCGTCGAATATTCGGCAAAGCCGGCCGAGTTCATGCGCGAACGCATGTCGGAAATGATCTGGCTGCGCTTGACGATGTTCTTGTGCAGCGTTTCGCGGCGAAGGTCGAGGAAGCGGTATTTGAGGCGGATGTCTTCCGGATAGTCGGGCTCGCCGAACACCGGCAGCGGCAGCTCCTTGGCAGCGGAGAGCACTTCTATCTCCTGCGCGTAAAGTTCGATCTCACCGGTCGCCATGTGCTTGTTGACGGTCTCGTCCGAACGCGCCTTGACGGTGCCGTCGATGCGGATGACCCACTCGCCGCGCACGGTTTCCGCCGTCTTGAAGGCCGGACTGTCGGGATCGACGACGATCTGGGTCATGCCGTAGTGATCGCGAAGGTCGATGAACAGCAGGCCGCCATGGTCGCGAACGCGGTGAACCCAGCCGGAGATCCGGACGGTCTGGCCGACGTCGGCTTTGCTGAGAGCGGCACAAGTGTGGCTGCGGTAACGGTGCATCATATTATCCTGGAACCAAGGGTGGCGTCCGCCCGCGCAAAAGCGCGCTGCGGCAGCGTCAAAATCGGGCGGAAAAGCGCATGATGAGGCCGATTTGTCAAGGCCGGGCCTACGGTATTGGGCCGTAAGACAACGTCATTCGGGCTCGATCTTTCGACGGAGTGGCTCCCGCTCAATCCAAGGCGTATGATTGCAGGCGGGAGGATAACGGCCATGACCGTCGAAAAACAACAACCCCACCAAACACGAAACTATGAGTTCTACAGCGCCCAATATGCACGCTTCAGGAGCAATCTGGCGGCAGATATCCGGCGCGAAGCCTATGGCAAGGATCTCGGTCAACAGGGGTGGCGAACGCTCGGCGAGCAGGAGGAAATCATCAACCTTGTCAACGAACGCCCGCAAGGCCGATTGCTTGATGTCGCGTGTGGTTCCGGAGGCCCTTCGATTGCGATTGCCGCCACCACTGGCGGCCGGCTGACCGGCGTGGATATCGAGGAAGCAGCAATCGAGCAGGCCAGAATTCTTGCCGCGGACGCGCATCTGCCGGACAAAGCCACATTCCTGGTCGCCGATTGCAGCCAGCCGCTGCCGTTCGGACCTGGAGAATTCGACGTCATCTCCTGCATAGACGCGATCATCCACCTGACTGACCGCCGAACGGTGTTTGCGGATTGGTTCAGGCTTTTGGCGCCCGGTGGTCGGCTGATCCTGGCGGACGCATGCGTGCTCACCGGAGATATCTCGAAAGAGGAACTGGACATCCGGGCCTCCCAGGGGAAATTCCACCTCGTTCCGGCGGGTTTCAACGAGGGCATGCTGGAGGGAGCGGGCTTCGAGTTGCGAAGCTGCAAGGACACCACCGACGCTGTCGCAAGTCTGGCCATGCGCCTCTGTCGTGCCCGAGAAAGCCGCCGCGACGCGCTGCTGGAAGAAGAAGATGCCATCTGGTTCGAAAACAGGCAGGCATTTCTGGCAACGACTGCTGAATTGGCCGCAACGGCGAGACTGTCCAGATTTCTCTATGTCGCGGAGAAGCCGCAGTCGTGAGCAGCCAACCGCCCGATAGCGGGCGCAATGAAGCGCTTCGACCGAAACGACGAAAAAAGCCGGAATTTGCGCTGTTTTCCGTGTTGATACGCGGGTAAAAACGACCGTATGCGACATTTTTTCCCCGAGTCGCCGCCGAAATCCGGATTTTTCCCGCCATGTCCCAGATTCGCCCGCTCATCCCCCTTCTCATCACTGCTGGCATCCTGATCGGCGGCAACGGGCTTCAAGGGACTTACATTTCCTTGCGCGCCTTGCAGGAGGGATTTTCGACATCGCTGATCGGCCTTGTCGGCACAGGGTACAATATCGGGTTTGCCATCGGCTGCATCTATGTGACGCGCATCCTGCGCTCGATCGGGCATATCCGGACGTTTTCGGCCATGGCCGCGATCGCGTCAGCCGCGTCGATCGCCATGGTTCTGCTGATTGATCCATGGTTCTGGTTCCTGATGCGGCTGATCGCCGGCATCTGTTTCGCCAGCCTGTTCGCCACGGTCGAAAGCTGGCTCAACGCGCGGGTGACGAATTCCAACCGTGCCCGCACGCTGTCGATCTACCGTCTGGTCGATCTCGGCTCGGTCACCGCCGCGCAATATCTGATCCCGACCGTTGGCATCGAAGGCTTCCAGCTGTTTGCCATCGTGTCGATGGCGCTGACGCTGTCGCTGGTGCCGATCTCCCTTGCCGATCGCTCCAGTCCTGGCGTGCCGGAGGCGATCAAGTTCGATATCAAGGCATTGTGGAACATCTCGCCTCTCGCCACGATCGGCTGCATCGTCGTCGGCCTGACCAATTCGACGTTCCGCTCACTCGGACCGATCTATGCCGAAGGCATCGGCCTGTCGATCACCGCGATCGCCACCTTCATGAGCGTCGGCATCATCGGCGGCGTGGTGCTGCAATATCCGCTCGGACTCTATTCCGACCGGCTGGACCGGCGGCTGATCATTCTCTTTGCCACCTTCGGCTCGCTGCTCGCGGGGCTTTACCTTGCCTTCTTCGCCGGCAGCGACGAATGGAAGAACTTCATCGGCATCTTCATCTTCGGCGCCTTCGCCATGCCGCTCTATTCGCTCTGCTCGGCCCATGCCAACGACCACGCCGCCGAAGGGCAGCATGCCTTGGTCTCAGCCGGCATGCTGTTCTTCTGGTCCTGCGGCGCCATTATCGGGCCGTTGTTTGCCTCCTTCATGCTGGATATCTTCGGGCCGCAGGCGCTCTTCATCTATACGGCTGCAGTTCTTGCCGCGTTCATGCTCTACACGTTGCAGCGGATGATGGCGCGCAGTGCGGTGCCGGCCGGTGAGCGCTCGATGCGGTTCCGCAATCTGCTGCGCACCTCCTCCTTCTTCAACAAGCTTGCGGCGGCGCCCGAGGACAAGAAGAAGGTCTGACCGCAATACCCGCCGTTGCCAATTGCTGATTGGTGCTATCAAGTTTAAACCGAAGCATCGCAATTGCCGGAATTCTGCTCCATGCCGATCATCAGCCGCCGCACGCTTCTGAAGGGCTCTGCCGCAGCAGCAGCCTCGTTTGCAATTGGAGGAGGACTGGCAGCTCGAAACGGTGCCGCCGCACCGACACCGTTGCTGCTCAAGGCGCAGTTCGCAGAGGCAAAACTTGCCAGTGATGGCATCACGCCGAACGTCATGACCTACGGGACAAGCGAGGCAGCAGCCACAGGCATGCCGCCGGTTATCCGCATGAAAAGGGGGGAACCCTTCGCCGCCCGACTGGTGAATGCGCTCGACGAGCCCACCACTGTCCACTGGCACGGCCTGCGCATCGTCAACGCCATGGATGGCGTGCCGGAAATGACCCAACCTTACGTCTATCCCGGCGATGGTTTTGACTATGCCTTCACGCCGCCCGATGCCGGCACTTTCTGGTATCATCCCCATTGCAACACGCTGACCCAGATGGGCCACGGGCTGACCGGCGTCATCGTCGTCGAGGATCCCACTGATCCCGTGTTCGATGCCGAGATCGTGCTCAACCTGCGCGACTGGCGGCTCGGTGCCGGCGGCACCTTCATCGCCCCCTTCAAGCCGCGCGATGCCGCACGCGGCGGCACTTACGGCACAGTCCGCACCACCAATTGGCAGCAGGAACCCAGCTATGACGCGCCCGCCGGTGGTCTCGTGCGCGTCCGGATCGCCGCCACCGACGTGACACGTATCTACACGCTCGGAGTGGAGGGGGCACCGACGGTGGTCATCGCGCTCGACGGCAACCCGGTCGAAACGCCCTTCCCGCTCGAGCTTCTGGATTTCGGTCCTGGCCAGCGCGTCGAACTGATCGTGCGCATGCCGGACGAGGAAGGCACCGAGGTCAAGCTCGGCAATTTCCGTGGTTCCAGCCCGTTCACGATCGCAACATTGCGGGCGACCGGCTCCTCGCTGAAGCGCGATATCCTTGATCTGAAGCCGCTGCCGGCCAATCCGATTGCCGAAGCTGATCTTTCGACAGCAGAGCGCATCCCGCTCGACTTTACCGCCACGGCGGAGCATGCGCCGCTCCCCAGCATCTGCGGCACGCTCGGCTATACCTTCTGGGCCATCAACAAGATGCCGTGGCAGGGTGATACGCCCGATCCGGGTGCGCCGGTCTCAGAACTGAAGCTTGGCAGAAGCTATGTCCTGCAGGTGAGGAACCGTACCCCGCACGCGCACCCGATCCACCTGCACGGCCTGAGTTTCCGCATCCTCAGCTCCAACAAACGGACGATCCTGCCGCCGCCAACCGACACGATCCTGCTTCTGCCGGACGAACAGGCCGAACTCGGTCTCGTCGCCGACAATCCCGGCGATTGGCTGCTCCATTGCCATATCATCGAGCACCAGAAGACGGGAATGTCCGGATATTTCCGCGTCGTTTGAGCTTTTTTCATTGTGACACCGGGCGCGAAGGGATACATCGGGTGAGTTTTTAACGGCCGCATTTCCGCCACAGTGATTGAAGTTTGATGATCGAGACAACCGCCGAACTTGCCGCCGCCTGCGAAACGCTGGCCAGCGGGCAATATCTGACTATCGATACGGAATTTCTCCGCGAAACGACCTTCTGGCCGCAACTGTGCCTGATCCAGATGGCTGGACCGGACATTGCCGTCATTGTCGATCCGATGGCAAAAGACATCGACCTGGCGCCATTTTTCGAACTGATGGCCAATACCGACGTCGTCAAGGTGTTCCACGCCGCGCGCCAGGACATCGAAATCATCTACAATCTTGGCAAGCTGATCCCGCATCCGATCTTCGACACTCAGGTTGCGGCCATGGTCTGCGGCTTTGGTGACAGCGTCTCCTATGACCAGCTCGTCAGCCGCATCAAGGGCGTGCATATCGACAAGTCCTCGCGCTTCACCGACTGGAGCCGCAGACCGCTGTCGGAAAAGCAGCTCGACTATGCGCTGGCCGATGTCACCCATCTGCGCGATGTCTACCTGCACCTGAAGGAAGAGCTCGAGCGCGAAGGCCGTTCGCTGTGGCTAACCGAGGAAATGGCCATCCTCGAGGCCAAGGAAACCTACGACATCCATCCGGACGATGCCTGGCAGCGGCTGAAGATGCGGCTGAAGAAGCCGGTGGAGCTCGCCGTCCTGCAGAAGGTCGCCGCTTGGCGCGAGCGCGAAGCCCGCAACCGCAACGTCCCGCGCGGCCGCATCCTCAAGGATGACGGCCTCTACGAGATCGCCCAGCAGCAGCCGAAGGACATGGAAGCCCTCTCCCGCTTGCGCACCATTCCCAAGGGATGGGAACGCTCCGCTGCGGGCACGGCAATCATCGAGGCGGTCAACGCAGCACTCGAGCTGCCGAAGTCCGAAATGCCGAAGCTGCCGCGCCAGAACCAATCGCCGGAAGGCGCGCAGGCTGCCAGCGAAATGCTCAAGGTGCTGCTCAAGCTGATCGCTGAAAAACAGGGCGTCGCCGCCAAGATCATCGCCAACAGCGACGATCTGGAACGTATCGCATCCGAAGGCCCGAAGGCCGATGTCGGCGCCTTGAAAGGCTGGCGGCGCGAGTTGTTCGGCGACACTGCGTTGAAGCTGATCAACGGCGAAGTCGCCCTGCGTTTCGTCGATCGCAAGATCGAGGCCGTCGAGCTTTGAGATACTTCATCAAGGGTGCATCTTTGCGCCCTTGGTGATCTTGTCGGTAAGCTTCTTGTCGGCATGAAGCGCAATGCCGACAACCCTGGCATCGTCCGGACCGAACCGGGCGAACACCTCGCGGTTGGCGGCGTCGTGGCCGGTCGAAAACATTTCTTCGACATAGAGCGAGGTCTTCACCTCGCGCTCCAGCGCCCGGTGATGGATTGCTGCGATGGTCTTTTCGTCGGCGGACAGCACGATGACCGGCTGGATGCTCAAGGGATTGTAGACGTTGCCATCCGCATCGCGATAAACTTCACCGATGATGCCGGGCTTTTCCGCAACAATGCCGCTCGTTAGAAACGCGGTGACGTTCAGCTTCTGCCAGACGGCCAGGTCCTCGCGCAGCACGATTGCAAATTTGGTATCGAACATGAATGCCAACTCCACTCTTGGGAACAGGACGCTTGAAACGTCCGGGGTCTCCATAACCCGCGCCGGTGGCGGCGATCTTGAACGTTCGTGCACATCCGACAGAATCAAGATCGCGCCCGTTTCCGGCGGCATCGAGCGCATCGAGGCGCATTTTCACGGCGACGCCTTCGAGCCGCATCGTCACGACACCTATGCACTCGGCCTGACGCTCCAGGGTGTGCAGGCCTTCCGCTATCGCGGCATGGTGCGATACAGCCAGCCTGGCAACATCATCGTGCTGCATCCGGACGAACTGCACGACGGGGGCGCCGGAACGGACGAAGGCCTGCGCTACCGGATGATGTACCTGCCACCGGAAATGCTGATCGGCGCGCTAGGGCGACGCACCCTGCCCTTCGTGCCGTCACCGGTCATTGCCGACCGCGCCTTTGCCTCGAACCTTGCAGATGTCATGCACGATCTGGACGGAGCGATCGACGATCTGCTGCTTGACGATGCGCTGACCGGCATCGCCGATGCACTGGTGCGGCATGCGGACGCCGTAGGCATGGGGCCGGGAAGGAAACCCGATCACGTCGCAATCCGCCGAACCTGCGACTTTCTGCAGGCCCATTCCGACCGGCAGGTGACATCAAACGAGCTTGAGACGGTCAGCGGCCTCGACCGCTTCACCCTTGCCCGGCAATTCCGTTCAAGCCTCGGTACCAGCCCGCACCGCTACCTCGTCATGCGTCGGCTGGAGCGAGCACGCTGCATGATCGGCAGCGGCAGGAGCCTCGTCGAGATCGCGTTGGAAACCGGCTTTTCCGACCAGGCCCATTTCACCCGCCACTTCAAGAAAGCGAGCGGCATGACGCCCGGCCGCTGGGCAAACCTTTCGGGCAGAGCGTAACCGAGACAAATGGTTACACGAAATCGCTTGACCCGACTTGTGCAAGCGGAACAATGGCTGCATGCACCGGGGGAACGGAGCTGATTCATGAGAGAAATATCCCCGACAGAGAACTGGTTGATGATCACGCTCGGCATGGCGCTGAGCGGCGTGCTCTACGGCCTTGTCGCCTATCCCGGCGAGCCCGTGATCATCGGTGCGGTCTTTGCGGTCTTCATGGGCGTGCCGATGATTGCCTTCGAACGTCGTATCCTGTTTCGTCCACTTTACAGGCGAATAGAGCGCCTTCCCACATTTGCGTTCATCGTCGTGGCGCTGGTGATCTACGAGATTCTGATGAGCGCCGGTTATGCGCTCGCGGCCCTGCTTTTGACGTGGTTGAAGCTGGTCGAGCCGAGGTCTCTGGCAGACATCATCATCATGCCTTTCCACGTCTTCCTCTATGCACTTGCGGTCTGCGCGCTGATCGTCTTCATCCTGCGCGTCCGGGACCTGCTCGGACACGACGTGTTCACAAGCATGCTGATCAGTCGCTATCGCCGGCCGGTAAAGGAGGAGCGCGTCTTCCTGTTCATCGACCTCGCCGATTCGACATCCTTTGCGGAAAAGCATGGCGACCTGCGCGCTCAGGAGCTTCTCAAGGCCCTGTTTGCCGCTTTCGCCGAACCGGTCCGGCGCCACAAGGGCGCAATCGACGACTATGTCGGCGACGCGGCGATCGTCACCTGGCCGCTTGCACGGGGCGTCAAATTTGCGCGCTGCATTCATTGCATCTTCGACATTCTCGACGACATCGAAGCCAATGCGGACACCTGGCGCAAGAATTTCGGTCAGGTTCCACGGTTGCGCGCAGCCCTTCACGGCGGTTTCATCATCACGGCGGAAATCGGCGTCGACCATCACAAGATCGCCTATTTCGGCGATACCGTGAACACCACCGCGCGGCTTGAATCGCTGTGCAAGACGCTGAACAGAACGGTGCTGATCTCGACAGAGCTTGCCCAGCGCATCAAGCTGCCGGACACGATCGCCATCGAGGATCTGGGCACACATGCCGTCAAGGGGCGAGGCCAGACGCTTGGCGTCATGGCGCTGGCCGAACAGGCAAAAGCGGAGATTCTTGCCCCCTTCGAACTGCGGGTTCCCGCCGAATAGGCCGGCCACCTTGCCACCGTCACCAAAGCTTCATCCAGGCGTCAATTCACCGACACCAATGCCCTGCTAAGCGGAGCGTCTTGATCAACCGCTTAGTGGGGACATGATGAAAAACGTTCTTTTTGCTTCCGTGGCATTCAGCCTTCTGATGACCACCGCCGCCCTTGCCGAAGACACCGTATTCCCGGCCAAGCTTGCGGCCCATGCCGTCCTGCCGGCGAACACGATCATCGCGGCACCTGCCGACGCGGCCGACTACCTGAAGACTTCCGGCAAGTTCACGACGCCGGACCGCAGGCGTACCGAAGCACTCGGCACCGCGCCCGGCAAGGACGGCGTGCGCCTCACCGGCCTGTCGCTGCCATTCGACGGCCAGCCGATGCAGGGTTTCTCCGGCATCAAGACCATGGCTGACGGCACCTTCTGGAGCATGTCCGACAACGGTTTCGGTTCGAAGCTGAACTCGTCTGACACCATGCTGATGCTGCATAACATCAAGATCGACTGGGATTCCGGCAAGGTCGAAGCGCTGAAAACCGTCTTCCTTAGTGATCCCGACAAGAAGGCTCCCTTCCCGATCGTTATGGAAGGTGCAGCCAAGCGCTACCTGACAGGCGCCGACTTCGACGTCGAATCCATCCAGCCGGTTGCCGACGGTTTCTGGGTCGGCGAGGAGTTCGGTCCCTACATCCTGAAGTTCGACCTCGAAGGCAAGCTGACGGATGTCATTCCGACCATCGTCAACGAAAAGCCGGTGATGTCGCCCGATAATCCGACATTGACGGTGCAGGCCGATCCTTCGAAGCCGATTCCGGCACTCAACGTCAAGCGCTCCGGCGGTTACGAGGGCCTGGCAATGTCGAAGGACGGCACCAAGCTCTACGGCCTGCTCGAAGGTCCGCTCTGGACTGACGCAGAGAATGTCGAGCAGGCCGAGGGCCGCCCGGCGCTGCGCATCATCGAACTTGACGTCGCATCGAAGGCCTGGACCGGCCGCAGCTGGCTCTATCCGCTGGCCGAAGGCGGCGAAGCGATCGGCGACTTCAACATGCTGGACGACAAGACCGCTCTGGTGATCGAGCGCGACAACGGCGCCGGCACGGTGGACAAAGCCTGCGCCAACCCGAAGGAACCGAAGCCGGATTGCTTTGCCGTCGGCTCCAAGGTGAAGCGCGTCTACAAGATCGAGATGACCGATGAGAACGCCGGCAAGGCCGTTCGCAAGATCGGTTACATCGATCTCCTGAAGATCGCCGATCCGGACAACAAGAAGCGCCAGGGCGGCGGCGAAGGCTTCTATGACATGCCCTTCGTTACCATCGAGAACGTCGATCGCGTCGATGACACCCACATCATCGTCGGCAACGACAACAACCTGCCGTTCTCGGCCGGCCGTGCCCTCGACAAGGCCGACGACAATGAATTCGTCCTCCTCGAAGTCGGCGAACTCCTGAACGCGAAGTAATCAGCCCCGAACGATTGATCGACACGGAAGACGAAAGCCCCGGAGCGTCAGCTGCGGGGCTTTTGATATCTCGGGCGGCATCCGGCTAGACGATGAAATAGCCCTTGCTCAACGTCACCGCGTCGTCGAGATGAATTGCGAGATCAACTTTCCTGTCGCCGTTGACGTCACCGTAGATGTAGGTGTCGGAAGTGCTCTTGATCGAACGCAGCTCGCCCGCCTCACCTGAAAAGACAGCCGTGCCGATATAGTCGAAGGCCTGATTGCCGGAGGCTGCGCTATCGGCATCGATGGCGGAAAGATCGATCCTGTCGCCGCCGCTACCGGAAAAATCGAATATCGTATCGCGTCCAGCAACAGTGACCGTCGAATCGGAAAGCGCCCGGAACAGGAAGGTGTCGGCTCCCGAACCACCCACCAGATCATCTGCCCCGAGGGCGCCGTAGAGACGGTCGTTGCCCGAACCGCTCGACAGGATGTCATCGCCCGATCCTCCGGACAGCGTATTTGCGCGGCCGTTGCCGTAGAGCCCGTCGGCATGGCTTGATCCTGTCAGGCCCTCGATCGAGGCGTAGATATCGCCTTTCGCGTCATTGGTGTTGCGGCTGATATCCGCAAGGCTGGCGGTCACGCCCTTGGAGGCGCCGGCATAGGAAGCGGTATCCGTACCCTCACCGCCGGTCAGCCGGTCGCCACCGGCGCCGCCGGTCAGTACATCGTTGCCGCCATCGCCGGAGAGCCGGTCGTTACCGGTCAGACCATAGAGCCTGTCGCTGCCATTGCCGCCGCTGATGGCGTTGCCAGCGGCATTGCCGTAGAGCACTTCGGCTTCTGCGGCGCCTTTCAGAGACAGCGCATTCAGGCCAAGCAGCTTTGCCGAGGTGGCACCGGAGACGAGTTGCAGCGAGACCGAACTCTCGATCGAATGTCCGTCAACGAGATCGATCTTGGCGTTTTCAGACAGGATCGTCGCCTTGAGCTTGACGCCATCGAGGCTGACATCGCGGGTCCCGGTAGATGCTGCGATCCGGTATCCGCCGGCTGCCTGGGTTGTCGTCGCTGTGCTGCCGACTGCAACGGCAACACCGCCTTTTCCCTCGCCAACGGAATAGAAATCATCGCCGGACGTGTCGTTGTAGACGACGCCCGTCAGGAAGATCGCGGTACCGGTCTTTGCAAAATCCTGCGTCACCATCGAGGCGTTGTAGTTCGTTCCCGATTGCGTGAAAACGCCGGCGGCCTGGCCGATACCGATCTCGCGGAAATCGGCCCCGAGGATATTGGCACGATGGCCCGCACTGAGGAAAAGCCCCTCATGCTGGCTGGCGATCGCGGCGGTCAGATCGATTGTTCCAGTCGTGCCGGTGAACGAGATGTTTTCGCCCGTGCGCCAGGAGCCGGATAACGCGTAGCCGGCATCCAGCATGCGATCGGTTGGCGTCGAGCCGTTATTGCCGGTGTGGCTGAACGTATCGGTGTTCAGCATCCAACGGCTGTGGGCGAGCGCACTGTCTGTCAGGAGAGCATTGGCCGCAAGCGGCGCCTTGGTGGCGGCGCTGATCGTGCCGCTTGCAAGCCCCTGATTGAGATCGATACCGAGGCGTTTTGCCTCCGCCGTCGGATCCATGCGCGCCCTGTTGACCAGTTCGAGCATGAATTGTTCGTTCGCCGTCAGTGCAGCCATCTATCGTCCTTTGGATTGTCGGCTTGCGGACGGATTTGAAGCGGAAAGCCTTGCCGTACGTCACCGCATCGCCGAAGTGGATAGGATTGCAGAATCGCCCCACCATACGTGGCGGCAGAAAGCGGCACTGACATGGCAGCCGGCACGGTTGCCCCACGAGACAAGCTTGCGTCACAGGCAGCAGCATCCGCGACCGACCTTCGCACAGAAGAAGGCCGGTTTGATCTGAGAGCGTTGCTCGCGTCAGAGAAATACCGTGCTAGAGGACGAAATAGCCCTTGGACAGCGTTACCGCATCGTCGAGGTGGATGGAAAAGTCGGCTTTCCTGTCGCCGTTCACGTCCGCGTAGATATAGGTGTCGGACGCTTTCTTCTCGTAGCGTAACTCGCCAGCTTTGCCATGAAAGGCGGCGGTGCCGATGAAGGCGAAGGCCTGATTTCCTGCGACGCCGTAGCGCGCGTCGATCGAACTCAAGTCGATCCGGTCGCCGCCTGTGCCGGAAAAATCGAAGATCGTGTCGCGGCCAGCCGAAGCGACGGTCGATTCCCAGAGGTCGTTGAAGCTGAACGTATCGGCCCCGCTGCCGCCATAGAGATCGTCGGCACCGAAGTCGCCGGACAGGACATCATCACCCGAGCCGCTGACGATCCGATCATTGCCGAAACCGCCGGAAATCACATTCGTTTTGCCGTCGCCTGTCAATGTATCAACAAAATTGGAACCGATGAAACCTTCGACACCGGAATAGGTATCACCCTTCGCATCGTTGGAATTCAGCGACGGTTTGGCCAGGTTGGCAACGACGCCTTTCGCCGATCCTGCGTAGGAGACAATATCAAACCCCGTTTCGCCGAGACACTCGTCTGCTCCAGCGCCCCCCTCCATGACGTCCTCACCACTCCCGCCTATAAGGACGTCATCCCCGCTACCGCCGTCGAGCAGGTCGCCGCCGGCGCCACCGGCCAGGACGTTTGACGCCGCATTGCCATAAAGGCTGTCAGCATAATCCGAGCCGATAATGCCTTCGATCGAGGAAAATGTGTCGCCCTTGGCGTCTCCGACATTGACGGAGGCATCGGTAAGGTTTGCCCTAACTCCGGCCGTCGCGAAAACATAGGCTGCAAGGTCGCTGCCGCTGCCGCCGACCAATTTGTCCGAGCCGGCGCCTCCAACGAGTACATCGTTGCCGTCCTTGCCGTTCAGTACATCATTGCCCTCAAGCCCGAGCAGCACGTCGTCGTGCCGCGTTCCGTTGACGGTATCGGCCCCGGCCAGGAGGAGCGAGAGGAATTGCACGTCATTTCCGGTGAAGATGGCGTCGGCGAGCTTGGCCGCCGACATGCTGGCGCCGGTTACCGACAATGCAGTGACACCGTCCAGAACAAATTTCATGCTTGTCACTGTGCCGGCGGTGATATCGACGATCGTGCCGGCCTCGGTCTTCACTGCCAGCTTGCTGCCGATGAACTGAACATAATTCTTCGAATCGTCGTAAAGCTTCACCGAGGTCGAGGACCAGGATCCCTTGGTGAACAAGGTAAGGTAATCGACGAAGGGAGCGATCATATTGGATCCGACACCGAGGTCGCCATAAGAAATTATCGCCATCCCAACACCTTGATTTAGCCTATATTTAATATCATCGAGCCTGCAGGAAGAAAAATCAGGACTATACATATCGCTCCGCTGTTTTCAACGAAGCGAGACGCCAAATTATTCGCGGTGGATCGCTCAAAGACCACCGTAATCGGAGCACCCTGCGGACAGATCTATTCGAACCGGAAGGCAATCCGCTTGCCAGTCAGCTTCGCCAGCTGCTGCAGTCGTCCATCAAGGCGCTCGCCGGTAAATTCCGAATAGGCCGAGGGTACGACGAAATCGAGATCGACATCCGGCGCCTTTGACGGACGGATGTCGAGATTGCGCACGACGCCCGGCATCGATGCCGACAAAAGATAGACGACTCTGAGCAGCCCGCCCAAGAGCTTTGCCAGTTCCAGCATGCGCGGGGTGGCAATTGCGGCCAGCGGCTCGGTGGCGCCGTCGTCGTTCAGACCTTCGAAACGGTAGTAGTTGGCAAGCGCGATATAGGCGCGGCCGGCATGGGTGATGCCGGAAAACGTGCTGTGGGCGATGATGTTGAGCGCCTGCAAGCCGCGATAATCCGGATGAGCACGCCAACTGATATCGGCGAGCAGACAGGCTGCCTGCCGGTAACGCCCCTCTTCCTCTGTTTCGGTAATGCCGAAATGCGGCACCATCTTGCCGCTCCAGTCGGCAAGCTCGCGCGCATGTTCGGGCGAGCGGGCACGCAGGATGGCGATTTCCCCGGCCGCCGTCAGCAGCGGGTCATGTCTCTTCTCGGTCTCCGAAAGAAGCGAGTACAAATAGCCCTCGCGCACGCCAAGTGCGGAAAAAGAGATCCGCGCCGGCTTCATCTGGGCGATCGCTTCCTGCATGGCGACCGCACCGAACGGCAGGAGAACGCGGCGGCTCTTGGAGATGCTGGCGTAGGCCGGAGCCTTCAGGTCCTTCGGCTCGATCACCTCCGGCAGGAAGGCCATGGCCTCCTCGAAGGAGATTTCGTAGCCCTGCATCATGTGCAGGGGATAGTTGCGCATCTCCATATGCAGCTTGGCGATCGAGCGCCAAGTGCCGCCGACGGCGTAGAAGGTGCGGCCCGCAACATTCTGCAGAACTTGCGCGCCCTTCATGTAACGGCGGACATGGCTGCGTGCCTTGACGATCGATCCTTCGGCATGTTCCGACAGGCGGATACCGCCGAGCGGCAGGGTAATGCCCTTTCCAACCTTCGTGCCGAGGACATCGACAAGTTCCAGCGAACCGCCGCCGAGATCACCGACGATGCCGTCAGGGTCATGATAGCCGCTGATGATGCCGAGCGCGGAGAAATAGGCTTCCTCTTCGCCGGTCAGCACGCGCACCTTCTGGCCGAGAATGATCTCCGCGCGACGAATGAAATCCGGGCCGTTCGATGCGTCGCGGGCGGCAGCAGTCGCCAGCACGAAAACTGTGGACGCACGCGCCTGCGTCGACAAAGCCCTGAATCGGTGCAGCGCCTTCAGTGCCCGCTCGACGCTCTCCGCGTCCATGCGTCCGGTCGCGTCGATGCCCTTGCCGAGGCCGCACATGACTTTTTCGTTGAACAGCACGGCCGGAGACCGGCTCAGCCCCTCATAGATCACCAGGCGAATCGAGTTGGACCCGATATCCACGACGGAGACCGGGGCAATTCCAGGCAAACGCCCCTGGGCTTCAGATTCTACCATGCAATTCCAGTTTTATCTTCTGCGGCCGCTGTCCCAGCCGGCAATTACCTTCGGGGTGCTGGATTTCAAGGCCTCGCCCCGCCCGGAAAGGCTGGGGTTGGTCATGAAATAGACCTGAGCATTGAAGGGCTCGGAATCGCGGGCGACTTCCATGCGCCGCGACGTTCCGTCCGGAAGGATTTCGTAGCTCTGCTGGTTATCGATGAGATTGCCCAGCATGATCTGCGACAGCACCTGTTCATGCACAGTCCGGTTGATGAGAGGCACAAGAGTCTCCACCCGCCGGTCCAGATTACGCGGCATCAAGTCCGCCGACCCGATATAGACGAGCGCATGCTCGGAGGGAAGCCCGTGACCGTTGCCGAAGCAGAAGATACGCGAATGTTCCAGGAAACGGCCGACGATGGACTTGACGCGGATATTGTCCGACAGCCCTGCCACCTGTGGCCGCAGGCAGCAGATTCCGCGAACCACCAGGTCGATCTGAACTCCGGCACGGCTGGCGCGATAGAGCGCGTCGATGATCTCCGGATCGACCAGCGAATTCATCTTCATCCAGATCGAGGCAGGACGGCCCGCCTCGGAATGGGCGATTTCCTCGCCGATATGCTGCAGGATACGCGGACGCAACGTGTGCGGCGAAATCGCCAGCTTCATCCCGGCCTCCGGCTCGCCGTAGCCGGTGATGAAATTGAAGATATTGGCCATGTCATGAGCAATCTTCGGATTGCAGGTAAAGAAGGACAGGTCGGTGTAGATCTTCGCAGTGACCGGGTGATAGTTGCCGGTGCCCAGATGGCAGTAGGTCCGAAGCTTGCCTTCCTCGCGGCGCACCACCATCGACATCTTTGCGTGGGTCTTCAGTTCGATGAAGCCGAACACGACCTGAACGCCAGCGCGCTCCAGGTCGCGCGCCCAGCGAATATTGGCTTCCTCGTCGAAACGCGCCTTCAATTCAACCAGCGCCGTCACCGACTTGCCGGATTCCGCCGCGTCGATCAGCGCACGCACGATCGGGCTGTCGTTCGAGGTCCGGTACAGCGTCTGCTTTATCGCCAGAACGTCAGGATCGCGCGCAGCCTGGAGCAGAAACTGGACCACCACGTCGAAACTTTCATAGGGGTGGTGGACGACCATGTCCTTTTCGCGGATGGCAGCGAGGCAGTCTCCGGCGTGTTCACGGACGCGTTCGGGAAATCGCGCATTGTACGGCTCGAAGCGCAGATCCTCGCGCGGCGCCTTGGTGATCTCCGACAGCGTGTTGAGCGCCAGCAGACCCGGCAGAACGGCGACGCGGTTTTCCGGAACGCTGAGTTCGCCGACAACGAACTGGCGCAGTTCCAGCGGCATTTCCGAATCGATCTCGATGCGGATCACCGAACCACGCCGGCGGCGCTTCAAGGCCGTCTCGTAGAAGCGGACGAGATCTTCGGCTTCTTCCTCGACTTCGATATCGCTGTCTCGAATGATGCGAAACGTACCGGAACCCTTGACCTCATACCCCGGAAACAGCCGCTCGATAAACAGGCTGACGGCATCTTCGAGCGTGATGTAGCGGATCACCGATTTTGCGTCGGGCAGACGGATGAACCGGTCGAGCGCCACCGGCAGGCGCAGAAGTGCCGTCATCGGCTCTCGGCCGCGCGTGCTGGTGAGCTGCAGACCCATGGTGAAGCCGAGATTCGGGATGAACGGAAACGGGTGAGCGGGATCGATCGACAGCGGCGTCAGCACCGGAAAGATCGATTGTTCGAATTCGTTCGCCAGCCACCCCCTGTCCTGCGCCGACAGCGACACGGGACGGACGATGAGAATGTCTTCCTTGGCAAGATATTGCTGCAGGACGGCCAGCGAGGCCTGCTGCTCCATCTGCAGATTGTCGATCTCCTTCAGGATGTCTTCCAGCTGTTCGGCCGGCGTCTTGCCGTCCGGACTGCGGACGACGACGCCCTGGCGGACCTGACCCTCGAGGCCGGCGACGCGCACCATGAAGAATTCGTCGAGGTTGGCAGCCGAAATCGACAGGAAGCGAACCCGCTCCAGCAGCGGATGGGCGGTATTCAACGTCTCTTCGAGAACGCGGCGATTGAACTGCAGCCAGGAGAATTCGCGATTGATGAAGCGTTCAGGGCTTGTCATCAGGTCGATTGCGTCGGCCACCGGCTCGTTTGCGATTGTCGCAGATGTTACAGTGTCCATGGCTTGGCCCGCCCTTTGTTCTTCATGATGCAGCTAGCGCAGTTTGACGACCTAACTATGACAGTCAATCGATTTCGCGTGTATTTCCAAGGGCATTGAGCACCTCCGACGCGAGCGCCCTGTTGATGCGCGTGCCCCGTGCGAGCGCCAGACGGTCCAGCCTCTCGATGATGGTCTGGGCGGATTCGAGTGAGCGCTCCATGCGCGCCACGATGTAGCCGATCAGCCGGTCGTCCACGGCCAGCTGCCGGTCGGCCAGAAGCTTGACCAGAACCTGGGCCAGCAGCTCATCGTCCGGCTCGCCGATCTCGACCACCGTCGCAGCCTTCAAGCGCGAGCGGAGGTCAGGCAGCTCGACAGGCCAGGACATCGGCCACAGACGGCTGGTGATCAGCAGGCTGGTGCCATTTTCCCGGACGCTGTTGATGACATGGAATAGCGCCCGGTCGTCGAAGCCCTGGCGGTCGGCATCCTCGAAAAGCACGGGGTTTGCGGCCGCGATATCTGCCGCGTTGCTGCCTGCTGTCGGATGAATGGAAACGGCCGCGCTGTTTTCCCGCCAGATCGCCGCAAGGTGCGACTTGCCCGAACCCACCGGTCCGGCAAGGATGACAACGGGCGAAGGCCAGCGCGGCCAGCTGTCGATGATGGAAACGGCCGCCTTCAGCCGTTCGGACACGAGAAGATCGTCACGGCCCGTCTGGGGTTCGTGCTCAAAAACGAGCGGCAACTGTTCGAACTTCTGAACCATACGCAGTTTACTCTGGCACCTTCAACTCTGTCGTTTTGCGTTCCGGCTCGACCGTCAGGATATGGCGGTGGCCGTGGTAGAGCGTGCTGTCAAGGTATCGCCCGATACCGAAGCGGACAAGCACGCCGATGGCGGCAGCGCACGGCACTGCCACCAGCAGCCCCACGAAACCGAAAAGCGCGCCGAATGCGAGCAACGCAAACATCAGCCAGACCGGATGCAGCCCGACGCTTTTGCCGACGAGCCGCGGCTGAAGAATATTGCCTTCAAGGAACTGCCCGGCAAAGAAGATCGCGGCGACGATGATGATATTGAAATATTCGGGCCAGAACTGGACGAGTGCCACGCCGATGGCAAGCACCAGACCGACCATCGACCCGACATAGGGAACGAAGCTGATCATGCCGGCAAACAGCCCGATCAAGAGGCCGAAATTCAGGCCGGCGAAAGTGAGGCCAATACCGTAGAACAGGCCCAGAATGATGCAGAGAGACCCCTGCCCGCGCACGAAGCCTGCGATGGTCGTGTTCATGTCGCGGGCAATCTGGCGAACTGTCGCGACATGGTCACGCGGGATCCAGCTATCGACCTTTTCCACCATGCGGTCCCAGTCCAGCAGCAGATAGAAGGCGACCACCGGCGTGACCACGAACAGCGAGATGATGTCGAGCAGCGCCATGCCCGAATTCCACAATTGCTGGAACAGCGTCCCGAGAAAGCTCGCGCCCTGTTCCAGCAGCTTGGCGGAATTCTGCTTGATCGTATCCATCTGACCGGCCACCCAATCGGGCAGCCACTCGGCATGAGGGCTGGTCAGGAATTCCTGCAGCATGGAGATATAGCCCGGCATCTTCTGGATGAAGTCCGCTGCCTGGGTGAAGACGATCGGAATGATGAGGACAAGCGACAGCGCGAAGACGACGATAAAGCCGATCAGGATGACAATCGTTGCCATCAGGCGGCTCAAGCCCAGCCTTTCCAGCCGGTCGGCGACCGGATCGAGGAAATAGGCGAGCGCCATGCCGGCGATGAACGGCAGGAGGATCGTCGAGAACACCATCAGGAACGCGATGAACGCGGCGAGGAAAAGCAGCCAGAAGATGATCTGGCGCTGCAGTCCGCTGCTGCTCAATTTGTTGACCATGCCGCTGTTCCGATGTCCCGCGCCGAACGGCAACACGCCGCTTCCGCCTTTGGAGATAGGATGGGCCACTGACCGCGGTCAAGCCTATGGCTGCAAACGGCCACAACAACCGGGCAAAACGGTGAAAAAGCGGAATATCAGGGGCAATATGCTTGCACTTCCCAAGTCATCATGCCAATCGCAATCCAAATATGACGAGCCGGCGGAGATCAAGCCATGAGCGAGCCAGGAAAGAACGGTCTGACCTACAGCGATGCGGGTGTGGATATCGATGCCGGAAACCTTTTGGTGGAAAAAATCAAGCCGCATGTGCGCTCGACACGGCGCCCCGGCGCCGACGGCGAGATCGGCGGGTTTGGTGGCTTGTTCGACCTGAAGGCGGCCGGTTTCAAGGATCCGGTTCTGGTTGCGGCCAATGACGGCGTCGGCACCAAGCTGAAGATCGCCATCGACGCCAACAAGCACGACACGGTCGGCATCGATCTCGTTGCCATGTGCGTCAACGACCTCGTCGTCCAGGGCGCCGAACCGCTGTTCTTCCTCGACTACTTCGCCACCGGCAAGCTCGATCCGGATCAGGGCGCTTCCATCGTCGGCGGCATTGCGGCCGGCTGCCGCGAGGCGGGCTGCGCGCTCATCGGCGGCGAAACCGCCGAAATGCCGGGCATGTATGCGGGTGGCGACTATGATCTCGCAGGCTTTGCCGTGGGTGCTGCCGAACGCGGGCAGTTGCTGCCGGTGGGCGATATCGCCGAGGGCGACGTCATCCTCGGCCTTGCCTCCTCCGGGGTGCATTCGAACGGCTATTCGCTGGTGCGCAAGATCGTCTCGCTCTCCGGCCTTGCCTGGGATGCACCGGCGCCGTTCGGTGAAGGCACCTTGGCCGACGTCCTGATGACGCCGACGCGCATCTACGTGAAGCCGCTCTTGAAGGCGATCCGCGAGACCGGTGCACTGAAGGCGCTTGCCCACATCACCGGCGGCGGCTTTCCGGAGAACATTCCGCGGGTGCTGCCGAAGCATCTGGCGGCTGAAATCGATCTTGGTGCCATCAAGGCGCCGGCCGTCTTCTCCTGGCTTGCCAACACCGGCGGCGTGGCCGCCAACGAGATGCTGCGCACCTTCAACTGCGGCGTCGGCATGATCGTCGTCGTGGCAGCGGAAGATGCCGAAAAGGTCGCTTCGGTGCTGACGGCCGAAGGCGAAACGGTCTTTACGCTCGGCCGCATGGTCGCCCGCGAGGAAGGTGCCGCCGGCACGATCTACAAGGGCACGCTTGCTCTATGAACGATACGGTGAAAACGACCTGTAAACGGGTCGTAGTGTTCATTTCCGGCGGCGGCTCCAACATGCTGGCGCTGGCGAAGGCAGCCTCGGAAACGGATTTTCCGGCCGAGATCGTGGCCGTGATTTCCGACAAGGCCGATGCCGGCGGGCTCGCAAAGGCGGCGGCGCTCGGCATTGAGACCTTCTCCTTCGTCCGTAAGGACTATGACAGCAAGGACGCGCATGAAGCGGCGATCCTCACAACGCTTGAAAGCCTTTCGCCCGACATCATCTGCCTGGCCGGCTATATGCGGCTCTTGAGCGCTACCTTCATCAATGCCTATGAAGGCCGGATCATCAATATCCACCCTTCCCTGCTTCCCCTGTTCCCCGGCCTTCACACCCATCAGCGCGCGATCGATGCCGGTATGAACGAGGCCGGCTGCACCGTGCATTTCGTCACCGAAGGCATGGACGAGGGGCCTGTAATCCTCCAGACGGCCGTGCCAGTGCTGCCGGGTGATACGGCGGAAGACCTTGCAGCAAGAGTGCTGATCGAAGAGCACAAGGCTTATCCCGCCGCACTGCGTCTGGTAGCTGAGGGCAAGGTGCGGATGGACGGTGGCAAGGCGATATCAGCCAAGGACTAAGCGTCCCGCGGTCTGATTATGGCCTTTCTTCTTCAAACAGCTTTTTAAACGGCGGATGTGAGTTTTTTCCGGTTCAGCATCGCCCACTGCAGCAACATAATAGTCTTGCCGTCGCAGATCTCGCCGATATCGATCATCGCCATGGCATCACCGAGCGGAACCTCGAGAACCTCGATGTCCTCGTCCTCGTGCGCGGCACCGCCGCCGTCATCGGCGCGAACCGTCGCGTCGATGACTGCCGCGAAGAAGTGGATCGTCTCGGTCACTGCGCCGGGCGACATGAAAGCCTGGAAGACCGGACGGACATCCGTCACCAGATAGCCGGTTTCCTCCATCACCTCGCGTTTGATCGCCTCGGCAGGATGATCGCCATCGAGCAACCCGGCCGGTGTTTCCAACAGCCAGCCGGAATGGCCGTTCAGCTGTGCAGGCATCCGGAACTGGCGCACGAGGATGACGCTCTCGCGCTTCGGATCATAGAGCAGGATGGTCGCGCCATTGCCGCGGTCATAGACCTCGCGCTTCAGCTTTTTCGTGACACCGTTCGAGCCGGTGTAATTGAAGGTGACATTGCGGAGGTGGTACCAGTTTTTCGAAAGCGTCTCGTCCTTGAGAATTTCGATTTTTGCATCACGGAAGAAAGACATAGCCACAATTTCCCTCAAATTCCGGGTTTCCATCGCACACCCGTATTCGCCCGTCGAGACGCACCGCGTGTTTTTGTCGTAATCGTCCTGTGATCGTATGGATGTTCTGATCGTCGCACGTTTCCCGAAGGAGTTCAGATGGATTGCAAATTTCGTCACGTCGGAATGGCTTTTTTCTGTCTCCTTGCCTTTCAGCCTGCCTTCGGCGAGGAGGTGCTGGTCGGACCGGGGCCGAACGACAATGGCATTCTGTGTGGCTTTGAGATCACCCTGACAGCGAAAGCAGTTTCAGATACATGCTTTCCGGGGAAGGATGCCGAATTCAAGGCGTTTTTGACCTCGTCGCTGGCGAAATACACGGCCTTCACGGTAAGGAACACCGGCCAGACTCTGAAGGAACTCAACAGTCAGGTTGAGCGGCGCATGCAAGAAGTTGGCAAGCAGCCGGGTCTTTGCGCTCCCGAAGGCGGACAAGTCGAACTCTATTCTGCCATGAGGATATCATCCGCCGCAGAGCTTAAAGCGGCCGAGAAAGAGATCGACGAACTGCTCGCCGTCGACCGCATCCCGACGCTCAATCCATGCCTCTGATCCCGCGTCAGGACGCCGAGCCGTCTTTTTTCATCCATACGTGATTGTCGTGGAAGGCAGCGCCGCCATAGGGCGCTGCCGCGTCGGCACCGGTCAGCACATTGATGCCCTCGCCGTCCAGATGCGCGTCATTCGGCCAGAGCCCCTCGCAGATCACCACGCCGCGCCGCGCGCCGCCGCCGATCTTCGCATGCAGGCGGATTTCGCCGCGCTCGTTGCCGATCCGGACGGTATCGCCGTCGGCGATACCAAGCGCGGCTGCATCCTCGGCATGGATCATCGCTTCCGGCCGGACTTCCTTCTGGAGCGACGAAGGCGTTTCGGCGAAGGTCGAGTTCAGGAAGGACCGCGCCGGCGATGTCGCCAGACGGAACGGATGCTGTTCGTCGGCCACCTCGATCAGATCGACATGATCGGGAAACTCAGGCAATTGCGCATGCGGACCGAAAACGCCGAGCGCCTTTGGCGGCCGGTTCGGCGCGGGCGTGCCGGTCCAGTCGGCCCTGAAGCGGAATTTTCCATCCGGATGGCCGAAGCCCTTGATGAAATGCGCCGTTTCGAAATCGGGCTGGACATCCAGCCATTTCTCGCGCTTCAGCCCTTCATAGTCGATGCCGTAGTTGACCAGGATATGGTCGATATGCTCGCGCTCGTTCAAGCCGAAACCGGGCCTGTCCGAAACATCGAGCCGCTTTGCCAGTTCCTCGATGACGAAGAGATTGGTCCGCACCGTCGGTGGCGGTTCGACAACCTTGGGGCCGAGCAGAATGTGCTGGTGGCCACCGCCGCGATAGAGATCGTCATGTTCAAGGAACATGGTGGCCGGCAGGACGATATCGGCGACCTTGGCCGTATCCGTCATGAACTGCTCGTGCACGGCAACGAACAGGTCGTCGCGGAGAAAACCCTGTTTCACCAGCCGCTGCTCCGGCGCCACATTGACCGGATTGGTGTTCTGGATCAACAGAGCCGTCACCGGCCCGCGATGGCGAAGTGCCTCTGCATCGCCGGTCAGCACCCGGCCGATCTGTGATTGATCGAGCATGCGGATATCCGGGTCCAGCATCGCCGAGCCCATCAGTTCGCGCTTGTCGAACTTGAAGATATCGTTGTTGGAATGGAACGCTCCGCCGCCCTCGTGCTTCCAAGAGCCGAGCACGGTCGGCACCGAGGCGGCCGCATGGATGGCAACCGCGCCGTTGCGCTGGCGGGTGAAGCCGTAGCCAAGGCGGAAATAGGTTTTCGGCGTGGTTCCGACGAGCTTGCCGAAGGCTTCGATCTCGTCGACCGGAAGCCCGGTGATGGCGGAGGCCCATTCCGGCGAGCGCGACTTTAGATGCTGTTCGAGACCGTTGGGATCGTCGGAATACTGCGCCAGATAGGCGAGGTCGGCGTAACCGTCGCGAAAGGCGATGTGCATGATGGCGCAGGCGAGTGCCGCGTCGGTGCCGGGCTTCAGCACCAGCCCCATATCGGCCTGCTTGATGGTCGGATTGTCGTAAATGTCGATGACGACGATCTTGGCGCCGCGTTCCTTGCGCGCCTTCACCGCATGGGTCATCACGTTGACCTGGGTGGAAACCGCATTGGTGCCCCAGATAACCACGCAATCGGATTTGGCCATCTCGCGCGGATCGGGGCCGCGCAGGGAGCCGGTGGCCATCGACAGTCCTGTCCAGGCAAGGTTGGTACAGATCGAGCCGAAGAAGCCGGAATATTTCTTGGCATGCCGCAGCCGCTCGATCGAGTCGCGCTGCACCTGTCCCATCGTGCCGGCATAGAAATACGGCCAGACGGCCTCGGAGCCATATTGCTGCTCGGCTTTCACGAAGGCGCCGGCAATCTCGTCCAGCGCATCCTCCCAACTCAACCGCTGCCAATCGCCCTCACCCTTCGTGCCCTTGCGGCGCTGCGGCAGCATCAGGCGACCGGGATGATAGATTCGTTCGGAATAGCGGGCGACCTTGGCGCAGATGACGCCAGCGGTATAGGTATTGGCGCTGGCGCCGCGCACCCGGCCGATCCGGCCCTCTGGTGTCACATCGACCTCCAGCGCACAGGCCGAGGGACAGTCGTGCGGACAGACGGTGTGGCCGACGGACTTTTCTAACTTGATAGGGGTCGCAACGTTCATGGCTTTTCTATATTGCATCGCAGATGGGTCTCAAAGTCCCCTTCGCCACGCATTCCAACATTTCATCCAAACGATCAGGGACGCGAATGAATTACCGTCACATCTACCACGCAGGCAATTTCGCCGACGTGCTGAAGCACGCGGTGCTCGCCCGGCTGATCGTCTACATGGCACAGAAGGACAAGGCCTTTCGCGTACTCGATACCCATGCCGGCATCGGCCTCTACGACCTTTCCAGCGAGGAGGCACAGAAGACCGGCGAATGGGTTGATGGTATCGGCCGCATTCTCGATGGGGATATTCCGGCCAAGGCAAAGGCGTTGCTGGAGCCCTATCTCACGGCTGTGCGCGACCTCAATCCGGGTCGTGGCCCGGACGGCGGCCTGACGCTCTATCCCGGCTCTCCGAAACTCACGCGCATGCTGATGCGGCCGCAGGACCGGTTGTCGGCGATGGAACTGCATCCCGACGACTACGAGACGCTGCACCGGCTGTTCGACGGCGATTTCCAGAGCCGCATTACCGAGCTTGACGGCTGGCTAGCTCTTGGCGCCCACCTGCCGCCCAAAGAGAAGCGTGGTATCGTCCTGGTCGATCCGCCTTTCGAGATTTCTGGTGAATACGAGCGGCTTGTCGATGGCCTGCACAAGGCCTGGCGGCGCTTTTCCGGCGGCACCTTCTGTCTCTGGTATCCGCTGAAACAGGGCGCGCCAATAGCCGAGTTCCATACCGCCCTGAAGGAACTGGAAATTCCGAAAATGCTCTGCGCCGAACTGTCGGTGCGCAGCGATCGCGACACGACCGGTCTTTCGGGCTCGGGTCTCATCATCGTCAACCCGCCTTTCACGCTGAAGGACGAACTCGACATCCTCCTCCCCTTCCTCAAGGATCGGCTGAAGCAGGATCGCCACGCTTCCGCCCGCGCCTTCTGGCTGCGTGGCGAGGAAGTCCCCGAGCGGGATTGAACGGGGCTTGACGGTTCGCCCGCAAGAGACGCAATCTGGCAGTCGGTCATTCGAAGCTGAACGGAGGAAGACGATCATGAAAGCGATGCTTGCAACCGCCGTTTTCCTCTCCTTTGCCGCCCTGACAAGCATTGCAGAGCCGGCGAAGGCTGGCGACTATCTGAATTCTGGCGCTGAGCGCATCTCCGACGCCTGCAGCAATCCCAGGGTGCTTGGATTCATCACGTCGAATTTCGGCTACAAGGCCGCCAACTACCTCAGAACCGACATCGCCATCGCCGAAATCCGCGACATGCGGCAAAAACGGCTTGAACTGCGCGACGAGACCCATCCGGTCGAGCGTGAATATTGCCGCGCAACGGCGATCACCACCGACGGTGAGAAACGGGCACTCTGGTATCTGATCGAGCGCGGCTTTGGCTTTGCCGGGGTCGGCTCTAATATCGAATTCTGCCTGAGCGGCCTTGATCCCTGGTACGTCCACGGTGCGCAGTGCGCTTCGTTGCGGTGACAGGCGTGATTTCAGGTTTTCGCGTTATTTCCCTGACCCTGCTCGGTTTGCTGGCGCTTGCTGCCTGCAGTGGCGAGAGCGAAGAAAAGCCCCCGCAGGTACAAAACGATCTGCCTGCTTCAAACACACCCATCGTCGGCACCCCCATCACCAATACCCAGAAGAAAACGCAGCCTATTCCCCTTGGCAGCGGTTTCGATTTCTACGTGCTTTCGCTTTCCTGGTCGCCGAGCTGGTGCCTTGAAAACGATCCGACAGGGCGCTCGATGCAGTGCGACGCGGACAACAATCATGGTTTCATCGTCCATGGGCTCTGGCCGCAGAACGAACAGGGTTACCCCGAATTCTGCCGGACGCGCGATCCCGACCGGGTGCCGGAAGCACTGGGGCGGACCTTGTTCGACATCATGCCCTCGATGGGCCTGATCGGCCACGAATGGCGCAAACACGGCTCCTGCTCGGGGCTTAGCCAGAGAGACTATTTTACCGTCCTGCGTGCTGCACGCGAGAGGGTGACGATACCGCCGGCCCTGCAATCGGTCGGATCACATCAAAAAACGAGTGCCGCGGAAATCGAAATCGCCCTGACCACCGCCAATCCCGGCCTGCGAGCGAATGCTCTCGCCGTCACCTGCGCGGCCGGGCGCGTCGATGAAGTCCGCATCTGCTTCAACAAGGATTTGAGTTTCCGCGCCTGCGGCGAAATCGATCGCGCCGGCTGCAAGGTGAAAAGCCTCAGCCTGCCGGCCACCCCTTGACCATCAAAAGAAAGAAACATCGCATGAAGATTCTCTATTCCCCGACCTCGCCCTATTCCAACAAGGTGCGCATGGCCGCGCGTTACGCAGGCATATCAGCCGAAAGCGTGCTGACCGACACCAATGCCAATCCGCCGGAACTGATTTCCAGCAATCCGCTCGGCAAGATTCCGACGCTTGTCACACCCGAAGGAAAGTCGATCTACGACAGCCGGGCGATCATGCACTTCATCGACCGCGAGACCAAGGGCAAGCTCTACCCGCGCAATGCTGAAAAGCGCACCGACGTCGAGATGCTTGAAGCACTGTGCGACGGCATCTGCGACTGCCTGCTCGCCATCGTCTACGAAAAGCGTTTCCACCCGCCGGAAAAGGTCCACCAGCCCTGGATCGACAAGCAGTGGGAAAAGGTGCTCCGCGGCCTCGATCACCTCAATGCCAACTTGCCGAAGACCGGCGCCAAGCTGCATGCCGGGCATTTCGCCCTCGCCGCATTGCTGCGCTATATCGAAGTGCGCTTCGCCGGTGAATGGCAGAAGGGCCGCCCGAAGCTGAAGAACTGGCCGCAGAAGTTCGAGAAGTTCTTCCCCGACTACGCCCAATTCAAGGTCTGAGCACTGGATCGCGCGGCGTCGATGAAAACGGGTGATGCCCATGGCTGAAATCATCCTAGAAACGTCGCGCCTCCAACTTGTCATGTGGGACACGGAAGACGCCGAACTTGTCCAGGGACTTCATTCGTCCTTCGACACAACGCGGTATCTGTCCGGCGCCGCACCCTGGAGCCGCGAAAAGGCCGAGGAGCGCCTGCAAAACTGGTTCGATGAGCGCAGGCGCGACGGCATCACCAAATACAAGCTGCTGCGGCGCGAGGACGGCGCCTTCGTCGGTCGGGCGGGATTTTCCCTGCTCGACCGGACAGGCCAGTATGAACTCGGCTATTCAATGTGCCGTGAAGCCTGGGGCAACGGCTATGCAACAGAGATCGCCGGCGCCTTGGCCGGATGGTTTTTCGAGAAGGATTTTTCGGATCGTTTCACCGCCTTCACCCATCCGGACAATCTCGCATCGCAACGCGTCCTGACAAAGATCGGCATGCTGCCCTGCGCGCCTGTTATCATCGACGACATTCTATGCCCGACCTTCGAGATGGTGCGCTGATATCGTTTGTCTTGGCGTAAAACGCAAAAAAGGCCGGATCGCTCCGGCCTTTTTATCATGCTTGTTCCGATGGATCAGAACTTGACGCCCATACCGACGCGGACGCTGTGTTCGTCGTAACCCGATGAAACCTTGCCGCCCGGCAGGCTGAAATCCTTCGAGCCGTAGTCGGAATAGCGGTATTCGACGCGCGCCGTGACGTTGTCGGTCACGAAGGCTTCGGCACCGGCACCGGCCGTCCAGCCGAGCAGCGTGTTCTTGTCCGAGCCGCCGCCATTGCCGGTTGCCTTGACGTTGGAGGCAGCAACACCGGCCGTTCCATAGACGAGAACCGGGTTGAGATCATAGCCGACTCGGCCGCGGACCGAGCCGTTGACGCCCTGCTCCATCTTGCGGACGGCATTCTTGGTGTCGTTATCGCCGTAGTTGATATCGGCTTCCGCACCGTAGACGATGTTGCCGCTCTGCATGTTGTAGCCGCCGTAGAGACCGCCGCCAAAGCCGGCAGCGCCACGGCCACCCGTCGCGTCATACTGGCCGTGAGCCCAGTTGGCGGTACCACCGACATAGGCACCCGACCAGTTCTTCGCGGCCGGCTCGCTATATTCGGCGGCCGGGGCAGCGGGAACTTCGTCGATCGCGTCGGCAGCCTGAACGGCAGAGAAGGCGATGAGGGACACGGCAGATGCCATGAGGGTGGTGATGAGAGTACGCATTAAAGTCTCCTTTCGATCCGATGCTCCGGACCCTCGCGGTCCTAAACTGATACATCGGACAAACTGCAATTAACCCGCCCGGTTGACGAGGAAATTGGCGGCCAAATGCGGATTCACAAGAGCCAAATTGTGAAATTTTAGTGGCGAGAGGATGGCTGAAATTCGATGTTGCTTTGCAGACACAGGGTATTTATTAACCACAACATAAGATTAATTGAATATATACTATAACTTTAGAAAACAATTCAATTTATCGCTTTCCCGTTAATTTTTCTGAAACGAATGCGCGGTGCCTGTTTCGCAATATCCGCCCTGCTCCTATATCCTTGCGACATGCAGAGATACGAATCGCACAACGGGAAGCAGAGGACGCCTCTGAAAACAGCGCTGGTGACCGGCGGCGCCAAGCGTATCGGCAAGGCGATCGTCGAGGACCTTGCCGCGCACGGCTTTGCCGTTGCCATTCATGCCAACACCTCGTTGCCGGAGGCTGAAGCGCTTGCTACAGAGATCCGTGCAAAGGGCGGGACTGCAGCGGCGGTCATGGCGGACCTCACCGATACGACGTCGGCCCTGACCTTGATGGAAAAAGCCGTCGCGGCCCTGGGACCGGTCGGCCTGCTCGTCAACAATGCCTCGCTCTTCAAGAAAGACAGCCTTGAGGACTTCGAGGAGACGATCTGGGACCGGCACTTCGCCCTTCACGTCAAAGCCCCGTCGCTGCTTGCCCGCGATTTCGCAGCGCAATTGCCGGAGGCGAATTCCGGCCTCGTGGTCAATATCATCGATCAGCGCGTCTGGTCTCCAAACCCTCGATTTTATTCCTATATGTTGTCAAAGTCGGCGCTGCTGACGGCAACGAAGACGATGGCACAAGCATTGGCACCAGCGATCCGCGTCAACGGCATCGGCCCCGGCCCGACCCTGCCGAACGAACGGCAGAACCAGGATGATTTCGAAACCCAGGTCGGCGCACTGATACTGGAGAGAGGGCCGCAGCTCGACGAATTCGGCCGGGCGATCCGGTTTCTGTTCGATACGCCCTCGGTGACAGGGCAGATGATCGCACTCGACGGCGGCCAGCATCTGGCCTGGGAGACGCCGGATATTTTGGAGATTGTGGAATGAACGGGCGCGTGCCCAATGACGGCGGCATTCTCTACGACGAAAATGCCAGCGACGACGACGACCTGATCGAAGTGCCGGACGCTGCTTCGCCGGCGCCGATCCTCGACTGGGCGGAGACCAGCGCCATTCCCGATGGCTTGCGCGGCGCCGAACTGATCCAGGCCTTCGTCAAGCTCCTGCCCAACAGTCCTGGCGTCTACCGCATGTTCAACGAAGCGGGCGATGTGCTCTACGTGGGCAAGGCCAGAAGCCTCAAGAAACGCGTCAGCAATTACGCCCAGGGCCGCGTCCATTCCAACCGTCTCGCCAAGATGGTGCGCGAAACCGCCAATATGGAATTCGTAACGACGCGCACCGAGATCGAGGCGCTGCTGCTCGAAGCAAACCTTATCAAACGCTTGCGTCCGCGCTTTAACGTGCTTTTGCGCGACGACAAATCCTTTCCCTATATCCTAGTGACGGGAGATTCGCGGGCTCCGGCGCTCTACAAGCATCGCGGTGCGCGCAGCCGCAAGGGCGATTATTTCGGCCCCTTCGCCTCGGCCGGCGCCGTTGGCCGCACGATCAACTCGCTCCAGCGCGCCTTCCTGTTGCGGACCTGTACCGACAGCGTCTTCGAGAGCCGGACCCGCCCCTGCCTGCTGCACCAGATCAAGCGCTGCGCCGCCCCCTGCACCCGCGAGGTCAGCGACGCCGAATATGCCGAACTGGTGAGCGAAGCACGGGACTTCCTCTCCGGCAAGAGCCAGGCGGTGAAGGCGACGATCGCCTCGGCGATGAGCGAGGCATCCGAAAACCTCGATTTCGAACGGGCCGCCCTCTATCGCGACCGGCTGGCAGCGCTGTCGCATGTCCAGAGCCATCAGGGCATCAACCCGTCCGGCGTCGAGGAAGCCGATGTCTTCGCCATCCACCACGAGGGCGGCGTCTCCTGCATCCAGGTGTTCTTCTTCCGCACCGGCCAGAACTGGGGCAACCGCGCCTACTTCCCCAAGGCCGACCCGACGCTGACCTCTGCCGAAGTTCTCAGCGCCTTCCTGGCTCAATTCTACGACGACAAGCCCTGTCCCCGGCAGATCCTGCTCTGCGAGACCGTCGAGGAACAGGACCTGCTCGCAGAAGCACTCACCGAAAAATCCGGCTACAAGGTCGCGATCCTCGTTCCGCAGCGCGGCGAAAAGAAGGATCTGGTCGATCACGCCGTTGCCAATGCTCGTGAGGCACATGGCCGCAAGCTGGCTGAAACCGCTTCGCAGTCGCGTCTGCTGGAAGGCTTTGCGACAACGTTCAAGCTTGAGCGCACGCCGCGCCGCATCGAAATCTACGACAACTCCCACATCATGGGTACCAATGCCGTCGGCGGCATGGTGGTGGCCGGGCCGGAAGGCTTCGTCAAAGGCCAGTACCGCAAGTTCAATATCAAATCGACCGACATCACCCCCGGCGACGACTTCGGCATGATGAAGGAAGTGATGACGCGGCGGTTTTCGCGTCTTCTGAAGGAAGAAGGAAAACCCGACCGCACTGTCGAGACAGTCGAGGATGCCGCCTTCCCGGCCTGGCCCGATGTCATCCTGATCGACGGCGGACAAGGCCAGATGACGGCGGTGCGGGCAATCCTCAAGGAGCTCGACATCGAGGATTGTGTCATCGCCATCGGCGTCGCCAAGGGCGTCGATCGCGAGGCCGGCCGCGAACGCTTTTTCCCTCCCGCAGGTAGCCGCGACGGTTTCACCCTGCCGCCGCGCGATCCGGTGCTTTATTTCATCCAGCGCATGCGCGACGAGGCACATCGCTTCGCCATCGGCTCGCACCGGGCGCGGCGCAAGAAGGAGATGGTCAAGAACCCGCTGGACGAGATCGGCGGCATCGGACCGACGCGCAAGCGCGCGCTGCTCCACCATTTCGGCACTGCCAAGGCCGTGTCCCGCGCCGGGATCAACGACCTGATCGCGGTCGAGGGCATTTCGGAAGCGGTGGCGCGGCTCGTCTACGACCACTTCCATGAGGACGGGGCGAAGTAGCCGAGTATCAGGTCGCCAGCCGCCCGAGACCGGACAACATGCGGGTCAGTTCCGCCTGGCGCCGCGTCCCGGTCTTGAGGAAGATGCGCTTTAGATAGGTCCGGACTGTTTCGAGCTTGAGGCCGAGTTTGATCGATACCGCCTCAAGACTGGCGCCGGAGGCAAGTTCGCGTGCGACACGGGCCTCGCCCGGCGTCAGGTCGAACAGGCCGCTGAGCACGCGCATGTCGGGCGGTCCGGCCTGGCCGACCGGCGTTGCGATCAGCACCGCAAGGCTCTTGGAAAAAATGTCCCGCGCGTTCCTTCGAACCGGCAGGAGATGCAGGATCAGCGCCGGCGTGTTCTCTCCGGCAGCGAGCGGAATGGATTGCACGCTTGCCGCAGGCGCGACGCGCAATTGCTCCAGCGCCGCCAAAACCAGCGCATTCGCCGCGGGGTTTTCGAGCGAGAGCCTGTTGGCAGCGCCGGTGCGGATGCGCGGCGCCAGCGCCTCCATGTCCTCGTTCATGGCCAGCACCCGGTTGTCGTCGCCCATGACAGCGGCGGGAAGTCCGATCATCGACAGCGTCGCCGCGATGGTTTGCGCCTGGCGGAAGATCATCCGCGAGGAGATCAGCGCGGCGCGGGCAAGATCGCCCTTCAAGCTGTTGACATGATTGAGCGCTGCCACCGGAAATGGCCCGCTGTCGGCCCAACCGATGAAGTCGAATATGAGGGTGTGGCCTGAAGGCTCCGGCAGTACCGCCCCCATGCTCCAGCCGAGACCGAGTGGCCGCAGAAATGCGTCATAGATCGGATCAGCGGCGATTTCCTCCGCCGTCATCACATCGATGTCCCGCGCGAAAGCCATCGGTGACAATAGCATCGATCGCTCGGGTCGCGGGTTCTGGAACCGTATTTCGCTGCGCGAATAGCGCTCCATCTGTTCATCGATGTTCGGCGAACAGACCCATCTGAGCGTCTGGTCGGTATCGATCGTCAGGAGACACGCGGAAAAGCCGTTCACGTCCGCGGCCAGACTGACGCAGACATCCGGCCAGAGCTCGGGAATAACCGCAGCCTCATAAATCCGGTCGATCAAAGTCAGGGCTTCAGGCATGATTTTCTTCTATGTTTGAGTATTTCCCTCAACGCTTCCTTCTTACCAGAGGTTCCCACGGGCTCAATCCGGTAAACCGAGTGAACCCCGGTTATGCGGTTCACCGTGCGTTCAGACGAATTCCGCCATAATTCAGGCCGATCTCTCAATGACCGGTTGACCTCGCTGTCACAAAGTCCTTCATCTGTATCCAAGAACTCGCAGAGAACCCGAATCGATGTCCACGACGCCTACCACCTACAGCATCCCCAATCTTCTGACCTATGGACGCATTCTGGCTGTTCCGCTGATCGTTCTGTGCTTCTTCATCGAAGGCAAGCTGCAGAGTTCCGACTTTGCCCGCTGGACCGCGCTTGCGCTGTTTGCGATCGCCTCGATCACCGATTTCTTCGACGGCTATCTGGCCCGCATCTGGCAGCAGACCTCCAATATCGGAAAAATGCTCGATCCGATCGCCGACAAGCTGCTGGTCGCCTCCGTCCTGCTGCTCGTTGCCGCCGACGGCACGATTGCCGGCTGGTCGATCTGGGCTGCGATCATCATCCTGTGCCGCGAAATCCTCGTCTCCGGCCTGCGCGAATATCTGGCGGCCCTGAAAGTCAGCGTGCCGGTGACCCGCATCGCCAAATGGAAGACCACGATCCAGATGGTGGCCATCGCCTTCCTGCTCGCAGGTCCCGCCGGCGACAAGGTGCTGCCCTACACGACCGAAATGGGCATCCTGCTTCTGTGGGTCGCAGCCGGCATCACGCTCTATACCGGCTATGATTATTTCCGTGCCGGCCTCAAGCACATGGTCGACTGATGGCCAGCGTCGATCTCGTCTATTTCGCCTGGGTGCGCGAGCGGATCGGCAAGGCCGAGGAAACACTGGAGCTTCCCGACAACGTCGTCACGGCCGGCGACCTGCTTGCCCACCTGAAGACGCTCGGCGAGGAGTACGAAGCGGCACTGGAGCATGAGAACGTCATCCGCGTCGCCATCAACCAGGAACACGTCGATCACCACGAGCCGATCGCCGGCGCGCGAGAAATCGCGCTGTTCCCGCCGATGACCGGAGGCTGACAGCGTGGCTGGCGTGCCCGTCACCGTCCGCGTCCAGCGCGACGATTTCTGTCTCGCCGCCGAGGTGCAGGCGCTATCGTCAGGCCGTCATGATATCGGTGCCATCGTCACTTTCTCCGGCCTCTGCCGCGATGAAGCGGGCACGCTGAGCGCGCTGGAACTCGAGCACTATCCGGGCATGGCGGAAGCGGAGATCACCCGCATCTGCAACGAAGCCATCGAACGCTTCGGCCTGCAGGCTGTCACTGTAATCCATCGCTATGGCAGTATCCTGCCGGGTGAAAACATCGTCCTCGTCGTCACCGCCTCGCCGCATCGGCAGGCAGCCTTCGACGGCGCCAATTTCATCATGGATTTCCTGAAAACCTCGGCGCCCTTCTGGAAGAAGGAACATACCGCCGACGGCAACGCGCGCGGCTGGGTCAGCGCCAAGGACGAAGACGACAGTGCACGGGATCGCTGGTCGAAGGACTGAGTAGTGAAATTGGTTACGGTTGAAACTGCTCGCGTCGCGTCAGCACCAGAAGCAGGACCAGGAACGAGAAGATCGCAAAATCCCGCCAGAGCATCGGACCGTAGGCACTCCATAGCGTTTCGCTCAAGCCCATCGCCGCGGCCCCGAGTGCCGCCAGCAGCGGCGCCGTCTGGCCGCCGATCGCCGCAATGAACAGCACCTTGACGCCGAACACGACGCCGGCGCCGAAATCCATCGTGCCGTAGTACGAGGTTGCGAGAATGCCCGCGATCGCCGCAAGCAACGCCGAAAACCCGTAGGCCGCGACGAAGACACGATTGCCGTCGACGCCACAGAGCGCGGCAGCCCCTGCATCGTCGGACACCGCCCGCCAGGAGCGACCCCAGGCGGACCGCGCCAGAAACAGTTGCCCCGCACAGACCATGGCCAGCATCAGGAACGTGTTCAGAAGCTGGATCACAGTCAGCGTCACCGGAAATTGCGGATCGGGCCAGAGCGTCAGCGGCGTGTTGAGGAACGGCGGCAGCCAGAGGCTGCGGGTTTCCGCCGCGATCCGTGACAGTTCCATCAGCACCAGCGCCACGCCGAGCGAAGCCACCACCACCGTGTTGGCCGAGGTCGCCACCAGCTTGCGCATGATCGAGCGGCCGATGAAGAGACCGGCGCCGAGCGCATAGACCAGCGCCGATATGGCGCCGATGGCGAGCGCCGCAGGCAGGACCAGCCACAGCCGGTTCCAGGCGAAATCGGAAAACAGCAGGAAGATCTGGCCGGAAAAGCCGAACAGTGCACCATAGGTGAGATCCGCCCTCCGCGTCACGGAAAACGCGATCGAATATCCGAACGCCAGCAGCGCATAAAGGGCTGCGATCGGCAGGGCGCTGGCAAGCTGCTGGAGAAAATAGGCCATGACACATCCGGCTGATGACAAAATCATTATAACTGGTAAAATGCGTTTTACCAGTTAGGATATCGCATGACATTTTCCTGGACCCCGCATCGTTTTTCCGGTGGCGCCCTTGCTCTCGATGTCGCCAACTCGGTCGTGTTGCGTTTCGACGCCGAGCGGCGGATCGACCGTTATGCCGATCCTGTTGCCTTGAGCGATTTTGCGGCGGCGGCGATGAAATTCTCTGCTGAACAGGCCCTTTTCGGCCTGCTCGAACCTGTCGCCCCGCAAAACCGGGCCGCCTTTCTCAATCTCAGGGAAGCAACTGACCGGCATTTTCGCGCCGAAGTCCTTGGGCTCCCTTCCTCGGTATATCTGGCTGATCTGCTCGACGCGGCCTCCACGGTCATCCGCCGTCACCCTGCCAAATCCGCCCGCACGCCGCTCGACGCCGCTACCGCCCGCTCGGCGCTGATGCTTGTCACCTTCGGCGAGCCGGAGCGCCTGAAGATCTGCCCCAATTGCCAATGGCTGTTTCTCGACCGCAGCCGCAATCGCAGCCGCACCTGGTGCGACATGACCGTCTGCGGCAATCGCGTGAAGGCGAGCCGCCACTATCAGCGCCAGAAGAAGGAGTTGACCACATGACCATCCAACCGAAGCGCTTCCCGATCGCCGCAGGTCTTTTCTTCGCCGTTACCGCTCTTTCCGCCTGCCAGCGCGAAACCGGTCCCGATCCGCTCGAACTCACCGGCAAGATGTTCATCTTCAACTACCGGCTCGCCTATGCCACCTACATGATCACGCTGACCAAGACCGAGCCTGTTCCGGACGGCAGTACCGTTGTGGCCACATTCGAAAACCCTTCCGGCGGAGCGCCGCTGACGCTCGACCGCAAGCTTTTTCCCAAGCTCGACAAGGTCGTTCTCGAAAGCCCCGACGTTACCTGCGTCAAGAAGCAGAAGCCCTATGCGGTGACGATCGAGGTCAAGGGGCCGGACGGCGCCATCCTCCAGACGCTGAAGACCTCGGTGATCTCCAACCTCGATCAGGACATCATGCCCGCTGAAGCCCTAGTCGTCGGCCCGGCCTATGACAAGAATCCGGATGTCTTCAAGGATGGCAAAACGCCGGAGCATTTCGAGACGGCAAAGTGCCCAGTTTAAAAACGGCGAAATACGCCACCATGCTTCCGCGCCCAACGGGCCTGCCGCTCGGCATCGGTTGCGCAAACACTGGACGGCGACGAAGGGGAGATATCGTTCCAGTCGGTCTGCAGCTTGGCGAATAGATTGCGTGTGTCTTCCATAATCGGCGGAGGAGAGATTCCCACGCGCCGCATCGAAACGTACATGGCCTCGCGTTCCACGTAAGCAAGACGATCAGGTTTCCCCCACATGGCGAGCAAGATCGGTTCCGCAACGGCGCGCGCTGGGGAACCGACGCGGCATAGCCCTTCGATTCCCGCTCCGTCGACCGAGGGTAGCAAGGCGCGCGGGTTGACCAAGTAGGGCAAAGCATCAGGGCCGAGGTCACCCAGCCGTCTCAGCAAAGGCTCTGCCTCCCAAAGCCAGTGCTTGTCATCGGCGCCAGCATAGACTGAAAGAAGGCGGGGACCGAGCGCGATGAAGCTGTCGTGTGGCAAGCCGGCAGCCAGCCCCGCAAGAATACGGCCGCTCTCCCGCTCCGGATAACGTGAACGCCCGGTTATCGCAGCAGCCCGCTCGATACCGGTCATGACCGCATCGGCACGGGAGGCTAGCACATCAGGACGATTTGCCAGGACACCGACCTGCCATTCGGTGACCTTCGCAACGGGGTCGGCGATCATGGCGTCGACATTCGCGAGTTGGCGCGCCAGCGTCGCTTCCTCGATCGCTGCGATCTTTGCCAATACGATCGTGCTATCGCTTCCCAGGCGGTCGTCGGTAGCGATGGGCTTGAGGCCGAGAGCTTGGGCGAGAACCATGGAATCGCGGCGGTATCGGGTGTTGCCTGAGACGATGGGAGTAAAACCGTTTCGCTTGAATCCCGCGCTGCAATCCCAGCCTGCCGCTCCGGAATTGAGGAAGCATCCCATGATCGGCATCGGTATCCAGCCGAATGGTGCGGCCACTCCTCCGAAGAGTTCGAAACGTCGGCCATCCGGCATCGTTATCGTCGTCGTGATCCTCGTGACGGGCAGGCTTTTCTCGAAATCTTTCGTCTCCTCCTGTCCCACAACGACGATGGGTAGCACCGGCTTTTCCGGTATCAATAAGCTGCAGAAACGCTTTTCGACGCGACTGCCAAGGACCGCGTCGCCATCATAGAAATCGACCCCACGTATGAAGGCCGCCTGCAAAGTGCGGCTCCCACGCACTTTCGCGCAGACACCACTTTCGATCATCCTATTGGAGAGATAGCCCTCGAGAAAGTCGGGATTGGTGGAATAAGCGACTGGAAGTGCGAAGTTCTGCGTGAGCCACGCTCCATCGCCTTCTCTTTCTACGACGAGCGCCTGGCGAGTGGGATCGAATCCGGTCACGACCCGTGCATTGGCGGCATCGTAGCGGCTGGTGAGGTCGCGCAAAGCCACATGATCAAGCGCAGCGACGGTCCAGTAGCCGCAGTAGAAGGCCAGCGGCAGCAGAAGCCATAAACGCGATACTCGCCCGGCAATGGCCTCGATGGCCACCCCGATCATGCTGGCATTGACGAGCACAACCGACCACAACATGGCGAGCATGAACATCAGGAAAATACCGGTAACCGGAATAACCTGCAGGACGAAGACTACTCCCGTCGCTACAAGGCCGACGAGCGAGATCGGGAAATTTTTACGCATCTAGCTCCTGTCGGACAAAATTAGAATTTTTTCCACTTTGCCCGGATAGGCCACTTCGACGTCATCAATGCTTCCGAACCTAGAATATCTATCAAAGACCCACGCAGAAACCATGAATATCAAGGTTCAAATTTTTATAATGCCCAAAAACAAAGACAAGGCAGAAGCACAGAAACTCTGACGCTTTAAACTTCGTTAAGTTTTAGACACTCAATAAAATCCTAAAAACCTGTAAACAACGCTAAAAGCCGGAGCGTTTCCGCTCCGGCTTTTAGACGAGTCATTTCAAACCCTTCGGGCCGAAACCCTCAGGAGTTGAATCAGCCGACGATTTCGGTGTCGGAGAACCAGTACTTGATTTCCTCGGCAGCCGTTTCCGGAGCGTCCGAGCCGTGAACCGAATTTTCGCCGATCGACAGGGCGTGAACCTTGCGGATGGTGCCTTCGTCGGCGTTTGCCGGGTTGGTGGCGCCCATGATTTCGCGGTTCTTCAGGATGGCGTTCTCGCCCTCGAGAACCTGAACGATGGTCGGGCCGGAGGTCATGGTTTCAACCAGTTCGCCGAAGAACGGGCGTTCCTTGTGAACGGCGTAAAAACCTTCGGCTTCGCGCTTGCTCATCCAGACGCGCTTGGAAGCGACGATGCGAAGGCCTGCATCTTCGAACATCTTGGTGATGGCGCCTGTGAGGTTGCGCTTGGTGGCGTCCGGCTTGATCATCGAAAAGGTGCGTTCAATCGCCATTGTCTCAATTCCCTTGTTTTCGCGAATTCGGGGTTTTCCGTGAATTTGGCGGTTCAATAGCCGCCAACGCCACGCAAAACAAGGGGGAACCCTTGCGTTTTCGCCAAGCGCGCCGGAAGTTTCACGCAGCTGTCACGGAGCGCCCGACACCGTCATAAAGGTCGAGGCAGCGCTCGAACCAGTCCTTGACCGGATCGCCGGCCTGAACAATCGTCTTCGACGAGACGATGCGCGCCCATTGCAGCGGGCCGAAAACGATATAGTCGGCAAACAGCGGCGTCTCGCCGCCGATGAACGGCTGTTTCTTCAGCATGGTGCGCAGCGGCTCCAGCCTGGCCGCGAAGGTCTTCAATTCGTCGGCCCCGGTTTCCGCCACCGCTTCCAGGCTCATGCCGAAGCGGGTTTCACGGGAGGTGCGGAAATAGGCTTGGTCGACCGGTGCGAGGCTGTCATGAATATCCATGAGGATGATGCGCACCAGCGATGTGTGCAGCGTCATCAGCGACCAGCTTTCGATGAACCGCGCCATTGCCTTGCCGCCTTCGCCACCGAACAATGACGGCCGATCGGGGTAGGCCCTCTCCAGATAGAGAGCGATCTCGAAACTGTCGCCGACCAGTTGGTCGTCATCCCGCAACAGGGGAACGATCTTCGTCGCTGCGTTCTCGATCACCGGAATCTGCGTGAAGCCCACCGGCTTCGTCTCATGCTCCAGTCCCTTATGGGCAAGCGACAGCACCGTCTTCCAGGTATGGGGCGAAAACGGGCGCGCGCTGTCGGCGCCGCACAGCGCATAAAGTGTCCGGGTCATGTCGTCTCCTTAGGAGGTGCTGGTTATGCGATCATTCCAGACCAGAGCCGCACGACAATCAAATCAGTAAATTTCATGGGTCACATCACCCACCGCGATGCTATTGCGCGTTAGACTGCCGAAAACCTGCAAGGAGGCCGCAATGCTCGATCACTACCGGATGTTCGCCGATTACAATCGCTGGGCAAACCGCCTGCTCTATACTGCTGCGGGCAACCTCAGCGACGCGCACTATCGCGAGAACAAGGGCGCCTTCTTCGGCTCGCTGCACGCGACATTCAACCATGTGCTTGCCGCGGACCGCATCTGGATGAAACGCTTTACCGGCAAAGGCGACGCCCCCACCTCGCTCGACGCCATCCTGTTTGACGATCTCGCCAGCCTGTCATCGGCGCGATCAGCCGAGGACGACCGCATCATCGCCTGGATTGCCGGTCTCACCGAAGCCGATCTCGCCGGCCGCCTCACCTATACGCCGATCACCAACCCCGTCCCCGTCACACAGCGCCTCGCCCCGCCGCTCGCCCATTTCTTCAACCACCAGACCCACCATCGCGGCCAGTGCCACATGACGCTGACGGCGCTCGGGGGGCCAAGTCTCGGGCTGGACATGAGTTATTTCCTGCGGGCGCCAGAGCACAGACATTACGCTGAGTGAGTCAACCACAGGAAATCATTCGTTTCTTCCCGCTGGAGAAAACGCAGTCGCAAGGCTGAAGCAAGTCAGGTGCTTCATCATCCGCTCCAAATTATAAATATGGAGGACGGCACGCAATGGATTGGTATCCCATCGAGGCGCTTGAGGCCGGCAAGCTTGCCGTCCTGCATTTTGAAAACCAGGATGAACAGCGCTGGGTCGGATATATCCATGGCGACGGCATCTGCCATTGGCCGGAAAATGTCTCCGGTCGGAAGCCGGATGGCTGGCAGGATCTGTCCTCCCTGTTCGCGGCCCTGCCGGAGAGCGCAAAACAGATCGTTTCGAAGGCGCTATAGGCGGCTGGCACCGAAGTTCCCACCTGTTTCCGCGCGTGCCGAAATGCCCTATTCTGACGGCAGGCATCGCGGGAGTGCGCCATGAAAAGAGGAATGCTCGGGCTTGCGGGATTGCTGCTGCTTCATTCGACAGCGCAGGCGCAATTCATGGATGCGGACGACCTCAACACATTCTGCCAGCAGAAACATCCTGTGACCGTCGGCTATATCGCCGGCGTGCTCGACCGCTGGTCGCGCGACTTGCATCATGCGGAAATGTCTGACGTGGTCGACGCGGAAAACAACCGACCGAAGAGCAAGGTGCCGGTGACGGACAAGATCCGCGCCAATGTCTGCAATCCCGATACCGTGACGCTCGACGAGCAGGTGAAAATCGTCTGCGCCTTCGTCGAAGCCAATCCGAAGGAGCGCGGCCGCAGCGCCGACATGCTGGTCCAGCTTGCCATGCAGGAGAAATGGCCCTGCCCGGCGAAATAGACTGCCGCTGATCTCCGATGGTTTCGAAACGGCGTCACCACGCGCCCTCTTTGACGGTCTTTTAATGTCAAAGCGTTAGGAGCTGTTGCTGACAATCGATCGTGTCTCCGGCAGTTTTGTGAGGGTAGCGGATATGGCAGACAAGTCCCGGAACGACGGCGCGCAGAACGCCGCGATCCTGCTCAAGGTCGCGCAGACCATGGCAAAGCTTGGTGTCTCCCCCTTCCCGCGCAATTATGAGCTGTTCTACGAAGCCCTCTCCGGCAGCAATCCGCAGCTGACGCGCGATGTCGCAGCACTTGGCGCCCAGCCGGAGCAGAACCGGATCGAGCAGATCGGCATAAAACATCACCTTGCCGGCTTTGCCGCTGTCGCCGCGGACACGATCCGCGCCGACACCGCCCGGTCGATTTCCGCGATGAGCCATGCGCTGAACGACGGCATCGCTCGGAAGGAAGCCTTCGCCGCACTGCTGCGCGGTTTCATCGACCGGCTGGAGAGCGATCCGGTCGTCGGCATGTCGGATTTCGCCGATGCCGCCGGACAGTTGCGTCATGCGGTCTCTGTCTTCGAACGCGAGGAACGGGCGGTCGTGAATATGATGGGCGAGACCGTTGCCCAGCTCGGGGGCCTGGGCAGCGATATCGAGACCATGCGCAAAGCCTCGACACGCGACCCGGTCACCGGCCTTGCCAACCGGATCGCCTTTTCGGCAAAACTCGCAGCGCTTTATGACGACGGCAACGCGACCGGCCCGGCAGCCCTGGCCCTGGTGACGATCGAAGGCTTGCGCGACCTCGGCGAGAGCCACGGCGCGGCCGTCGCCGAAAAGACATTGAAGAGACTGGCGCCGGTGTTCCGCAAATCTGTCAAGAAGAACGATTTCGTCGCCCGCATCGGCACCGACGAGTTCGCCTTCGTCTTCCATGACGTCAGTGCCGACAATGCCGAGGCGATCGCGCAGCGCATCCGCGCCTCCGTCGAAGACGTGCAAATCGCACTGCCGAACCGGACCTTCACGACGCAGACGCTGTCGCTTTCCACCGGCATTGCCATGGCATTGACCGCCTCCGGAAGCGCCGATCTTTTCACCCAGGCCGAGCTGGCGCTGGGGGCCGTGCGCAGCAGCAACAAACCGGGTGTCCTCGTCTTTTCCGCCGCAATCGGCGGCCGGACGGAAAAAACCTACTCTCCGCACGCCGCCTAGTTCTATTGCGCTGCGGCAAACCCTTGCCTTCTCGGCGCAGTTCGGCCAAAACGCGGCCATGATTACGATTAGCGAACTTTCCGCCCGCATCGTCGGGCGCCTTCTCATCGATCACGCGAACGTGGCGCTTCCGGCCGGCACGAAGGCCGGCCTCGTCGGCAAGAATGGCGCCGGCAAGTCGACGCTGTTCAAGATCATCACCGGCGACATGGAGGCCGAAACCGGCTTCGTCTCTATTCCGAAGAACGCCCGCATCGGCCAGGTGGCGCAGGAAGCGCCGGGCACCGAGGAGCCGCTGATCGAGATAGTGCTCAAGGCCGACAAGGAGCGCGAGGCGCTGCTCACTGAGGCCGAGACCGCCACCGATCCGCACCGGATCGCCGACATCCATATGCGGCTGGCCGATATCCAGGCGCATTCGGCCGAGTCCCGTGCCGCCAGCATTCTGGCCGGCCTCGGCTTCGACGCCGAAGCGCAATTGCGTCCCGCCTCATCGTTCTCCGGCGGCTGGCGCATGCGCGTCGCGCTCGCGGCAGTGCTGTTCTCCGAGCCGGACCTCTTGCTGCTCGACGAGCCGACCAACTATCTCGACCTTGAAGGCACGCTGTGGCTGGAGGACTATATCAGCAAGTATCCGCACACGGTCATCATCATCAGCCATGACCGCGATCTGCTGAATACCGCCGTCAATGCGATCATCCATCTCGACCAGCAGAAGTTGACTTTCTATCGCGGCTCCTACGACCAATTCGAGCGCCAGCGCGCCGAGGCCAACGAGCTGCAAGCCAAGGCCAAGGTGAAAAACGACGCGGCGCGAAAACACCTGCAGTCGTTCATCGACCGGTTCAAGGCCAAGGCCTCCAAGGCCCGCCAGGCGCAGAGTCGCGTCAAGGCGCTGGAGCGCATGGGCACGGTCTCGGCCGTCATCGAGGATCACGTCCAGGGCTTCAAGTTCCCCGATCCGGAAAAGGAAGCAGCCTCGCCGATCATTGCGCTGGAAAGCGGTTCCGTCGGCTATACGCCGGGCAAGCCGATCCTGCAGCACTTGTCACTCAGGATCGACACCGACGACCGCATCGCCCTGCTTGGCTCGAACGGTAACGGCAAGTCCACTTTCGCCAAGCTGATCTCCGGCCGCCTGCCCGCCACCGGCGGCTCCGTGCAGGTGGCGCCGGGCCTGAAGATCGGTTTCTTCGCCCAGCACCAGCTGGACGACCTGATCCCCGAACATGATGCTGTCGAGCATGTGCGCCAGCGCATGCCGGGCGCGACCGAAGGCAAGGTGCGCGCCCGCGTCGCCCAGATGGGCCTTGCAACCGCCAAAATGAGCACGCCCGCCAAGGATCTGTCCGGTGGCGAAAAGGCGCGCCTGCTGATGGGCCTTGCCGCCTTCGAGGCACCCAACCTGCTGATCCTCGACGAACCGACCAACCATCTGGATATCGACAGCCGCAATGCGCTCATCCAGGCGCTGAACGAATATACCGGCGCCGTCATTCTGATCTCGCACGACCGCCACCTGATCGAGGCGACGGCGGACCGGCTGTGGCTGGTCAAGGACGGCACCGTCTCCAACTATGATGGCGATCTTGAGGACTATCGCAGCACCATCGTCCAGAGTTCCCGCGGCAAGGGCGGAAAGGACAAGGGCAACGGTGCTGAGGACAACCGCTCGAAGGCGGAGCAGCGCAAGGCCAATGCCGACAAGCGCGCAGCCTTCGCGCCGCTGAAGAAAAAGATCAACGATGTCGAATCCTTGACGGCAAAACTGCAGAAACAGATTCAAGCCCTCGACAAGGAGCTTGAAGACCAGGACCTCTACGAAAAGTTTCCGGCAAAGGCCGCAGCCAAGGTCAAGGAACGGGCCGAAGTCGTATCAAAGCTCACCAAGGCCGAAGAGCATTGGATGGAGCTTTCCAGCGAATATGAAGAGGCGATGGCAAGCTGATCTCAGTTCGCCCCTGAGCCGAGCGTCAATGGTTTGCGGTCGGCTCAGGCAACACCGGCGCTGCCGCTTGCGCTAGATCGGATTGCCGTTCTGAACTCGGGCGCGCAGATTCACTGGCAGCCGTTCCTTCCGTGCCGAAAATGCGACGCGGGAAAAGCGGGATGGTCAACACGGACAGCAGCGCCGCACAGTAGAACAATCCCAGCAAATCGATCTGGCCGGAAGACAGTCCAACAAGGATCGGGCCGGCGATGATGGCAAGCGACAGGGCGAAAAACACAGCGCCAGTCCCGGCCGATGGCCGATCCCGGAAAAGGGAAATTCCCCAAACCAGAAAACCGTTTCCCGGTGCGACCGACGATGCGCCGAACAAAACGGCTGAGATCAGGATAGCGGCTTGGTTTCCGGGAGCCATTGCCAGCAAAGCATAAGAGAGGCCGCAGATTGGCATGCTCACGGCCAGCAGCCCCCGAACACCGAATTTCCGGACGGCTTCGCCCGTGAACATCGCCGGCAAACCGGCCAGACCCAGAAGCACCCAGAACAGCCGGTCCGCCGGAAACGCCATGCCCCCGCTCGAGATGATCAAATCGACGGCGAAGGTCAGATATGTGCTCAGAAGCAATCCGTAGACGAACAGCGAAAGGTACAGGGGCACGCATTCTCTTCGCAGAAAAAGCCCAGGGCGAAGCGGCAGTTTCGGCTCAGTGTGCGCCTGGGAAACCCGGTGATCCGGAAGCAGCCACGCATTCCAGAGCGTAACGGCCAGACCGATAGCGGCCATGGCGACCCATGCCTGCTGCCAGGACGACTGCAGCCAATAGGCCGCCAACCCGGTGAGAATGAGACCGGGAGCGGCCCCTGCGTTGACGGCGGCGATCGCACGGCCCTTCCAGCGCGCGGACAACCATGCTTCGATTGCTTCGAACATCGCCGGTGACAGGATGCCGCCGCCGGCGCCGGCAAGAATGATGCCACCCGCAGCAACGGGGAAACTTGCCGCCAATCCGGCGATGAGGAGACCCGATGTCGTGACGAGCCCTGCCACCACGATCAATGTGCGCGGGCGGAAATAAATGGCGATACCCGAGGCGATCACCGTCGCCAGCAGATAGACCGCGGTGTTGAGGCTGGCGATCAAGGCGAGATCGAAAGTGCTGAGATTGAAGTCCTGCCGGATGGACGGAAGAAACAGGCCATAGGCATAGCGCCCCATGCCATAGGTAACGCTGGCCATCGCCACGCAGGCGGCTGTAAACGCCAATGAGAAACCGTCTGAGCCGCTTGCCTCCATGCTGACCTCTATCAAAAAAAGTTTGAAATTCTGTTTGGCGAATGACTATTCGCCATTGCCGATCTATTGGTCATTGCGCGTATGTGCGGAAGCAAATAATTCTAGGCCATCTGTTAGTTTTCTTTGAAGATCGCGCCATGATCCGACACATTCCCGGCACACGGTCCCTGCAGGTGCTTGAGGCTGCCGGGCGGCATCTCAACTTCAGCCGTGCAGCAGTGGAATTGAATCTCACCCCGGCTGCGGTCAGCCATCAGATCAAGGAATTCGAGACGCAGCTCGGCGTCACGCTGTTTGTCCGCAAGGGCCGCTCGCTGCAACTGACGCCGGCCGGGGACATTCTCCATGAGGCAGCGGCGGACGCAGTGGCGGCGCTCCGCCACGCCGCCGCCCGCGCAAGACGGAGCCAGGGGCAAACGACGGTTCGGCTGAATGTCAACGCATCGACCTCGATCGCCGCGAAATGGCTGGTGCCGCGGCTCGACCGGTTCTTAAAGAAGGAACCGCATGCCGATGTCCGGCTGAATGTCTCCTGCGGCATGCAGGACTTCGATCGAAACGAGATCGATGTTGCCATCCAATTCGGCCCGGGCCTCTATCCCGGCTTGTCTGCGCAGCGGCTGTTCGATCATGTCATCTACCCGGTCTGCAGCCCTAAGCTGCTTCAGGGCGAGCGGCCTCTCGCCGCGCCGGAAGACTTGCTCCGGCACACGTTGATTCAACAGTCATGGAGCGGGCAAGGCGTTGTCTGGCCGGACTGGCGCATGTGGATGCTTGCCGCCGGCATCGACGGCTTCGAACCGAATCCGGGGCTTCACTACACGGACACACATCTTGCCATCCAGGCAGCGATAGACGGGCAAGGCGTAGCACTTGGGGACGAGGCTCTTGTGGCCGACGATCTGGCGGCGGGGCGACTCGTGCGGCCGTTTGCCCTGTCGATCGGCGGCCCGCCGAACTTCGCCTATTTTGTCGTCTCCACCCATGAGACAATGCAAAATCCTCTGGCGTCGAGTTTCGTAAGCTGGCTGCATAGCGAAGCCGGGACAGGCTGATCTGCCGCTTCTTTTTGTGAGTCGGCCGCTTATCCACAAGGGAAAGCTAAAATTATAACAAAGGGTTTAAGGCGTCGTTCAAATGGAGGCTTTAACTTTCCCTTCCATGAAACACGAAACGCAAAATGTCTTCCGGTTCCGGCGCGTCAAATGGGGCAACCCCCGGCACGCGATGAACGCATTGCGCAACAAGGAACCGGTTTTCGTCGACGACGCTCCGGCTTCCGGCAAGCTGTTCTGGGTTCTCGTCGTGCTTCTGGTGATCAGCGTCTTTACCAGCATCGTGATCATCGGCGGGCATCACAATCTTATCAAATGGGTTTGACGCCCTTCCGCAACCTGGCGACCTAACCCAGCTCGAACGTGGTGATCCCGTAGATCTGTCCGAGCGGCAACTCCGGCGCCGGCCCGCGATACATCCGCGCCGTTTCGAACACCGGCTTCAGATTGTAGCGATCGCAGAGCGCCCGTGCAGCCGCGTTCGGCTCGGGGATATCGAGATACACTCGGCCGCCACCGGCGCTGGTTACCAGCTTGCGGAAGATGAGATCGGCGCCGGTCTCCGTGTCGGCAAACAGCGGGCCGATCTTGTGGCCCTCCCGGCAGGCGCGGATGGTGCCGTACCCCAGAACCTCCGCGTTTCGCAACAACGCAAAGCTCTCGCGCGTTTCCAGCACTTTCAGCCATTCGCGCAGGAAAGCGTCGCGCCGGGCGGGATTGAACCTTGCATCATAGTCGGCCAGCATCGGCACATGCACCGGAGAGACGGACACAAGCTCTGTGCCGGGCGGCTCCGTGCACTGGACTTCGCCGCCATAGCGGAAGTTGGCGTGGGCGTAGATAAAGTCCGACTTGCGGTAATTCTCCTGCTGCGCCACCACGCCATCCAAGCCTATTGTCCGACCGCCCGCGTCTGCCACCGCCGCCTGCCAGAGCTTGAGCCCAATCCCGTGCCCGCGAAAATCCGGATGAGCCATGTAGAAACCGAGGAAGGCATAGCTTTCGCCATAGCGAACCTGCGACAGCGCCGCCGCCATAACGCCGTCTTCCTCGGCTATCCAATAGCCGTCGGTATCCGCCGCCCAGAAGGCCGGGGCATCGTCGAGACCGGGATTCCAGCCCTCTCTGGCTGCCCAGTCGATCAGGATATCGAGATCGGCGCGGCTGGCTTTTCGAATGATCGGGGGCATGGAGGCTCCTGTCCTGGAAATGCAGACTACCCAAATAGCGCAGCTTGGCTATTGTCCACCACCGGCAGTGTCGATTGTCCCCATGTCATCGTTTGCGTGCAGCCGCTTGCCCGCACTTCTCTTTCTGCTACAAAGCCCGTCATAAAGTCATACAAATCGAGCGAAGCACCATGAGCCCTATCAATATCTCGATCGTCGGCGTCGGCAAGATCGTCCGCGACCAGCATCTTCCCTCCATCGCGAAGAACGCGGATTACAATCTGATCGCCGCGGCCAGCCGTCATGGCGTTGTCGATGGCATCGACAATTTCAAGTCGATCGAGGCGATGCTCGAAGCAGTGCCTGCCATCGACGCCGTCTCGCTCTGCATGCCGCCGCAGTTCCGCTATGCGGCTGCGCGCACGGCGCTCGAAGCCGGCAAGCATGTGTTTCTCGAAAAGCCGCCGGGGGCGACGCTGAGCGAAGTGGCCGACCTCGAAGCCCTTGGCGCCTCGAAGGGTCTGTCGCTGTTTGCCAGCTGGCATTCGCGCTATGCGCCCGCCGTCGAAGCTGCAAAATCATTCCTCGCCTCCACGAAGATCAACGACGTCAAGGTGATCTGGAAGGAAGACGTACGCCACTGGCATCCGAACCAGGACTGGATCTGGGCCGCCGGGGGCCTGGGCGTATTCGATCCGGGCATCAATGCGCTATCGATCGTCACGCACATTCTGCCGAACCCGTTGTTCATCACCTCGGCAACGCTGGAATTCCCGGAAAATCGCGATGCGCCGATCGCCGCCTCGATCGTCTTCAGCGACGCCCGCAACCTGCCCGTCTCAGCCGAATTCGACTGGCGCCAGACCGGCCACCAGAGCTGGGACATCGTCGCCGAAACCGACGCCGGTCTGATGGTTCTGGCTGAAGGCGGCGCCAAGCTGTCGATCGACGGCAAACTCGTGCATGACGAGCCGGAACAGGAATATCCGGCGCTCTACGCCCGCTTCGCGGAGATCATCAAGGCGAAGAAGTCCGACGTTGATCTTGCCCCACTTCGGCACGTGGCCGATGCCTTCATGCTGGGACGGCGGAAGTTCGTGGACGCATTTTTTGATTAGCTTTGCGTCAAACGATGGAACAAAAACAACATCTACATGCAGTTCAGCAAGGGATCGGCCATGCTAAAGCAAGAACTAGGCTTACGGCTGCTTGCAGCGGCCGACATTCTGGACACGTTGACAGTCGATGACTTCTTCAACGAATCGACTGGTCGTTATCATCCTGTCGTCGATGAAGTAGAAGTAATGGTCGGCAGGCTGGAAATTGACAGAGCCGCGTTGAGCGAACTCTACGCCAGCAATCCACGCGGGCGGCAATGTTGGCTACCAGCAACCGCGGAACTCCTCGCGCCAATGAGCGCGATGGAAATACGCTGGCGCTTTGGCGAAAACGCAGCGGACGAGCGCTTCATGGAAGGCGCGTTGGTGCAGGCATTCGAGACGGGCACTTTGGCCGAAGCGTTCCGTCGCATTGGCAAAGAAATTGATGGGTTTTCCTTGACGCACGATTGAAACAAAATTCTGTTCGCAGCTAGCCTGAATATCGCGGCATTTGAAACCAGCGTTCGTTGGGTTCACGCCTTCTTCACCCACCGCCCATCCTGGTTCTGCTGCCAGTAGGTCAGCGCATGCCCCTCGCCTTTCAGCACCTTCCACTGCGCGCGGGCACCCTCCAACTGCGCCTGATCGTAGCCGTCGAACATGAACACAACCCGCTCGTAAGCGCCGACCGGTGGCGGCTCGGCTCCATCGACCAGAAAACGCACAGTGGCGCCGTTATCGTTCCCCTCGCCTATCGTCAAAAGGATCGGCTGATCCCCGGCGAACTCAGCAGCATCCGTGCCGTGCGGCAAAAAGCTGTCGTCGCGATAGGTCCACAGGTGCGTGTCCAGCAGGTCCCGGCGCTCTTCGTTCCCCGTCTGAACGACGACCCGCCAGCCGCGCTCGACGCAGCGGTCGAGCAGCGGCGGCAGCGCGTCTTCGAGCTTGGATTCGGTCAGGTGATAGAACAGGATTTCCGTCACGTCTTGGATCAGTTCTCGTAGTTGGAGCGGATCAACTCGTCGAGCAGGCGCACGCCGAAGCCAGAGCCCCAGGACTGGTTGACCTCGTCGGTCGGCGAGCCCATCGCGGTGCCGGCAATATCGAGATGCGCCCAGGGCGTATCCTTGACGAAGCGCTTCAGGAACTGTGCGGCGGTGATCGAGCCGGCGTACCGGCCGCCGGTGTTCTTCATGTCGGCGAACTTGCTGTCGATCATCTTGTCGTATTCCTTGCCGAGCGGCAGGCGCCAAAGCTTTTCCTGCGTTGTCAGCCCGGCCGCTGTCAGCTGCCCGGCCAGCCGGTCGTCATTGGTGAACAGACCCGCATGATGGCTGCCAAGCGCCACCATGACGGCGCCGGTCAGCGTCGCGAGGTTGATCATGAACTGCGGCTTGAAGCGATCGTTGCAATACCAGAGCGCATCGCACAAAACGAGCCGCCCTTCGGCATCGGTGTTGATGATCTCGATCGTCTGGCCGGACATGGATGTGACGATATCGCCGGGACGCTGGGCGTTGCCATCAGGCATGTTTTCCACAAGGCCAATGATGCCAACGACATTCGCCTTGGCCTTGCGGGTTGCGAGCACGTGCATCAGGCCTGTGACCGCTGCCGCACCACCCATATCGCCCTTCATCTCCTCCATGCCGGCACCCGGTTTGATCGAGATGCCGCCACTGTCGAAAACGACACCCTTGCCGACGAAGGCGACCGGCCGGTCCTTCGGCTTGCCACCCTTCCATTGCATGACCGCCAGACGCGGCGGCCGCACCGACCCCTGCGCCACGCCGAGCAGCGCGCCCATGCCGAGCTTCTTCATTTCGCGCTCGGTCAGGATCTCAACCTCGACGCCGAGCTTTTCCAGTTCCTTCGCCTTGGCTGCGAATTCGACCGGGCCGAGGATATTGGCCGGCTCGTTGACGAGGTCGCGCGCGATGAAAACACCTTCGGCGATCGCCTGCGAATTCACCGCCGCCTTCTTCGCCGCGACCACGGCGCCGGTGACTATGGTCACCTTAACCGGCTTCGGTGGGCCTTTCTGGTCATCGTCATCCTTTTTTGTCGTCTTATAGGTGTCGAAGCTGTAGGCGTTCATCTCCATGCCGAGCGCAAAATCGGCGGCCGCCTTGCCGGAAACCTCGACGCCCGGAGCATCAAGAAAGATCACCACTTTTTCAGCGCCGCGAATCTTCGATGCCGCGGCTCCGCCGGCCTTCAGCCAGTCATGCGCGGTCAGACCGGCGCCATCGCCAATGCCGAGCACCAGGATGCGATCGACCGGCGACCCCTGAGGCGCAACGATATCCAGGACACTCAACGACTTGGCCTTGAATTTCGCAATCCGCGCCGCCTTTACAATAATTGCTTCCGGATCGGCGTCCGCAACTCCCGCCGCCTCTTTTCCGTCAAGAGTCTTGAGCAGGATCGCCAGACCGCCGGACAAGCGTGCTGACTTGCTGAAACCGATTTCGAATTTCAATGACATAGAGAGACTCCAGAATGGCCTTGGCCGGACGCCGATATGTTACATGGCGGTTACAGTGGCAAACATTCGCCATCAACCGCAAGCCCGGAAACAGGTTCATGCACCCTTGTTGGTTTTGACGACCTTGGCAAGGCGCGAGTGTATGTTTACATGCTGTTAACCAGTATTCTTTGCCGAGCCTTAGCCCTGCCCTTTTACAATTTGGTTGTCGTGGAAAACTTGCAAACCGGTTCATTCAGCGCGATAGGGGCATCCGGCCGGGCCGTGTCCAGGCCAGCGATGCCGAACCCGACAGGCGGCAGGAAGATGGGCCAGGCATGAAATTGATCGAACGCTATATCCTGCAGCGGGCAACGGGCATGTTCCTTGCCACGTTGCTGCCGCTGATGGCGATCGTCTGGACGACGCAGGCGTTGACCAGCGTCAATCTGGTGACCGACAGCGGCCAGTCCATCCTTGCCTTCCTGCGCCTTGCGACGCTGATCCTGCCGTCGATCATTCCGCTCATTCTCCCCTTCGCCCTGGTCATTGGCGTGGCGCAGACGCTGACCGCGATGAACGCCGATTCGGAGCTGACGGTTCTGAATGCCGCCGGCAGTTCGCGGATGACGATCATCCGCCCGGTCATCTATCTTGGCCTGGCACTCAGCGTGCTCTCGTTCGCGGTCGACAATTTCGTCGAACCCTATTCGCGCATGGCCGTTCGCAAGATGATCGCGACCGCCCATGCCGACCTCCTGTCGTCGGTCGTCCAGGAAAACACCTTCCGCAAGATCGCCGATGGCCTCTACGTTCAGGTCGCCTCCCGGCGCAGCGGCGGCGTCCTGCACGGCATCTTCGTCGCCGATTCGCGCGATCCAGCCTATGAGCTCGTCTATTACGCCCGCGAAGGTGCTGTCGACGAAAACGGCTCGGCGCTGGTGATGAAGGACGGCGAGGTGCATCGCAAGCTGCCGGATGGCAACGTCTCGATCATCAAATTCGACAGCTACGCCTTCGACCTGACAGACATGACGAAGATGGCCGGCGAAGCGACGATCCGCGCGAAGGACCGGGACCTGCCCTTCCTCATCAATCCTGATCCGAAGGACCCGGTCTACGAGCGAAACCCGAGCTCCTTCACAGCGGAACTGCATCGCCGCTTTATCGAGTGGACATTTCCCCTGCTGTTTGCCCTGATCGCACTGGTCGTCAGCAGTGATGCCAGGTCTCACCGGGAAGCCCGCATGCACCCGATGATTACGGCGTTGCTAACCTGTCTCTTCATTCGCTGGGCGACCTTCTATGCTGCCAACAGCGCCGAGGAATCGCGCTTCTTTATCCCGATTATGTATCTGATCCCGCTCGCCACCGGCTATCTGGCGATAAGACAGCTGATGGGCAACAGGCGGCTTGAAATTCCGCTCACCCTGGAGCAGAAGGTCAACGAGATTCTGATTCGCCTGCGCCTGACCAAGGCCGCCCCGGCATCTGACGGGAACCAGGCTCCATGATCTTCACGACACTTGGGCGTTATTTCTTCAAGCGCTACGCGATAACCACCTTCTGGTTCCTCGCCGGCATTTTCTCCTTGATCTTCATCATCGATTTCAGCGAACTCTCGAACCGGATGTCGCAGCTGCCGCGCTATTCGGTCATGGGCGCTCTTTTGATGACGACCTTTCGCATTCCGATGATCCTGCAGCAGACCGTGCCGTTCGTCGCCCTGTTTGCCGGCATGGCAGCCTTGATCTCGCTCAATCGCCGCTATGAACTGGTGGTGACGCGCGCCGCCGGTATCTCCGTCTGGCAGTTCCTGCAGCCCTTCGTCATCGGCGCCTTCCTGTTCGGCGTCCTGACGGTGATTGCGCTCAACCCGATCGCTGCCTGGGGCACCAAGCAGGCGGAAGCCCTTGAAGCCGAATGGGGCAGCTCGTCCTCCGCCACCTCCGCGATCTCTATCCCGTGGCTTCGCCAGATCTACGGAAAAGACGATACGATCATCGGCGCCCGGTCCGTTCAGGATGAAGGCAAGACGCTGGTCAATGTCACGGTGATCCATTTCGATCCGCTGGGGACGATCGTTTCGAGACAGGACGCCTCAACAGCAAAACTGGAAGATGGTTACTGGCTGCTTAACGGTGTAACGGAAACGCGCAACGGACAGCTGCCGCGCCGTCTTGCAACGGCACAGCTGCCGACTCATCTCAAACCGGAATTCGTTCAGGAAACGTTGACAAAGGCTGATTCCATTCAGTTTTTCGACCTGCGCCGCAAGATCGAAGTGGCGAAGTCGTTCGGCTTTCCGACCAACGGCATGGAAACCCAATTCCACTCCATGCTTTCGTTGCCTCTGCTTCTGGTCGCAATGACGTTGATCGCTGCAAGCGTCTCGTTAAAATTTAGCCGGTTTAACCAATCGAGACCGGTAATTCTCGGTGGAATCCTTTCGGGCTTCGTGCTTTATGTCGTCACCGTGCTTGTCAAAGCATTCGGGAGCAGCGGCATTGTGCCTCCGTTCGTTGCAGCCTGGTTGCCAGTTGTTGTAGCGATGGCGCTGGGCTCGACGATTCTATTGCATGAGGAGGATGGCTAGTGGCGGCAGGCAACCGCAAACATATTAGGCTGCTGGCGGCCATTCTGCTTTCAGGTGTTGCGTTCCAGACGTTTACCCCGATCGCTCCCGCATGGGCACAAGACACCAATATCGATTCGTTCAATCCGAAGCTCCCCGAAGACGCCAAGATGCTTCTGTCGGCCAACGAGCTCGTCTACAACAAGGATGCGGAGCGCGTGATCGTGCGCGGCGCCGTCCAGATCAATTACGGCGGCTACCAGATGGTCGCCCAGCAGGTCGAATACAGCCAGAAGACCGGGCGCATCATTGCGACCGGCGAAATCGAGCTGATCGAACCCGGCGGCAACAAGGTCTATGCCGACCAGATGGACGTGACCGATGACTTCGGAAACGGCTTCATCGAACGTCTGCGCGTCGAAACCACTGACCTGACCAAGCTGGCCGCAGTGACCGGCGAGCGGCGCAACGGCGAGGAGATGATCCTCAACAATGCCGTCTATACCGCGTGCACACCTTGCGCGACAGACCCCGATCATCGCTCGCTCTGGCATGTGAAGGCGCAGCGTATCGTCCAGAACGGCAAGACCCATACCATCCGCATGGAGAACGCCAAGTTCGAACTGTTCGGCAAACCGATCATGTTCCTGCCGGTTCTTGAGGTCCCGGACCAGACGGTCAAGCGCAAGAGCGGCTTCCTGTTTCCGAAATTCCGTTACACGCAGAAGCTCGGCGCCGGTGTCAGCATCCCCTATTACTGGGCGATTTCGCCCTACATGGATGCGACCGTGACGGGGACGGGCCTGACCCGCCAGGGCTTCCTGCTCGAAGGTGAATTCCGCCAGCGCTTCGAAAACGGTGAACATATCCTCAGCATGGCCGGCATCAGCCAGATGAACCGCGACGGCTTTACCGACGGCACCGTCGATGCGCAGGAAACGGTTCGCGGCATGGTCGCCTCGAAGGCCAAGTTCGAGATCAATCCGCGCTGGACGTTTGGCTGGGACGTGCTCGTCCAGAGCGACAACAACTTCGCCAAGACCTACGAACTGTCGACCTTCGACGGCACGACCTTGACGAACCAGGCCTATCTGACCGGTCTCGGCAAGCGCAACTACTTCGACGCCCGCGCCTTCTACTTCGACATCCAGGATGCGGATCCGAACAGCCTTGCCGAAAACAAGCAGGCCGTGGCGCAGGTCCTCGACTATTCCTACACGCATCCCGAACCGGTGTTCGGCGGCGAACTGACCGCGGACGTCAACCTGACGAACATCAACCGCAACCGCGAGGACGAGCTGGAAATACCGGGCGTCGTCAACCGCTTTCGAGGCCTTGACGGCACATATCACCGCTTGAGCGCCGACGTTGAATGGAAGCGCAATTTCATCGTTCCGGGCGGCCTGTCGCTGACACCGATCTTCGCCGCCCGCGGCGATGTGATCGGCACCACGATGACCGATCCGGGCACCGACTATACCGGCAACTTCTACGACGATGACGCAGCCACCCGGCGCATGCTGACGGCCGGGATCGACGCGCGCTACCCGATCCTGATGACCACCCAATACAGCAGCCACATCCTCGAGCCGATCGCGCAGGTCTTTGCCCGCCCCGATGAGGAGTATGCCGGTGGCCTGCCGAACGAGGACGCGCAGAGCTTCGTCTTCGATGCAACAACGTTGTTCGACCGGGACAAGTTTTCCGGCTACGACCGCATCGAGGGCGGCACAAGAGCCAATCTCGGCTTCCGCTACACCGGTGCGCTCGGCAACGGCTACGCCCTGCGTGCCATTGCCGGCCAATCCTTCCATCTCGGCGGGCTGAATTCCTTTGCGACCGACGATCTGGTCAAGGCCGGGTCGGATTCCGGCCTTGAAACCGACCGATCGGATTATGTGTCGATGGTCGGCATCGATGCCCCCTCCGGCATCACCGCAAGCCTCAGCGGCCGTTTCGACGAGAGCAATCTCGATCTGCGCCGCGCCGACGCCTCGATTGGCTATCAGGGCATTTTCTGGCAGACGGCGCTGACCTACACCAGCATCCAGGCCCAGCCGCTCTACGGCTCGACCAGCGACCAGGACGAAATCCAGACCGCTGCGGCGTACAAGTTCGCCGACTACTGGTCGGTATTTGGCTCGGTTACCTACGACCTGAACAGTAATGTCATAACCCGCAATGGCGTCGGCATCACCTATGACGACCGGGACACGATCTTCTCGCTCGTCTACAAGGAAGAGCGGGATACCGATCAGTCCATTGCCAACGACTGGTCGATCGGCGCGCGCATCAGTTTCCGCACACTCGGCGACATCGATATCGGCGATACAGATTTTGACGGATTGAACTGAGGCACGCCGGTTCGAAGGCGCTGTTTTCGACCTGCAGCAATCGCGCTTTGAGCGCATTGCTGCAGGTAAACAACAACCGAAACCACCATTTCTGGCGGTCGGCAGGTCTTGTCATTGTTCGGCCGCATGTATTATGCATCCTTGCAAAGAAATGCGCAGGACGCTTGCGTTTGGCATGAAGACCATAACCTCCGGACATTTCACGTCCGGCGGAAAATGAAAAGGATAGGGAATGGGCGGGAAACTCTCGATCACGCGCACGGTTTCGGCAATGATCCTTGCCTGCGGCTTGGCACTTGCTGCCGCACCTGTGACATATGCTGCAAGCAAGGTCGTGGCCGTTGTCAACGGTTCGCCCATCACGTCCGGTGACATTGCCAAGCGGATCGCTTTCATGCGGCTGCAAAGGCAAGGTGGAGGTGCAGGCGCCGCTCGCGAGCAAATGATCGACGAAGCGCTCAAGCGTGAGGAAGTCTTGCGGGTCGGAGCGTCCGTCAGCACCACGGACGTGGAGGGCGCCGTTGCGCGCTTCGCCGCCGGCAACAAGCTCTCGGTCCAGCAACTCTCTCAGGTTCTCGATCAGGCCGGTGTCGGCATCGATCACTTCAGGAACTATGTCGCCGTTGCCATGAGCTGGCCGCGCGTCGTCAATGCCCGCTATGGCGGTGGCGGCGGCGGGCGCCTTTCGAACGAGGAACTGGTTCGGCGCATGCAGGAAAACGGCGGCAACAAGCCGGTAACAACGGAATACTTCCTGCAGCAGGTCATCTTCGTCGTGCCGGCCTCAAAGCGCAACGCCATCATCGGCAAACGTCAGGCTGAAGCCAATGCTTCGCGTTCGAAGTATCCCGGCTGCGAGCAGGCCAAGGTCTTTGCTGCCACGATGCACGACGTCTCGATCCGCAACCTCGGTCGCATGATGGCGCAGGAACTTCCCGCCGACTGGAAACCATTGATCGAAAAGGCCGGCGACGGCACCACGACCGGTACCCGTGTAACCGAACGCGGCGTCGAATATCTCGCTATCTGCAAGAAGCGTCAGGTCTCTGACGACGTCGCCGCCGAAATCGTCTTCCGCGCCGAGGATCTTGGCAAGAAGACTGATGGCGAAGCCCCCAACAGCAAACGTTACATCGAGGAACTGCGCAAGCGGGCGCAGATTATCGAAAAGTAGCATCACCATGACACCAACGCGCGACAGGCCGCTCGCCCTGACCATGGGCGACCCGGCCGGGATCGGCCTCGATATCAGTCTTGCCGTCTGGATGAACAGGCACGTGTGGCAGACGCCGCCCTTCATCCTGATCGGTGATCCCGCAGCACTCGATGAGCGCGCCCGACTTCTCGGATACGACGTCGCGGTCCGCGAAACCGATTGTGCCGAGGCGGTTTCGGTCTTTCAGAACGCGTTGCCGGTGCTTCCGGTGGCTTGTGGCGCGGTCGTCACACCAGGTCTGCCGGCTTCCGCCAATGCGGGTGCGATCACCGGTGCCATCGAAACGGCCGTCCGGCTGACGATGGACGGATCCGCCAGTGCGATCGTCACCAATCCGATCGCGAAATCCGTGCTTTACGATGCAGGCTTCAAGCTTCCGGGACATACGGAATTCCTTGCCGATATCGGCGAGCGCGCCACAGGTGAGAAACTGCTGCCGGTCATGATGCTCGCCGGACCGAAACTGATGGCCGTTCCGGTGACGATCCATATCCCGCTGAAGGATGTGCCGGCACAACTGACCTCCGATCTGATCTACCGGACCTGCGCGATCACCGTGCGCGACCTTCAGGACCGTTTCGGGCTCGCCTCTCCCCGCGTCGCCGTTGCGGGCCTCAATCCACACGCCGGCGAGAACGGCGCACTGGGGCTCGAAGACGATGCGATCATCCGCCCGGTCATCGACCGGCTTAAGGCCGAGGGCGTCGATATCAGCGGCCCCCTGCCCGCCGACACCATGTTCCATGACCGCGCCCGCGCCACTTACGACGTGGCGATCTGCATGTATCACGACCAGGCGCTCATCCCCGCCAAGGCGCTCGGCTTCGATGACAGCGTCAACGTCACGCTCGGCCTTCCCTTCATCCGCACTTCGCCGGATCACGGCACCGCGTTCAGCCTGGCCGGCAAGGGCATTGCCCGCGCCGACAGCCTGCTTGCAGCGCTGAAAATGGCACAGCAATTGGCGGACAACACCGCGCGGGACAAAAGCTGATGGCGGCGATCGACGGCCTGCCGCCGCTGCGCGACATCATCGCCCGCCACGGTCTCGACGCCAGAAAGGCGCTCGGCCAGAACTTCCTGCTCGATCTCAATCTCACCCAGAAGATCGCCCGCACCGCCGGACCGCTGGAAGACGTTACCGTGATCGAGGTCGGCCCCGGTCCCGGCGGCCTCACCCGCGCTATTCTCTCACTCGGCGCAAAGAAGGTCATTGCGATCGAACGCGATGCGCGCTGCCTGCCGGCGCTCGCCGAGATCGCCGATTTTTATCCCGGCCGTCTGGAGGTGATCGAGGGTGACGCGCTGAAGATCGGCTTCGAGGACCTCGCCACCGAGGGCCCGGTCAAGATCATCGCCAACCTGCCCTACAATGTCGGAACGCAATTGCTGGTCAACTGGCTGCTGCCGAAGGCATGGCCGCCCTTCTACCAGTCGATGACGCTGATGTTCCAGCGCGAGGTGGGCTTGAGGATCGTGGCCGATGCCGACGATGACCACTACGGCCGGCTCGGCGTGCTCTGCGGCTGGCGGACGAATGCGCGCATGGCCTTCGATGTGCCGCCTCAGGCCTTCTCACCGCCGCCGAAGGTGACGTCCTCGGTGGTTCATCTAGAACCGCTCGAAAGCCCGATCCCGTGCTCTGCTGCAAACCTAGAGAAAGTGACGATGGCCGCCTTCGGCCAGCGTCGCAAGATGCTGCGCCAGAGCATCAAGTCGATCGGCGGCGAGGCTTTGCTTGCCAAGGCGGACATCGACCCGCAACGCCGGGCCGAAACCCTATCTGTGGAAGAATTCTGCCGGCTGGCGAACTGCCTTTGATGGCATGCAGGGTAATCGTTTGAAGAGCGCCGCCCTCTCGGAATGGCAGGTTCTAAGTTAGAGATTTCATGCGGCTGCTCCAATCTCCCTCTTCTCCCCAGCGGGGAGAAGTGCCGAACGCAGTGAGGCGATGAGGGGGCGAAGCCGGAGCCTAAAAGAGGAGGCCTTCGGCCCCCCTCATCCGGCGCTTTGCGCCATCTTCTCCCCGCTGGGGAGAAGAGAGATCGATCACGCGTCATGCTCCGAGGTGGTCAAAGCTTCGGCGTTTCCGTCAAAAGCCCGTTGACGAATTCGAACAGCCCCGGGCGCCGGTCGCGGCGCAGGCGTTCCGCCTCGACGATTGCCTGGACGGAGGCAAAGGCGCTGTCGAGGTCCTCGTTGACGACGATGTAGTCATATTCGAGCCAATGCTCGATCTCGGAGCGCGAATTGGCAAGCCGCGTAGCGATAACTTCCTCAGTGTCCTCGGCGCGGCGGTGCAGGCGGGACTGCAACTCGGCCATGGACGGCGGCAGGATGAAGATCGACACGACGTCGCCGCCCATCTTCTCCTGAAGCTGCTGGGCGCCCTGCCAGTCGATATCGAACAGCATGTCCTGCCCTTCCGACATCGCAGCCTCCACGGCATCACGCGGCGTGCCGTAGAAATTGCCGTGCACTTCCGCCCATTCCAGCAGCGCATCCGTCTGGCGCAAGCCCTCGAATTCGCGGATCGACTTGAAGAAGTAGTGCCGTCCCTCGATCTCGCTCGGGCGGCGCTTGCGCGTCGTCACGCTGACGGAGATGCTCATATGCGGATCGGCTTCGAGCAGGTTGCGCGCAATCGTCGACTTTCCGGCACCTGATGGCGACGAGATCACCAGCATGAGGCCGCGGCGCTGAATGGCTTTCGGGGAAGGCTGGCTGGCGGGGCTCATGGTCACTCCAGATTTTGGATCTGTTCACGGAACTGGTCGATGACGACCTTCAGTTCGATACCAGCGGCGGTGACCGTTGCGGCATTCGACTTGGAACAGATGGTATTTGATTCGCGGTTAAATTCCTGGGAAAGAAAATCGAGTTTGCGGCCGACCGGCCCGCCTTTCCTCAAAAGATCACGGGCAGCGGTGACGTGCGTGCGCAGGCGGTCGACTTCCTCGCGGATATCGGCCTTGGCGGCAAGCAGCGCGACTTCACCATAAAGGCGATCCTGATCGACCATTGAGCCGCCGTCCATCACCAGTGCCACCTGGCTGGCAAGGCGGGCGGTAATCGACGCGACGCTGCGTGACGGGTCCGCCTCGATCTGCCGGGTCAGCATCTCGATGCTTTCAACCTGTTCGAGCAGGACCAGATGAAGAGCCAACCCCTCGCTCTCGCGCATCGATGTCATGTCGGCAAGCGCCAGCCTCAGGCCGGACAGGAGATCCGCGTCCCTCACGGCGCGCTCGCCCTCCTGTTCCTCCGGCTCGCGAAAATCGACGATGCCGCGAATGGAAAGCAGTGTGTCGAGGCGCAGCGGCGCCGGGTCGATCACATCGCGCAACTGCTCGCGCAACGACAAGACGGCGGCCAGCGCGCTTTGATTGACGACGGTCTCGACGCCGGCCTCGCTGGCGCTGACGGTCAGGTTGACCTGCATGTTGCCGCGCGAAAAGCACTCGGCAGCCAGCTTGCGCACCTCGGTCTCCAGGTGTTCGGTGCCCGTCGGCAGCCGAAGCCGGAGATCAAGACCCTTGCCGTTGACCGATCGCAATTCCCACGCCCAGCGATAGCGCCCGGAGGTACCCTCGCGGCGGGCAAATCCTGTCATGGATTGCAGCGGCATCGTCTTCTCCTCCGGAACCGACAGCACCCGCACGTCAAAACCGGCGGGCAAGGATGCGGCAGAACTTTGAATTATGCCTGAATGTGTACGGCTCCGGCACGGTCGACCGCAAGGGTCAAGCGTACCGGAGCCGGATCATCCACAAGCGTAATGGCAGATATCGGACTGATTATTCCTGAACAGGTGCGGGTTCCGCTGCTTTCGCGGCCGCAGCGGCCTTTTCAGCTTCAAGTTTGCGCCAGCGCCTGACGTTGTTGTTGTGCTCGTCGAGAGTGGCGGCGAATACATGACCGCCGGTGCCATCGGCGACAAAATAGAGGTCCGATGTCCGCGACGGATTGGCAACGGCTTCCAGGGCCGCGCGGCCAGGATTGGCGATCGGCGTCGGCGGCAGGCCCTTGATAAGGTAGGTATTGTAAGGTGTGTCCTTGTCGAGGTCCGACTTCAGGATCGGCCGGTCGGCCGGCTTTCCGTCACCGCCGAAGATTCCGTAGATGATCGTCGGGTCGGACTGCAGCCGCATGCCTTTTTCCAGGCGATTGATGAAGACCGAAGCAACCCGCGAGCGTTCATCGGCAATGCCGGTTTCCTTCTCGACGATCGATGCCAGGGTAACGAATTCCTCCCGGCTCGAAATCGGCAGGTCTGGATCGCGCCGGTCCCAGATCTGGTCGACCAACGCCTTCTGTGCTGCGGCCATCTGCGCGACGATTTCAGCGCGCTTGGTTCCGCGCGAGAACTTGTAGGTATCCGGACGCAACGTGCCCTCTGCAGGCACTTGGGCTGGAAGGTCGCCTTCCAGCACCGGGTCGGTGCTAAGCCTGCCGAACATCTGCTTGACCGTCAGGCCTTCGGGAAGCGAAACCGAGTAGAGAATGGACTTTCCCGACTTCAGGAGCTGCATGATCTCCTGCATCGAGGCGCCGGCCTTGATCTCGTATTCGCCGGCCTTCAGCGTGTCGTTGTCCTCAAGATAGGCCTCCGACATGAAGCGGAAAACCCGGCCATCGGAGACGATGTTGTTGCGCTCGAGGCTGCCGGCGATTTCCTGGATGCCGGCGCCGTTGCGCACGATGAAATTGGTGTTCGCCGTGAGCGGGCCTCTGTCCTCATAGGCAGACATCGCATAGTAGACCGTGCCGGCGGCAGCGATCGTCAGGCAGACGATGACGGTCATCAAGAAATTCAGAAAGATAACGACCTGGCTTTTCGCCTTGCGCGACCGCTTCGGCGGCTGCGGCACTTTTTCCGGACGAAGGGCTTCGCTCGCCGATTTCGGAATGATCGGGCCGTTATTGCCGGTCTCGTTGCGGCCGAAAGGCGTTGCGCTGTTTTCGTTTGCGTCGTTCACTGGCGTCCTGGTTCTGGAGTTCGCATCATGCACGCCTCAATCCCTGATGCGAACTCCAGAAGAGAAACAGGAAAGAGAATCATCTCAACACGATTATAGCGACAGTATCCCCTTGGCCTTGTGTCAGCATGGTCGCAAGACCGCGCTCAGGCTTCAGCGGCTTCAGTTACAATCGTCCGTATCGCACGTTTGAACTGAGCAATGCGGCAAAAGCACGATAACGGGAGGAATTATCGTGTTTGCGAGGGTGAGCCGATCAACAGCAGCCCCGAAAGCGGACCGCCATCCGGCCGGCCCGCTCTTCCGGTATCAGGCATAACGGCGCAGCACGAGGGATGCGTTCGTACCGCCGAAGCCAAAGGAATTCGACAGGGCAACGTTGATCTCGCGCTTGCGCGCCACATGCGGCACTAGGTCGATCTTGGTTTCTATCGAAGGATTGTCGAGATTAAGCGTCGGCGGGGCGACATTGTCGCGGATTGCCAGAGCACAGAAGATCGCTTCCACGGCGCCGGCAGCGCCGAGCAGATGGCCGATCGCCGATTTCGTCGACGACATCGAGACCTTGCCCGCATGCTCGCCCATGACGCGTTCAACGGCGCCAAGCTCGATCGTATCAGCCATGGTCGACGTGCCGTGGGCATTGACGTAGTCGATGTCGGCTGCCGTCAGACCGGCACGCTTCAGGGCCATCTGCATGCAGCGATAGGCGCCGTCGCCATCTTCCGCAGGTGCAGTGATGTGGAAGGCGTCACCGGACAGGCCGTAGCCGACGACTTCCGCATAGATCTTGGCGCCGCGCGCCTTGGCATGTTCAAGCTCTTCAAGGACGACGACGCCGGCGCCCTCGCCCATCACAAAGCCGTCTCGGTCCTTGTCGTAAGGCCGCGATGCCTTGGTCGGGTCGTCATTGTGCTGCGTGGACAGCGCCTTGCAGGCGGCAAAGCCGGCCAAAGCAATGCGGGAAATCGGCGATTCCGTGCCGCCTGCCACCATCACGTCGGCATCACCAAGCGCGATCAGCCGGGCGGCATCGCCGATGGCGTGCGCGCCGGTGGAACAGGCGGTAACGACCGAATGATTGGGGCCGCGCAGCTTGTGGCGGATCGAAACCTGGCCGGAGGCAAGATTGATCAGACGGCCCGGAATGAAGAACGGCGAAACGCGGCGCGGGCCCCTGTCGCGCAGCGTGATGCCACCGTCGACGATGCCTTCAAGGCCGCCAATGCCCGAACCGATCATCACACCAGTGGCGATCTGGTCCTCGTCGGACTTCGGATGCCAGTCTGCATCGGCCAGCGCCATGTCGGCGGCCGCCACCGCGTAGATGATGAAGGCGTCGACCTTGCGCTGTTCCTTCAGTTCCATCCAGCTGTCGGGACTATAGGTGCCATTGGTGCCATCGCCGAACGGCAGGCGGCAGGCGATCTTTGCAGGCAGGTCGTCGACTTCGAATTCGGTAACCCTGCGTGCGGCATTGTCCCCGGCGATGAGCCGCGACCAGGAAACCTCGGTTCCGCAACCCAAGGGAGATACCATGCCGGTACCGGTGATAACGACACGTCTCATAACCCGTGATCCACCCTGCCTGTTAGTTCCAGAACCGGACCGGACCTCGCGCTAAAAAACCGGATCCGTACATCCTTTTCCGTGATGCGATACCGCGTGATCTCAGGTACGGAAACCATCGGGCTTTCCTTGATCACGCTTGTTGCTCCCGAAACGGGAAGCTGGTCCCCTGAGGGGACGAGAGGCGGGCCGCATGGCGCCCCGCCCGAACACGGCCTGATATCAGGCCTGTGCCTTTTCGATGAACTTGACAGCGTCGCCGACCGTCAGGATCGAATCCGCTGCATCGTCGGGAATTTCGACGCCGAACTCTTCTTCGAATGCCATGACCAGTTCGACGGTGTCGAGCGAGTCAGCGCCCAGATCGTCGATAAAGCTTGCGCCTTCCGAAACCTTTTCGGCATCGACGCCAAGATGATCAATAACAATTTTCTTTACGCGTTCTGCTACGTCGCTCATGTCGGATTCCTCGACCTTTGTTTTTCTCAACGATGCCGTTCTGACATCGGTACCCTATTAACGCCTGGTAGATCAAGACGATCTGCCCGGCAATTCCTTCAACCGGAAGCGGGCAAACCACGCCTGCCAAAGCTAAGCGTATACCTCGTATCTTCCGATCGACTGCGCACAGTCATGGCCCGCTTAACACGGTTTAAGTCTGCCGCAAAGTCCGAAAATGGCTGACATTGCCTTGGTCAACATGCAATTCCCGGTATTTCACCTCCACGTCCCGCATTGGCGGGAAAACGCGGTGGCACAGGCCTTTGACGGCCCTCAGATCATCGCCATGCCGCCGTTGACGTGGATGGTCTGGCCGGTGACGTAACCCGCCTCATTGGAAGCCAGATAAGCAACGGCCGAGGCGACTTCGCCACCCGTTCCCATCCGCTTCATCGGGATGGCGCCCATGATGGCGTCCTTCTGCTTGTCATTCAGCTTGCCGGTCATGGCGCTTTCGATGAAACCGGGCGCGACGCAGTTGACCGTAACGTTGCGCGTCGCGATCTCCTGTGCGAGCGACTTGGAAAAGCCGATCATGCCGGCCTTGGCGGCGCAGTAGTTGGCCTGGCCCGGATTGCCGGTGACGCCGACGATCGAGGTGATGTTGATGATGCGGCCATGGCGGCGGCGCATCATCGGATGCGTCAGCTCGCGGGTCAGCCGGAAGACGGAGGTGAGGTTGACTTCCAGAACGGCGTCCCAGTCCTCGTCGCTCATGCGCACGAACAGGCCGTCCTTGGTGATCCCGGCATTGTTGACGAGAATATCGACGCCGCCGAGTTCGGCTTCCGCCTTTTCGCCCAGCGCCTTGACTGCGTCGCGGTCGGCCAGGTTGGCCGGAAACAGATGGACGCGCTCGCCCAGCGAATGGGCGACCTCCTCAAGCTTTTCGACGCGGGTGCCGTGCAGGCCGACAGTGGCGCCCTGCGCATGCAGGATGCGGGCAATCTCTTCGCCGATGCCGCCGGATGCGCCGGTGACGAGGGCCTTGCGGCCAGACAGATCGAACATGGTCCTGGGTCCTTATAGAGTTTCGGCTCAGCCGAGCAGAGTTTGAAGCGCCGCGTCGATGTCGGCGGGAGAGTTGACGGCAATGCCGGTCACGGTCTTGTCGATGCGGCGCGCCAGGCCGGTCAGCACCTTGCCGGAGCCGATCTCGTACAGCGTCGTCACATCATGGGCGGCAAACCATTCGACGGTCTCGCGCCAGCGGACCTGGCCGGTGACCTGCTCGACCAGAAGACCGGCGATCTCGCCCGCATCGGTCACGGGGGCTGCGCGCACATTGGCGATCAGCGGCACGACCGGATTGCTCTTTGCAACCGTTGCCAGCGCCGCGCGCATGGCGTCGGCAGCCGGCGCCATCAGCGTCGAATGGAAGGGGGCGGAAACCGGCAGCAGGATGGCGCGCTTGGCGCCCTTCTCCGTTGCCAGAGCGGCGGCCTTTTCGACCGCGGCCTTCTCACCGGAAATGACCAGCTGGCCACCACCATTGTCATTGGCGATCTGGCAGGCGCCGAGTGCCAAGGCCTCCTTGCAGACAGCATCGACATCCGAATGCTCCAGCCCGATGATCGCCGCCATCGCGCCCTTTCCGACGGGTACCGCAGCCTGCATGGCATTACCGCGGATGCGCAGGAGCCGCGCCGTGTCGGCGAGCGAAAACGTGCCGGCGGCACAGAGTGCGGAATACTCGCCGAGCGAATGGCCGGCGACGTAGGAAACCTTCGCCTTCAGGTCGAGACCCTTTGCCTCAAGGACCCGCAGTGCCGCGATGGACACCGCCATCAGCGCCGGCTGGGCATTGGCCGTCAGCGTCAGCGTTTCTTCCGGGCCGTTCCACATGATGTCGGAGAGCTTTTCGCCGAGCGCTTCATCGACTTCGGCGAAAACGGCCGCGGCCTCCGGAAAGGCATCGGCCAGATCCTTGCCCATGCCGAGCGCCTGGCTACCTTGTCCTGGAAATGTGAATGCGATTGCCATGAGGTTTTTCCTCGTCCTGCGCGCTCGAGCCGCGCCGTTTCATTCCAACTCTTTACCGGCAAACATAAGGCATTAACCGGCTTTTTCCTCTCCATTCACATTCCTGATGCCCGAGTCAAGCTTTCAGCGCCCGAAGCCGCACCTGTGCACGGCATCCGCTTTTTCCTTGCACTGCAGCAAACAGCCTCTACATTCGCCGCCGAGCAAAGATCGAGGCACCTTCCATGCGCTACAAGACACTCGGCCGCACCGGCATCAAAGTTTCCGAAATCTGCCTGGGCACCATGACCTGGGGCACGCAGAACACCGAGGCCGAGGCCCATGAACAGATGGACTACGCCGTCGGCGAGGGCATCAACTTCTTCGACACCGCCGAGCTCTATCCCGTCACGCCGGCCGGCCCCGAGACGATGGGGCTCACCGAAGACTATATCGGCACCTGGCTGAAGAAGAGCGGCAAGCGCAACGACATCGTCGTCGCCACCAAGGTCGCTGGCCCCGGCCGGCCCTATATCCGCGGCGGCACGCCGGCCAGCCCGAAAACCATGCGCGAGGCGCTGGAAATCAGCCTGAAGCGGCTGCAGACCGATCATGTCGATCTCTACCAGATGCACTGGCCGAACCGCGGCCACTACCATTTCCGCCAGGCATGGACCTACGATCCCTCGCATCAGGAGACATCCGCGACCGTCGAAGACCTCCTCGCCGTCCTCGAGACGCTTGGCGCCTTCGTCAAGGAAGGCAAGGTCCGCGCCATCGGGCTGTCCAACGACACCGCGTGGGGCACGATGAAGATGCTGTCGCTTGCCGAGAAACGCGGGCTTCCGCGCATCGCCTCGCTGCAGAACGAATACAACTTCCTCTACCGCGCCTTCGACCTCGACCTTGCCGAAGTCAGCCACCACGAGGATATCGGCCTGCTCGCCTATTCGCCGCTTGCCGCCGGCCTGATGACCGGCAAATACCTGAACGGCGCCCGCCCTGAAGGCTCCCGCCTCTCCATCAACGGCGACCTCGGCGGCCGCTATACCGAATACCAGGAACCCGCCGTCGCCGCCTACGCAGCGCTCGCCCGCGAGCACAATCTGGACCTCGCCCAGATGCAACTCGCCTTCAGCCTGACACGCCCGTTCATGACCTCGGTGATCATCGGGGCGACGAGCATGGCGCAGCTGAAGACGGATATCGGGGCGAAGGATGTCGTGCTGTCGGCGGAGGTGTTGAGGGGGATTGCGCGGCTGCACAAGATGTATCCGGCGCCGATTTGAGGAGGCGGACTGGAGGGCCGATTTACGCACAAAGACAGCCATCCCATCAAGATCAAACACTATCGCGCGCTTCCTGCCCCATCGATCAGCCGGCGCGTGACAGGGCTCCTTTACGCGAACCGGACCGCTGATCTCGCGCGCGCCTTTGCGGCTACCTCCTCGCGATCGCGAGGGGGTTGGGACGTTTCCAGCGAATCAAGCAGTTCGCGGGCGCAAGCCGCGACCGAGTTGACCGCACGCTCGAACGCAGCCTCATTGCGTTTCGATGGTTTGGTCGTTCCGCTCACCTTGCGCACGAACTGAAGCGCGGCATCATGAATCTCCTCGTTCGTCGCTGGCGGATCAAAATTGAACAGGGGTTTGATGTTTCGGCACATGACTTGCTCCTGGGCGCTTTTCTCTGCCATTGAGGGTGACGAAGCATACAAAAATAGTCGCGTGAGGGCCATTTGCAACCGGCCGGCCAAACCGAACGCGGCGGAAAGCTGCGCACCGCAAAGCAAGGTGGGTCTCAAATGCGCCAGCAGCAATCTCTGAGATCGCGGATGGCGTATGGCACTCCATGGGGTTTCATGTGGCTGCCCTAGCTACCTGTTGACCTCGATCACAAGAGGATAACCCTCGTCGTCCCACTCCAAAAATCCGCCGGCAAAATAGTAGATGCGCGTATAGCCCCAGGCAATCGCCTTGGCCGAAGCATAGGCAGCATAGGGGCAATGCTTGCCCTGACAATAGAAGGCGACCTCGTCTTCCTTGCCCGCCACCTTGGCGAGGCTTTCCTTCGATAGGCCGGTGATCAGCGATAAGTTGATAGCCTTAGGGATATGGCCATTGTCATAGTTGAGCGGGGCACGCACGTCGATGAAGGGCACGCCGCGTGCGAGGAGCGCCTTTGCTTCCGCTACGTCGATTTTTATCGTTCCGTCGACACTGAGTTCGCCCTTCGTCAGCGTCATGAACTTGATGTAGTCGTCAAGGGCGAGGTCAGTGCCAGCCCCCTCGGGCACTCCGGCCGTGCGGAGTCCTTCCTGCAGGCGCACAATGTAAGGTCTATGGTAGCTGAACACGCTACCATACCAGTCAAACGCACTTTCCTCGACGGTGAGCGGATCGGATAACGAGCGCATAGCTAACTTGTTGTACTTGTCGATCAGCGCCTGGATGCCGCCAATGCGTCCGAGGTGCCCGTAGCTCGATATTAGCGTGGCGTAGTCCTCTCGGAGATCAGACCTCTTTTCAATCACGCGTTCAAGGGCGTCGACAGCTTCCTCGTACTTTCCCTGGGAGAAGAGCGTGATTGCGAGCACGCGCAGCGTTGCCTGCGAGGGATGGGGGTCAATTCTCATCGCCAGGCGGGTTTGCTGTTCCGCATCCGCCGCATGTCCCGTCGCGTTGAGAATCCGCGCCATGCCGACGTGGTTGTCGGGATCATTCGGCGCGAGCTTCATCGCCCGGTCGATGTCGGCGAATGCTTCATCATAGCGCCCCTGCTGAGCAAGCAATTGTGCCGATATCGCATAGGCAAGCGACGTCGGCTTCGCCATGGCCTTTGCAAGATTTCTGTCCAGGTTCCTGGAAGCGTTCTCTCTTCGGGAAACATCCCAGGATGAAACGCTAATCCTCCAGTTTGCGGCCGCCAGTGACGCATAGGCGCGACTATAGTTCGGATCGAGGACGATCGCCTTCTGGAAGAATGCCGCGGCCGTGACCGTTTCCGCCTCGCTGTCCCGGCGAAGATGCTCCCAGCCTCGGAGTAAAGTATCGTAAGCTTGCGGATTCGTCGTTTCCGGCACTGCTGCGACGCTCTGTTCAGCACGCGTCAGCCTCACGGAGAGCGTCGATACGATCTGTCCGATCACCCTGTCCTGCAGCCCGAACACGCCACTCATCTCACCATCGTATCGCTCAGCCCAGAGGTGATGTCCGTCGATCGCGTCGATCAACTGGGCATTGACCCGAACATGGTTTCCCTCGCGACGGACACTGCCCTCCAGGATGTAATGAACGCCCAGTTCCTCGGCCACCTGCTGCACCTTGGTGGGCTTGCCCTTGTAGGCGAAGGTCGAGTTGCGCGCGATCACGAAGATGCCAGACAGTTTTGAGAGTTCAGTGATCAGGTCGTCGGTCATTCCGTCGGCGAAATAGCTCTGCCCAGCATCAGAACTCAGATTGTCGAATGGCAGGACGGCGATCGAGGGCTTTTGGGGCAGCGTAAAAGCCATCCGCGCAACGGACGCCGCGTCGGCACTCTCACGCCTCTGGGCCAACCAGACCGCGGAAACGCCGATCAGGAGTACGAGGAGCAAAGCAGCCGAAATGCCCCAAGGGCGAAAGTTTCTGACGTTGAAGCGCCGAATCCGGGTATCTCCCTCGAACCTCACCCGGTAGACACGGACGGGCCGCTGGATATTCTTCACATGCTGCTCGCCAATGAATTCCAACGGCAATTCGAACTTGCCCTGCAAGTGATCAAAAGCGGTGCCAGAGATGAAAAGTCCTCCCGGCTCACACATCTGCTCAAGGCGAGCCGCGACGTTGACGCCATCGCCCAGCAAATCCTCCCCGTCGACGACGACATCGCCGAGATTGATGCCCATGCGCAGGAGAAGTCGATGTTGGGATGCGACATCCACTTTGCGCGCAGCAAGCTTGCTTTGTGACGCGACCGCGCAAGCGACGGCGTCGACGACGGAATTAAATTCCACGACCGCACCATCGCCCATGAGTTTGACGATGCGTCCATGATACTCCGCCAGAAAGGGATCGAAGATTTCGGAACGCCAAGCCTTCATTGCTGCCAGGGTCCGGGCCTCGTCGGCTTCGATGAGTCGCGAATAACCAACAATGTCGACGACAAGAATGGCAACCAGCCGCCGTTCGGCGTGAACTGCTCCCATGGCCACCTCTCCCAAAGGTGTAGCGGCCTCGCTATTGCGTTGGTTTAGGGGCGGGAAATTTGCCAGCCTCCTAGCCTCCGCAAGCTACTCTTGTTTCCTCGCTCGTGCCAGATTTATTGTCTGGCTTGGGACCTTGCGGGAATAGCCACTTCGGGCCGAAAACGGCCTTTCACAGTAAAAATCATCCCCACGCATCCCCGCGCCCTTCACGCGTGCCACACTCCTTCCGTCCCGCCACGGATACACCGGTTTGCGTTACCGGCGAGGCGGGGCCGGTGCCCGGACGGTTTGGCGAAACGCGCGCGAAATCCCCGGGGCCGCGTGAAAGGCGGTCGAAAAGAGCGCCTGCCCCTTTCGCCGGCGATCCGCTTGCTCATGTCGGCCTTAAGAGTGCTGCCCGACGCGGTGGTGCCTCAACCGCGCCGAGCCGCTTCGATCACCGCGACGTCGATCTTCTTCATAGTCATCATCGCATCAAAAGCCCGCTTTGCTTGATCACCGCCTGCCGCCATCGCTTCGGTCAATACGCGCGGCGTGATCTGCCAGGACAGACCCCACTTGTCCTTGCACCAGCCACACTCGCTTTCCCTGCCGCCATTGCCGACTATGGCATTCCAGTAGCGGTCGGTTTCTTCCTGATCGTCAGTTGCGATCTGGAATGAGAAGGCTTCGTTGTGTTTGAAGGCGGAACCGCCGTTCAGGCCAATACAGGGAACACCCGCAACTGTGAATTCAACTACCAGGACGTCTCCCTGCTTACCGTCCGGATAGTCTCCAGGTGCAAGATGGATGGCCCCCACTGCGCTGTCGGGAAATGTCTCGGCGTAGAAGCGGGCGGCAGCTTCGGCGTCTTTGTCGTACCATACGCAGATCGTGTTCTTTGCCATTGCTTTGTCCTTTCGCTCTTCGTTTTTCCATTTCCTTCTGAACTATGAGCCAAACCGAATTTTTCCAGCCCATACAGGTCATTTCACCCGGGCAATAACCAAGCACCGCCAAATGGTCGAAAAATGCGCTTCGCGGCGAGAGCAACCATTCGCCCACCGCTCTAAACAAGGACTGAGGGTAGGCCAAGCAGACCGCCTCGCCGAACCACTCCCTCCCCTCCGAGAGCGTTGGGGAGGGGGAAAACCCCAAACTGGGAACAAGGGAACCCTTCCCGGCCCTGCGCGCGCCCAACAAGGTGGAGAGAAAGATCGAGCAAGCCGTCGTACCACCCCTAATTTCCCTCCGCCCCTTGCTTCTCGCTCGAAAATGCGTATAAGCGCGCTGTTCGCAACACCCGGTCTTCTGGCTGGTGGCTGAACGGAGGGCCGGTTTCCCTTAAGAGACCTGTCAGGACCTAAAGGGGTCCAGCCTCCCGTGTCTCCGCTCTCGACCGTCTCGAAACAACACTTTCTTGCCGGCTGTTCGCAGCCAATAGAACAGTCGTTGAGGCTTAGCCGCCGATTTCCGGGTGACGATTAACGCAAGAAAGGCAAAGCCTCATGGCTCTTTATGAACATGTATTCCTTGCCCGGCAGGATATTTCCGCACAGCAGGTCGACGCTCTCGTCGAACAGTACAAGGGTGTACTGGAAGCTAACGGCGGAAAAGTCGGGCGCGTCGAAAATTGGGGCCTCAAGTCCCTGACGTACCGCATCAACAAGAACCGCAAGGCTCACTACGTTCTGATGGACATCGATGCTCCGGCACCGGCCGTTCACGAGATCGAGCGCCAGATGCGCATCAACGAAGACGTTCTTCGCTACATGACCATCGCCGTTGAAAAGCATGAAGACGGCCCGTCCGCCATGATGCAGAAGCGAGACCGCGACGACCGTCCGCGCCGCGATGGCGACCGTCCTGACCGTGGCGGCTTCGGCGACCGTGGTCCGCGTCCGGACCGTGGTGATCGTGAAGACCGTCCGCGCCGTCCGCGCGAAGACCGGGCATAAGGAGAAAAGACCATGGCTGATACACTGTCCGCTCCGGCACGCCGCCCGTTCCACCGTCGTCGCAAGACCTGCCCCTTCTCCGGCGCCAACGCTCCGAAGATCGACTACAAGGACATCCGTCTCCTGCAGCGCTACATTTCCGAGCGCGGCAAGATCGTTCCTTCGCGTATCACGGCAGTTTCCCAGAAGAAGCAGCGCGAACTGGCCCAGGCCATCAAGCGCGCCCGCTTTCTCGGCCTCCTGCCCTACGTCATGTCCTAAGACTTGACTCTCCGTTGAGACATTGACTCAACGGAAGCTGACTCAAGGTGAGGCGATAAGACCAACCGGCATCGCCTCACCTTCTCCCTTCCGCGTTGGGCGCGGATCGGAAACGCCGGCGCAACTGCGCTAAAACCCATGTTGGGGCTTGGTTCTTGATTCAAGAAACGCCTCTAACTGCTTGATAAGCAGGACAGCGACCGTGAAGACACCGAATGCAACATCGCTGCTGACCGGCACCCTCGCCGGCGTGACCGCCGCCTTGCTCTCGCTTGGCGCGAACACACAGTCGTCGTTTGCGATCGTGCTCTATGCCGCGTCCGCCCTGCCGATCCTGATTGCCGGCCTTGGCTGGGGCAATGCCGCCGCAATCGTCGCCGTTGTCGTCGCAGGCCTCACGGGTGCCGCAATCGTCTCGCCCTATTTCGCGCTGCTGATTGCCGTCATCACGCTCATTCCGGCTGCCTGGCTCAGCCACCTTGCCAACCTGGCGCGGCCGGCGTCCGAACTCGGTGGCCCCGAAGGGGCGCTTGCCTGGTATCCGCTGTCCGACATCCTCACCCATCTCGCCGTGCTCGTCACCATCGGCATGATCGTCGTCGGCGTCATCATCGGCTATGACGGCACGATGTCCGACCAGATGATCGATCTGGTGATGTCGGCGCTGAAGGAGCAGGAGCCGCTCTACAATCCGGATGCCGCATCCGTCGCCCAGATCAAGTCGATTTTCGGCGTGGCTCTCCCCATGGTGCAAGGCGCCATCTGGGTGCTGATGCTGTTTGCCGCCTACTATATCGCTACCCGTATCGTGCAGACATCCGGCAAGAGCCTGCGTCCGCGCGAGGACATGCCGTCGACGCTGCGCATGCACCGCTTCGCGATCTTCGCCTTTCTCGGCGGCCTCGTGCTTGCCTTCATGGGCGGCGTTCCGGCCATTGTCGGCGCCCTCATCTGCGGCACCTTCGGCGCAGGCTTCCTGCTCGCCGGCTTCGCCGTCTTCCATTTCCGCACGCGCGGCAAGTCCTGGCGGCTGCCTGTGTTGTGGCTCGGCTATCTGTCGGTTCTGATCTTCACGATCCCGGCATTCTTCTTTCTCCTGTCGGGTCTGATGGACACGCGGCGCGCCATCGCGCTGTCGCCGGCGGGGAAAACCACTGAGACTGAAACAAAAGACCTCTGAACAGACACACGAAAGGACATATCCAATGCAAGTCATTCTTCTCGAACGCGTTGCCAAGCTCGGCCAGATGGGCGAAACCGTCAAGGTTCGCGACGGCTTTGCCCGTAACTACCTCCTGCCGCTCGGCAAGGCGCTGCGCGCCAACGAAGCCAACAAGAAGCGTTTCGAATCCGAGCGCGCTACCCTCGAAGCCCGTAACCTCGAGCGCAAATCCGAAGCCCAGACCGTTGCCGAAACCCTCGGCGGCAAGTCCTTCATCGTCGTTCGCTCGGCCGGCGAAACCGGTCAGCTCTACGGTTCGGTCGCTGCCCGCGATATCGTTGACGTTCTGGCCGCAGAAGGCTTCAACATCGGCCGCAACCAGGTCGACCTCAACAACCCGATCAAGACCATCGGCCTGCACGACGTCGTCCTGCACCTCCATGCCGAAGTTGAAATCAAGGTTCAGATGAACGTTGCCCGTTCGGCCGAAGAAGCAGAACGCCAGCTGAAGGGCGAAAGCCTCACCTCCGCCGACGCCATCTACGGCGTTGACGAAGATGCCCTGAAGCCGGAAGACTTCTTCAACCCGGAAGCTGAATTCGAAGGCGAAGACGAATAATCTTGACCGTGACGGGCGCCCATGCGGCGCCCGGTTTGACATACGGCAAAACGAAAGGCCCGCGATGCAAATCGCGGGCCTTTCGCATTTCAGGGACAGAATGGAGGCTTATTTCGCCGCCTGCGGGTCGGCCGCTTTGTCGATCCGAACCACCACGGACATGCCGGGCGCCAATTGGCCCGCCAACGGCTGACCGGGATCAATCGAGACCCGCACGCCCACGCGCTGGGCGACCTTGGTGAAATTGCCGGTGGCATTGTCCGCCCGGATCACGCTGAATTCCGAGCCGGCAGCCGGCGAGAACCGCTCGACATGGCCGGTGAGCTGAGTCTTGTTCAGGGCATCAACCGTAAAGACGACCGGCTGCCCGATCTGCATGCCGTCGAGCTGCGTCTCCTTGAAATTGGCGATGATCCAGACATCCTTCGGCACGATGGCCATTAGCTGCGTGCCGGCCGTCACATATTGCCCGAGCCGCGCGCCGACTTCGCCGAGCGTGCCGTCCTGCGGCGCCGCGATCGTGGTGTTGTCGAGATCGATCTGCGCCAGTTGTACCGCAGCCTCGGCGCTGCGGACGGCGGCCTCAAGCCCGGCCCTCATGCCGAGTGTGGTTGCCAGGCTCTGCCGCGAGACTTCGAGTGCTGCGTTGGCCTGCCCGACCGCCGCCCGGGCCTGCTCGAAGGTCGCCTGACCCGTTTCTACGTCGCTTGCCGTTGCAATGCCCTTTTCGGAAAGTGACTGAACGCGCTCCCAGGCGAGCCGTGCCCGCGTGAGGGCGGCGTTGGCGCTGTCGAGCTGCGCCTGGCTTGAGGCAATGCTCGCCTCACCCGACAATTCCTGCTGATGCGAATTGGACAGGGAGGCCCTTTGCCCGTCCAGCGTGCCCTTGGCCTGTGCCAGCTTCTGCGCGTAAATCCGGTCGTCGATCTTCAAGAGCACCTGCCCCGCCTTGACGGCCTCATAGTCCTTGACCGGCACTGCGGAGACATAACCGGACAATTGCGGGCTGACGATTGTCACGTAGCCGCGGACATAGGCATTGTCGGTCGTCTCGACGGTTGTTGCAAAGGGCGGCAGGCGCCAGGCGTAGAGCACGAGCAGCGCGCCGACGAGACCGGCCAGCAGCGTGATGATTGTAGCGGGGGAACGAAGGGACTTCAGCATGGTGTGACTCTGGGCTTGTCAGGACTGGGCGGCGACTGCCGGAGCGGCCGTCTTGTGCGGGATCAATCTCGCCCAGGCCAGATGTCCGAGCAACAGGACAAGGCCGATGGCGGAGGCGATGGAGATGACGAGGAAGGCGTCGTTGTAGGCCAGGATATTGGCTTCGCGCGTTACCTGCTGGCCAAGCAACTGCAAGCCCTCGGCGTTCAGCAGCGACTTGTCGGTGATGACCTTGCCGTAGGAAGCGGAAAGTTGGGACACGCGCTGGGCGACAAAGGGATTGGTGAGCAGGATGTGCTCGACGAGCACGTTGGAATGGAATTTCTCACGAATAGTGACGAAAGTGCCGAGTGCTGCCTGCGCCCAAAGCGCGCCAATGCTCTGGGTGAAGAGAAAGATCACCAGGAAGTTGACGATGAAAGGTGCGCCCTTCGCCAGAACGGCGGCAAAGCCCTTGGACATGACCGGTGGCAGGAACATTGCGGCACCGGCCGCCACCATCGCCTGGCTCAGATACATCTGTTCCGGTCGCGTCAGGCTGGTCGACTGGCTGTCGAGAAAGGCACCGGCCGCGACCAGCACCAGCGCCAGCACATGCGCGGTTTCGACATAACGTGTCATCATCAGCACCGTGCAGACAAGCCCGCCGGCGAGCGAAGCCAGGACGATGATCGCATACATCGTCTGGGTCTGGTCGTTAAGCAGGCCCAATTGCTGATAGAAATTGGCGGCCGTCGTCGTCTGTTCCGAACTCACCACCCGGAATAGCAGCAGGATGCCGGCCATGTGCATGTTCTCTCTCGAGAAGACCCAGCGCAGGTCGATCAGCGGCATCTTGCGGGGAAGCTCGAAAGCGACCATCAGCGTCAGCGACGTGATTGCTCCGGCCAGCAGAAGACCGAGCCACGGCGCCTCGAACCACCAATAGAGTCGACCCAGTGTCAGAAACACCGCCAGACAGCCGAAACCGATGGCGAGCAGCAGGTAGCTGAGAATATCCATCTTCTGGATCACCTTGGCGCGTGGCGGCGCGGTCAGCGGCAGGAGATAGACGACCGGCAGCGCGATCAACGCAAGTCCCATCTCGAAAGTGTAGAGCGCATGCCAGCCGCCGAGTTCCATCAGCGGCGGCGAGATGATCCGGGCGATTGGCGCCGACAGCGTCGTGTTCATCAGGGCAAGGCTCAAGCCCACCGACAGCTTGCGGGCGGGCGGGAAGGCTTCGAGCATGTAGAGAAAGCCGAGCGTCGACAAGGGAGCCGCCGCCATGCCGCTGAGGAAGCGAACGACGGTTGCCGAATGCAGGTCGGAAACGAACAGATTGAGAATGGAAGCAAAGACGAAGCAGACGATGCTGAGTTCGGCGAACCGCCGCAGGCCGTATTGCGAGCGGATCTTGAACAGCGCGATCGACATCGAGGCATAGGGCGCCATGTAGGCTGCCGAAAGCCAGGCTATTTCCGAGGTCGTCGCCGACAGCGATCCCTGTAACTGGTAGAGATTGGCGTTGAGCAGGTTCATGCCCAAGCCTTGTGTCAGGAACAGGAGGAGCGAGGACGCCATGTAGACGGCAGCTCTTGCCGGGCTCATCGGCGCCGGTGGCGGCTGGACCGGTTGAGGCGCGGGAACTGCGACAGGCGCTTCGTCTTCAATGCGATTGTCGTTCGCGATGCGCTGGGCCGCCGTGTTCATTTGCCGCTCAATCCCTACCGATGGCGAGAATATTGCCGGCCATCAGGCTGACGACCTGCAGCGCGGTCGCCTTGTCCTTGTCATCGACGCCGCCCAGGACCTCCCTGCGAATTTCACAGGCAAGCTTGTCGATCTCGTCGGCAATGTCGCGGCCGCGTCTGGTCATGTGGATCTGCTTGGCGCGCCGGTCGCTCGCTTCGACGCGGCGCTCGATGAAGCCCTGTTTTTCCATGCCGTCGAGAAGCCGCACGATCGTCGGCGTCTCGATGCCGAGTTCGTCTGCCAGTTCGCGCTGATTGAGCCCGTCACGCCGGGAAAGAGCAAACAGCGCCCGGGCACGTGACAGGGTAAGACCGCGCTCTTTCACCCGCGCATCAAACAGCGACCGCAGCTTGCGGTTCACCGAGGCCAGCGCATCGAACAATTCGCGATTGACGGCAGAATCCAGCATTTCATACCTTTTTCATATTAGTAGCATGCTAATCATTTTCATCCTACTTAGTTGAAGACCGCGCGGTTTTCAAGCCACAGCCATGCGTGCGCCGAAAATCCCTTTGAACCGGGACAAGCCGCGCTAGAATGGCGCAAGCCATTGTCGGTCGCCGATTCGGGTGAAATCCGGTCAATAGCAAATGCCGTAATCGACAGTATTTTTGAGTTCTGCGGCTAGGCCCTGTGAACAACGGTGACGGCTTGCCGCCGGATAAAATGCGGCGGCGACTGTTGCATGGATACTCTTGACCCTTGGCTGCAACCTCCGCAAACCGATACCGCATCAGAGACCGACGGAAGACAGAGACGGGACGCCATGAACGAGATCGCGCGCAGACTTGCCCCCATCGCCAAGGAACAGGCCGAAGCACAGTATCGCGAGGCCCCGAACAACCTTGAGGCCGAACAGGCTCTGTTGGGCGCCATCCTCGTCAACAACGATGCCTTCTACCGCGTCTCGGACTTCCTGAAGCCCGTGCATCTCAACGAGCCGCTGCACCGCAAGATCTTTGAAGTTGCCGGCGATATCATCCGCATGGGCAAGACCGCCAATCCGGTGACCATCAAGACTTTCCTCAAGGCCGATGAGAAAGTCGGCGACATGACGGTGGCGCAATATCTGGCGCGTCTCGCCTCGGAAGCCGTCTCCATCATCAATGCGGAAGACTATGGCCGGGCGATTTACGATCTGGCGCTGCGTCGCTCACTGATCACCATCGGTGAGGACATGGTCAATATCGCCTATGACGCGCCGCTCGACATGCCGCCGCAGAGCCAGATCGAAGACGCCGAGCGTCGTCTGTTCGAACTGGCCGAAACCGGCCGCTACGACGGCGGTTTCCAGGCCTTCAACGACGCCGTGGCGCTCGCGATCGACATGGCAGGCCAGGCCTTCGAGCGCGACGGTCATCTCTCCGGTATTTCCACCGGCATCCATTCGCTCGATGCCCGCATGGGCGGCTTGCAGCGCTCCGACTTGATCGTGCTTGCCGGACGCCCGGGCATGGGCAAGACCTCGCTTGCCACCAATATCGCCTGGAATGTCGCCCACGCCTATGAGCCGGAAGTCCAGGCCGACGGGTCGTTCAAGGCGAAGAACGGCGGGGTCGTCGGTTTCTATTCGCTGGAAATGTCCTCCGAACAGCTGGCAACGCGTATCATCTCCGAGCAGACCGACGTCTCGTCGTCCAAGATCCGGCGCGGCGACATCTCCGAGGCCGAATTCGAGAAACTGGTGGGCTTCTCGCAGACGATGCAGAAGACGCCACTCTATATCGACCAGACCGGTGGTATCTCGATCGCCCAGCTTTCGGCCCGCGCCCGCCGCCTGAAGCGCCAGCGCGGCCTCGATTGCCTCGTGGTGGACTATATCCAGCTGATGACGGGCTCGGGAAAATCGAGCGACAACCGCGTGCAGGAAATCACCCAGATCACAACGGGCCTGAAGGCGCTCGGCAAGGAGCTGAACGTGCCGATCATTGCGCTCTCGCAGCTGTCCCGTCAGGTGGAAAGCCGCGAAGACAAGCGCCCACAGCTCTCCGACCTTCGCGAATCCGGCTCGATCGAGCAGGACGCCGACGTCGTTCTGTTCGTGTTCCGCGAAGAATATTACGTCAAGAACACGGAACCGCGCGACGAGTTCGACCCAAAATACGAAGAGTGGAAGCAGAAGTTCGAATCCGTCAAGGGCACGGCGGACGTGATCATCGCCAAGCAGCGTCACGGGCCGACCGGCACGGTCAAGCTCGCCTTCCAATCGGAATTCACCCGTTTCACCGATCTGGCCGATCCGTCGTTCACGCAATACGAGGAGCACTGACCGGTAAAAGGCCGCCGCCTCAGCGCACAACGATCGCCGACACATTGCAAATTGCCGGGCTTCCGGATAATCGAAAAGAAAACGAGCAAACCATCCGCCGCATCAACGACTACGGTGCCTATCTGAAATTGGGGAAATCTCATGGATGCCTTTATCGCGCTGCTGCAGGTGCTTGCGATCGATCTCGTGCTCGCAGGCGACAATGCCATCGTCATCGGTCTTGCGGCAGCCGGACTTCCCAAGGAACAGCGCGGCAAGGCGATCCTGATCGGGATCGCAGCGGCCACCGTTCTGCGTATCATCTTTGCCCTTCTCGCCACGCAGTTGCTGCAGATCCTCGGCCTCCTGCTCGTCGGCGGCATTCTCCTCCTGTGGGTCTGCTGGAAGATGTGGCGTGAGCTGCGGACTTCTGCAAAGGAAGAAAACGAAGGCCTGGAAACGCTGACCGGCGAAGATGTGGACAAAAGCGGCACCGTCGGCAACGGCGCGCCGCGCAAGACGCTGAAGCAGGCAGCCATTCAGATCGTCGTCGCCGATGTGTCGATGTCGCTCGACAACGTGCTGGCCGTTGCCGGCGCCGCGCGCGAGCACCCCAACATCCTCATCATCGGCCTTGCCGTCTCCGTCGCCCTGATGGGCATTGCCGCATCGTTCATCGCCAAGCTGCTCGCCAGGTTCCACTGGATCTCCTATCTCGGCCTCGCCATCATTCTTTTCGTCGCGGTGAAGATGATCTACGAAGGCTTCATGGAAGTTGAGCCGCTGATCACGTCCTCGCTGATGTAAGCAGTTGAACGGCGGCAAGCAGCGAGACTTCGCGCCTGCCGCCACAACTCACCTTCCTCTCGAAAGAGGCGGCGGGGCACTCGATCAAGGGCGTCGGCGATTGCAGGCGCCGCCGCTTGGCTGTATCTCTCTCGCTATGGCTATATCGCAAAATCCCCCATCCACGTTTCCGGCCTTCGAGGCCGCCTCCAACCGTCTGACCATCGATCTCGGCGCGCTCGCTGACAATTGGAAGAAGATGAACAAGCTGTCCGGCAAGGCGCGGGCAGCAGCGGTCCTGAAGGCCAATGCCTATGGCATCGGCGTCAAACCTGCGGCAGAGACACTCTATGCCGCCGGCGCACGGGACTTCTTCGTTGCCAATGCCGAGGAAGGCGCGGCACTTCGCCCGCTAGTCCCGGATGGCCGGATCTATATTCTCGCCGGCATGTGGCCCGGCAACGAGCGGCTTTTCTTCGATAACGGCCTGGTTCCGATCATCAACTCCGAGGAACAGCTTGCCTTCTTCATGTCTGCGCTGTCGGAGCGCGGCGATCATCCATGCGTCCTTCATGTCGATACGGGCATGAACCGCCTGGGGCTCAGCGCCGATGAAGCCCTGGCGCTCGCGAACGACCCTGCCCGGCCGGCCAGCTTTTCGCCCATTCTTGTGATGAGCCACCTTGCCTGCGCCGACGATCCGGGGCATCCGCTCAACCGTCGGCAGCTGGAATCATTCCAGACGGTTACCGCCGCTTTCGAAGGTATCGAATCAAGTCTTGCCAACTCTGCCGGCGTCCACCTTGGACCTGACTTTCATTTTGACCTCACCCGGCCGGGCATTGCCGCCTATGGCGGAGAGGCTGTCAACGGTATGACCAACCCGATGAAGCCGGTGGTAACGGCTGAGGCACGCATCCTGCAGATCCGCCGCGTCAGGACCGGCGAGACGGCAAGCTATGGCGCCTCGGCGCAATTTGCCCGGGACAGCCGCGTGGCGATCGTCGCCATCGGCTATGCCGATGGCTACCACCGCTCCGTCTCCGGCGGCGGCGTCACCCTGCGCCAGGCAACGCCGTCCGGAGCCTTCGGCTTCCTGCATGGTCAGAAGATTCCCCATCTCGGCCGCGTCACCATGGATCTCAGCCTGTTCGACGTCACCGACCTGCCGGAAAATGCGGTTCGGCCGGGCGATTACATCGAACTCTTCGGCAACAATGTCGCGATCGACGACGTCGCAAGAGCCGGCGGGACGATCGGCTATGAGGTGCTGACGAGCCTTGGGTCGCGGTATGAGCGGGCCTATATCGAGGTCGAATAGCTTTTCCAGATTGCGGGCTTGGAATCGAGAAAATGATGCTATAAATTGGAACAAAACGAGATCACCGCTATTTTTAACCGGCTGATCTGCTTCTGCTTTACCCTCGCGTCTCCCATGTCCGCATCCTCCACCTCTGAAGACTTCCCCGAAAGCGAAATTTGATGGCGAAAGCCCGGACACAATTCATCTGCCAGAACTGCGGCACAGTTCACGCCCGTTGGGTGGGAAAATGCGAAGGCTGCGGCCAGTGGAACACCATTGTCGAGGAAGACCCGATGGGCGGCATTGGCGGCGGGCCGGGCCGGACGCCGAAAAAGGGCCGACCGGTGGCGCTGACGACGCTGTCGGGCGAGATCGAGGATGCGCCGCGCATCCAGACGGGCATTTCCGAGCTTGACCGGGCGACCGGCGGTGGGTTCGTGCGCGGCTCGGCAGTGTTGATCGGCGGTGACCCCGGCATCGGCAAATCGACGGTCCTGATGCAGGCAGCGGCCGCCCTGTCGCGGCGCGGGCACCGGATCATCTATGTCTCGGGCGAAGAGGCTGTGGCGCAGGTGCGTCTGCGCGCGCAACGCCTCGGCGCTGCCGATACCGACGTGCTGCTGGCCGCGGAAACCAATGTCGAGGATATTCTCGCGACGCTCGGCGAAGGCAAGCGGCCCGACCTCGCCATCATCGATTCGATCCAGACGCTGTGGAGCGATACGGCCGATTCGGCACCGGGCACGGTGACGCAGGTGCGCACCGGTGTTCAGGCGATGATCCGGTTTGCCAAGCAGACAGGCGCAACCGTCGTGCTTGTCGGCCACGTCACCAAGGAAGGCCAGATCGCAGGCCCTCGTGTCGTCGAGCATATGGTCGATGCCGTGCTGTATTTCGAAGGCGATCGCGGCCATCATTACCGCATCCTGCGTACGGTGAAAAACCGCTTCGGCCCGACCGACGAGATCGGCGTGTTCGAGATGTCGGACAAAGGGCTTCGCGAAGTCACCAATCCGTCGGAACTGTTTCTCGGTGAGCGCAATTCGAAATCGCCGGGCGCCGCCGTCTTTGCCGGCATGGAAGGAACGCGGCCGGTCCTGGTCGAAGTGCAGGCGCTGGTGGCCCCGACCTCGCTCGGCACGCCGCGCCGCGCCGTCGTCGGCTGGGACTCCGCACGGCTGTCGATGATCCTCGCCGTGCTCGAAGCCCATTGCGGCGTTCGGCTCGGACAGCATGACGTTTATCTCAATATTGCCGGGGGATACCGCATTTCCGAGCCCGCAGCCGACCTTGCGGTCGCTTCCGCACTGGTTTCGTCGCTTGCCGGTCTTGCCCTTCCCTCCGATTGCGTCTATTTCGGCGAAGTCAGTCTGTCCGGGGCCATCCGGCCGGTTGCGCACACCGCCCAGCGCCTTAAAGAAGCCGAAAAACTAGGCTTTTCACAGGCCGTCCTGCCGTCTGCCTCCGCCGACCTGCCCAAGGGCAACGGCATGAGCTGGGCGGAGATGGAAAGCCTGCCGGATCTGGTAGCGCGCATTGCCGGCTCGAAGGGAGCGCTGAAGCAGGCGGATAATGATGACTAGGGAAACCGCTGTTTAAAACGGCGAATTCCTGTGAAAACAGTGTTCAATCACGGACCATCGAAAGACGCTTCCCGCGTCATGATATATGGTTCACGGAAAATTAACGCGGGGTCGCGCTGCAGCATGGCTTTTGAATCGCTGTCGATTTAAAAGCCATGCTGCAGATACAAAGGGGGCTGCGTCCTTTGTGCGTCCGGCAGGATGCGCGGCGCAGCAGGCGGTTTCGGAGTAGGACAAATATGCCCATTACAATTCTCGACGGTATCGTTCTCGGCGTCGCGCTTTTCTCGGCTATCCTGGCCATGGTCCGCGGCTTCTCCCGGGAAGTCCTGTCCGTCGCAAGCTGGGTCGGCGCTGCCGCTGCTGCCTACTTCCTTTATCCATATCTCCTGCCCTATGCGAAGAACTACACCAGCAGCGATACCGTTGCGATGATCGGATCGGCCGGCGTGGTCTTCCTCATCGCCCTGATCGTCGTCTCGTTCATCACCATGCGGATCGCCGATTTCATCATCGACAGCCGCATCGGCGCGCTTGATCGCACACTTGGCTTCCTCTTCGGAGCAGCCCGTGGCGTTCTGCTCGTCGTCGTCGCCATGCTGTTCTTCAACTGGCTGGTGGCGCCGCAGCAGCAGCCGGTCTGGGTGACGACCGCGAAGTCCAAGCCGCTGCTCGACAATCTCGGCGGCAAGCTGATCGCGCTTTTGCCGGAAAATGCCGACGCCACCATCCTCGACCGCCTGCGCGGCAAGGATACGACCGGCGAAGGCGAAAACGAAGGCACGGGCGGCACGACCACCCAGCCGCCGGCCGAAGAAACGCCTGCGACCAATGGCGCGGCGACCAACGGTTAAGGCCGCATGATAGAATGAGGGCCCGCTTTGGCGGGCTCTGTCCATTTTGCAAGGATGACATGTGAAACCTTCAGGTCTCATCGACTTGAAGGCCTGCTGCATAATTCTTAGATCCGGATCGAATTTAAGAATTATGCAGCAAAACAAAAGTGCTACAGCGCCGCGCATCATGAGTGATGCGCGGCGCTGTAGAGACCTGATACAATATGCGAAACGCGTTCCAGCCGTTCAACCAAAGGCCAACAGCGATGACCCATTTGCGAGCCGCAGAGATCAACGACGAAATCGATGGCGATACGCTGCACGAGGAATGCGGCGTCTTCGGCATCCTGGGGCATCCGGACGCGGCGACATTGACGGCGCTCGGGCTTCACGCGCTCCAGCATCGCGGACAGGAAGCGGCCGGCATCGTCACCTTCGACGGCAAGCAGTTCCACACAGAAAAGCGAATGGGCCTCGTCGGTGACCATTACACCGATCCAGCCATCCTCGCGAAACTACCCGGCACCATCTCGATCGGCCATACCCGCTATTCGACCACCGGCGAAGTGGCGCTGCGTAACGTCCAGCCACTGTTTGCCGAACTGGAAGTCGGCGGCATCGCGATTGCCCATAACGGCAACTTCACCAACGGCCTGACGCTGCGCCGCCAGATCATCGCCACCGGCGCCATCTGTCAGTCGACGTCAGACACCGAAGTCGTCCTCCATCTCATCGCCCGCTCGCGCCATACCTCGACCGCCGACCGCTTCATCGATGCCATTCGGCAGATGGAAGGCGGCTATTCGATGTTGGCCATGACGCGCACCAAGCTCATTGCCGCGCGCGACCCCACCGGCATCCGGCCTCTGGTCATGGGCGAACTCGACGGCAAGCCGATCTTCTGCTCGGAAACCTGCGCACTCGACATCATCGGCGCCAAGTACATTCGCGACGTTGAAAACGGCGAAGTCATCATCTGCGAAATCCAGGCCGACGGCTCGATCCAGATCGATGCCCGCAAGCCGGTCAATTCGCAGCCGGAGCGTCTCTGCCTGTTCGAATATGTCTATTTCGCCCGTCCCGATTCCGTCGTCGGCGGCCGCAGCGTCTACGTCGCGCGCAAGAACATGGGCATCAATCTTGCAACGGAATCACCGGTCGAGGCCGATGTTGTCGTTCCGGTGCCAGATGGCGGCACACCGGCAGCGCTTGGCTATGCGCAGCAAAGCGGCATCCCGTTCGAATACGGCATCATCCGCAACCACTATGTCGGACGCACCTTCATCGAGCCGACACAACAGATCCGCGCCTTCGGCGTCAAGCTGAAGCATTCGGCCAACCGCGCCATGATCGAAGGCAAGCGCGTCATCCTGGTCGACGATTCGATCGTGCGCGGCACGACATCGCTGAAGATCGTGCAGATGATCCGCGAGGCAGGTGCCCGCGAAGTGCATATCCGTGTTGCCAGCCCGATGATCTATCACCCGGACTTTTACGGTATCGATACGCCGGACGCGGACAAGCTGCTCGCCAACCAGCATGCGGACCTCGCCTCCATGTGCAAGTTCATCGGCGCGGATTCGCTTGAATTCCTGTCGATCGACGGTCTTTACCGCGCTGTCGGCGGAGAGAAGCGCAATCCGGCCCGGCCGCAATTCACCGACCACTATTTCACCGGCGACTATCCGACGCGGCTTCTGGACAAGAACGGCGACAATTCGAGCCCCAAGCTGTCGATGCTTGCCAGCAAAGGCTGACATCTCTCCTTGAACCGGAAACGGTTCAAGGAGAGCGCCCTCGCCTGTTCATAGTTTTGCTGCGCGTCTTGCGCATTCGCCCGAACCTGTGGCAGCAAGCCCTGCCTTAATAATTTCGGAGCCATCCAGACATGATCGATCTCAAGGGCCGCATAGCACTGGTCACCGGCGCGTCGCGCGGCATCGGCTACTTTACAGCGCTTGAACTGGCCAAGGCCGGCGCGCAGGTGATCGCCTGCGCCCGCACCATTGGCGGGCTGGAGGATCTCGATGACGCCATCAAGGCTGCGGGCGGATTACCGGCAACGCTGGTTCCGTTCGATCTTGCCGACATGGCTGCAATCGACAAGCTGGGCGGTGCCATCCACGAGCGCTGGAGCAAGCTCGATATCCTCGTTGCCAATGCCGGCGTGCTCGGCGTCATCTCGCCGATCGGCCATGTCGAGGCCAAGGTGTTCGAAAAGGTGATGACCATCAACGTCACCGCCACCTGGCGCCTGATCCGCTCGGTCGATCCGCTGCTGACCCAATCCGATGCCGGCCGCGCGCTCATCCTGTCCTCCAGCGCCGCGCACAAGTGCAAGCCGTTCTGGGGGCCCTACTCCGCCTCCAAGGCCGCCGTCGAAGCCCTTGCCCGTACATGGGCCGGCGAGACGCAACGCCTGCCGCTGCGTATCCTCTCGGTCGATCCGGGCGCCACGCGCACCGCCATGCGGGCGCAGGCCATTCCGGGCGAGGATCCGTCGACCGTACCGCATCCATCGGAAGTCGCCGCCAAGCTGCTACCACTGGTCGGGCCGGATCAGACGGAAACGGGCAAGCTGTTCGTCGTGCGGGAAAACCGGATCGTGGATTACAGATTGCCGGATTGAAGCTTTCCGGTTCCCACAAAAAAGCCGCCCCGAGACATCTGGGCGGCCTTTTATTCTGATTGGCAAACCGGCGGCCTAATTCTTGTCCCCCGGCAGACCATCTTCTCCCGGCGTCGGGTGATCCGGATGCAGCGGCCAGCTGCCGTATTTCTTCTTCCACTTGCGGGCACCGAACGGCAGGCTGGCGAGATAGCCGACGGCTGTGATCACCATGGTTTCCCAAGTGAAGCTCATCAGCGTCGCGACATAGAGCACGACGAAAAGGATGATCGGCAGGACGAGATCGCGACGGACGCGGTTTTCCGACTTTCCCGACCAGACCGGTAGGCGGCTGACCAGCAGGAAGGCGATCAGGACCGTGTAACCGGAGGAGATGATTGCGATCGTGCGATCCGGTGCCAGCCCCAACAGGCCGAGATACATGGGCAGCAGGACCAGCATGGCACCTGCAGGGGCTGGCACGCCGACGAAATATTCCGACTGCCAGGATGCCTTCACCTCGCGCTCCGCCATGACGTTGAAGCGGGCAAGGCGCAGGCCGGCGGCGATCACGTAGATCAGCGCCGCAATCCAGCCGAGCGAGCGGGCCTGATCGAGAACGAAGGCATAGAGGACCAGGGCAGGAGCGACACCGAAATTGACGATATCGGCGAGCGAATCCATCTGGGCGCCGAACTTCGAGGTCGCCTTCATCAGGCGCGCGACGCGGCCGTCGATGCCGTCGAGGAAAGCGGCGACCAGCACCATGGCGACGGCCAGCTCGAAGCGGTTTTCGAAGGCAAGCCGGATGCCGGAAAGGCCGGCGCAGATGGCAAGCACCGTGATCATGTTGGGCACGATCAGCCGCAGCGGAATTTCCCGGAGGCGCGGACCGCGTGCCTCATCGTTCGGGCCATTCGGTTCAAAGGACGGAAAGGGCGTTTCCATGGAGTGCTCCTGTTCCTGTTTCGATGGCAACGGCGTCATCAACCGCGACGGCTGATGACCGGCCCCTTTGCGGAACCGAATTCCGCCAGAACGGTTTCACCGGCAACCGCCGTCTGGCCGAGGCTGACGCGCGGCTGTGCGCCCTCGGGCAGGAAGACGTCGAGACGGGAGCCGAAGCGAATAAGACCGAAGCGTTCGCCTGCCTGCAGCGTGTCGTTCGGCGTCGACCAGCAGACGATGCGGCGGGCAACGAGGCCGGCGATCTGGACGACGCCGATTTCCCCGTGTGCCGTATCGATGACGAGACCATTGCGCTCGTTTTCGTGGCTGGCCTTGTCGAGTTCCGCATTGACGAACTTGCCGGCGCGATAGGCGATGCGGTTGATGGTACCGCGTACCGGCGCACGGTTCACATGGCAGTTGAAGACGTTCATGAAGACGGAGATGCGCAGCATCGGCGTATCGCCAAGGCCCAGTTCCTCCGGTGGCGTCATCAATGCGATGGAAGACACGCGGCCATCTGCGGGACTGATGACCAGATCATCATCGAGCGGCGTCATGCGCTCGGGATCGCGGAAGAAATAGGCGCACCAGGCAGTGAGGATGAAGCCGATCCACATCAGCGGCCCCCAAAGAAAGCCGAGAACCAGCGAAACGACGAAGAAACCGGCGATGAAGGGGTAACCTTCCTTATGCACCGGCACCAGCGTGTTGCGCACTGTATTGATCAAGCTCATCTTACGGCATCTCCTGCAAATTCGACGCCATGGACCTAGCGTGAAAACACCGCGGGAGCAATGCAGCGCGGCCGCTTTGCCGCCATGTTGACAATCACTGTTCGCCGGGAGAAAATCTCTCCGTTGCTGTAGGGCGCATCGGCAGGAGCCGAAGGGGCTATGCCCACCTACGACAGAAACCGTAGCAGCGCCCATGCCAAACCTCGAAAATCTGAAGAAGCAGGCCAAGCAATATCTGCGCTGGCATCGCGAACGGCACCATCCGGTGGCGGCGGTCATCCGCTCCACCCTGCCCCACTTCGGCCATCTCGTCGACCGCGAGGTACTGGACGCGCCGTTCTCGCTTGCCGATGCACAGGAGCTTGTCGCCCGCCAGAACGGGTTTGACCGGTGGACGGCGCTGAAGGCAGGAGCCCAAGCCATGAACGACCCGATCGGAAAGACATCTGAACGCCCCTTCCTCCGCGGAACGGAGGCAATCCTCTACGTAACCGATTTCGCCGCGTCCCTTGCCTTTTTCACCGCGAAACTCGGCTTCACCATCGATTTTGCCTATGGCGATCCACCGTTCTACGGCATCGTGGAGCGCGACAGGGCGCGGCTTTGCCTGCGGCTCGTTTCAGAACCCGTTTTCGTCCATGACATCCGGCAGCGCGAAGAGCTGTTGTCGGCGGCGATCACGCTCGACAGCGCGGCTGACATCAAGCAGCTATTCCTCGATTATCAGGCGGCCGATGTCCCCTTTCACCAGACACTGAAGAAGCAGCCATGAGGCGCGCGGAACTTTATCGTACTCGATCCGGACGGCAATCTGATCCTGTTTGCCGGGCCGGACGCCTGAGACCATTCACACCGCCGCCGCGCCGCGCACCACGACCCCCAGATCGTCGCTTTCGCGCACCTTCTTCAGTGTTTCCTCAGCCTGCGTTGCCTCGCGCTGGCGGTTCCACATGGAGGCGTAGAGCCCATTCCGGTCGATAAGCTCGCCGTGCGTACCGCGCTCGGCAATGCCGCCGTCCTTGAGCACGATGATCTCGTCGGCATGGATGACCGTCGACAGGCGATGCGCGATAACCAGCGTCGTGCGGTTCTGCGAAACGATATCGAGCGCCGTCTGAATCTCCTGCTCGGTGCGGGTATCGAGCGCCGAGGTCGCCTCGTCGAGGATCAGGATCGGCGGGCTCTTCAGCACGGTTCGGGCAATCGCCACGCGCTGCTTTTCGCCGCCGGACAGTTTCAGGCCGCGCTCGCCGACCATGGCACCGTACCCCTCGGGCAGGCTCTCGATGAACTGCCCGATCTGGGCGATGTCGGCTGCGGCCTCGACCTCGGCCTGCGTGGCGGAGGTGCGGCCGTAGCGGATATTGTAGGCGATGGTGTCGTTGAACAACACGGTGTCCTGCGGCACCATGCCGATGACGGCGCGCAAGGACTTCTGTTTTACGTCGCGCACATCCTGGCCGTCGATGGTGATGGCGCCTTCCTGGACGTCGTAGAAGCGATAGAGAAGCCGCGACAGCGTCGATTTGCCCGCTCCGGATGGCCCGACGACCGCAACGGTCTTGCCGGCCGGCACTTCGAATGTGATGCCTTTCAGGATCGGCCGGGCAGGATCATAGGCGAAGTGCACGTCCTTGAACGCGATGGCGCCCTTGCCGATCACCAGTCCCTTTGCATCCGGGCTATCGATGACTTCCGCCTCGACTTCGAGGAGGTCGAACATCTGTTCTATATCGGTCAGGCCCTGGCGGATTTCGCGGTAGACGAAGCCGATGAAGTTGAGCGGGATGGCAAGCTGTATCAGCATGGCGTTGATGAAGACGAAATCGCCAAGCGTCTGCTCGCCGCGCTGGACTGCCAGCGCCGACATCACCATCATGATCGCCGTGCCGGCGCCGAAGATCAGCGCCTGGCCGAAGTTGAGCCAGCCGAGCGAGGTCCAGACCTGCGTCGCCGAGCGCTCGTAGCGCGCCATGGATTGGTCGAAGCGCTTCGCCTCCATCTCCTCGTTGCCGAAATATTTGACCGTCTCGAAGTTCAAGAGCGAATCGATCGCCTTGGTATTGGCGTCGGTATCGCTGTCGTTCATCGAGCGGCGGATCGAGATGCGCCAGTCGCTCGCCTTGATGGTGAACCAGATATAGAGCCAGACGGTTATGGCGGTAACGAGCAGATAGCTGAAGCCGTAGCCCCACCAGAAGACCACGGCCGTCATCAGGAATTCGATAAGGGTCGGCACCGTGTTGAGGATGGTGAAGCGGACAATCGTCTCGATGCCCTTGGTGCCGCGCTCGATGATCCGCGACAGGCCGCCGGTGCGCCGCTCCAGATGGAACCGCAGCGACAACTGGTGCATGTGGACGAAGGTGCGATAGGCAAGCTGGCGCACTGCATGCTGGCCGACACTGGCAAACAGCGCGTCGCGCAGCTGGTTGAGCCCGGCCTGCAGCAACCTTGCCAGATTGTAGGCGAGTACCAGCATGACGGCGCCGGTGAAGAAGACCGGCAGGACGCCGACAAGATCGGTCTTGCCGTTCAGCGCATCGGTCGCCCATTTGAAGAAATAGGGCACCAGCAGCAACACGACCTTGGCAACCAGCAGGATGACCGTTGCCCAGACGACGCGCATCTTGAGGTCGATACGGTCGCTCGGCCACATATAGGGCCAGAGGTTGATGATGGTCTGCAGCGGATTGCCCGCGTCCGCCGATACCCTCTTCTTCTGCGCTGCCACGTCTTGTCCCGCCTTCGTTCCCCAGCCGTCCTTCGCAGACAGCTGTCATTGCGCGCCCTGAATGTCATGAGGATGAAGAACCATCTGACGAAAGCGCACAAACGCAAATTTCCAATCAAAAGCGGCGCCTTTCTCAAGGCGCCGCTTTTTGTGTTTCAGATAGGTCTCATAGTGGCCCATCGCAATGGAGCCATCAGCAAAAAGCCGTCAGGGCAGATGCTTTACGTGCTTGCGGTGCATCTCTTCCGATTCTGCCTCCGACATCGCCTTGTCCGGCACACCGAAAATCTGGCCCGGCAGGATGCGGTCCGGATTGGTGATCTGGTCCTCATTGGCGAGATAGATCGTCGTGTAGCGCACGCCCGCGCCATAGACGCGGCGCGAAATCTGCCAGAGCGTATCACCACGGCGGATGATGACCGAGGTCTTGCTCTGCTTGAGCGGCGCCTGCTGGACAGTTTCCGGTTCGGCAGCGGCCTGGCCGGTTGCCGTAGCGGCAGCGCCCGACTCTGCGGAAGGCGTGGCTGACTCTGCGGCAGGCTTCCCGGCCGTTTCCGTCGCAGGCTTTGCAACATCACTCTGCGCCGGCGTCGTGTTGGCAGCGGCGGCATTGTCCTCGGCCGGTGTCGGCGTCGCCGTTCCGGTCGCAACCGCATTGTTGCCCGTACCGTCTGTGCGCGGCATCAACGCCGAGCCGACCGCAGCCTCGATCTTGCCGAGCGACGCCGAGACGCTGGTCGCGTCCTTGGGCAGCGCCTTCAGCATGGCGAGTGCATCGGTCGCGGCCTTGGCTGTCTTTGCAGCCGTTTCCTTGACGCTTGCATCCAGATTGTCGGCAACCTTGAAATCGGCCAGCGACTTCAAGGCGATTTCGGTGGCCGAACGCGCAGCCGCCAGTTCCTCTGCCGAGGGCACCTTGCCATCAGCGAACAGGCCCTTGAGCAGGCTGAGCGCCTTGGTGGCTTCCATTCTCAGGCCATCGAAGCTGCCACCCTCGATCGGTGCGACCGCGCCCTGTGCATTGCCTTGAGCGACGGCTGCCACCTGATCGCCTGCCGGACGATCGAAGGGTACCGCGGCGCGCAGTTCGACCTTGCTGCCGTCTGCGCCCATCATGTCGGCGCGGATCGTGTGATTGCCGACCGGCAGGTCGATCGCGCCTTCAACGACGAAGCGGCCCTGGTCGTCGGCCTTGGTTTCGCCGACCAGCGTATTGTCGGCATAGATGCGCACCAGCGCGCCGGCCTTGGCATTGCCGGCCACGAAGATCTTCTTGCCTTCGATTTCAACAGCGGAAACGGCCACGGCCGAATTGTCGCCGGTTGCCGGAACTGCGGCCGCATCGCCAGTGGCAGGGGTTTGCGTGGCGGCGGCCGTATCAGCCGGCTTTGCGGTATCCGTTGCAGTCGCCAACGTGTCGGGCGCCGGCTCGGCCTTCGCCACCTCACCCGCAGCAGCGGTGTCGGCGGGCTTGGTATCGGCAGGCTTGACATCGGCGGCCTGGGCAGTCGCTTCCGCCACCGGCTTGGTGATAATGCGGCTTGCTTCTCCCGGCTTCGAGACCATGGCGAGCAGTTCGCCGGCCTTGTCCTTGGGGATGGAGACGGTGGCGACTTCCTCCGAGGACTTGGTCACCCCGTTTTCGCCGACACTGCGCAGCGTCAACTGATAATCGCCCGCCGGAAGCGGCTTGTCGAAGATCGCTGCAAAATCACCGGTCGCACCGACATCCGCGGTACCGACGACCGTCTCGCCGTTGACAATTTCGAGCTTGGTGTTGGGCTGTGCCCGCCCCGCAATGACGGTCGAGCCGTCCGGTTCGACGCGCAGGACGTCAAAGCCCGGCACGGTCCAGGCGGCGGCCGGATCGGCAGGCTTGGCATCGGTCGCTGTCGCATTGGCCGTTTCGCTCTCGGCCGTTGGCCGTGCGCCCTTCGTGTCGGCCAGTTTCGCCGGGCTATCCGCCGTGGCGTCCGCAGTAACCTTGTCCTTGTTGCCGTTGATATTGGGCATGACAAAGAAAATCATCAGCAGTGATGCAATTGCCAGGACGATAAGGGCCACCCAGCCGGCCTTGTTCTTCATCATGCACATCTCCAAATGGCCCGAAGCCGTCTGCACCCAACACGGACGCGAAAGGACGGCTTACCCCAAGCCTACATGCCTGCCGCTTTCAATTTGCCTAATCCAGCGGAATCAGCCCCCGCACATATCGTCTGCTCATTCTTAAAAATTGCTAACGATTTCCGCTGCTTTCCACAAGCATCGCCGCATATTCAGTCGCCGCCATGACGCTATTTCCCGTCATTTTTCTTGACGCCCGCCGCGGTGCAATGTCTCTTTGGACCTATGAACGAGAAAAATATCCCGATTCGATCCATTTGCGTCTACTGCGGCTCCCAGCCCGGGCGCGACCAGTCCTTTATCGATGCCGGCCGCATTCTCGGCAAATCCATCGCCGAAAACCATCTTCGTCTCGTCTATGGCGGCGGCACGAAGGGCATCATGGGAGCAGTCGCAAGCGGCGTTCTCTCGCACGGCGGCCGCGTTACCGGCATTATACCAGAATTCCTCATGGATATGGAGGCCACGCGCCATTCGCTGGGGCAACTCAGCGAACTGATCGTCACGCCTGACATGCACGACCGCAAGCACAAGATGTTCGAGCGCTCGGATGCCTTCGTGACGTTGCCGGGCGGCATCGGCACCCTGGAGGAGATCGTCGAGATCATGACCTGGGCGCAGCTCGGCCGCCACCGTAAGCCGATCGTGCTCGTCAATATCAACGGCTTCTGGGATCCGCTGATGACGCTGATCCATCATATGGCCGATGCCGGCTTCATCCACACCGCCCATCTTGTCCAGCCGCTGGTCATTGACGCGGCGGACGAAGTTGTTCCGGCACTGCTTGAGCACTGGGCAAGCCAGGTCGATCGTGACGGCGACGACGGGATCATTGCCAAGCTCTGATGTTCTTCGGCGAACCCCGCACGGTTACTCGGCGGGATTTGGAACGGTAGCCCGGCGGGCGCGGCTTTCCATGATCATCGACGTCGAATAGACGGCGAGTGCCGCCCAGATCAGGATGAAGGCGATCAGCTTCGGCGTGCCGAAAGGCTCGTGGAAGACGAAGACGGCGATGATGAAGATCATCGTCGGCGCGATGTATTGCATAATGCCGATGGTGGAGAGCCTGAGCAGCTTGGCGCCATTGGCATAGACCATCAGCGGGATCGCGGTGACAACGCCGCAAGCCATCAGCCATGCGACGTCAGCCCAGCCGGTATCGGTGAAATGGCCCTGCCCCGAGGCTTCGAGATAGGCGATATAGCCAAGCGCCGGGACGCTGAGCAGCAGAACTTCCAGGAAAAACCCCTGGTTTGGGCCGACGGGCAAAGTCTTGCGGAAGAAGGCATACAATCCCCAGGAGAGCGCCAGACCGATCGAGACCCATGGCAGCCCGCCCGCGTCGAAGGCAAGCACGACAACGGCAATGGCAGCCAGAACAATCGCGACGATCTGCGCCGGATTGAGTTTTTCCTTGAGAAGCACTGCCCCGAGGAAGATCGAAAACAGCGGATTGATATAGTAACCGAGCGCGGTTTCGAGCGCTCGCCCTGCCCCGATGGCCCAGACATAGATGCCCCAGTTGATGGTGATGAGTACCGCCGTCAACATGGCCATCTTCAGCATGCGCGGCGAACGCAGCGCCACCTTCACGTCATCCGTGCGGCCAAGCAGGACCAGCACGGCACCGGCAAGCGGCACCGACCAGACGATGCGATGGGCGACAACTTCAAAGGCCGGAATATGGGCGACGGCCTTCATGAAGAACGGCAGGAAACCCCACAGCAGATAGGCAGTGAGCGCGAAGGCGAAACCGCGCGGTGAATCGCCGTTCTGCACCATCGGTGTTTGTTTCGCGTCAGCCATGGCGTTTCATCCCGTCAGGTTTTTATCGTTTCGGTCGTCCTACTCCAAAGAACAGTGATCAACCAATTCATTTCCGTGAACCTTGCGTGCAGGAAAGCTCACAGTGCCTGTCACGGCGGCGGCGAAAATACCTGATATTTTGCGGGGTGCATTCCATGACAGGCCGCTCTAGTTTCCCTGCAGGCAAAGACCGGTCAGACGAAGGGACTTCACGATGTCATCCATCCTCGCGCTCCATCCGATAACACGCCGCTCGCTCCTCGGTGGTGCCGCCGCCACGTCCGCCCTTGTTCTGCTGCACCCGTTCGCAGCGCGCGCAACCACGAATCAGGCGCATCTGCGCATCATGGAGACGACCGACATCCACGTCCACGTCTTCCCTTATGACTATTACGGCGACAAGCCGAACGACACGCTGGGCCTCGCCCGGACCGCCTCGATCATCGACGCTATCCGCGCCGAAGCCGGCAATTCCTTCCTTGTCGACAATGGCGACTTCCTGCAGGGCAACCCGATGGGCGACTACATGGCCTATCAGCACGGCATGAAGGAAGGCGATGTGCATCCGGTCATCAAGGCGATGAACGTGCTCGGCTATGAAGCCGGCACGCTCGGCAATCATGAATTCAACTACGGCCTCGACTATATGTTCAAGGTGCTTTCCGGCGCCAATTTCCCCTACGTCTGCGCCAACCTGACGAAGGGACAGCTCGCATCCAATCCGAAGGACGACGACCTGTTCTTCAAGCCCTACACCATCATCGAGAAGACCATCACCGACGGTTCGGGCGCGGCAAGCCTCTTGAAAATCGGCATCATCGGCTTCGTGCCGCCGCAGATCATGCTCTGGGACATCAAGAACCTCGAGGGCAAGGCACAGAGCCGCGACATCGTCGAGACGGCAAAGGCCTGGGTGCCCGTGATGAAGGAGGAAGGCGCCGATATCATCATCGCACTCTCCCATTCCGGCATCGACGGCAGTGGGCAAACGGAGCGGATGGAAAATGCCTCGCTCTATCTCGCCGGCGTCGAAGGCATCGACGCGGTGTTTACCGGCCACCAGCATCTCGTCTTCCCTGGCCCCAAGAGCTTTGACGGCATCGAAGGCGTCGATCCGGCCAAGGGCACGCTGCTCGGCAAGCCCGCAGTCATGGGCGGTTTCTGGGGATCGCATCTCGGCTTGATCGACCTTTTGCTCGAAAAGGACGGCAACAACTGGAAGATCGTCGATTTCACCACGGAGGCGCGGCCGATCTATCACCGCGAGGATAAGAAAGTGATTGCCGACGTGCCGGACCGGGCGGATGTTCTGAGCGCTGCCACCGCCGAGCATGAGGCGACGCTTGCCTATATCCGCACCCCGGTCGGAAAAACCTCGGCGCCGCTCTATTCCTATTTCGCTCTGGTGGCCGACGATCCGTCCGTGCAGATCGTTTCCAACGCGCAGATCTGGTACATCAAGGACATGCTGAAGGACACCGAGTACAAGGACCTGCCCGTGCTTTCGGCGGCGGCCCCCTTCAAGGCGGGCGGACGCGGCGGCGCGGACTACTATACCGATGTCCCGGCCGGCGACATCGCCATCAAGAACGTTGCCGACCTCTATCTCTACCCGAATACGGTGCAGGCGGTCGTCATCACCGGGGCGCAGGTGAAGAACTGGCTGGAAATGTCGGCGGGCATGTTCAACACGGTCGAACCGGGCGCCAAGGACGTGGCACTGCTCAACGCCAGCTTCCCGTCCTACAATTTCGACATTATCGACGGCGTCACCTACCAGATCGACCTATCGCAACCGGCCAAATACGATGCCGACGGCAACGCGGTGAACCCGGATTCCAACCGCATCCAGAACCTGTCTTTCGAGGGCAAGCCGATCGATCCTGCGCAAAAGTTCGTGGTCGCCTCCAACAATTATCGCGCTGGCGGTGGTGGAAAATTCCCGGAGATCGCTGCCGACAAGGTGGTCTTCGCCGCCCCCGACACCAACCGCGACGTCATCGTCCGCTACATCATCGCCGAAGGCACGATCAACCCATCGGCCGACGGTAACTGGAGTTTTGCGCCGGTAGAAGGCGCGACAGCCGTGTTCGAGAGCGGGCCGAAGGCGCGTGGGCTGGTGGTAGACGTGAAGGGCGTGAAGATCGAGGACGCGGGCGACGGCACGGACGGGTTTGCGAAGTTTCGGCTGGTGCTGTGAGGCCAAGCGATGCGGCAATCATTACGCTTCGGCACCCCGCCCTTCGCCGTCATCCTCGGGCTCGACCCGAGGATCCACACGGCATGGCAGAAAGTGACTTTCCGCGAAAGCGCTGGTTTCAGAAATGGATCCTCGGGTCAAGCCCGAGAATGACAGAGTGTGGGGAGCGGCTTTGAAACCGCAAAGCGCCTCCCCCTAACCAAAAGGACTTCCCTACTCCGCCGCCAGCCCCGCATGATCGCGGTTCTTCAACAGTTTGAACACGATCGAATCCATCAGTGCCTGGAACGACGCATCGATGATGTTGTCGGACACGCCCACCGTCCACCAGCGGGCGCCGGTGGCGTCGACGGATTCGATCAGGACGCGGGTGATGGCCCCGGTGCCGCCGTTGAGGATACGCACCTTGTAGTCCACCAGTTCAAGATCCTCGATCTCCGACTGGTATTTGCCAAGGTCCTTGCGGAGCGCCAGATCGAGCGCGTTGACCGGTCCATGGCCTTCGGCGACCGACATCATCGTCTCGCCGTCGACCGATACCTTTACCACTGCCTCCGAGACCGTCTTCAGGTTGCCGTTGGCGTCGAAGCGGCGCTCGACCATGACGCGGAAACTTTCGACGTGGAAGAAATCCGGGACGGAACCGAGCGTGCGCTGGGCAAGGAGGGCGAAGCTGGCGTCCGCCCCTTCATAGGCATAGCCGGTCGCCTCGCGTTCCTTGACGATGGAAATCAGCTTGTCGAGCTTCGGATCATCCTTGGAGACGATGATGCCGCGCCGTTTCAGTGCGTTGATGAAATTGGCCTTGCCGCCCTGGTCCGAGACCATGACCTTGCGCAGGTTGCCGACGCTTTCCGGCGTCACATGCTCGTAGGTGCGCGGGTCCTTCAAGAGCGCAGAAGCATGGATGCCGGCCTTGGTGGCGAAGGCCGAGGCGCCGACATAGGGCATCTGGTGATCCGGCGAGCGGTTCAGGAGTTCGTCGAAGGAATGCGAAAGCTGCGTCAGTTCCTGCAGCCGGTCGGCATCGATCGATGTCTCGAAGCGGCTGGTATAGGCCTCCTTCAGCGCCAGCGTCGGGATCAACGTTACCAGATTGGCATTGCCGCAGCGTTCGCCGATACCGTTCAGCGTGCCCTGGATTTGGCGGACGCCGGCCTCGACGGCGGCCAATGAATTGGCGACGGCCTGCCCCGTGTCGTTGTGCGCGTGAATGCCGAGATTGGCGCCGGGAACCCCATGGGCGATGACAGCGGTAACAATGTCGCGGATTTCCGGCGGCTGCGTACCGCCATTGGTGTCGCAGAGCACGACCCAGCGGGCGCCGGCATCATAGGCTGTTTTCGCGCAGGTGAGTGCGTAAGCCGGATTGGCCTTGTAGCCGTCGAAGAAATGCTCGCAGTCGATCATCGCTTCCTTGCCACTGGCGACGACGGCTTCGACGGAGGACTGGATCGATTCCAGGTTTTCCTCGTTGGTGCAGCCAAGCGCCACGCGGACGTGATAGTCCCAGCTCTTGGCGACAAGACAGATTGCGTCGCTTTCCGCTTGCAGCAGACTTGTCAGCCCCGGATCGTTGGAGGCGGAGACGCCGGCGCGCTTGGTCATGCCGAAGGCGACGAAGCGTGCGTTCTTCGTGCGCTTCTTGCTGAAGAACTCTGTATCGGTCGGGTTGGCGCCGGGGTAGCCTCCCTCGACATAGTCCACGCCGAAATCGTCCAGCATGGCGGCAATGGCGATCTTGTCCTCGACGGAAAAATCGATGCCGGGGGTCTGCTGACCGTCGCGCAGAGTGGTGTCGAAGAGGTGGATGCGTTCTTTCATTGCTGCGCCTCCAGTGTGAGCGCACTTCGAGTTTGCCGCGCCTTACCCCCCTCTGTCGGCGACGCCGACATCTCCCCCACAAGGGGGGAGATAGGCCGCATCTTCTGTGCCCGCCTTACCGCAAAGCTCGCAGCGGAAATGAATGAACTCCCCCCTTGTGGGGGAGATGTCACGAAGTGACAGAGGGGGGTGATCGCGGCAAACGCTGTCATGTCAATTCTTCCCCGCAAACCGGTCCGTCGCCCGGATCAGCCTGTCGAGAATGCCGGGCTCGGAATAGGCGTGCCCTGCCCCTTCGATCAGATGGAACTCCGCTTCGGGCCAGGCCTTGTGCAGCGCCCAAGCATATTTCGCCGGGCATGGCATGTCGTAGCGGCCGTGGACGATAACGCCGGGGATGCCGTGAATCTTGTGGGCTTCGCGCAGAAGCTGCCCCTCCTCCAGCCAGCCGGCATTGACGAAAAAGTGGTTTTCGATGCGGGCGAAGGCGTGAGCGAACTCATCTTCCTCGAACTTGTCGCTGGTCGCGGGTTCCGGCAGCAGCGTGATCGTCTCGCCCTCCCAGATGCTCCAGGACTTGGCGGCAGCAAGGCGGGTCGCGCGGTCGTCGCTGGTCAGCCGCCGGTGATACGCGAGCATCATCTCGTGGCGTTCGTTTTCCGGGATCGGTGCTATAAAGCGCTCCCACTTGTCGGGGAAAATTTCCGAGACGCCGAACTGATAGTACCAGTCGAGTTCCGCTTTGGTCAGCGTATAGATGCCGCGCACGACGAGTTCGGAAACGCGCTGGGGGTGCTTCTGCGCATAGGCGAGCGCCAGCGTCGAACCCCAGGAACCGCCGAAGACCAGCCATTTTTCGGCGCCGGCCATTTCGCGCAGCCGCTCGATATCGGCAACCAGATGCCAGGTCGTGTTGGCCTCAAGTTCCGCATGCGGCGTGGACTTGCCGCAGCCGCGCTGGTCGAACAGCGTCACGTCATACAGCTTCGGATCGAACAGCCGGCGGTGGTTCGGCGAGATCGTGCCGCCGGGGCCTCCATGCAGGAAAACCGCAGGCTTGGCGCCGGGCGTTCCGGACTTCTCCCAATAGATGCTGTGACCATCGCCGACGTCGAGATGACCGGAGGCATAGGGTTCGATCTCAGGATAAAGCGTACGAAGAATTTCGGTCATGCTGTCTGCTTTCAATCGTCGGTGATTGCGGGTTGGCGTCGATCAGGTGGCACTTGGAAATTGCGGCCAGATCTCGGTATCGTGGTCAGGATGCTGGAAGGAAATGATCTGTTCCTGCTGCGAGTAGTAGTCAGGATCCGTGTGCACCGGCTGGTCGAAGATCGTCGTCACCCATGAATTGCGGGCTGCGAAATTGACCTGGATCTGCGGGGCAAGATCGGAGCGGTCGTCAAAGGCGCCGATGGCGATTTCGAGACCGCCGGGGTGCTTGTAGGTCAACGGCGTGCCACAGGCGGCGCAGAAGCCGCGGGAAATGTTGACGGAGGACTGGAAGTAGCTGGGTTCGCCGCGCGTCCACTCCGTCTCGCCCTTGATGGTAACGAGCGGTCCGAAGAAGCCGCCGAAGGCCTTCTGGCACATGCGGCAATGGCAGATGGACGGGCGGCCAAGCGCGCCGTGGATCTTGAAACGCACGGCGCCGCACTGGCAGCCTCCGGTTCGAATGGTCTCGCTCATGTCTCTTCCTCCGGTGGCCAATGTTCCGTGTCGTAGTCGGGGTGCTGGCGGTTCGATTCAAGGATCGCCAGATGGCGCTCGGCACTCGCTTCGTCGCCTGTATCGGTCTCCGAGCCCGGCAGTTCCGGCAGATGCGAAAACCAGGGAACGCGCGATTCCATGCCGGATTGTGTCAGCGGCCGGACATCATAGGGATCGTCGAGCGACCCCAGCACGATGTTGATGAAATCGGCCTCAGGCACATCGTAAAACAGCGGCGTGCCGCAGAGGAAACAAAAGCCCCGCCGCACAAGGCCAGACGAGCGGAACCAGCCCGGCGCGCCGCGGGTGATGCTGAAGGTTGCGCGCTGCGCGTTGGCAAGCGGCATGAAATAGTTGCCGGCCGCCTTCTGGCACATGCGGCAATGGCAGAGATGCGGATCGCGAAGCGTTCCTTCCGCCCGATAACGCACCGCGCCGCACTGGCAGCCGCCGGTATAGATGCGGGCGATGCTCATTCGCGCTCCTTCGGTGGCCATTCGGCCGTATCGTGATCCGGGTGCTGGTAGGAGACCAGATCGGCGAGAAAAGACACGGCGTCCTGATCGGCCATTGTGTCTTCGCCCGGCAGTTCCGGCACGTGATCGACATAGGCCAGCTTGGCCTCGATGCCCCACTGGATTTTCGGGACTATGCCTTGCGGCTTGTCGAAGGCCGCGATCGCCAGACCGACGCCGTCCGGCGCCTCGTAACACAGCGGCGTGCCGCAATCGCCGCAAAAGCCGCGCTTGACGAAATTGGACGACTGGAAATATTTGGGCTCGCCCCGCGTCCAGACCAGTTTCGCCTGGCGGACGGAAACGAGCGGCGCATAGAAATTGCCGAAGGCCTTTTGGCACATGCGGCAGTGACAGACCGAGGCATCGCCGAGTTCGCCCTCAACACGAAAGCGAACGGCGCCACATTGGCAACCGCCGGAATATCGGTGGGTATCGTCCTTGCTCATGGCTCAATCGTCACAGGTTCGAGTTCCCATTCACTCCGGCGCGCGGCAGACAGCTTCGATGTTGTTGCCGTCCGGATCGATAACGAAGGCCGCATAGTAGTTCGGATGATAGTGCGGGCGAACACCCGGTCCGCCGTTGTCCGTGCCGCCGGCTGCAAGGGCTGCGGCATGGAAGGCGTCCACCGAGGCGCGGCTGCCGGCGGTAAAGGCGATGTGGCGGCCTGGACCAGGCTCGGCGCCCTCATGCAGCCACCAGCAGGGATGTTCGCGCCCGTAACCGCAGACCTTCTTGCCACCGGTGAATTCCAGCGGAACCATCTTGAGAAGCGACGCGCCCAACGGCGCCATCACCGCATCGTAGAAAGCCCGCGACCGCTCGAAATCCGAAACGGCTATTCCCGTATGATCGATCATGTCTTCCTCCCAAGTTGCGATGCAGTTTATCGCTTGACGTCCCACGTCGTCACCCGCTCGCCGGTCGAAGCATCCTTGCCGTCCTTCAGCTGGATGCCCTTGGCGGCAAGCTCGTCGCGGATCTTGTCGGCCTCGGCGAAGTTCCTGGCCTTCAGCATTTCAAGCCGCATCGCCACCAGCGCGTCAATCGCCGAGGCAACGGCGCCATCGACTTCCGTTTCCTTCGGAAGAACGCCGAGCAGAGCAGCGCTTGCGGCAAAGACCGGCAAGTTCGCGGCATCGGCGTTGGCGGTCGATGCCAAAGCATGCAGGGCCTGAACCGCGGCGACCGTATTGAGGTCATCGGCCAACGCGTTGAGGATGGCTGGATCGGGCTTGGAATCGCCAGGCTTGCCCGCCGGCCACTTCGAAAGCAGACGCTCCGCTTCTTCCAGCCGCTTGATCGAAAAATCGATCGGCTCGCGGTAATGCGTCATCAGCATCGCCAGACGCAGGACCTCGCCCGGCCATTTACGCCCGCCGAATGTCTCCGTGTGCAGCAACTCGTGGATAGTGACGAAATTACCTTCCGACTTCGACATCTTGCGGCCCTCGACCTGCAGGAAGCCGTTGTGCATCCAGACATTCGCCATCACGTCCGTGCCATGGGCGCAGCGCGACTGGGCGATCTCGTTTTCATGATGCGGGAAGATCAGGTCGAGCCCGCCACCATGGATATCGAAGGTCTCGCCGAGATAACGTTGGCTCATCGCGGAGCACTCGATATGCCAGCCGGGACGGCCCCTGCCCCACGGGCTTTCCCAGCCCGGTTCTTCGTCCGAAGACAGTTTCCAGAGCACGAAATCGCCGGGATTTTTCTTATGCGCATCGACCGCCACGCGGGCGCCGGCCTGCTGCTCGTCGAGATTACGCTTCGACAGTTGTCCATAGTCTTCCATCGACCGCGTATCGAACAGCACCTCGCCTGCGGCCGCATAGGCATGGCCCTTGGCAATCAGCGCCTCAATGATCTCGATCATCTGGGCAATGTTGTCGGTGGCGCGAGGCTGCACGTCTGGGTCGAGGGACCCCAGCGCCTTGGCATCATCAAGAAACTGCGTCTCGGTCTTTTCCGTCACCGCGCGGATGGCATCGTTCAGCGGCAGATCGGGGAAATCGCGCAGCGCGCGAGCGTTGATCTTGTCGTCGACATCGGTGATGTTGCGGACATAGGTCACGTGGCTCTCGCCATAGACATGCCGCAGTAGCCGATAGAGCACGTCGAAGACGATGACCGGTCGGGCATTGCCGATATGCGCGAAATCATAGACCGTCGGGCCGCAGACATACATGCGGACGTTCTTAGGGTCGATCGGCGCGAAATCCGCCTTCTCCCGCGTCAGCGTGTTGTACAACTTCAATGTCGGCAGTCCGTCCATTCCCAATCTCCCATTCCGCATAGCACCGAATACACGCAGCCGCCCGGCTGGACCTTCGCGTTGTCATCTTGAATTTTGGGAGACGAAAACGGCCAGGCCAGCTTTGAGGCTAGCGAATAATAATCCGGCAGGTGATGCAGATAACCGTTTTCATGGGCTGCTTTATCGCGCTTCGTTCACGCCCGGTCAAGAGGTCAGCCGCGCTCCAGCATCTTATGTTGGAATACTGGATTGTTCGTCATCGTTTTGTCATGATTGGGCTTATCTGGAAACGCCGGACGCCCGGGGAAACAAGGCTTTCAGGCACTTGCACATTCATGCCTGTTTCCTCGGGCACAATAAGAAGCGCCGTTTTGGTGGAGAACACACCGGACGAAGCGCGTCAAGCTAGGGAAAGCATCAGAGGAGAATTTGAAATGCCTGGTAAAAAGACCGACAAGAACAGTCCGCGAACCGCGGCCAATCTCGTCGAGCAATACCGTCCCCTCGGCCTGAAGGCCGTTCTTGCCGCTGCTCTGCAGATCAAGCCGAAGCCGGTGAAAAAAACCGCTTTGCCGAAGCAGCCGGCCTGATCCCTCAAAAAAGCGAGAGCTGAGGATTTGCGGGAGGCTCCTTGGGCTTCGACGCGGGTCTTGCGGCGACATGAACCGGGTTCTGAAGGTCGGCGCCGGTATTTGCCACCTTGTTTACCCGGTCGGATACGGCGATGACGTCGAAATAGTCGTCATCCGCCGGCGTCATCAAGTCGGCAACATCGCGCGGTTCCTGCGTCACGCAATCAAGCCAGCGGGCAAAATCCTCCGGCTTGATCACCACCGGCATGCGGTCGTGGACATCGCCAATCCTGGAATTGGCATGCGTGGTCAGGACCGCAGCCGTATCGACCTCGGAGCCATCGGCGGAAGACCAGGTCTCCATCAAGCCTGCAAAGGCAACGATGCCGCCGTTCCGTGGGCGGATCCAGTAGGCCTGCGATGTCTCTCCGCTTTCCTTCGATGGCCGATGCCATTCGTAGAAACCGGATGCCGGAATGAGAATGCGCCGGTGGCGCATTGCCGCCTTGAACGAGGCTTTGCCGGCAGCCGTTTCGGCGCGCGCGTTGATCAGCAGCGGAAAATCACGCGGGTCCTTCACCCAGGAAGGTGTGAGCCCCCAGCGGACCAGAAGTGCCTTGCGCTCCGGCAGATTGCTGCCCGGCCTCTGGCGCTCGCCGGACATGACGACCAGGATCGGCTGCGTCGGCGCTATGTTGAAGCGCGCCGGAAAGTCCTCCGTTTCCAGAAGACCGAAAACATCCGCCAATTCCTTCGGTGTCGCCGTCAGTGAAAATCGCCCGCACATCTTAGACTCTTGCCCCAACCGACAGACTTTTATCGAGAATTCCCACGTCCGGAATGGCCTTCACGGCTTTGACCGCATCGACAAGCACCAGACGTTCCTGCCGCGAAAGCAGGTGAAGATCGCCACCTTCAAAATAAGTCAGCGCTTTCAGGCTTTCGCTCGGCTGAAACGACATGCCGTATAGGGCTCTGGCACCGCCAAGCGCATTTGCCAAATCCTGCCCGGTGCCGATCATCGCGGCTATGTCACGATAATCCTTCATCTCGACTCGCTGGAGCAAAACCTTAACCTTGGTCGCGAACAGATCGTCCGGCGACGCGACAGCCAAGATGCCATCACTCGTGAATTGCGGCACCCCCACTCGTCCTGTCCTGACCGGGCCAAAGAAGGATATCTTTACGGGGCTGTCGGACGGCCCGGCCAAAGTCGAAAGGACAGTCAGCGCGTTCGGCTCCTGCTGAATGACGGTGGTTGACCGCAGGAACGGCATCGCATCATAGAGCCTATCGAAATCGAGGCTTTGCTCGGTGAAGAAATCAAAATCGATGGATTCCCGGTGCCCAAGACGCAGCGCAACCGCCGTTCCGCCATAAAGTACAAATCCCAGACCGGCCGCAGGTTTCAGCAGTGGCCAGATTGCCTGTTGCTGTGGTGGCAACGTCTCCAGGCGAGGAACGAGAGCAATCACCCCAGTCTCCGCGATGGAAGAGCCGGCACCTCATCGACGGCAGCAATACCAAGCCGGTAATGCCAATAGGACCAGGAACGCGGCGTGAATTGCCCGATCTCCGCCTCTATCAGGATTCGCGTCAGCATTTCGGTACCTGCCAAAGCTTCGATACGCTGGATATCCTCGAAGTCGCCTATGTTCATCACCTGCGCGATGACGCGCTCCGGCTGCCCGGCGGCATCCTCCGGGGACTTCCACCAGACATATTTCCTGGCAAGGAAGGCCAAGCTATCCTGATCCATCGTGCGTGCCGTCATGCCCATGCTCTTGCTTCGCTGCATGTCATTGTATTTCGTTGCCGCGTCAGAATATAGGTACGACACAGATGAAAGACCACGTGACCCAAGCCTCTCCCCAACTTGCCTCATCTGCCATTCTCGAACGCGATGGGCGCTATCTTCTCGTGCGTCGCGCCAATCCGCCGTCCGCGGACATGTACGCCTTTCCCGGCGGGCGGGCGGAAGCCGAGGAAACGCCGGCGGAGACGGCCGTGCGCGAGTTTCACGAAGAGACCGGCATTCCAGCGCGCAATCCACTGTTGTTTGAAACCTACGACCTGCCGCCGCGCGAATCAGACGGGGCCGGCGCCCGGCATTTTTTCCTCTCGGTCTTCAAGGTCGAGGCCGAACCGGACCTCGTTGCGGTCGCAGGTGACGATGCGGCCGGTATCGGCTGGTACACGGCGGCAGAGATATTCGATCTCCCGATTCCCGAGAGCGTGCGGGAATGCGTGGAAAAACTCGAGGCACTTCGCCGGCGATGACCGTGCTCATGAAAATCCGCTTGCCCAAGTGCATGATTCGGGGCTTGAAAGGGCCATGATCCGTTTTCCGGCCATACGATCGTATCTTTTGCTGGCTCTTGTTGGTCTGCCGTTTGGCGCTCAGGCACAGGAGGCCACACCGTCGAGCGTTCCAGCTGTAGCGGTCGAAAAGCCCGCGCCCTATGACGCGCGGCTGCTCCGCCTGTCTGAAATCCTTGGTTCCGTTCATTATTTGCGCACGCTCTGCAAGGATGCCGCGGCCGATAGCTGGCGGCAATCGATGCAGGACCTGCTCGACAAGGAAGCCGGCGGAGAAGCCCAGAGACGTGCCCGCATGACCGCTGCCTTCAACCGCGGCTACCGGACATTTGCCTCCGTTTACACGGCCTGTACGCCGCCTGCCGTCGTTGCCGACGAGCGATACCGTGCCGAAGGAGCAACACTTGCTTCAGAAATAGCCGCCCGCTTTGGAAATTAACGGGAAATTAACCTCTTTTTTCAGGAGCCCGTGTCGTTTTGGGAAAAGGCTGCTAAGGTCGTTAAGAGAGTGGTAAGAAGTGGCATCGGCTCGAGTTAGGTGCCAAGTAAAGAGCGTGAAACGGCATGGAACGAATGATGGAACCCAGTCTGAATGACATCGACGACATGATCGTTCATGAGAAGATGCAGGCAGCCCTGGAACACCAGAATGAAGCCTGGGCGGATGGCATGGCAGACGGCATCGAGCCGGAAATCATCGCCGACGCAGCCATCGCTCTTGCCATGCGCGAGACGATTCGCCTCCATGGCGAAGACGGGGCAGAAGCCATGTTGAAGTCGCTTCGCGAGCGCATGCTTGCCGGCGAATTCTCACCGGAACGCACCCTGCAGTAGTTTCGAGGCCGTCATGAACCGCCAGATATCAGCAAACCGGACACTCGCGGTTCGCCTTTCTGCGCTGCTGCTTGCCGGCATGTTTGCCTCTTCCCTTCTGTTCCCGCATCCCGCATTCGCGCTCAGCGAGTTGAAGCAGATTCCCCGCGAGACGAACCAGGAGAAGAAAGCCGAGGACGTTCCGGACGAAGAAGAACCCGGCGACGAAGGTCCGATGCAGATCCCGATGCCGGATCCCCTGGTCAACAAACCGACCCGCGACGCCAAGGATGATTCGGTCGAGGACCAAGCACCCGCCGCACCGGTCGAAGTGCTGTCGGATGTTTCGAAAATCCCCGAACCTGTTGCCCGGATGCGGGAGTTGATCGTCGAGGCGGCCGCCTCCGGCGATATCGAGCGGTTGCGGCCCCTGCTCGGCAAAGGCCCGACACAGACGCAGGTCAGCGAAAACGACGGCGATCCCGTCGAGATGCTCAAGGGCCTTTCCGGCGATCAGGACGGCATTGAAATCCTGGCTATTCTGCTCGACGTCCTGTCGACCGGTTTCGTTCTCACGGAAAAGGGCACGCCGGACGAAGTCTACGTCTGGCCCTATTTTACCGAAAAACCGCTGTCTTCGCTAACCCCTCCGGAAAAAGTCGATCTCTTCCGACTGGTGACCGCCGGTGATTTCGCCGAGATGGAGGAAGCCGGAAACTACAATTTCTACCGTGTCGGCATCACGCCGGACGGCCAGTGGAAATTTTTCGTGGCAGGCGACTGACGGAAGCGCAAAGCGCTTGCCGCGACGCTTGCGAAATCCTACCTGTTTCATCTGATGAACAGGACAAACGCCATGCAGCCCATTGCTCTTCCAGATCGCGCCATCGTCACCGTGTCGGGACAGGACGCGCAGGACTTTCTGCAGGCATTGATCACCACCGATCTCGATCTGCTGGACGATGGCGAAGCCAAGCCGGGCGCCCTTTTGACGCCGCAGGGCAAGATCCTCTTCGATTTCATGGTCACGCGTGACAGCGGGACGATCCGCCTTGAAACCGGCGCAGACCAGGCCGATGCGCTGTTGAAGCGGCTGACCATGTACAAGCTGCGGGCGCCGATTTCCCTGTCCCTGACGGTACCGGCTGCCGTCACCATCCATTTCGACGAGACGCCCGGCGCCTACCGCGATGCCCGTTTTACCAAGGCCGGCCAAACGGTTTATCGCGCCTATGGCGCAGAGACTGAAGCAACCGGCACCGCTGAATACGAGCGCCTGCGGATCGCCAGCGGCATTGCCGTCTCCGGTACGGACTATGCATTGCAGGACGCGTTTCCGCATGACGTCCTGATGGACAAGAACGGCGCGCTTTCGTTCAAGAAGGGCTGCTATGTCGGGCAGGAGGTCGTCTCCCGGATGCAGCATCGCGGCACAGCCCGCCGCCGTGTCGTCATCGTCACTGCGGAAACCGCATTGCCCGAAGCCGGAACGCCGCTCACCGTCAGGGGTCGCTCGATCGGCAACCTTGGCAGCGCCATTGGTTCCTCTGGTCTGGCAATCGTCCGTATCGATAAGGCCGGCGAAGCCATCGCATCCGGTGAACCGATCCTTGCAGGCGACGTACCGGTGACGCTTGTTTTGCCTACATGGACGGGTCTGGAATTCCCGGCGGAAGCCGATGAGGCGAGCGCCTGATGTCTGCCCGCGCCTGGCAGCGAATGCTCTCCGGACGGCGGCTTGATCTGCTCGATCCCTCGCCGCTCGACGTCGAACTGTCCGACATCGCCCATGGGCTTGCCCGGGTCGCCCGCTGGAATGGCCAGACGGAAGGCGATCATGCGTTTTCCGTCGCCCAGCACAGCCTGGTCGTCGAGGAGATTTTTCGCCGGCAATTCAGCTGCACCGCAGAGGAATGCCAGATGGCGCTGCTGCACGACGCGCCGGAATATGTGATCGGCGACATGATCTCGCCGTTCAAGGCTGTTGTTGGCGGCGGCTACAAGGGGGTGGAGAAACGGCTCGAGGGCGCCATCCATCTGCGCTTCGGGCTTCCGTCCGCGACACCGGCAGAGCTGAAAACGCGGATCAAGAAGGCCGACCAGATCGCCGCCTATTTCGAGGCGACGGTGCTTGCCGGATTTTCGCTGACGGAAGCACGCAAATTCTTCGGCCAGCCGCGCGGCATTACCCGCGACATGATCCTGATCGATCCGCTGCCGGCGATCGAGGCGCAGAAGCTTTTTGCCGAGCGGTTCGAGGCCATAGAGGTGGAACGTTTGCTTGCACGGGCGGCATCCTGAAATGCCGGTGATTGTCGTCTCGCCCCTGTCGCGCATCGCCGAAATGGCCGTTCGCCATCGCTGCCGTGAAATGGTCAGCCTGCTGGCAAAGGAGCAGAACTTCCATCGTCCGGCCGTGATCGATGCGACGCGGCACCTGCTACTCGGGATGAACGATATCAGTTTTGCCGGAAATGCCGGCCTGGTGGCGCCGGGGGAAGATCACGTGCAGCAGATTATCGAGTTTGCCCGGCAGTGGGACCGTTCGGCACCATTGCTTATCCATTGCTGGATGGGCGTCTCACGCTCGCCTGCCGCCGCCGCCATCGCAGCGCTCGCCGTCGAGCCGGATCAGGACGAGATGGAACTGGCGCGGCGCCTGCGCCTGGCATCCGCCTATGTCACGCCCAATTCCCGGTTGATCGAGATCGGCGACCAGTTGCTGTCGCGCAATGGCCGGCTGGTTGCTGCGATCAAGGCGATCGGCCGTGGCGCCGACGCCGATGGAAATACACCCTTCGTCTTCTCCCCGCTGCCGGAACCTGCCGTCCATGCCGGTTGACGACAAAACCGTCACCGTCGAAATCGGCCTCAACGCCGCGATCGTCGCGGTGACGAACCGCTCGCCACGCATTCTCGCCGTCAGCGAAGGACAGGACGACGGCCGCGACGGCCTGCCCTTCGGCCCCTTCGACCCCGCCCGTCACCGGACGTTCGAAACCAGCCTCAGGGCCAGCGTCGAGCAGCAGACGGCGCTTAACCTCGGCTATATCGAGCAGCTCTATACATTCGGCGACCAGGGCCGTCATCGCTCGACCGGGGAAAGCGGCAAGCACATGGTTTCGGTCGGCTATCTGGCGCTGACGCGTACCGATGCCGAAAACAACGCGCGGCTGGCGGATGCCGGGGCGCATTGGCGCGACTGGTACAGCTACCTGCCATGGGAAGACTGGCGGCAAGGCCGGCCTGCGCTGATCGATCAGTTTATCCTGCCGGCGCTTCGCTTGTGGGAAAAGAGCGGGCACCAGGACGAGCGCATGGGCCTGCCACAGCGGCGCACCCGCATGCGCCTTGCCTTCGGCCTCGATGATTTCCCCTGGGACGAGGAGCGCGTACTGGAGCGCTACGAACTTCTGTACGAGGCCGGCCTTGTCGGCGAGGCCGTGGTTGACGGCCGTGCGGTTTCGACGGGAACGCCACCGATCGGGCTCACCATGCGCCATGATCACCGGCGCATCGTCGCCACCGCCGTTGCCCGTCTGCGCGGCAAGATCAAATATCGCCCGGTGATCTTCGAATTGATGCCGCCGGAATTCACACTGACCGATCTGCAGGCGACGGTCGAGGCGATCTCCGGCCGGCATCTGCACAAGCAGAATTTCCGCCGACTTGTCGAAGGTGCGGAACTTGTCGAGCCGACCGGCATGCTCACCGCTGCCACCGGCGGACGCCCGGCCGCCCTCTTCCGCTTCCGCCGCCAAATCCTCGACGAGCGCCCGGCTCCCGGGCTGAAAGTCGGCGGCCGTTAGCGGCGACCGAAACAGAATCACGGACAGCTTATTCGATCACGGCACATGCAAGCCGCTCGCCGGCATCGCCGGAGGGCTGACTGCGGTTGTCGTCGGATTTCGCGTGGATCATCAGCGCCCGGCCGCGAATGCCGTTCTCGGCATTGTCGAGCACCACCATGCTGTTGAACACCTGGGCACGCAGCACACCGTCGCTGCCGACATACTGGTTGGGCATGTCGCCGGCATGCGGCCCGTTGGCGGCGAGGAAGCCGTGCTCAGTCTTGCCGGGGTTGAAATGCTTGCCGGCGGATTCGTGATTGTGCGCGGCGTCGCATTTTCCGGTTTCATGGACATGGAACGCCACCCATTGGCGCAGCGGCAAGTTCGTCACCTCCATCTCGATCAGCACGCCGTTCTTGCCTTCAGTCAGCGTTGCCCGGCCGGTTTCCTTACCGTCCTTGCCGACGAAATTGGCGATGGCCGTCTGCGACGATGACTGCGCCAAGACGGTCGTCGCGGCTGCGAGAAGCAGGGCGAGCGTGGTGATCAGGCGCTTCATGAGACGTTCCTCCAAGGGTTGGTGATTTGATCCGGGTGCAACGTGCCATAACCTATGTGGTTCCGAAATAACCTCTGACTATGGGAAGAACCCGCGGGACTCGATAAAAAGCCGGATTGTTTTGCTCAAAGCCAATCGTCTTGATAGCTTTCCATACGAGGCACGCCCCATCCCCGAAGCAGCGAGGCCCACACCGATGCAGACAATTGCTCTTTTCCTCGCCGGCGCTCTTCTCACCGCACCGGAAGACAAACCGGCCATTCCCGACTATTTCGATGGCAACGACGCATCCGGCCAGCCGGCGATCACCATATGCAATCTGAATGGCGAGGACGTGAATGGTCCCTTCAAGACCTGCCGCTACGATTGCGGCAAGACACTGACGATCGGTGAGCGCATTGTCTGCCCCTTCGTCCTGCAACGGTAGGAGATCAAATGAAGGGCTTTGACTGGCACGCCGATCCGATCGACCGGAATACCGCGGTCACGGCGACCTACAAGAACACGCAGAATGTCCGCCGCTTTCTGACTGCGCATTGCGGTGACGGATTTGTTTTCGATCGCGCGTTCATGGCGTGGATCAAGGACGGCTCGGCCAAGACGATGGGCGACGTCGCCGACGAATGGACACGGCGGCAGGCAATCACCAGAGCCTGACGTCAGGCGCCGCCGTTTCCTTAGCCGATCACCACATCCAGCCCGATATCAAGCGTGGGCGCCGCCATGGTGATCTTCGAGGTTGAGATGTAGTCGACGCCGGTTTCGGCGATAGCGCGGATGGTCTGGAGGTTGACGTTGCCGGAGGCCTCCAGCCTGGTGCGGCGCGGATCGACGGTATAGGCGTCGGCTGAAAGCTGCCAATGGGCCGCGTTGACGGCGACGGCTTGGCGCAGCATATCAGGTCCCATATTGTCGAGCAGGATGACATCCGGGCCGGCGGTCAGGGCCTCGCGCATCTGATCGAGCCCATCGACCTCGACTTCGATCTTGACCAGATGGCCGCCATAGGCGCGCGCGGCATGGACAGCGCTGGCAACACCGCCGGACACGGCGATGTGGTTGTCCTTGATCAGGATGGCGTCATCAAGGCCGTAACGATGGTTGGAGCCGCCGCCGAGACGCACTGCATATTTTTCGAGCGCTCGCAGGCCAGGAATGGTCTTGCGAGTGCAGCAAACTTTCGCACGGGTATGGGCGATTTCGGTGGCGAATTTCGAGGTATAGGTGGCGATACCGCAGAGGTGCATGAGGAAATTGAGCGCCACACGTTCGGCCGACAGCAGGCCGCGAGCGGGGCCGGATATGCGGGCAAGCACCATGCCCGGCGCCAGGCTGTCGCCATCCGTGACGAAGGCCTCGAAACGGATCGCCGGGTCGATCAGGCGGAAGGCAGTACGCGCCAGTTCCATGCCGGCGACGACACCGTTTTCCCGGGCGTTCATTTCCGCGGTGGCGGTCCAGTCCGGTGCGATCGTCGCGTAGGTGGTGATGTCGCCGGCGCGGCCAAGGTCTTCTAGCAGGGCCGAGCGGACCTGTTCCTCAACCATCAGGGCAGGCAGTTCGGGGCGAAGGGCGGTGGGTGTCATTGGGGTTCCTCAAAAGATGCAGGTAGGACGCTTCGGTGTTTCAAACCGGCCCCTCCAATCGTCATCCTCGGCCTTGAGCCGAGGATCCATGCCGCCCGTCTCTGGACCCTCGGGGAAAGCCCGGGGGTGACGGAGCAAAAACGGCCTGGCGCATAACTCTAAACACTCTCCGTTTCCGCCAGTTCGGCAACGACCCGGTTAGCTTCGGCAAGCGTCAGGAACGTCCGGTGTTTCCATTCGGAGCGCGGCTCCGGGCAATCGGAGCGGAAATGGCCGCCGCGGCTTTCGGTGCGCAGATAGGCGCCGGTGGCAATCAGCTTGGCCGTCGTGACGATGTTGCTGAAGCGCATTCGCGTGTTCTGGCGCTCCAGATTGGCAATGGCGCGGATGGCACGGGTGAGCGTGTCCTGGCTGCGAATGACGCCGACATGGTCGCTCATGATGTGGCGCAGCGCGGTCAACGGCGGGCTGTCCTCGATCGTTACCGGATCGTCGCTCTCGCCGGCATTCTTGCCCCAGTCAGCGATCTTCGGCTCCGGCAGCATGCCCTTGATGTTTTCGGCAATGCGGGCGGCAAAGACCACGGCTTCGAGCAGCGAATTGGACGCGAGCCGGTTGGCACCGTGAACGCCGGTCGAGGTGACCTCGCCGGCAGCCCACAGGCCGTCGATCGAGGTACGACCTTCGGCGTCGGTGAGCACGCCACCCATATGATAGTGTACCGCTGGGACAACGGGGATCGGCTGCTTCACCGGATCGATGCCTGCAGACATGCAGGAGGCGTAGACGGTCGGGAACGCTTCGGGGAAATGCGTGCCGACAGCCTTGGTGCAATCGAGGAAGGCGCCGCGTCCGGCCTGCACTTCGGCGAAGACACCGCGCGAGACGATATCGCGCGGCGCGAGTTCGCCGTCCGGGTGAATATCCAGCATGAAGCGGTGGCCGGCGGAATTGATCAGATGCGCGCCATCGCCACGCAGCGCCTCGGTGGCGAGTGGCGCCGGATCGCGGCCGATATTGATCGCCGTCGGGTGGAACTGGATGAACTCCGGATCGGCAATGATTGCGCCGGCGCGGGCGGCCATCCCGACGCCCTGCCCGCAGGCTTCGGTCGGGTTGGTGGTGACGGAAAAGAGATGGCCGACGCCGCCGGAGCAAAGGACCACGGCGCGGGCCGGGAACGACACGCGCTTCTTCGACTGGCCGGCATCCGGCCGCGCGATGACGCCGGAAATGAAGCGGCCCTGCCGTACCAGTTCCTCGACGACGTAACCTTCGAGCACACGGATCGACGGCGTGCTGCGGACGGCTGCAATCAGCGCTTCCATGATCGCCTTGCCGGCCATATCGCCCTTGACGCGGACAATGCGGCGCTCCGAATGGGCGGCTTCACGCGACAGGAGAAGCTTGCCTTCGAGATCGCGGTCGAAGGGCACGCCGTAGCCGAGCAGATCGTGGATGCGGGCGGGACCTTCCGCCACCATCAGCCGCGTCATCTTCTCATCGACGATACCGGCGCCAGCCACCAGCGTGTCGGCGACATGCTTGTCGATGGTGTCACCGAGACCCATGGCTGCGGCGATACCGCCCTGCGCCCATGCGGAGGACGCACCATGGCCGATCGGGGCTGCGGCAAGCACGGTGACGGGACGCGGGCTGAGTTTCAGCGCACAGAACAGGCCGGCAAGACCGCCACCGACGATGACGATATCGTCAATGCCGTTGAAGGATTGCGGGCGGAAATGATCGGTCAGCATTGTTTCAAGCTCCCACAGTCGCGGACCGATCTCCCCCCTTGAGGGGGAGATGTCACCAAGTGACAGAGGGGGGTTCCACGATTGAGGGCGGAGCGAGCCCCCCCCCCCTCTGCCCTGTCGGGCATCTCCCCCTCAAGGGGGGAGATCGCAAACCGAGAACTCCCGGTTCCAAATCGATTGTCTGCGCTGTTTCGCATTTCGCCCCTCCCGACAGAGCCAAAAACTACTGCTTCAAATTCACCATCCGCTCGACGGCAAGCCTTGCGCGGCCGGCAATCGCCGGGTCGACCAGGACTTCCTCCGTCATGAACAACAGGCTGTCGAGGATCTTCGGCAGCGTGATGCGTTTCATGTGCGGACAGAGATTGCACGGCTTGATGAAATCAACGCCCTTGACCTCGGCCTGGATGTTCGAGGCCATCGAGCATTCCGTAACCAGCAGCACGCGGGCCGGACGCTTGTCCTTGACGTAGTTGATCATGCCGGAGGTCGAGCCGGCGAAATCGCAGACGGCAATGACGTCGGGGTGGCATTCCGGGTGGCCGATGATCTCGATCGACGGATCGGCTTCCTTGTAGGCGAGCAGTTCGGCCGCCGTGAAGCGCTCGTGCACCTCGCAATGGCCCTTCCAGGTGAGGATCTTCTTTTTCGTCTGCTTGGCGACGTTCATCGCCAGATATTCATCCGGGATGCAGAGAACAGTGTCGCTCTCCAGGCTCTCTACGACGGCGAGCACGTTGGACGAGGTGCAGCAGATGTCGGTCTCTGCCTTCACGTCGGCGGAGGTGTTGACATAGGTGACCACCGGCACGCCGGGGTAGCGCTCCTTCAGCAGCCGGACATCGGCGCCGGTGATCGATTCGGACAGCGAGCAACCGGCCTTGCCATCCGGGATCAGAACGGTCTTTTCCGGGTTCAGGAGCTTGGAGGTCTCTGCCATGAAGTGCACGCCGCACTGGATGATGATCTCGGCATCGACCTTGGTGGCATCGCGGGCAAGCTGCAATGAGTCTCCGACGATATCGGCGACGCAGTGAAAGATGTCGGGCGTCTGGTAATTGTGCGCGAGGATGACCGCGCCGCGCTCCTTCTTCAGCCTGTTGATGGCGTGCACATAGGGCGCGTAGACAGGCCATTCGAAGGCGGGGACGAACTGCTTGACGCGCTCGTAGAGATGCGCAGTTTCCCGGGCGATCTCCGGCGTGAAGGTCAGGTCAGGCCTCTCGAGGATGCCGAAACGTTCAGCGGCGGTCTTCGGCGCACCGGAAATCTCAAGGGCCGCCTGGCTTTGTGCGATCGTCATCGAACTGCTCCTCTCACCGCCCCTCCGGCGGCAAAACCTATTTTTGCTCAGTTTGAGCATAATAGGATCAAAACAAAACCGGCAGTGCCGGTGGATGAGACTTAGAAAGTTTTGTGACAGTTTTCAAGAATGCCCTCCCGCTATTTCTGCGGGAAGGCCAAGAATTTTCGAGGCGGTCAGGCGATCGCCGGCCGGGCGACCGGCTTTTCCTGGATCGGCCAATGGACGATGGCGGCAAAGATGCCGAGCGCTACCCCGAGCCACCAGACCGGATCATAGGAACCGAAATGGTCGTAGAGATAACCGCCCATCCAGACGCCGAGGAAGGAGCCAACCTGATGCGACAGGAAGACGATGCCGCCGAGCAAGCCGAGATGGCGCGTGCCGAACATGATGGCGACGAGGCTGTTTGTCGGCGGCACGGTAGACAGCCAAAGCAGGCCCATGACCGCCGCGAAGATAATCACCGACGTTGGCGATTGAGGCAGGAGCAGGAAAGCCGAGACGACGATCGAGCGGGCAACATAGATCAGCGACAGGAAATAGGGTTTTGAATAACGCTGCCCGATGAAGCCGGCCGCCAGCGAGCCGATGATGTTGAAAAAGCCGATCAGGGCCAGCGCAATGACCGCATAACGCGCATCGATGCCGATATCGCCGATATAGGCGGGGAAATGCGCGGTGATGAAGGCCACTTGGTAGCCGCAGACGAAGAAGCCGGAGACGAGCAGCAGATAGCTCTTGTGGCCGAGCGCCTCCTTCAGCGCTTCGGCGATCGATTGTTTGTAGAGCGCTTCCTTCTGGGTTCCGGACGACGAGTTGCCGCGCAGCGGTATCGCAAACAATGGTACGAACAGCATGAGCACCGCCATGTAGACCAGACTGTCGGACCAGCCATAGGCCGAGATCAGTCCCTGGCTGAGCGGCGCAAACAGGAACATGCCGGCGGAGCCCGCCGCAGTACAGATGCCGAAGGCCATGGAGCGCTGCTGCGGTGTGACGTTGCGGGCAAAGGCCGACAGAAGAATGCCGAAAGAACCTGCGCCGACGCCGAGGCCGACCATGACGCCGCCGCCGATATGCAGCCAGATCGGCGCATTGGCGAAAGCCATGATGATCAATCCGCAGGCATAGACCAGGCCAGAAAAGGCCAGTACCCGCCAGGAGCCGTACTTGTCGGCGATCGCCCCAAAGAACGGCTGGCTGACGCCCCAGGCCAGATTCTGGAAAGCCATGGCAAGACCGAAGGTGGTGCGGTCCCAGCCCGTATCGGCGAGCATCGGCAGTTGGAAGAAACCCATGGCCGAGCGCGGCCCGAACGTCAGGACGGCAATGAGGGAACCGGCAATGATGATCAGCCAGGGCAAACCGGGGCTGGCGACCGATGCTCGCGGGGTGGTGGATGAAACGACGGACATGAACAACTCCGGATGATTGGAGCGGCAATCTACCCTTCGACGATCCGCTAAAAAAGCGAATTAAAATGACGTTGCGATCAGCCATATTGATGGATGAACGCGGAGCACCAGGTGGGAACGCGTCAATTCCTTGAGAAGGTGGTTTTTCGTTTCTGAAAAATATGCTCCGATCCTTGGCGTTTGTCGTTCGCAGAACGGCTGATAGCTTCAGTCGAAAATCATGCGGAGGTCACCATGCTCGACAAAACCAAATCCACCGACATCACGGTCTGGGATGGACGTACCATTCCGCGTCTGGGCATGGGCTGCTGGGCAATCGGCGGGCCGTTCTATGTCGGAGATGTGCCGCTCGGCTGGGGGGATGTCGATGACGCGGAGTCCATCCGTGCCATCCACCGGGCAATCGATCTCGGCATCCGTTTCTTTGATACGGCGTCCAACTACGGCGCCGGTCATTCCGAGGAAGTTCTTGGCGACGCCCTCGCCTCCCATCCGGACATCGTCGTGGCGAGCAAATTCGGTTTTGCCACCGATCCGGCAACCAAGCAGGCAACCGGCGCCTTTGCTACGCCGGATTTCATCCGTGCATCGGTGGAAACATCGCTCAGGCGCTTGAAACGAGAGCGGATCGACCTTCTTCAATTCCACCTCAACGAGTTCGATCCGGTCGAGGCTGATGCGGTCTTCGACACGCTCGATGGCTTGCGGGCCGCAGGCAAGATCGCGGCCTATGGCTGGAGCACGGACTGGCCGGAGCGGGCGGCGCGCTTTGCGGGACGCGAAGGCTTCGTTTCTGTCCAGCACACGATGAATGTGCTGGAACCGGCAAACGCGATGATCGCGCTTCTCGACCGGGAAAATCTCATTTCCATCAACCGCGGCCCGCTGGCGATGGGCGTGCTCTCCGGCAAGTTCAAACCGGGAGACAAGCTCGCGGCAAACGACGTGCGCAGCGCCGATCTCGACTGGCTCAAATATTTTCGCGACGGCGTGGTCGATCCGGGATTTTCCAAAAGGCTCGATTCGATCCGCGATCTGCTGCGCACCGATGGGCGGACGCTGACTCAAGGGGCTCTGGCCTGGCTCTGGGCGCGCTCGCCGAACACGCTGCCGATCCCCGGTTTTCGCACGGTGAAACAGGTCGAGGAAAATGCCGGGGCGCTCGAGAAGGGGCCGCTGTCGGCTTCGGCGATGGCCGATATTGACGAGATACTCGGGCTCAGTCGTTAAAGATGTACGAAGGGCCGCTCCAATCGCAACCGCGTAACCGGTCCGTCTGCGCTAATATCTGCTCAGCATCTCCTGTCGCTCGTCCTCAGTGCAAAAGGCAAAAATACCAATCGAATGTTGGCCCTTTGCATGGGCGAGCACCGCCAGGATGCAAGTGACACTGTTTTCATCTTCCACAAAAACCAGGTCGCGCAACGCGGGTTTGACGACCGCCGCCCAAGCCTGGAAATATTGATCGCGCAACGACGACGGAACAGATGGATTCCGTCCGGATAGGCGCCCTTCCTCAATAGAGGCCATAAGCCCATAAGCATTCCAGTCCGCGACTGTCGACTCTTCAATGATCTGCGCGAGCATGGGAACCGATGCATAGCCCGCAGTGTCGACATCTCCCTGATGCAGAAGATTTTCCCAGAGGTCCTCTGAAGCGACGTCAATGTTTCCCTGCCGCAAAGCTTCAAGTGCCGGTCGGGGATCGTATAGTTGACGCGCGCCCCCAAGCAGTTCGGACCACTTGACCGAATCCGACGTCATTGTACTGCCTCCCAACGTTACGCCCTGATCTTCATCGGCCAGCGCTCTTCCCGCGCCTTCACGACGCGCATCTCGTCGCCAAGCCTTACCGTCCCCTCGCTACGCGGCACGGCGTTCCAGCCGAATAGGACGCCCGGCACGCGGCGGTCGGCGGACATGCGTTTTTCGGCGAGCCCCTGGATCGGGTTGCCGCCGATGCGCTCGCCGGTCACCTGATCCTGCGTCGTCATGATGCAGCGGGCGCAGGGCTTGACGAGATCGAACACGATGCCGCCGATCTCGACGCTTTCCCAGAAATCCTCCTCCCAGGGATCGTCGTTGTCGATCAGGATATTGGTGCGGAAGCGGTCCATGCCGACCGGCTCCTGACCCTTGGCGATCAGCGAGACGTTGAGATCGGCAAGCGACGATGTGGTCGTGATCAGTACCGGAAAGCCATCTGCGAAGCCAACGGGCGCCGCCTCGCCTGCCCATTCCTCGCCCACGGCGCGCCTGGCCTGGTCATCCATATGCACCAGTTTGACCGCACGGCCGAACCAGTCCGAAAGCGTGGCATTGGCGCGGTCTTCGGAAACGGCCGCATTGACGTCGCTGTCCCAGACACGAACGTCCAGCCGCCTGTCAGGATCGAAGGACACCGTCGTCGTTCGGGTTCCCATTTTCAGGTGGACACCACCGGTCACATGCGTGGCCTCAACCTGTGCCAACAACTGCAATTCGCGCTGCGTGATGAATTTTCCATCGGGATCGACGACCATGAAGCGCCGGTCGCCGGCAAGACCATCCCGTTGAACGGAGACCGAGGTCTGTGCGATGGCGCGGCCACTCTTCAGCGGGTGAATGTTGAGACCGGTCACCTTCATGTCGTCACTCCCAGGCGTTCAGATCGTGATTCAAGATCATTACAGATTGATTCCGGCGATTACCGCAAGCATCTGTTTTTGCTAGATTTCCTCGACCAGCATGCCGAGCACCGCACGCAGCCTTTCCTGCCGCTGCCGGGCGAGCGCGCGGCCCGCCGCCGTCTGGAAGCCGTCCGTCAGTTTGAACAGCTTCGTCTCGAAATGGTCAATGGCATAAGCCTTGTCGTCGAGCGGACGGTCTTGCGCCAGGGGGTCGAGCGGATCATAGAGGCCGCTGCCCATGCGCCCGGCGATATAGAAACAGCGGGCGGCTCCGATCATGCCGATCGCGTCGAGACGGTCCGCGTCCTGCAGGATTTTCGCCTCCAGACTTTCCGGCTGGATATTGGCCGAGAAGCTGTGCGCGAGGATCGCGTGGGCGACGGCGGTGATCTCCGCAGTGCGCCAGCCGAGTTCGTCGAGCAGTTCGAAAGCTCTTTCCGCAGCAAGACGCGAGGCCTGGGCGCGATGGGGCGAATTCTTCTCGACCGAGACGCAATCATGCAGCAGCACGGCAGCAGCGATGATGCGAAGGTCGCCGCCTTCCGACCCATGAATACGCAAAGCGTTCTTCCAGACGCGGATCAGATGGGCTGCGTCATGCGAACCGTCATTGCCGGAGACGGCATGCGGCAGCAGCCGCTCCGCGACGGCTTCGTGGGGCGCAAAGGCAGCAGCAAGTGAAGGCAGGTGGCTCATGCGAAATCCATCATAAGGGAGGCGGAAGAATCGGAGCGGTCAGGCTGTTTGACCCGGTTCCGCTTCGATGTCCACCGTCGTTTGCTGTTGCGGCTCAACGCTTGCCTTGCCCGACAGGATCTTCTGATAGAACAGCCCGATACCGATCAGGACGGCGCCAAGGCCGATGAAAGACAGGGCGCGCAGGAAGCCCTCGAGATTGGCCATGTCGATCAGGAACACCTTCAGCACCGCGACAAAGACCAGAACCGCCGAGGCGATGCGGATGCTCTTGGCATTGAAGCGGGAGCCGAGGACCAGTAACAGCACGCCAAGCAACAGCCAGACGACGGAATAGGTGTATGTTTCGCCCTGAAGGAAGCCTTTCCAGTCGGCAATGTTCTGGCCCTGCCAGAAGCGGCGCACCGACAGCGTCGCCCAAGCGAAGGCAAGGACGGCGCCTGTCACCGCAAGCGCGGTAACATAGGGCATCGGCCGCTTGCCGCGTGCGTACCAGGCGAGCCCTGCATAACCCAGCCCCGGCAGGAGGTAGCCGATCAGCAGGAGATCGAAAAACGGTATCGAGCCGAGCAGTTCGCCGCTGAAATAAGGATTGAGCCCCAGCAGGTGCGCTCCGAGGATCGAAAGCATCGACAGGACGCCGAGCGCCATGCTGCCATAACGGAAGACCGGGCTCGGCGACTTCCGGTCGAGCGTCATCATGATGCTGGAGGCGCCGATGGCGAGCAGCGTATAGATCGACTGCTCGCCGAGCGTCGGCGTTGAACTGTCGAGCACGCCGCCATTCATGGCATGGCGAACGAGGATGGCGACCGTCAGCAGCACGAACAGGCTGGCCAGAGCCTGCAGCAGGTTTCGGACACGCAAGCCCGGCCAGTTGTGCAGTTCGAAAGCCGAGAAAACGAGCAGCAGCGCGGGGATGCCGTAACCGGCGAGCAGCGCATTGAAGACCGGCGTCACCCCGAGGTTCGCCGGCCCGACGATGGTCGGCTCCCAGGCGATACGGGCAAGCACGACGATCGCCGCGCCGACCATCATCCAGGGCAGTGCCGGCCAGGAACGCAGACGCGTCGCCGCGACATAGGCGGTTCCAAGGAGCGCGATCAGGATCGTGGTTGCCAGACCGTCCGTCAGCGCATGCAGTGCGATGACGAAAAGGCCGAAGGAACCGGCAACCAGAAATGCCTGCGGCAGATCGATGGGCTCCGCAGACGAGGTGCTGCGCGAAAACCATTCGGCGAGACCGAGAAGAATGAGGCCCGCCGCGATGGCAAACAGCCCGTGTGAAAGGTCGAACGTCAGATTGCCCGTCATCAGGAAAGACATGCCGACCAGCGCGATCGGCACGATCGCCATGATCGCGGCCCAGATCGTCGCCAATGGCGGCTGGTCGTTCCGATGCAGATGGTTCGCCAGGGCTCCAAGTGCGATGAAAACGACGGAGAGCGCCATGCTGGCGAGCATTGCCGTTGGTCCTGGTACCGCGAGAACCGCGATATGGCCGGGGATCGCGGGATCGATGAAGGTGAGCAGGCCACTGAGCGCCGTCATGCTCCAGGCGCCGACCACCGCCACAAAGGCTGCCAGCAAGGCCGGGTAGACCGCGTAGCGACGCAAGGCGCCGATAGCCGCAAGAGCGGCCACGACAAGGCAGAACTGCGTGACCGGATAGCCGGACGCCGTGGTCAGAGGGCTGATCATGGCAAGCGCCGTCAACAGCGCGGAAATTCCGGCCGTCACGGTGATGGCAGAAAAGGGCGGTGCCATCACGCGCTCCCAGGGGGTGCGCGGTGTCGCGAGCGGCTGGCCGTCTGCCGTGTTCTCCGGGTCGATGTCGATACGACCCGCAAGTCTGCCCGGCCAGATGAAGCCGATACCGGCAATCATCACCAGCATGACCAAAGTCACCGGCAATGTCTCGAACGGCCTTGCAGAGGCGATATAGGCAAGCGCCCAAAGGCAAAGGCCGATATTGGCGACCGACGGCACGATGGTCCAGCGGCGTATGCGCGCCGCAAGCAATGTTGCGATCCAGGCAATACCGAGAAACCCGAACAGGCTCCAGGGGCTGGGGCTTTCCGATGACACCAAGGCCGGGGTGAGCAGCGAGGCCAGAAGGCCGAGCCCGGCAAGGGCCTGTCCGTGCAGCAGCGACAGGCCGACGGTGGCAAGCGAGACCAGCGCCAGAAGCACAAAGGCCGTGGCCGGGCCAATGAAACCATAGATGCCATGGGCGGCATAGCAGACGCCGAACAGCGTCACTGCGCCCGCTGCCGTCAGAATGCCGGGGATCATCGCATTCTGGAACTCGTCGGCGACCAGAGGCACAGCACGGCGGCGGACAAATTCTCCGATACCGATCAGAACCAGACCGAAGATAGCCGCCATGAACAGCCGCACCGCCGGGCTGAGCAGGCCTGCGTCGATCGAATACTTGACCATGAAGACGCCACCGAGCGCCAGCGCGATGCCGCCGACCCAGACGGCCCAGCGTGCGCCGAGGCGGCTTTCGAGGCTTTCCTTCTGCCGTGGGACAACGGCATCAATGGTCGCCGCTCCAGCAGCCCGTGCCGCCACAGGCTCGCCGCGCGAGCCCTTTTCGACGGCATCCTGGCTGGGCGGCGGACCACCGAAGATCGCGTCGCCCTTTTTGATTTCGCTAAGGCGCTTCCGTTCCACGGTTGCGGGTTCGACCGGTGGCAGGAGGCTTTTCACCGGCTCGGCTTGTTCCACGGCTTCCGCAACAATATCCACTGTAGGGACAGTGCCCCGCTGCTCCTCGATTCGCTTCAGCTCTTCCTTGAGCGCCGCAATCTCGGTTTCAAGCCGCTCGGCCGTCTTGCGTCCGTTAAGCAGCGCTGCGAGCGCTATGCCAAAAGCAACGAAAGCAATGACTTCGATCATGTTTTTTCCCCGGCGCCCGGACCGACGCAACCCTTGAGACCATACAGCTTTTCAGCCGCAGGCCAAATCGAAGACGGTTGAGCCGAGCAATCTCTTCACCGGATTGTCGCGAACTTGTCATTATGTGCCGGGTAAGGATAAGGCGATGCGCCTCTGCGCAGTTTCCGGACAAGAGGAGAATGACCGTGGATCATCTTGCTGACCCGAAAGCCACCCCAGAAATCGAAAACCTGACCGATCGTCGCGAAGCCCTCGAAGACGTCAGCCAGAACTGTTCCACCAATCCGACCATGGGCGACGTCATCAACCGCCGCTTCTCGCGCCGGTCGTTCATGGCCGGTTCGCTTGCCGTGGCGGCGATCTCCACGACCGTCAGCCCGCTTGCGATCCTGACCGCAGATGATGCGCGCGCCGAAAACATGTCCAGCTTCGATTTCAAGGAAGTCGAGGTCGGCATCGACGAGACCCACCACGTCGCCGAAGGTTACGATGCCGATATCCTGCTCCGCTGGGGCGACAAGCTGTTTGCCGACAGCCCGGATTTCGATCCGCTGAACCAGACTGCCGCCGCGCAGGAAAAGCTGTTCGGCTACAACAACGACTATATCGGCTTCATCCCGTTGGAGGGCAGTCCAGATCACGGCCTCCTCGTCGTCAACCACGAATACACCAACGCCGAAATCATGTTTCCGAAGTTCACGTCCATCGTGAAGGAAACGAAGAACGGCAAGGAAGTCGAGAAGGTCCAGCTCGGCGAATACACCAAAGAGCTGGTCGATATCGAAATGGCCGCGCATGGCGGCACGATCGTCGAAATCCGCAAGGTCGAGGGCAAGTGGCAGCCGGTGCTCGACGGCAAGTATAATCGCCGCGTGACCGCCAAGACCGAGATGCAGCTTTCCGGTCCGGTTGCCGGCCACGAACGCGTCAAGACACCATCCGACCCGACCGGCACCAAGGTCTTCGGCACCATCAACAACTGCGCCGGCGGCGTCACCGCCTGGGGCACCTATCTGATGTCGGAAGAGAACTTCAACGGCTATTTCGGTGGCGAAATCGCCGAGACCCATCCGGAATTTGCCCAGCTGAAGCGCCTGGGGGCGCCGGGCGGCGAATATCAGTGGTCGAAATTCTATGACCGTTTCGACGTTTCCAAGGAGCCCACGGAAGCCAACCGCTTTGGTTGGATCGTCGAAGTCGACGTGATGGACCCGAATTCGGTCCCGAAGAAGCGCACCGCGATCGGTCGCTACAAGCACGAGGGCTGCGAATCGATCGTCAGCAAGGACGGCCGAGTCGTTCTCTATTCCGGCGATGACTCGCGCTTCGACTATGTCTACAAGTTCGTGACCAAGGCTGCCTTCAATCCGAACGACCGCGCCGCCAACATGGACATTCTCGACGACGGCACGCTCTATGTGGCGAAGTTCGACGCCGACGGTACCGTCGAATGGATGCCGCTGACCCACGGCGAAGGCCCGCTGACGGAAGCGAACGGCTTTGCATCGCAGGCCGACCTTCTGATCAACACCCGGCTTGCCGCCGACGCTCTCGGCGCCACCAAGATGGACCGGCCGGAAGATATCCAGCCGAACCCGAAGACCGGCAAGGTCTATGTGATGCTGACCAACAACACCAACCGCACGGCCGACCAGCTCGACGCTGCCAATCCGCGCGCCGAGAATGCCTTCGGTCACATCATCGAAATCAGCGAGACCGACGGCGACTTCGCTTCCACCAAGTCGAAGTGGGACGTCCTCCTGAAATGCGGCGATCCTTCGGTAGCCGACGTCGGCGCGTCCTTCTCGACGGCAACGACGAAGAACGGCTGGTTCGGCATGCCGGACAACTGCGCCGTTGATGCCGACGGCCGCCTCTGGGTCGCCACCGACGGCAACAACGAAAAGGCCACAGGCCGCACCGACGGCATCTGGGCCGTCGATACCGAGGGCGACGCCCGCGGCACGTCGAAGCTGTTCTTCCGCGTACCGGTCGGCGCCGAAATGTGCGGGCCGAGCTTCAACCCGACGTCCGACACCTTCTTCGTCTCCGTCCAGCACCCGGGCGACGCAGGTCTTGCCACCTTTGAGGCTCCGGCGACGCGCTGGCCGGACTTCAAGGACGACATGCCGGTGCGTCCGGCAGTCCTCGCGATCACCAAGCAGGGCGGCGGCAAGATCGGCTGACACCTCCCCTTGAAATGAGAAATGGCGCTGCATTCGCGGCGCCATTTTTCGTTTGTGCTGGGACTGGCGTTCAGGGCTTCCAGGCGCCGGCCACCTGCCTGGTGGCGGCATTGAGCCGGTTCCAGACGTTGATATTGGCGATGGCAAGAACGAGGGTGGCGAGCGCCGTTTCGTCGTAACGGCGGACTGCCTCGTTCCAGATGTCGTCCGGCACCGGATCGGCGCGGTCGCTGAGCCGCGTCAAGGCTTCCGTCAAGGCAAGAGCCGCCCGCTCGGCATCCGTAAAGTATGGCGTGTCGCGCCAGGCAGCGACGGCAAAGAGACGCTCGTCGGTTTCACCCGCCTTTTTGGCAACACGCGGATGCGCATCGACGCAGACGCTGCAGCCGTTGATCTGACTGGCGCGCAGATTGACGAGTTCAAGGGTCAGCGCAGGCACGCCGCCTTTATGTGTGACGGTCGCAAGAGCCATCAGCGCCTGCATGGCCTCAGGGATCATGACGGCGGGGTTGTTCATTCTCGGCTGCACGGGATATCTCCTCACTGTTTGGCTCATCCGGATATCTGTATCCGGCGTTCATCTTGACGCTGCCGTTCCCCTGACGTTTGTCTGTCACATCATCGGGTTCTCGGTCGTCATAGGCATGACGGAGCGCGGCGGAGGAATGTGACGGATGGACGAGAAAAAAATTCTGGCGGAAAAATTCGAGGCGGATCGGGGTCGGCTGAAGGCCGCCGCCTACCGCATGTTCGGTTCCAGCGCGGAAGCGGAAGACGCCGTGCAGGAGGCGTGGCTACGCCTTGGCCGTTCGGACACGGCTGAGATCGGCAACCTCAGTGGCTGGCTGACGACAGTGGTGGCGCGGATCTGCCTCGATATGCTGCGGGCTCGAAAAACACGGCGCGAGGAGCCTTACGGTCCGCATGTGCCTGAGCCGGCGACAAGTGGCGAGGAAGCGGAGCACGAAGCGTTGCTTGCCGATTCGGTCGGCGCAGCCCTGTTGATCGTGCTTGAAACGCTGGCACCCGCCGAGCGGCTGGCCTTCGTGCTGCATGACATGTTCGCCGTGCCGTTTGATGAGATCGCACCAATCGTCGATCGGTCCCCGGAAGCGGCTCGGCAACTGGCAAGCCGTGCCCGCCGCCGTGTTCAGGGTGCAAGGACGGCAGCCAATGCCGATCGCAGCGCCCAGCGCAAAATCGTCGAGGCTTTTCTGGCGGCGTCGCGCGGCGGCGATTTCGAGGCGCTGCTTTCGGTGCTTGACCCGAATGTCGTGTTCCGCGCGGATGCGGCGGCGGTCAGGCTCGGCTCACTCGCGGAAATCCGCGGTGCAGCCGCCGTGGCCAACACGTTCAAGGGCCGCGCACTTGGCGCACAACCGGCATTCGTGGACGACGGGTTCGGGCTCATCGTCGAGGTCGGCGGGCAATTGCGCGTCATTCTCCGTCTGACGATCAGAGATGGAAAGATCGCCGAAGTGGCGGCGATCGCAGATCCGGATCGTCTCGGAGAGATCGACTTCATATTGTTCGATCAGGCTTGAAGTTCATGTGAAGCCGGCGGTGGCAGCAATGCTACCGCATCAAGTTCTCTATCGGGAAGATGGCGCAGGTTTCCGTGCCGTGGGCGAGCAATTTGCCGTTCTTGTCCTTTAGCCACGCTTCCGACGTTGCCAGCGTCCGGCCGCGATGGACGATCTTGCCTTCGCAGAACACCTCGCCCATGCCGGGCAGCAGCGGTCGCACCAGATTGACCTTGAACTCCACGGTCGTATAGGCCTCGCCCGGTTTCAGCGTTGTCATGACCGCACAGCCGAGCGCCGAATCCATGACCGTCGCCGCCCAGCCGCCATGGACCGTGCCGAGCGGATTGAGATGTTCGGTCGATGGCAGGCCCGTAAACACCACCCTGCCCTCCTCGACTTCGCTCAATCCGAACTTGAGCGTGGCCGACATCGGCGGGGCGGGATGAATGCCGCCCAGAAGATCCAGCATCACCTTCAGCCCCCCATCGCGTGCGACAGCTTCCAGCGGCACCGTGCCGATGCCGGACACGGTCATTCCGGGGTAGAGTTCGACAGTCATTTTCGGGGTTCCTTATGGATGCGCGACGGTGTCTTGCGGCTTTAGGGCCTTGAGCGCGGCCTGGACAAAACCTTCACGGGCGGTTGAAAGGCCGATGCCGCGCGGCTCGTAGACATGGCGATGAAGGAAGAATGCCGTCATGCGGAAGGCCGCAGCCAAGCTGTCGTAGTCGGCGGCGCCACCTTCGGCCAGAAAGCCCGGCAGCGCCAACATCTTGTCGGCATAGGGCGCGCCGGCCTCACGGCTGACGGCACGGCCGGATTTCGGCGAGACATAGACGAGATCGTCGCGCCTGCCAGTCGCTGCGCATTCGGCGAGATCGAGGCCGAAGCCGAGGTCGTTCAGCACCGCGATCTCGAAGCGCACGAACAGTTCGCCGGCATCGCGGGGATCGTGCAGATTTTCGAGGATGACATCGAGGGCTTCATAGAGATGCGGATGCGGATCGCGCTCGGGCAGAAGCCGCAGCAGCGCTCCCATGGCCTGGACACCGTAGACCGAGGTTGCCGCCTCCATCAGCCGCGCCGCGCGCAAACGGACCGGTTCCATTCTGAATTCCCCGAGATGCTCGTCAAGCCGAGCCCGCCAGGTGACTTCCACCTCGTTTCCCGGCTGCAGCACCGGCTGCATCGTCCGTGAACGACCGCCCCGCACGAGACCGAGATGCCGTCCGCGCGCGCGCGTCATGACTTCGGCAACGACGGAGGTTTCGCCGTGCCGCTTGACACCGATGATGATGGCCTGGTCGCTCCATTGCATGGCAGCAGTTTTACCTTTGGTGGCGGGCGAAAACAATCACGGCTTCAGGACAAGCCCTATTTGCGAATCCACCCGGGATCGCCACGTTGTCCGCTCATTCTGACGCTAGAACTGCAGCTCACGGTCTCTGGCCCAACCCGAAGCGCTTTCTTATCACATAAGGTTGAAAGCTATGGGTTGATCGCTTGGCGATCCATTACCAGTTTTATATCGATGTATTTTGCCGATTCGACGGCGCAAACGGTTTTAAGGAGCGATCAAAATGAAGCAGATTTTCAGTCGCCGGATCGGCTATCTCTCCTGCACGACCCTTTTGATCGCCGCTGCCGTCAGCTTTCCGCAGCAAGTCACGCACGCCAACGGACGGCTGACTCTGGACGCAGACACATCCGCATCGTCATCCGGAGTGACGCCGCTTCCTGACGATTTCCTTTATAAAAACGGGGAATACCTCAATCAATCTGCCCGGAAAGCCTATTCCGTCGGCACCCGGCGCAGCGACAACAACGATCTGGTCCTGCGTTTCGAGGTTCGTCCCGGCGAGCGCGCCGGTTTCGATGGCGAAAACAGGGATCGCTCCGAAGCAACCAGCGCCATAAACTTTCCCAAGGGCGAGGTCATATGGAATGCCTACCGCGTGAAGATCGCAGACGGGTTCCCGATACCCAGCGACGAAAACTCCTGGTTCATCGTGGGCCAATGGCACGGCAGCAAGGATGACAAGCGCTCGCCCTATATCGCAGCCCAAATCCAGGGCAAGGATCTGGTTTTCCTGAGGCGCTATATCCAGAACGGCAAACCGGCAAGCAGCGAAATGTACCGGATGCACGATGTGCCGCGCGGCGAGTGGCTGAACATCGTCATCGAGCACAAGGTTTCATCGACCGACGGGCTCTTGAACATATGGCTCAACGGCCGCCAGGTGGTGAAATTCGACGGCCCGGTCGGCTATTGGGATCACGACGAAGCGGGCTATTTTAAATTCGGCATCTACCGCAGCCGCCATGACGCTGACGCGGTGGTCGAATACCGCGACGTCGTCACCACGACAGACAACCTCTCAAAGCGCGCAACGCTGATCAACTGAGCGCTAAAGCCTCAAGACTTCGTTTCCCGCATGAAATCGAGGAACACTTCGCGCGCCGGCCGACTGAGAGGACCCATTCTGCAAAGCGTGACCTTGTTGCGCTGGCTGCAGAACTGGTTGAAGGCCCTGATCGTGGCTCCGGTCAACACACCGTTGCGCTTGCCTTCATAGATGCCGGCGCCCTCGAGTTCGCTTTGAAGAATGTAGACATAGGTGTTGCTGTTGGCGCCGACGAGACGCCCGACCAAAGCGGCCTTCACAGCCGGTTGCATCTTCTGAAGCTTCTCTGCGAAGGCTGCATATTGAGCCGCCGAAACGGCGGCAGCCCCCTCGATGAACAATTCTTCGCTTTCGCGCTGCTCCTGCGGCATCTGGCTTGCTGTCGTCGCGAGTGCTGACCTGGCCAGGGAAATATTCTTTGCGATATCCTTGCCCCGCCCTTGGGCATAAAGCTGAACAAGTGTCGAAGCCGCATTTGCATCTCCTGCGACACTCGCCTTCTTGAGGATTTCAATAGCGCGGGCCGGATTTTTCGGCACGCCCGTTCCCTCAAGCACCGCATAGGCCAGAACAGAGGCGATACCGGGAGCATTTTCCCGTTGCCCCTTCGAAATAAGATCATGCGCCTGTTTTTGCTGTGATGCCGTTCCGGCAAGCAGCGCGCTTGCCGCGCTCGCCAAGCCGTTCTTCCTACCGGCGAGATACGCTTTCTGGTACAAATCTGCGGCTTTGGAAACGTCCTTGGGAACGGCAGTTCCATCGCGGTAGACCTTCGCAAGGCTGATCATCGCGCCAGCATCGCCGGCCTGGACGGCCTGTTCATAGTAGCCAATCGCCCTGGCAGGATCGAGGCCGACATCCGCTCCCCTCAGATAGAGCGCCCCCAGTGACGAAGCAGCCCATGTGCCTCCACTTGCAAGGACTTCCTCGTAGAGAGCGGTGGCTTTCGGAATATCGCGCGGGACCAGGACGCCGTCGACGTAAAGGTCTGCCATCCCCAGCTTGGCGCCGAGATCGCCGGCTTTGACACCCTGTTCGTAAAATCCGAGCGCTTTGGCCGGGTCGAGACCGACGGCCTGCCCCTGGCTATAGAGACTGCCAAGCTTGGCCGCCGCAGCCGCCTTACCGTTTTCAAGGGCTTTCATATAGAGATCGACCGCCTTTGGCACGTCCTTCGCAACAACCTTTCCGTCGCGATAGAGGTTACCAAGGGCAATCATCGCGCCGGCATCGCCAGCCTTGATCGCCTGTTCGTAATAGCCAATCGCCTTGGTAGGATCGAGCCCAACCTCTGCTCCCCTCAGATAGAGCGCCGCCAGCGATGAGGCTGCCCAAGTGCCGCCGCCGGAAAGAATTTCCTCGTAGAGGGCGGTAGCTTTCGGAATATCACGCGGAACAACGATACCCTCGATATAAAGCTCCGCCAGGCCCAGCTTCGCGCTGACGTCGCCCGCCTTGGCGCCCTGCTCATAAAATCCGAGCGCCGTGGCCGCATCGAGGCCAACAGATTGACCTTGCCGATAAAGATCGCCAAGCTCGGCTGCCGCCGCGGTCTTGCCATTCTCAAGCGCATTCTTGTAGAGATCGACCGCCTTTGGAATGTCCTTCGCAACCACCTTGCCGTCGCGGTAGAGCTCGCCAAGGGCGAGCATCGCGCCAGCATCCCCGGCCTTGACCGCCTGCTCGTAATAGCCAATCGCCTTGGTGGGATCGAGCCCAACCTCTGCTCCTCTCAGATGAAGCGCTGCCAGCGATGAGGCCGCCCAAGTGCCGCCACCGGAAAGAATTTCCTCATAGAGCGAGATCGCCTTGGCAATATCCCGCGGGACAACGACGCCCTCGGTGTAGAGTTCTGCCATGCCCAGCTTCGCGCCGTCGTCGCCTGCTTTGACACCTTGCTCGTAAAATCCGAGCGCCTTGGCTGGATCAAGGCCAACGGCCTGACCCTGGCTATAGAGACCGCCAAGCTTTGCCGCTGCCGCCATCCTGCCGGCCTCGAGCGCTTTCGTATAGAGATCGATCGCCTTTGGAATGTCCTTCGGCACGACCTTGCCGTCACGATAGACGTTGCCGAGGCTGATCATTGCGCCGGCATCGCCAGCCTGAACTGCCTGTTCATAGTAGGTAATGCCCTTGACGGGGTCGAGGCCCACCTCGTCTCCCTTCAGATAGAGCGCGGCCAGCAACGACATCGCCCACGTGCCCCCCTCAGCAATGACCTCTTCATAGAGAGCGACAGCCTTTGGAACGTCGCGCCCGACCAGAACGCCTTCCGCATAGAGGCCCGCCATCCCTGCCTTGGCGCCGGGATCGCCGGCCTTGAGGCCCTGTTCGTAATAGCCGACGGCCTTGGCTGGATCGAGACCGGCCGCCTTGCCCTGGCGGTAGATGTCACCGAGCTTGCCTGCGGCTGCTACCCTGCCCTTCTCAAGCGCTTTCGTATAGAGATCGATCGCGCGTGGAATATCCCTCGGAACAATTTTTCCATCGCGGTACAGATCAGCCAGAGCTTGGATTGCCGCTGGATCACCTTGCCCGGCCATCGCCTCGATGCCCGCGATCGCAGATTTGAGGTCGTCCCCTGGTTTCGCCGCCTTTATCGTCGACTGGAACGCCTTCAAAGCTTGCTGCTCTGGCGTCTCCGGCGCCTTTTGCTCCGTACCATTGCCGGTTTGCTGTGAGAAGGATGGAGCAGCGGCCAAAATGGCCAATCCAAGTGCACACCCCAAAAGAACGGATTTATGATCCAGTATCACAGCAAATCCTCGCCCGGTTTATTGAGATAAAATATAGGTTTAACCCAAAATTAGTTTTTGACGCAGCGCGTGTTCAGCAGAAATATGGCCAGAACTGCAACTGCGAAAATCGATCCGTATTTTCTTCGGTCAGTTTCTCAAAAACAACCGACCATAGCGCTCTTCTACACCATGTTGATAACGGCAGTGCATCCTTATCGGCCCGGCAAGCGTTCCGGAGCCAGCATATGGAAACGCCGCGCCTTAACCATTCCATCTCGCAACTGCGAAAGCCTCTATGAAATCGTGTTTAATTATGTGAAAACATTTGTACGGAAACAAGCCAAAAACGACCGCGATCTCGGCGTGAGAGGATAAATTTTAAAGTCGCTTCGGCTTGTTCGAATACGCATATTATGCACGTATAAATGAGCAAATGCTGTCATCAAACGCTGGTATCTTCAGCGATCAGAAACGGCTATGCCATTGTTTTATAGAATGTATCTCGTTCTTTCGACGAGATGGTGACTGAAATTTTTTGATCAAGAATTCGTAGATCTAAGGGACGTATTTGAATGAAGATAGCGATTTTCGGCTTGGGTTACGTCGGATTTACCGCGATGTGCTGCATTGCAAAAGAAGGCCATCACGTCATTGGCTTTGATGTCAGCGAAAAAAAAGTAAACCAAATCAATCAAGGTATTGCGCCAATCACCGAACCCGGGGTCGATGCGCTGCTGCGGGAAGGTCTTGAAGCCGGGCGAATTTCGGCCCACACCGAGATCAAGGACCACCTTGAGGACTGCGACATGGCGATCGTCTGCGTCGGTACGCCGAGCGCGCCGGACGGGTCGCACAACATGACCTATATCGCCGAGGTCACGCGCCAGATCGCTGCTGCCGTCGGCAAGAGCAGGACGTCTCCGCTGACAGTAGTCTATCGCTCGACTATCCGTCCGGGAACGGTCGAGGGGCTGATCGCGCCGATCCTTGCCTCCGAATTGGGCGACGCTTTCGAGCGTAGCGTGGAGCTTGTCTACAATCCGGAATTCCTGCGGGAATCCTCCGCAATCCAGGACTATTTCGATCCGCCCAAGATCGTGATCGGCACGGTTGACGGCAAGCCGAATGCGCGGATGGATCTTCTCAACCAGAACATCACCGCGCCGACTTTTTATGTCCATCTTGGCGAGTCCGAGATCACCAAGTTCGTCGACAACACATGGCATGCGGTCAAGGTCGCCTATGCCAACGAAATCGGCCGCGTCTGCCTGCAGCTTGGCCTCAGCGCCAAGAAGGTGCACGAAATCTTCGTTTCCGACACCAAGCTGAACATCTCGCCCTACTACACCCGTCCCGGCGGAGCCTTTGGCGGCTCCTGCCTCCCAAAGGACGTGCGCGCGATGCAATATATCGCCGCCGATTGCGGCGCCCACACCCATCTTGTCGATTCGCTGCTGCGCTCCAACGAAGCGCACAAATACCGGCTGTTCCAGCACGTAACACGCGATCTGGCGCCCGGCGCCACGGTCCTCTTGGTCGGCCTGGCCTTCAAGGCGGACACGGACGATCTGCGCGAAAGCCCCAATATCGATCTGGCGCGCGGACTGCTGCGGGAGGGTTACAAACTATCGATCTTCGATCCGGCAATCGATGCGACCAAGCTCGTCGGCGCCAATCTGGGCTACGCCTATACCCAGATCCCGACCTTGTCACACCTGCTGGTTTCCAAGGAAACGGCGGAAGCCGTGGCATATGACCGCGTCATCGTCACCAATCTCACCTACAGGAAGCTCAACCTGGAAAAGAATGACGATATCGTCAATCTGAACGCGCTTTCCTGAGGATGGCAACGATGGACACAGCAGTTCAAAACAGCACCACCACCACGCACGCACGCACCGACACCATCTCCGGCGCTCTTTCGGGCAGAAAGGTGCTGATCATCGTCGAAAACCTGCCGGTGCCCTTCGACCGGCGCGTCTGGCAGGAGGCAAGGACGCTACGCGCGGCCGGTGCCGAAGTCGCGATCATCTGCCCGACGGGCAAGGGTTATACGGCGCGGTACGAACATCTCGACGGCATACACATCTACCGCCACCCCCTGCCGCTGGATGCCGGCGGCGCCCTTGGCTACCTCTTGGAATACGGCGCCGCTCTCATATGGGAAACGCTGCTTGCCTGGAAGATCCTGTTCCGCCACGGCTTCGACACGCTGCACGGGTGCAACCCGCCGGACCTGATCTTCCTTGTCGCCTGGCAGTTCAAGCTGATCGGCAAGCGCTACATCTTCGATCACCACGACATCAATCCTGAACTCTACGAAGCCAAGTTCAACAAACGCGGTTTCTTCTGGCGGCTGATGTGCCTTTTCGAATGGCTCACCTTCAAGACGGCGGACACCGTCATCTCCACCAATGAGAGCTACAAGAAGATCGCGATCGAGCGCGGCGGCAAGAAGGCGAAGGACATTTTCGTCGTTCGCAGCGGGCCGGACCTGACGCGTGTGAAGGCGGTGGCGCCGAACCCTGCCCTGAAGAACGGGCGCCGGTTTCTGGTCGGCTATGTCGGCGTCATGGGCGATCAGGAAGGCATCGATCTGCTTCTCGAGGCCGCCCGGCATCTGGTCCACGATCTCGGCCGGCAGGATATCCAGTTCGCGCTCGTCGGCGGCGGCCCGAGCCTTGCCGCGTTGCAGGCGATGTCCGAGAAGATGGGGCTTTCGGACTACGTCACCTTTACCGGTCGAGCGCCGGACCAGACGCTGTTCGAGGTGCTGTCGACGGCTGATGTCTGCGTCAATCCGGACCGCGTCAACCCGATGAACGACAAATCGACGATGAACAAGATCCTCGAATACATGGCCGTCGGCAAGCCGATCGTCCAGTTCGATGTCACCGAAGGCCGTTTCAGCGCGCAGGAAGCCTCGCTCTACGCAAAGGCGAACGATCCGGTCGATTTTGCCGTCAAGATCGCCGAGCTTCTTGCCGATCCGGTGCGCGGTGCCCGAATGGGCGCTTTCGGGCGCAATCGCGTGGAAACGCAGATGGCCTGGAGCTACGAGGTGCCGAAGCTGATCGATGCCTACAAGAATGCACGGCCATAGGTCAGCCGCGGCGATCTTTTCGCTCGTCCGTTGGTATTTTGAAGCGATATTGCACAGGTTTGTTGATGGTGATCAAGGACATAGTCGAAGGTTTGAGGACCCATCGCGAGGGCATCCTGGCGCTCCGCCCTGCGTGCGCCTTGCCTTGCGCATTCTCAAGGCTTCCACGATGAAAATCGCCGTCGTCACCTATTTTCACGACAACCTGACCGGCTTTATGGATTTTTCCTACAGGGTGGCTGCTCTGGGTGCGATTTCTGACGTCGATCTCTATTGCCGGTATTCGGTGCGGCACAGGCAAGAATTCAGCAATTCCAGCTTCAATGAGGTCGTCGTTCAACCAAGATTCAAGGGGCTTCCGTCTCAACTCGATTATTTCACGCGCGTTACGAGTCTCATCCGAAAAAAGACCTACGATCTCGTGGTGATGTTAGGAAGCCAGGGTAGCCCCTTCATCCTGGCACTTCCGAAGAAGGCGCGGATTGCACTCTACTGGAACGAACACCCTTCCCATTTCTTCGGGCCGAGCCGCCTGCGGCCCATGCGCCCGATCCGCAAAATCCTCCGCGGATTGTGCTATTCCGGCGCGAAGAAAGCCGATCTCGTCATGCCGATCGGGGAAGCGCATCGGCAGGATCTTCTCGCCCACGGCGTTTCCGAGCAGAAAACGCGGCTCGTTCAGATGGGCGTCTCGGACGCGTTCCGGCCGGTCACCGCCGCAGGTGACGAACCCAACGGCAAGGTTCACTTCGTCTATGCCGGCTCCGTCGAGCAGGACCGCGGACGCGACGTCATGCTCGAGGGGTTTTGCGCGGCACAGGATAAAGGGCTTCCGGTTCACTTGACCATCGTCGGAGCCGTGGAGACCCAACGGCAATACTGCCTTGATTTCATCAAGAGCCGCGGTGCCGAAAACACCATCACGGTGCTCGGCCGCGTGTCCGGCGCAGAGGTTATCGGACACCTGCACGGCAAGGATTTCGGTATCTGCATCTGGGCGGACAAGGAGTATTACCGGTTCAATCCGCCTACAAAGCTGTTCGAGTATCAGGTCGCAGGACTTCCGGTTCTCGCCAACAATATTTCGACCCACACCCATTTCATCGACAACGAGGAAAACGGGGTCATCTTCGAATATGATTCACAATCGCTTCTGGAGGCCTTGATCCGGATTACGCAGAATCAGGAAAAAATCGGCCGACTGAAAACGCGGTCGCTTTCCAATTCCGAACAATATCTCTGGAAAAACATCGAGCCCGAATTTCTGCGGCGAATCCAGACGACAGCGGCCGGAAGCCGGCCATGAACAGGTTTATCCTCTATTTGTCGGGCCGCGTCCCCGCGCTCTTCATCACTTTCTTCTTCCAGATATTCCTTGTCAGGCATCTGGACATCCACGAATACTCGATCGTCGGCATTGTCTTCGCATTTTCTTCCCTGGTCGGGACCCTGGTTTCGCTGGGAACCCAGCGAATCATTCCGAAATACATACCCGTCGTTTATTTTTCGAATGTATCGCTTCGGCATATCCTGGCGATCCTGGGCGGGAAATATGCTGCGATCATCGTCGTCATCTATCTCTGCTTTGCCGCGGCAAAGTGGTCGGATCTGGAAATCGCTGCACTGATCGCAGACAGCAATTTATGGGTCATCGCCTTTTACTGCATCGCATCCTGCCTCTATCTGGATGCGGAAGCGACGTCGCAGACGCTGGACCAGCAAAGAATGTCGCGCATCATTTCGCTTGGCGAGCCGGCGATCCGCGTTCTTGTCATCCTGGGCCTCTACTATTATCCGCACGCGCCGTTTGACAGCAGCACGGTGATCGCCGTGATGGCGACCACCCAAGGCCTAGCCTGCCTTATTCTGGGAGCAAACAGCCTGCGCGTTCTGCGCAAGCGGCGGGGCGCTCAACGCACTCTCCCGGCCGTCCCATTTTCCGATGTTTTCGCAACAGGGTTGGCCGGTCATATCGCCGGCCTTGCTTATCTTGCAACGTCGCCGGCAATGCTCAGGCTTCTGGTAGTCGGTGCATTTACGACGCGGGAGCTGGCTGCCCTGATTTTCTGCCAGTCTCTGGTCAGCAGCCTCATACGCTACGCGCCCGGCGCCATGATCTTTCCACTGGTGGAAGCGAGATCCGCCAACTACCGCACAGATGCCGGGCTGATCGACGTCCAGAAGGGGGCCACTCTGTTCTCCCTGCTGATCAAGCTGGATGCGATCCTCATTCTGCTGGCGCTGACGGTCGTTGCCCCGCACGGCGAACTGATCCTGCAAATTCTCGCGGGCGACCGGTTTGCGGGCCTCGGCTACTTTCTTCCCATTCTTCTCATGATGCCGACGATTGCCATCAGCGTGGCGGTTTTGCAGGTGATCGCCAGCTTTTCGGGATCGTACCGGGGGCAGAACTTCTCCTCTCTCGTCAGTCTGGCTTCGATCGCAGCCATCCTGGTCTTTGCCGATCGTCTGAGCGCCTCGGTCATCATGATGATACCCGTGGCCGACAGCATCGTCCGCGCTTCGATCATCTATCTGACGATTCCGAGGGAAAACCGGACATTTCTGGATTTGAAATTTCTGGCCTGGATCGGCGCCATCAGCATCGTGCTGCTGGCCTACGCGTTTGGCCGATACGCCTCTTTCCCGGCCGACGTCGCCGTCCAGCTCGTCCTCATGACCTCTATTGCGTATCTGCTACTGTTCCAAAACGCGATGTCGGAACGGGAAAAGCAGGTCCTGCGCAGCCAAATACCGGTCAGGTTTTTGATCCGCATACCGTTTGCCTCACGGATTCTCGCAACGAGCGGCACGCCATGAGCGACACCCAAAAATCCATTTTCATTGTTACCAAAGACAAATATCCCCCCTTCCGAGTCGATATCACGGAGCTCTATCTCAGATATCTCTCCGGTGACTATCGGCTGACATTTCTGATGGGGTGGGATGAAGGCGGGCGCCCGGAACCGCAGCCCAATCCCAATGTCGATTATGTGCTGCCGGCACCTCATGCAGAGCGTCGCAAAAATCGGCTGTTGAGTGATCTGGCGCTTCATATCGCGGGCATAAAACGAATTCTGCGCGAGCGGCCCGATATCATTCAGTGCCGCGACACCATGTTCCTGGCCTTGGTCTATCTTCTCGTTGCCCTGATCATCAGGCGTCCGTTCGTCTACTGGATGTCGTTTCCTATGGAGCTCAGCAATTTCTACAGAGCCAGGAGCTATCTGGCCCAGGGGGCGCTTTGGAAAGCGCTGCTTCAATTCGGCTATGGCACTCTGGGCTTTGTCAGCCTGTATCTGATCGTATTGCGTCTTGCCCGCCATATTTTTGTACAGAGCGATCAGATGAAAAGAGACGTTGCGGCACTTGGCATAAGCAAGGCCAAAATAACTGCCGTTCCGATGGGGATAAATCTCGATCTGTACAATCCAGACACGATATCTCCTTCAACGAATTCGATCTATGACACGCGTCAGTCGATCTTCTATTCCGGTACGCTCGATCTGTCGCGAAACATGGACATTCCATCGGAGGGCGTTGCTCGCTTTATCGCACGACATCGTGACTGGATTTTTGTGATCGCCGGAAGGGCAACGCAGGCGGAGCGCGATGCCGTGCGGCGCGCCATGCGGCTGTATGGCGTCGAAGACCACCTCGTCTTCCTGGAGCACATGCCGCTTGAAGACATGCTGTCGCATGTTAAGCGTGCCGGAATTTGCATCAGCCCCTACCCGATCCACTCAAAAATGCATCGCTCGGCGACGCCGACGAAACTGGTCGAATACCTGGCAATCGGCAAAAGGGTTGTGGCCAATTCACATCCGGATCAGGTATTTTTGCTCAATCACACGGGATTGGGCACAATAACCGAGTTTAAGCCGCAAGGTTTCGATGACGGCCTGCAGCGCGCATTCGAGGCAGGTGAGCCTTCGCCGGAAGAGGTTGCCAACGCAAAACACTGGCTTGAGACCAATCGTTCGTACCGCGTTTTATCCGGTCTCGTCGCCGATGCCTACCGCAGCCACTGTATCGGAGCACGATGAATGATGCCTGAAAACACCGCGCCCCAAAGGTCTGTAGGTAAATTTACCTACCTGTTCTTTTTCATCGCGATCCTGTTTCTTTGCGGTGCCTACAGCCTTTATATCAATCCGCTTGAGGTCACGCGCGGTCCGGAAAGCACAACGGATATCCGACGTTATATATTTTTGCTTATAATGTTTATCTCGACCCTGCTTATCGCCGGGCGATCGGGGGCCTTGCTTACCCTGCTTTTCAGATCGAAATATCACCTCTTCTTCGTCGGTCTATGCTTCATGTCGGCGATTTGGTCTGTTGATCGTTATACGACCATCACATCGTCGATCTCGCTTTTCTGCCTCTACATGTTTGCGCTTGCTATCGCGCTCAGGTTATCGGCAGACGAAATTCTCGACCTTTATCTGAAAGCCGGTGCAACACTCATCCTGTTGTCGATTGCCACCGTCGTTCTTCTGCCAGAGTTCGGAGTTCACCAGCAGAGCGACGCGGTGCAATTCGTGCATGCTGGCTCCTGGCGGGGCGTCTTCGATCACAGGACAAAGCTGGGTCAATTTTCCGCGCTTTATGTCGCGATTTTGATTTTCTGTGGAGCACCGACCTTCCGTATAGCCAGCCGCATCCTGATTGGCGTTAGTGCACTGACGTGCATTTTCATGTCGAACTCCGGCGGAGCTCTCATCTCGCTTGTCGTTTGCCTGCTGTCCGGCATCGTGGCGCACGCCTTTTATAAACGCGACAATCGGCTTTTCTTTACGATTACAATCCTGTTCGGAACAACCATCGTCTTGTTCTTTGGCATCAGCCTGTTTTATGCGACGCTCGATGCCTTGGGAAAATCCACCGACCTGACGGGTAGAGCCCCTCTTTGGCTGATGATCCTGGATATCCTGGGACCCAACAATTGGCTGGGATACGGATATGTCGCGGGATTCTTCCAATGGGTTCGCCCAAATCTCAGCTATGAACTGACTGCACTTCCGAACAGCCAGAACGCCTATGTCGATATTTTTGTCTACTTTGGCTATCTCGGCCTGATTTTTTTGATTTTTTTTGCGATCAGCGAATTTTTCAGATTGTATAAAATCTCCCCAATCAAGGAAAACTTTAGAACTGCAATCGCCACATCCGTTCTTTACATCTACATCATCCAGATAAGCCTGGTAGAATCATTTATAATGGAAATATTTTCGTTTCTGCTACCGTTATTTTTGACGTTTTCCATTTCCCACTCCTACGAATTTCATCAAAGACTGGCGAAAAACATCAAAGAAATAGACATGGAAAACCACGTATATTCCACATAGCAAAACTGTACTGCCATGACGCCCTCTGATTGCACCGTCAGAGACAGATCTCCAACAGTTCCCGCAGTTGCAAAGAGTTTCCGGCATGTCCAATAGCCCCACCTATGTCTTGATTGCCACCCCTCTTGGCGAAGGGGGAATGGGCGGCATTGATCGGATCATGGATGAGGTCCGCAAGATTGCACGACTGAAGTCGTCCGAACACGTCAGCATTTCCTTTGGTGCAACCCGCGGCCAAGGTAGCATTGTGCTTTCCCCGCTCTATCTCGTCGCGCTCCTCGCAAGGATGGCGCTGCTTAAGGTCTTGGGAAGAATCGACGTCCTGCATATCAATCTGTCCAGTCACGGAAGTACCAGGCGAAAAATGATCGTGGCGCGGTGGGCGCGACTGCTGGGCATACCCTATGTCATTCATCTCCACGGATCCCGTTTCCGGCAATTCTGGAATGAAAGCGCGCCGGGCGTTGCAAACGCAATCACACGCATGTTCGCCTCCGCATCCCGTATCGTCGTACTCGGAAACGTCTGGAAATCCTTCGTGACGGAAAAAGTTCCCGGCGTCGACGACCGAATCGCTATCATCCCCAATGCAACACCGCGACCACAGCTTCCCCACGTGAAAGACAAAGCAGGGTGCCTACGCATCCTGTTCCTGGGCCGGGTCGGCCCACGAAAAGGCGTGCCGCAGCTTGTCGAGGCACTGTCCATGCTTCCGAGAGACGGAAACTGGCGCGCGACCATTGCCGGCGATGGCGACGTAGAGCCAGCACGCCAGGAGATCGAACGGCTGGGCCTAGCCGATCGTGTCGTGCTGCCGGGCTGGGTCGGGTCGGATGAGGTGGCCAGACTGCTGTCGCGGTCGGATGTTCTCGTGCTGCCGTCCTTTGACGAGAATTTGCCGATGTCGGTCATCGAAGGCATGGCTGCGGGCCTTGCGATCATTGCGACGCCGGTTGGCGCGGTCGAGGATATCATCATTGACGGAGAAACCGGTCTGCTTGTTCCACCGGGAAATTCGAAGGCAATTGCGGAAGCAATCACCCTGCTTTTCACACGACCGGACCTTAGAGCGACGCTCGCTGAAAATGCCAAAGCTTTTCAACATCAGAATCTCGACATCGGCCTGTACGTAGAAAACTTAGAAAAACTCTGGATGGCAGCACGTAAAACGCCGCCTTCCGATCAAAAACTCATTCAGTAAGAACAAAATCCAAAAGAATACGCGATATCGATTTTACACATTGATAAATCCGACGATATTGATGGGAAGTCCCTGAATATGCGAAAATTTCGTAATGATATTAACGTATTGAGAGCGATAGCCGTTTCAATCGTCGTATTTTATCATTTCAATATATACGGATTCAGCGGTGGGTTTATCGGCGTTGATATATTTTTTGTCATCTCCGGCTACCTGATGACATCAATTCTTGTCTCATCCGAAAGCCTGGATGACTACATTGGATTCTTCAAAGCCAGATCGATAAGGATAATTCCCGCCCTTTTGGTTCTCATCCTGTGCGTTTCAACGCTTGGATTCTTCCTGATCGATCCGCTTCAACATCAAAAACTGCTCAAAGAGTCCATCTTTGCAGCAACATTCGTTTCAAATCTATTTTATGCTAGAAACATAAACTATTTCAATCCAGATTCCGGTTCAATGTGGCTGCTACACACGTGGTCCCTGTCCGCTGAATGGCAGTTCTACGTGTTATATCCATTTTATCTGTACATCTGTAAACGCACCCTTGGAGCATCCCGGCTATTTTATTCTATACTGGCTCTAAGCGCAGTTTCTTTGCTTATCTGCGTTTTACCGATTGTTTCCAATAATAACTACATATTCTATCTATTGCCATTCAGGGCCTGGGAAATGGCCGCTGGCGGTATCGTCTATTTTCTTCATCTCAGGAAAGAGCAAACCACGGCAGCTTCGGTCTTATCCTTTGCAGCGATATTATATTGCGTCGTCACCTTTGACAGCGAAACACCGTGGCCGTCGTTGTGGACATTGGTTCCAGTTGTAGCAACATCAATAATAATATCCTCAAACCTGGATATACAAAGGAGCTTTCTGCATATTCCTTTCGAACAAATTGGCCTTTCTTCCTACTCTATCTATCTTTGGCATTGGCCAATTTTGGTATACATGAATTATCTACAGGTCTTGGATTCCAGCATTGCGGTAATCTCGGGAATATTGCTTTCAATCACATTTGGATTGATTTCATATCATCTCATCGAGAGGCCATTGCAACGAACGCTGAAATTATGGCGGTTCAGTACGATCGCAGCGGCAGCGACAGTTTGCGCATCCTTTATCGCCATCTTGCCTCTGCTGCATATGCTCATACTGAGAGATATGGGATCACTCTACGGTATAGAGACAGCCAAATGGCGCTCCTACATTGACGCCAGCCTGGACCGGCAGGACGAATCCGCCTGTGCTGGCTTGAACTCGAGAGGCGACCTAAAACCTTGCGTCTTCTCAACCGGTGCCGCCGGCGGAACGCGCGTATTGGTGATCGGGGACTCGCATGCCCAAATGTGGTTGCCGCGCCTTGAAAAATTGCCCGGGTCTCAAATCGATCCGAATCTTTCAAGCGTCACTTTAACCGCCTATCACGGCTGCCCGGCCTTGCCCGGCATAAACCGCGGCTTTCGTCAATGCGCCACGTACAATAACAAGGCCTATGAGCTGGCCGCATCCGGTGGCTTTGATCGGGTTTTGATCATCAATTACTGGGACTATTTTTCGACGCTGGGAGAGCTGTGCTTCGTTAAAAATGAAACTTGCAAGGCGGATACGTCAGACAAATCCATTGGTGAAGCATTTTCAGAATTTCTTGAAGAGATAAAAAAACTCTCATCCGAAAATATTTCCATCAACATAATGCTCCCTCCCGTCATTTCCGATTTTAACACTCCGGTCGAACTGGCTCGACGAAACTTTCTCCAGATTGAGACAGACGATGTTTCGTTCCTCAAACGGGACCGGCAGGAGTTTAAGCGGAAGCACGTCATGGAATTTCTGTCATCACTCAAGAGTATCCGGGGCGTCACGCTCATCGACCCGTTTGAAATGATGTGCGACACGGCGAATTGCAGGACCGTCGATATTCAGGGAGCCCCTATATTGAGAGACACCAACCACCTGAGAACATCATTCACCGAAACAAGTACTCTTCTTGATAGATATCTAAGATAGGCAATTATCTTATCTGATGTTCATCTTGTAACCCGTATAAATAGGTATTTCCCGATGAAGCACGAAAACTTTTTCGATTTTTTGGCCATACACTCGAACTTCTTTCGGAATAATTGCGCCAATTTCCGCGACGACAGTTTGCATCTGACGGCGACTGGTTATGACGTGCTGGCGGGGATCTTGAAGCAGGGAAGCAACTAGCCGTGTCTCTTGTCTGGTATGTCAACCGCTTGCGGGCGATGAGCACGACTGAGGTCGTGCATCGCATCGCCGAAAAAGCGAGTAAATCGAGAGCCAAGGGGCGCCGCGAAGGCTGGGAACGCTATCAGGTTCCCGGTCCCCTGCCCCGTCTCGCGGGCCTGGTCGAGAACCTCGCGCGCGCGCCGGAGCAGGTGAAGCGGGAAATCCGCGCTGCCAGTGCCTCCATCCTGTCGGGCCGCTATGAGGCGCTCGGTGCTGGCTGGCCGGAGCGGGCGCCCGAAAATCTCTTCCCGCCGGAGATCTGGCGGCTCGATCCCGTCACCGGCGGGCTTTGGCCGGGCGCGGAAAAATACTGCTTCGACATCCCCTACCGGCATGAACGGGTGCTTGGCGATGTCAAATATGTCTGGGAGTTCAACCGACTGCAGTTCCTGCAGCCGTTGGCGGCCGACGCGGCGCTGACAGGAAACAAAAAGGCAATCGCGGCAATCGAAGCGGCGGTCGAAAGCTGGTACGCGGCCAATCCTCCCTTCAGGGGCATCTGCTGGAATTCCGGGATAGAACTCGGCCTTCGCGCCATCAGCCTTCTCGTCGTCGCCACCCTTTGCGGCGCCCAACTCTCGGTCGCGACGATCGACCAAATCCGCACGATCCTGCACGCCCACATGGTCTGGATGGCGCGATATCCTTCACGTTTTTCCTCCGCGAACAACCATCTGGTTGCAGAGGTTGCCGGCGAATTCCTCATCGCGCTGGCCATGCCGGAATTGCCTTTGTCTGCCAAGCTTGAGGCCAAGGGTCGTCGTATCCTCGCCGAAGAGGCGAACAAGCAGATCCTGAATGACGGCGTCGGCGCCGAACAGTCGCCGACCTACGGGGCTTTCACCGCAGAATTCATCCTACTTTGCAGCTTCGTGGCGCGTTCGGCCGGAAAACCCTTGGCAGCCCACATCGACACGCGGCTGAAGCTGTTTTCAAATTACATCGCGTGGCTGTCCAACGTGGACGGGCGCGTGCCCGGGATCTGCGACGATGACGAGGGACGCATCCTGACGCTGGCAAGGCACGAACCGGCCTATGCCGCTTCCGTTTGCGCGGCAATCGCAGCATACCTCGGCGAACCGCCGACAGGACCTCGCCCGCCGGAGTTGGATTTGCGCGACGCGCTCTTCGGTTCGGCAATGACCGGCGGGGCGGCTCCTTCGGGTGTCAAGACATTCGCCGATGGCGGCTACACGGTCATTCGGGAAACCAAACGCGGCCGTGACCTCGGCATCGTCTTCGATCATGCGCCACTCGGCTATCTCTCGATCGCCGCCCATGGCCATGCCGATGCGCTGTCGGTGATCGTCTCCGTCGATGGCGAGCCGCTGTTTGTGGATCCTGGCACCTATCTTTACCACTCAGGCGGACAATGGCGGGACTGGTTCCGAGGCACACGCGCCCATAACACGCTGAACATCGGCGGCGCCGACCAGAGCATCATGTCCGGCGCGTTCAACTGGTCTCACAAAGCCGTAACGACGCTGGAATCCGCATCCGGCGGCAAAAACTGGTCTGTGACTGCAGTGCATGACGGCTATGAAAAACGGTTTGGCGTCGTCCATCGCCGGGCGCTGTTTTCGACGCAGGATGGCTTTGCCATCCACGACGAATTGATCGGGCCTGGCATGAGAATGGCGGAGATCGTCTTTCAGCTTGCGCCCGACTTCAACGCCGAGGTGATTGAAGGAACAGTCGTCATCGGACGACACAGCGAGGCCATCGGCCTCCTGACCTGGAACGAGCCCGGAGAGATCACGGTCAATGCAGAAGGAGAGATCGGCGAAGGCGGCTGGTATTCCTCGGCATTCGGAAAAAAGGTCGAAGCCAAGCGGATAAGCTGGCGCGGCACTGTTCCGGCACAGGGCGTTACCTGTGTCTTCGCACTCGCGGAAGCTGATGGCACTAAACCGGCTGCCGACTATACCGGCAACCGGATAACCAGTCCGGCTTAGCGGCTACTTCCGCTTCATCGCCTCGGCCAGCGCTGCGCCGAAGGCGCCTTGCGATGGCGCCTGGGGTTTTTGCTGCTGCGTGCGGGCGAGCGTCTGGCGCGCCTGATGGGCGGCCTTCGGGTCGCTCTTCATGTCCCGTCCGCCTGACTCCGCGGCACCGTCCTTGCGCATGGTGAGCCCGATGCGCTTGCGGGGGACGTCCACCTCGGTGACCCGCACCTGAACGACATCGCCGGCCTTCACAACCTCATGCGGGTCTTTGACGAAGCGATCGGCAAGCTGGGAGACGTGCACGAGCCCATCCTGATGCACACCGATGTCGACGAAGGCGCCGAAGGCCGCAACATTGGTCACCGTGCCTTCGAGCAGCATGCCGGGCTTCAGATCCTTGATGTCATCGACGCCGTCGGCGAATGTCGCAGTCTTGAAACTCGGGCGCGGGTCGCGGCCGGGTTTTTCGAGTTCGGCGAAAATGTCCTTAACCGTCGGCAGGCCGAAGCGCTCATCGACGAAGGCCTTCGGATCGAGCTGCTTCAGCGCGGCGCTGTCGCCCATGATGGCGCGCAGATCACGGCCGCAGGCGGCGACGATCTTCTTGGCGACGCCATAGGCTTCGGGATGTACCGAGGAGGCGTCGAGCGGCTCCTTGCCATCGCGGATGCGCAGGAAGCCGGCACATTGCTCGAACGTGCGGGCGCCGAGGCGCGGCACCTTCATCAATTCCTTGCGGCTGGTAAACGCCCCGGTCGCATCACGATGGGCGACGATCGCCTCAGCCGAGGATTTTCCAAGACCGGAGACGCGGGCAAGCAACGGTGCCGAGGCAGTGTTCAGATCGACGCCGACGGCATTCACCGCATCTTCGACGACGGCTTCGAGCGAGCGGTTGAGACGGCCTTGGTCGACGTCGTGCTGGTACTGGCCGACGCCGATCGACTTCGGCTCGATCTTCACCAGTTCTGCGAGCGGATCCTGCAAGCGGCGGGCGATGGAAACGGCGCCGCGCAACGAAACGTCGAGGCCGGGGAATTCGTCGGCTGCGGCCTGCGAGGCGGAATAAACGGATGCGCCAGCCTCAGACACGATGACCTTGGTCGGTTTAGGCCCTGCTGGCAGTTGCGTCAGCATGTCGGCGACGAGACGTTCGGTCTCGCGGCTGCCGGTGCCGTTGCCGATGGCAATCAGTTCGATCTTGTGCTTGCGAACGAGGCTGGCAAGCTCGGCCTGTGTGCCGCGAATATCGTTCTTCGGCGGGAACGGATAGACCGTGGTGGTCTCGAGCAGCTTGCCGGTGCCATCGACGATCGCGACCTTGACGCCGGTGCGGATACCCGGGTCGAGCCCCATCGTTGCGCGCGAGCCGGCGGGAGCGGCGAGCAGCAAGTCCTTGAGATTGCGGGCAAAGACGTGGATTGCCTCGTCCTCCGCCCGCTCGCGCAGTTCGCGCATCAGGTCGAGCGATAGCGACATCGAGAGCTTGACGCGCCAGGTCCAGCCGATCATCTCCATCAGCCATTTGTCGCCCGGCAGCGCGCCGCCGACTTTGTAAACAGCGGCAATGGTGCGCTCCACAGGCTTGACCGGCGACGTATCGTCCTGATCAACAACGATATCGACGGAGAGGAACTCTTCGTTCCAGCCGCGCAGCATGGCCAGCGCCCGATGTCCGGCAACGGTTGCCCATTTCTCGGAATGATCGAAATAATCGGAGAACTTGGCGCCGGCCTCCTGCTTGCCGTCGACCACCTTGGAGCGCAGAAACGCCACCTGCCGCATATGGGCGCGCAGCCGGCCGAGCAGGTCGGCATTTTCGCTGATGCCTTCGGCAATGATATCGCGAGCGCCGTCGAGCGCCGTCTTCACATCCGGCACCTCTGCCGTGATGAAGGCAGATGCGCGGTCCGTCGGTGCGCCGGTTCGGTCAGCGAGGATGGCTTCGGCGAGCGGTCCCAACCCGCGCTCGCGGGCGATCTCGGCCTTGGTCCGGCGCTTCGGCTTATAGGGCAGATAGATGTCTTCCAGTTCGGCCTTGGTGGTAACGGCGGCGATCTTGGCCTCCAGCTCGGCCGTCAGCTTGTCCTGGCTGCGGATCGAATCGAGGATGGAAATCCTGCGGGCCTCGAGCTCCCGCAAATAGACGAGCCGTTCGGCCAAGTCTCGCAATTGCGTGTCGTCCAGCCCGCCGGTCACTTCCTTGCGGTAACGCGCGATGAAAGGAACGGTCGCGCCTTCATCGAGCAACTCGATGGCGGCAATCGCCTGGGCAGGTGTTGCCTTGATTTCCTGGGCGATGAGGACGGCGATGGATTTTGATGGCAGGGACATGGCATTCCGTGGTTTGCGGTGATTTGGCTGGGACCATAGATGCACATGCCATCAAGGCCAAGTGAAGGCGTCCGGCCGTCGCCGGACGTCCACAGATGGATGCCGCTGACGCAATGTCACTGGCTCAGAACTCGACCGGCTCCAGCGGCGGGCGGGTCTTTTCGAACTCGCGCAATAGCGCCTCGCGCTCTGCGATATAGTTGCGGGTGTAGGGCACTGCATCCTGCTCGTGAGAGAGCTGGATCTGGAAGATCAAGAGCTCGTCGTAGATGAACGCGGTCTCGGAGGCCGCCAGATAAAATTCCCACATGCGGAAGAAGCGTTCGTCATAGAGCCGGACCGCCTCCTCCTTGCGTGCGGTGAAGCGCTCGCGCCACGCTCTCAGGGTGTGGGCATAGTGCATCGGCAGGATCTCGATATCCCTGATCATCAACCGCGACTTCTCGATCGCCGGCACGACTTCCGACAGCGCCGGCATATAACCACCCGGAAAGATGTATTTTTCGATCCAGGGATTGGTCGCCCAGGGTTTTTCCGCCTGGCCGATCGAATGCAGCAGCATCACCCCTTTCGGGGCGAGCAGGTTCGCCATCTTGCTGAAGAAATTTCCGTAATTGGCCATGCCGACATGCTCGAACATGCCGACAGACACGATGCGGTCGAACTGCCGGTCCTGCATTGTCCGGTAGTCTTGCAACTCGAAACGTACGCGATCGAGAAGTCCGCGCTTGTGGGCTCGGCCGCGCGAAACCTTCAGTTGCTCGTCGCTCAACGTAATGCCGGTGACATCGACGCAGGAGGATTCGGCAAGATACATCGCCATGCCACCCCAGCCGGAACCCACGTCCAGCACCGTCTGGCCCGGCTCCAGAAGCAGCTTTGCCGCGATGTGGCGCTTCTTTGCCGTCTGCGCCTCGTCGAGGCTGATACCGGGCGGGTCGAAATAGGCGCAGGAATACTGCCAGTCCTGATCAAGAAACAGATCGAACAGCTTGCCGTCGAGATCGTAGTGGTGGGAGACATTATGCTTGTTGCGATTGACCGGCAGGCGGCTTTTGATCTGCTGCTCGGCTACATGCAGAAGGGCGATGACCGTGTTGCTGATTGTCGCCGCCTTTTCGAGACCATTGGCCTTCATCATCGAAATCACGTCGAAGATATTGCCTTGGTCGATGACGAGGCGCCCCTCGGCAAACATTTCCCCGAATCTCAGGCCCGGATCGTGCAGGATCGCCTTTTCGGCTTCTTCATCGATAGTCCGTACCGTGACGGGATCGCCGGACCCATCGCCTAGAACGGCTTGCTCTCCTGAGGAGAGGATCACTTTCAGATTGCCTTTTTGAACCAGTCGGCGGAGCATTTTAAGAAATGTCGTGTTCATTCCGGACCTCGACCACAGATGCAAGCATTCTGGCGGATGGTGACGTCGCCGCCGGCCTGGGAGTTGCCGGACGTTCGGAAACGGGAAGAACCTGAATGGAACGCTGTCGGCGTCATCCAAGGCAAACTGGAACAGCGGAAGCGATCATCAGACCGCTTGCCGCCAGGCTGCCGAACAGATCGCCGGGGCGCCCCGGATCAGCGTGCTCTATCCATCAGAACACTCGTTAAACTAGCGCTGTTTCGCTATTCCGCAATGGCTTGGCGGGTCCCTCAAAGATTTATTTACTTAGCAAACTCCTGATATCAAAGGGTAACCACGCCCTGTCCCGCAAGCCGCGCCCGGTCATGCGGCTGACCAAGGTCAAGCATGGGGCCAAGCGGCACGATCTTGGTCGGGTTGATATGCGCGATCGAATAGTAGCCGCGCTTGATCTGATCGATCCGCGCCGTCTCGCGGATGCCCGGCCACTGGTAGATCTCGCGCAGATAGTTCGACAGGTTCGGATAATCCTCGATCCGCCGCAGATTGCATTTGAAGGCGCCATGATAGGCAGCGTCGAAACGGATCAGCGTGACGAACAGACGGATATCGGCCTCGGTGAAATGGACACCGGCGATGTAGCGGCTTAACGACAGATGCGCTTCGAGCGCGTCCAGCGTCTCGAAAAGGCTGGTGACGGCCTCTTCATAGGCACCCTGCGTCTTTGCAAAACCGGCCCGGTAGACGCCGTTGTTGACCGTTTCATAGATCGGCACATTCCAGCGATCGATTTCCGGGCGCAGTTTCTCAGGGTAGAAATCCTGCCTGTCGTCCGTCAGGTGATTGAAGGCCGTGTTGAGGATGCGGATGATATCAGCGGATTCGTTGTTGACGATACGGCCGTCCTTCCTGTCCCAAAGCACCGGGACGGAGACCTTGCCGGTATAGTGGGGGTCAGACGCCGTATAGAGTTCGTGCTGGTAGCGGATTTTGCCGATGCGCGGACCGGCATCCTGCGGTTCGGCATAGGTCCAGCCGTTTTCGCCCAGCTCCGGCTCGGCGATGGACACAGGGATGATGTCCTGCAGGCCTTTCAGGTTGCGCATCATCAGCGTGCGCGAGGCCCAGGGGCAGATGAAGGCGACGAAAAGCTGATAACGGCCGGCTTCAGCAGGAAGCGCCGCCTGGCCGTCCGGCCCCGGCGATCCATCCGCCGTGATCCAGTTTCGGAAGCTGGTCGGCTCGCGATGAAAGGTACCGTTCTTCATCTCGCTGGCGGCGACATCGCCCTTTTCCCATTTTCCATCGACCAGCTGCGGCATCGTCACTGTCCCTCATCCAGGCCCGGAACGGCCGGGCGATCATGCCTTTGAAATCTCACGCGCGGGCGCAAACGGCAAGGCGATCCCTAAGCGACAGACTGTTCGATGATCGGCACCAGTGAGCCGGCGGATGCAAATCCATATTGACGACACGGTTTTATGTCGATAATTCTCGACATATGGACACAACTAGCACCGTCAACGCTTTTGCGGCCCTTGCCCAGACCACGCGCCTGGACGCCTTCCGGCTGCTCGTCACCCACGAACCGGACGGCCTGCCGGCCGGTGAGATCGCCCGGTTGCTCGGCGTTCCCCACAACACCATGTCAACGCATCTGGCGACGCTGCAGCGGGCGGACCTGATCACCGCTGAGCGGCAAAGTCGCTCCATTATTTACCGCGCCAGCCTCGATAGCCTCAGGGATGTGGTAGTATTCCTTCTGAAAGACTGCTGTTCCGGTCATCCGGACCTGTGCGCGCCGCTCATCGCAGATCTCGTCCCCTGCTGTACTCCAAAGGAAAAAGCCCATGCCTGACCGCATCTACAACGTGCTCTTTCTGTGCACCGGAAACTCCGCCCGCTCCATTCTCGCCGAAGCCATCCTGACCGCCGAAGGAAAAGGCCAATTCAAAGCCTATTCGGCGGGAAGCTACCCCAAAGGTACCGTTCATCCCCTCGCGTTGCAGGAATTGAAGGCGCTCGGTTATCCGACAACCGGCTTCAGCTCCAAGAGCTGGGACGTCTTTGCAGGCAAAGACGCGCCGCAGATGGATTTCATCTTTACGGTTTGCGACAATGCGGCGGGCGAAGCCTGTCCCGTCTGGATCGGTCATCCGACAACGGCCCATTGGGGCGTCGAGGACCCTGCTGCGGTCGAAGGCAGCGAGTTCGAGAGGGAACGCGCCTTCTCGCAGGCCGCCCGGTTCCTGAAGAACCGTATCATGGCCTTTCTCGCCCTGCCGCACAGCTCGATCGACAAGCTGGCGATGGAAACGCATCTGCGCGAGATCGGCGCCATGGAAGGCGCATCGATCAGCCCGGCAAACGCCGGATGATGAAAGCATTCGATCTGCAGCGCCGTCTTGTCGCCGAAGCGCTTGGAACCTGCCTGCTGGTTGCAACCGTGGTCGGTTCCGGCATCATGGCTGATACGCTGACGGACGATACGGCGCTGGCGCTGCTCGGCAACACGCTTGCGACCGGCGCCGTTCTGGTGGTGCTGATCACCATTTTTGGACCGATCTCCGGTGCGCACTTCAATCCGGCAGTATCGCTGGTTTTCGCATTGAAGCGCGACCTGCCGTACCGTGATCTTTGGCTCTATGTCGCAGCACAAGTTGCCGGCGGCATTGCCGGGACGATGGCAGCGCATCTGATGTTCGATCTTCCGGTGATCGAGGCTTCTCTGAAGGTTCGAGCTGGCGGCTCACAATGGTTTTCCGAGTGGGTGGCAAGCTTCGGCCTTGTCGCCGTGATCCTTGGCGGCATCCGCTTCGAGCAGAAGTCCGTTCCGTGGCTGGTCGGGCTCTACATCACCGCCGCCTACTGGTTCACCGCTTCCACCTCCTTCGCCAATCCCGCGGTGGCGCTGGCCCGGTCGTTGACCAATACCTTTTCCGGAATCCGTCCGCTCGATCTGCCGGGTTTCGTCATTGCCGAACTTCTGGGCGCGCTTTGTGCGCTTGCCCTGATGAGCTGGCTGTTGCGGCAGCCCGCCGCCGCCACCTAATTACTTGACCCGGAGGCCAGTCATGATCGTCACCATCTATCACAACCCCGAGTGCGGCACGTCCCGCAACACACTGGCCATGATCCGCAATGCCGGGATCGAACCGACGGTTATCGAATATCTTCAAAACCCACCGAGCCGGGATGCGCTGACGGCGATTATCGCCGACGCAGGCCTCAGCGTTCGCGAGGCAATCCGCGAAAAGGGTACGCCCTTCGACGAACTTGGCCTTGGCGATACGGCGCTCGGCGACGATCAGCTACTGGATGCCATGCTGGCCCACCCGATCCTCATCAACCGGCCCTTCGTCATCACGCCGATCGGCACGCGGCTTTGCCGTCCGTCCGAGGTCGTGCTCGACATCCTGCCGCAGACACACAAGGGCGCATTTGCAAAGGAAGACGGCGAACAGGTGCTCGATGCCGAGGGCAAGCGTCTTGTCTGATCTGCCCGCAGCCAGCCTCAACCATCTGCGGCAGCCGGACTTGGACGCTTTGCGCATGCCGTTCTCCAGCCACCCGCCGCGCATTCTCATTCTTTACGGCTCGCTCCGGACCGTGTCCTACAGCCGGCTTCTTGCCGAAGAGGCTGGCCGCCTGCTGGCGCATTTCGGTGCGGAGGTGAAATTCTTCAATCCGGAAGGCCTGCCCCTGCCGGACGCGGCGCCGACCAGCCATCCGAAGGTGCAGGAACTGTGGGAGTTGTCGCTCTGGTCCGAGGGCCAGGTCTGGGTCAGCCCCGAGCGGCATGGCGCCATGAGCGGCATCATGAAGGCGCAGATCGACTGGATCCCGCTATCCATCGGGTCGGTACGATCGACGCAAGGACGGACCCTGGCGGTCATGCAGGTCTCGGGTGGCTCACAGAGCTTCAACGCCGTCAACCAGATGCGCATTCTCGGGCGCTGGATGCGGATGATCACCATCCCCAACCAGTCCTCCGTCGCCAAGGCCTATCAGGAATTCGACGCCGCCGGCCGGATGAAACCGTCCTCCTACTATGACCGCGTCGTCGATGTGACGGAGGAACTGGTCAAGTTTACGCTGCTCACCCGAGATATCTCGGGCTACCTCACCGACCGCTACAGCGAGCGCAAGGAAGAGGCTGAAAAACTGGAGCAACGCGTCAATCTCAGAAGCTTGTGAGCATCGGCATGCCCACGCCACGCAACCGTGCACTCCTGGTTTTCGGCCTCGGACTGACGCAGATCATCGGCTACGGAACCCTCTACTACAGTTTCAGCATCCTGGCGCCGGACATGGCGGCAGACTTCGGCTGGCCGGTCGAAGTCGTCTTCGGCATCTTCTCAGCCTCCCTTCTGGCCGGCGGCCTTGTTGCGCCGCGTGTCGGGCGGTGGATGGACCACTATGGCGCAAGCAGGATCATGACGATCGGCTCGGCGGCCGCTGCCATCATCCTGATCATCTGCGCCTCCGCCTTCAATGCGGCAACCTATGTAGCCGGCATCGTCGCAATCGAAGTTGTCTCGGCGCTGGTGCTCTACAACGCAGCGTTTGCGACGGTGGTGCAGATCATTCCCGGCAATGCCCAACGCAGCATCACCCATCTGACGCTGATTGCCGGCTTCGCCTCGACCATTTTCTGGCCGGTCACGGTCGAATTGCACCAACATCTGTCCTGGCGCGCAGTCTACCTGATCTTCGCGGCCCTCAACCTCGCTGCCTGCCTGCCCGTGCATTTCTGGATCACCTGGCTCGCGCGGCGGGCAAACAGCGTTGGATCGGCAAGCAAGCCTGTCAATGCCGACGCGGCCGCCGGTATCATGATTGCGAAACACCGGCGCCGCGCCTTCCTGCTGACGGCGACCGGATTTGCGTTGCAGGGCTTCGCGCTCGCCGCATTGCTGTTCCACATGGTGCCCCTGCTCGGAGCGGTAGGGCTTGGCGCAAGCGCCGTTCTGGTCGGTACACTCTTCGGGCCGGCGCAGGTGCTCAGCCGCTTCACCAACATGCTGATGGGGCGGAATATCTCGCCGCTCGCTCTGGCCATCGTGTCGGCCGCATTCATCGTCTGCGGCGCATCGGTGCTGATCGTGACCGGCGACCGAATTGAGGGTGCGGTTCTGTTTGCCTTGCTTATCGGCCTCGGCTCCGGCCTCGCCAGCATCGTGCAGGGGTCGCTGCCGCTGTTTCTCTTCGGCGCTTCAGGCTATGGGGAAATGCTGGGAAAACTGGCCGCGGTGCGGCTGGCGGTCTCGGCGGCAGCGCCCTTTGCCTTTGCCGTGCTCATCGAACAGGGCGGCGCGTGGGTCGCTTTGTCGTCGGTCGTTGTTCTCGGAATCGGCGCGGTTGTCGCATTCACGGCAATCGGTCGCTGGCCGCGACCAACGCCACAGCTGCCCGAACCCTGCTGAGGCAAGCGCCAGCAGGGTATGTCACCAACAAATTATTTCGGGAATTCCAGGCCCATTTCGCGGAAGCGCTCGGGGTCGTCGCCCCAGTTTTCGCGCACCTTGACGAACAGGAACAGGTGGACCGGCTGTTCAAGGATTTCCGACAGTTCCTTGCGCGACGCCATGGAGATCGCCTTGATGGCGTCGCCATTCTTGCCGAGCGCGATCTTCTTCTGGCTGTCGCGTTCGACATAGATGACCTGCTCGATGCGCACCGAACCATCCTTGCGCTCTTCCCATTTTTCCGTCTCGACATGCGAAGAATAGGGCAGCTCCTGGTGCAGGCGCAGGAACAGCTTTTCGCGGGTGATTTCGGCGGCGAGTTGGCGCATCGGCAGGTCCGAGATCTGGTCTTCCGGGTAGTACCAGGGGCCTTCCGGCAACTTCATCGCGAGATAGTCGAGCACGTCATCACAGCCGGAACCGTTGAGCGCAGAGATCATGAAGGTGCGTTCGAAATCGACGAATTCGTTGGCGGCGGTCGCAAGCTTCAGTAGGTCTTCGCGCTCGACCTGGTCGATCTTGTTGAGAACCAGCATTTTCGGCTGCTCGACGTGCTTCAAACCTTCGAGAATGGTCTCGGCATCACCCTTCAGGCCGCGTTCGCTATCGATCAGCATCATGATCGCGTCGGCATCCTTGGCACCGCCCCAGGCGGTCGTCACCATGGCGCGGTCAAGGCGACGGCGCGGCTTGAAGATACCGGGCGTGTCCATGAAGACGATCTGCGCATTCTTGTGAATGGCGATGCCGCGCACGATGGCACGCGTCGTCTGCACCTTGTGGCTGACGATCGAGACCTTGGCACCGACCAGCTTGTTGACCAGCGTCGATTTGCCGGCATTGGTGGCGCCGATCAGGGCGACGAAACCCGAACGCGTCGGGCCTTTGTCAGTTGCTGGTACGGTTTCGTCTGTTTCGCTCATGATGTCCATAATATCCGATTGGGCGATCGGCGCCACAAAGGCGCGCGAGATCGCATTGTTTTTTCAAAAAGATTGCCTGATCTTTCAGGAGGAATTTCGCCTCCGGACAGATCAGGCCGTCGTCGCTGTCTTCCAGACGCCTTCACGCTCTAGAACTTTCGTGGCGGCCACCTGTTCGGCGGCGCGCTTCGACCGGTCGATGCCGGTTGCCGGCGCGATGCCCGGTATCTCGACCGTCACCGTAAAACGCGGATCATGGTCCGGACCGGACCGGTCGTCGATCCGGTAGCTTGGTGTCACGCCGAACTTGGCATGCGCCCATTCCTGCAATTCGGTCTTGGCGTCGCGCCGCGCACCGTCAACGCGGCTTGCCCGCGCCGACCAATGGCGCTGGATGAAGCCACGCGCCGCCTCCAGCCCGCCGTCGAGATAGATCGCGGCGATCAGCGACTCTACCACATCGGCGCGCACATTCAGCATGTGTTTTCCGGTGAGCTTCTTCACGTCGGCACCGGTGCGAATGAAGAGATGCAGCGACAGCGCATCGGCCACAAGTGCACAGCTATCGGCGCTGACAAGCTGGTTCAGACGAACGGAAAGCTCGCCCTCGTCAGCGTCCTTGAACGTCTCGAACAGAAGTTCGGCGACGCAAAGCCCGAGCACGCGGTCGCCGAGGAATTCCAGCCGCTCATAGTTCGAGCCCTTGGCATTACGGGCGCTGGCATGGGTCAGCGCCCGGTCGAGCCGTTCCTTCTGGACAAAGCTGTAGCCGATCGCAGCCTCGAGCCGCGCCCGGTCCTCCGTGTTCAGCGAACGGCCCTTACTCATTCGACGCTCTTGAAAATGCGGTCGTAACGCAGATTGGTCGGCCATTTCCAGATTTCGCGGAACGAGGTGTCGTTGCCGAGCGAGAAGAAGATCATCGAGGCACGGCCGACAAGGTTCTGCGCGGGTACGAAACCGACGTCGAAGCGGCTATCGGCCGAGTTGTCGCGATTGTCGCCCATCATGAAATAATGGCCTTCGGGAACGATGAATTCCCGCGTGTTGTCGCCGCGCGTATCCGGGCTCTCGTCAAGGGTGTCGTAGTTGACGCCATTGTCCATCGTCTCGCGGAAAACCGGTATTTCGCCAGCGGCGCCGTACTGCTGGCCATCGGCGCGAAAGATGCCATCCGGAACGCGCGGAACAGCAGCACCGTTGACATAGAGGATGCCGTCGCGGACCTGCACCTTGTCGCCGGGCAGGCCAACGAGGCGCTTGATATAGTCGATGTCCGGGTTCGGCGGGAACCGGAAGACGACGACGTCGCCGCGCTTCGGTTCGCTTCCAAAGATACGGCCTTCAAACAGATCGGGAGAGAACGGCAGGGAATATTTCGAATAGCCGTAGGCGAACTTGTTGACGAAGATGTAGTCACCGACGAGCAGCGTCGGCATCATCGAGCCTGACGGGATGGTAAAAGGCTGGAAGAAGACGGTGCGGATCACCACGGCCAGGAGAAGCGCCTGGATGATGACCTTGACGTTTTCCCAAAGGCCGCCACCCTGCTTTTTTTCGATGTTTTCTGCCACGCCTGTTGTTCCTTGATCTGGTCACCGCGCGTACTGTCAAAGTCCCGTGCGGATGTATTGCTTGCGGTTCCATATTCTGCCGGAGCATCTGATCGGAGGCTGCCTGACGCATATCAGCGCGGCGCCGTCTTTTCAGATGAACTTAAGGCCGCTTTTGCGGTCCGCGTCATCCGGACATGCTCTAAACGCTTCCTCAATCGGGAGCAACGGGCAGAGCTTCAATTATGACGAAGGCCTGTGCCAAAGGAAAATCGTCGGTGATCGTCAGGTGGATGACGCCGCGATGGCCGGCCGGCAGCATTTCGGCGAGCCGCTCGGCTGCCCCTCCGGTCAACTGCATCGTCGGCTTGCCGCCCGGCAGATTGACGACGCCCATGTCCTTCCAGAACACGCCATGCGCCAATCCGGTGCCCAGAGCCTTGGAACAGGCCTCCTTGGCGGCAAACCGCTTGGCATAGGATTCGGCGCGGTTCTTCCGGCCTTCGGATTTGCGGATCTCGATATCGGTGAAACAGCGCTGGCTGAACCGTTCGCCAAACCGTTCGAGCGAACTCTGGATGCGCCTGATGTCGATCAGATCACTGCCGATGCCGATAATCATCGAAACGAAAATACCCTAGTGAGAGTTCACGCGGAACCGGTCTGACAAGAGCAAACAGTTCACCGGATGCCAAGTTAAAAATTCGCAAGAAATCAAAGCTCGTCCGCCCACCCGAGCATACGCGTCTGCATCTTTCTTTGGCGACGGATGTGTCGGCGGGACTGAAACAGCCTGGCTGCATAGAAAGCCGCCACATAAAAAACGACGGCACTGGCGCCCGCAACAGGCACCGAGCCAATCAGCATCGGCTTGAGGACCGGCTCCCACAAATGGGACAGCTCAAGATGCCCAAGCATGTGGAGGATATCCTGACCGGCCAGAGCGCTGCTCCCCTCTGTCCCAAGCATGACGAGGCCGACCTCGTAGGTCGCGGCAAGAATGAAGGGGATGGTCAGGGGATTGGCGAGCGCCGTCGATATGCCGGCAGCGATCAGGTTTCCCGACAACAGATAGGCAAGAGCCAGTGCGATGAGGATGTGAAAACCGACAAACGGGGTTGCCGAAGAGGCCGCACCAGCGGCAACGCCAACGGCTATCGAATGAGGTGACGACGATAGCCTGAGCACCCGCATCGACAGATACCGAAGCCCGCGCGAAAAGCCCTTTCGCGGCCAAAGGAACTCACGGAGTTTTCCCGACCAAGTCGCCGGCTTCTTGCGTCTGAACAACATGATGCTCTGATAGACGATGCGGATATGGCTGTTCAATGGCACAGGCGCAAAAATCAGCACTTCTCGTGCCGGAAACGCGAATATGCCGCATGGCATACAATCGCGCGCAGCCGATCCATGGAGACTGCGCATCATGCGCAGAGAACGTATCCGCCATACGTCATTTGCATAGGTCCCGGCAGCCTGTCGAGACAGGCAGCCGGACAACAACATGGCTTAGAACGAGTTGCGGAACAGGCCACGGTCGATCTGACGCTGGCGGTATTCCAAGTCAATCCGGTCGAGCGAACCATTGAGATAGTTCAGTTCGCGTTCTTCAGCGGACGGTACGCGCAGGGCGCGGGTGATTTTCTTCAGTTGCTTAAACATGGTAAACCTTCTTTCGTTTACCTCCCGACGCTGAAGATAGTTGAGACAGCGCTTATTCACCAGAGCTACAAAGAAGCGGCAGCCATGCGCATGACGCATGGCCTGCCCCTTTCCGCCCCACAACGTGCACATTTCGAGTGCAATTGCCGCCAAGCTATGCGGAAACAAAGTCAATCATGGCCGAATATAGACATAGCCTTCGGTCTGCAACCGCGCGATGCGGACGACTCCGCCTTCGTCGGCCCGTACAAATCCCGGCAGCAGATCGGCGAGGTCGACCTTCTGCACCGCCATCGTGTTGCCGCAGGCGGCCATTTGCACCCCTTCACCGCTGATCCGCTCCACCTGGGCCGTCAGCTTGGGATTGACTTTCCGCTTTTGAAACAGCGCCAGCGCCGGGCCGTGTACCACCAGCACGATGTCCACGGCCTGTGGCCCGCCCATGCCGTCTATATGGTTGCGGATATTGCCGAGGACAAACATCACCTTTTCGGTATCGGCCAGATGGTAGACGACCTTCTGTTTGACCGCGCTGGCAGAGACAGCGGTTGCGGCCGAAGCGGTGCGGCCGGCAAAAAGTGCGGCCACCGATGCGGTCAGAGCACGAGTAAAGACAGCGCGGCGTTTGATCGTCATGACACCACCTCTAATGCACAGCCAACAGGGCTGCCTTGGTCTCCTCATCGGTTGCCAATGGCAGGCAGGTCGAAAGGTCGGTGCGATCAAGGCGAAAGATCTTGTCGTCCGGTCCGAACTTGGCACCATCGGGCAGCGCGCTCGGCTCCTCTTCGCTGGCGTCGTCGCTCACACGCGCGCCGTTGGGAATATCGAGCAGGATGGAATTGCGGTCCTTGATCCGCACGCCGATCGTGCCGCCGTCGCAGTCAATGCCGCAATGCAAGGCCTGCTTGCCATCCGTCCCGGCCGAGCATCCGCCATAGGTGCTGTAGGGCTGTTTCAGCTGGCGAAAATTGACGGACATGCCCAATACATACTGACGCCCTGCCCCCTCCTCGTCCTCGTGACTGTCGACGAAGACCATCATATCGCGGACATTCTGATCGGGATGATTGGCCAAGTGAGTTTTGGTGTATTTGCGGGAATAGCAGGCATAAGCCTTTTCCTTGCCTACATCTCTTCCGAACAACTGAAGATCGGCATCGGCCGCTGCGGCAAGGCCCGCGGGCAAGCCCAGGATACATCCGAAAGCCAGTGCTCGCAGCATCGCACGCATCGCCACCTCCATCCGAGAGAAAGGCAGTCTCCCACGAAGCACAGGGCGGAACAACCGGTCTTTCGGGGAGACGAGACAGGGGCTTTTGTTATTCGCAGATCAAAATGTGACGCCGCAACGACGGCATCATTCGAAGACGCGTTTCACCGTGGAGACGCTCGGCAGATCCCTGATCTGGGTGATCAGGTGATTGAGCTGGCGCAGATCCCAGACTTCCAGGTCAAGCTGGAATTCGCTGAAATCGGCAGCCACCTGCCCCATCGACAAGGTGCGGATGTTGATGTCGCTGGTGGCGATCGCTTGGGCGATCTCGGCGAGTGTGCCCGGCTCGTTCAGCGCGTTGATCTGGATGCGCGCCATGAAGCGGGTGTTGTTCGCCTCGTCGAGATCCCAGCGCACATCGATCCAGCGCTCCGATTCCTCGTCGAACTTCTGCAGGCTCGGCGACTGGATCGGGTAGATGGTGATGCCCTTGTCCTTCTCCATGATGCCGACGATGCGATCACCAGGAACGGCGCCGGATGCGCTGAAATGGACTTCGGCGTTGCCCGAAAGCCCGCGGATCGGCAGGGCCTCCGGCCCTTCGCCTTCCAGTATGTCGAACATGTCCTTCGGACGGCCAGGTAGCTTGAACACCATCCCCGCAGCACTACGCATGTTGAACCAGCCTTCGTCCTGCGGCTTGATCGTAACGCGCTCGTCCTGATGATCGGGAAAGACGGCCCGCAGCACATCGAGCGACGAAAGCTCGCCGCGCCCGACGGCGGCAATCGCGTCTTCGATTTCCTTGTGACCGAGGCGATGCAGGACCGGCTTCATTGCCTCGCGGGTAAACGACTTGCCCGCCCGCTCGAACGTCCGCTCGAGGATGCGGTAACCGAGACCGGAATATTGTTTTCTGACGGCAGCGCGTGTGGCGCGGCGGATGGCGGCGCGAGCCTTGCCGGTGACGACGATCTCTTCCCAAGCCGGCGGCGGAACCTGGATGCCGGACCGGACGATCTCGACCTCATCACCGTTGTTGAGCCTCGTCACTAGCGGCATGATACGGCCGTTGATCTTGGCGCCGACGCACGTATCGCCGATATTGGTGTGAACGGCATAGGCGAAGTCGATTGGCGTCGCGCCACGCGGCAGCGCGATCAGCTGGCCTTTCGGCGTGAAACAGAAAACCTGGTCCTGAAACAGCTCGAGCTTGGTATGCTCGAGGAACTCTTCCGGATTGTCGCCTTCCGCCAGGGATTCGATGGTCCGGCGCAGCCAGGAATAGGCATTCGACTTCGGCGACAGCTTGACCTCGCCCACCGGCTCGGCACTGTCCTTATAGAGTGTATGGGCGGCAATGCCGTATTCGGCAATCTCGTGCATCAGGCGCGTGCGGATCTGCAGTTCGATGCGCTGACGCGACGGGCCGACGATCGTCGTGTGGATCGACTGGTAGTCGTTCTGCTTCGGCGTCGAGATGTAATCCTTGAACCGGCCTGGGACGACACGCCAGCGGGTATGCACGATCCCGAGCGCCCGGTAGCAATCGGGAATATCGGCGACGATGATACGAAAACCCCAGACGTCGGACAGCTGCTCGAAGGACAGCGATTTCGACTGCATCTTCTTGAAGACCGAATAGGGTTTCTTCTGCCGCCCCTTGACGAGGGTACCCGTCAGGCCCTTGGCTTGGATGAGCTCGCCCAGTTCGTCCTCGATCTTCTTGATCAGGCCTTCGTTACGGGTCGAAAGCTCTTCGAGGCGCTTGGTGACGGTTTCGAAGGCTTCGGGATTGATATGGCGGAAGGAGAGGTTTTCCAGCTCCTCGCGCATGTCCTGCATACCCATGCGGCCGGCGAGCGGCGCATAGATGTCCATCGTCTCTTCGGAAATACGGGCGCGCTTTTCCGCCGACATGTGATCGAGCGTGCGCATGTTGTGCAGCCGGTCGGCAAGCTTGACGAGAAGCACGCGCACGTCGTCAGAAATCGCCAAAAGCAGCTTGCGCAGATTTTCCGCCTGCTTGGCCTTCTTTGTCACCAGATCGAGCTTCTTGATCTTGGTGAGACCCTCGACCAGGGCTCCGATATCCTCGCCGAAGAGATCATCGATTTCGGCGCGGGTTGCCGTCGTGTCCTCGATCGTGTCGTGCAACAGTGCCACGGCGATCGTCGATTCATCGAGATGCATCTCGGTGAGGATCGCAGCGACTTCGAGAGGATGGGATATATAGGGATCGCCGCTTGCCCGCTTCTGCTGGCCATGTTTCTGCATGGCGTAAACATAGGCCTTGTTCAGAAGCGCTTCGTTTACATCGGGCTTGTATTTTTGAACGCGCTCAACGAGCTCGTATTGGCGCATCATCCGCTAGGGGCTCCAGGAGAGATCCGGAAAAGAAAAAGTGCGCCAATCATAGGAGTGGCGCACTGCTTTGCAAATACCGTGCTCACGCGAATTCTCAACGAAAACGCGGCATTGCATCAGAGCGTCGCATCCGGCGATAGGCCGGACACATCGTTGGCTCAATAGTCGTCGCTCTTTTCCGGCGGAACCAGGCCTTCGATACCGGCCAGCAGTTCTTCTTCCGACATGCGGTCGAACGTGATCGGTTCCGGCTGATCGTCGTCTTCAGCCGTTTCAGCGAAGGTCGCGGCAGCGTCGCCGCTGATCATCGACGACGGATCGGGCTCCGGTTCGTCAACTTCGACATGCTTCTGCAGCGAATGGATCAGATCTTCCTTGAGGTCGCCCGGCGACAGCGTTTCGTCGGCGATTTCGCGCAGGGCAACGACCGGGTTCTTGTCGTTGTCGCGATCGATGGTGATCGAGGCACCCTGAGAGATCAGGCGGGCACGGTGGCTTGCGAGAAGCACGAGCTCGAAACGGTTATCGACTTTGTCGATGCAATCTTCAACAGTGACGCGGGCCATTGCCTGTCCTTTAGATCTCAAGAGCGCAGCTTAGACCGGGGACGCCAAAAGACGGGCGGTCGCTGCGCTGATTAACAACACCGGAACCCGTCCAGCCGTCGGCTTGACGGTATGCGCGGCTCCGATTTCAGGAATTAACTTGCCCGATACAATCAAACCCACACAAATTCAAGTTTTTCCTGCATTGCGGAAAAAGATATCGGGCAATTTCAAGCGCAGCGGCATTCACCGAACAAAAACGACGCCCGGCAACGGCTGCAAATCGATAGGCTTTGACATCCGCATAAATGATGATTGAATACTGTTAGACCCTGTTGCCGCTCTGGGGAGAGAGAACAAAGGCACGGACAGGATGCAAGGACACCTGTCGGCAAAAAAATCCTAAATAAGGGTAGATATTTCTGATTTTCAGCAAAAAACTGTAAGAAATAGCTATTCCAACTGGAATTTTCTTAGACTAAAGCGAATGTCGGCTTAGAAAGCTGGAATATGATGAAATCTTAATGTATTCGAATTGTTCCACCACTGACACATTTTTGCTCGGTCAGGTTGAAAAATCAAAAACATTGAGACAACAAAAAGGAAATACGATGTTCGACCCACGCGAAAAAATCGCGCTCTTTATTGACGGGGCCAACCTCTATGCCGCGTCGAAAAGCCTTGGTTTCGACATTGATTATCGCAAGCTGCTCAAGGCTTTCCAGAAGCGGGGTTATCTGCTTCGCGCCTACTATTACACCGCGCTGATCGAAGACCAGGAATACTCGTCCATCCGTCCGCTGATCGACTGGCTAGACTATAACGGTTACAAGGTTGTGACAAAGCCTGCCAAGGAGTTCACCGATTCGCTCGGACGGCGAAAAATCAAGGGCAATATGGACATCGAACTGGCCATCGACGCGATGGAACAGTCCGAGACGGTCGACCACCTGGTGATCTTCTCAGGCGACGGCGACTTCACCACGCTGGTAGAAGCACTGCAGCGCAAGGGCCGCAAGGTCTCGGTCGTCTCCACCATGTCGACCCAGCCGCCGATGATCGCCGACGATCTGCGCCGGCAGGCCGATCACTTCATCGAACTGGTCAGCCTGAAGGCCGAAGTCGGTCGCGATCCCTCCGAACGCCCGGTCCGCGTGACCGAGCCGGTCAGCAACGAATTCCACGACTGAAAATGAAAAAGGACCGGCCGGGTCTCGGCTGGTCCTTTTTTACATCATTTCCGATTGCCCGCGTCAGTGGTGATCTTTCATAATTCTGCTCTTCTGCCGGTTCCAGTCGCGTTCCTTCTCGGTTTCGCGCTTGTCGTGCAGCTTCTTGCCTTTGCCAAGCGCCAGTTCGAGCTTCGCCCTGCCCTGATCGTTGAAATAGATCTTGAGCGGAATGAGCGTCATGCCCTCGCGATTGATCGCGCTCTGAAGCCGGCTGGCCTCGCGTTTAGACAAGAGCAGCTTGCGGCGGCGGCGAGGCTCGTGATTGAACCGGTTGGCCTGCAGATATTCCGGCAGATAGGAATTGATCAGCCACATCTCGCCGCCTTCATCGGTGGCATAGGATTCGGCGATATTGGCCTTGCCTTCGCGCAACGACTTGACCTCCGTGCCCGTCAGAACCAGACCGGCCTCGTAGGTGTCCATGATCTCGTAATTGAAGCGGGCCTTCCGGTTTTCCGCGACAATTTTCTTGACCACGCGCTGGCTGCCTTTGGGTGCCATCAGTTCATCAGCCCCGCATGGCGAAGCGCTGCATCGATGGCGGCTTCCGTGCCTGGCTCAAGCGTCGACAGCAGCGGCGAACGTACAGTCCGGTTCATCTGGCGCAGGCGATTGAGCGCATATTTGGCGCCGCAAAGGCCGGGCTCCATGAAGATCGCCTTGTGCAGCGGCATCAGCTTGTCCTGATAGTCCAGCGCCTTGGCATAGTCGCCCGCAAGCGTCGCTTCCTGAAACTCGGCACAGAGCCGCGGCGCGACGTTGGCCGTAACGGAAATGCAGCCAACGCCGCCGTGGGCATTGAATCCGAGAGCGGTCGCATCTTCACCCGAAAGCTGAACGAAACCGTTGCCGCAAGCCATGCGCTGCTCGGAGACGCGCTCGATCTTGCCGGTTGCATCCTTGACGCCCATGATCGACGGATAGGCCTTGTGCAGCGCCGCCATTGTCTCGACGCTCATATCCACCACCGACCGGCCGGGGATGTTGTAGATTACGATCGGCAATTTCACGCTCTGCGCAATCGCCGCGTAATGTGCAAACAGGCCCTTCTGGGTGGGCTTGTTGTAATACGGTGTCACGACCAGAACGGCGTCTGCGCCCGCCTTTTCGGCATGCTGCGCCAATTCGACCGCTTCGGTCGTGTTGTTCGAGCCGGCGCCGGCGATGACCGGCACGCGCTTTGCCGCGGTCTCGATGCACAGTTCCACCACGCGTTTGTGCTCGGCATGCGACAAGGTCGGCGATTCACCGGTGGTGCCCACCGGCACCAGACCGTGGCTGCCTTCGCTGATCTGCCATTCGACATGCGCGGCAAAACTGTCCGTATCCACGGCTCCGGAAGCGGTGAACGGGGTGACGAGAGCGGGAATGGATCCCTTGAACATGCACGACTCCTGACGGCGCCCGGGAAGCTTGAAACCAACCCACGCTTTGGCCGCATTTCATGGTTAGAAAACTGGCGCACCATAATCATGTGAGGTGCCTGCGGCAAGCACTCTATCACGCCATTCGTTGCCGGTTCCCGTCTATTACCCCGGCATCAGCGGTGTTTCTATGTATTTCAGGACCAAACCATCCACCGGCAGGGGCGCGCCGTTATTTATGGGATTGAATGGAAACGAGTAACCTTTCGTTAGCAATTGCATCGCCAAATGAGAGACTGTCACGGGGAAGCGTGGGGTTTTTGATGCCTGGATATAAGTCTCGCCGGATGGTTGCGATGCTCGGCGCGTCGGCGATCCTGTTTTCGGCATTTGCCGTTTCCGCGCAAGACGCACAGATTCCGCTGCCCCTGTTCAAACCGCAGGCGTTGGCGAAAACCGGCAGATCGCCCTCCGCCGAAGTTACCGGTTCGATCGTTGCTGCAACCGCTGTTATGCCGATCAATTCGGACCTCAAAACCGGGCTGGATGCGCTTTCCAACAAGGATGCAGCAAACGCCATCGCAGTGCGCAACGCCATGGCCAAGGGCACGCTCGACCGTCATATTCTCACTTGGGCGATCGCCGTTTCCGGTCAGAAGGGCGTCCCCTCCTACGAGATCGCGAACGCCCAGCAGGAGTTGAAGGGCTGGCCGGGTCTCGGTGTACTGCGCGCCAACTCCGAACGCGCGCTCTATCGCGAAAATCCGGCGGCACCTGACGTTCTCTCGGCCTTCGGAACGACACGACCGGAAACAGCCGACGGCACCATTGTCCTCGCGCGCGCCTTTCAGGCGAATGGCGACAAAAATTCCGCGACGAAATTGCTGCGCGGCCTCTGGTCGAAAGACGCGCTCGACAAGGAGACTGAAACCAAGATTCTGGAAGAATTCCCGAACCTTCTGACCGCGGCTGACCACAAGCGGCGAATGGAGATGCTGCTTTATCGCGGCCGCCTCGATCAGGCAGTCCGCTTTGGCGACCTCGGCAAGGCCCAGTCGCTTTATCGGGCATGGGTGGCGGTCGCGAAAAAAGCCGGCAATGCCGCGGCACTCATCGCCGCCGTCGACCCCTCATGGCGCAACGAACCCGCCTATCTGTTCGTCCGCGTTGAATATCTGCGCAAGCAGGAGAAATATGAGGAAGCCGCCAAGCTCCTGGCCAACCTGTCGAAAGACAAGGAAGTGCTCATCAATCCCGGCGAATGGTGGGTCGAGCAACGGATCATCAGCCGGGGATTGCTCGATCAGGGTAAGTTCAAGGCCGCCTACGCGATCGCGGCGGATAATGTCGCCACCGACCCGGCCGACATCGTCGATGCGGAATTCCATGCCGGCTGGTACGCCTTGCGCGGGCTGGAAGATGCAACCACCGCAGCCCAGCACTTTCAGCGTATCCTGAAGGCGTCCAATCGGCCGATCTCTGTCTCGCGCGCCTGGTACTGGATGGGCCGCGCCGCGGAAGCCGGCGCCCCTGGCAATGCAAACGAATACTTTGCCAAGGCGGCGACCCTTCCCGGTACATTCTATGGTCAGCTTGCAGCTGCCCGGCTTGGCCGCACGACGCTGAACGTCAGCTATCCCTCGCCGACGGCCGACGACCGCACGCGGTTCGAGAGCCGTGAAGCGGTCCGCGCCATTTCCCGCCTGGAAGCTTCCGGACATGGCTGGCGGGCTGACAGCCTGTATCGGGCACTTGCCGAGGAACTGACAAGCCCGGGAGAACTCGCGCTCCTCTCCGCACGGGCGGAGAAGACCAGAGGTCATCAACTTTCGCTGCAGATCGGCAAACTTGCCTTTGGCCGGGGCATCGATGTCGCCGCCCTCGCCTTCCCGATCGGTGTCATTCCGGCAAGCGCCAATATCAGCGGCTCCGGAAAGGCGCTGGCTTATGCAATCGCCCGCCAGGAAAGCGCTTTCAATCCCGCTGCCATCTCGCCTGCCAATGCACGCGGGCTTCTGCAGATTCTTCCCGGAACTGCGAAAGGAGTGGCCGGACGCCACGGTCTTGCCTATTCCAAGGAGCGGCTGACGACCGATACCGCCTATAATGCAACGCTCGGTGCGCATTATCTCGGCGAACAGATCGATGATTTCGGCGGTTCCTACATCCTCACCTTCGTCGCCTACAATGCCGGTCCTCGTCGCGTGCCGGACTGGATCAACCGCTATGGCGACCCGCGCGGCAAATCGATAGACGACGTGGTCGACTGGATCGAGCGCATTCCCTTTGCCGAGACCCGCAATTATGTGCAGCGGGTGATGGAGAATTATCAGGTCTACAAGTCCCGGCTTGGACAGACGGCAGATATCGTTCAAGATCTTCGCATGGGCCGCTGACACTAAAGCGCTGTCGCGATCTTTCAGATTGACCTCCCGCGCTTTAGGTCTTTGATTTTACGCATGTCGTTATCTCAAAACCGCTGCACACTTTTGCGCGATGTGCTCCAGGCATTTCCGCAGGGCCGCCAAATTAGGTGAACATCGTTACCGGACGGTGCCAAAGTCCGGCCGCCCCCTTTCCGCGCCGTCACGATTGGTTATGATTCTCCAGCTTCGAACGAAGGGAGAGCGCGTGACGAACACCATCAGGACCAATTTTGAGGAACGCCGTTTCTTAGCCAGCGACGGTTTGCAGCTCTATGCTCGCGACTACGGCCATGATGATCCGCGAACTAGATCATCGTTGCCGATCGTCTGCCTGCCGGGGCTCAGCCGCAACAGCCGAGACTTTCATCTTCTGGCAACACAACTTTCCACTCATCCCGAAAAGCCCCGCCGTGTCGTCGCACTCGACTATCGAGGCAGAGGTTTTTCGACCTGGGACCCGGACAAAAGCCACTATCAGCTGCCGGTTGAAGCCGAAGACGTACTGACGGCATGTGCGGCGCTGGATATTCCGCAGGCAATCTTCATCGGCACGTCACGCGGCGGCCTGATCCTGCATCTTCTGGCCGCCATGCGCCCGGCACTGTTGCGTGGTGTCGTGCTCAACGATATCGGGCCGGTGATCGAGATCAATGGCCTACTACTGATCCGCCAGTATCTAGAGGCACAACCGCGCCTTCATTCCTGGGAGGAAGCGATTGAAAACCTTCGGCGGGTGCACGGCGCGGCCTTCCCGGCGCTTGGTCCGCTGGACTGGAAAGACATGGCTGAGGCGATCTTCCGGCAAAGAGACGATGCAATCGTCCCGGACTTCGATCCCGCCCTGATCGAACCGCTCAGGAGCCTCGACGCAAACACGCCAGTCGCAGACCTCTGGGCGCTTTATGAAGGTTTGAAAGAGGTGCCGTTGATGACGATCCGCGGAGGAAACTCCACCATTCTCTCGCAGGCGACATTCGCCGAGATGGCTGAGCGGCATCCGGGGATGAAATTGGTAACGGCGCAAGGTCAGGGGCACGCCCCATTGTTGCATCGCCCTGAACTGCTCGCTGAAATCACGGCATTTATCAATGGCATTTCATAAGCGGCTTCGTCGCTGCCGCAAGCAGTCACGATGGAAAACACCGATCATAGAAAAAGCCCGGTCTTTCGACCGGGCTTTCCATCACTGACATGACGCCAGAGATTAGAAGTCGCGCTGCAGGCGGAGGAAACCAGTGGTTTCGTCGCCACCGACGGTGCTCGTCGTACCATCTGCACGGGTGAACGAGCCATCGTCGACGTCCTGGTACTGAACAGTAGCAAGAGCCTTGAGGCCGTCCGTGATCTGGTAGCCAGCCGTCAGGCCAACACGCCAAGCGTCAACACCGTTGTAGAAGCCGAAGTCGCCGAAGTACTGAGCAGCCGGAGTGATTGTCAGCTTGTCGGTTGCCTTGAATTCGTACGATGCAGCAACGGTCCATTCGGATTCGTTGTAGTATACGTTCGGGTTCGAAGCATAAACACCAGCAAGTGCGAAGGTGCCTGGGCCGACTTCAGCCGTCAGGATAGCGCGGACTGCGCCTTCTTCGCGTTCTGTGTCGTAGCCGCCGAGCAAGGTAGCCGTTACGCCACCGACGCTACCGGAAACCATGGCAGCAACGCCAAGGCCGTTGTCATGACGACCGAAGTCGTTCGGTGTGTCGCGCTGAACAGCGAGATCGCGGCCGAGGCCTTCGAGTTCGTCAACCGAGATACCGGCCTTGAATGCGCCGCCATCGTAGGTGTACGAGATCGAGTTGAACAGGGTGTTGGTAGCAAGCGCATCGGTTTCGCCAGCGATGCCATCATCCCACCAGCTGTAGTAGTAGCCGAACTTGAAGCCGGCGATCGCGAACGAAGCCGTATCAAGGAAGGTCGAGCCGCTGTCGCCAGCGCGGTCTGCGTTGGTCTGCAGAACGATAACGCTTTCGAGCGTGCCGAGTTCGGTGTCGTTCTTGGCGTCGAACTGCAGCTGACCGCGGGTAAAGGTATCCCAGTCAGACGTGCCGGAAAGGTCACGGCCGAAGTTGGTCTGGAAACGGACGTAACCGCCAATCTTCAGGCAGGTTTCCGTGCCCGGGATGTAGAAGTAGCCAGTGCCGAAAGCGTCGCAAACGCGAACGTATTCCATTGGTTCCGGCTCAGCAGCTACGATAGCGTCAGCTGCCTGGGCGCCGGATACTGCTGCGAGAGCTGCAGCGGAGCCGAGAAGAAGGCTCTTGATGTTCATTTCTGACCTCCAGTCAAAAGTTTCAAACAGGTCTGGGTATTATACTGAAGGACAGTATTCCCTGCCCCATCCCCAACATTTAAGAAGTCGGACGATCAACCGCCCTTGCTTCCGGAGTTGAAAATACAAGACGGCACCGCGGGCGCAATCACCAACTTGCCAGTTCGTGCTGTTTGATGCGCCCTTCCCCATGCGCTGTTGCTGAAACGACACAAAATCGCCTCAAGCGGCCGGAAGTTCTTAACAAGGCATTAAGAAAAGCCTTTATCCATCAGGGCTTAGCGGATCTTTTCGATGCCTCCAGCGTGTCATAACGAGGCAAAAAAGAGGCAAAACAGCGGTGCAGCGGCAGATTCGCCGCGTTATTCAGACCGTCCGGCGATTTCCATGTGAACAATCATAGACATCCGAGAAACGGAATCGCGATGCCTATGAACGGGCCATCCGGAGAGATTCGCAGAATCACCATCGCGATGAGTCATCGATCGAATCCGGCAATCGGTTCGATGAGCCCGCCAGATAGATGCCAGCTTCCGTTGCTCGCCCCAACCTGCCTTTAACCTGCTTTCTTAATGGAGGTAACGTTCCGTTCGTCGCCGTCGTCACCTACATGCCGAACGACCCGACGGCAGCGATCCGCGACCGGATGCCGATACTGCTGGCATCCGAACAACAAAGGCAGACCGCAGGCGGGACGTATCGCAGCGCCTGAACAAGCAAACGGTGTCGCCAAAGGGCGACGGTTCAATCGTGATTGGACATATTCCTTCCCCGGAGTCACGCTTGTGACGGCAGAAGGGCCGGAGCATCAATCCTCTCAATGGAGGGCGAAATGAAGCACCATGAATTTGATCAACTACAAGTTCTCGCCAAGATCAACCAGGACTACCCTCATCACGTCATGCCCCGCAGCAAGCGTCTCCAACGTTGGGCGGAACTTCTCGAACAGGATCCCCACCGCCTCCTTTCGACGCTGCATGAAACCGAGTATCAGCCGGATGCAGTGCGCTCTATGTTGCGCGACGACAACTCGGCAATTTCGGTCGCCTTCAATGACCCTGTTCTTCGGGCATCCGGAATGGAAAACGATACTTACGGAGAGGCGAAACGGTTTTTCGAGCTGTCCGACAGGCAATTGCACAGAATCATCTGCTACTGTCATTTCGGCGCGACGGTAAGCGCCGAGACAACCGCCAACTATATCCGGGCAAAGCATGTGGACAGGCGAGAAGGTATTTGGGGCCGTCTGCGTGGAATATTCGCTGGATGAGGCGGCTGAGTGGCGTTGTCGTATCTTCCGTGCCTTGAGGATCCTTCCGAGAGGCAGCATGCTACTTTTATGCAAGGAGCGCGCGCCCTTGCCCAAGAGAAAAGCCCTAAGTGAAGCTGGACAGCTTTGAATTTCGAGCGTTTTCCAAGGCGCTCGAGCTTTACTCGCCTTTTCGATCCTGGCGCCGAAGCAACGCATGAACAGGACGCCCGATCCACGAGACCGTGATTGGCGGACTTTGGCGTGTGCAACATCGACCGCCATGAGAGCGGCTACAATGGTGGCCGGGTCATTTGGCTGCATGGGAAGGGCTGAAAAAGGGGATGGCGGAGAAGATGGGATTCGAACCCACGATACCCTTCCGGGTATACTCCCTTAGCAGGGGAGCGCCTTCGACCACTCGGCCACCTCTCCGTTAGCGCCTGACTAGAGTCAGCAGCCTTTCATTGCAAGGGATTTTTACGGTTTCCAGCGACAAAGTTGATTTTCCATGCCCTTCGGCGCAGCGCGAGCAGACGGAAAACTGAGTTGCCGTGCAAGCACGCCCAAGGCCCGGACCATGCCTTCCTGTAACAGCACAGCACCCATCGCGCCGGCAACGGCATCCGAAGTGACCGGCCTGCTGCAGTCATACCATACAATTGACACCCGTTGCCGATTGCCCGCGACAGCGGTGTTGAGCTAATCCTTTTCCTTTGAAGGCCGTCCCGGCAGATTTCGCGGGGCTGCGGAAAACAACGAGTTCGGAAACACACCATGAGCAACGACAGCAAACCGGAAACGCAGATCACGATCGAGAAGCTCCGCAATGGACGATGGGCTTTCGTTCTCAAGCGCGGAACGGTCGTCTATCCGGCCCACGGCCAGTTCACCAGCCAGCTTGAAGCACATGCTGCAGGACAGGTGGCGCTCAAAGCCTTGCAAAATAATCGATAAACCAAAGGCGCATCTTTTTGGAATGAAGAGCCGGACCTGCTTCCACAGGCCTGGCTCTTTGAGTCCTTACATAAGGTCGGTACTGTCAGGTCTTTTTCGCCAGCCGGTCGATCGCATTCTGGGTGGCTGCGCCAAAATCGCCGTCAATCGGGCCGCTGTAGTAGCCACGGTCGCGAAGCAGCGCTTGAATTTCCTTGCGGAAAGCAGGCGTGAAATTGTCCGGGGATGTCTTCATCTCCTGGAGTTTTGCCGGATCGCCACCCTCGACGCTCGCGGCTGCCCAGCGCGCCGCCTCCCTCGGGTCAGCCTTGGTGCCGAGCCCCCAGTCGTAGAGGCGGCTGAGATTGCCCATGGCATAGGCGCTGCCGGCATTGGCGGCCATTTCATACCAGTTGCGCGCCTGGGCATAGTCTTGCGGCACGGCCTTGCCGTCATCGTAGAACCAGCCGAGCAAGGCCATCGAATAGGAATCACCGACATTGGCGGCCTTTTCGTACCATCTCTTCGCCTCGGCATAATCCTGCGGCGTGCCCAGACCATTCTGATAGGCCCAGCCAAGCGAGGACATCGCATTGGCGTCGCCGCCTTCGGCCGCCTTCTGATACCAGGACAGCGACTGGTCATAGTCTTTCGGAACGCCATTTCCTTCACGATAGAACCAACCGATTGTGGCCATGGCATTGGCATAACCCTGGTTGGCCGAGAGCTGATACCATTTCAGCGATTCCGCGAAATCCTGCGGCACGCCGCCATAGCCTTCGCGGTAAAGCCAGCCGAGCGACGCCTGGGCGTAGGAATTGCCGTTGTTGGCTGCCTGCTCGAACATCTGCTTGCCCTTGTCGATATCGACTGGACCATCGGTGCCGTAAATCGAGAACCAGGCAAGGTTCGTCAGCCCGTACATGTTGCCGCCGTCGGCCGCCTTCTGGTAGTTGCGGCGGGCTTCGACATAGTTGCGGCCGGCATCCTGCGCACGCCCGAGCATGTTGACGAGCATCATGTCGTCGGGGTTTTCGTTGACGGCCTGGGCGCAGGCTGTGAGCGCACGAGCCGAATCGATCTTCAGGAAATTGACCCCGAGGAAGCCCGGCATCGACTGCGGTTCGCCTGCAAGCAGGTAGCAGTCGCGTGATGCCTGCGTGTCCCTGCCGGTCTGCGAGATATTCAGCCCCTTCTTCGGCTCGAGCGCTGCGATCTGCGTTTCCGCTTCCGCCTTGTGCTTGCTGTCAGGATAGCGCTCGATGAAACGGGTCAGCGCCGCTCCGTCCGTCGATTGCTTCAGAGCCTCCCAGGCGATTTCGTCCGGGCTGGTCGTCGTTTGCGCAGCCTCAGCCAAGAGCTTCAGCTTCTTTTCCGCAAGCATCTTGTAGACGGGGTCGGAGCCATGCTTGGCAAGGAACACCTCGATCAGGTCCTTGTCGGCGAGATCGCGAATATTCTGCCAGTCGGCAGCCGCTTCCGACTGGCCAGTCGGCGAGACTTCCTGCGTGTTGCCATTGGTGACGTTGATGTTGACTTCCTTGATGTTCAGGAAGATCTGCGCGCCACCGAGCGATCCGTAGACGAACGGTTCCTGGCTGCGGTTGGTCGCGGTTACCACATCGTCGCGGACCTTGCCGAGGGCGATGCGCACGTCGACGCCGGGCTCGGTCAGATACTTGGAGAGAGCCGTGGCAAACGGGCTGTTCTTGCCCTCGCCGTCCATCGCCACCGTCCCGGCCTTCGAGGCGAAGGCGACCAGCAGGTCGGCCGATTCGGGTTCGACACGCGCCAGGCCGCGGCTGACGGCCCGGGTCGAGATCGACCGGGTCATCGACTGTTCGAACGGGTTGTTGCGGCAGGCATCGAGGATGACTAGCTTCAGCTTGGTCGCGCCTTCCAGCGAGCGCTGCACGCGATCAAGCGGGATCGCTTCATCTTCCACATCCTTGTCTGTCTTCAGGCTGACGTCGACGGGCAGGAGGAAGTTCTGGCCGTTCATCTCCATGCCGTGGCCGGAATAATAGATAATGGCGACATCAGCGCCGGCGGCAGTGTCCTCGAAATCGCGCAGCGCCCGGACCATCGAGGCACGGTCGACGTCATGGACGGTCGTCACCGTATCGAAACCGGCATCTTCGAACGATGCCCTCATCAGTTCGACATCGTTGGCCGGGTTGTTGAGTTGCGACGTCGCCTCGTATTTCTCGTTGCCAATCAACAAGGCGACCCTCTTCGCTGCCTCGGCAACACCTGCATGGAACGCGAAAATCGACAGCGCCAGAACGAAGATCGGCACCCAGCCTCGCGAATGACCCTTGAACATGATTTTCCCTCCGCGCTCGCGCAGCGGGCCGGGACGCCTCGCGCCCCCGCAAACCGCACAAACATGATCCCTGTTTCACGCGGTTTTCTTCGTCGCCGCGCGCTTTGCATGAAAGTATTACGTATGGCCCAGCTGGTTTCAATGTCCGCCTTTAAGCTTTTTTAATCAAGGCTCAAGACAAGGCTGCGAAAGGCGCAAGCTTTAAGCAAGGCTGGCGACGGAAACTGCTATCATACCAGCACGCGACGCGATAAATACGCATGTCGCGCCCTGATCAAAAGTTGCAACATCCAGCAGAAACGGCGTGCCGCCGCAGATTTTCCGGAGTTTCCCATGTCGATGGTGATGCATCTCGCCGAGGCAAAGCCGGGTCAACTGACCACCAGCCACAAGCACTATTATATCGAGCGCCCCTGCCGCATCCTGGTCGTTGGCCAGCACTTGAAGACGAAGACGAAATATCAGTGCCTGCTGCGCCATATTTCGGTCGGCGGCGCCATGGTGGATTTCAACGCCAATATTCTGCTGCCGAAGCATTTCTTTCTGGAAATCGATGGTTTTCGCGAGGAAATCGGCTGCTCGCAGGTACACCGGCACAATACCGAGCTCGGAGTGCGCTTCAACATGCAGCTGGCGCCGGAATTCATCAGCCGCCTCATCCGGATGGCATTTACCAGCGGCTTGATCTGAAGACGGATCGCCGTCGTCATCGCAAGAGGTTCCGGATAATTCCAGCCGGGGTGCAATCCAGACGGTCCCGCTTACCGTAGCAATCGCTAACGAGGACCGCCCATGATGAAACCTGTGCTTTTCGCTTATGCGGGAACTTTTATTTCCCTGTTGGCCGCCGACGCGATCTGGCTCGGGCTGGTGGCGCGCACATTCTACCGTGATCAGCTGGGCCAGCTGATGCTGCCGTCACCGAATTTTGCGATTGCTGCGATCTTCTACGTCTTCTTCGCGATGGCGGTTGTGCTGCTTGCCGTCCTGCCCGGCATCGCATCCGGCTCCCTTGCCACGGCGCTGTGTTACGGCGCGGTCCTCGGTCTCGCCGCCTATGGAACCTACGACGTCACCAATCTGGCGACGCTGAAGGGCTGGCCGCTGGCGGTCAGCCTGGTCGACATGGCCTGGGGCACGTTCGTGACCACATTCTCCGCAGGCTGCGGTTTCGCTCTCAGCCGCTATTTTGCGGGTTCAATGCCTTGAATCACCGCGCGAAACAGAACGTTTTGCAGCGATTTAAGTCCTTGTTAAATTTTTAAGGAATGTTTTCAACGGATTGCAACGTCCGTGAACGATTCTGCATCCTATCGCTTGCTGCCATCATGAGGAGGGGGAGAGCGACGAACGCAAACGGTGGGGCGGCCCTGGATCAGCTATCTGGCCCCCATCGCTATCGAGGGAGTGATGATGCAGAACTCGACGATGTATTCCGTGGTCAGTTCCAAACTGTACGAGCAGCGCTTCGAGCGTTTCGTCATCGGACAGGCGGGCACCCTGATGGCTGTGCGGCCGGCACTGGGCGGCGTCTCGACCCGCACCTGCAAGATGCTGGAAATCTCGCGTGGCGGCGCTGCCTTCACCGTCAACACGACGATCGGCTTGCCGGAGCACTATTATCTGACAATTGTCGGTACAAAGAAGCGAATCGGATGCGCCGAAATTTTTCGCAGCGACCACCGTATCCAGGTGCACTTCATCAAGCCGATCGACGAGGAATTCCTTCACCAGATCGTCCGCTACGAATTCTTTACAGGCGGCGAGCCGAAAAAGCACTGAACGGCTGGCACAGTTTGACGCCGGATTGGTTTGCAAGCTCCGTTTCGCACATGGATCTTGTTTCCATGGCGATCAAACATCGCTAGTCTCGGCCGGGATTTCATCCATCGTCAGGTTCGATATCCAGCAATGTCCGCATTTTCCAGATTTACCCCCCTCGTCGCCTCGCTTCCCTCGACCATCCCCTTTGTCGGGCCTGAAGCGATCGAGCGCCAGCGCGGCCGGCCTGTCGCAGCCCGAATCGGCGCCAACGAGAGCGGCTTCGGCCCGGCCCCGTCGGTTCTCTCGGCCATGGGCGCGGCCGCAACCGGGGTGTGGAAATACAACGATCCGGAAAATTACGAGCTGAAGCAGGCGCTGGCCCGCCATCTGGGCACGGAACCGGCCAATCTTGCCATAGGCGAAGGGATCGACGGCCTGCTCGGGCAGATCGTCCGCATGGTGATCGAGCCCGGTTTGCCAGTGGTCACCTCGCTCGGCGGCTATCCGACATTCAACTTCCATGTCGCGGGCCATGGCGGCCGGCTGGTGACGGTGCCCTATGTCAACGACCGCGAAGACCTCGACGGGCTGCTGTCGGCGGTCAAACGCGAAGATGCGCCGCTCGTCTACTTCGCCAATCCCGACAATCCGATGGGAAGCTGGTGGGATGCCGACAGCGTCGTCGCCTTTGCGCGCGCCCTGCCGGAGACATGCCTGCTCGTGCTTGACGAGGCCTATGGCGAAACCGCACCGGCAGGCACCATTCCTTCCATCGAATCCCTGATCGACTTGCCGAATGTGATCAGGACAAGAACGTTCTCCAAGGCCTACGGACTGGCAGGCGCCCGCGTCGGCTATGTCATCGGCACGCCGGGAACGGCGCAGGCCTTCGACAAGATCCGCAATCATTTCGGCATGAACAGGATTGGTACCGCAGCGGCTATCGCAGCACTGGCGGACAAGGACTATCTGATCGAGGTCCTGGAGAAAATTGCTGCTTCCCGCGACAGGATCGCCGGAATCGCAACACGAAACGGGCTGAAGCCCCTGCCCTCGGCGACGAACTTCGTGGCGATCGATTGCGGCAAGGATGCCGTCTTTGCGCGCGCGATCGTCGACCGGCTGATGGCCGACCACGGCATTTTCATCCGCATGCCGGGTGTTGCGCCTCTCAACCGCTGCATCCGGATCAGCACCGGGCCGGAGGCCGATATGACGCTTCTGGAAGGAGCCTTGCCGAAAGTCCTTGAATCGCTCGACAGGCAGTAAGGACCGCGCCCCATCTTCGGAGGTCTCGGCCCTTACCGCCTGCCGGCCATGCGATCATATTTCAATGTACTGTCATCCATTCGCGGGCGGCGCGCAGGGCCGTGGCAAGATCGGTCTTGCTCATGGTCATTGCCAGGTCCACACGCAGTGCAGCTGCACGGTCGGAACCTTTGATCGCTGCGATATTGAGCCACTTGTGCGCGGCGACGAGATCGACATCGCAACCACGTCCGGTTGCATACATCAAACCCATTTCGCAAAATGCGTCCGCGCGGTTTTCGCCACCCATCGTGGCATCCGAAGCATTCTGAATGTCAAAGCGTGCCATTTTCTATGTCCCTGTTTGCCTGGTTGCTTACGTCTGCAGTCCCTGTTTTGTCTGCCTTTTTTGGCTCCTTTAAGGGGCGGCCGTCTTGTGCGGCTTTCGCCCCTCGAAGGGTGTCGGCGGGTTGTTTTTCCCTGCTCGTCTTATGGATTGGAGTATGCCGCGGTCGTTTCAATACACGCTTAAAATGCATGATTAATATGAGACGAACAAAGTTCAAACGATTGGTAAACTTGGGTTTTTGTTAAACATCGGACTGCCTTGAAACGCTGGCTTTTGCGTCAATCTTTACGGAAAATTCAATTTCCGATTTCAACCAATCGCTAACCACGCAAAACGGTGGCATGCTGCGAATGGAAAAAGACAGCAGCTGCCGAAAGGCTGTTTTACCGGGAATTTCATCGGAAAATGGCGCAAGCCTATATTTACGTTTACGTCCGCGTAAGCTATTTTCCGCGCATTGAGCCGTAAGGAGACCGGCTCTGGCAACATTTCGTCCGGACCACGCTGTCCTTCAGGGATATCCGGCGAATTCTACGGGAGGAACAGATGATCCGCACATTGATAATTGCTGCAGCCATGACGATGGCGACGACTGCCTCAGGCTTTGCCGCCGAACCGATCGTCGGCAACTGGAAGACCGCGAGCGGCGAGACGGCAGCCATCGCGTCCTGCGGCGGCAGCTATTGCATTACGCTGAAGACGGGAAAACATGCGGGCAAGCGCATCGGCAACCTCTCCGGCAGCGGCGACAGCTATTCCGGCGAGATCACTGACCCGGCCAATGACAAGACCTATAGCGGCAATGCTTCGATCAGCGGCAGCTCGCTGAAAATGCAGGGCTGCGTCCTGAAGGTTCTCTGCAAGTCGCAGACCTGGACGCGCATGTAGTCGCAAGCACAATCCGGCGGGTTGTGCCCGCCGGCTCTTTATATAGTTTTCTGCGCGCGGTCCGGCCGAACAGGATTTCTGCGCTTCCTTGTCGTCCGCCGGGTTCTTCTGCCCCTCGCGGTCCTTCCTGCCGAAAGAAAAATCCCTTTTATGCCGCCGGGCGGGCGCTCAGCGGCTCGAACCAGCGCGTCAGGTTAGGGAAATCGTCAAAGCCCAGGCCATTACCCTCCTGCTGTCGCACCCAGCCGAGGCAGGCCATGTTCACCCGAAGACTTCGGAACCACCACCATCGTGACACCGGCGAAAGTCGCGAAGATGAACGGGAGATGAACCGGGGTCTCAGGAAGAGTTCAGTTTGCATGTGCGAAAAGGTCATCATCGAGTTGAACCCCGATCGACACACCCGACCAAACGGATAAAGCCATGGACATTCTTGCCCGCCGCCTCACGATCATCAGCCTGCTCATGGTCGTCTTTGCGATGACGCTTGCAGCGGCCGTCAGTGCCGACACGCAGCGCCGCCGTCATAACTATGCCGGCTCGATCGCCGACTGCACCGCACACACCGCGCAGTTCTGCGAACAAGCCAAGCTCTAAGGTAAAGAGATGTTCTCCCTCGCCCATTCCGCAACCATCGCCCTGCGCATGCTGACGCTCGCAGCCCTTCTGATGGCGCCGGTGGGTGCAGTTGCCTACAGCAAGGCCTCCGGCCTTGGCATCGGCAAGCAGGGAGCCGGTCTCGTTCTCTTCGTCACGCTGCAGCGTCAGTCGATGAGCTGAAGCTGCAAGCCGAGCCAAAGCGCTTCGCGCACTTGCGCAATTGAATCCGCTGCCTTCCTATGTATATACAAGGAAGGAACCCTATGCCCGTCTCCGCATTCGCCATCTACGCCCTTGCAGCCCTTGCGGAAATCGCTGGCTGTTTCGCCTTCTGGGCGTGGCTGAAACTCGACAGGCCCCTCTGGTGGCTCATTCCCGGAATGGCGAGCCTCACCCTGTTCGCCTGGCTCCTCACTCTTATTGATACGGCGGCTGCCGGGCGCGCCTACGCGGCCTATGGCGGCATCTATATCGCCGCCTCGCTCGCGTGGCTGTGGATTGTCGAGGGGGTTCGCCCGGATCGCTGGGATGCAACCGGCGTCACGCTCGCCCTTGCCGGTACGGTGATCATTCTTGCAGGGCCGCGCTGAGCGGCTTTTCCGAAACGGCGCCTGTGCATCCAAAATCTTGTCGTTTGCTTGTAAAAAACCGCATCCTATAATGCTGCATGAACAAACGAATCTCTTCCCTTTCCGCCCTTTCCATCGCAACGCCGGACGCTTTCGAGCCCCAGACGTTCGATGATCCCGTCGCAGCGGTCGATGCCTTGTCGGCGCTCTACGAGCGCAACACGAAATTCCTGGTCGATGCCTTCACCGAACTTGGCCGGACGGGGACACCGATCTCGCGCTACCGCGCCTGCTACCCACAAGTCAGCATCGAGACGAGCAGCTTCAGCCATGTCGATTCGCGCCTGTCCTACGGCTATGTCAGCGCTCCCGGCGTCTACACCACGACGGTCACCCGGCCGAAACTGTTCCGCCACTACCTGAAGGAACAGCTCGGCCTGTTGATCCGCAGCCATGGCGTCGGCGTCACCGTTTCCGAATCGGCAACGCCGATCCCGCTGCATTTTGCTTTCGGCGAAGGTGCCTATGTCGAAGCGGCGATGGCGGAAAACATCGATACGCCGCTGCGCGACCTGTTCGACACACCGGACCTGACGACCACGGACGACGAGATTGCCAATGGCTCCTACGAGCCGGGTCCGGGCGAGCCCTCGCCGCTTGCACCGTTCACCGCGCAACGAATCGACTACTCGCTCGCCCGCCTCAGCCACTACACCGCGACGAGCGCCACGCATTTCCAGAACTTCGTGCTGTTCACCAACTACCAATTCTATATCGACGAATTCTGCATCTGGGCGCGCCAGCAGATGGCCGACGGCGGCAATGGCTATACCGCCTTCGTCGAGCCGGGCAACATTGTCACACAGCCCGGATCAGACAAACCGGACTCGGATCTGACGCTTGCGCGACTGCCGCAAATGCCGGCCTATCATCTCAAGAAGAAGGGCCATGGCGGCATCACCGTCGTCAACATCGGCGTTGGTCCCTCCAACGCCAAGACGATCACCGACCATATAGCCGTGCTGAGACCCCATGCCTGGCTGATGCTCGGCCACTGCGCCGGCCTGCGCAACAGCCAGACGCTGGGCGACTATGTGCTTGCTCATGCCTACGTGCGCGAAGACCATGTGCTCGACGACGATCTGCCTGTCTGGGTGCCGATTCCGGCGCTTGCGGAGGTTCAGGTTGCCATGCAAGACGCGGTGGCGGAAGTGACCGGCTATGAAGGCTACGACCTCAAGCGGATCATGCGGACCGGAACGGTCGCCACGATCGACAACCGCAACTGGGAACTGCGCGACCAGCGCGGGCCGGTCAAGCGGCTGTCGCAATCGCGCGCCATCGCGCTCGACATGGAATCAGCGACCATCGCTGCCAACGGCTTCAGGTTCCGCGTGCCATACGGCACACTGCTCTGCGTTTCCGACAAGCCGCTGCACGGTGAATTGAAGCTGCCCGGCATGGCGACGGCCTTCTACAAAACGCAGGTCAATCAGCATCTGCAGATCGGCATTCTGGCCCTGCAGAAGCTGGCCGCGATGCCGCCGGAAAAGCTGCATTCGCGCAAGCTGCGCAGCTTCTTCGAAACGGCGTTCCAATAGGTCTCAACGGCGCGGCGAGAGCGCGATCGACAAAAGCGTGCCGGCAACCGCCGACACGATGATCATCAGATGCGCATTGACGCTGGCGCTGGCGAGCAGGTCGAAGGCAGCACCCTTTGCCGATGCGCCGAAGGATATGGCGCCGGCCGTGATTCCGGCGGGATAGGTGCCGACGCCGGCTGGCGCATGGACCGGAAGAACCGACGATAATTCTCCTCCGAGCGCGCCGCCGAAGCAGGCGGCAAGCGGCAGGACGCCCATCGTTGCCAGCACCCAGGCAAGCACCGCAACCTTTGTCGACCAGTTGAGAATGGTCATCAGCCATGCCCGGACGAACACCAGCGCGTTGGCCGGCAGTCCCGCTTCCACTTCCATCAACAGCTTGCCGAGCTTTTCCGGCAAGTGCCGCCGCAGAAGGGCGAGCGCGCTGCCTTTCAGCAGGAAAAGCGCCAGTGGAGAGAGAAGGAACAATCCCCACAAGAGCCAGCCAAGCATCTGATCGTCACGCGCGATGACGAGGCCGATGCCGGCTGCGGCAAACAAGGCATGCAGATCGAGAAGCCGCATGAGCAGCAACGCGGACGTGCTGCGCGCCAGCGGCACGGCAAACTCCGAGCGCATCAGGATCGGAAAGCTGGTTTCTCCGGCCCGAAACGGCAGCATGATGTTCAGAAGATTGTGGACCTGCGTCACGCGCAGGAGCAGAAGGAAACGACCATGCGTTTCCCTGGGGAAATAGTCGTAGATCCGGTAGCAGCGGATGAAGTAGGTGCCGACCAGAAGGCCGAGCGCCGACAGCACCGGAAGCAGGCCGATTTCCGCCCATTGCCGGAAAAGCACTGGCCAGCCCCAGATCCACTGGACGAATGCGGCATAGGCGATCACAGCGCCTAAGGACAGGACGGTCATCCGGTTGCGGACAAACCATGAGCCCCGGCTGGCATCCCCTTCTGCATTCATATATTTGCTACTTTCCTATCCGGTGCTATGGGAACACGCTGTTACCATGAGAACCCGGGCGAGAGAACCTGCGGTGTTATAGAGGCTTTGACATTGGATCCCACCTTGGAAGCAAACAGGACAGAAGCTGGCACCGTCGTCGAGCCGATCGAATTGTCCGTCGTCGTGCCGATCTATAACGAAGAGGAAAGCGTCGGGCCGCTGGTCACACGCATCCGCGAGGCCATGGCGAATTTCGGCAAGTCGTGGGAACTGATTCTCGTTGACGACGGAAGCACCGACGCAACCCTGCTCAACGCCCGCAAGGCATTGTCCGATACCGGCCTGCGACTGAAGATCATCGAATTGCAGCGCAATTTCGGCCAGACCGCCGCCATGCAGGCCGGTATCGATATAGCCTCCGGCCGGCTCATCGCTACGCTTGACGGCGATCTGCAGAACGACCCGCGCGATATCCCGGCGATGGTCACAGCGATCGAAGAGCGCGAACTCGACCTCTTGGTCGGCTGGCGCAAGAACCGGCAGGACGGCCTGCTGCTGCGCAAGATCCCGTCCTGGTGCGCCAATTATCTGATCGGCAAGATCACCGGCGTGAAACTGCACGACTACGGGTGCAGCCTGAAGGTCTATCAGGCGTCCATCATCAAGCAGGTCAAGCTGATGGGCGAGATGCACCGTTTCATTCCGGCCTGGGTCGCGGGCGTCGTGCCGAGCAGCCGGATCGGCGAGATGCCGGTCACCCACCACGCCCGCCAGCATGGAACGTCGAAATACGGGATTTCGCGTACCTTCCGCGTCATCCTCGACTTGCTCTCGGTGCTGTTCTTCATGCGCTACAAGGCACGGCCGGGGCATTTCTTCGGATCGATCGGCCTTGCGGCAGGCGCGCTCAGCGCTCTCATCCTGCTTTACCTGTTCGTCGACAAATTCCTGCTCGGCAATGATATCGGCGGAAGGCCGATGCTCATCGTCGGCGTCATGCTGTTCCTCTCGTCCGTCCAGCTGGTCACTACCGGCATTCTCGCGGAAATGATGGCCCGCATCTATTCGGGCGAAAACGATACGCCGCCCTATATCGTGCGCAAGGTCTTCGATCGCGAAGGGTCCAACATCTAATCTTTGCCGTTATCTCGGCATGGCGGGCTCCGCGCCGACCAGCAATTTCAATTCGCCGGGGTGAATGCGCAATGTGACATCGCGGCCGATTGGCAGCAGCTCGCCGTCGATGACGCAGTTGGTGTTGTAACGTTCCTTGGGAAAATGCAGATCGACGGTCGCTACGCTCATCTCGGTAATCAGCGGGCTCTCGCGGAACTTGCCGCGCAGGATATCGAATGTCAGTTTGGCGACGCCTGACGGCTTCAAGGGCGGTGCGGTGTAGAAGCCCAGATGTCCGCCGGTGACGTCGTCGGCATACATCAGCGCGTTCGGGCCGAAATGATTGTTCGACACCGAGATGGCCGAAACCTCCCGCTTCTCGCGAATCCCGTCCACGGCGAATTCGATCTCGAATTCCGGCGGATTGAACATCACGCCCACCGCCGCGCGTGTGCTCGCGCGGATTTTTCCGAGCCGTGACGCGAAACTGTAGGATTCACGGTAGCGCACCATGCGCGCGTGCAGCCCCATCGAAAACTGGTGGACGAACGCCCGACCATCGGCACTGCCGATATCGGCATCGACGATCCTGCCGTCGGCAAGGACATCCAGCACTTTCCAGATATCGAGCGGCAGTTTCAGAGCCCGGGCGAAAAGATTCATTGTCCCCGCTGGCACGATACCAAGCGGTATGCCGTTTTTCCACGCAACGGCGGCAGCCGCCGAGATGGTGCCATCGCCGCCGCCCGCGATCATCGCGTCCAGATCATCACGCCGCGCTGCTCTTTCCAGGGTCTCGCTCATCTCACTGCCACTGACAACAGCGATTTCGATCTCGTGCCCCGCATCGCGAAAAACCGTCTCGGCCCTTGCGCTATAGACCTCCATATCGGTCGTGCGAAACGTTCCGCCGTCGCGATTGAAAATGGCTTTGATTCTCATTCATTGTCCCTGGGCTGTACTGTGCAGACCTCTTCTATATGGGGCGGAGAAGCCGGATTTGCAGGGTGAGCGGCGCAGGGCGGCGATTGCAGCGTTTGCAACCGAGCGATCGGAGGCACGGTCTTCAGCCGGCTGTTGTCACCCCGTTGGCGTGTGGTAGAACCGCCGCGATCTCTTTGCAAAGGCTGCTCCCGCATGACTGTTGCGACCAACGCCGCGGCGATACATCGTCGGTTCCCAGACTTTCCCGTCCTTGGCAAAATCGGGCGCGTCCGGCCATGAATTTTCTCGTCAAACGCCTCCAGTCGCGGCCCAACACGGTCATTCTGCTGATCGCGGTCTACTTCCTCATCAATCTGATCGTTCGGATGTCCCTGCCCAATTCCCTGGAAATGGACGAAGCAGGCCAGGTCCTGATGAGCCAATGGTACGCTCTCGGTTACGATACCCAACCACCGTTCTTCAATTGGGTGCAGCATCTGGTTATCGACGGCATCGGACAGTCGCTGTTTGCGCTCAGCCTCGTCAAGAACCTGTTCCTGTTCCTGAGCTATGTCTTCTACTATCTCGCCGCCCGGCAGGTGCTCGCCAGCAAGAGCCTCGCCGTCGCCGCCGCGCTTGGGCTCCTGACCATTCCGGAAATCGGCTGGCTGGCGCAGCGTGATCTCACCCATTCGAACGCCTCGCTTTTTGCCGCCTGCCTGTTTCTCTACGGGCTGTTTCGCACGCTCGAGCGGCCAACGATCACTAGTTACCTGGTCACCGGAATCGCGATCGGCATAGGCCTGTTGTCGAAATACAATTTTTCGATTCTCTGCTTCTGTGCCTTCGTCGCCCTGCTGGCAAATCCGGCCTACCGGCAGCGCATTTTCAATTGGCGCATCCTGGCTACTGCTGCCGTGGCACTGGTCATCGTGACACCGCATGCGCTCTGGCTCTTTCAGAATTTCGATATCGCCTCTCACGACACCGTGGAAAAACTTGAGACAGGCGGACAGGACGGCGTGCTCCTACAGATCGCTCGCGGTCTCTCCGAGCTGCCGCTGACCGTTCTCAGTTTCTGCGCGCTGACAGTTCTCGTCTACGCGTCGGTTGCCCGCGGACGTTTCTGGCCTGCCCTGCGCACGGGAAACCAGAAGACGCGGCTGATCGAGATCATGTTCGGCGTGCTTTTGGTCTTCCTGCTGTTCCTCATCTTCTTCATGGGAACCGCGGAACTGAAAACCCGGTGGATTTCGCCGGTGCTGTTCATCCTGCCGCTCTATCTTTGCATGAAGCTCGACGTCCATGGGATTGAAGAAGGCCATTTCCTGAAGCGGTTCATCCCGGTCATTCTTCTTCTGATGGTTCTTATCCCGGCATCGCTGGTCCTGCGCATCGTGGCCGCCGGGCCGATGAATTCCCATCCGAAGCTGACCGTGCCCTATCAGGGCTTCGTCGAAGACATCATCAGGAAGCCGGCCGCTACGCCCGCTCTGGTGATTGCCGAGGATGCGTTCCTGGCAGGCAATATCCGCATGCAACTGCCACAGACACCAGTCGATACGGAAACCTATAAACTCTACAATCCGCCTTTCGACTGGTCGGCACAGAAACCGATCCTGCTGGTCTGGCGCGCAAACGGCGAGAACCGAGCGCTGGTTCCGCCGGAAGTCGAGAAACGGCTCGAACAGCGCATCGGTGCGGTTCCGCCGCTTCAGCCGCAAACGATCGCCCTGCCCTATATCTACGGCAGCGACGGTGACCTTTTCCGCTTCGGCTATGCCTGGGTCGTCAAGCCCTGAATAGGCCGCAAAATCATTCCGCTGCCTGCAGCATGATATGATCGTCGCCCCAGCGCTTCATCGCCATGATGACGGGCTCGAGGCTGCGCCCGCGCGGTGTCAGGCAGTAGTCGACCCTTGGCGGCACTACGGCAAAGACCGTGCGCTCGATCAGGCCGTCGGCCTCCAGTTCACGCAATTGCTTCGTCAGCATACGCTGGGTGACATTCGTCAAGCGGCGGCGGATTTCATTGAAGCGCATGGTGCCCTCCAGCAGATGATAGAGGATAACACCCTTCCATTTCCCGTCGAGCAGATGAAGCACGCCCTCGACCGGGCAGCCGGGAGAACAGTCAAGCAGCTTATGGCGAACACGCGGCATTCACGGTATCCTTTTGTGTACTATATACACTTATTGTGCATTCTTGCGCCTTTGCACCATAATGCGCATCTAGCTTCTGTTCAAACATCAAGGAGCCAGCCATGCGTGCAATCGCCTACAAGATCCCCCAAGCCATTTCTGCCGAAACCTCTCTGATCGATGTGGAGCTGCCCGTCCCCACGCCGGAAGGCAGGGACATCCTGGTGGAGGTCAAGGCGATTTCGGTCAACCCGGTGGACACGAAAATCCGAGCCAACGTCAAGCCTGAGCCGGACCAGTTGAAGGTCCTCGGCTGGGATGTCGCCGGGATCGTCAAGGCCGTCGGCGCTGGCGTAAAACTGTTCCAGCCGGGCGACGCCGTCTTCTATGCCGGCGCTATCGATCGGCCGGGCTCGAATGCCGAATTCCATCTGGTCGACGAGCGTATCGTCGGCAAAAAGCCGGAAATGCTGGATTTCCCGGCGGCTGCCGCCCTGCCGCTGACCTCGCTCACCGCCTGGGAGGCCTTGTTCGACCGGCTGAAAGTCAACGACCCGGTCCCTGGCGCATCCAACACCATCCTGATCATCGGCGGCGCCGGCGGCGTCGGTTCGATCGCCATCCAGCTGGCGCGTGCGCTTACGAACCTGACCGTGATTGCAACGGCCTCGCGACCCGAGACGCAGAAATGGGCCTATGATCTCGGAGCCCATCACGTGCTCGATCACTCGAAACCGCTTGCGCACCAGATCGACCAGCTGGCGCTCGGCGCGCCTGCCTTCGTCTTTTCAACCACCAACACCGCCGACCATCTGGATGAGATCATCACGCTGATCGCGCCGCAGGGCCGGTTCGGGCTGATCGACGATCCGAAGGTGCTGGATGTCATGCCGTTCAAGCGCAAGGCCGTTTCGATCCACTGGGAGCTGATGTTCACCCGCTCGCTGTTCAAGACCAAGGACATGGAGGAGCAGAACCGTATCCTGAACGAGGTCGCCCGGCTGGTCGACGCCGGCAAGATCCGCTCGACACTGACGGAAACAGTCGGACTGATCAATGCCGCCAACCTGAAGAAGGCCCATGCGCTGATCGAAACGGGCCGAACGAAGGGCAAGCTGGTGCTTGCCGGATTCTAAAGCGCACCACACCTGCAGAACGAAGATTCCCGCAGTTTCCGCGGGAACCTCCGATTTTCTCCGCTCTCCATAAACAGGAAACGGCGCAGCACACCGGACAACCTCCCGGTCCGGTGACGCCACGCTGCCCCGGAACCGATCGAAGATGCGACAGGCGACCGGTTCCGGGGCAATTTCATCACCTGCCACCGGAGAGAAAAATGCCTTCCTTTATTGATTCCCTCGTCAGTTCCCGCGCGTTCGGCTATCTGGCCCGCACAATCCTGACCTACATGTTCTGGGCAAGCGGCCTCGCCAAGCTCATCGACTTCAATGCCGGCGTGGCGGAGATGTCGTTTTTCGGGCTCGAACCGGCGCCGCTCTTCAACATTGCCGTTATCGTCACCCAGCTCGGCGGCTCGGCACTCATCATCGCCAACCGCTGGACCTGGCTCGGCGCCGGGGCGCTCGCCGTTTTCACCGTGCTGACAATCCCGATCGCCCATACATTCTGGACCATGCAGGAGCCGCTCAAGACGCTCGAATTCTACGTCGTCATGGAGCACATCACGGTCATCGGCGCATTGATGGTCGTTGCATGGAAATCCGCACCCGGACGTGAGCCTGTGCCTGCCCCCCGCCTGGGCTCGGCGAAAATCAACGCTTAGCATTGCCAACGCGGACATGGATGAAGCACCCGCCGGATCATCTCCGGCGGGTACTTTTCGTCAGCGCAGCTCCGGCAACTTGAGGGCGCCGCCCGTCTTGATTGTGCGGATGGCGAAATTGGAGCGGATGTCGGCGACGCCCGGTAGCGCGAGCAGCGTTTCGGTTAATAGCGTCTCGTAGGCCGCAAGATCCGCGACCACCACCTCGACCAGGAAATCGGCGCTGCCGGAGATCAGGAAGCACGAGACGACCTCTGGGATGGCCATCAGCGCTTCCTGTTGCAAAAGCGCATTTTCCTGGCTGTGACGACCGACTTTGATCTCGACGAAGACCGTCAACCCGAGGCCCACCTGCTTGCGGTCGATATCGGCGCGATAGCCGCGCAGGACACCGGATTTCTCCAGATTGCGGATGCGTCTCAAACACGGCGACGGCGACAGATTGACCCGCTCGGCGATCTCCACATTCGTCGCCCGCGCGTCCTCCTGCAGGATGCGCAGGATGGCAATATCGAATTTATCGAGACTTGGCATATTCAAAAAAAATCATCATCAGAATTGGCAGATAATTGCTGATAGCATAAATTTTTGAGCATAGATAGCAAGGACATGCCTCGACCTTTGGCGCTACCTTTTCTTTCAGACGACGAGATTTCCACGCTCGAAAGAAAGGTTTCTCCGATGAACACGCTCGCATTGGCCCGCACCAATTCCCCCTCGACCACGACCGGCTATGTCGGCGGCACGGTAACCGTACTGATCTGGGCAAGCTGGATTCTTGCCACGCGCCACAGCGCTGCAACGCCGCTTGGAACCATCGATATCGGCCTGATCCGCTACGGCGTTCCGGCGCTCGTGCTCGCGCCTGTCTGGTGGCGGATGGGGCTTTTGCCGAAGGGCGTTCCGCTACATCTCCTGGCATTGATGATCGCAGGCTCCGGGGCGCTGTTCTTCCAGCTGACCACTTTTGCCATCCACGCCACGCCCGCCGCCTCCGCCGGCACGCTGCTGGGTGGGTCGATGCCCCTTGCCGCTGCCCTCATCGGAGTCTTCATATTCAAGGAACGGCCGGATTCCAGCCGCTGGCTCGGTCTTGCCGCCATTCTCGCCGGCGTCGGCATCCTGCTTGTCAACAGCCTTTCGAGTGCCGGCATCCCGTGGACAAGTTTCATCCTGCTTCCGGCAGCGGCGCTTCTCTGGGCAAGCTACACCCATGCCTTCAAGCGCTCGGGCCTGACGGCCATCGAAGCCGGCGCCGTCATCGCCCTCTGGTCGTTCCTGATTCATATCGGCCTGGCTCTGGTCTACGGCACGTCGCTCAACGTCACACCTGTCAATGAAATTGCGCTGCAAGTGCTGAGCCAGGGTGTGTTGTCCGGTCTGACGGCGATGGTTGCCTATGGCATGGCGGTCAGGGCGCTTGGCGGCACGCAGGCCGCAGCCTTCACCGCGATCACGCCGGTGCTGGCGACACTGGGCGGCGGATTGCTGCTGGGTGAAGAGATCGGATTGTTCGAGATCAGCGCGGCCGTCATCACCGGTCTTGGCGTCGCGCTCTCGACGGGACTTTTCTCGGCAAAACGCTAAATACACCAATGCGCTATCCATGCGATGCGGCCCGGTCTACCCGGGCCGTTTCGTGCGAAAAGCGTGTCAGGCCTGCAGGACGACGACGCGGCCGCCAACGGTTGCGCGCTCGAAAAGATCGACGACATCGTGATTGAGCATGCGGACGCAACCGCTCGACATGGCAAGCCCGATCGACTGCGGCTGATTGGTGCCGTGGATGCGGAACATGGTATCGTTGCCGTTCTGATAGAGATAGATCGCACGGGCGCCGAGTGGATTGTTCGGCCCGCCGGGGACACCGCCGGCATATTTGAGATTCCGGCCGGGATCGCGGCGGATCATGTTGTCCGTCGGCGTCCATGTCGGCCATTCCGCCTTGCGGCCGATATAGGCGGAACCTGCCAGCGCATAGCCGTTACGGCCGACGCCGATACCGTAGCGCATCGCCCGTCCATCACCCAAAACATAGTAGAGCCGCCGCGCCGGCGTATCGACGACGATGGTGCCTGCGTCATACCTCGCGGAATAGGCCACCTCCTGGCGGCGCAGCTCGGGCTTGATCTTTTCAAGCGGCATGGCCGGCAACGGAAATTTCTCGTCCGGCAACGACGCGTAATTGGCCGCATGGTTCGGGCCGTTTGTCGAACAACCGGCAAGAAGAGCAGACATGCCGAGCAGCAGGCCACGGCGGGAGAGCGACATGAGAGGATCCTTAAGATACGGTTGACGCAACCGAAGTTAAGGAAAACATGGTTAATGGCGGGTTAAGTTCGCAGATTTGATAGCCCAACAGGCACTTGCTTGAGCGTTTCAAACCGTTTTGTCGACTAATCGATCGTGGCTGCTAATCCTGGATCGCCGCTGCCCTCGTCAATCAGAGCGAGAAACCCGGCGGGAGAGAAATCCTCCCAAGCCTCTGGCGGCGCTCGATCCTCTTCGGGGCGAGCAAGGGAATAGACTCCCCAAAAGCCGGTCGACAGCCGCTCGCGCACAGCAATTTTCTGAGCATTGGATAAACCAGAAAACATCTCGAATGACTGCTCATCTTCGTGGTCCATGGACCAGACCAGCCTGACCAAAGGGGTGCATATGTCGATGACCGGGTTCCAGCTGTGCGAGACGCCAACAGTTACCTCGTCGCAGTTCCATATCCGCTGCCGCAGCACTTGAGCTGGCGTCATCCCCTCGCAAAGGCCATCACCTGCCACGCGCAACGATCGGCAGACCTCAAAGGATTTCTTTTCCCGTGGCGGCAGATTGCGCAGTTTCAGGCATTGCAGCCGGTAAGGCGGCGCGGGCGCAAACCCGATTTCCAGATGATGAGAGTATCCCCAATAGAGCGGTACCGGTTGATCATGGGTGTCGGTGACCCACCAGTCAGGAGGTCCAAGAAGAGCGGAAACCTCCAGCATGGTCAGACCGAGGTTGAGCGGACCCAATGCTCCGCTCAGCAAAAACGATCGCAGCGACGCCGTATAGCGCAAAGGCCTTTTGCCCATCTCCCTCACATATTCGGATAGACCGGCCCCTCGCCGCCCTGTGGAGGCACCCAGTTGATGTTCTGGTTGGGGTCCTTGATGTCGCAGGTCTTGCAGTGGACGCAGTTCTGGGCGTTGATGACGAAGACGTCCTGCCCGTCCTTTTCCACCCATTCATAGACGCCGGCCGGACAGTAGCGGGTCGAGGGGCCGGCATAGATGTCGTGCTCGGAGCGCTTCTGCAGGTCCATATCCTTGACCTTCAGGTGCACCGGCTCGTTTTCCTCGTGGTTGGTGTTCGACAGGAACACCGAGGAGAGGCGATCGAAGGTCAGGACACCATCCGGCTTCGGATAGTCAATCTTCTTGTGCATCGACGCGGGTTCGAGCGACTGCGCGTCGGTCTTGCCGTGCTTCAGCGTGCCGAAGAAGGAGAAGCCGAACAGCGTGTTTGTCCACATGTCGAGCCCGCCGAGGGCGACGCCGGCGGCGGTACCGAGCTTCGACCAGAGCGGCTTGACGTTGCGGACCTTCTTGAGGTCGGAGCCGATCGCACTTTCGCGCCAGCCGTTTTCGATCTCGATGACCTCGTCATTGGCGCGCCCGTCCGCAATCGCTTGCGCCAGCTTTTCGGCGGCGAGGATGCCGGACAGCACCGCGTTATGGCTGCCCTTGATGCGCGGCACGTTGACGAAACCGGCCGAACAGCCGATCAGCGCGCCGCCGGGGAAGGACAGCCTCGGCACCGACTGATAGCCGCCCTCGGTAATGGCGCGGGCACCGTAGGTCAGGCGCTTGCCGCCGGCGAAGGTGCCACGGATCGCCGGGTGCGTCTTGAAGCGCTGGAATTCCTCGAACGGGTAGAGATAGGGATTCTTGTAGTTGAGGTGGACGACGAAGCCGACGGCGACCAGATTGTCTTCCAGATGATAGAGGAACGAACCGCCGCCGGTCTTCATGCCGAGCGGCCAGCCGAAGGAATGCTGCACTAGGCCCTGCTTGTGGTTCTCCGGCTTGACCTCCCAGAGTTCCTTGATGCCGATGCCGAATTTTTGCGGTTCGCGGTTCTTGGAAAGATCATATTTGGCGATCAGCTGCTTGGCAAGCGAACCGCGCACGCCCTCGCCGATCAGCGTGTACTTGCCGAGAAGCTCCATGCCGCGGGCAAAGTTTGGGCCGGGCTCGCCGTTTTTCTCGATGCCCATGTCGCCAGTGGCAACGCCGATGACGGCGCCGGCATCATTGTAGAGCACTTCGGTCGCGGCAAAACCCGGATAGATCTCGACGCCCAAGCCTTCGGCCTTCTCGGCCAGCCACCGACAGACTAGACCGAGCGAGACGATGTAGTTGCCGTGATTGTTCATCAATGGCGGCATCAGGAAATTCGGCAGGCGGATGGAGCCGGCCGGGCCGAGCAGCAGGAACTGGTCATCCTTGACCTCCGTCTTGAAAGGATGCCCCTCCTCCTTGCGCCAGCCCGGCAACAGCCGGTCGATGCCGATCGGATCGACGACCGCACCCGACAGGATATGCGCGCCGACTTCCGCGCCCTTTTCCAGGACGACGACGGAAAGCTCCGGATTGACCTGCTTCAGACGGATGGCGGCAGACAAACCGGCAGGCCCCGCACCGACGATCACCACGTCGAATTCCATCGATTCGCGCTCGGGCAGTTCCTGTGGCTCACTCATCTTATCGTCTCCAGTCGCACCCGGCTATTTTGCTCGGTTTTGTTCCCAATTCTTGACTTCCGTCATGGCAAATACGGCAGGACTTGTCGAGCCAGTCTGCGACGGCAGCCAACCGCATTTGCGCATGAGGTCATGCGGCAGGATACAAATATATGACGTGCACGTAAACGTCAAAAATTGAAAACGAAATTCGATTTCGCTGATATCATCGCTTGATTCCCACGGAAACGCAGATGGCGCCGGCCTGATCGCGACACCTGAGCCGGCCTCCCGCACCCGCTGCCCTTTCCCGAGCCACATTTTTGATGGCCGCGCAGATCGCCCCGATCCTGCCTTGCTTTGGCCTTCGACCCATGCGAAGAGGCGCCCTCCAAACAAGCAAAGCCCTCCGCCATCAAACGCATTCCGGTTGCCGCAAGGCATTCCGTGGCCGCGTGCGCGTCGGCGAGACGACACCCGCCGCCCTTCGGTGGACACCAAAGACGGAGACATTCATGGCCAAGGCACTCGGCTTCGATTTCGGCACGACCAATTCGGTGCTTGCCGCCTCGCAGGGCGACACGACGCAGTCGCTGCGCTTTTCAAGCGCGGCAGGAACGACCGATTCGATGCGCACTGCCTTGTCCTTCATGAAGCATGCGCAACTGGGCGCAGCAGCCGTCAAGATCGAGGCGGGACAGGCGGCAATCCAGCAATTCATCGACAATCCCGGCGAGGCGCGCTTCCTGCAGTCGATCAAGACCTTTGCAGCAAGCCCGCTGTTTCAGGGCACGCTGATCTTTGCCCGACGCAACAGCTTTGAAGACCTGATGCGCTCCTTCCTCACCCGGATCGCCGACTACGCCGGCGACGGTTGGGCGCAGGACTACAAGCGCATCGTCGTCGGCCGGCCGGTGCGGTTTGCCGGGACCAGCCCGGATGAAACCCTGGCGCTGGAGCGTTACGACCGGGCGCTGTCGTCCTTCGATTTTCCCGAAGTCCACTATGTCTATGAACCGGTGGCGGCGGCCTTTTACTTTGCCCAGAACCTGAAGAAGGATGCGACCGTACTGGTTGCCGATTTCGGCGGCGGCACCACCGACTATTCGATCATCCGTTTCGAAAGCCATGCCGGCAAGCTGACGGCGGTTCCGGTCGGCCATTCCGGCGTCGGCGTCGCCGGCGACCATTTCGACTTCCGTATCATCGACACGGTGGTTTCGCCGCTGATCGGCAAGGGCAGCCAGTTCAGGAGCTTCGACAAGCTGCTCGACGTGCCCTCCAGCTACTATGCCAATTTCGGCCGCTGGAACCAGCTGTCGATCTTCAAGACGCTGAAGGATTTTACCGACCTGAAGCAGCTGGTGCGCTCCGCCGTCGAGCCGGAAAAGCTCGAGGCCTTCGTCGACCTCGTCGATCACGACGAGGGTTATCCGCTCTACCAGGCGGTTTCCGCCACCAAGATGCGGCTGTCGCATGAGGAAGAGACGGAATTCTTCTTCAAGCCGCTTGGCGAAAAGAGCCGCCAGACAGTACGCCGCAGCGATTTCGAAAGCTGGATCGCACCCGATCTTGCGCGGATCGAGGAGGCGCTGGACGAGGTGCTGGTCACCACCAACACGCCGGCTGAAGGTATCGACAAGGTGTTTTTGACCGGCGGCACATCCTTCGTGCCGGCCATCCGCCGCATCTTCGAAAACCGTTTTGCGGGCGACCGCATCGAGAGCGGCGGCGAATTGCTGTCGATCGCCCACGGACTGGCGCTGATCGGCGAGCGCGACGATATCGAGCGCTGGACGGCGATGGCGGCCTGACTCTCCCCTTCCC
>UCEZ01000011.1 GCA_900471525.1 Hyphomicrobiales bacterium | reverse complement strand
GGCGCCTGCGGCGCCCCCCCCCCCCCCCCCCCGGGGGGGGGGGGGGGGGGCCCCCCGGCGGGGGGGGGGGGGGGGGGGGTGGGGGGGGGGGGGGGGGGTTCCCAATGACAACGGCGTTCGAGGCTTTCACCCCCACCCGCCGACCTCCCCCTCGAGGGGGAGGTAGATTACAGGCCGATCTCATAACTCCAGGGCGGGTTCGCACCCGCGCGGGACACGGTCACGGCGGCGGCCTTGGCGCCCAGGGCAAGCGCATCCCGAACCGCACTTTCGCTCAACGTCGCGACTTGGTCCTTCGTGAGCAGATTGTTCATCTTCAGCGACGCGAGAATGCCGGCATCGAAGGTGTCGCCGGCGCCCACGGTATCGACGACCGTGACCTTTTCACCGGGCACCGAAACCTTGCCACGTGTCGTGTAGCCATCGGCACCATCGGCACCCTTGGTGATGACGATGAGCTTCGGGCCGCGCTGCAGCCACTTGCCGACCAGTTCGTCATGCGTGCCTTCCTCGCCGAACCAGTCGAGGTCCTCGTCAGAGAATTTGACGATGTCGGACATCGCTGCCATGCGCAGCATCCGGGCCTTGTGGGCTTCCGCGTCCTTGATGAAGCCGGGGCGGATATTGGGGTCGAAGGAAATCACCCGCTTTTCATGTTCGCGGGTCATCAGCGCTTCATAGGTCGAGCCGCACGGTTCAGGGATCAGGCTGATGGCGCCGAAGTGCAGCGCTTCGCAGAAATCGCCGAGTGCCGGAAGATTGTCCTTGGTGATCATCCGGCCGGCGGTGTTTTCGTCAAAGAACGCGTACGTCGCCGAGCCGTTGACCAGTTTGACGAAGGCGACGGTGGTGTGCAGCGACAGCGTTGCGCACGGGCCGAAATCGACATTGCTGGACTTCAGCGTGTCGCGCAGCATATCGCCGAACATGTCGTCGGACAGGCCGGTGAAGAAGCCGGTCGGGATGCCGAGACGCCCGAGCGCGATTGCGGTATTGAAGATAGCGCCGCCGGAATAGGGCGCGAACGCCACCTCGCCTGCCATCGTCTGGCGCGGCAGCATGTCGATCAGGGCTTCCCCACAGCAAACGATCATGGTGACGTCCTCTCCTTCAATGGTTTATTTCAATCGATTTAAGACAAACGGCAGAAGAATTCCAGCACCGTTTTCAAGCGCTCGCAAGTTCGCTGACACCACCGTTGCGGCCGGACCATTCGAGCGGCGCGTTGAGGAAGGATTCGACCTCGAACAGGGTCTTTTCGTCGAACAATTTCTGCGTCTTGGCGACCGAAAGCACGTCGCGCCAGGTGGCGATGTTGTGCAGGGTGACGCCCTTTTCCTGCATCTCAGCCTTCGCTTGCGGGAAGATGTCGTAGTAGAACAGCGCAATGCCGTGATCGACCACGCCGCCAGCTGCCCGGATGGCGTCGATGAACTTGAACATCGAGCCGCCAGCCGTCGTCAGGTCCTCGATGACGAGGACGCGCGCGCCTTCCGGCATATGGCCTTCGATCTGGGCATTGCGGCCATGGCCCTTCGGCGCCTTGCGCACATAGATCATGGGCAGGGCGAGGCGCTCTGCCAGCATCGCGGCAAAGGGAATGCCCGCCGTCTCGCCGCCGGCGATGACGTCGAACTGCTCGAAGCCTGCTTCGCGCAGCACGGTGGCCGCGGCAAAATCCATCACCGCCGAGCGGATGCGCGGATAGGAAATCAGCTTGCGGCAGTCGATATAGACCGGGCTCGCCATGCCCGAAGCCAGCTTGTATGGCTTGTCCGCACTGAAATGCACGGCCTTGATTTCCCAGAGCATCTTGGCGACGAGTTCGGCCATGACGGCCTTGTCGGGAAAGGATGTCTGGATCATTGGAGGGCTCCTCAAGGCTTGGATTTTTGTCTCCCGCGAATAGCAGTTTGGGCCCCGGAACGCCAGAGCTTGAACGCGCGGTGGCAGGGGTTCCGCCACCGCGCGCACTGCTATTTCTTCTGGCAGAAGGCGATGCGGTTGCTGAAGGGATCGATGACGGTCACTTCCAGGCCCCAGGGCGCATCTTCGATGCCCGGCTTCATGTAGCGGTAGTCCTTGCCGGCCAATTCGAGCTGCAATGCGACAGCGTCCTCGACCCAGACGAACGCTTTTGCACCGGGGCTTGCATCACCCGCATGTTCGCTGAGGTGAAGGATCATGCCCTCGCGCGAAACCTGGGCGTAGAGCGGAAAGTTGTCGCCGAAGCGATATTCCCAATCCAGCGTGAAACCGAGGAAACCGCAATAGAATTCCATCGCCTTGGCGACATCGAAAATGCGGAAGATCGGGATCGGTGGCTTGATTCCGATGGCGCCTGCGGACACGCCCGGCGCCTTCTCCGCTGCGTCCATCTTGGCGGACAGGATATTCCACTGATCGTAGCCGAACAGGGCGGCAACGATTTCCAGGGCTTCACTGTGTGTGAGAGTTGTATTTCGGTCGGCAAAGGCCTGTTTCAGGACCTTGGCCATCAGCTTTGCATCGCGAAAATCGCGCATGTTTCATCCTCCGTATGGCGGCAAACAGGAAGATCAGTGCCCGCTCTGCTGACCCGTTCGCCATCAACGCCAAAGGCAAGGATGAGAAAGGTTTTCAAGGAGGATGCATTCACCATCGTGCCAAGGCACTGCGGGGCGGCTGGCCGCATCTGGCCAACCGCAGTGTTAGGCGAAGTCTTTCGTGGGATCAAGCCTGCCATCAGGCGAACCCGAATTATCCGATCCAGAGCCCGATGACCCGCCCGATTCATCGGCCTGAACAGGGGTAGATTAACTCTTGGTAAGCTTCGGCAGCAGCGTGGGAAAAACCATCGTCCGGTCACAAATCGGGAGACATATTTCCAATCGAGGCGGACGTTCAACGTATCGCTGAACGCCTGATGCCCTCGCCTGATGAGGTTATCCGATGAAGATTATCAACCTTGCCGCACTCGCCGCTCTTTCCCTTGCACCGTTTGTCCTGTCATCCGCTGCACACGCATCGACCATGACGGAATGCAGCGCGAAATACAAAGCGGCGCAAACGGCCGGAACACTCAATGGAATGAAGTGGAATGACTTTCGCAAAGCACAGTGCGGAACCAACGCCGCCGCGGCAACGCCTGCCGCAATGAGCACCGATGAGGAACCGACCGCAAGCAATACCGACGATATGCCTGAGCCCGCCACAACCACGGCGAAGGCGCCGAAAGGTGTTGTCTTCCCGAAAAAGGTCGATTCAAAATACTCGACCGAGGCTGCCGGAAAGGCACGGATGCATACCTGCCTCGATCAATACAAGATCGACAAATCCAGCAACTCGCTCGACGGCCTGACCTGGATCAAGAAGGGCGGCGGCTTCTACAGCATCTGCAATTCGAAGCTCAAGGCTTCCTGATATTTCGATGACAGCTTCCCGGGGGCGGCAGAGGTCTATGTCGCCCTCAGGAAACTCCCCAATGCAGCGGGAACATCGGGTCGAATACCGTGACCGTGCCGGCCTCCGTCTCGATCTTTTCCGGGAATTTCACGACTTCAGCCTGCTTGCGCAGCGTGATCGTTTCCGCGTTGACCGGCAGGCCATACCAAGCCGGGCCATTCAGCGACGTGAAGGCTTCCAGCGTGTCCAGCGCATTTTCCTGCTCGAACACATGGGCGAGGCAACTCATCGTGTTGATCGAGGTATAGATGCCGGCGCAGCCGCAGGCGCATTCCTTCAACGGGTCCACATGCGGAGCGGAATCGGTGCCGAGGAAGAACCGGGCGTCGCCCGAGGTCGCGGCGGCGCGAAGGGCAAGACGATGGAGTTCGCGCTTGGCAACCGGCAGGCAGTAATAATGCGGGCGGATACCGCCGACGAGGATGGCGTTACGGTTGATGATCAGGTGATGCGTTGTGATCGAGCCGGCGAGATTGGCTTTCGAGGACTTGATGTAGTCGATGCCGTCCTTGGTGGTGACGTGTTCCATCGTCACCTTCAGTTCCGGAAGGCGCGCGCGCAGCGGATCGAGCACGGTTTCGATGAAGACGGCTTCGCGGTCGAAGATATCGACCTCCGGCGTCGTCACCTCGCCGTGGACGCAAAGTGGCAGGCCGATCTTCGCCATGCGCTCCAGAGCGGGCATGGCATTTTCGAAATTGCGCACGCCGCCATGCGAATTGGTGGTGGCGCCGGCCGGGTAAAGTTTCACCGCCGTGATCAGGCCGCTCTTGTGCCCGGCCTCGAGATCGTCCGGATTGGTGCCCTCGGTGAGATAGAGCGTCATCAGCGGCTCGAAGCGGTCACCCTTCGGCAGGACCGCCATGATGCGTTCGCGATAGGCGGCTGCATCCGCGGTGGTGACCACCGGCGGCACCAGATTGGGCATGATGATGGCGCGGGCGAAATGCCGGCTGGTGTCGCCGATCACCCCCTTGAGCATGCCGCCGTCACGCAGGTGCAGATGCCAGTCGTCGGGGCGGCGGATTGTCAGTTCGGTGGCGGTGCTCATGACGGTTGTCTCCAGGCGCAATCTTCTGACGCATGGTTTCGGGGCATGCGCTGACCGAAGGCTCCGATAGCATCATTATACGCCGGAAAACAATGGAGGAAGGCGACGTTCAGGCCGTTTCGAAAATCTCGATGGCGATATCGGCCTTTCGTGAATTCTCGATGATCCGCTTTCCGTTCGGCAGGTCGTTGCCGTAGAGCTTCCATTCGATGCCGGAGGCATCGAGCCCGTAATGGATCCAGCGCTGCCGCAACCGCTCTTCCAGAACCTCGTAGGATGGGCCGACGAAGATCGACAGGTCGAACATGCCGTCAAGCCGCGACCAGGGCGCCTCCTCGAGCAGCAGATAATTGCCTTCGGCAAGGATGATGCGGGTCTCGGGAGCGACCGCACGCGCCGAGGCGATGGCGATCTCGCGGGAGCGGTCGAAGACGGGGACCAACACCTCCTCGTCCGCCTTGCGCACTGCGGCAACGATATCGATGAAGGCGCGGACGTCGAAGGTTTCCGGCGCGCCCTTGCGTTTCAACAGGCCGCGCTCTTCGAGAATGCCGTTGTCCATGTGAAAACCGTCCATCGGCAGGACGGCGGACTGCTCGCCGCGCCGCGTCAGTTCTTCCTGCAGCGCATCGGCAAGCGTGGACTTGCCGGCCCCGGGAGGGCCGGCAATGGCGACGATGAAGCGGGGCGACTGGCCCGCCTTCTCGACGACGATGTCCGCGATGGCGGCAAGCGTCAGCGTCATGCGGCGACGGCCTCCGGTGGCACCTTGGCGCCGGTCATGAAGGCAACGGCATCCGACATCGTATAATCCTTCGGATTGATGACGCAGAGGCGTTTGCCAAGCCGGTGGATATGGATGCGGTCGGCCACCTCGAACACATGCGGCATGTTGTGCGAGATGAGGACGATCGGCAGGCCGCGCTTGCGAACATCGAGGATCAGTTCCAGAACCTTGCGCGATTCCTTGACGCCAAGAGCCGCCGTCGGCTCGTCCAGAATGATGACCTTGGATCCGAAAGCCGCGGCCCGAGCCACGGCCACCCCCTGGCGCTGGCCGCCCGAGAGCGTTTCCACCGCCTGGTTGATGTTCTGGATCGTCATCAGTCCAAGCTCGGAGAGCTTGTCGCGGGCGATCTTGGCCATCTTCGGACGGTCGAGCATGCGGAAGAGCGAACCCATCGGACCGGGTTTGCGGATTTCGCGGCCGAGGAACATGTTGTCGGCAATCGAGAGCGCCGGCGACAGAGCGAGGTTCTGATAGACGGTTTCGATGCCAGCTTCTCGGGCCTGCAGCGGCGACCGGAAGCTGACGACCTGGCCCTCAAGCCGGATCTCGCCTTCGTCAGGATGGACAGCACCGGAAATCGCCTTGATCAGCGAGGATTTTCCGGCACCGTTGTCGCCGATCACAGCGAGGATTTCGCCGGGATAGAGATCGAAATCGGACTGGTCGAGGGCGGTGACGCGGCCGTAGCGCTTGACGAGACCGCGTGCGGTGAGAAGAGGTTCCATCAGCCTGCTACCTTTCTGATCCACTGGTCGATACCGACGGCCGAGATGATGAGGACGCCGGTCAAAAGCACCTTCCACTGCGGATCGGCGCCAAGCATGTTGAGACCCATTGACACGACGCCGACGATCAGCGCACCAAACAGGGTGCCAAGGATCGAGCCGCGCCCGCCGAACAGTGAGATACCGCCGATGACCGCCGCCGTGATGGCCTGAAGATTATAATCCGTGACCGCCCAGGAGGGTGAGATCGAACCGTTGCGGCCGATCGAAACCCAGGCAGCAAGTGCTGCGATGGCGCCGGCAAGTCCGTAGACGCCGAGAAGCACTTTCTTGACTCGGATACCTGACAGTTCAGCCGCTTCCGGATCATCTCCGACCGCATAGACGTGACGTCCCCAAGCCGTGTGGTTGAGCGCGTACCAGAGCACTAATACAACGAGCACCATCATGATGACGCCGAGCGTCAGAACGGCGGAACCAAGCTTGAGGCTGATGCCGAAGAAACCGAGCAGCGGGGCCGCGGTCTCGATATCGGCACGGCGGATCGTCGCATTGGCGGAATAGATGAAATTCGCCGCCATGACGATGTTCCAGGTGCCGAGAGTTACAATGAACGGCGGCAGCTTCATCCTGGAGACAAGGAAGCCATTCAACAGGCCGCACAAGGTTCCGGTCACGAAGCCAGCCAGAACCGCAAGGGGTGCGGGCATGCCGTAGGTGACGGCGCAGTTGCCCATGACCACAGCCGAAATCACCATGATGACGCCAATCGACAGGTCGATACCGGCGGTCAGGATGACGAGTGTCTGGGCAGCACCGAGAATACCGACAACGGCAATCTGCTGCAGAATGAGCGTCAGCGTATTGGCGGAAAAGAACCGGTCGCCCTTGAGGACGCCGAAGACAATGATGGACAAGATCAGCACGATTGCCGGAACAGCTGCCGGCGTCGAATGCAGAAAATGCTGAATACGCCGCAGAGGCGAACGATCTTCAAATGAAGCGACGTTCTTGTCGCTCTGATCCAGAGTTTTTTCGAATTCCTGGACGCTTGTCATGACAACGCCTCCCTCCCAAGAGCCCGGCCTACCAACCGGTGTTGAAAAGGGCGGCCTTGAAACCGCCCTTTCGTGTTCATTGTGTGCTTAAAGCACTAGGGCATCAACCCCAGCACTTGTCCGTGCCGGTCTTGACGTCGATCGATTCGACGCCAGTTGCCGGCTTGTCGGTCACCAGCGCAACGCCAGTGTCGAAGAAGTCCTTGCCTTCGGTCGGCTTCGGCTTGGTGCCGTCCTTGGCGTACTGTGCAATCGCTTCGATGCCGAGCGATGCCATCAGCAGCGGATACTGCTGCGATGTCGCGCCGATAACGCCTTCGGCCACCGACTTGACGCCGGGGCAACCGCCGTCGACGGAAACGATCAGAACGTCCTTTTCCTTGCCGACAGCCTTCAGCGCTTCATAGGCACCGACTGCGGCCGGTTCGTTGATCGTGTGGATGACGTTGATGTCCGGGTCTTTCTGGAGAAGGTTTTCCATGGCCGTGCGGCCGCCTTCTTCGTTGCCGTTGGTCACGTCATGACCGACAATACGGGCATCATCCTCGTCGCCGATCTTGCTCGGATCCTTCGGGTCAATGCCGAAGCCGATCATGAAGCCCTGGTCACGCAGGACGTCGACGGTCGGCTGCGACGGAACGAGGTCGAGGAAACCGATCTTGGCATCCTTGGCCTTGTCGCCGAGGGTTGCGGCAGCCCAGGCGCCAATCAGCTTGCCTGCCTGCAGGTTGTCCGTCGCAAAGGTTGCGTCAGCGGCAGTCGCCGGATCGAGCGGGGTGTCGAGCGCGATGACCAGAAGACCGGCATCCTGCGCCTTCTTCACCTGATCGACGATGGCCTTGGTGTCGGAAGCGGCGATCAGGATACCCTTTGCGCCATCGGCGATGCAGGATTCGATGGCAGCAACCTGGCTGTCATGGTCGCCATCGACCTTGCCTGCATAGGCTTTCAGCTCGATGCCGAGTTCAGCCGCCTTGGCGGCTGCACCTTCCTTCATCTTGACGAAGAAGGGGTTGGTATCGGTCTTGGTGATCAGGCAGGCCGAAACGTCGGCGGCCTGGACAGGAGCAGCAAATACGACGCCGAGCGCAAGCGCGCCGAGAGCGGCGGAAACAATAGTCTTCTTCATGAAATCCTCCCAAGGATTGAAAAATGGCACCGGCGAACCGGCCCGTCAGGCTTCGCCCACCGCAACATCTCCTTTGCCGCGGGTGGCGCTTCCGGACATAAAACAAACATCAAAACCAAACCCTGTCAATAAATAAATCAAATTGAATTATTAAAAATCTGTGGCATTCTCTGCGCAGAAAATGTGCATGCGCATTTCATTGTTGCAGCGCACACACAAGAAACAGGGTGAAGGCACGATCAGGAGGCCTGTCCGGAACAACCCGATCCGGACGGGAGATCGCGCCGGCGGGAGGAAACGGGCATGACATCACAAGCCGGTTCCGGCGGTGCATCGACCGTTCCGGACGTCTTCGATCCGGGCGGAGGCGCCAACCTCACCCGCGTTCGCGCCTATAACGAACGGCTGGTGATGTCGCTGGTGCGCCGTCACGGCAGCCTCTCGAAAGCCGATATCGCGCGGCGCTCCGGCCTTTCGGCGCAGACGGTCACAGTCATCATGCGGGCATTGGAAAAGGACGATCTCCTGATGCGCGGCGATCCCGTGCGCGGCCGCGTCGGCCAGCCATCCACCCCGATGCGACTCAATCCGGATGCGGTCTATTCCTATGGCGTCAAGATCGGCCGGCGCAGCTGCGACCTCGTGCTGATGGATTTCGTGGGCAATATCCGCCTGCAATTGCACCAGACCCATGCCTATCCGATGCCGGACGAGATCCTGAAATTCATCGTCGAGGGCATACCGAAACTCGAAAAGATGCTGACAGAGGAGCAGCGCGGACGCATCGCCGGCGTCGGCATCGCAACCCCGTTCCAGCTCTGGAGCTGGGCCGAGGAAACCGGCGCGCCGAGGGAAGCAATGGACAACTGGCGTGGTTTCGATCTTCGCGCCGAGGTCGCCGCGCGCACGCATCATCCGGTGCTGCTGCAGAACGATGCCACAAGCGCCTGTGGCGCCGAGCTCATCTTCGGGGTTGGCTCGTCCTATCCCGATTTCATCTATTTCTATATCGGCTCCTTCATCGGCGGCGGCATCGTCCTCAACTCGGCACTGTTTTCCGGCCGCACCGGGACGGCAGGCGCCGTCGGCCCGCTGCAGGTTTCCGACAAGAACGGCAGGCCGCAGCAGCTTTTGAAGATCGCCTCGATCTTCGTGCTCGAAAATCTTCTGCGCGAAAGAGGGATAGATCCCAAGCCGCTCTGGTATTCTGCCGATGAGTGGATCGATTTCGGCGAACCGCTCGAAACCTGGATACAGTTGACTGCGGCGGCGCTTGCTCAGGCAATCGTCTCCTCCGCCTCGATCATCGACTTCAGCGCGGCCGTGATTGACGGCGGTTTTCCCGGCTGGGTGCGAGAGCGCATCGTCGTTGCGATCCGCAAGGCTGCCGGGGAGCTTGATCTCGAAGGCGTCATCATGCCAGACATCATCGAGGGCGCCGTCGGCGCCCAGGCGCGGGCCATCGGCGGCGCCAGCCTGCCACTCTTCTCCCGCTACCTCACAGATACCAATGTACTTTTCAAGGAAACAGCCTGATGCTGAAAGGTCTGAACCCGTTGCTTGGCCCCGAACTCCTAGCAACACTGCGGGCCATGGGCCACGGCGACGAAATCGCACTGGTCGACGGCAATTATCCCGGCCTTGAACATGGCCGCCGGCTGATCCGGCTCGACGGGCATCACCTGATCCCGGTCCTCGACGCGATATTGAGCGTTATGCCGATCGATGACTTCGTGCCGGAGGCGATCTTTCGCGCCACGGTCAAGCAGGACCGCGATGCGCTGGACCCGGTGCACCAGGAGATCATCGCCTGCTGTGAAAGGCACGAACCCGATCGCGCGGTAACACCGCTCCTCGGCGTCGATTTCTATCCAAGGGTCCGCGCCGCGCACACCGTGGTCCAGACCAGCGAGCCGCGGCTTTATGGGAACGTCATTCTGCGCAAGGGCGTCATCTACCCCTGATACTCTTGCCCAAAAAAGCAAAAAGGCCCGCCGGATGATCCGGCGGGCCTCTTTTAATCTACCAATTATCAGGCGGCGCTGCGGACGTTAGCCGGGAGACCGCGGCGAGCATCAACCGAAATCGATCCCGGACCAAAGGCCGCAAGAACCAGGAAGCCGCCGGCGATCGTGACGTTTTTCATCATCATGATCTGGTTGAACATGCTCAGCATGCCATTTGCCTCAGGAGAGAAGGTCGGCACGTTAATTGCTCCGCTATGAAAGACGAAAGCGGTAAACACGCAGAAAGCGGCAAGCAGATATGCCGCGATACGGGTCTGGAAACCAACCAGGATGGCCAGTCCGCCGATCAGTTCGAAGAGGCCGGCGAGGTAGGCGAGCGCCGTTGCAGCCGGAAGGCCGGCATTGGCGATCATGCCGGCGGTCGAGCCAGCGTCGGTCAGCTTCGAGAAGCCGGACATGATGAAGATAATGGCAAGCAGGATGCGTCCAACGAGGACAACAGCGTTTTGTGGCATGGGAGAGACTCCGGTTTGGGTTCGTTGTTGACGACAGATTTATCAGCAATTCCAAATTGAGCCAGCCCACGGGGACGAAACACATCGTTCACATTAAGTAGACAACGAGCGCAGGTCGTCAACGCTGAACGACGAGCGTCAATAGAGTGAGACCGGCAGCGGCGATTGCGCCGAAACAGCGTGGGCATATGGCAAGCATTCCAATTTCCATGGCGTTTTTTGTTGCAACACCGGTGATACTGCGAGAAGAATTTCAATGGGGTAGCAATGAACCTGCGGACGGGGAAAGCAGAATGAGCGAAATCAACAAGAGTCCCGCCTTCTGGCGTTCCTTTCCGATCTTCGAAGAATTCGACAAGGAAACGGTCGCGGCGATCGCGTCACTTGCGACCTACCGCAAATGGACGGCGGGAACGGTAATTTTCCAGCGCGGCGACGAAGGCAATTACATGATTGCCGTGCTGTCCGGCCGGATCAAGCTGACGCTCATCACGCCGCAGGGCCGCGAACTTCTGTTGCGCCATATCGAGGCCGGCGCACTCTTCGGCGAAATGGCCATCCTCGACAACCAGCCCCGCTCCGCAGACGCCACCGCAATCACCGCGACCGAGGGCTATGTCATCGGCAAGAAAGCGTTCCTCGACTTCATCACTCACACGCCGAATGCCGCCGAATCGATCATCCGCTATCTCTGCACGCAACTGCGTGACACGACGGACCGACTGGAAACGATCGCGCTCTATGACCTGCATGCCCGCGTGGCACGTTTCTTCCTGGCGACGCTGAAGCAGATTCATGGCAACGAACTGCCGGAAAGCGCCAACCTGCGCCTCACCCTCAGCCAGTCCGATATAGCCGGCATCCTTGGCGCCAGCCGCCCCAAGGTGAATCGCGCCATTCTGGCGCTGGAGGAAAGCTCGGCCATCAAGCGGACCGACGGCGTCATCACCTGCCATATTGGCCGCCTGGAAAAGATTGCGGAACCGGAAGAGGAATAACGCCTTGAAAAGCTTCCGCCTGTCCCGGATCAGGCCGATCTTTGCCGGAGCGGCAGCAAGCCTTTTAAGCGCATTTCTGCTGTTCTTCCATGCAGGCTCGGCGCTTGAGACGCAGCGGGAGCTTTTCTTTGATTCCCTCACTCAATGGGTTCCGGCGCCGCAATCCGATCAGATCGCCGTCATCGACGTCGACCGCAAATCAGTGCAGCAAACGTCAGCCAAGAACTGGGGCCGTTCGGAAACCGCCGATCTTATTTCCCGGCTGACGAAGGCGCGCGCCAAGGCCGTCGCGGTCGATTTCATTTTCAGTACCGCCTGCGATCCGGCCGAACAATCCAATGTTGCACTGGCGCAGGCGATTTCCGGCGTACCGGTGGTTCTCGGCTTCCTGATTGCCGATGGCGGCCCCGAACATCCGGTGCCGGTACCGCCGGTCGCCGTCAGAAAACCGATCACGATTCCCGAACTCTGGTTCATCAATGGTGCAGAGGCATCCTGCGGCTTTCTGCAGAAGGCATCGCGCTCGGCGGCAGCCGCGTTTCTGGTTGGCGACGAGGATGCCCGCATCCGCAGGGTGCAGGCCTTCTCGATCATCGGCAATGATCCCTACCCGGCGCTGGGGCTCGAAGCAGCGCGATTGGCCGAGGGCGGCCGTACACCGATCCTGGGCGGGCAACCCGCCTGGCTGAAACTTGAAAGCCGTCTGATCGAACTGGACGAAGATGGCAGCCTGCGTTTTGCTGCCAGCCCGATTGCCGCCATCGAAGCACGCACCGTCTCGGCTGGCGATGTGTTGAGCGGTAACGTTCCGGATGAACGGTTCAAGGGCAAGACGGTGTTCATCGGCAGCAGCTTGCCCAATCTCGGCGGATTGCGCTCCACCGCTTCCATGCCGCTGGAGCCTTCGGTTCAGATTCATGCCGACATCGCCAATGCCGTGCTCACCGGCTTCATTCCTGAAAGATTGGCACAGCTTCCGCTGTTCGAAGCGGTGTTGGCCCTGATCGGCGGATTGCTGGTCGCCTTGGTCGCCACGCGTCTGCGACCAGTGACCTCGGCGCTGCTGGGCATTCTCGCTATCTCCGCCACGATCGGCGCAGCAGCGGCGATCTACGCAGGCACCGCTCTGCTGGTCGATGCCGTCAGCATCAGCCTGGCTTTGGTCTTCGTACTGATCGCGACCAGCACGCTGCAGTTCGCCCGTGTCCGTCGCGCAGAATCCGCCGCGCGCAGCAAATTCTCGCAATACCTGCCGCAATCCGTCGTTGCCCGCTACATCGACAATCCGGATGACGATCGCGTCGCTGGTGAAGAGCGTCCCGTCACCGCGCTGTTCACCGATATCGAAGGCTTTTCCACCCTGTCGCAGAAACTTGCGCCGCGCGACCTCGTGACCCTGCTCGACATCTACTATGCCGAGGTCAACGGGCTTGTCGCCCAGTATGGCGGCATGGTGGACAAGGTGGTCGGCGATGCCGTTCACGCCTTCTTCAACGCACCGGAGGACCTGGACGACCATGTCAACAAGGCTATCGACTGCGCCGAGGCGATCCGCGCGTTAACGGAGGAAATGCGCCGCAGGCCGGGCTTCATCGAACATCAGTTCGGCCGCACGCGCATTGGCATCGAAACGGGGATTGCCGTGCTTGGCGAGGTCGGTGCCGGTGGCAAGCTCGACTACACGGCGCATGGCGATGCGATCAATCTCGCCGCCCGGCTTCAAGAAGCCAACAAGTTTCTCGGAACCGCCATCTGCGTCGGGCCGGAAGCGTCGGTTCAAAGCGGTCGCAACCTGCGCTCGGTCGGCATGCACGAAATCCGCGGCTTTGGCGAAATGGAACTGTTCACTACCGAGGCCTAAGACAGGATATCAGCGCGTCAGACCGACGCTGGCATAAGCTTCGACGATCCTGGCTTCCTTCCAGACAACGGTTTCCGTCGGCGCATCGCCTGGCTTGGCGATCTCGATGCCTTCGCCGGCACCCACCAGCCGCTGCACGCCGCCGCCATCGACCGACACCTGGCCGTGCTCGACGAAAACAGCGAAGACGCCACGGCTCGGGCCGGCGAAGAATTTCGTGCCGCGCACACCGATCATGCCAAAGGTCGTGCGAAGGGCGAGGTCGATCTTCGGCAGCCCTTCCGGCCGGTCGAACACCATCTGTCCCATGCCGAGCTCCATCGTGCCGCCCTGGCCGGCGATGAAGCTGTCGATGAGCAGTTCCGTCTCGCTGCCGAGCAGGATGCGCGTATCATCGAGTTGCAGGTCGGCGAAGCTTTCCGTGGCGGTCCGAACAAAGTCGTTGTCCATGATCTGCGCGCCTGTCGCCAGCCCCTCTTCCTTCTCCGCCCGCTTGAGACTGACCTTGCCGCGCACGTCCGATGCCTTGCCGATCACGGTGCTTGCCTGTGTCGGGATGGCGGCGAGGCCGCCTGCCACCAGCGCGCAGCCGGCGATGAATGTCCGTCGTCCGATAAGAGCTTGCCGCAGCAGATTGTTATCTCGCGTCATTGTCTTTGCTCCCTGTTCATATCCGGTTCCCGAAACATTCCTGAAACGGCAGGCGGCTAAAGCACTGCCCATTCCCAATGCCGTATCGACCGGCGTGTCTTCTTATCCGCCACGGCCCTGCCTAACGCTGTTTCCCAAGGAACAGCCGCAGACTGGCCTGCGCCATAGGGTGGCACAAATACAAAGGAGAACGCCATGAAAAACGAAGCTAGCAAGCGCATTTCAGTTGTTAATGCGATCCTTCTCACCGCCGTAAGCCTGCTTTCGATCGCGGCAATCGCGTTGCCCTCGGCTCACGCCGCCTCGCCGCTGCTTCCGGCAGACCAATGCGACGCAGAAGCCGGCAGCGAACACGACCTGCAGCGGAACATGGCCTTTCGTCCCGTGGCGACTGAAGACATCCGAATCGGCATTGCCCTTTCGGCTTGCCGCGAAGCCTACAACCAGGGCAGCGGCCCGCGACAGACTTTCGAACTCGCCCGCGTGCTCCACGCCGCCGGCCAGCGTGGGCAGGCCATGGCGATGCTTGAAAAGGCGGTCGAAGGCAACCATGCGGTCGCGATGGTGAACTATGCCGTCATGATCGGTGAGCGCGGCGACCACGCAACCGAATTCGCGCTCTATCAGAAGGCCGCTGCCACCGGAAATATCCTCGCTGCCTACAATCTCGGCGTCGCCTATCGCGACGGCGTCGGCACGGCGGCCAATGGCACGCTCGCCGCCCAATGGTTCGAACGGGCATCAGTTGCCAAGGACAATCTGGGCGCCTTCAACCTTGCGGTGATGCTGGACGAAGGTACGCAGATCCCGGAAGACAATCAGAAGGCCGCGTACTTCTACAGGCTGGCCGCCGACCGCGGCAATGTCGATGCAATGGTCAATCTCGGCCTGATGCTGGAAAGCGGCGAAGGCATGGTTGCAAACGCCGCTGCTGCCACCGAAATGTTCACGAAGGCTGCAGAAAAGGGCGACGGTTTCGCTCAGGGCAAGATCGCCCCGCAGATCGACACGGCAACCACGGCCAGCATCGAACCGAGCGAACAGGCAAGTCTGGTTCTGGCAAAGACGGGCCGCGTGAAGTGAGGCTACCGCATCCGAGAAACGGGTTGCGACTTGCTCCGCCGGATCAGCCCCGCGCAATTCGTTGGGCGGGCATGGACTGCCCACCGCGACGCATGACCCTAAAATTCAAACCGTAAGTATGCGCTAACTCATCAGCGGATTTCACCGGCCTGCGGCCCCCAGGTATCGGTCAGCGCAAACCCTTCCGCCAGCGGGTCGAACGGATCGAGCGCTACCTGATGCAAGCCAAAGGTCCAGCCGCGGCCCGAAATGGTCGGGATGATTGCAGGCCGTCCGGCAACCTCGGTCACACTGTCCAGCCCCACCTCGAACTCCGAGCCGATGATCGAACGCGACTTGAAGATGTCGCCGACCTTCGCCAGCCCGCGGGCATGCAGCGTCGCCAGATTGGCCGAGCTGCCGGTACCGCAGGGCGAACGATCGACCCGACCGGGCCACATCGTCGTGCAGGTGCGCACCGTGCCATCCGCCTCGGTATCGCGGAACATCACATAGGCGACACCCCTGATCTCCGGGATTTCCGGATGGACGACGGGAATGGTGCGGTTGACGAGATCCTTCAGCATCATGCCGGCCTCGACGATCTTTCGCGCATTGGCCTTTTCGATCGTCGTGCCGATCTGCGCGACATCGACCAGAGCATAGAAGATCCCGCCATAGCAGATATCCATCCTGATGCGACCCCAGTCCGGCGTATCGACCTCGACATCCAGTTCGTGGACGAAGGACGGAACCATGGTGAGTTTCACCCGCTCGCAGCGGCCGTCTCGGCAGGTGGCCGTGGCCTTGACGATACCGGCAGCCGTATCGAGCATCACTACCGTTTCCGGCTCCTTCATCTCGACGATGCCGGATTCGAGCAAGGCGGTCGTGACGCAGATCGCGTTCGACCCGGACATGGCATGGGCCTGGTCCGCCTGCAGGATGATGAAGCCGGCATCCGCCTCCGGTCGCTTCGGCGGCACGAGCAGGTTGACGGAGCCGATCGAGGCGGCGCGCGGCTCCAGGCAGAGGAAGCGGCGCAGGCTGTCATCGACGGTGTTGATGTAGTTCAACTGCTCGGCGATTGAATTGCCCGGAATTTTCGGGACGCCGCCGATGGCGACCTTGCCGATTTCGCCTTCGCAATGAACATCCAGCAACTGGATCGTGCGTTTCCATCTCATCGTTTCACTCCGGATTTTTCAGAGGTCACATCCAACCGCGCATCAGGCTGACGGAGGCAGCAAGCTCCGCCATGAAGGCGCGCTCCTGCCTCAGAGCCGTAACGGCTGCATCTCGATCGGTCATCACAAAACGCAGCCGTGCACCCGCTGGCGCCTGTGCCAGTTTCCACAGGTCCGCCTCGATGACATTGGCTATCTTCGGATAGCCGCCACAGGTATTGGCCTCGGCAAGCTGGATGATCGGCTGGCCATTGGGCGGCACCTGCACGGTGCCCGGCATGATACCGTGGGAGAAAAGCTCCAGCTTGCGGGTCAGAGAAAGCTCCGGCCCGCTCAGGCGGTAGCCCATGCGGTTTGCGTCATTGGTGATCAGCCAGTCGGTGTCATGGAAACGCGCGATGGCCGCCGCCGGGAAGGCGGCATATTCGGCGCTCGGCAGAACACGCAGCACAATGACATCATCCTTGCCTGTTGGACGCCCTCGCAGGCTTGACGGATCGGCGCCATAGCCGCCGTCCATTTTCAGCGGTTTGCGTGGCCCGTCCACCAGGCTCAGGATGTCACCCCGGTTCAACCCGCGACCCTCCAGTCCGCCAAAAGCGCTCTTCAGATCGGTGGAGCGTGATCCGAGGACAAGAGGCACCTCAAGGCCGCCCTGAAAGGCGAGCAGCGCACGGGCACCGGAGCGCGGCAATCCGAGCGTCAACGTGTCTCCAGCCTTGGCGTTCATCGCCCACCAACCGGAAACCTCTCTGTCACCCAGTGTCGCCGGGCAATCGGCACCGGCCAAAGCAAAAACCGCATCGGCTTCGAACCGCAGCCGGAACGGAAACAGCGCAACCTCGATACCTGCCGCGCCCTTGTCGTTCCCGACCAGCAGATTGGCTATCTCGAGCGCTGGCGCGTCCATCGTCCCCGAACGGCCGACGCCGGCATCGAGATAGCCGGTACGTCCCAGGTCCTGGACAGAATTGACGGCACCGGTCGACAGTATCGCGATCATCGCTTCACCTCGACTACCCGGAAGCGGATCCGGTCGCCGGGTCTGCAGGCTGCAGGCGGATCCCGGAGCGGATCGAACAGCGGAACCTCGGTCCTGCCGATGATGTGCCAGCCGGAAGGCGCCGTGCACGGCATGATGCCGGCCTGCGCGCCGCCAATAATCACCGAGCCGATCTCCACCTTCATGCGCGGCACCGCTCGCCGCGGCATGGCAAGTTGTGGATCGAGCCCCGAAAGATAGACGAACCCCGGCATGGCGCCGACCGCGGCGACCGAATAAACTGCCTCCGAATGCCTGCGCACAACCTCGTCAACACTCAATCCGGCATGATCGGCCAGCGATACCAAGTCTTCGCCGGTGGTGCCCCCGTAAACAACGGGGATATCGACAGCGCTGCCCGCAACGGCATCGGGTACCACCGTCTGCCAGGCGTCGCACAACAGTCGCTCCACTCTATCCGGTGCGATCGTCAGAGGATCAAAGACAATCATCAGATTATTCATGCCGGGCACGGTTTCGGCGATGCCGGGAACGCCAAGCATTTGAGCGGCCACCGCCCAGATTCGCGCCTGGACGTCGTCCGAAAAAACAGCACCGGCGGCGTCAAGCAGGATCGCGCCTGCGCCTTCCATACTTAATCTTGGAGAAACAACCTCGGTCACTTGCGAAACCTATTGAACAGAATTCTGCGCTTCATCTGCTATATCAGGCTTGACACCTTGCCTAGCCGCTGTCGAATTCAGCCACACGAAACTGCCATACACTTATCGCGGATGAAGCCGGTTGATTTGACCGAGCCGCTTGCATGGGGTCAACAGCCCATGATGTTTGTCCGGAAGCAAGCCCTTGTTGTTTCCCCCGCCTGGAACATGCGCTAGGATTGGCGGGAACAGACCATACAGAAGCTGGAAAAAACCTTGACCGCCAAACCCTTGAGTGTCGATCTCAATTCAGACATGGCCGAAGGATTCGGCGCCTACCGGATGGGCGACGACGATGCGATCCTGAAGATCGTCACCTCGGCCAATATCGCCTGCGGCTTCCATGGCGGCGATCCGGAGATCATGGCAACAACCTTCGCGCTGGCAAAAGAGCGCGGCGTGGCTGTCGGTGCGCATCCCGGCTTTCCCGATCTCTGGGGCTTCGGCCGCCGCAACATCCCGTTCTCCGCAGGAGAGATCGAGCGGCTCGTCGCCTACCAGATCGGAGCGGCGCAAGCGATGTCGGCTTATGCAGGCCATCCGATCACCCATGTGAAGGCGCATGGAGCGCTCGGAAACCTGACCCAGCAGAACGCCGATGTGGCGATGGCCGTCAACCGCGCCATCAAGGCGGTCGATCCTTCGCTGATCTGCCTCGTCATTGCGCTTGGCCACCAGCAGCGCCAGGCAAACGAGATGGGCCTGAAAACGGCATCGGAAATCTTCGCCGACCGCGCCTATACGGAAGAGGGTTACCTGGTCGACCGCAAGATCGCCGGCTCCGTCATCCATGATCCGGCCGAGGCCGCCGCCCGCGTCATTCGCATGGTTCGCACCGGCGCAATCGAAACCATCACCGGCAAGAGCATAACCACGCCGATCGATTCGATCTGCGTGCACAGCGATACCCCCGCCGCCGTCACCATCGCGGCGACCGTCCGCCGGGGCCTTGAGGCCGATGGCATCGCGGTCAGAAACTTCCTCCCCTGACTCTGGCAAAGACGAGACATTCATGGACCTCGACCTGATCGAACGGCTGATGCGCCTTCTGGAAAATTCCAGCGTCAACGAGCTGGAACTGACGGAAAACGGCACGCGTATCCGGTTGTCGAAGACGGTTGCGCAAACGCTTCAAACCAACGCAGCCAGCACTGCCTCTTCGTCGGCTGATGGCAGTGCGAAGGCATCCGCATCCGCCTCGACGGCCGAGCCAAAAGAGCATGTCATAGCCGCCGGATTGCCCGGCACCTTCTACCGCTCACCGATGCCCGGCGAAGCGCCGTTCGTCGAGATCGGCGACCAGGTCGAGGACGGACGCAAGCTCGGTATCATCGAAGCCATGAAGATGATGAACCCGGTTGAAGCCGACTGCGCCGGGTTCATCACAGCGATCCATCTTGAGGATGGCGCCCCGGTGAATGCAGGCATGCCGCTTTTCACCCTCGAGAAGATCGCGTGACCTGATGAATAGCGAAGATATTCAAAAAGTGAGTGCCCTGATGGAACGGCACGGGATCGCAGCGTTCGAGTACGAGCAAGATTCCGTGCAGCTTCGTTTGACACTTGGCTCCAGAGTGGAAGCTGCGGTGATTGCCGAACCTCCACGATCGGCCGAAACGAGGGAGCTTGAACCACTCCGCTCGCCCGGTGTCGGCATCGTCCTGCATCGGCATCCGGCAAGCGGGGCAGCACCATCCTCGTTGCCGCGAAAAGCTGCGAAAGGCGAGATCGTCGCCTATATCAAGACCGGCATGACACTGCGCTCCGTCGCAGTGACAAAGGACTGCGTCCTAACCCGCATCCTCGTCGCCGAAGGCAAAGGCGTCGGCTACGGCGATGCGCTGTTTGAAATCGCGTTCTGATTGAACCCTCCCAATTATGTTGCTTGACGCACGAGCGCGTCCCCGACAGCTTGGTGGCATTCATTAGCAATTTCTTTTGAAACGGATCTGCCAGATGACAAAGCTGATCATCTTCACCGACCTGCACATGGTGCCAGAAGGCATGTCGATCATCGGCCTTGATCCGTTCCAGCGGCTTGCCGCCGGCATCGAGCACGTCAACCGGTACCATGCCGATGCGGACAGGGTGATCGTCATGGGCGATCTGGCGCACCGGGCCGACCGGACGTCCTATGAGCGGCTGAAATCCCTCCTGGATCAACTGGTTCCGCCGCTCGCCATCACCATCGGCAATCATGATCGGCGCGATACGTTTCTCGAGGTTTTCCCGAAGGCCGCACAGGATGAGGACGGGTTCATCCAGGACGTCATCGATTTTCCCGATTGCCGCGCCGTCATCCTCGATACGCTGTTTGCCCCGCCTTACGACTATCCGCGCAGCCATGCCGGTTTTCTCTGTACCAAACGTCTCGCCTGGCTTGACCGGCATCTGGAAACCGCCGGCGATCTGCCGGTGCTGCTGTTCATGCACCACCCGCCACACGCCACGGGCTTCACCTGCATGGACTTGATGCGGCTGATCAACGAGGTCGATTTCTACGATATCGTCAAGCGCCGGGGCAATGTGCTGCATATCTTCGCCGGCCATGTGCACCGGACGATCTCCGGCTCGAGCCGCGGCATCCCCTTCTCCGTCTTCAAGAGCCCGGTGCACCAGCAGCCCATGCCCTTCGATGCGCCGGACGCCTCTCTCGCCGTCGATGAACCTGCCGCCTATGGCATCGCGGTGATGACCGATACGGGCATCCTGGTGCACACGGAGGATTACGAGATCGCCGTCAGGGACGCGGCCGTGGCGTGAGCATATGGCTCCCTCTTCTCCCCAGCGGTGAGAAGGTGGCGCGAAGCGCCGGATGAGGGGGCCGAAGGCCACCTCTTTCTGGCTCCGGCTTCGCCGAAGCCCCCTCATCGCCTCGCATACGCTCGGCACTTCTCCCCGCTGGGGAGAAGAGGAAGCCGTCACCTTCCGCCCCTCACGGATTCCATGCTACCCTACGCTCATGATCCTTGCCGTTCCCACCGAAGAGTTCGACTGCCAGAGCTGTGGCGCCTGCTGCAGCTATTCCGAGGACTGGCCGCGTTTCTCGCTGGAGACGGACGAGGAACTGGACCGGATTCCGGCGGAATATGTTTCGGCAGATCTTGGAGGCATGCGCTGCGAGGACAATCGCTGTTCGGCGCTCGACGGCAAGCTTGGCGTTCATGTCGGCTGCAAGATTTATGCGGTCCGTCCGATCGTCTGCCGCACCTGCATGCCTGGCGACGACGAGTGCCTGATGGCCCGCCACAAGCTGTCACAGAAGGTTCTGCTCTGACGCCGGATCATCCGGCGTGATTTCAATGAGACCGCATATTACACCGTTTGTGACTTTATCTTTGGTGAAACATCCGTCCTGACGCTTATTTTCCCGGATAGCTATCCGGAGACCTCTGCTCTATTTTGCGCCCATGAATTCCGGGCCACGCCGCGTGCGCCTGATAGCTTCAAAGAGGGACGATTTCGATGAGCCAGCCGCAACATACCGCCGCAACCGCCCCCTTTGCCGATTTCGCTCCACCGATTGCAGAACAGACGGCACTGCGCCAGGCGATCACCGCCGCCTACCGCCGCCCCGAAACTGAATGCCTGCCGCCGCTGGTCGAGGCGGCAACACTGCCAGACGATATCCGCAACCGCGCCAAAACGACCGCCCGCAAGCTGATCACGGCGCTGCGCGCCAAGCACAAGGGCTCCGGCGTCGAGGGTCTGGTGCATGAGTATTCGCTGTCGAGCCAAGAAGGCGTGGCGCTGATGTGCCTAGCCGAAGCTCTGCTGCGCATTCCCGACACCGCCACCCGTGATGCGCTGATCCGTGACAAGATCGCCGATGGCGACTGGCGTTCGCATATCGGCGGCGGCCGCTCCCTGTTCGTCAACGCTGCCACCTGGGGTCTCGTCGTCACCGGCAAGCTGACGTCCACCGTCAACGACCGCAGCCTGTCCGCCGCGCTTACCCGCCTGATCGCACGGGCCGGCGAGCCGGTGATCCGTCGTGGCGTCGACATGGCGATGCGGATGATGGGTGAACAGTTCGTTACCGGCGAAACCATCGACGAGGCGCTCAAGCGCTCCCGCTCGCTGGAAGCCAAGGGTTTCCGCTATTCCTACGACATGCTGGGCGAAGCGGCGACCACGGCAGCCGACGCCAAGCGCTATTATGCCGATTACGAAAACGCCATCCATGCCATCGGCAAGGCTTCGGCCGGTCGCGGCATCTATGAAGGCCCCGGTATCTCGATCAAGCTTTCGGCCCTGCATCCGCGCTATGTCCGCGCCCAGTCGGCCCGCGTGATGGGCGAATTGCTGCCAAAGGTGAAAGCGCTGGCACTGATCGCCAAGAGCTACGACATTGGTCTCAACATCGACGCAGAGGAAGCCGATCGGCTGGAGCTGTCGCTGGACCTGCTGGAGGCACTGCGCCTTGATCCGGATCTTTCCGGCTGGAATGGCATGGGCTTCGTCGTCCAGGCCTACGGCAAGCGCTGCCCGTTCGTGCTCGATTTCATCATCGATCTCGCCCGCCGCTCCGGTCACCGGATGATGGTCCGCCTCGTCAAGGGCGCCTATTGGGATGCCGAGATCAAGCGTGCACAGATCGACGGCCTCGATGGTTTCCCGGTCTATACCCGCAAGATCTACACCGACATTTCCTACATCGCCTGTGCCCGCAAGCTGCTGGATGCGACCGACGTCATCTTCCCGCAATTCGCCACACACAATGCCCAGTCATTGGCCACGATCTACGAAATGGCCGGTCCCGATTTCAAGGTCGGAAAATATGAGTTCCAGTGCCTGCATGGCATGGGTGAACCGCTTTACGACGAGGTCGTCGGCAAGGCCAATCTCGACCGCCCTGCCCGCATCTATGCGCCCGTCGGCACGCATGAGACGCTGCTTGCCTATCTCGTCCGCCGCCTGCTCGAAAACGGTGCCAACTCCTCCTTCGTCAACCGCATCGCCGATCCCGCCGTCTCCATCGACGAACTCATCGCCGATCCGGTCGATACCGTTCGCGCCATGCCGGTGATGGGCACGCAGCACGACCAGATCAAGCTGCCGATCGATCTCTATGCCGGCCGCAGCAATTCGACGGGCCTCGATCTTTCCAATGAGACATCGCTTTCCATGCTGTCCGACGCCTTGAAAGCGAGTGCGGCGATCGACTGGACGGCCGCGCCGCATCTCTGCGCCGAAAAGCTGCACGGCGAGAGCCGCCCGGTTCTCAATCCCGGTGACCATCGCGATGTCGTCGGCTCTGTCATCGAGACCGCCGAGGATGATGCACGCCGCGCCGTCGAGATTGCCCTTGCCGAAGGCGCCAAATGGAGCGCCGTGTCCCCAGCAGAGCGTGCCAAATGCCTGGTCCGCGCCGCCGACCTGATGCAGGCGCGCATGCCGACGCTGCTTGGTCTTATCGTCCGCGAAGCCGGCAAATCGCTGCCGAACGCCATTGCCGAAGTGCGCGAGGCCATCGACTTCCTGCGTTATTACGCCGAACAGGCGACCCGCACGCTTGGCCCCGCACACCAGGCGCTCGGCCCCATCGTCTGCATCAGCCCGTGGAACTTCCCGCTCGCCATCTTCTCCGGCCAGATCGCCGCAGCGCTCGTCGCCGGTAATCCGGTGCTGGCAAAGCCCGCCGAGGAAACGCCGCTGATCGCCGCTGAAGGCGTGCGCATCCTGCATGAGGCCGGCATTCCGGCCGAAGCGCTGCAATTGCTTCCGGGCGACGGTCGTGTCGGTGCGGCGCTCGTCGGTGCGCCGAATATCGCGGGTGTCATGTTCACCGGTTCGACGGAAGTGGCCCGGCTGATTCAGGCACAGCTTGCCGATCGCCTGTCACCATCCGGCCGACCAATCCCGTTGATCGCCGAAACCGGCGGCCAGAATGCCATGATCGTCGATAGCTCCGCCCTTGCCGAACAGGTCGTCGGCGACGTCATCGCGTCGGCCTTCGACAGCGCCGGCCAGCGCTGCTCGGCGCTGCGCGTACTCTGCCTGCAGGACGACGTTGCAGACCGCGTGCTGACCATGCTGAAGGGCGCGCTACATGAACTCGATATCGGCCGCACCGACCGGCTCGCCGTCGACGTCGGTCCGGTGATCACTGCGGAAGCCAAGGGAATCATCGAGAAGCACGTTGAGACGATGCGTGGTATCGGTGCCAAGGTCGAGCAGATCGCGTTGTCGCCCGCCACGGCCGAAGGTACGTTCGTGCCGCCGACGATCATCGAGTTGAAAAAGCTCTCCGACCTGAAGCGAGAAGTCTTCGGCCCGGTCCTGCATGTGCTGCGCTATGAACGCGACGATCTCGACCGGTTGATCGATGACATCAACGCCACCGGTTACGGCCTGACCTTCGGCCTGCACACTCGTCTCGACGAGACCATCGCCCATGTCACCAGCCGCGTGAAGGCAGGCAATCTCTACGTCAACCGCAACATCATCGGCGCGGTCGTCGGCGTGCAACCTTTTGGCGGACGCGGCCTCTCCGGCACCGGTCCGAAGGCCGGCGGCCCGCTCTATCTTGGCCGTCTCGTCACCACGCCGCCGGTGCCGCCGCAGCACAGTTCGGTGCATACCGATCCCGTGCTGCTCGACTTCGCCAAGTGGCTGGACGGCAAGGGCCTGAAAACCCAGGCGCAGGATGCCCGCGAAACCGGCAGCCAGTCGGCACTGGGCCTGACGACCGAGCTTGCCGGCCCGGTCGGCGAGCGCAACATCTATGCGCTGCATCCGCGTGGCCGTATCCTGCTCGTGCCGGAAACCGCGGATGGTCTTTACCGCCAGCTTGCGGCGGTATTCGCAACCGGCAATACCGCCGTGGTTGATACGGCATCCGGCCTCAAGGAAGCACTGGCGTCGTTACCCGCCACGGTCGCCGCTCGCGTTTCCTTCTCCGCCGACTGGAGGATGGATGTGCCCTTTGCCGGCGCACTGATCGAAGGCGAGGCGGAACGTGTGCGCACCGCCAACAAGAAGGTCGCCGCCCTGCCCGGTCCACTGGTTCTGGTACAGGCAGCAGTGACGACTGAACTCGGCAAGAACCCCGATGCCTATTGCCTGAACTGGCTGCTGGAAGAAGTCTCCACCAGCGTCAATACGGCGGCCGCCGGCGGCAATGCGAGCCTGATGTCGATCGGGTAAGAGGACGGCGCAGACGCGCCGCCAGACTGTCGGTAGCCGCTGGAGAATCTCATCCTCGCCTTGTGGCAGGGTCCAGCGGCGCCGCGTTGCGCGTCTCACCTCACCCAACCTCCTTCAATACATCGATAAACGCCCGCAAACCCGGCGGCACGTAGCGGTGACCGGGGTAGTAGAGAAACAGGCCGGGAATCGATGGGCACCAGTCGTCGAGGACGGTGACCAGTCGGCCATAATATATGTCAGTCTTTGCTGACCTATCCGGCACATAGGCAATCCCCAGCCCCTGCACCGCGGCCTCGCACATCAGATCCAGATGATCGAGGATCAGAGCGCCGGGGACGTCGATGTTCAGCTCCTGGCCGTGTTTTTCGAATTCCCATCGAAACAGCTTACCGCTTGGCAGGCGAAAGCGGATGCAGGCATGGTCTTTCAGGTCGTCGGGCGTTTGCGGTGGTGCGCGGCTTGCGAGATAGGCGGGAGAAGCCACCGCCACGAAACGCATCTCGCCGCCAAAGCGCACGGCGATCATATCCTGCGGCACTGCCTCTCCAAGCCGGATGCCGGCGTCAAACCCCTCGGCGACGATATCGACCAGCCGGCCCTCCGTGACGAGATCGAGCGTCATTTCGGGATAACGATCGAGAAAGATCGGGACGACCGTTTTCAACAAGGCCCGGGCGGCGATCTCGCTCGTGTTGATGCGCAAGGTGCCGCTCGGCCGATCGCGGAACGTTTCGACCTCCTCCAATGCCCGGTCGAGATCCCGCAATACCGGCTGCAGCCGCGTGACAAGGCGCTCGCCGGCTTCGGTCGGCGCGACGCTACGCGTCGTCCGGTGCAGAAGACGCACGCCCATATTGGCCTCCAGCACCCGCATCATGTGACTGAGCGTCGACGGCGACAGCCCGAGTTCGTCGGCTGCCTTGCGGAAGCTGCGATGCCGGACGATGGCGGCAAAGGCGGAGAGGTCGCTGAGGGCCGGTTTCACATTCATGGCTGGCTTTCACCAAATCATGCGGCATTACTCGGATAATATCACGAATGACCCGCTTTATCTTCCTTCCCGTACCTCCGCAAAGCGCCGGTTTGCCGTTCTCGATACGCACAAGGAATACTGCAATGTCCGTGGACATCGACGCCCGACGCGGCCAAGGGTTGAACCCGAAGAGTAGTACCACTCGACACCCGCTGAAACTTTTGCGGCTCTTGGCATCGCCCCTCCCGATGCGTTATCACCGCGCAAACGGACCCAACGGATGTTCACGCTTCAGCACATCGAGACCCATACGCAGGAAATCAAGAAAAGCCGGTTTCTGGCCATATGCGGCCCCGTGTCCGACGAGCAGGCCGCCAAGGATTTCATTGCCGGGCATTCCGATCCTACCGCCAGCCACAATTGCTGGGCTTTCCGCATCGGCCAAGTCTATCGCTTCCACGACGATGGCGAGCCAAGCGGCACGGCGGGAAAACCGATCCTGCAGGCGATCGACGGCCAGTCGCTCGACCATATCGCCGTGGTCGTCACCCGCTGGTTCGGCGGCACGCTGCTCGGCAGCGGCGGGCTGATCCGCGCCTATGGCGGCACGGCGGCCATGTGCCTGCGGGCGGCGGAAAAGGTGGAGGTCATCGAGACCATCCGCGGCAGCGTGGTTTGTGACTTTTCCGATCTCGCTCTGATCAGGGCGCGGCTTGCCGGCCTGGGCGTGACGATCAGCGCGGAGGTTTTTACAGGCACGGGCGCCAGTCTCGCTTTGCAAATCCCCAAGGACGCCTCAGAGGCAGCCTCGGCCATCGTTCTCGACCTCAGCCGCGGCCGGGCCGTTCTTACATTGGAGGATTGATATCGTCCCGACGGGTTCGATTATAACACCTTGAAAACAAGAATGATTTTCTTCAAACCACACATCTTCCGAAAGATTGAATGCTGGCCAGCCTGTCATATTCGGAATAGAAACGACGGGTAAACAAGGTTTCCCGTCCAAAACAGGCGGGGATTTGGGGCGGCTTCGCCGCCGGCGAGGATTAAGACATGAAAAACAGAACTTTGGGGCGCACCGGCGCCACGATTTCCGAAATCGGCTTCGGCGCCTGGCAGATCGGCGGCGCCTGGGGCGACGTTTCGGAGGAAGATGGCAAGCGCGCGCTGAATGCTGCGCTCGACGCTGGCGTCACCTTCATCGACACGGCGGACGTCTATGGCGACGGCCGCTCGGAAAAGATCATCGCGTCCGTGCTCAAGGAACGCGGCGGCGACAAGCCGTTCGTCGCCACCAAGGCCGGCCGTCGTCTGAGCCCGCATGTGGCCGATGGTTACACCGGCGCCAACATCGAAGCCTTCATCGACCGGAGCCTCGCCAATCTCGGCGTCGAAACGCTCGATCTCGTGCAGCTGCATTGCCCGCCGACGGAAGTGTTCTACCGGCCGGAGATGTTCGGCGCGCTGGACGATCTCATCGTGAAGGGCAAGATCCGCAACTATGGCGTCTCTGTGTCGAACGTCGAGGAAGCGCTGAAGGCAATCGAATATCCGGGCGTCGCTACGATCCAGATCATCTACAACATCTTCCGCCAGCGCCCGCACGACCTGTTCTTCGAACAGGCGCAGAAGAAGAATGTCGGGATCATCGTCCGCGTGCCGCTGGCATCGGGCCTCCTTTCCGGGAAGATCACCGCCGACACCAAGTTCGCCGATGACGACCATCGCAAATTCAACCGTCACGGCGAGTTCTTCGATGTCGGCGAAACCTTCGCCGGCGTGCCGCTGGATGTTGCGCTGGAAGCAGTCGAGCAGGTTCGGCCGTTGGTGCCGCAGGGTATTTCCATGGCGCAGTTCGCGCTTGCCTGGATCCTCCAGAGCCCCGCGGTCTCCGTCGTCATCCCCGGCGCCCGCAACGAAGCCCAGGCCCAGGCGAATGCCGCCGCCAGCGACCTTCCCGCGATCCCCGAGGAAACGCTGGCGGAACTTGCCGACGTCTATGAGCGTTTGATCAAGGTGCACGTTCACCAGAAGTGGTAGAGTAACGAGGCGGCGCTGGACAATCCTGCGCCGCCTCTTTCCTGGATGTTCGGAGGTGCCGCGTATGAACGATCCGTACCACCTTTCCCGCTTCATCGAGGCGCAGGAGCCGGTCTATGAGACCGCCCTTCGCGAATTGGAACATGGCCGCAAGGAGAGCCACTGGATGTGGTTCATTTTCCCGCAGGTCGCAGGTCTTGGCCATTCCCCGACCGCCATTCGTTTCGCGATTTCAGGCCTCGACGAGGCCCGCGTCTACCTTACCCATCCGCTGCTCGGCAGCCGTCTCGTGCAATGCACGCGCACGATCAACGCGGTGCGCAATCGCACAGCCCATCAGATCTTCGGCTCGCCCGACGATATGAAGCTCCGCTCGTCGATGACCCTGTTTCGCGAAGCGGCAACCGACCCCGAGCCGTTCCGGACTGCGGTCGAGCGCTATTTCGGCGGCGAAGCCGATGCCCGGACGCTGGAGATTCTCGCGGGCGGCTAGACGGCCCGTTTGTGGCTGGCATGGCCTACAGAACGATGCCGGAGCCCTGGATTGTCTATGGAGGGTTACACCGGGGAGACCGGGCGGCCTTTTCCGGTTATAGCAGCATTGTCGACGCGTTCAGTCGACAGGTCAGCAACGCAGCAAACCACCGGAGAACCGCATGGCTTTTGATCCGATCAAGGCACTCGCCAATTACTCAGACGCGGAATGCTCCGTGCAGTTCTGGGTTGCCGGCACACCGGCGTCAGTCTTTGCATCGCTGGAAGAGGCCGTGATCTTTGCCCGCGACAATGGCGCTGGCTGGAAAGATGTCGAGATCACCGTGCATCTCGAGCGCGAAGACATTGTCTACGCCACCGGGAAGACACGCACGCTGATCGAGGCGCTGCGGCGCAAGCCGTAGCTGCGGCTTGCCCTGGCATCGCCGGTCGACCGAACCATCGCCTGCCTCTGTGGCTGTCCATTCATCGTTGACTTCGCGGGTGATGAGAGGAAAATGTCGTTCTCTCTATGCGTCACGGCGCAACATAGGAGGTGCCTACGATGACGATCGCAAGGAAACTTCAGGACTATATCGACGGCGAGGGCATCGCCTACGACACCGTCGCTCATCACCGCACGGCAACAACCAGCCAGTCGGCGCTGGCGGCGCATGTTCCAGGCAGCAGGCTGGCCAAATCGGTGGTCGTGCATCACGAAATGGGGTACGTCGTCGCCGTTGTTCCGAGCACACACCGGATCGAGCTCTCCACATTGCAGGATGTAATGAACAGGCGCCTTGGCCTCGCCTCGGAGGAGGAGGTCAGTTCGCTTTTCGCCGATTGCGACATTGGTGCGGTGCCACCCGTCGGATCAGCCTACGATGTGCCTGTCATCCTCGACGAAAGCCTCGGCAACGCCAGCGACGTCTATTTCGAAGGCGGTGACCACAGGACATTGGTGCATGTCAGCGGACCTAACTTTCGCAACCTGATGAAGGACGCACGGATCGCCCGCTTCAGCCACCTGCCGTAAACGTCACGAAATCGGCCGCACGCCTCAGCGACGGCCGACGCGGGCCTGACGCTGGTGGCGGTGGCCCAACGTGCTTCATCTCACGCGCTTGCCGAAAGCTACGCTTTAGCCTGTTATCTTTGTTGGAACGTGGGGAAAAATGGCGCACCCGGAACGATTCGAACGTCCGACCCTCAGATTCGTAGTCTGATGCTCTATCCAGCTGAGCTACGGGTGCGTGTCGCTGCGGCGTCAACCGCTTGCGTGGCGATCCTCTAAAACGTCCAACCGGGGAATGCAAGCGTATTTCGGCAAAAATTTTCTTTTTTGATGAAAGTGCTCACTTATACCTTTGAAACTGTGGATGGATTCCGGGGCCAAACCTTTCCATAGCGTGGGCTTGAGGACAATGGCGGGCGCTTCGAGGGCCTTGCAATCACTGCCGGGCCTTCGAGCGGAAGGCATCAAGAGGCACGGGACGATCAGGCAGTTCGATGCGAAAGAGCGTGCCGGGAGTCGGTTTCTCCACCAGCGCGATCGTGCCGCCATGGGCGAGCACGAGTTCGCGGGCAATGGCCAGCCCCAGACCCGTACCGCCCGAACGGGCCGAGCCACGGAAGGCGGCGAACAGGTTTTCGCGGGCCTTAGGCGGCATGCCGGGGCCGGTGTCATCGACGGAAATGCTGACGACGCTGCCGGTGCGCATTGCCGAGACGCTGACCGTGCGGGGAGAACCGCTGTCGGCATGATCGTTCATCAGCGCCTGCACGGCGTTGCGGCAGATATTGTGGACGACGCGGAACAATTGTTCGCTGTCGGCGTCGACCTGCAGGTCGTCGGGGATTTGGATCTGGAACTCGATGCCGGCATTCGGATCGATCGCCAGCATTTCGCCGACGTCGCTCACCAGTGGCCGCAATTTGACGAAGCGGCGATGCGGCTCAGGCTCGGTCGTGCGGCCGTAGGAGAGGACTTCGGTGGTATAACCCACGGCGCGGTCGATGGTGCGCAGAAGTGTCGGGGCGAAACGCTTGACGATCGGATCGTCGACATCGGCGAGACGGTCGGAGATCAATTGCGCCGACGCCAGGATGTTGCGCATATCGTGATTGATCTTGGAGACCGCGAGACCCAGATCGGCAAGGTTCTTCTGCTGCTTCAGCGTCTTCTGCAATTGCTGCTGCATGGCTGAAAGGTGCTGGCCGGCAACGGAGAGTTCGTCGCGGCCCGGTGCCGGCGCCAGCACCCGAGCGGGATCGGACGGTTCGGCGGAAAAGTCCTGCATGTTGGTAGTCATCCGGCGGATCGGCACGATCATCAGCCGGTTGATCGCCAGGAAAATCAAGGTGGCGGTGAACAACGAGATGACGATCGACAGGAAAAAGACATTCCGCGAATAGATCAGCATCGCCTTGCGCAGGCTCGCATCCTCCATCACAACCTCAATGATGGCATCGCTGTCGCCGACCGGCCCATAGATTCTCACGACCTTGTCGCCGCCGAACAGCAGCGTGTCGAAGGCATCACGGATGGCAACAAGCGGCGTCATCGCCGCGACGTCGTACTGGGCGTCAACTTCCGGCGGCATATCCTCCGCCGCGATCAGTCGCGATTCTTCCTTGCGCCGGAGCACGATCGCCTTGGTGCCGGTCGCCATCAGGGTTTCCTCCTGCACCGGACGCGACAATTGCACATCCTGCAGGCCATCGACGACGACGCCGGCCGCGGCGGCAGTATTCAGCCGGTCTTCCAGCCAGCGGATGCGCATGTTGGCGACGGAGGGTACGAAAATCAACACTTCGGCGAGCATGACGAAGAAGACGGTCAAAAGCAGCAGCTTGCCGGAAAGGCCACGAAAGAAGCCGGCGCGAGCCGGCTGATTTTGAACGCCCGGGGTGTCTGTCGTGCCTGCCGTCATCTTGTGCGCATCCGCCGCCTTAGCCGAAGCGCCGCAACAGCCTGATGATGGCTCGGACGAACGGCTTTCGTGTTAGGGGCGTATAATAGGCGATGACCGCGCGTTTTCCAATCTCCGTCATGGTCGGATAGGGCGCTACGGCGTTGCGCAGGTGGCGAAGCGCCTGGCCATTGGCGATCACGATCGACCACAGATTGATCATCTCGGCCGCCCCTGCCCCGACAATGCTGACGCCGAGAACTTTCCCACGCTTGCTGGCGATGACCTTGATCAGCCCTCCCGTGGCACGCTCCGCCTGGGCGCGATCGTTTTCAGCATAGGGCCAACGCAGGACGGCCACCTGACCGTGCCGCTTGCGCGCCTCATCCTCTCCAAGGCCGACGGCGGCGATTTCCGGATCGGTGAAGGTCGCGCGGGGTACGATGTTCCGATTTTCTCGCGCCGGCAGCCGGAACAGGATTTCGCGAAGCACCAGCGATGCGTGATAATTAGCGGCATGGGTGAATTGCAGCCCGCCCGCCGCATCACCGATCGCATAGACACGGCGATTGTTCGTGCGCAGGCTGCCATCGACCGCAATGCCTGTCGAAGTCACGGCAATACCGGCGGCCTCGAGGTCGAGCCCGGAGATGTTGCCCTTGCGCCCGGTGGCGAGAAGCAGGGCGCTGCCGTCTATGGTCATGGGGCCCATCTCTGTCTCGCACTGCAGCCGCACGCCCGCCACCGATTTTTCGACTGAGAGAACACGGCTGTTTTCAAAAATGGCGATGCCTTCGTCACGCAACCGGTCGAGCGCGATCCGCGTCATTTCCGGATCTTCCTTCGCAAGCGCTCTTGCCTCATCCACGACAGTGACCCTCGCACCCAGCCGCTTGTAGGCCTGCGCCATCTCCATGCCGATCGGGCCTGCACCGATGATCATCAGGTGCTCCGGCAGACGCGTCAGGTCGAAAAGGGTTTCGTTTGTGAGGTAGTCGATGTCAGCGAGCCCGGGAATGGGCGGAATGATGGTCGAGGACCCGGTGGCGATCACGAACCGGCGGGCGCGAATGGTCAGCCGGCCAGCGGTCACGGTATCGCGGTCGATAAACCGTGCCTCGGCCTCGATCACCCTGACGCCCATGGCGGTGAACCGTTCGACCGAATCATTCGGCGCGATCGCGTCGACCACCGAGCGGACATGCACATGTACCTTTTCGAAATCAATCGTCGATTCGCCCGCAATAACCCCGAATTCAGCTGCCTTGCGCACCGCATGTGCGTGCCGCGCGGCGGCGATCAGCGCCTTGGAGGGCACGCAGCCGTAGTTCAGGCAATCGCCGCCCATGCGGCCGCGCTCGATCAGCACGACCGGCACCCCGAAGGCGGCAGCGCCGGCGGCAACCGAAAGGCCCGCCGAACCGGCGCCTATCACACAGATGTCGGGAGAAAGAACCGTTGTCACGCCGTCAGTCTTTTCCACGATCGTCCGCCACCTGCCGCTTTTCGCGGACAAACTGCACGAGAAGCGGCAGCGCGGCAATGAAGGCCAGCGCCATGAAGGCGAATGTCAGTTCCGGCGTCAGGAAGTCGGACATAAGCAGGGGCCGGCCCTCATCCATCGCATTGCCGATGGCCTGTTCGAAGCCGCAGCCAAGCCAGGTATAGGCGAAAGTTCCCGGAATGATGCCGACGACGGTGGCCAAGGCAAACGTCCGCAAGCTGACGGCGAAGAAGGCGGGGGCGATATTGACCGCGAAGAAAGGAAAGACCGGAGCGAGGCGCAAAACCAGCAGGTAGCTGAAGGCGTTCCTCGTAAACCCTTCGGAAAACCTGCTGAGGAACGGGCCTGCCCGCCGCCGCAGGATATCGCCGAACACCGTGCGCGCGCCGGCAAACAGAATGCAGGAGCCGACGGTGGCAGCGGCGACGACGATAATGCCGCCGGTCAGCCAGCCGAACAGGAAGCCGGCAAAAATGGTCAGCACAGAGGCCGCCGGAACCGACAGCGCCACGACGACGACATAGACGATAAAAAACAGCGCTGCGGCCGTCAGCGGATGGCGCCCGACCATATCCAGCAGCACCTCGCGCTGGTCGGCCAGCCAGGTAAGCGAAACATAACGATGCCAGCCCAAACCATAAGCCGCGGCAAGACCCAGCGCGAGCAAGACAAGCGGCAGGACACGCAGGACAAGCGGCTGCGAAGGCTCCGTAGCCTCGGCGCTCGCCACTGGTGCTATCCGATGGCTCTCCACGTTCAGATGCCGCCTTTTCTGATCATCCTGTTTCATCGCAGCAGCATTAGAAGGAAAGCGCTGCCGGAACCAATAACGAATGATCGCGGTAAAAAACGTCGCCGTGATCGAACGCAAAATCCCGCGGCGATACTGGATCACCGCGGGATTGTCGTTCAAGCTCTGTCCTTACAACCGGATCAGAATTCTTCCCAGTTGTCCTTCGAAACAGCGGCACTTGCCGACCCGCCGCCGAAGGCGCGCGCGACGGTTCCCATCATCTTGCGGGCGGGCGAAGCAACGGGGCGTGTATGTTCCCGAACCGGGGCAGCGACAACACGAAGCTGTGCTGTTTCGTCCAGCTTGAAGTGCGAGATCAACCGCGCAAGGCTGTCGGCTTCGGCGGAAAGCTTGTGCGTCGCGGCATTGGCTTCCTCGACCATCGCGGCGTTCTGCTGGGTCACCTGGTCCATCTGGTTGACGGCGGTGCTGACTTCGCCGAGACCGGTCGACTGCTCGCGGGCTGCGGTGGCGATCGAGTGGATGTGATCGTTGATGCTCAAGACCCGTGTCTCGATCTGGCCGAGAACCTGGCCGGTTTCCTGCACCAGCTTGACGCCGGTCGAAACTTCGGCCCCCGATTTTGCGATCAACCCCTTGATGTCCTTGGCGGCACTTGCCGCACGCTGGGCAAGCTCGCGGACTTCCTGGGCGACAACAGCAAAGCCCTTGCCGGCATCGCCGGCACGCGCGGCTTCGACGCCGGCGTTGAGCGCCAGAAGGTTGGTCTGGAAGGCGATCTCGTCGATCACATTGGTGATCTGGCCGATCTCGCTGGAGGCCTGCTCGATCCGGCCCATGGCATCGACGGCCTTGCGCACGACTTCGCCGGATTGCGCAGCGCTCTGCTTGGCTTCGGTGACCATGACGGTCGCTTCCTGCGCCCGGTCGGTCGAGTTGCGGACTGCGGCGGTGATTTCCTCGAGCGCCGCCGATGTCTGTTCGAGCGCTGCGGCCTGCTGTTCGGTGCGCCTGGACAGGTCGTCGGCAGCGGAGCGGAGTTCGGACGAATTGCCGTTGATCGAGTCCGTCGTGGTGCGGACTTCGCGCAGGGTGTTCTGCAGGGTGGAAAGCGAATCGTTGACGTTCTGCTGCAGTTCGGCAAAGGCACCCTGGAATTTGCCGTTCATATTCTGCGTGAGATCGCCGACCGCAAGGCTGGCGATGACGCGACGGGTTTCGTTGACGCCGCTATCGACTCCATCAACCAATTCGTTGACGCTGGCGGCAAAGCGGTTGAGGTCGGCGTTGCCGTAGTCCTTGTTGATCCGCTGGGTGAAATCGCCAGCAGCAGCAGCCGAGACGACGACGGCGATGCTCGACTGGAGATCGGCGCTCTTTTCCCGCAGCGCGGTTTCCTGCGCGTTCAGTTCGCGCACGGCAAGACCGTTGCGCTTGAAGACTTCAACAGCGCTTGCCATTTCGCCGATCTCGTCCTTGCGACCCGAGAACGGCACATCGGCGTCAAGGTCGCCCTCTGCCAGCTGTTTCATCGTTCCGGTCAATTTGAGGATCGGCTGGCTCAGTTCCTTGGTGCCGATGTAGAACGCCGTGCCGATACCGACCGCGAGACCGAAGCCAGCCGTCAGCAAGACGATCAGGATCATCTGCTGCTGGATGGCGCTGACTTCCGCCTGAATGGCTTCAAGCGCTGCACGGTCTGTGTCGACGATGGCATCGATCTCGGCCTGGAAAGCCTTCCGGTTGGCGCGGTTGAGTTCGTTGTTGCCCTGCTCGTTGGCTGCCTGCGGCGAGACTTCCTGGCTCAGGCGCGCGGTCTCGGTGCGGAACGTGCGGAACTCGGCAGCACGCTTGACGACGGCATCGAATGCCGGCAGTTGCTCGGCGGGAACCAGCGGTCGCCAATCGGCCAAAAGAGTATCGATCTTCCCAAGGTTCTTCATCAGGCCTTCGGCAAAGCTTTTCGATTTCTCGACCGTCGGCGCCGCATAGATGCCGCGCGCTTCCATGACCACCCCCGTGACGAGGCGGTTCAGGCGCTCGCCGTTGAAGGCGCGATCCGAGGCATTGTCGAACTGGACAAGCCTTGAATTGTATTGCGTAATCACTGTCAGGGCCATGCCGGTCACCGCCAGTGCGATCAAGCTCATCACGCCGACGATGAGATAAATCTTGCCTCGAATTTTCATGGAACGCATCTCCTTGGACCGGCAGCAGGCCTGAAAGCGGCAGCTTACGGGCTTATATATAAGGAGGGACACTAAGACTCCGTTGGTTAACGAAGCTCTTCCCCAAACCGAACAATTCTAGTGTCCTGCGCTTAGGGGTTTGTTTATGTTCTTACATTAACATATTCTAATTTTCAATCCTGAGTTGAGGACGCAAGTATAGCGCGGCGCAACTTGCAGGTTGCTCGAAACGACCCAAACCGCGCTATTCCCAGCTTTTACGCGCTGGCAATTGACTTTTGCGGGCCTTTGCTCTTATAAGCCGCCCACGTCCGGACAAGTCCCCTTGCCCTGTGCAGTGCCATGCCCGGAACGTAACGCTCCCTTGCTAAGAAGCAAACCCAAGAAGGGCCGCACACCGCGGTATTAAAATAAATGACGAAGCGTACCTATCAACCGTCCAAGCTTGTTCGCAAGCGCCGTCACGGCTTCCGTGCACGTATCGCCACCAAGGGTGGCCGCAAGGTTATCGTTGCCCGCCGGGCACGTGGCCGCAAGCGTCTGTCGGCTTAAGGCCGTCTGGCGCGTGCCGCGTCTTCGCGCAGTAACCTTCGCGAAACCTGCACGCGCAGCCTCACGGCGCTGGAGCATCACCGAAACGTCCCTATGGACCTCGGTTGTTCCTTCGCCCAGAAGGAGCGCGGGCGAATGACATCACCCAAGCATAAATCGACTGTCGGGCGGCTGAAAAGCCGGCCGCAGTTTCTTGCTGTGCGCAAGGGAGAGCAGCGGAAAGGTCCGTTGATCCTTCTTGAGGTTCTGGATCGCGGCGAGCCGGACGCCGAACCGCGCGTCGGCTTTACCGTTACCAAGAAGCATGGCAATGCCGTCGAGCGCAACCGGATGCGCAGGCGCCTCAAGGAAGCCGTGCGGCTCTCCGCCGGATTTGCAATGAAGCCCGGACATGACTATGTGATTGTCGCCAGACGCGACGTTTTGAGCGCCCCCTTCGCACGGATCGGCAAGACCCTTGGCGAGCGCATCGAAAATAAGCAAAAACATTCACGGCCGCAGGCCGCCCCAGGAAAGAATGATGGAAAATAACCGCAACTACTTCGTGGCGATCGCCCTGTCGGTGCTCATTCTGATTGCCTGGCAGTTTCTCTACGTCAATCCGAAGATAGAGAAAGACCGTCTTGTCGCGGAAGCCCAGCAGAGCCAGACGCAGGCCGCAGGCAAACCTGCGGCAAACGGTCAGGCAGCCACCGGCCAGGCCCAGCCGGCGAATGGCGCCGTGCCGGGCGCCGTCGAAACCCGCGACCAGGCGGTAGCGAAGTCTGCCCGCCTCATCATCGACACCGCAGCCCTCGACGGCTCCATCAACCTGACCGGCGCTCGCTTCGATGATCTGAAGCTCAAGGAATACCACGAGACCGTCGACGACAAGAGCCCACTGATCACGCTTTTCAGCCCCTCCGATACGCAGGACGGCTATTTCACCGAGATCGGCTATATCGGTAACGACGCAACCGGAACAGTTCCGGGTCCGGCCACCGTCTGGACCGTCAAGAGCGGAGACAAGCTGACGACCGCGACGCCCGTCGTGCTCACGTACACCAACGAGAAGGGCATCGTCTTCGACCGCACGATCTCGGTCGACGAGCACTTCATGTTCCAGATTACCGACGCCATTACCAACAGCAGCGGCGCGCCGGTCTCGCTGTCTTCCTACGGCCGCGTCACGCGTTTCAACAAGCCGACGACCCCGAGCGTCTACGTTCTGCACGAAGGCTTCATCGGCGTGATCGGCGAGCATGGGCTGAGTGAAATTGCCTATGGCAAGGTCGAAAACGATGTTCCTGTCAAGCATGAGAAGGCTACGACCGGCTGGCTCGGCATCACCGACAAATACTGGGCCGCAACCATCGTGCCGCCGCAGGACCTCGCCTACGAATCCAAGTACGAACATTTCACCGATGGCCGTCCGCGCTTCCAGGCGGACTACAAGCAGGATGCGGTTACGATCGCCCCCGGCCAGTCGACAAGCCTGAAGACGCTGGTGTTCGCTGGTGCCAAGCAGGTTCCACTGGTCGACGGCTACGAGAAGTCTTACGCGATCCCGCAGTTCGACCTGCTTATCGATTGGGGATGGTTCTACTTCATCACCAAGCCGATGTTCAAACTGATGGACTTCTTCTTCCGTTATTTCGGAAACTTCGGCATCGCCATCCTGGCGACCACCATCGTCGTCAAGGCGCTGTTCTTCCCGCTCGCCAGCAAGCAGTATGCTTCGATGGCGAACATGAAGAAGGTTCAGCCGAAGATGGAGGAACTGAAGAAGAAGCACGGCGACGACCGCATGGCGCTGCAGCAGGGCATGATGCAGCTCTACAAGGAAGAGAAGATCAACCCGATCGCCGGCTGCTGGCCGATCCTCTTCCAGATTCCGGTGTTCTTCGCGCTCTACAAGGTGATCTACGTCACCATCGAGATGCGCCACGCGCCGTTCTTCGGCTGGATCCAGGACCTTTCCGCTCCGGATCCGACCTCGCTGTTCAACCTGTTCGGTCTTCTGCCCTTCGCTGTGCCGCATGCGCTGATGATCGGCGTCTGGCCGTTGATCATGGGCATCACCATGTTCCTGCAGATGCGCATGAACCCGACACCGCCGGATCCGACCCAGGCGATGCTGTTTACCTGGATGCCGCTGGTCTTCACCTTCATGCTCTCCAGCTTCCCCGCCGGCCTCGTGATCTACTGGGCCTGGAACAATACGCTGTCGATCACCCAGCAGGCGTTCATCATGAAGCGCCATGGTGCCAAGATCGAACTGTTCGACAATCTGAAGGGATTGTTCTCGCGAAAACCGAAACCGGCCGAATAGGCCGGAGCACATAGCAAAGATCGAAAGGCCCCGGATCGCATCCGGGGCCTTTGTCGTTCTAGCATAGGATTGCTTGACTCAGGCCGCACGCGCGGCGTCCGCAGCTGCGGCCTGTGCACGCAAGAGCCGCCGCTCTTCCTGCGTCACACCGTCATAGCCCCAGGCATCCGCCTCGATCTCGTCGACGACAACGTAGGTCGCGATCGGAAGCTCCGGGCCGAGAACCTCTCTGAACATCGCCGCCACCGCCGCGACGAAGCGTGCCTTCTCCTCGTGCGTGTTGGTGCCGCGTGTGACTTTGACATCGAGATTGGCGGCGACCGACACCGGAACGCCGCCAACGGTCCAGCTTCCGGGCTCGGCGACATCGACCAGAACGGCCGTGACTTCCGGTCGCTTGCGCATGATATCAACCATGAAACCGGTTGCCCGTTTCTGAAGCTCCTGCTTTTCGCGGTCGCCAATTTTGGCGCCAACGACATGGATGTGAACGAAGGGCATGTGCGTTTTCCTTTCAGGAATGAGTTGACGAGACCAGAATACTGCCGCACATTTATTTTGAAAAATTTGATCTTCTGAACTGATAGTTTTGAAAAACAGAATGGTTTTGCCCGTCAACATCGACATGGACGTGCTGCGCACCTTCGTCACCGGCGTCGGCCTCGGCAGTTTCGCCAAGGCCGCCGATCGCCTTGGCCGCTCGCCATCGGCCATCAGCCTGCAACTGCGCAAGCTGGAGGAACAGACAGGCCAGACATTATTCCAGAAACAGGGGCGCGGGCTAGCGCTGACCGAAGCCGGCGACATCATGATCGGCTATGCTCGCCGCATTCTCGAGCTCAACGATGAGGCGCGCAGTGCCATGTTGGGGCTTTCGGCCATGCAAGGCTGGGTGCGTATCGGCCTGCCGCAGGATTTTGCCGAGACATGGTTTCCCGGAATGCTCGGCCGCTTTGCCCGCGCGCACCCGAAAGTCCGCGTTGAGGCCCGCGTCGATCGCGGTTCGGCGCTGGCAGAGGCCGTCGAACGCGGCGACCTCGATCTGTCGCTGACATGGGGCCGCATGGGTGACGCGCACGCAAAGATCATCGCGACGCGGCCTGTCGTCTGGATCGGACCGGAAGGGTTCAAACGAGATGAGAGCGAGCCCTTGCCGCTGATCGCCTTCGATTCCCCGTGCGCGTTCCGGGCCGCGGGCCTTGAAGCGCTCGACCGCGAAAAGATCGCCTGGCGTCACGCCTTTGCCAGCCCCAGCCTCGGTGGTCTCTGGGCCGCGGTGACAGCAGGCCTCGGCGTCACGCCGCGGACTGCGGAGGGTGTCCCGCCGTATCTGCGCGTGCTTGATCCCGCCACGTCAGACCTGCCCGCACTTGGCCATATCGAACTTGCCTTGCATACATCCGGCAGTGAGCAGAGCCCGGCCGTCACCGAATTGCAGTCGCTCCTTGTCGAGGCGATCACCGTTCGCTAGGCGCGCGGCTTTTCGAACCGAAGCCATTGCGCTATAGCGCATGAGGTTTGCGACGGGCACCTGTCGCGAATATCGGCGCCTCGATTTCAATTCGCTTCTACATTCTGCTTTCCGCCAACCGGGTTCTCGTCATGTCGCAGCCCTCCACACTGCCGCAATCCGTAACCGCCGGTCAACAAAGCGCTACGCAGGGGATCGCGCTCGTGCTCGGATCGGCCATCGTCTGGAGCTTCGGCGGCACGCTCGCCCGCTTCCTGTCGATCGAGGACGGTTGGACCATCGTCTTCTGGCGTTCGCTTTTTGCTGCCCTGTTCCTGATCGGCTTCATGCTTTGGCGTGACGGGCCACGCGGCACTGTCACGCTGTTTCGCAACATGGGCTTGCCGGGTATCGCCGTCGGGCTGTGTTTTGCCATCGCCTCGACCTCGTTCATCCTGGCGCTCGCCTACACCACCGTCGCCAATGTCGTGCTGATCCAGGCCGGCGTGCCGCTGATCGCAGCTCTCATCAGCTGGATCGTTTTTCGGGAACGCGTCTCGCTCCTGACATGGTTCGCCATCGCAGCCGTCATCGGTGGCGTCGCCATCATGGTGTCGGATTCCGTAAGCGGCACGGTCTCGCCGATCGGCGATGCGCTGGCCATCCTGATCGCCGTCGTCTTTGCGCTCGCCACCGTCATCACCCGCCGATATGCCCATGTGCGCATGACGCCGGCGGCCTGCTTCGGCACCATCGTCGCCGGCACGGTTGCGGCGATCATGGCCTCCGGGCTTGGTGTCACCATGCCTGAACTCGGTATCCTCGTCACATTCGGCGCCCTTAACTTCGGCCTCGGACTCGCTTTCTTCGTCACTGGCGCGCGGCTCCTTCCCTCGGCGCTCGCCGCCCTTCTCGGCACAGCCGAGACGGTGCTTGCGCCGCTCTGGGTCGCCTTAATCCACGGTGAGATCCCGAGCCTCAATACGATCGTCGGCGGAACAGTGGTGCTGGTCGCCCTGCTTTCCTACCTCAGTGTCGAGATGTGGCGCCAGCGGCGGGCGCTCGGCTGAGCAAAGTTACGAAAATCGCGAGTTTTCTTGACACGGCGGCACAAAACCTTGAAGTCCTGAGCGAAACCAAGGACAGGACCACCATGACAGACGCCAAGCCGCAGGACGACAAACCCCTTTTCGGGCGGCCATGGGTATTTATCCGCGGCGTGCCGTCGATGAAATTCCTGCCACCGGAAGGTCCGTTGGAGATCGCCTTTGCCGGCCGTTCGAATGTCGGCAAGTCGTCGCTGATCAATGGGCTGGTTGGCCAGAAGGGCCTCGCCCGCACGTCAAATACGCCCGGCCGTACCCAGGAGCTCAACTATTTCGTGCCGGACGGCTTTTCGGGCGAACCCGGCGACCTGCCGCCGATGGCTCTGGTCGACATGCCCGGCTACGGCTATGCGCAGGCGCCGAAAGAGCATGTCGACGCCTGGACCAAGCTCGTCTTCGACTATCTGCGCGGCCGCTCGACGCTGAAGCGCGTCTATGTGCTGATCGACAGCCGGCACGGCATCAAGAAGAACGACGATGATGTTCTGTCTTTGCTGGACAAGGCGGCTGTGTCTTATCAAGTGGTTCTCACCAAAACCGACAAGATCAAGGACCCGGCAGTTCCGAAGCTGATCGCCGAGACGCTGGAAAAGATCAAGAAGAGACCTGCGGCTTTTCCGGAGGTCCTTGCGACCTCTTCCGAGAAGGGTATCGGCATGGAAGAGTTGCGCGACGCCATCCGCGTCGCCATTTCAACCTGATTGCCGCCGTCACACTACCCTGACATCAAATGTGCTCTATCTCCCTGCGCGGGGCGGCCTTCCGGCGACCTCCGATACGTCAAGCGTTCAAGGAGAAAACAACATGTCCGATCTGATTGTTGTGGGTTTTGACAGTACCGACGAAGCCGACAAGGTGCTTCTGAAGCTGGGCTCGCTGAAGAAGGAATACCTGATCGATCTCGAGGACGCCGTCGTCGTCGTGCGTGACGAAACCGGCAAGGTTCACCTCAAGCAGAGCCTGAACCTCACCGCCATCGGCGCAACGTCGGGACTCCTGAGCGGCTCGCTGTGGGGCGGCCTCGTTGGGCTCCTGTTCCTCAATCCGCTGGCAGGCTTTGCCATTGGCGGCGCAATCGGCGCCGGCACCGGCGCACTTTCGGGATCGCTTGCCGACTACGGCATCGACGACAACTTCATCAAGTCGCTGGGTGAAACCATCCCCAACAACTCTTCCGCGCTGTTCGTGCTCGTCCGCAAGGTGCAGCCGGAAAAGGTCCTGGCCGAATTGACCGGCCTGCGCGGCAAGGTGATCAAGACGTCGCTGTCGCCGGAACAGGAAGCCAGGCTGCAGGAGGCCCTGTCCGGTAACCAGCCCGCGTCTCCCCAGCCGGGCACCTTCTAAGACGCGATCAGGCAGCTGACGCAGGTGCGAACGTCATCGCCATCCCGTTGATGCAATGGCGCATGCCGGTCGGCTGCGGGCCGTCGTCGAAGATATGGCCGAGATGCCCGCCGCACCGGCTGCAATGACATTCGGTGCGGGTCATGAACAGCGACGTGTCTTCACGCGTGCCCACCGCCTTCGGCAGCGATTCCCAGAAGCTCGGCCAGCCGGTGCCGCTGTCATATTTCGCTTCGGACGAATAGACCGGCAGATCGCAACCGGCGCAGTGGAAGATACCCTTGCGCTTCTCGGTGTTAAGGGCGCTGGTGAACGGGCGTTCGGTGTCCTCGTGGCGCAGGATCCGGTACTGCTCGTCGTTGAGGATCGCCTTCCATTCCGCATCAGTTTTCGTCACCTCGAATGTTTCGGCAGCAATGCTCTTCGGCGTAAACCCGCGAAACGCTGCCGCGGCGGCAATGGCAACTCCGGAAAGAAGAAAAAAGCGTCGGCTCGTCATGATGTTCTCCCGTCTGCCGAATGGCTCCGGCAATCCTTCGCCAAACTAGTGCGCCGCTCGCCGCACGGCAAAACAAATGGCGATCAATCCCGCGTGAGGAAATACTTGAATACGAAAAGGGCCACCAGGCATGAAGACCGGTGGCCTTGGGCCGGAAGGGACTTATATCCGGCCCGGGACGCGAAAATGCTTTCGAGAACGCATCCGGCCCCAATTCGTATGCGATCAGGACTTCGGCAACAGAACCTTGTCGATCACGTGGATGACGCCGTTCGACTGCTTGACGTCGGCGATAGTGACGGTTGCGACCCCACCGGTTTCGTCCGTCAGGGTGATCTTGCCGCCGTCGGCCTTGGCCTTCAGCACGCAGCCGCCGACCGTCTTGACGTCATGCGTGCCGCCATCGTCCATCACCATCTTGGAAATCGCGTCGGACATCGCACTGGCAGCAACCACATGGCAGGTCAGCACCTTGGTCAGCATGTCCTTGCTTTCAGGCTTCAACAGCGTATCGACCGTGCCGGCCGGAAGCACGGCAAACGCCTCGTTGGTCGGGGCAAAGACCGTGAACGGGCCGGCCCCCTGGAGCGTTTCGACGAGACCGGCAGCCTTGACGGCCGCGACCAGCGTCGTGTGATCCTTGGAGTTGACGGCGTTCTCGACGATATTCTTGTTGTCGTACATCGGCGCGCCGCCGACCATCGGGTTTTCGGCATGGGCAGCAAAAGCGCCGGCGGCCAGTATCGAAGCGACGGTGACCGTGCGCAGCATGGACTTGAACATTTCTATTCCTTCCTGTTGATCTCTTGGACCCGCGATGCGGGCTCTCCCAATTTTTCTGGAATTCGTGTTCCCTGCGCAGAGGACACAACAAGGAACGGGAGGCTTTCCGAAAGAGTTTCAGAAAAAGAAAGATTTCTTCAAATATTTGATTTTTATGATTTTCTGACAAACCCGACAAAGAATGCTGCGATTTTTCAACCGCAGCATTCGGTAAGCCATATCTTACGATAAATGCGAGACGCCTAAGGCAGGCGCGTTTTTCCGACGGCTACGACAGGCCCGGTCGCGCTTCCGGTCGGCGAGCCACCGAAAGGTTCGACGCTGACGGCAAGCGTCACGCCCGCGCCGAACTTGGAGCGCAACTCCTGCGGTATGATGATCTCGCCCTCGCCCGTCTGCGGCAGGATGCCGAGCGACTTGGCAGGATTGTCGCCCTCGATCAGCCAGAGTTCCAGTGATTTGGCCTCGACCTGTTTTGCTGCAACGGGCGTGATTTTCAGCGCGCCGCTTCCCGCATCATATTGTGCCAGGAGATTGATGGTGGTGCTTGCATCGCCAGTCAATTCCGCGACAAGCGGCTGCGTCTGGCTCCCGGGCGTCAGGATACCGGATGTGAACGTCACGACCGTGACAAGGCCTGCAACGGATGCCAGCGTCAGCACGCGCCAGAGCGCCAGTGAATTCCAGAAACCGCCTCTGGCCACCGCCGGCCTTGCTTGCTCGGCAAAAAGCCGGCGCTCGACGGCGACGAGCACCTGCGGCGGCGGCGCAATCTGCTCATACGCCTCATCGAAGGAGGAAAGGTTGCTCTGCCAGTGATTGACCATGGCCGCGAAGGCGCCGTCGAGAACCATGCGCGCCTCGACCTTGCGGCGGTCATCGGCGGACAGAACACCCAGCACATATTCGCCGGCGATCACCTGGTCGCGACGGGAATCTCCGCTTTCGGGGTTCTGTGTGGTCATCGCTCCATGCACTCTCTGAGTTTCAAAAGGCTGCGGCGCACCCATGTTCGCATCGTATTCAGTGGAACGCCGAAAAGCCCGGCCAGTTCCTGGTAGCTCAATCCCTCGACATAGGCCTTGCGCACCGCGTCGGCACGGTCAGCCTCGAGTTCGTTCATGCAATTGTCAATCCGGCGGCCCTCCGCCGTATTGATGGCGGTCCTTTCCGGATCAGGAGCAGAATCGGCCAGATCATAAGCTTCGTCAATCGTGTTTGCCACTGGCTTTCGCGCCCGCAGCTGATCGATCGCATGATTGCGCGCAATCGCCGAAAGCCACGACATCGGATTGGTATCTCCGGCAGCGTAACGGTCGGCCCGCTGCCAGATCTTGATGTAGATTTCCTGCAGGGCCTCTTCCGCTTCCGTCCGGTCTCGCAAGATACGGACGCAAATGGCAAAAAGTTTCGGGCTGGTCTGCCTGTAGAGAGCCGAGAACGCGACGCGATCCTTCAGCGAAACCCTGCCTAACAGCGTGGAAATGTCGTCTGTGGCCATCGATGCTTCCGGTCCTCGCCCCGTCAGCGGCGAACATAGGACACAAGTCCGGGGATAAAAAGGGACACGCATCAGATAAAACCGGCTGCGACCGCCGATGTCACACCGGCTTTATCTTTGCCACGGATCATTCCCTCCACCGGGAACTTGCGCTAAACAGCACCCGGCTATTTTCAGAGGTGTTTCCATGTCCGCATCAGAGAGCGAAATCCAGGCAGATCTTCTCGCCAAGGCACTGCCCTATATGCAGCGCTACGAGAACAAGACGATCGTCGTCAAATATGGCGGCCACGCCATGGGCAATGCCGAACTCGGCAAGGCCTTTGCCGCGGATATCGCGCTTCTGAAACAGTCCGGTGTCAACCCGATCGTCGTCCATGGCGGTGGCCCGCAGATCGGTGCGATGCTGACCAAGATGGGCATCGAATCGAAGTTCGAAGGCGGCCTGCGCGTCACCGACCAGAAGACGGTCGAGATCGTCGAAATGGTGCTGGCCGGTTCGATCAACAAGGAAATCGTCGCGCTGATCAACCAGACCGGCGAATGGGCGATCGGTCTGTGCGGCAAGGACGGCAACATGGTCTTCGCCGAAAAGGCCAAGAAGACCATCAAGGATCCGGACAGCAACATCGAGCGCGTTCTCGATCTCGGTTTCGTCGGCGAGATCGTCGAAGTCGACCGCACGCTGCTCGACCTTCTTGCCCGCTCGGAAATGATCCCGGTCATCGCCCCTGTCGCCCCCGGCCGTGACGGCCACACCTACAATATCAATGCCGATACCTTCGCCGGCGCCATCGCCGGCGCGCTGAACGCCACCCGCCTGCTCTTCCTCACGGACGTTCCCGGCGTTCTCGACAAGAAGGGCGAACTGATCAAGGAACTCTCGGTCGCCGAAGCGCATGCGCTGATCAGGGACGGCACGATTTCGGGCGGCATGATCCCGAAGGTCGAAACCTGCATCGAGGCCCTTGCCCGCGGCGTCGAAGGCGTCGTCATCCTCAACGGCAAGACCGCGCACTCGGTGCTGCTCGAGATCTTCACGGAGCATGGTGCGGGGACGCTGATCGTTCCGTGAGGGTTCACGCTTCGGTTTTGGTGCCCGTTTTCATGAAGGGCGTGCTGCTTCGCCGGACCTTCGCTGTGCCGAGGCGCGCCTTGCAGGCAGCGACATCGACTCTTCCTCGGCGTCCTGCGGAGCGCCCCAGAAGGACTCCAACGTCGGTCCGTTGGACGTATGCCGTCTGCGGAACAGGAATTCTGCTATCTCATGGAACCAAACCCGCCTTCCCATCTGCGCGTACCAGCGCATGGAATGACGTTGCTCCCGATCGCGATGCTGGAGGGTGCGCCATATCGCTTTCGGGCGCGCTTGAATCGCGACCTCGATTAGCTTGACACAAGCAATCAACACCAATGGATTTAAATAACGCATTTTTAGAACTTGGTGTTTGTAGTCCCACTTGCGGATATCCGTTTCGATGACCATACGCTCCCGCGCGACGCGGAAAAACGGCGTCCAGCGATGAGGCGTTACATATAGCGCCTGTATCTGATCGGGATCGTAGGAGAGCAACTGGCGGAAGCCGCGCCACAGATCCTTGAGCTTTTCCTCTTCGAAGCCCATGACCCATGTGGCCATCGACAGAATCCCATGCTGCCGCAAGAGACGGATTGCCTCTCGGTCGATTGCCGTGCCGCCGCCCTTCTTGATTAGGGCCAGTGTCGCCTCATCGGTATTTTCCATGCCGATCAGCCACCGAACAACGCCCGCTTTGCGATACAGATGGAGAATATCGGCGTCGCGAACGATGTCATCCGCGCGCGTCGATCCAACAATGAGGACCGGCACATTCTCAGCGATCATCGCATCCAGGAAATCTTTCCACGCCCTTCGCGAGGACGTCGGATTTTCATCCGCGAGGTTGATGAGCTCGACGCCCTCTTCTCGGTGAAGCCGTGCGATTTCGCGAGCAAACAAAACCGGGTCGCGATGCCGCCAGCGCGTCCAAAAACCCCGCTGACCGCAATAGCTGCACAGGTGCGGGCAACCCCGAGAAAACTGCATGACGACGGCGCGCTTGCCACCCCAATAGCTATAGCGTCTGTGATCAATAAGCTCCCAGGCCGTGCGATACCCGTTCAGATTTGCAATAGCCTGTGCGGGCGGCGTATCGACGGAATTGCCACGCACGTCCCGGAACGCGATACCATTCACGCCTCCAAGGTTTTCGCCATTTTCCAGTGCCTGCACCAGCCTGACGATCGTATCCTCGCCCTCGCCGCGAACAATCACGTCGAAAGCGCTCGTGCCGCAAAGAATGTCACGCCAATGGTAGGTCGGAAAGACACCACCATAGACAATCAAAATGTTATCATTCCTCAGCTTCACCCGTTCTGCGACCGCAAGCGCAGTTGGATGTGCAGAGGTGGAACCGGAATGACCGATCATCAACATGTCTGGCGCGACGTTAAAAACCGCGTCAACAACGCTCTCGACAGACAGGGGGCCGAATTCGGCATCTATCAGAGTGACGTTATGCCCAGCGTCGATCAACGGCCCGCCAATGGACAACAATCCCAGTGGAGGCAGATGATCGTCGGGTATTCGACTGCCGATAGCGGTGTGCGGTGGGTTGACGAGGACGATTTTCATTCCGCGCATGCTATACATCTGGCGATTAGCGCAGCAAGCGCCGATTGAAAACCTTATCGCTCAAAACTCGACGCAAGCACGCTCGCCGTTCGGTGACATGACGTCAGCGCCCCTGATAAACCCTCGTCGCCTCACCCTTCAGCCACTCGATCATCGCCCGATACGGCCCCGGCCCGTAGCTGACACGCGCCACTCCCAGACTGGCGAACGTCTTTACATCAGCCATGCCCGACCACATCATGATGTTGACCGGCAGCGACACCGCTTCGCAGACGCGGCCAATCAGGTCCGGGTTCGACAATCCCGGCACGAAGAAGCCGCTGGCGCCTGCCTCGGCATAGGCTGCCGCCCGCTCGATCGCCTCGTCCACCAGCGGCGCGTGGCGCACGGAGTCGGAGAGCTTCAGGAACAGATCGGTGCGGGCATTGATGAAGAACGGAATACCCTTTTCACCGGCCATCGCCCGGATCGCCTTGATCCGTGCAGCCTGCGCCTCGATCGAGTGCAGCCCGCTGCCGCCGACCACCTGGTCTTCGAAATTGATGCCGATCGCGCCGGCATCGACCACCCGCCCGACATTGAGCGCGACAGCTTCAGCGTCGTTGGCGTATCCCCCCTCGAAATCGATCGACACCGGCAAATCTGTTGCCGACACGATGGAGCGGGCGATATCGACAAGCTGCAGCATCGGGATTTCTTGCCCGTCGCCATAGCCGTTCGCTGCCGCCACCGACCAGCTTCCGGTCGCCAGCGCCTTGGCGCCCGCCTCGGCGACAGCCTTGGCGCTGCCTGCGTCCCAGATGTTATAAAGCACCACCGGATCACCTTTGCGGTGCAATTCAGTGAATGCCTTTGCCTTGTCCGTCTGGTTCATCGTCTTTCCTCCGAAAACAATTTCGACCATGTCATGCCACAACAGCGACGGCCTGCGCCAGAGCCGACGGATGTGCTTAAGTCCACATCAGGAGCAGCAGGATACCCGCCACAATCAGCAGGCATCCGGCCGTCTCCATGCGGTTGATCCGCTCCCTGAACAGGAAGATAGACGCCATGAAGGTAAAGACCAGTTCGATCTGGCCAAGCGCCCGCACATAAGCCACCTGCTGCAACGTCATCGCCGTGAACCAGCAGGCCGAGCCGGTCACGCCCGCCAGCCCGACGAGCGCCGAAGACCGCCAGGAACGCGCCACGCGGCCGATCTCGCTTTTGTCCTTGATCAGCATCCAGACCAGCATGAAAACCGTCTGGAACGTCGTCACGCAGGCAAGCGTCACGGCTGCCTGCATCACCGCATTCGGCCCGTCGAGAGACAACGACGCCGAGCGATAGGCAACCGCCGAGATGCCGAACACAGCCCCCGAGGCGATGCCGATCAGCGCCGTTCGCCCGGTCAGAGCCATGAAAAGATTGCGCCAGGAGAGCGGCATCCGCGCCACCGAAATCATCATCACACCGATGACGCCGACGATGATCGCCGCGACCGCGCCCGGCGTCAGCCGTTCACCGAGAAGGATCAGTCCGAAGATCGCCGCCTGCACCGGCTCGGTCTTCGAATAGGCGGTGCCAACGGCAAAGTTGCGCAGCGAAAAAAGATAAACCAGCAGAATGGTCGCAAAGATCTGCGCCAGTCCCCCGAGCACCGCCCAGAAGACAAACGTGCCGTTCAACTGCGGAAGGGCATAGTTGACAAAATAATGCAGTCCCAGGACATAGGCGATCGCCAGCGGAAAGCCGAAGCCGAACCGGACGAAGCTGGCCCCCGTCGTTCCGAGCGAACCCTGCAGGTGTTTTTGCAGCGCGGAGCGCAGGTTCTGCAAAAAGGCGGCGGTGATTGTGATGGCGATCCAGGCTTCCATCCTTGCGCGCTACCATGCCGCAATCGAAGAATCCATCGCCTCGCGCCATGCACCGGCGATTTGTCGCCTTTCGGTCACAACGGCACCCGTGGTTTCACCCGAGGCGACCCGTCCGGGGACATGACCCTTGCACCGCCGAGCCGGCGGGTTAGCTTTACCCCGTGTGATTTCCACCCAGGAAGCCTGATGCCCGACCTGCATTACGAAGAGCCCTCGCTGGCGGAACTCTACGATCTCGATAGCGGCTGGTCGATCGACCGGGAGTTCTATCTGGCTCTGGCTGGCGCGGACCCGATACGCATTCTTGATCTCGGATGCGGCACCGGGCTGCTCTGCGATGCCTATGCCGCCCTGGGCCATGAGGTCACCGGAGTGGACCCGGCCAAGGCCATGCTGGATGTCGCGCGTCAAAAGCCAAACGGCTCGCAGATCGAATGGGTACAATCCTCTGCGCAGGACTTCCGCTCGCTAAAACAATTCGACCTGATCATCATGACCGGCAATGCCTTTCAGGTCTTTCTCGAAGACTGCGACATTCTCGCGACCTTTGCGACGATGCGACAGCACCTTGCTCCAGGCGGCACGATTGCGTTCGAAACCCGCAACCCCGCCATTGACTGGCCGGCGCTGTGGAACCGCGACGCCAAACTTGAGGCTGGAGGACAGAGCATCCGCCTGTCGCGACGGGTTTTGAAGACGGCGAACAAGCGCATTTCGTTCGACACTCGCTATGCGTTGGCCGACCGGACACTCGTGTCTTCGAGCGAACTGCTGTTTCTCTCGAAGACGGAAATAGAAGACCGCCTCGGCGCATCGGGCCTGCGGGCGGAAGCCGTTTATGGCGACTGGCAGTCCGAGCCGTTCGACGAGGCCGTGTCACAGGAGATGGTCTTTATCGTCAAGGCTGCCTGATCGACGCGTCGGATCCTATTTCGGTCAGCGCGACCGATAGCGGGCTACACGACGTTTCAGGCCGATTCTTCCCGAGCTTCAGGCACAGCAGCGACCTGCCGGAATGTCAGCGGCAGCGCTTCTTCTTCCGTCTTCTTCACGCGCTGATCGTAGTCTGGCGAGACGGTGCCCAGAACGCGATCCCAGAAGGAAAAATAATTGCCGTAGTTGTAGCGGAATCCGGAATGGTGCTGATCATGAAAGGTCGTGCACAACATCGGGGACGGATAACGCGCCGTCGAGGAAGCAAAATACTCGAACCCACAGTGGCCGAACATGCCGTTGAAATGTTCGAACACTCTTTGCCCGATCAGGATGGCCGGCGGAAAGGGGACGACGAAGACGATGACCGCTGTAAAACCCTGCAGCAGGAAGTTGTCGAGGACATCCTCGGAATAAGTGCTCCAGATCGTCGGTGCGACGCTTTTGTGGTGAAGCGCATGCAGCGGATAGAGCCACTTCGTGTGCAGTAGCCGGTGCATGAAATAGAACCAGGTGTCATACAGGAACATGATGAGAAGGAAGAGCGGCACAGCCGTCCACCAATTGAAGGCCCAGGGCGTCGGCGCCCAGCCCTTTTGCTGAAGGTAGAGGCCGATCGTCACCGGCAGGCAGGCGCTGAACATCGAGGCTAGGCTCTGTCGGATTTCCGCGTTGCGGCGTTTACCCGTGCCGCGTCCCTTCTGGATCTTCCGATCCGGGTTGCGATCGTTCATCCAGGTGATGGCAAAGCCGAAGGCGAAGTAGGTAACGACTGATGCGGCATAGAATCCGAACAGAAACAGAAGAGAGAATAATTCATCCGACATCGGTACCTGCAGCCCCTGCGCCAAACCGTTCCGGCGCGGACCGTGACACATCGGCTTGGCAATTCAAGATGGAAATGCGTCCAGGGCTCACAAAGTCCATTTCCTCGCCACATTCGCCGTGGCATAAGGCGCCCATGACACAACTCGACCGCCTGCCGACCAAAGCCGATTTCGCCCATGTCACCGACTGGGTGTTCGATCTCGACAACACGCTCTATCCGCACCACGTCAATCTGTTCTCGCAGATCGACCGCAACATGACCGCCTTTGTCGCGGCTTTACTGCAGATGGAGCCGGCGGATGCAAAGCTTTTGCAGAAAGAATATTACCGCGATCACGGCACCACGCTGCAGGGGCTGATGATCCACCACGGCATCGACCCCAACGATTTCCTCGAAAAGGCGCACGCGATCGACTACACCGTCGTGCCTGCCGATCCGGCGCTCGGCGACGCCATCCGCGCGCTTCCGGGCCGTAAGTTCATCTTTACCAATGGCAGCGTCAAGCATGCCGAAATGACGGCGCGGGCGCTCGGCATCCTCGATCATTTCGACGATATCTTCGACATCGTGGCTGCCGACTACGTACCGAAGCCGGCCGGTGACACCTATGACAAGTTCATGAGCCTGCACCGGGTCGACACCAAACGCGCCGCCATGTTCGAGGACCTACCGCGCAATCTGGTGGTGCCAAAGGCGCTCGGCATGAAGACAGTCCTGCTCGTGCCGCGCAATTTCGAATACGAGTTCGCCGAAGCCTGGGAAAAGACCAACGAGGACGATGCACAGGTCGACTACGTCACCGAAGACCTGACGGGCTTCCTCACCCGGCTTGTATCCGAAGGTTGACAGCAGGTATCGAAACACAGTTTCGACACGGAAAAATCCCCGTTCTGTCAAATACTTAAATTACAAAAGTTTAACTGGCCATCTCGGCCCGGCCGTCTATCTTTCCTTCAGGGACAATGATCACTGAAAGGATTTCGACATGCGGAAGAACACTTTGATTCTCGGTGCCGTCGCCGCCAGCATCGCTCTCACCGGCCTCGCTGCCCCCACCTTCGCCGCCCGCCAGAAGCCGACGCCGGAACAGCGCGCCGAATGGATGATGAAGCGCCTCGATACCAATGGCGACAAGAAGGTCTCATTGGAAGAAGTCCAGGCGCGCACCTCAGAAGCCTTCAAGACTTTCGATGCGGACGGCAACGGCCAGGTGACGCGCGACGAAATCAAGGCCAAGCGCCAGGCCTTCCGCGAGGCCCGCAAGGAATGGCGCGCAGCAAGGGACAAGACCGGCGAAGACAAGATCGCGGCCATGGAGAAGATCAGGGAAATGCGCCCGGCCATGCTGCCCGGCATGCGGCCCAGGGCCTTCAAGCGAGTAGACACGGACAGCAATGGTTCGCTCAGCCTTGCCGAGGTGACCGAACAGGCCGGCAAGATGTTCAAACGGCGCGACGCCAATGGCGACGGCTTCATCGACGCCACGGATTTCACCAGGAAGATTTGATTGGATCGCGCCCCGGCCAGGCAATGGCCGGGGCGTCGTGCCTGATTGCAGATTAGATCCCGGACGGCGGTGCAAAGCGGATCGCACGCCGAAAGAGCGGGTAACCCCAGTCCAGCGCCAGCATCACGATCAGCGAGACCCCGACCAGCGGGAAGAGAATTCCACCGATCGCCAGAAGAGCTATCAGGCCACGAAACACCCGCCTGTCGGCCGGCATTGGCGGCACGCCGAGTGAACCCTTCGGCCGCCGTTTCCACCACATCACTGCAGCCGACACCGCCAGCAGAACGATGGCCATGCACGCTACGAGCAGGACGAGCTGGTTGGCGAGCCCGAATTCCTGTCCCAGATGGACGTTGATCCCCCATTCCAGCGCCTTGCCGAACGGGCCGTAATCCGCATAGCTCATATCGATCAACGGCTTGCCGCTATATTGGTCGAGATGCACCACGCGCTGCTGCGAAAGATCATCCGGATAGACGGAGCCGGTATAGACGCCATCCGGCGTTGCCGGGATGTTCACGGCATAACCGCGATGCAGACCGAGTCTACCGAAGGTGGCAACGGCCTGATCGAGGCCGATCGCCGTTGCTCCGTGACCTGACGATTGCGGCACCTGCGCCTGTTCCAGCGACCACGACGTCTTGGCAATATGGTCGAGATGCTCGTCGGACATCGGCACCGCGGTGTATACGCCGGCGGGATAGCCGAAATTGCTGCCGTTCGCCCATTCGTTGACCTTGTCGCCCCAGACGCCGGACCAGGGCATGCCGGTCACCGCCAGGAAGACGATGAAGAAACCGACGAAAATACCGCTGACCGCATGGGTGTCGCGCCAGAATACCCGCCGTTTCGGCGTGCCGCGAATGCTGAGCACCCCGCCGGTCTGGCTGCGCGGCCACCAGAGATAGAGACCGGTAGCGACCAGAAGGATCGACCAGCCCGCGGCGATCTCGATCAGCGCACGCGTGAACGAGCCGAAATATTTGAGGCTGTGCAGGGTGCGGATGGTCCACATGACGGTGCCGCGATCGGGAAGCGATCCGAGCACTTTTCCATCATAGGGGTTCACATAGACGGCCAGCTTGCCCGACGTCGGTGTGTTGACGGTGACTTCAACGGAGGCATTCTGCGATGCAGGATCGGTAAATTTGATCGCCGTGCCGGGATAGGCGGCGACCGCCGCCGCGACCATGGCGGAGGGTGTGGCCCTTGCTGCATTTTCCTGAATTTCGACCCGCTTCAGATCAGCGTGGACGACAGCATCGATCTCGTCCCTGAACAGGTAGAGCGCGCCGGTTATCGCAAGCGTGATCAGAAATGGCAGGACGAGCAATCCTGCATAGAAATGCCAGCGCCAGACGGCGCGATAGAGGTCGGACGGGGAACGCGCTGCAACGGCGGCGTTCGCGCGGCCGATCGTGAAATCGGACATGGGGTTCTCCAGATGAGCGAAAGTATCGGCCGCGAGCGGCCGTGATTTACAGCGTCATGCGGAGAAGGAAGGAGGAGCCCTGGCCTCGGCAAACAAGCTGCGCAAGACAGCGCGGGGAACGTTTTTCCGGACAAAATATGCCTCGCCGGCATCCCTCAAAGCGGGAGAAGCGATTTCTACAGGGCGGCCGGGTAAGGCGGGCGTGTAGCCCGACGCCAGTTGGCAAAGCGTGGCGCAAAGGTCATGTCCGCTTTTGACTGGGCCGTCAGATGGCAACCGCTGGTCAAGGCCGTCGCCCTCATGCGAAACGCAGAGCAGGTTGAACTGATCGACGGCGGCGCTTGCCATCGAACCCTGAGCAACACCGCCCAGAAGCCCCTGCATCAACAGCATGACGGCAAACAGCGCGGCTATGGCGCCGGCCGACACTCTATCTCTCAAGACAAGCCGCAGGGTTTTCATGGCGGCCCAATGCCACAGCCGCGACGACCTGTCACTGCGACAGAAAGTCGGTTGCCGGAGTTTCACCGGGAAATTGATAAGTTACCTATCGCCGGACGCTATCGGCACGGCCGCCGGATCGATCGTCTCGTAGAATTTCGCGATGATCTCCCAGGCCTCGTCCGCCGTTTCGACGAATTGAAGGAGATCGACGTCGTTCGGTGCGATCGTGCCGAATTCGGCGAGCGCTTCGAAATCGATGATCTTGCGCCAGAATTTCTCGCCGAACAGGATCAGCGGTACCAGCGCCATGCGGCCGGTCTGCATCAGCGTGATGGTCTCGAACAATTCGTCGAGCGTGCCGAAGCCGCCGGGAAACACGACGACGGCCTTGGCGCGCAGCAGGAAGTGCATCTTGCGGATGGCAAAATAGTGGAAGTTGAAGGAGAGTTCCGGCGTCACGTAGCGGTTCGGCGCCTGCTCGTGCGGCAGTACGATGTTGAGGCCGATCGACGGCGCGCCGATTTCGTCGGCACCGCGATTGCCGGCCTCCATGACACCCGGCCCGCCGCCGGTGGTCACGACATATTCCTTGTAGTGCGTCTGCGCCGAATGCAGCGAACACAGTTTCGAAAACTTCCGCGCTTCTTCGTAGTAGATCGAGGCGGCCGTCAGGTTCTTGCGCTGGATCTCGTTCTTCGCCGCCCAGGCATCGCCGCCGGGCTCGGGAATGCGAGCGCCGCCAAACATCACCACGGTCGAGTTGATGCCGCGTTCGGCGAGGATCATGTCTGGTTTCAGGAGTTCCAGCTGCAGCCTTACGGGGCGCAGCTCTTCACGGGCCATGAAATCATCATCCGTATAGGCAAGCCTGTAGGACGGTGACATCGATTGCGGCGTCTGCGGAACGCCGGCTGCCCGCGTCCGTGTCTGCCGGCTATCGACCAACGGATCCCAGACCCCATCCTTGCGCCGCAGATTCCGCTTCTTCATTCTTGTCATGTCAAACTTTCCTGCCGCAAACCGGCAGCAATTCATCGCTGCCGGATGCTCCTTAAAAATCATCGGACGCTACGGATCAAATCATCAGCAGCAATTCCGCGACATACACCTTCATCCACCGCCGACCGCAACCGAAAACCGCTTCAATTTTTCGGGATCATGCTCTAGAGCAGGTTACGATAGACGCCGAAGTTTAAGGAATTCCGATGACGACCCATGATCTCGCTTCCCTGTCGAAGACCATCGACACCGCTTTCGACAACCGCGACACCGTGACCATCAATACCAAGGGCGAAATCCGCGATGCAGTGGAAACCGCCCTCACATTGCTCGACGGTGGCAAGGTGCGCGTAGCCGAACGCGGCACGGACGGCAACTGGACCGTCAATCAGTGGCTGAAAAAGGCCGTTCTGCTATCCTTCCGGCTGAACGACATGGAAGTCGTCAAGGGTGGCTCGGGCCAATCGACCTGGTGGGACAAGGTTCCGTCCAAGTTCGAAGGCTGGGGCGAAAACCAGTTCCGCGACGCCGGCTTCCGCGCCGTGCCCAATGCCGTTGTGCGCCGCTCGGCCTATATCGCCCCGAATGCCATACTGATGCCGTCCTTCGTCAATCTCGGCGCCTATGTCGGCGAAGGCACGATGGTCGACACCTGGGCAACGGTCGGCTCCTGCGCCCAGATCGGCAAGCATGTACATCTCTCCGGCGGCGTCGGCATCGGCGGCGTGCTGGAACCGATGCAGGCCGGCCCGACGATCATCGAGGACAATTGCTTCATCGGCGCCCGCTCGGAAGTCGTCGAAGGCTGCATCGTGCGCGAAGGCTCGGTGCTCGGCATGGGCGTGTTCATCGGCAAGTCGACCAAGATCGTCGACCGCGCCACCGGCGAAGTCACCTATGGCGAAGTACCTCCCTATTCCGTCGTTGTTGCCGGCTCCATGGGCTCGGGCGCCGTGATGCCGAACGGCGTCGTTGCCCCGAACCTCTACTGCGCCGTCATCGTCAAACGCGTCGACGAGAAGACCCGCTCGAAGACCGGCATCAACGAATTGCTGCGGGATTGATCCATGCGCACGGAGGGGCAGCAGAGCATGTCCTGGCTGTTCTTCAGCCCCTCCGGCCGCATCAGCCGCCTGCCCTATTTCCTCGGCTGGCTTTTCTGGGTCGCCGTCAGCGGCTTTGTTCTGACCCGCATGTTCGCCAATGAGGGAAACGATATAGCGCTCGCGCTCTGGACTCTGGTCCTTGTGTTAAGCGGTCTCGTTTCCGCTGCGTCGATCGTCCTTTTGACGATCAAGCGCCTGCATGACATCGGCTACCCCGGCCCGCTCGCTATCTGCCTGTTTATCCCCGTGCTTAGCCCTGTCGTCTTCATCGCGCTCTGTCTCTGGCCGGGCAAGGAAGAGGACAACGAGTATGGGCGCGGCGCGAACTGACCGAAGCCTGGCCCTGCGGGGGTCTGATGCAGCAGTATGCGGAAGGTGAAGCAGGTTTCCAACGGTATCGACATCACACCTTCGGCTCGAACGGCCCGGGGCGGCGCGCAGCACCCTGCCGCTCAAGCATCCATCCCGGATATTCCGGTGGCAACGCGCTGACCGCATCGAGCTTTGTCAGGTCCTCCGCATCCAGCCTCAGCTTCACCGCCTTCAGGTTTTCGTCCAGTTGCTCCACCCTTTTGGCGCCGATGATGACGCTGGTCACGAATGGCTTGGCGAGAATGAAGGCGAGCGCCACTTCGGCAACGCTGGCACCGTGCTTTTCGGCAACCTCGCGCATGGCGGCGACGCAGGCCCAGGCGCGATCCTTGTCTACCGGCGGGAAATCGAAATTCGCGCGGCGGCCCTCGCCGTTGCCCGGTGCGCCCGGACCGTATTTGCCAGACAGCAACCCGCCGGCCAGCGGCGACCAGACCATCAGCCCCATCTTCTCCTCGTTAAGCAAGGGCACGATATCCCGCTCCAGGTCGCGGCCGGCGATCGAATAATAGGCCTGCAATGTCTCGAAGCGGGCAAAGCCCTTGCGCTCGGAAACGCCAAGCGCCTTGGCGATCTTCCATGCCTGCCAGTTGGAAACGCCGACATAGCGGACGAGGCCGCCGGAGACGAGATCGTCCAGCGCCCGGAGCGTTTCGTCGATCGGCGTGACGGTATCGGTCGCGTGGATCTGATAGAGATCAATATGATCCACCTGCAGCCGCTCGAGGCTGGCCTCGACCGAATCCATGATATGCCCGCGCGAGGCGCCGCGATCGTTCGGCCCGTCGCCCATCTGGCCGTAGACCTTGGTGGCGATCACCACGTCCTTGCGGGCAATGCCGAGGTTCTGCAGCGATTGCCCGAGCAGCTTTTCCGATTCACCGGATGAATAGACATCCGCCGTATCGATAAAATTGACGCCAGCGGCAAGCGACCGTTCGACGATCCGGTCGGCGGCATCCTGGTCGACGCCGGCGATGCCGCCCCAGAAGGCGCCTTCCGCCGATCCGAAGGTCATCGTCCCCAGGCAGATTTCCGAAACGAACAAACCGGTATTGCCAAGCTGATTGTAACGCATGGGTAAGGCTCCGTATCTTCAATGATCATGTGCGGCGGGAAAGCCCGGCAAAGCGGGCGGGGATATTATTACATGTAGGACGCGGCGGTCATCTTGCCAGCACCGTGGAAGGTATTTTTCGAACGCGGCTTTCCACCTTGCAAACGCCTTTGGTCGCCGCACTACTCGGCCGCGACCTGCATCCTGAGAGCAGCGACGTCGCGCAGCGGCGAGAGGCCATACAAACGTGTGTATTCAAGCCCGAACTGGGACGGGCTCTGGTAGCCGACCCTATGCCCCGCCGTTCCGGCATCCATGTTCTCGACCAGCATCAGGCGCCTCGCCTCGTTGAGCCGCAGCTGTTTCTGGTACTGCATCGGTGTCATGGCCGACACCGCCTTGAAGTGATGATGCAGCGACGACACGCTCATGCCCACATGCTCGGCCAGGTCCTCGATGCGCAACGGCCGGGCGTAGTTTTCCCGTAGCCAGCCGATTGCCTTGGCGACCCGGTTTCCCGGACTATCCGCCGTGGCGATCTGGATCAGCCGCGGTCCATAAGGTCCCGTCAAAAGACGATAAAGGATTTCCTGCTCGATGAGAGGGGCGACACCATCAATGTCGTCGGGAGTGTCGAGGAGCCGCAGATAACGGAGCGTTGCGTCCACAAGCGCGGGCGAAGCCCTGTTGACGGCCAGTCCGCGTGCGCCGTCGGCTGTTGCCGCGACAGGGGGAACAACGATCCGCTGCAACACTTCGCGCAACTGGTCGGGATTGATCGCCATGCCGAGACCGAGATGCGGCACCTCGGGGCTTGCCATGGTCACGCGGGAACTGACGGGCAGATCGACTGACACGACAAGGCAATCGCCGACGCCGTAGCGATAGACGTCCTGCCCCAGGGTCACGCTCTTTTCGCCCTGGGCAATGAGCGCGAAGGCGGGGCGATGCGCGGAATGCAATGGCACCGTCGGCGCGGTCTGGCGGCCGAAGAACAGATTTTCGATGGCGGTCGGAAACAGGCCCGTTCCATCGGTATGCCGCGAAATGATCGAGGCGATTTCAGCAAAGCTCTCTGATTGATCTGGCATGGCCGGTATGAATGCCCTGTTTTCGATAGCCTCCACGCTACTCCGGATGTTCCGCCCGGAAAATAGAGCAATATCAACATTTGCAGGATCACATATAAATCTCGGAGGATCGCTGTAACGCCCGGAGACTTGCACGTCGCATACTTGGCTCATCGGACGAACGAGGTTCGACGAATCAAGGATGAATGCCCATGACCAGATTGACCGGAAAAATCGCTGTCGTCACCGGGGCTGCCAGCGGACCGACAGCCCGCATCGCCGCCCGCCTTGCTGGCGAAGGCGCTGCCGTGGTGATCAACGATGCAACGGACGGCGATGGTGCCGCCCGCGTCGCCGCTGATATCGTCAGGCGCGGCGGCCGGGCTGTCGCCGTTCAAGGCGATGTTTCGAAATCGCAGGGCGTCCGGCGCATCTTCCGCGCCACCGACGAGATTTTCGGCAGGCCCGATATCGTCGTCAACAATGCCGGCATCTTCCGGGTCGAGCAGATGGACGTGGAAGCGCCAACAGACGCGCACCGCGCATTTGCAGTCAATGTCTTCGGCACCTTCCTGATGTGCCAGGAAGCAGCCCGACAGTTCGGTGCCAAAGGCGGCATCATCATCAACATGAGCTCGACGGGCAATGCCACACCGGATGAGGAGGCGCATTCCACCATCAAGGGCGCCATCGATATGCTCACCCTTGGCCTTGCCCGCGAATTCGCGGCGCGCGGAATCCGCGTCGTCTCGGTCGACCCGGCAAGCTTTGACGCGGAAGATTTGTACGAACCCGGCCTTCCCGAGACAATGCCACGACGCATTGCCGGCCTGACGACGCTGCGCCGCCGCGGCAGGCTCACTGGAGCCGGCACATTCACCGCCTCCGACGACGTCGCATTCATCCGCAACGAACTGGTTGCGTCGGCGGGCTGGCGTGGATGGTAAGTGCCGGCGACTATCGTGCGCCTTCTCGTTGCGAACAAGGAATGCGTTAGCATCCGCCAAGGTCGCGTCGCTGCGCGAGATGACTTTGCCATTCAATCAGAAGTCAGCGGCGAGCGGGCTGGAACAGCTCAACGAGATTCCCGGAAGGGTCGACCAACAGAATTTGCGATCCGCCCGGCCCCGTGACGGTATCGTTACGGAATTGTACTCCGGCAGCGCGTAAACGAGCGACCTCGGCAGGCAGATCATCTGCGATGAGGTGAATGCGATTCCAGCCGCCAGGCCGCGGTTGCTCGCCATCGGGCATCAGCCGTCCCGCCGAGCTGGTCGGCCCGCTGAGCAATAGCCGCAACGATCCGCGCTTGATGTCGGCGAAGGCAGGTACATGGCTGGAGAGAAGCGAAAAGCCCAGGTGTTTGACGTACCATTCGACGGCAGCTTCGACGTCGTCGACCATGTAACGCACATTGCCGATAGTGTCTGACATTTCTGCCTCCTGAAGTTAGCCCGCCGAAGCCAAGTTCGGCGGGGCGGCGGCGTGGGTTGGAAAAATGGAAATCGGACCGCATTTTATAGAATATGCGCCTGTGATTGAAGTGGACGTGTGCGCTCCACCCGTTCCCATCGTTCGGGCTTCAGCAGGTTGGCCCCTTTTCGTCTCACTACCGCCGACGCTCGACATGGGCGAGATGAGCCTCCTCCCGGGCCATCAAACCGCAGCGGCGACAATTCCACGGACGGCGGAATTCAAGTTACAAAGATGGGTTTCCACCTCCCCTCAAGAGAGGGTAACCTCGTGACAGCCCGGCATGGATCGGTTAAACCAAGCCCGCGAAACAACAGGCATTATTTGATGACCGCTATCGATCCCGTCGCCAATCTCTCCACCCTGATCCGCTGCCCTTCCGTGACCCCCGCCGAAGGTGGCGCGCTGGCCGCTCTTGAAACCATGCTGAAGCCGCTCGGCTTTGCGGTCGAGCGGGTGACGGCGCGCGAGGATGGCACGCCGGATATCGAAAATCTCTATGCCCGCATCGGCACCGATGGACCGCATCTGATGTTTGCCGGCCATACCGATGTCGTGCCGGTCGGCGACGAGGCCGCCTGGACGCATGGTCCGTTTTCCGCCGATATCGCCGATGGCCAGATGTACGGTCGCGGCGCCGTCGACATGAAGGGCGGCATCGCCTGCTTCGCCGCCGCCGTGGCCCGCCACATCGAGAAGCACGGGGCGCCCAAGGGCTCGATCTCGTTCCTGATCACCGGCGACGAGGAAGGTCCGGCGATCAACGGCACCACCAAGCTGCTGGAGTGGGCCGCGGCAAAGGGCGAGCGCTGGGATGCCTGTCTCGTCGGCGAGCCGACCAATCCGGATCACCTTGGCGACATGATCAAGATCGGCCGGCGTGGCTCGCTGTCGGGCACGATCACAGTGCACGGTATCCAGGGCCACGCCGCCTATCCACACCTCGCTGACAGCCCGGTACGCGGCATACTGTCCCTGACGCAAGCGCTGATGGACCCGCCCTTCGATGGCGGTACCGACAATTTCCAGCCGTCCAATCTCGAGGTGACGACGATCGACGTTGCGAACAAAGCGGTCAATGTCATCCCGGCCAGGGCGGCGGCAAGCTTCAACATCCGTTTCAACGACACCTGGGATGCCGACAGCCTCAAGGCGGAGATCATTGCCCGGCTGGATCGGGCCAGCGCCGACAGCGCCCTTCGTCCCGGCCGTCCGCCGGTCAGATACGATATCGTCTGGAGCGAACGCCCCAGCCACGTGTTCCTGACCCGCAACAACGCCCTGATCGCCTCGCTGTCCGGGGCAGTAGAGGCCGTCACCGGCCGTGAGCCGAAACTGTCGACAACCGGCGGAACATCCGATGCACGCTTCATCAAGGATTATTGCCCGGTCGTCGAGTTCGGCCTGGTCGGCCAGACCATGCACATGGTCGATGAACGTGTGGCCGTGGCTGACCTCGAAACATTGACGCGTATATACGAAACGTTCATCAGCCGCTGGTTTGGCCATGCCGCAGATTGAGGAGGTCGGCGCTTATATCCGGGGAATCTGGTTGCTGATTTTTGGCGACAAGAGCGGATACGACTGGCTCGACATTACAGCGCTCGGTGTTTGGCGCTCGTTTGCGGCGATCCTCTGGTGCCTGCCTGCCATGGCCGTCAGCTGGGGTGCATGGCGTCTCTACTATCTGGCGAACATGCCCGTCGGAAGCGAGGCGGGCCTGCCCTTCATCCTCAAGCTTCTACTTGTCGACCTTGCCACCTGGATCCTGCCGCTGCTGCTGATGGCCGCTCTCGCCAAGCCGCTCGGTTATGCCGAACACCTGGCGGTAATCATCATCGCCACCAACTGGCTCTGGGTGCCGGTTTTCTATGCGATGGCGGTTCCGGCGGCGATGCGGCTCATCCTCCCGGGCAGCGAGGGGCTCACCAGCCTGCTGTCGCTGATCCTTCTGATGGCGGCTTTCATGGCTGTTTTCAGGCTGATGAAGACGATCGCCAACAACCAGACGCTGCTTGCCGCGGCACTTTCATCACTGCTCATCCTGCCGTCCCTGATGCTCGGCGAAGGCCTTCAACGCTATTTCGGACTGATGCCGATCTGAGCGCCTGTGCTCAGTAATCGACTTGCATGAAATAAAGTCCGTCCGGCGGCGCCACAGGCCCGCAGGCCTTGCGATCCTTCGCCTCCAGCGCGACGCGAACGTCGCCCGGCGTCCAGCGGCCATCGCCCACCATCTTCAGGGTGCCTGCAAAGGAACGGATCTGGTTGTGCAGGAAACTCTGTGCCGTGGCCCGGATTTCGATGACCTCCCCAACCCGCGTCACGTCCAACCGGTCGAGCGTCCGCCAGGGGCTGTTCGCCTGGCAATGGGTGGAGCGGAAAGTTGTGAAGTCGTGATAGCCGACGAGCATCTGCGCTGCCGCGTGCATCGCCTCATGATCGATCTTCTTCGACACCCACCAGGCGCGCTTCGCTTCCAGCGCGAGAGGCGAAGGCCGCGAAATGATGCGATAGAGATAGTGCCGCCGGAGCGCTGAAAAGCGCGCATCAAAATCGTCCGGCACCTCGGCCGTCTCGATGATCGACACCTGCTCGCCGGCCTGCCCGAGATAGGCGTTCAACGCATTGCGGAGCGTCTCCGGCTTCCAGCTCTGTGAGAGATCCGCATGCGCCACCTGCCCTTTGGCATGCACGCCGGAATCGGTACGCCCCGCCCCCCGGATCGAGACGACCTCGCGGGTCAGAGACAGGATAGCCTTCTCGACAGCACCCTGCACCGAGGGGCCGTTGTCCTGCCGCTGCCAGCCAACATAGTTGGAGCCGTCATATTCGATCGTCATGCGGAAACGCGGCATCAGAGAAGCCGTGTGCCGGGTGGAATGGGCGTGCCACGCCGGAAATCATCGGCATCAAGGACCTTGCCGCCGGCCTTCTGCAGCCGGGTCAACCGCACCGAACCATTGTCGCAGGCGATCGTCAGGTCGTCGAACAGGGCGGTGCCGGTTTCGCCACCCACCTTTTCGACAACGGACGAGAGAACCTTGACGCGCTCCGGCTTGCCGCTGATTTCCAGTTCGAACCAGGCGCCGGGAAAGGGCGAAAGCCCGCGAATGTGATTGTGAACTTCGGTGGCGGTCTTTCCAAAATCGATCCGGGTCTCGGCCTTGCTGATCTTCGCGGCGTAAATCACCCCATGCCCGGCCTGCGGCGTCAAAGACAAGTCGCCGCCATCGAGCTTTTCCATGGCGTCCCTCATCAGTCCGGCGCCAGCCAGCATGAGCTTGTCGTGCAGTTCGCCCGCCGTCATCTCGTTGCCGATTGCGACGACCTTGGTCAGCGCCACGTCGCCGGTATCGAGCCCCTTGTCCATTTTCATCACCATCATGCCGGTCTCATGGTCTCCCGCCATGATCGCCCGCTGGATGGGTGCCGCCCCGCGCCAGCGTGGCAGAAGCGACGCGTGACCGTTGTAGCAGCCGAGCCGGGTGCCGTTGAGGATCTCCTCCGGCAAGAGCAGGCCATAGGCCACGACCACCGCGACATCGGCATCAAAATCGCGGAATGTCTGCCGGTCTGCCGCATCCTTGAAATTGACCGGAGTCAGCACTTCGATACCGAGCAGTTCGGCCGCCTGATGGACCGGCGATTTCTGCAAATCGAGACCACGGCGTCCACCCGGACGCGGCGGCTGGGTGTAGGCCGCGACGATCTTGTGCCCGGCCTCGGCCAGCGCCGCCAGCGTCGGAACCGAAAACTCGGGCGTTCCCATGAAAATGATGCGAAGCGGCACGGTGCGCGGACTCTCGTTTCTGATCAGGCCTCTTCAAACGGGTTTACGAGCTTCAAATCAAGCCCCTCGAAGTCTTTTGTGTTGCGCGTGGCCAGCGTCGCATCATGGGAGAGACAGATCGCGGCGATCATCGCGTCCTTGGTCTCGATTGGTTTTCCCACCTTCTGGCGTTGTGCGGCAATGGCCCCATATCGCGCGGCCGCGGTTTGCGAGAAACTCAGGATTCGTCCGGAAAACTCGTTCTCAATTCGCGTGAACGTCTGACGGAGATTTTCCTGCCTTGGCCCTGTTTCCAGCAAGGTGATACCGAGATGGATTTCCGCCATTGCAATTGCCGTCAGAAACACGACCTCACTGTCATAGCTATCCAACCATCGAAGTATGAGTTCGCTATACCGCCTTCCTTGAAGTTCCGAAATGATGTTCGTATCGAGAACAATCATTTGAAGTCCGGTGGCGAGCGATCGGGTTGCTTGCGAAACGCATCGATGGAGCGCAATTCGTCATCTTCAAATTTCGCATCCCCCAAAACAGCGCGCAACCGCTGTCCGGCTGTTTGCCCGCGACGCTGCTCTCTCTCCAAGGCGGAGCGAATCTGCACAATGGCCTCGTCGGAAAGACTGCGGCCGTTTCGGCGTGCGCTTTCCTGCAATTCGATCTTCAGAGCATCGTCAATTCCGCGAAGAAGCAGATCGCCCATACGCAACCTCCACTATGATATCACTGATATCATAGTGCCATGAGGCCCACTTTTCAATGGAATGGTCAGATCGCCTTGGCGCCGCGGACCTTGGCGGCCTTGGTGAATTTGCGGATCACCATTTCACGCTTGAGCTTGGAGATATGATCTATGAATAGCACGCCGTTCAGATGGTCGATCTCGTGCTGCAGGCAAGTTGCAAGCAGACCGTCTGCGTCTACCGTCTGCTTCTTGCCGTCTCGATCGATATATTCGACCGTAATCGTGGCCGGGCGTTCGACTTCGGCATAATAGTCGGGAATTGACAAACAGCCTTCCTCGTAGACCGAACGTTCATCGGACGACCTTAGGATCTGCGGATTGATGAAGACTTGCGGCTGCTTTTCCTCGCCTTCCTTCGACACATCGATCACCAGCATCTGGCGTGGAACACCGATCTGGATGGCTGCAAGGCCGATACCCGGCGCATCATACATCGTGTCCAGCATGTCGTCGGCCAGACGGCGGACATCGGCATCGACTGTCTCGACCGGCTTGGAAAGCTGGCGCAGCACGGGATCGGGAAGAATGATGAGCGGCTTGATGGTCATCTGGCTCCCATAACCGATCTTTCGCGCCGATGGAATTCTCGTTTTCAAGATTTTTGCTGCAAATGCAGCGGTTTGTATCACTCGATTCACCAATGTTCCCGTTTTGATCTGGTCACAAACCTCGAATCCGCTTACGTTGCGCCGATGGAACCAACAATTCTCACGCTCGATCAACCGCTTTTTATTCTGGGCGCATACCCGGTCACGCTCGGAATGTGCCTGTTCGGTGCTGTTGCCATCCTGCTTTTCGCAGGTATTCCGACCGTCCTCGGCAGGCGCCGGGATCGGCAGTCGGCGATCGAGGCAGAGCAGCGCATGACGGCGCTACTTGCGGCGCAGACGGAGATGCAGGGGCGTATCGCGGCGATGGCCGACGTTTTTGGGGCGCGTCAGTCCGAACTCAACCAGTCGATCAGCCAGAGGATCGACGGCATGACGCACCGGCTCGGCACCTCGATCACCGAACAGACCAAGGCGACCCATGAAAACCTGCGACGGCTACAGGAACGGCTGGCGGTAATCGACACGGCGCAGACCAACATCCAGTCGCTCGCAAAAGACATGGCCGGGCTGCAGAGCATCCTTTCCAACAAGCAGACACGTGGCGCCTTCGGCCAGTCGCGCATGGAGACGATCATCGCCGACGGCCTGCCGATGGGGGCCTATGCTTTCCAGACGACGCTTTCTAACGGATCGCGTCCGGACTGCACCGTCCGCATGCCGAACAGCCAGCCGGTGCTGGTGATCGACGCAAAATTTCCGCTCGAAGGCTGGAACGCAATCCGCAGCGCCGCCAATCCGGAAGCAAGCCGGCAGGCGGCCCAGCAGTTTCGCCGCGACATGGAGGTACATATCAAGGATATTTCGGGGAAATACCTCATCCCCGGAGAAACCCAGGACACCGCTTTCCTGTTCGTCCCCTCCGAATCGATCTTCGCGGAAATCCATGAGAATTTCGAGGGCATCGCCCAGAAGGCACACCGGGCGCGGATCATCATCGTTTCCCCGTCGCTGCTGATGCTGTCGATCCAGGTCATTCAGGCCATCCTGCGCGATGCCCGGATGCGCGAGCAGGCACATCTGATCCAAGCCGAAGTGATCCGACTGATGGAGGACCTGACCCGCCTTGACGACCGCGTGCGCAAGCTGCACGGCCATTTCCTCACCACTCAGAGGGATGTCGATGAAATTCTGACATCGTCGGAAAAACTCAAGCGGCGCGGCACCCGGATCGAGGCACTGGATCTCGAGACAGCCGGTTCGGCGCCTGACGGGAAGCCGGAGCCGAAAGCTTTCGACAATCGCATGGGGCAATTGAAGCTCCGGGTGGTTGACGAGGACTGACCGTCTCGGGCACTGTCCGGCAAAAATCGACTGCCGGGGGAGCGCATCAGATGATTACAGTTTTCGGTTCCATCAACATGGACCTGACCGCCACCACGGCACGCCTGCCGAAGCCGGGTGAAACCGTTGCCGGAACAAGCTTTTCGACCGCGGCCGGCGGCAAGGGCGCCAACCAGGCATTGGCTGCGAGACGCGCCGGAGCCTCCGTGCGGATGGCAGGGGCTGTCGGATCGGATGGCTTTGCCGATGGGGCATTGGCCTTGCTGAAACAAGCCGGAACCAATCTGTCCCTGACGAAAACCGTCAACGAACCCACTGGCACTGCCCATATTCTTGTCGGAGGCGACGGGGAAAACGTCATCGTCGTCGTTGCGAGCGCCAATGGCACTGTCAGCGAAGACGACGCTCGGTCCGCCGTCGCGACGATGGCCGCCGGCGATACACTGATGCTGCAGCTCGAGATCCCGGCCGCCTCGGTGGAAAAGGCGCTGGTCGCAGCAAAAGGCAAGGGCGTCATCTCCATCATCAACATCGCGCCCCTGACATCCGACGCCGCGCGGCTTGGGCGCATGGCTGATATCGTGGTTGCCAACGAGACGGAATTCGAACTGCTGGCCGGGCGCGAGGGGCTTACGGCGACCGAACGCGAAGATGCCATGCAGAAACTGTCACAGGAAACGGGGCAGACCGTCATCGTGACGCTTGGCGCCGAGGGCGTCGTCGCTGTGCGCAATGGCAATGTCCATCGTGCCAAGGGGCTGAAGATCGAGCCGGTCGACACTGTCGGTGCCGGCGATACATTCTGCGGTTATCTCGCAGCCAGCCTCGACGCGGGCATCGATTTCGACGCGGCCCTTCGACGCGCCGCGGTTGCGGGTTCGCTTGCCTGCCTGAAAGCGGGTGCACAACCGGCCATCCCCGAAGCTGTCGAGGTCGATGCAAAAATCTGATCGGCCGCTATCGGCGGGGTAGCCGATGCGCAATCAGGACAGGGAAGGTCGTCAACGCGGCATTCGGACGTAAATCCCTCAAAAACTGCGGGATTTCGGCCTGCGCCGTTGGCCTAATTTTAATAAATATCGCGCTATTCAGGCAATTACAAAGGCCGGTCTTCCCAGGATCAAAGGCGGCCTCACGATGTCGGTCGGCATCTGGCGCTCCATGAGGGGGCATCTCCCAACAACAGATCGCGTCATTCCGCGGCTTTGAAATCCGTGGACCTCTCACAATGCGGGGACATTCATGTTCAAGTTCCAGGCCAAATCGCTGGCGACCAAACTTATCGCGGTAACGGGCGGCATTATCGCGCTTGTCCTTCTTGCCTCCAACACCGTGCTGATCTCCCAGACGCAGGATCGTGTCGAGACGCTGGTGCTGGATCAAGCGCGCACCGAAGCGAAGTCCATTGCATCCGACATCGCCAGCAACATTGCTGAACTGGCAGGTGCTGCCCGCTCGACGGCAGGCGTCATTGGGCGCGGCCATGAGGGCGGTTATCTCGACCGCAAGGGCGTCGTCGATATGCTGAAGGCCAATGTCGAGAAGAATACGTTCGCCTTTGGCAGCTGGTTTGCCGAGGAACCGAATGCCTTCGACGGCAAGTCCGCGGATTATGCCGGCAAGAAGGATTTCGGCGCCAGCAAGGATGGAACGCTCAACCCCTACTGGACGAAGGGCAAGACAGGCATCGATTTCTCCACCTTCGATTCCGATTACCCGGCCGACTGGTATGCCCTGGCGGCCAAGAGCCTGAAGGGCGCGATGTCGCCGCCCTACACGGAGACCACGACGGGGGACAACAACTCGATGTCCTCGATCGCCTACCCGGTCATGTCCAACGGCAAGCTTCTCGGAGTCAGCGGTGTCGATGTGTCGCTGACGTCGCTCGCCAACAAGGTGAAAGACATTCGTCCCTTCGGCACTGGTCGTGTGACGTTGCTGTCGCAGACGGGCAAGTGGCTTGTGGCGCCGATCCCGGATCTTCTGATGAAGGAGTATGACGGCGTTGGCGCGGATATCGTCAAGAATGCGCTTTCGACCTCGCAGCCGGGCATGATCCATGATCTGAACTACGACGGTCACGAGACCTTCGAACGTGTGGTCTATCCCTTTGCCCTGCCCGACGTGAACACGACCTGGGTCGTCCTCGTCGATGTGCCGCAGACCGCGATCAACGCGCCGGTCGTTGACCAGACCTACATGATGATCGTTGGCGGCCTGATCGTGCTTGGCGCCGTGCTTCTCGGTCTCTATGTTGCAGTCCGCAGCTTCGTCCAGAAGCCACTCGCCGGCCTCGTGAGCGACGTTGCAAACCTCAGCGGTGGTATCTATACGGCGCCGATCTCGGGTCAGGCCCGCACCGACGAAACCGGCTCGGTTGCCAAGGCGCTGGAAGGCTTCCGCCACCAGCTCGCCGACACCAAGCGGCTGGAAGCCGAGGCGCAGCATGAGCGGCGGCACTCCGAGCAGCAGCGCAGCCAGTCCGAAGCCGAACGCGCCGAGGCGAACGCCACCCAGCGCGAGATCGTCGCCAAGCTCGCGAAAGGCCTGTCGCAGCTTTCCTCCGGCGACCTAGCCTATCGCATCACCGAGGATTTCCCCGGCGAATATGCGCAGCTGAAGAGCGACTTCAACTCCGCCATGGAAAGCCTCGAAGAGACGATCCAGACGGTGAACACCTCGGTCGTCAACATCGGCACCGGCACCAGCGAAATCAGCAACGCCGCCAACGATCTATCGCACCGTACCGAACAGCAGGCTGCAAGCCTGGAAGAAACGGCGGCGGCGCTTGATCAGCTGACCTCGCAGGTCAATGCCAGCGCCGACAATGCCAAGGTCGCGGCGAAATCCGTCGAGACCGCCAGCAGCGATGCCGAACAGTCGGGTGAGGTCGTCCAGAAGGCGATTGCCGCGATGAAGGGCATCGAGCAGTCGTCGGGCGAAGTCAGCCGCATCATCGGCGTCATCGACGAAATCGCCTTCCAGACCAACCTTCTGGCGCTCAACGCAGGCGTCGAAGCGGCCCGCGCCGGCGATGCCGGCAAGGGTTTTGCAGTCGTCGCCCAGGAAGTACGTGAACTGGCACAGCGCTCGGCAAACGCCGCCAAGGAGATCAAGACGCTGATCAACACCTCGGCCGGCCAGGTCCGTGACGGTGTCGATCTCGTCGGCCGCGCCGGTGGCGCGTTGCAGAAGATCGCCGACCAGGTGGTCCAGATCAACGGCCTGATCCGCCAGATTTCCGGCTCGGCTTCCGAACAGGCCGTCGGCCTCAAGGAGATCAACACCGCGGTCAACCAGATGGACCAGGTGACCCAGCAGAACGCCGCGATGGTGGAAGAGACCACGGCCGCCAGTATGGCACTGAACGAAGAGGCACGCGCCCTGAGCACGCTCGTCTCCCGCTTCCACGTTGCGCGTCAGGGTCAGTCGTCCGCCGAGATGCTGCGCAACACCGCCGAGAAGATGCGGACGCCTGCACGAGCATCTGCGCCAAGCTACAGCGCCCCTGCCAAACCCGCGCCGGCCCGCTACGTCGCCCCATCGCAGAAGGCAGTGCCGCAGGTTTCCGGCAACACGGCTCTCGCTCAGGACAACTGGGAAGAATTCTGAGCCACAGGTCTTCAGGACAAGACAACCGAGACGCAAACGGCGCCCATGTGGCGCCGTTTTTGCGTCGATCCGCCGGCCGTCACCTTTGCGAGTATCGGGCCACCGGCAACCGGTCGCGTCGCCTCGTGATCGATTGCCAACCTATGGGGGAACTTTCGCGGCACTTCTGCGTTATAGCTGTAATCTCAACGCGGAGGAGTTCGAGATGACTGATCGTGGACCAACAGTTATCAATACAGGCCGTAGCAGCATCGTTGGATGGGCTGTGGCGGTTATACTGGCGCTTGTCGTCATCGGCGGATTGCTGATGTTTACCGGCGTAATCAACATGGGCGGTGGCGGCACCGACGTAAACGTCAACGTGCCGGCTGTCGAAACCCCGTCGACAGACAAGCCTGCGACAGACACCCCGGCAACGGGGACGCCGGCAACAGGTACGACTACCACGCAATAATACAAAGTCTGCCTGGGTTGATACCCTTGAGGCTGAAGCAACGGCGCCCTTGCGGCGCCGTTGTCATGTGATGTGCCGATGTCTCAGAGGCGCGCCAAGCGTTCGGTCAAAAGATCGAAGAAGCCCTGGTCGTCGACCTCGCGCATGACCTTCGCATTGTGCTTGCGGCCGGTGACCTGCCACCAGTCGACGACGGTCATGCCGACCGTCAGTTCGGACTTGGTCTCGATCTCGACATTGCAATCGCGGCCCTTGAAGAGTTCCGGGCGTAGAAGATAGGCAATAACCGTCGGGTCATGCAGCGGGCCACCGTCGGAGCCGTATTTCTCAATGTCGAAACGCTCGAAGAATTCCAGCATCTCGGCCATGGCGACGGCTGCCGGCGAGCCGATCGCCTTGATCTTTTCGACACGCGCCTTGTGGGTCAGCACACGGTGGGTGACGTCGAGCGGCATCATGACAATCGGGATGCCGGACTTGAAGACGATGTCGGCCGCGTCCGGGTCGACATAGATATTGAATTCGGCTGCTGGCGTGATGTTGCCGCCCTCGAAAAATCCGCCGCCCATCATCACCAGCTCGCGGACGCGTGGGGCGATTTCGGGCGCCTTGTTCAGCGCCAGGGCTATGTTGGTCAAAGCGCCCAACGTACAGAGCGTGACGGTGCCGGGTTCGTGCGACAGCAGCGTCTCGATGATGAAATCGACAGCATGCTGCGTCTGGAGCGGCATTGTCGGCTCCTCGACCACGGGGCCATCAAGGCCGGTCTTGCCGTGCACATGCTCGGCCGTCACCAGCTGACGGACAAGCGGCTTATCGGCGCCGGCAAACACCTTGACGTCGCGGCGATTGCACAGCTCGCAGATCACCCGGACATTGCGGGACGTCAGCGCGACCGGAACGTTGCCCGCAACAGCCGTAATGCCGAGCACATCGAGCTCGCCGGAGCTGCCAAGCGCCAGCATGATAGCGGCGGCATCATCCTGCCCCGGATCAGTATCGATGATTATCTTTCTCGGCACGGCCATGCGGATCTTCCTCCCAAATCAGCGAGCGGACTATGATTTGCCTCTTGGCCCGGTGCAAGCGCCTTGCGCTCGCTACGCACAGCTACCATATTGAAATTCGCGGATGCTGCCTCGCAGGTCCGCAAAAACAGTCGCTTGAGCTGCAAGGACTAGATATGACCCGGATTACGCCCTTCACGAGCCCGCTTTTGCTTGGTTTCGACGCAATGGAAAAGACCCTTGAGCGGATCGCCAAGGGCAATGACGGCTACCCTCCCTACAATATCGAGCGTGTCCACCGGGACGATTCGTCCGGCGAGCCGGAGCGTCTGCGGATCACGCTGGCCGTTGCCGGTTTTTCAGAGGACGATCTCGACGTGACGACCGAGGAAAACCAACTGATCATCCGTGGCCGCCAGGCGGAAACGGGCGAACGCGACTATCTGCACCGCGGCATCGCGGCCCGCCAGTTCCAGCGGATGTTCGTGCTGGCCGACGGAATGCAGGTTTCCAAGGCGGAATTGAAGAACGGTTTGCTGTCTATCGACCTGATCCGGCCGGAACCTGTCCGCATGGTAAAGAAAATTAATATTTTAGTCCCAGAGTAGGATAACCGGCAGTTTCTGTCGGCTGCATCAGGCGACCGGCTATTCCTTATGGCCTTGAACTTCGTGCAGTAAATCAATGAGTTGCAGATGTACCCCGCCTCCTGAGAGGCGAACTCTGCAAAGCCACGGAGTACGACTCATGGGATTGAAACACGTCAGCTCACATCTGTCGAAAAACGATTTGGCCCATCTGGGCGCCGGTGAAGTTGGCTATATCCGCAAGATGCGTTCGGACGAAGTATCGCGCGTCTTCCCGGAAGCTCCCGACATGGACCCCGATCTTGACCTGTGGGCCTTGTTTGGCGCCGACGGCACGCCGATTCTTCTTACCGACAACCGCTCGAGCACCTTCTTCAAGGCAGCCGAAGACGACCTGCGCACCGTCAGCCTGCACTGAACTGCTGCGTCGTGGCCATGGCAGAATCCAGATGGGAGACCGCCGACCGAATGTTTGGGTTACACTCGGATTGGCCGCAGATCATAAAAGAACTGAGAACAGTTCATGGCATTGGCCTGACCGAAGCAATTGAGGTCGCATTCTCGCATGCCGGCTGGCGTCGCTGGTGCAATCAGCACATGAATCTGTCCGCGGAATGCCGAAAAGAAGCCGCGCGCCACCTGCGTATCCATGGGGTTGAAGGACTTATCGTTTACGAGAATGGCCTGTTTCGGGTCCGTTGACCCGGCGAGATCAGACCCGCCGGAACGTCAGATAGGCGGACTTGCGTCCTTCCCGCCGTGCCTTGGCCTCGTAGCGCGTGCTCGGCCAGCCGGGATAGGGCGTTAGCCAATCGCTCGCATTCTCCGCACCCCATTCAAAGGCCGCGTGGTCGCGACAATGCAGCAGCGTCCAGTTGACATAGGTATCGATATCCGAGGCGAAACAGAACACGCCGCCTGGCTTCAGCACGCGTGCGAAACGGTCGAGATTGACGGCCGACACGAAGCGGCGCTTCCAATGTTTCCGCTTTGGCCAGGGATCGGGATAAAGCAGGTCGATATGATCGATCGAGCCATCCGGCAGCCAGTCTAGCACTTGCGTGGCATCATCGTCGTGAAGACGGATGTTCTCCGCGCCGCGTTCCTCGATATATCCCACCAGCTTTGCCATGGAATTGACGAAGGGTTCGACACCGATGAAGCCGGTTGTCGGATTTTCAACGGCCCGATGGATCAGGTGCTCGCCACCGCCGAAGCCGATCTCCAGCCTCACCCGGTCGACGGGATTCTTGAACAGCGTCTTGATGTCCGATGGCGCGGGTGCAGCAAGGTCGAGGCGGAGCACCGGCAGCACCGTTTCCAGATGCGTTGCCTGCAGCGCGCGCAAAGGCTTGCCCTTGCGGCGTCCGAAGAAGGCTTCGGTCGAGCGGTGGCGAGGCTGGTCGGTCATGGCAATCGTCTTTCACGATAAAAGCGGATGTCTCCGTCAGGAAACATCCGCTTTACAGTTTTGTCAGTCGATCCGTAAAGGGCTGGATCAGGCAGCCTTCAGAGCTTCTTCTTTCAGAGCATCCTTGAGCGGCTTGACGAGATCAAGCTTCTCCCAGGAGAAGGAGCCGTCGCGGCCTGCCTTGCGGCCGAAATGGCCATAGGCGGAGGTCTTGGCGTAGATCGGCTTGTTGAGATCGAGGTGGCGGCGGATGCCCGATGGGGACAGGTCCATCGTCTTGCGGATCGCATCCTCGACCTGATCTTCCGTTACCTTGCCGGTGCCATGCAGGTCGACATAGATCGACAGCGGTTGAGCAACGCCGATCGCGTAGGAGATCTGAATCGTGCAACGGTCCGAAAGGCCTGCGGCAACGACGTTCTTGGCGAGATAGCGCGCGGCATAAGCGGCAGAGCGGTCGACCTTGGTGGTGTCCTTGCCGGAGAAAGCGCCACCACCATGCGGTGCCGCACCGCCATAGGTATCGACGATGATCTTGCGGCCGGTCAGGCCCGCGTCGCCATCGGGACCACCGATGACGAACTTGCCGGTCGGGTTGATGTACCAGTTGCAATCGCCGGCAATGTGGATGTCATGCAATGCTTCGCGGATATAGGGCTCGACAACCTTGCGAACCTTCGCCGAATCCCAGCTCTCATCCAGATGCTGCGTCGACAGGACGATGGACGTGACTTCCTGCGGCTTGCCGTTGACATAGCGCACGGTCACCTGGCTCTTGGCGTCGGGGCCGAGCTTGCCTGCATCGCCCTCTCCCGACTTGCGAGCCGTTGCCAGCAGAGCGAGAATACGGTGCGAGTAATAGATCGGCGCCGGCATCAGGTCGGCGGTTTCGCGGCAGGCATAGCCGAACATGATGCCTTGGTCGCCAGCGCCTTCGTCGCCCTGCTTGTCGGCAGCGCTGTCCACACCTTGAGCGATATCGGCCGACTGCGGATGCAGCAGAACGTCGATCTTTGCGGTTTTCCAGTGGAAGCCGGCCTGCTCGTAGCCGATTTCGCGAATCGCCTTGCGGGCGGCAGCCTTGAACTTGGCCGGATTGATCAGCGGATGACCGGCCGCGTCCTTCAGGACGTTGCCTTCCTTGTCCTTCTTCAGCAATGTATCAGGTACCCGGACTTCGCCGGCGATCACGACCCGGTTGGTCGTCGCCAACGTTTCACAGGCGATACGGACACCCCAGGGGTCAATGCCCGTTTTTGCGGCTTCGCGATACACCAGATCGACGATTTCATCCGAGATCCGGTCACAGACCTTATCCGGATGGCCTTCTGCCACGGATTCACTCGTAAACAGGTAGTTTGTGCGCATGCGGGAAGTCCCCTCAAAGAAAAACGGCTTGAAACGTGTTAGTGATTTTGCCACAAAAAAACAAGCACACAAGGACATAAATATATCTTTATATGCCCAAGGCGAAAACGCTTTTCCTGTCTTTTGATGCTTTAAAGTCGCATTTTACGGTAGATAGCGCGCCCTCGACGCAGGCAACCGGCCAGTCAATGCCCTACTTCCAGGCACAAAAAAAGCGGCACTATCCGGCCGCTTTTTTTCAGTTCCGCCTTGCGTCAGCCTTATTCGGCTTCCGCCTCTGCTGCCAAAGCCTTGACCAGGTCCACCAGCTTGCGACGCACCTTGGGATCGCCGATCTTGACGAATGCGCGATTGAGCTGAAGGCCCTCCGAGGACGACAGGAAGTCGACCACGTAGTTCGAGCTTGAGGCTTCTGCCATGCCCGACGGACCGGATGACGAATCGCCCGGTGCATCTTCGAAAAAGAAGGACACCGGAACATTCAAGATGCTTGAAATGTTCTGAAGGCGGCTGGCGCCGACCCGGTTCGTTCCCTTTTCATATTTCTGGATCTGCTGGAAGGTGATCCCGAGGCTCTCTCCGAGCTTTTCCTGGCTCATGCCCAGCATGGTGCGGCGAAGACGAATCCGGCTACCGACATGAATGTCGATCGGATTCGGCTTCTTCTTGTTCTCTATCATAACGGTTTCCTAATAAGCGAAGTTTCAGTTACTCCATAACCTGGACACTTGCCGAGAGCAGACTACACGCCACGTTGTGCAGCCGGGCGGAAACCCTCCGAACATAGGTGAAGATCGATGGTGATCGCCACTATGCAATTTTAGGGGTTTTTGGTCAATTCTCTCTCAAAATAAAACTAGCACGGGAAATAATCGCTAGACCGAAGAGAAAACATCCGAGCAGCATTCCGTTTCTTTCCTGCTCCTGAGGGCTCATCGGCAGCGCAAGCTTTCCCGGCAAAATTGTGTCCACGAATCCCCGTGTGCCGAACGGAAATCCGGTCACAATCTCGCCGCGTCCATTGACGATTGCCGATACGCCCGTATTGGCGTCGCGGATGAGCGGTAAGCCGGTCTCGACTGAACGAAGCTGAGCCTGCTGAAAATGCTGATAGGGTCCAGGCGTGTTGCCGAACCAGGCATCATTGGTGATATTGAGCAGCGCATTTGCCGGAAGCGCATCACTGCCGATCTCACCCGGGAAAATCGCCTCGTAGCAGATCAGCGGGTAGAGCGTCTTGCCGCCCGGCAACGTCAGCAGAGAGCGTGTCGCCGCAGCGGAGAAACCGCCGGGCATGGAGGCAGCCACCGCATTCAATCCCGCCGCAGAAAAAAGACTTTCCAACGGCAGATATTCTCCAAAGGGAACAAGGTGTACCTTGTCGGAGGCGCCGACGATCTGGCCCCGATCATCGATCACATAGATGGAGTTATAGTAGCGCGGCGGCTGGCCGGCGCCGGTATCTTCCGCCCGAACCGCACCAGCGATGAGGATCTGGCCGTCCTGCAGCACGTCGGAGATCCTCAACAGTGCATCCGGATTTTCAGTCAGGATGAACGGCACGGCAGTTTCCGGCCAGACGATGATATCGGGCCGTTTGCCGCCATCGGTGGGCGGCGCCTGTGTCAGTTCGAGATGCTCCTCGAAAATCTTCATCCGCTCGCTGTCATCGAACTTCTTGGACTGATCGATCAACGGCTGGACGAGGCGCACAGTCATGGCGGGATCGGCCGACGGCGGCAGAGGTTGCTCCAACCGGTAGAATCCATAGCCGAAATGGGCAATGACCAGCACCACGGCAAGACCCAACCCGACGCGCAAGCCCTTGCGTGTCCCGATGAGCGCAGGCGCTGCAAAGACGAAGACGGCCAGCATATTCACGCCGACAAGACCGATCACGGCTGCCGATTGCATCATCAGCGGAACCGGCATGGCGGCATAGCCGACGGCGTTCCAGGGAAAGCCGGAGAGGACAAAGCTGCGCAGCCATTCAAACAATCCGAAAGAGAAGGCAAGAGCCGCGATACGGCCCACGCCATCCGACCAGAGGATACGGGCAACAGCCGCCGCGAACGCATAGAAGAATGCGAGGAATGCCGGAACGCCGATCACTGCCAGCGGCAGAGCCCAGGCGAATTCATCCGCCTCGACCAGAAGCGCATTGCCAAGCCACCACAAGCCGCCGAGAAAATAGCCGAAGCCGAAACACCAGCCAATGACGAAAGCGGGAAAGCTGCGCCTGAGCATGCCATGGTCCGGATCACCCGATGCACCATCGATCAGCCAGACGAGAATGGGGAAGGACAGGAACGGCGCTGCGAAAATGCCGAAGGGCGGCAGGGCAAGTACGGCAACCAGTCCGGCGACGAAGGCGACAAGGGCCCGTCGGGCGCCCGACAACAGCATGATCCTGCCCGCAAGCCACTCCATTCAATTCCCCCAATCGGCGCAAACAGCCATCCATTCAAAAGCACGGCATGCGGCGAGGCGCAAAGACCATCCCTCCGAATCAACGTGTCGGCAGTGTTCCAAAAAAGCGGCTGCTTGTCGTGCTCTGAAACGGCGCTTCGACGCTCAGAGCGAACGGCTTATCCGGTTTCGCGCAGGGATTTTTCCGGCGAAGCGGCCGGAGCGGCCTCGAGAGATACATCCTCTTCGCCCTTGAGGGGGCGGCGGCGGGCTGGCGGGCGCTTGCGGACGATCCGGACGCGCTTCACACGGCGCGGATCGGCATCCAGAACCTGGAATTCGAAACCGGGTATCGCCTGGACGACTTCGCCGCGGGCCGGGATGCGGCCGAGCGAGGCAAATACCAGGCCGCCGAGCGTGTCGACATCCTCAAGCTGTTCACGCACATCGAAATCCGGACCGATCGCCGCGGCGATCTCTTCCAGTTCCACGCGGGCATCGGCCACGAAGACGTCATCGGAGGTCTTGGCGAACATGACTTCTTCGTCGTCATGCTCATCCTCGATATCGCCGACGACCATTTCGACGATGTCTTCCAGAGAGGCGAGACCATCGGTGCCGCCGTACTCGTCGATCACCAGCGCCATCTGGATGCGGGCGGCCTGCATGCGCTGCATCAGGTCGGAGGCGTGCATGGACGGCGGCACGAACAGGACCTGACGGATGATACCGGCTTCCTCGACAGTCTTCGACAGATCGATACGTCCGAGATCGAAACTTGGCTTGGGCTGGCGGACCGGCTTCTCCGGCTTTTCAGCCGTGACAGCAGACGAACCGGCAGCAGCACGGCTGCCGCTACGCCGTTTGTTGCGGGCCTGCTTGGTGACATAGGAGAGCAGGTCGCGGATGTGAACCATGCCGCGCGGATCATCCAGGCTGTCGCTGTAGACCGGCATGCGCGAACGGCCGGATTCCTCGAAGATGATCATCAGTTCACCAATGGTGATAGAGAGATCGACGGCCTCGATATCGGCGCGCGGAACCATGACGTCCTCGACGCGTACTTCCCGGAAACGGAGGATGTTGTTGAGCATGGCGCGTTCGGCGGGCGAAAAGGCCGTATCGCCTTCCGCACCACCAGTCATCAGCGCATCGGCAAGATCTTCGCGCAGACTTGAACTGCTGCTGGCACGCCAAATCCGGGCCGCACGGCTCCAGAAGGAGGAGCCGGATTTACCGTTCTCAGGTTTCTGGGCGGTGCTACTACTGCCCGCCTCGTCCTGACTGGAGGCTTCCGCCTCATCTCTTACAGCCGCGGCAGGCTGTGCTCTAAAATCGCTCATTGTTCCAAACTATCATACGGGATCGCTGTCCCCATAGGGATCAGATAGACCAAGACCAGCTAAAATGCGAGTCTCGAGGCTCTCCATTCTTTCCGCGTCATCATCATCCAGGTGATCATAACCGAAAAGATGCAGAAATCCATGCACCAGGAGATGGCTGAGATGCTCGTCGAAGGGCTTCCCGAGGTCTTCCGCCTCCCGCACCAACGTCTCATGGGCAAGAATGATGTCACCGAGCATCGGCCCCGGCATCTTGCCGGGCGTCAGCGGAAATGCCGGGAAAGACAACACGTTCGTCGGCTTGTCCTGGTTGCGCCATTCGGCGTTGATCGTCCGGATGGAGGCGTCGTCGGTAAAGACAAGCGACACTTCCGCAGGCATCTTCGGAAACGGTTGCTTCTCTTCGCGCTTCAGGAAGTCGGCGCTCGCGCCAAGAACGCGCTCACCGAGCGCCACAAGCTCCGCCTCGGAAGGCCAAGGGCCTTCCTCTACGCTGATCTGGATATCAATGCTGGTCATAATTGGCTCGCGGCCGCGTCAACGGTCGCTCTGCTCGCTTTCGTCATGCACGGCGGTCGTCGCCTCATAGGCGCGCACGATGCGGGCAACCATCGGATGGCGGACAACATCGGTATCCTTGAAACGGATGACCGAAACACCTTCGACACCTTTCAGAATCTGCAGCGCCTCCACGAGGCCCGACTTCATGCCGCGCGGCAGATCGACCTGGCTCGGGTCACCGGTGACGATCATGCGGCCGTTTTCGCCGAGACGCGTCAGGAACATCTTCATCTGCATCGTCGTAGTATTCTGCGCCTCATCGAGGATGACGGCGGCATTTGCCAGCGTACGTCCACGCATGAAGGCGAGAGGGGCGATTTCGATGACACCGGCGGTGATCGCCCGCTCGACCTTGTCGCCGGGCATCATGTCGTAAAGCGCATCATAGAGCGGACGCAGATAGGGATCGACCTTGTCCTTCATGTCGCCGGGCAGGAAGCCCAGGCGCTCGCCCGCCTCGACTGCCGGGCGTGACAGCACGATGCGATCGACCGCGCCGCGCTCGAGAAGCTGAGCTGCGTGCGCCACCGCCAGATAGGTCTTGCCGGTACCGGCGGGGCCGACGCCGAAGACCAGCTCGGACCGCTCCAGCGCGCGCATATAGGCGTCCTGCGTCGGTGTACGGGCAGCAACGGTTTTCTTGCGGGTGGAAATCTGCGCGAGGTTCAGCTTGGCTTTCTTTTCCATGGTCGGCAACTGCAACTGGTCGTCGGCAGCAACGGCCATGCGGATGGCACCTTCGACATCGGAAACTTCAACGGCACTGCCGTTCTGCAGGCGCCCATAAAGATAATCAAGCGCCCGCCGGGCCTGATTGGTGGCGACCACTTCGCCCGAGATTGCAACTGAATTGCCGCGCGGCCGTGCATCGACATGCAAGCGTTGTTCGATCAATTTGAGATTCTGGTCGAACTGGCCGAAAAGCTCGCTGGCGAAGCGGTTGTTCTCGAATGTGAGCACGAAGTGATTGACGTCTGTCGCGGATGTTTTCGACTGGCGCGGCGAGGTTGAAACCAATTCGTGTCCGTTCAAGCGGTCAGGCTCCTTGAGTTGACGGTCCCTCAGCTTACCACCTCGGCAAACAGACTGTTAGGGCCCGCACCAGTGATTCGTACAGAAACAATGTCACCGATTTGCGATGACTTTGCATCAACATTCACCGACTGCAGCCACGGCGAGCGGCCGATCAGTTGTCCTGGCATGCGGCCGGGCTTTTCCAAAAGCAGATCAATGGTCTTGTCGATACAGCCTTGCGCGAATGCGTTTTGCTGGGAAAGCAGCAAAGCCTGCAATCTTTCCAAGCGGTTGGCTTTCACATCCTCCGGCACCTGGTCTTCCAGGTCAGCACCTGGCGTTCCCGGACGGGTAGAATACTTGAAGGAAAATGCCTGTGCATAACCGACCGTCTCGACGAGGCGCAGCGTATCCTCGAAGTCCTCGTCGGTCTCACCGGGGAAGCCGACGATGAAATCGCCAGAGAGGGCGAGATCCGGCCGGGCGGCCTTGATGCGGGCTATCAGGGCGATGTATTCGGCCGTCGTGTGACGCCGGTTCATTGCCTTCAGGATACGGTTGGATCCCGACTGGATCGGCAGATGCAGATAGGGCATCAGCTGCGGCAGGTCGCGATGCGCCTCGATCAGGCTGTCGTCCATGTCGCGCGGATGGCTTGTGGTATAGCGCAGACGGGCGAGACCTTCGATCTTGGTCAGCCGATGCAGAAGCTCGCCGAGGCCCCATTTCTCGCCATCCGGACCCACACCGTGCCAGGCGTTGACATTCTGACCGAGCAGGGTGATCTCGCGCACGCCGCCATCGACCAGTTTCTGCGCCTCGGCGACGATCTGGGCAACGGGACGGGAGACCTCGGAGCCGCGTGTGTAAGGCACGACACAGAAGGTGCAGAACTTGTCGCAGCCCTCCTGGACCGTCAGGAACGCGGTGACGCCCCTCGCCTTCGTCTTTGCCTTGTCCGGCGCTGGAAGGTGCTCGAACTTGTCTTCGATGGCATAATCAGTTTCCAGCACCCGTTCACCACGCTTGACGCGCTTCAGGGCCTCCGGAAGCCGATGATAGGTCTGCGGACCGATAACGAGATCGACGGCCGGCGCCCGGCGCAGGATTTCGTCGCCCTCGGCCTGGGCGACGCAGCCGGCGACGCCGATCATCATCTCACGGCCCTCACCGGCCTTTTTCTTTTTCAGGTCGCGCAGGCGGCCAAGCGCCGAATAGACCTTCTCGGCCGCCTTTTCGCGGATGTGACAGGTGTTGAGCAGGACGAGGTCCGCGTCTTCCATGACGTCGGTCGAGACGTAGCCGTCCTTCGCCAGCGCGTCTGTCATCCGGTCGGAATCGTAGACGTTCATCTGGCAGCCATAGGTCTTCACAAAGACCTTGCGGACCTGCGGGTTTTCGAGAGCAACCTCGGGCTTTGCGGACAAAACTGCTGTTTCCTGTGTCATGGCCGGTTCCATAGAGCAAAGAGGGGCAAAATTGAAGCCCTTTCGCCCGTCAACGCCCGCGCAGCTTGAGCGCCAGCATCGAGCGAATGCTCTTCTCCACCTGGCGGCTGACGACCTTGCGGTTGCTGTCTGGCGTATAGGTGATCTGCTCGCCGTAGATCACGTCCACGTCGACGGCGCCTTCATGCAGGATGCCGAGCAGATGCGGGGCCAGCGGAATATCGCCGGGCCAGGCGGCGACGGGCCGGTGGTATCGCCCCATCGGCATGCCGTGAATGCCGGTATAGGCGATGGCAACAGGCTGGACATGGACGACGCCCGTCGGAGACATCGGCACGGCAGCTGCGGCTGCGCCAAACAGCGAGGTTTTGATTTCAAGCAATCGATTGCCGTCCGATGTCGTGCCTTCCGGAAACAGCACGACGATTTCGCCGTCCGCCAGGCGTTTGCCGATCTCGTTGACCTGATTGCCGGTCGTGCGTTTCTGATCGCGTTCGATGAAGATCGTCGCCTGCAAGCGCGCGAGGATACCAAAGACCGGCCAGGCTTTCACATCGGACTTCGCCACGAATACCACATCGGCAATAGAGCCGAGGACGAGAATATCCTTCCAGCTCGCATGGTTGGACACCAGCATCAGCGGTCTCTGGCGGTCCGGCGTTCCATGGACACGCACGCGAATGCCGACCAGACGGCAGGCCATGCGGTGCCACAGACGCGGAAGCGTCCGGCGCTGCGGCGTATCGAGCCAGAGAAAAACGATCTGCGCCGGCGCCATAAGGAGTGTGGCGACCAGCAGAACGGTCATGCAAAGCGTGACGCGCAGCCAATTGATCACGCGTGGTTTCCCTGCATGGCAATCGGCGTCAACGACAGCTTTGCCGCGCCTTGCCTGTCGTGATTTCTGCATGGTCTGTTGGCGTGGCGGCGCAAGCGCGTCCCTCTTCCAAGTCCGCTTCAACTAGGTCGGTTCAAAGCGGATACGGCTAGCCAAGATCGAGGCGCATGACAAGGGCGGCGGTTCTCGCGCCGTTAACGTCCTGATAATAGGCGCGTCTTTCGCCGACTTTGGCAAAGCCGAGTTTGTGATAGAGCGCGACGGCAGCAATGTTGGTTTCATCGACCTCAAGGAAGACTGCTTCGGCGGCCTGATCACGGGCCTCGCGGAGTGCCGCCCGCATCAGCCGCCAGCCGAGACCCATGCGGGAAAAACGCGGATCGACGCCGATCGTCAGGATTTCCGCCTCGCCGGCCGCAACGCGCGACAGGACGAAGCCGCCCGTCAAAGGTCGCGTATAGGCGTTGCTCTGGCGCGCGATAAAGCCGAAAACCGTATCCTGAACCAGCAGGGAGTGGAATTCACCATCACTCCAGGACGATGTGAAGCGCAATTTATGGATGGCAGCTGCTCGCGGCAAGTCAGCCGTTTCCAGAGGAAATATCTCGAATTCGGGCTTGCGGGCGAAATAGTCGGTCAGCGACATGTCATGCCCGCGCCACCGCAAAACCTGCCTGCGACTTGACGTCCGGACCGCGCAGGTAAAGCGGGCTTGGCTTCCCCTTTGATGAATCCGAAAGGGCACCCAGGCGTGCGACGATGCGGATGTCGGTCAGGTCGGTTTGCGCAACGGCTGCCTGAGAATTGTCGGTCAGATGCTTCGTGGCTGTGCCGCATATGATGCCATCGAAATCGGCAAACATTCGACGCGCTTCCGGAAGTTCGAGCATCTGCGCTTGGGTGCGCGCGGTACCGTCGGCTTCAAAACTCTGGCAATAGAGTTCGTCACGCTTGGCATCCATGGCTGCGAGCACCGCTTGGCCGGGATGTGCTTCACGGGCTGCCCCGGCAAGGGCAGCAAGCACGGAAACGCCAATGGCCGGCACGCCGAGCGCCAGCGCAAAACCGCGCGCGGCAGCAACGCCGACCCGGATTCCGGTAAACGAGCCGGGGCCGATGGTGACGGCGATACGTTCGATATCCGCGAGGAGCTTGCCACTTTCGGCCAGCGCCTGGTCGATGAAAGCCATCAACTGCTCCGCGTGGCCACGGCCGATATCGGCACCGGCAGATGCCAGGACAGTATCGGCGGCGCTGTCATAGACCGCAGCAAAGCAGCCCGGCCCAGCCGTATCAATGGCCAGGACGATCATGGTTTTTGGACTTTGATGGACAGTCGCGGCACCGGTGAACGCTCGCTTAGACGGCCTCGACCGCCTGCACTTCGGGGATGAAATGATGAAGCAGGTTCTGCACGCCGTGCTTCAAGGTCGCCGTCGAGGACGGGCAGCCGGAGCATGCGCCCTTCATGTTGAGGAAGACGGTGCCGTCACGAAAACCCTTGAAGGTGATATCACCGCCGTCCTGGGCTACAGCCGGACGAACGCGGGTTTCAAGCAGTTCCTTGATGGTCGCAACGATTGTCTCGTCGCCTTCCTCGAAGAATTCGCCGTCCTGGTCGCTCTCTTCGGCACGCGTCTGAACAGCCATGACCGGCTGACCGGACATGAAATGCTCCATGATCGAGCCGAGGATGGCAGGCTTCAGATGCTGCCACTCCTGTGCTTCCTTGGTGACGGTGATAAAATCATAGCCGAAATAGACACCCGTGACGCCGGGAATAGAAAACAGGCGGGAGGCAAGCGCCGAGCCGGCTGCTGCTTCTTCCTCATCGCGGAATTCCGCCGTGCCGTGCTCCATCACCACCTTGCCGGGCAGGAACTTCAGTGTCGCAGGGTTCGGCGTGGCTTCGGTCTGGATGAACATGTCTTTCTCCGCGACGGCCGGGATTGTGTTCAACCGGCCTGTTTAGAATTATTCAAAAGAATATAGGCCGTTTGATTGACCGCTTCAAGATGTGCGAGCAAGCGTTTCGACCGGCGCAGAATGAAATCCACTGATGCTGCCATCAGTCCCAGACTTAGCTCAGCGCGTCGATTTCCTCATCCGTCAGAAGGTCCGGGATGACCGTCACGGGAATGGGGAACGCGGCGGTCTTGCCGGCGATCGAGGATACCAGCGGACCCGGCCCATCCTTGGCGGAGCCGGCGGCAAGCACCAGGATAGCAATATCCCGGTCTTCCTCGATCAGGCTGTAGATCTGCTCGGTAGCGCCACCTTCGCGGATGACCATTTCCGGCTCGATGCCGATCGTCTCGCGCACCGTTTGAGCGATCTTGGCCAGCGTCGCCTCGGCCTCGGCACGCGCTTCCGCCCGCATGATGCCCTCGACACCCAGCCATTGCTGGAAGTCGGCGTCGGCGATGACGTAGAGCAGAACAAGACCGCCATTGGAATTCTTCGCTCGCATGCCGGCATAATGAACGGCACGGCCGCATTCCGGCGTATCGTCGATCACCGCCATGAATTTGCGGCGGTGACCTTCCATTCTTGAGAGTCGTGTTGAAACCATGGCGGGACTCTTACACCCGATATTTTTGGCTGCAAGGACTCATTTGCGGCTAATTATTGCAAAAAGCCGACGATCTCGCGGACCTGCTTCATCGTCACTTCCGCCCGCACCCGCGCCCGCTCTCCGCCATCGCGCAAGATGCCGTCGATATGCGTCGTGTCGTCCATCAGGCGGCGCATTTCGCCGGAGATCGGCGCGAGAACCGTCACCGCCAAATCGACCAGAGCCGGCTTGAAGACGGAGAACTGCTGGCCGCCGAATTCGCCGAGAACTTCCTGCTTGGTCTTATCGGACAGCGCCGCATAGATGCCAACGAGGTTGTCGGCCTCCGGACGGGCCTTGAGGCCATCGACCTCGCCCGGCAAGGCATCCGGATCGGTCTTGGCCTTGCGGATCTTCTTGGAGATCGTGTCGGCATCATCCATCAGGTTGATGCGCGACAGATCCGACGCGTCCGACTTCGACATCTTCTTGGTGCCGTCGCGCAGGGACATCACGCGCGGGGCCGGACCGCCGATCAGGGGCTCGACCATCGGGAAATAGGCATGAACCGGCTCTTCACCGACCTTGATGTCGATACCATAGTCGGTCCGACGGATATGGTCGCCGAAATCGATATTGAACTTCTGGGCGATGTCGCGGGCGAGCTCGAGATGCTGCTTCTGGTCGTCGCCGACAGGCACATGGGTGGCACGGTAGACGAGGATATCGGCGGCCATCAGGCTCGGATAGGCAAGCAGGCCAAGCGACATCTGCTCGGCATTCTTGCCGCCGGACTTGTCCTTGAACTGGGTCATGCGTTCCATCCAGCCGATGCGGGCGACGCAATTGAAGATCCAGGCAAGCTCGGCATGCTGCGGCACGGCCGACTGGTTGAAGACGATGTGCTTCTTGGCGTCGATGCCCGAGGCGATGAAGGCGGCGGCGATCGAGCGTATCTGTCCCGGCATGTCATCATGCACCAGCTGCGCGGTGATCGCGTGCAGATCGACGACGCAATAGATGCAATCGTTGTTTTCCTGCAGCGCCACGAACTTGCGGATTGCGCCGAGATAGTTGCCGAGATGGAGATTGCCGGTGGGCTGGACGCCGGAAAAAACGAGCGGCTTGAAGTCTGACATCGTGTCCTCATTCGGGCTTGTGGAGGGCCCGGCCTCTTGTTGCTGTTGGCGGGCTTATGCACACAGCCGCCCCGACGATCAAGAGGCGCCACCAGGTGTTTTGCATATCGCCGCAGCCGACCCCTGCCGATCATCCGTGAAAGCGCGCCTTCCCGGGTAGGACGGCACTCGCCAAGAGTGTGATTCCTTTTATCAAATTTGGAATTTTTTACTCTATTTTATGATTTCCTTTAATACAAAATGGCTGTCGACAGCCATACTCCTTTTGAAGTATGGGCATAGTCTTTCACAATTTTGCTTTATTTTGGTTGAAATTACCAATCCGCCAGCGGCTCCGGCATTCTCGACCGGAGTCTCGCACAATTACCAGTGTTTCTCACGACGCCTGACGCGCGTCGACGTTTGCATATGCCCGCATCCAACACCGAACTTGCCGCAGGGCATTTGCCAAGGGGGATTGCAATGCGTAACGTTTTCTCGATTGCTCTTGCCTGTCTTCTGACCTTGTCTTTTTGCGCCACCGGCGAAGCCAGAGATGGCAAGCGACGCAAGGTTAAACTTCCCAGCCACAGCGTGACCCTGGCCTATTCCCTCCAGACCGTCTCCGTCAGGGCGAGCTGCTTTTCACCGCGACTGCAGGGCATATTGGCTCACATCGCGGCCAAGACCGGACGCCGCCCGCTGGTGACGTCGGGCCATCGCCCCCACGCCAGTCGGAGGGGCTCACTGCACAGAACGTGCCAGGCGGCAGATATTCGCGTGCCCGGCGTGTCGGAAAGCAGGATACTCGCTGCGGCACGCTCGGCACCGGGCATTGGCGGCATCGGCCGCTACTGCAATGGCATCGTTCATGTCGATACCGGCCCAAGGCGCCAATGGGTTCATTGCGGAAGATCGCGCGGCGGCATCCTCAGCGCCAAGCGCCGATCGGCAAGGCGCGTTTGACCCGCGCCCTGCCTTAGAGATCGGTTGGTGGCGCGGGCTTGGTGGCGGCCTTGCGCTTCATGTTGCGCCGGATCATGCCGAGATCGGCGCCGCCGATCAGGAAAGCGACGGCGAAATAAACGACCATCGAGACGCCGATCAGAAGCCCGAGCGCCCCCAATTTGGTCAGCAGCGGCGAACCTGAGGCAAGCGAGGCTGCAAAGACGTCGCGGAGGTAAAAGAGAACCCCGCCCATGATCGCCGCCGCAACGATGAGAAGAGCGGTTCGGCGCAAGAGCGCCCATTCCCAGGTGAGATGACCGCGGCGCAGCAGCGTGACGAAAAGAAGGACCGTGCTGATCCAGCCGGCCGTGGCTTCTGCAACTGCGATACCCGGGGCCCCAAGACGGGGGAACAACGTCAGCGCAAGGGCACAGTTGACGCCGACGGCGACGGCCGAAAAGCGCATCGGCGTCTTCGTATCCTCGCGGGCATAGAAACCCGGCTGCAGCGCCTTGATCAGCACGAAGGCCGGCAGGCCGATGCCGTAGATGGCGAGGATCGATCCGACGACGGCGGTGTTCTGTGCGTGGAAGGCGCCGCGCTCGTACAGCACGCGAATGATCTCGTCGGAGAGAATCCAGAGCGCGAAGGCAGCGGGGATGGTCAGGAACAGCACGAATTCGATCGACCGGTTCTGTAGGTTTCCGGCTTCACGCAAATTGCCGCCCTTCAGTGCTCGCGACAATTCCGGCAGAAGCACCACGCCGACGGCGATGCCGACGACACCCAGCGGCAACTGGTAGATGCGGTCGGCATATTGCAGGGCGGCGATCGCGCCATCCTGGGCCGAGGCGATCGCTTGGCCGATCAACTGGTTGATCTGCGTGATGCCGCCGGTGATCGCTGCAGGCACCGCCAGGATCAGCAGCCGTTTGACGTTGGGCGTGAAACGCGGAAACCTGAGGCCGATGCTCATGCCCGCATGGATGACACCGAGATACACCACGGCAAGCTGCAGGATGCCGGCGGCCAGCACGCCCCAGGACAGATACCAGGCGGTAGCGAGCGGATCGGCGCCGGTATAGAGCGCGTAAAACAAAGCACCGATCATCACGACATTGAGGAAAATCGGGGCGACGGCGGCGGCGAAGAAGTGATGCAGCGAGTTCAGCATGCCGCTCATCATCGCTGTCAGCGACATGCACATGAGGTAGGGGAACATCACCGCGGCCATGCGCACCGTAATCGCGGACTTCTCCGGATCATCGGCAAAACCCGGCGCGATGACGAAGCGCACCAAAAGCGGCATCGAGAATTCCATCACGATCGTGATCAGCAGCAGCACCGTGAAGAGCACACCGAAGACTTCCTCGGAAAAGCGCTTGGCGCCATCGGTGCCGTTCGCCTCGATTTCCTTGGAAAAGAGCGGCACGAAAGCGGCATTGAAGGCGCCTTCGGCAAAGAGGCGGCGGAAAAGATTGGGAAATCGGAAGGCGGCGTAGAACACGTCGGCCATCGGGCCGGTGCCGAGCGCTGCCGCCATCAGCGTTTCGCGGGCAAAGCCGAAGATGCGGCTGCCGAGCGTGGCACCGCCCACGGTCATGAATTTCTTGACGAGGCTCATGATTCTGCCTTGGCCTTCTTCGCGCCAGTAACTGACCGCGTATTCTGCGGCGCAATCATGCCGGAGGGCATACGGTCGCGCATCTCGTCGGCCTCATCCGACATGACAGCCTTCAGGCGAGCGACGATATTGCTGTGGCGGCTCTCATTGATGATCTTTTGGCCGACAAGATCGGTTACATAAAAGGTATCGATGACCTTCTCACCGAAGGTGGTGATGTGCGCCGAGGCGATGTCGAGCGAGAGATCGGACAACACAGCCGTGATCTCCGACAACAGGCCTGTGCGGTCGAGGCATTCCACCTCGATGACGGTGAACTTGTTGGAGAGGCTGTTGCTGATGGTGACGGCCGGTGGCACCGTGAAGGCCTTGTTGCGCTTGCGGTGCTTCGTACGGCTGGCGATCACTTCCGGCAGGCGCTTTTTGCCCGACAACACATCCTCGATCATCTTGCCGATGCTGGCGGCCCGGCGCATCTCGTCGTTATCGTCCGGGAACTCACGGTTGACCAGGATCGTATCGAGCGCACGGCCGTCGGACGTCGTGAAGATCTGCGCATCGACAATATTGGCGCCAGCGGCCGCGCAGGCGCCGGCGATCACAGCGAGCAGGCGCGGATGGTCCGGCGACAGCACGGTGATTTCGGTGATGGCGTGGAATTGGTGCGTGCGTACCATCGTCGCCAGCGCCCGGCCGGCCTTGTCAGCATCGCGGATGAACTTGGCGTGGCGCAATTGGTCCTCCAGCGGGACCGACAACAGATAGGGCTGGTAGTGCAGCTTGGTATAGGTCTTGCGGTCTTTCTGACTCCAGTCCGACAGCGCATTGAAGAGCACGTCGGCCGCATGCGCTGCTCGCTCCTTGCGCGGCAGGTCCGAAAAGCCGCCGGACAAAAGCAATTCGGTCTCGTAATAGAGCGTGCGCAAAAGCTGGCCCTTCCAGCCGTTCCAGACACCGGGACCGACGGCGCGGATATCGGCGATCGTCAGCACGAGCAGCATCTTCAGTCGATCGAGCGACTGCACCCTTTCGCTGAAATCGATGATCGTCTTGCGGTCGTTGAGATCGCGCGTCTGCGCGACCATCGACATGGTCAGATGTTCCTCGATCAGCCATGCCACCGTTTCCGTCTGCTTTGGCGTCATGCCGAAACGCGGGCAGAGCTTTCGGGCGACCTTGGCGCCGGCTGTCGAATGATCCTCCGGGCGACCCTTGGCGACATCGTGCAAGAGTACGGCGACGAACAGCGCGGTGCGATCCTCGATACCCGGCATCAGCTTGACGGCCAGAGGATGCAGTTCCTCGTCGCGGCCCTGGTCGATCCTCGAAAGCACATCGACGGCACGCAACAGATGCTCGTCCACCGTATAGTGATGATACATATTGAACTGCATCAGCGAGACGATCTTGCCGAATTCCGGGATGAACCGCCCGAGCACGCCGGCCTCGTTCATCCGGCGCAGGATCAGTTCCGGATCGCGGCGCGAGGTCAGCATCGACATGAAGAGGCGGTTGGCTTCTTCATTGTCGCGCACGGCCTGGGTGATCAGGCCGAGCGACCGGGTCACTAGCTTCAGGGCGGCCGGGTGGAACTCCAGCCCGTTGATGTCGGCGACGTGGAAGATGCGGATCAGATTTACCGGATCGCGCTTGAAGATATCAGGGCTTGCAAGCGCGATGCGGCCTCCATCATCGACGAATTCCAGCGTACCGGCGATCTTGCGGATGCGGTGGGTAAAACGGCTGAGAGCCGCGGTGAACCCCGGAAGCTGCTTGGCCTGCTGGTCCTCGAGCGCCGCGCAGAAGATGCGGGTGAGATCGCCGACATTCTTGGCGACCAGGAAATAGTGCTTCATGAAGCGCTCGACGGCCGTCATGCCCGGATGGTCGTGATAACCGAGGCTTTCGGCGATCTCGCGCTGGATGTCGAAGGAGAGCCGCTCTTCCGCCTTGCCGGTGAGGAAGTGCATGTGGCAGCGGACCGCCCAGAGAAAATCGTCGGCTTTCTGGAAGAGCTGGTATTCCTGTCGCGACAGCACGCCGAGCTTGATGAGGTCGGCCGAATCCTTGACCCGGTAGAAATATTTGGCGATCCAGAACAGAGTGTGGATGTCGCGCAGGCCGCCCTTGCCTTCCTTGACGTTCGGCTCGACCAGATAACGCGTGTCACCGGCCTTGCGGTGGCGCTCGTCGCGCTCGGCAAGCTTGGCAGCGATGAAATCAGGGCCGGTGTTCTTGACGATTTCCGCGTCGAAGCGGGTCTCGAGTTCGTCGGCCAGTTCCATCGAGCCGCAGATGTAGCGCGTTTCGAGGATCGCGGTGCGGATCGTCATGTCACCGCGCGACAGCCGAATGCACTCGTCGATGGTGCGGGTGGCATGGCCGACCTTGAAACCGAGATCCCACAGGATATAGAGCATGAATTCGATGGCCGGCTCAGCCCAGACCGCCTTTTTCACCGGCAACAGAAACAGAAGGTCGATGTCGGAGCCAGGCGCCAGGGTACCGCGGCCATAGCCGCCGACGGCCGTAACGGCGATACGCGTCCAGGGCTGTGCATTGGCGGCGTTGAAAACCTCGTTCAGGACGAAATCGTGCAGCACGGTGATCAGCTGGTCCTGCAGCCATGAAATCCGCTCGGCGCATTTGAGACCGCTGCCATCCTGCAACAGAAGTTGACGCGCGTTTTCGCGGCCGTCCAGATTGGCCTGCTTGAAGGCGGAAAGCAGCGCCTGGCGCATCAGGTCGCGATGTTCCGCATGTGCCGAAGCGATAAAGCTGCACTTGGCCCTGAGCGCTGCGACATTCAGAATGTCGGGAAATGACGTTTCATGTATGGTCATCAACTGCCGACCGTCTTCCTGTCCGGCGGGCTCTGCGAGCCGCAGTGTGTGCATGCGCTATAGACCTTTTGTCCGAGGATGGACAGGACTGTAGCGGTCAAGAATTGCCAAGTCGTTTCTGCAGGGCCTGGCGTTTACGCTCCCCTTGGATTTATCCTTCCTCACATGCGCCTTGCATGACATTTGAGGCGATTCCAAGCGCGGCACATGTAATTCCTGGTGCCGACAATGTGAAGGGGCCTCGATCGCTCAGAATGCCGTTCGCGGAACATCAAAGGAAAGGGATGAGACGCAGTTCTCTTCCTCGCAGGGCATATTTGTTGGAACATTGATGTCCCTTACCGTCGAGAAGAGCGATTGCATGGCGCTCCTACCCTCTCGAAATTGTTCCGATGGCCTGCCCCTGACAAAAAGGAGGACACGCCACGCACTTCTGCCAACGATAGCCACTGTAATCTCGACATTCGTATCCGCCGCTGATTTGTGGACAGCCGTAGCGCGCGCCGCACTGAAGCCGTTGACTTCGACGGGTTTCCATTCCGAGTTGACAAGCAAATCGTCTGAGATCGCCTCCTGAAGCGCTTCCCCATATGCGACCGGATCGACGTCATCCTCATCCATGGGTTCGTATCCGAACACCATCTCGGCCATGAGTTGGTCCGCGGCAAAGTAATAGGCGTTGCCGACTTCAGCTTTCAAGTCCTCGAAAGTCCAGGCCTTCGAAAAATTCGTTGCCTTGCCGGTCGCCGGATTGGTCCAATCCTGAGTGAGCCTGACGTCTGCGGCAGCCATCTTATCCATCGCGCCGAGATACCAGACGAACGACAGAGCGCTTGCCACGACAACAGCAGCAAATGCACACCGCGCCGGCGAGCTTTTGCTTGTCACGACTGCGACGCCCTTGTCGTATCCAGCCGATCCGTTCTTGGCGACGTGCTGGCGCTGGTTGATCAGAGTGATGAGGTTGGCGAGCGGAACCCCGCCGCACAGGCCGAATATCCACACCTTGAATTCGCGCTTCAGATAAAAAAGAAACGTATTTGCGCCGGAGATGCTCTGGACCTTGATGCCGACGATGGCCTTGCCGACCGTGGTACCCGTTACACGCATCATCACAGCCAGGACGAAGCCGGCAATCGGAAGAAATATGATATTGAGTAGCACGTCGGGCAGCCCGAACAGCTTAAGGAAAAACGACGGCAGATACCGTGCGGAAAGCAATCCGACCCCACCTCCCAGGATGAGCGTTACAAGGTAGATGTCGACCAGCCTAGCCCAGAAGCGTGCCCAGGGACCGGCGAGCGCCGGATCACGTTCCGTGGCAACATCTTCAACAGGCGCTTCTGCAAACGGCAGGTCCAGCTCGGTAATTTCAGCTGCCTTTTCCCATCCGTTCATTCCGGCATGCCAAAGCTCAGTATCTGGCTTGATCGTTCCCGCCTCGGCAAGTTCCACAAGCTCTTCCGGAGAAGCCGGTCCTGCCTCCATCTTCCCCAATTTATAGTACCAGCTGATCATTCATGCCCCCAACTCCCCGAAACGTAACCTACAGGGGCAAAGGCGGAAAATTCAACCATGAATTTGGGCGTGAAATGAACGAACTACATTGTTTTCGAAGACAAAACAGATCTTCGTTTGTGGGCCGCGGCTATGGCTCCATCAAGTTGCAAGCTGCTTCTTCAGCGCATAGAGCGCATCCATGGCCTCGCGCGGCGTCATATCATCTGGATTGAGGCCTTTCAAAGCCTCCTCAACCTTCGACGGGCCGGCCTTGACGCGCTCCTCGCGGCGGATTGCCACCTGGAACAGCGGCAGGTCGTCGATCAGCTGGCTGGCCGGATTTTTCCGGTCGGCATCCTCGAGTTTCGCCAGCACGTCCTTGGCCCGCGCGACGACGGAGGCCGGAAGGCCGGCCAGCCGCGCGACCTGGATGCCATAGGAGCGATCAGCCGCGCCGGGGCCGACTTCGTGCAGGAAAATCACGTCGCCATGCCATTCCTTGACCCGCATGGTGGCGTTCGACAGACGTAAAAGCTTTTCGGAAAGCACCGTCAATTCATGAAAATGCGTGGCAAAGAGGCCGCGGCAGCGGTTTGCCTCATGCAGATGCTCGACGGAGGCCCAGGCAATCGACAGGCCATCGAAGGTGGCGGTGCCCCGGCCGATCTCGTCGAGGATGACGAGCGAACGATCGGTTGCCTGGTTGAGGATCGCGGCCGTCTCGACCATTTCGACCATGAAGGTCGAGCGGCCACGGGCCAGATCATCGGACGCGCCGACGCGGGAAAACAGCCGATCGACGATGCCTATATGGGCTGAGGCTGCCGGCACGAACGAGCCCATCTGCGCCATTATGGCGATCAGCGCGTTCTGGCGCAGAAAGGTCGATTTACCACCCATGTTGGGACCTGTGAGAAGCCAGATCGCGCCGTCACCCTCGCCGTCATGCGGCGACAGATCGCAGGCATTGGCGACGAAAGCAGCTCCGGACTGGCGGCGCAGCGCCTGCTCCACGACCGGATGACGGCCGCCATCGATCGCAAACATCTTCGACTGATCGACCAGCGGGCGGCAATAGGCCTGTTCCTCGGCAAGCGTCGCCAGCCCGGCTGAAACATCGACCACGGCAAGCGCAAGAGCCGCCGCCTTGATCGCTTCCGCTTCCGCGACGACCATGGCCGACAGCCTGTCGAAGGCTTCAAGCTCGATCGTCAACGCCCGATCCGCGGCATTGGCGATCTTCGTTTCAAGATCGGCCAGTTCCGTCGTGGTAAACCGCATGGCGTTGGCCATCGTCTGGCGATGGATGAAGCGTGCCCGAGCCTCCGGGCCGTCGGTCATCGGCCCGGCATTGCCCTGTGTCACCTCGATGAAATAGCCGAGCACGTTGTTGTACTTGATCTTCAGCGACTTGACGCCGGTTTCCTCGGCATAGTCCAACTGCAGGCCGGCGATCACCCGGCGGGACTGATCGCGCAGCGCCCGCATCTCGTCAAGTTCCGGGCTGGCGCCATCGCGGAGAAAACCGCCATCGCGTTTCAAAAGCGGCAGTTCATCGCCGAGGATACCGGCCAGTTGCTGGACCATTTCGCCAGGCAAAGCCTTCACCGCTTGCAGCGCCGCCGCCAACTCCTCCGAGAGATCACCATGGGCAAGCAAGCCGGCGACCTCAATCGCGGACTGGCAACCTGCAAGAATCGCGCCGAGATCACGCGGACCACCCCGACCGAGCGACAGGCGCGACAATGCGCGCGGCATGTCCGGCACGTGTTTAAGCGCGGACCGCAGGTCGCTGCAGAATGCCGGCTGATCGGACAGCGCGGTGATGGAATCAAGCCGGGCGTTGATCCGCTCCGGATCGGTCAGAGGCGACATGAGACGTTCGGCCAAGAGCCGGGCGCCGCCGCCTGTCACCGTCCGGTCCAGCGCCCTCAGCAGCGTGCCGTTACGGTCACCGGACTGGGTCTTGACCAGTTCGAGATTGGTGCGCGTGGCGGGATCGATGAACAGCGTCGAGGCGGCACTTTCGCGCTCCGGCGCGCCGAGCGGCGGACGCTCGGCGAACTGGGTCTTCTCGACATAGGAGATCGCGGCCGACGCGGCGGCGAGTTCGGCACGCGAAAAACTGCCGAAACCATCGAGCGTCTTGACGCCGTAATAGCGCGTGACGCGGTTTTCCGCCGTTGCACTGTCGAACAGGACGGCAGGCTGCGGAACGGCGACGCGGCCGAGAATGTCGATGACCGGGCGCATCTCCGGATCGTGGAAGACGGTATCGGCCAGGATCAGTTCACGCGGCTCGATGCGCAGAATATCGGCGAGCAGCCGCGTTTCGGTGGTTTCGGCCAGCCGGAAGACGCCGGTGGAAATATCGATCCAGGCGAGCGCAATGGCGGGCTCGGCACCGCCGCGAATGCGGGCAAGCGCCATCAGATAATTCGATTCCGAGGGCGAAAGCAGCTTGTCCTCGGTGATCGTGCCTGGTGTGACGAGGCGGACGACGTCACGTTTGACGACCGATTTGCCGCCACGTTTCTTCGCCTCCGCCGGATCCTCGATCTGCTCGCAGACGGCGACGCGGAAACCCAGCCCGATCAGCTTCTGCAGGTAATCGTCGGCCGCATGCACCGGCACGCCGCACATCGGGATTTCCTGGCCAAGGTGCTGGCCGCGCTTCGTCAGTGTGATGCCAAGTGCCCGCGATGCCTCGACGGCATCCTGGAAGAACAACTCGTAGAAATCACCCATCCGGTAGAACAACAGCGAATCCGGATTGTTCGCCTTGATCTCGATGAACTGTTCCATCATCGGCGTGGCCGTGGCGCGGCTTTCCTCCGTCGCCAGTTGAACGGCGGTGAGGACCTCGGCGCTGCGGGTGATGGGATCGGCTACAAAAGTCATGCTGGTTCCAAAAAAGTGGTGCCACACTATCCATGCGCGTTTATAGAAGACAACAACAAAGCGGCTAAGGAGAGCCGTCGCCCACAAAAGGTTGGAGGACCCATGCCCGCAAATGACAAGAGCAGCCGCAGCGCAACCAGCGTAACGGACCAGGAAGCGCTCGACTTCCACTCCCAGGGCAGGCCCGGCAAGCTAGAAATTTCTCCAACGAAGCCGATGGCGACGCAGCGGGACCTGTCGCTTGCTTATTCGCCGGGCGTGGCCGTGCCGGTCAAGGCGATCGCCGCTGATCCCGCCAAGGCTTATGACTATACAACCCGGGGCAACATGGTCGCCGTCATTTCCAACGGCACGGCCATCCTTGGCCTCGGCAATCTCGGGGCCTTGGCTTCAAAACCGGTGATGGAGGGCAAGTCGGTGCTCTTCAAGCGTTTCGCCGATGTCGATTCCATCGATCTGGAAGTCGACACCGAAAACGTCGACGAGTTCATCAATTGCGTGCGCTTCCTCGGCCCATCCTTCGGCGGCATCAATCTCGAGGATATCAAGGCGCCGGAATGTTTCATCATCGAGCAGAAGCTGCGCGAGGTCATGGACATCCCGGTCTTCCACGACGACCAGCACGGCACGGCAATCATCGCCGCCGCAGGCCTGATCAACGCGCTGACGCTGACCGGCCGTGACTTCAAGACGACCAAGCTTGTCTGCAATGGCGCTGGCGCGGCCGCCATTGCCTGTATCGAGCTGATCAAATCGATGGGCTTCAACCCGGCCAACATCATCCTCTGTGATACCAAGGGCGTGATCTACCAGGGGCGCACCGAGGGCATGAACCAGTGGAAATCGGCGCATGCGGTCAAGACGGACCGGCGGACGCTGACGGAAGCCATGGATGGCGCCGACGTGGTCTTCGGCCTGTCCCAAAAGGGGGCGTTCTCCGAGGAGATGATTCGCTCGATGGCGGACCGGCCGATCATTTTCGCGATGGCCAACCCCGATCCGGAAATCACGCCGGAAGAGGTCGCCCGCATCCGCGACGACGCGATCATGGCGACCGGGCGGTCCGACTATCCCAACCAGGTCAACAACGTCCTCGGCTTCCCCTATATCTTCCGCGGCGCACTTGATGTCCACGCCTCGACGATCAACGAAGCGATGAAGATCGCGGCGGCGCAGGCGCTGGCAAGCCTTGCCAAAGAGGACGTACCGGACGACGTGGCTGCCGCCTATCAGGGCAACCGCCCGCGTTTCGGGCCGCAATATATCATTCCCGTGCCCTTTGATCCTCGTCTGATTTCCGCCATTCCGGTCGCAGTCGCCAAAGCCGCCATGGAGAGCGGCGTCGCCCGCAAGCAGATTCCGGATCTTGCCGCCTATGGCCGACAACTGTCTGCACGGCGCGATCCGATCGCCTCGACCCTGCAGCGCATCTATGAGCGCGTCCGCCGCCAGCCAAAGCGGATCGTCTTTGCAGAGGGTGAAGAGGTGCAGATGATGCGTTCTGCGGTGGCTTACGCCAACCAGGAACTCGGCACCGCGATGCTGCTCGGCCGCGAAGACCGCATGCGCGAAACGGCGGAGCGCGAAGGCATCGATCTCGATCGCCCCGGCATCCAGATCGTCAACGCACGCATTTCCAAACGCACCGGCGCGTACACGGACTATCTCTATGCCCGGCTGCAGCGGAAGGGCTATCTCCACCGCGATGCCCAGCGGCTGATCAACAATGACCGCAATCACTTCGCCGCCTGCATGGTGGCGCTAGGGGATGCGGACGGCATGGTCACCGGCATTACCCGCAACTACTCCACCGCGCTCGACGACGTGCGCCGCTGCATCGATGCCAAACCCGGACATCGGGTGATCGGCGTGTCGTTGGCGCTCTGCCGCGGACGCACTGTACTCGTCGCCGACACAGCGGTGCACGATATGCCGTCGGCGGATGAACTGGCCGATATCGCCGAAGAAGCCGCAGGCCTTGCCCGCCGCCTCGGTTATGTGCCGCGAGTGGCGCTTCTGGCCTATTCCACCTTCGGTCATCCCTCCGGCGAACGCTCGGAGCGGGTGCGCGAGGCCGTCAATATCCTCGACAAGCGCCGCGTCGATTTCGAGTATGATGGCGAAATGGCAGCCGACGTCGCACTGAACCCCAAGGTGATGGAGCAATATCCGTTCTGCCGCCTGTCGGGCACAGCCAACGTCCTCGTGATGCCGGCGTTCCACTCCGCGTCGATCTCGACCAAGATGCTTCAGGAACTGGGCGGATCGACCGTGATTGGCCCGCTGCTCGTCGGCCTCGACAAATCGGTCCAGATCGTCTCGATGTCCGCCAAGGACTCCGACATCGTCAACATGGCAGCACTCGCCGCGCACAACGCCAATAGCTGACCGAAAGCAACAACTCCTGAAACGAAAAGAGCCCGCCCGGAAAACCGGAGCGGGCTTTTTCATGCGATACGTCGATCTTGATCAAAAAATACTCGATTGAATACTTATTACGCAGTACGGCAGGCCTGATCAAAAAACTTCCATTCACAGGCAAACTGTATTCAAAAATGCTGCACTGCGTCAAGCTATTTCGCAAGAGCGAAACGCTTTTTTAACTATCTCAACTTGCGAAACGACCGGCATCTGCGCCGTAATAGTTCAGGTAACGGCCGGAGATATTGGTGATCGGCAAAACGATCAGAACGTCGGTGGTGCGGAAGGCGTGATCGACCACGGCACCTTTGCCAACCATGGCGCCAAGGCGCATGTAGCCCTTGATCAGCGGCGGAAGGGCGGCAAGCGCCTTGCGCATGTTGATGGCTTCGACCGGCATCAGGTCCATGGTGCGGAACAGTTCCGGGCGGGCCGATACGTCCCACTCGTCGCGCACCACCATGTTGTGGTGCAGGAAGGAGAGCGCCAGCGCATGCTCTTCCGGAATGACACCCGGGAAGGAGCCGCAGCCGAACATGGCATCGACGCCGTATTTCAGCGCATAAGCCCAGTTGCCCTGCCACAGAAGCTCGACGGTGCGCTTGGTGCGGTATTGCGGCAGGACGCAGGAGCGGCCAAGTTCCATGAACTTCTTGTCCGGATGGCGCTCAAGAAGCGACCCCACGGAAAACTCGGAAGCGGAATAGAAACCGCCGGTACGGACAGCGACATCCTGGCGAAGCAGCCGATAGGTTCCAACGATCTGGTCTTCCGGATCACCGTCGATCGACGTATCGAGCACCAGCAGATGATCGCAGACGAGGTCCCACGCATCGGCGTCGCGCTTGCGGCGGTCAGCATCCTGCGGAATTTGCGCCTTCATCTCTTCGACGAAGACCCTGTAGCGAACGGCCTGTGCGGCATCGATCTCGGACGCATTGCGGGCAAGGCGCGTTTCGAGATTGCCGATACGGCCGAGTATGTCATGCGCCGGGGCATTGACGCTCCGGACACGGGTCTGCGGCTGGTCAGCCACCACAACCAGATCCAAAGGTTCGATTGTCATCGCGCGTCATCCTAGTCGCTTTGATCCTGTGCGGCTTAAACCATGTTTCTGCGACAGGATAGTGACATTGGAGCTACAAGAAAGCCATCGATTATCAATGATCAAGCAAGCGGTCGATCTCCGCCGTCAGCGCCTTCGGATCGGCAGGTTTGGACAGCACGGCGCTCGCCCCCGCCGACATAAGTTTCTCGCGCGTGTCGAGCTGAGTATCGGAGGTCAGGACGATGACCGGAACAGCTCTGCTGCCGGACTGGCGCTCGTGCTGGCGGATGCGTTGCAATATCGAAAACCCATCGCCCCCCGGCATGTTCAGATCTGTGATGATGAGTTCCGGCGCGATGCGGATGGCTGCCGGAGCATCGAACAGAGCGCCGGCAAGGGCTTCGAAATCACCGACAACCCGCACCGCGTGGCCGGCTTTTTCGAGAACAGAGCGCACCATGAAGGCATTGATCGGATCGTCTTCCGCCAGGAGAACACCACCTTCGGCCGGTTTGTCACGCAGGGCCGGAACCTCGCGCAGCATGGGACGATTGTCGTTGATCGCGTCGCGCACTTCCATTCCCTTCATCCGCCCGCGCAGCACCTCGACCAGAGATTTTTCCCGCAAGGGGCGGATAAGCCAGGCGTGATAGCCATCCATCTGGTTGATCGGCCGGCCGTTGCGTTCCTCCGGATTGACCAGATAGGTCTTGCGCAATTTCTGCTGTTCGAGGCCGGGCATCTGCGCCAACAGTCTGCGGAACTGCGCGGCATGCCGGTGATCGACGATGATGTCTGTCAGCGGTGTTGCCGACGACAGCGCACGTGCTGCAATGGCCTGTGCCTCTTCCGTCGTTTCGACACACTCGCAGAAGCCGCCAAGCGTCCTGATCGTCGCAGAGAGAGCCGTGGACGCCGGGCCTACCGGAGCCATGACCAGCACGCGGGAACCGGCCAGCACGTCTTTTCGCGCGCGGGCGGCGGCTGCGAGGTCGCAGCCAAGGGCGGGGAAGCGGATTTCAAACGTGCTGCCCTTGCCCGGAATGCTCGAAACCGTCAGCGATCCACCATATTCCTCCATGATGCGCCGGGAGATCGCAAGACCGAGGCCGGAGCCGCCGGAACGCTGGGCGTTGCCGCCTGCCTGCTCGAACTCGTCGAACACCCGCGCCTGCTCCTGCGGGTTCATGCCCGGACCACTATCATCGATGCGAACAACTATCGTTTCACGCTCCAGCAGAGCGCTGACGAGCACGCCGCCTGTATGGGTGAACTTGACTGCATTGCCGACGACGTTGAACAGCACCTGACGCAAACGGGCTGCGTCGAAGTCCATCAGACCCGGCACATCCGCCGAGACGGTGGCTGCAATCTCGATGCCCTTTTCATGCGCCCGGTGCGATAGCATTTCGACAACGCTCTCGATCGTTTCGCGCAAGGGTTCCGGCGCTGGCCGAAGCTGGAACCGGCCGGCTTCGATCGAGGAAAAATCGAGAAGGTCATCGACCAGCTGCACCAGCGCATGGCCGGACTGGCGCATACCGGCGAGATAATTTTTCTGTTCGCTGGTCAACCGCGTCTGGCTGATCAGGTGGCTCATGCCGAGCATGCCCGACAACGGCGTGCGGATTTCATGGCTGACGGTCGCCAGCAGCCGGGATTTCGCCTGGCTCGCATTCTCCGCGCGGCGGCGCGCCTCCTCGGTTTCGCGGGCAATCCGGCTCTCTTCCGTGACGTCGCGGGCGATGCTGTGCAGCATGAAGGCCCCGCTTCCCGGTTCGCGAGCGATCACGTCATGCCAGTCAAATAGTTTTGCGCCCGCATCGGTAACAATCCGAACGCGGAAATGGTTGGGGCCGGATGCCGGCTCGAATTCGATCCCGAGCGCATCGCACGTCATGCCTTCCGGCTTCAGCCATCCGGTCAGCCGGCAGAATACGGAATTGGCCTGGACGATCTTGCCGCCCGGCTCGCGGATGATGGCAATATCGCCAAGCGCATCGTGGATGGTGGAGAGAAGCTGCGACGTCTCGCTGCGCTCCCATCGCTTGTCGCTTGCCTTTTCCTCGCGGACGCGACCCTGCGAGGCCGCAGGACTGAACGAGGATCGATACCAATCTCTGAGAAGCAGAGCGGCCCCCGCAATACCGGCGACGGCAAGGCCCGCGGAGAGCAGATAGAAACCCGCATCGATGCCGGTCCCGAGTATGGCTGCCGAGCAGAGAAGTCCAGCACCCGCCAGCGCGGGTTTCAGCGCCGGATATTTTTCTTTCGGCACATCGGGACTGTCGTCCGGCTCCAGCGAGTGGGGATCGTCGTGCGCCGCGGTTGCGGACGCGCGCTTCCCGCCCAGCGTGCGGCCCGGCGCGCTGAACTCGGCTGCAATCCGTTTTTTAAGGTTTGGCAGGTCGCTCATGACACCTGCCCTAACATGGCAAGCGTTTTGATTGGCTTCAGTCGATCTGTAAGATTTTAACGGTCCCGCTTTTTCATCTGCAGAAATTCGTCCAGAATGATCGAACCCGCTCCGATCGAGATGAAACTGTCGGCGAGATTGAAGACGGCGAAGGACCAAGTCTCCGTGTGAAGCAGCACGTAGTCTATCACATAGCCGAAGATCAGCCGATCCACGAGATTGCCGAGAGCGCCGGCAATGATCATCGCATAGCCGAGATGCGCGAAGAACCGGTCTTTTGGTGTTCGCCGCCACAACCAGAGGACGAAGGCGACGACGAGGAGCCGCATGCTGACGATGAACCATCCCTCCATGCCGGAGAGCATGGAGAACGCGACACCATAATTATAGGTCCGATACAGCGCCAGCATCGGGAAAACCGGTACCGACTGCTGAAACGGCAACCACATCTCGACTGCAAACTTGATCGCCTGATCGAGCAGCATTGCGACAATGACGAGGACGAGTATCGGCAGCGGACGCGAAAAAAGAGCCGTCTTTTCCATTATGCCCTGTCATCCAAAGTCAACAAATGACGGCGCGCCTCGAACAGCATGATGCCGGTGGCGATCGCCAGATTGAGTGAATCAGCCCGGCCCTGTTGCGGAATGCGGGCTAGCGCCGTCGCCTCCTTGGCAAGCTCGTCGGGAAGCCCCGCCTGCTCGTTGCCCATCAGGAGAACGACGGGCTTCTTCCGATAATCGATGGTGCGGTAGTCAACCGCGCCGGCAAGATGGGTGGCGACAACCTGTGCGCCTGCCGCCTTCTGCCATTTGACGAACTCTGCAACGTTTGCCCGGAAGAGCGGCATCGCGAACACCGAGCCCATTGTCGCCCGCACCGTTTCCAGCGAAAACGGATCGGTGGTTTCGCCGACAAGGATGACGCCGGAGGCGCCCGCTGCATCGGCGGTACGGATGATGGTGCCGAGATTGCCGGGATCTCGCACGCGGTCGAGCGCCACATAGGTTTCGCCCGGAGCCGGCTTCACGTCGCGGAGGTGGGCATAGCGCTGTTCGAAGACGCCGACGACCATCTGCGGGTTGTCGCGACGGGTAATTGCCGACAGGACCTTCTCGCTGACTTCGAGAACCAGACCGCCCGTGGCGACCGTCTTCAATGCAACCTGCTCGACCTGCGCCTTGCCCTTGGCCGCCTTGGCATAGACCAGCGTCTTGATGGTCCAGCCGAGATCGAGCGCGTCGATGACGAGTTTCAAGCCTTCGGCAATGAAAGAATGAGTTTCGTCGCGCTCCTTCTTGTTTGCCAGCGCCTTGATGTCCTTGATGATCGGGTTGGCGAGGCTGGTAACTTCCTTCACCTGGCCGACGCGGCGGGGACCATGGTCGCGGTTATCATAGTTCATTTCGGCACCCAGCGGCTGAAGAGAGAGGTGGAAAGCGCTCGGCCCGGCTCGTTGCCGTCGAGCCCGCCTTCGCGCAGGATCAGTTCGCCCGATTCCACCGCGCCGCCGCGCCCGCGCATCGTCTCGCGCATCAGCTCGTGAATGGAATAGAAGCTCGCGCGGATCGAATAGGCTGTGAGCACCAGCCCTTTGGCATCGGGCGACAGGATCTCACGGCAGATATCGAGCATCAAGGCAAGATGATCGAAGAGCTGCCAGACTTCGCCATTGGGACCGCGGCCGAATTTCGGCGGATCGGTGAGGATGATATCGTAGCGGCTGCCGCGGCGCTCCTCGCGCTGGATGAATTTCATCGCGTCTTCGCAGATCCAGCGGATCGGCAGGTGGTCGGCACGTCCAAGCGCCTGGTTTTCCCGCGCCCAGCCGATCGCCTTCTTGGAGGCATCGACATGGGTCACTTCTGCGCCGGCCTTCGCCGCAATCAGCGAGGCAACACCAGTATAGCCGAACAGGTTCAGCACTTTCAGCGGGCGACCTGCCGTCTCGATGCGCTCCTTCATCCAGCTCCAGTGAGCCAGCTGTTCCGGAAAGACCCCGACATGGCGGAAAGCGGTGAAACGGCCGTAGAATTCCGCGTCGAGGATCTGCATCGGCCAGGTTTCCCCGAGTGCCTGCCGCGGGAAGCGCCAGCGGCCCATGCCGTCCTCGTCGGTATCCCCGGTAAAGATCGAATCCGCATTGTCCCAGACGTGCGACGGCAGTGTCTTCGGCCAGAGTGCCTGCGCCTCGGGGCGAACGATCCGGTATGGCCCGTATTGTTCGAGCTTCAGACCGTCGCCGCTGTCGATCAGGTGATAATCTCGCGCGCCCTTGGTTTCCAGAATGACCGGGATGCGCTCATCCGGCTTGGCGCCGGTGCGGATACGGACCTCGGCGCGCGGCGGAACGGCGTCTGCAGCTGGCGGCTTGGCCTCTGTCTTTTCAGGAGTGTTCCTTGCCTGTGAACGGCCATCGCCGCCTCGGACTGCGTGAGGTTTTGCCTGCGGCGGCCGGTTTGCCGCGCCCTGGCTCGCACGGGGCTGCGGGCCGCGCGACGACGTGGCCGGTCCGGCTTTGCCCTTTGGCCGTCTATCTTTGTCTTTCACGCCGTTTTCGTCCGTCAGCTGGTATGGTTCAAAGGCTGCAAATAGCATCGCTCTTTCGCTTGGCAAAGCTGTTTCCGATCTGCGATACAATTGAACCAACATGATCAGGGAGGATCATCATGGAGATGCAGGGCGAAGAACGCATCGCTGCGCGCCGCGATATCGTGTGGGCGGCACTGAACGATCCGGAAATTCTGAGGCAATGTATTCCCGGCTGCCAATCGCTGGAACTGAAATCGCCGACCGAACTCTCCGCCAGCGTCAAGATCAAGATCGGTCCGGTTTCGGCCTCTTTCTCCGGTGACGTGGTGCTGTCGAATATCAATGCGCCCGAAAGCTACACCATTTCCGGCGAGGGCAAGGGCGGTATTGCCGGTTTTGCCAAGGGCGGTGCCGATGTCGTTCTGACGGAGGATGGCGACGAGACCATTCTGGTCTATGAGGCCAAGGCGGAGATCGGTGGCAAGCTCGCGCAGCTTGGCTCGCGGCTGGTCGGCTCCAGCGCCAAGAAGCTTGCCCAGCAATTCTTCGCCGATTTCAACGCGGCCGTCACCGCACAGACAGCAGCAAACAGCTGAACGGAACTACTTGGAGGATGCGGGAAGCAGCGTCTGCGAGGCGATGGTTTCGGCGCGGGTGCGATGTTTTTCGGCTTCCGCATGCCACTTGACCGCTTCATGGGCTTCGTTGCGTGCCCGCTTGCGGTATTTTCCCTGCGTGAACCACGTCGTCAGCGAACCGACGATCATTCCGAAGATCACCGCGAGAAACAGGAAAACGAAGAACGGCGCCGACGCGGACAGCACACTGTCGGCCGGGTTGAACGGGTTGAGCGCCAGCGTCACCATCTGCCGGTTGGCAACCGACAGCACGATCAGGATGATGGCGACCGGAACCAGCACCACGATATTCAACAGCTTCTTCATCATCATTCCGTCTCCGTCATGCCGCCTGCCCGGCGCTATCCTGCACCGGGCGGATCACCACGGCTCATTCATCATCTTCGTCGTCGGCGCCAGGATTAAGGCGCTCGCGCAATTCCTTGCCGGTCTTGAAGAAGGGAACCCATTTTTCCTCGACGAACACACTATCGCCGGTGCGCGGATTGCGGCCAGAGCGCGAGGGTCGATTCTTGACCGAAAACGCGCCGAAACCACGAAGTTCGACCCGGTTTCCGCCGGCCAGGGCGTCTGTGATCTCATCAAGAACCGCATTGACGATATTTTCGACATCACGGTGGTAGAGATGCGGATTGCGAGCCGCAACAATCTGCACCAGTTCTGACTTGATCACTGTCGCCCCCTCTTTGTGAATTTCTATGTGATCTTAAAGCGTTAAGCCCATCGGACGGCCTTGTCCACCTATTGTGCGGGATACCCTGACGTTTTCAAGCCTCCAAAAACGGCAGGCACGAGGTCACCGGTGTTTTTTAATCGCTGCCAACCTGCCAAACGGAAACCAGACCGTCAAGAAACAACTTCTCGCGACCCAATTTTTCGAGACCGCCAAGAGACGGAAAAGCTTCATATCCCAAGGATTTGAGCCAGACGGCCGCGGCCGATCCAAGCCCAAACGGCAAGGAAGAGCTGGGTGCTTTCCAATCGACAATGTCGAGTTCCTTGCCGACCTTGCGGCTCCCAAGGAAGGCTCGGATTTCGTCATCGCCGCCAAGCTCATCGACCAGCTTTAGCTTGAGCGCCTGACGACCGGTGAAAATGCGCCCGTCTGCAAGCTTCAACGCCTCTTCACGCGGCATCTTGCGGCGATCGGCGACGAGATCGACGAACCAGTTGAAGCTGTCGTCGATCATCGCCTGGATCACCGCCTTCGCGTCGTCGCTTGGCGGATGGAACGGCGACGGCTCGGCCTTGAGCGGCGCCGATTTAATCTCTTCGAGCGACACGCCGATCTTGTCCATCAAGGTCTTGAATTGCGGGTACTGAAAAAGGACGCCGATCGAACCGGTGATCGAGCTATCCCCAGCTACGATGCGGTCGCCGGCAAGCGCGATCATATAACCGGCCGAGGCAGCCAGTGTGCGCACATCGGAAACGACAGGCTTCTTGGCTGCGACCTTGCGGATCGCCTTGAACAGCACTTCGCCGCCATAGGTGGTGCCTCCCGGCGACGAAATGGTAACGACGAGCGCCTTGACCGCGTCAGTTTCAGCGATGCGGTTCAGCCTATCCAGCAACTCGCGGTCGTCCTGGATGATCCCGGAAATGTTGACTCTGGCGATATGCGGACGGCTGAAGGCGCCTACCTGTCCCGCACCCGAATAGAAATAGGTCGCGACGCCCGCGCAGAGCACGAGCGCAATGGACACGAGCCGCCAGAAACCGAGCTTCCGCCGAAGCTGGCGCCGGTCGGCGATGGCAAGCTGATCCATGGTCTTTACCTCCTGTTCAAGGGCACAAGGACAAATAATCCTTTGTACGAAACGCACGATTCAATAGCGCCAGCACCGCTACGATGTAACCCGGTTTGAACAAAATTCACGCCTCCATTGTCGTCGGACAAAAAAATCACCATATTCACGTCACTCACATCGGTTGGCAGGCAGGACGTAAGCGCGTTTGCGCCACGGTGCATTTTGAATAACAGGTCTATTTTATGCTGAATGACGTGCAATTGTCCGGCGCTTTGCCGCATTCGGGGCCGACCCTCGCCGACGCCTATACGATGGCCGCGCGCCATTCGCGGCGCGTCAAGCGGCTGAAGATCATTCTGCCGCTTGTGGCGGTTCTGATCGGGGCGATCTTCGTTGCCGTTTCCGTGGTGCGCGCCTTCCTGCCGGAAAACCTGCAGATCGAAAACGCAACGATCGAGAACGGCAAGATCGTCATGCAGAACCCGGCAATATCCGGACGCAACAAGCAGGACATCAGCTATTCGATGAAGGCGGTACGTGCGCTGCAGGACATCGCCAATCCCGACATCATCACCCTTGAGACAATCCATGCCGAAATGCCGGTCAACGACACGCTGATCGCCACCGTCGAGGCGACCAGCGGCATCTATGACCGGGGCGGCAACACGTTGAATATGAACGCCCCTTTCAGCATCACCATGAACAACGGCCTTGTCGCCGACTTCCAGGCGGCTTATCTCGATATCAATGCCGGCGAGATGGAAACCAAGAAGCCGATTGCAATCAGCATGAACGGCGGTTCCATTGTTGCACAGTCGCTGAGAATGACGGATAAGGGACACATTGTTACATTTGAAGGCATGGTCAAGGTCGTCGTCGATCCCAAAACCATCCGCAAAACCGCCAACTAGAAAACCGGTGCACATATGTCGGCTATTTCCGCCCTTTCCTTTCGGCTTGCCGGAACATTCATTGTCTTAAGTCTTTTTGCCAGCGCCTCCATTTCGCCAGCTGCCGCTCAGGCGACAGCAAGCAAGATGAAGGGGCTCGAACTCTCCAACGACGAGCCGATCCAGATCGAAAGCGACAAGCTGGAAATCAAGGACGCGGAAAGCAAGGCCATGTTCACCGGCAACGTCAAGGTCGTTCAGGGAACGACGACGCTGCAGGCCGGCAACATGGTGGTTTTTTACAAGAAGGGCGGCGGCGCGATCTCCGGCGGCAATGCCGATATCGATCGTATCGAAGTCAGCCAGAAGGTGTTCCTGCAGTCGGGCACGCAGCAGGCGACCGCCGACACAGGCGAGTTCAACATGACGGCGCAAACGCTGGTTCTGAAGGGCAAGCAGGTGGTGCTGTCGGAAGGCAAGAACGTCTTTACCGGATGCCAGTTGAACGTCCAGATGGACACAGGCGAGGCTCAGTTAGAGGCCTGCGGTGGCCGGGTCCAGATTCAGCTCGACCCGAAGTCCCAGAAAACGAACTGATGCAGACCGCACTGTGAACATTCCCTTTCTTCACAAACGCAAACGGGGCGGCAAACCCGAAGCGGCCGCGTCTGCCCGCGTCGTCGACAAGGCGCGTTATGAAGGTACGCTGATCGCGCGCGGCTTGACGAAAGCCTATCGCGGGCGCCGGGTCGTCGATGGCGTGTCGCTGGTCGTGCGCCGCGGCGAAGCCGTCGGTCTTCTCGGGCCGAACGGCGCCGGCAAGACGACCTGTTTCTATATGATCACCGGCCTCGTGCCGGTCGATGAAGGCTCGATCGAGATCAACGGCAACGATGTCACGTCGATGCCGATGTATCGTCGCGCCCGCCTTGGCGTCGGCTATCTGCCTCAGGAAGCTTCGATCTTTCGCGGCCTGACCGTCGAGGACAACATCCGTGCCGTTCTCGAGGTTCACGACAAGAACCGGGAGCGGCGTGAAAGCAAGCTCAACGAGCTGCTCGGCGAGTTCAATATTTCCCACTTGCGCAAGTCGCCGGCGGTTGCGCTTTCGGGTGGCGAACGCCGCCGTCTGGAAATCGCCCGCGCACTGGCGACCGATCCGACCTTCATGCTGCTCGACGAACCGTTTGCCGGCGTCGATCCTATCTCGGTCGCCGACATTCAGGCGCTGGTGCGGCACCTGACGTCTCGCGGCATCGGCGTGTTGATCACCGACCACAATGTCCGCGAAACGCTGGGGCTGATCGACCGAGCCTATATCATCCACGCGGGCGAAGTCCTGACACATGGCCGGGCCAACGACATCGTCACCAACCCCGATGTCCGCCGCCTCTATCTCGGCGATAATTTCAGCCTTTGAGGCCTAATCCCTTCGCGACATGGTAAACGGAAACAGCGGCGACAGACAAAAATCTGCCGCTTCTGGAACATGCCCCTTGACCGGTTGGCGGAATTGCGCAATTTTTGCGTAATTGGGAATGCTGCAACGCAATATCGCTCCTGCGATAGATGGATTTGCCCGATTCTGATGAACTCGCACCGGTGTGTCGAAAGCACGAAATCAGGCTGGATTTGCCTGTTTTGATCATTTTAGACGCGCATTGCGTGCAAAAAAGCCATCCCCTTCGATATTCATCTTATTTTCCGCTACCGCTTGACCAAACCCCATTAATAAGCAATTTTTGGGCCAGTTGAAGAACTGGCACTTTCACCCCTTGAGAAGATGAGGGCCAGCTCGGAGAATTAAGGGGAGTTTCGCGTCCGAATGGCACTTTCAGCCAGCCTCTTCCTGCGTCAGAGCCAGACCTTGGCCATGACGCCTCAACTGATGCAGTCGATCCAGCTGCTGCAGATGACGCATTTTGAACTGAACCAGTTCATCGAGCTGGAAGTCGAGAAAAACCCCCTGCTCGAATTCGCTGTCAACGACGATGCGCCCTCCGGCATGGACCGGCACGGCAAGGACGAACTCCATATCACTTCGGATGAGCGCGGCGACCGCGACAATGCCGAAGGTGCCGCCTTCGACCCGCTGGGTGACGTTTATGATAGTACCACTTCTGCGACCGGCGAGCGGATGAGCGAGCAACTCGACGCCAATTTCGAGAATGTCTTTCCCGACGATACGACGCCGCAGCGCGCCGATGCGCCGGAGCTGCTCAGCCAGTGGAAGTCCATGCCCGGCGGCGGCGAAGGCGAAAGCAGCGACGGCTACGATCTCGACGATTTCGTCGCCAACCGCGTGACGCTACGCGATTTCCTCAACGAGCAGGTTCCTTTCAGCGTGCACGGCGCGGCCGATCTTCTTATTGCCCAGCACCTGATCGACCAGCTCGACGACGCCGGCTACCTGCATGCGGATATCGCGGAGATGGCCGAACGGCTCGGCTGCCCGACGGCCGATGTGGCGCGGGTTCTCGACAGTCTGCAACAGCTTGACCCGCCCGGCGTCTTCGCCCGCACCCTGAGCGAGTGTCTGGCCATCCAGCTGCGCGTGCGCGACCGGCTTGACCCGGCCATGGCAGCCCTTCTTGGCAATCTGGAACTGCTCGCCCGGCGCGACTTCGCCAGCCTGAAGCGCATCTGCGGTGTCGATGAGGAAGACCTCATCGACATGCTTGCGGAGATCCGCAAGCTTGACCCGAAGCCCGGCACCAGTTTCGAGGCAAGCCCCTCAGAGGCGATCGTTCCGGATATCGTCGTGCGTCCGGCGCAGGACGGCAGCTGGGCGGTGGAGCTCAATCCAGACACTCTGCCGCGCGTTCTCGTCAACCAGACATATTATGCGACCGTCTCGCGGCACGCGCCGAAGAACAGCGCCGACCACGCTTTCCTGACCGAGTGCCTGCAGACTGCGAATTGGCTGACCCGCAGCCTCGACCAGCGCGCCAAGACGATCATGAAGGTGGCGACAGAGATCGTGCGCCAGCAGGATGCCTTCCTGGTGAACGGCGTCGACCACCTGCGTCCGCTCAACCTGAAGACCGTCGCCGATGCCATCAAGATGCATGAATCGACCGTCAGCCGCGTCACCTCGAACAAATACATGCTGACGCCGCGCGGCCTGTTCGAACTGAAATACTTCTTCACCGTCTCGATCGGGTCGGCTGAGGGAGGCGACGGCCATTCGGCGGAATCCGTACGCCACCGCATCCGCAACATGATCGTGCTGGAAAGCCCGGACGCTGTCCTTTCGGATGACGATATCGTCGATATACTGAGGAAAGGTGGCGTGGACATCGCCCGCAGAACTGTGGCGAAATATCGTGAAGCGATGAACATCCCCTCCTCCGTCCAGCGCCGGCGGGAAAAACGAGCAATTGCCAAGGTCTCCGCATGAGATTCAAAGGTTCGACCACAACCATTCGAACAGCCGGTGTTATCCCCGCTATGCCGGCCATCAACAGGCTCAAGACTGAACATTCCAAGTTTCTTAACTGTTTCATTGACTCTAACAACAACCGGTAGTATGAGGCGGCCGCAATGGGCACGGACAGAGAGCCTGCCTTAAGCATATCCCTCCAAATCCAGACTGTTCTGACGCAAAATTCGTTTGCGTGCGTGAAATGCTTGGATGACGGATGCGGTTGGAATAGACTGGCTGCGCAAATCACGAAAAGAGAGGAAACTCCATGAGTGTGCGTGTATCCGGTAAACATATGGAAATCGGTGAAACGTTCCGTCTGCGGATCGAAGACCAGATCGAACAGGCCGTAACCAAATATTTTGACGGAGGATATTCAAGCCAGGTCACTGTGGAAAAGTCTGGGTCTCGTTTCAACGCCGATTGCAAGATACACCTCGATTCTGGTGCCGCCTTGCAGGCGAGCGGCGAAGCGAACGACCCGCAAGCCGCATTTGACGCAGCGTCAGAACGGATTGCCAAACGCATCCGCCGGTACAAGCGGAAGCTCAAGGATCACCACAATGGCAACGGCCATGCTGGATTTGCCGAAGTAGCCTACACCGTAATGGATTCAGTGCCCGATGAAGACGATGAGCTTCCGGATAATTATGCACCGACGATCGTTGCGGAGAGTTCAAAACAACTGAAGACGATGTCTGTCGCAAACGCCGTGATGGCGCTCGACATGACGGATGATCCCGTTCTGATGTTCCGTAGTCCTGGCAATGAGCAGTTGAATATCGTCTATCGACGCAACGATGGAAACATTGGCTGGATTGATGCAGCCAATATCAAGGGCTAAGTGGATCAGTTCGATTACCGGCAGGCCGGTGATCGAACGACCGCTTTTTTCTGGTGGTGGATGCGTGGTAGATCGTTGACGGTCTGCCTGGAAACCGCCGAGAGAAAGATGGATGGGACCGCCGTCCGGCATTTTGCCGGGCGTAGCGGTTCCTACCTGCGAACGAGGACAAAAGAATGGCATTGGCAGGCTTGCTGCAGCAGAATGCGATACTTCCGGCCATGAAGGCCAATTCGAAGAAGCAGTTGCTTCAGGAATTGGCGGCAAAAGCATCCAAGATTACGGGACTTCCCGAACGGGAAATATTCGACGTCATCCTTCAACGCGAACGACTGGGCTCCACCGGTGTCGGCAACGGCATTGCGATCCCGCACGGCAAGCTCAGCCACTTGTCGTCGATCGTCGGGATTTTTGCACGTCTTGAATCACCGGTCGATTTCGAAGCGCTGGACGACCAGCCGGTCGATCTTGTCTTCCTGCTGCTTGCGCCCGAAGGGGCTGGCGCTGATCACCTGAAGGCACTCTCCCGGATTGCACGCGTCCTGCGCGACCCGGACATGGTTGCCCGGCTGAGGGCGACGGATTCGGCGACGGCGATCTACGCCTTCCTCAGCGACGACCAGGCCTCCAACGCAGCCTGATTGGCTACGCTGACTAGGTTGTGAAAGCGCGGTCGCAAGGCTGCGCTTTTTTTGTTCTGGCCGATGTCTTGCCGGCAAATGAAAATTATTGGTCCGCATTCAAAGAGATATCGACACGACCCGACGGCTCGACAATACTCCCCCGACACGAAAAGGGGGAGAATGGGCATGACTGGACGTCTGGCTGGAAAGACCGCATTGATCAGCGGGGGTGCCGGAGGATGCGGACTTGCCGCCTCCCAGCTTTTCGCCCGCGAAGGCGCCCGCGTCGGCATCGTTGACCTACCGCGCAGCAAGGGCGAGGAAGTCGCAGCTGCGATCCGCGCCGAGGGCGGGCAGGCCGTCTTCGCACCTGCGGACGTGTCTGTCTCCTCACAGGTGAAATCGGCGGTGAAGGCCGTTGAGGATGCTTTCGGCGCCATCACCGTTCTCTTCAATCATGCCGGCATTCTGGCCGTCGGCCCCTTCCTCGAAACGGAAGAGGACGAATGGGACCGGCTGATGGCCGTCAACGTGCGCTCGATGTTCCTGATGACCAAGGCCGTGCTGCCGGGCATGCTGGCTGCCGGTGGCGGCAGCATCGTCTCGACCTCCTCCATTTCGGCGGTCGCCGCGACGCCGATGGAGGTGCTCTACGACACGACTAAGGGCGCCTGCCATATGTTCGCCCGCGCCATCGCCGTCGAATTCCGCGATCGCGGCATCCGCTCCAACGCCGTCTGCCCCGGCTTCATCGCCACCGACCACGGCAAGCGCGAACTGGTGGGCCTCGCCAAATACGGCGTCGATGTTTCCGATGCTGCAATCGCCGCGCAGCAGGGCCGCATGTGCGATCCGATGGAGGTGGCAAAGGCCGCGCTTTTCCTGGCCAGCGACGAGTCAAGCTTCGTCAACGGTACGCATCTGTTCGTCGATAATTGTTTTACGGCGATGTGAAAAGGAAGCGCAGTGGCTGGAACTCAATTGGGAAATGCCTTTGTCAATTTTTTCGCGCTGCTTGTCTTGATTTTTGGGACCTACATCAGTTGCAGGGCACGACAGTTGTATTTGCGAGGCAAGTGGATTTCGATCGATACCTCTATAGTTGACTGTCATGTCCCTCCACCTGGAAGTGAAGCAAGCATCGTTATTGTTGTGCGATTTCAATTGAACGGCGAATTTCATATTCGAACGATCAATACGGGCTCCAACGATGCGATGACATATTCTCGGGGAAACGCCATTTCCCTGCTTGTTAATCCGAACAACCCGAGGAAGTGCATTCTTGACACTGATTACACGGGGCCTGTCGAAAAAATTGCGATTTGGCTGGTGGAGAAAATCCAGGATTTCCAACAATCTGGCAGATTTTTATAAGGAAGCGGGAACATGATGGAAGCAGGCGGTCACTGGCGCAACTGGGTCGGAAATCAATCTTGTATCGTCCGGCACAGGGGCGCGCCGGATAGTGAGGCGGCACTTGCCGAAATGGTACGCGAGGCCACTTCGAATGGTCTAAACGTGCGCTGTGCCGGTTCCGGGCACTCGTTTACACCGGTGGCGCTGACCAGCGGCCTGCACCTGACGCTGTCCGGCCTGCAGGGCATCACCAACATCGACACCGCGCGCAAAAGGGTCTCCGTCCATGCCGGAACGACGATCAATACGCTCGGCAAGGCCTTGAAGCGCAGCGGCCTGTCGATGATCAACCAGGGCGATATCGACAGCCAGGCGCTGGCGGGTGCCCTCACCACTGGCACGCACGGCACCGGTCTCAAGCTTGGCAACATGGCGTCCCAGATCGTCGGCATGCGGCTGGTGCAGCCGGACGGCAGCATCCTTGCCATCGACGATAGTGAACCCGATATGCTGAACGCGGCCCGCGTCTCGATCGGCATGCTCGGCGTCATCTCCGAAATAACCCTGCAGGTGATGGACAGCTATAATCTGCATGAGAAGCTGTGGCGCTGCACCTTCGACGAATGTATGGAGCAACACGACGATCTGGCCGCCAACCACCGCCATTTCGGCTTCTTCTGGTGCCCCGTGCCGGAAAGCCGCCATTGCTACTGCCTGCCGGACACATCGTCTGTCTCGACAACGACCAGCCTGTCCGACGTCTGCGAGATGAAGACCATCGACATCACCGATCGGCCGCCAATGGAAAGCGCCTTCGAGAAGATCGCCTATTCCTCGGAAATCTACCCGATCGAATATGTGCCGAACTTCCACGAACTGGAATATGCCGTGCCGGTCGGATACGGCAAGCAGGCCTGCATGGAAGTGCGCAAGCTGATGTTGGAGAAGCACCCGACTTGCATCTATCCGATCGAATACCGCTTCACCGCCGGCGACGGCGGCTGGATCAGCCCGTTCTTCGAACAGGATTCGATCACCCTCTCGGTCTCGGGCCAGCCCGGCACGGATTACTGGAACTACCTGAAGGACGTCGACGACATCCTGCGCCAATTCGGCTCCCGCCCGCATTGGGGCAAGCTGCATTTCTTAGGGGCCGAGGATGTGACCGCGCTTTACCCGCGCGCCGGGGATTTCCGGGCACTACGCAACAAGCTCGATCCGGAAGGCCGGTTTTTGAATGATCATTTGAAGCAGTTGTTCGCGTGACGGAGACTTCTTGAAAAACGTCCTGTTCATCTGCAGCCAGAACAAGTTGCGCAGCCCGACTGCCGAGCAAATCGAATGGGCCGACATCGTCTTCGTTATGGAGAAATCACATCGCAGCAAGGTCCAGGGCAAATATAGAGCCCACCTCAACGGAAAACGGCTCATCTGCCTTCATATTCCGGATGAATACGAGTTTATGGACCCACATCTTATCGAGTTGTTGAAAGCAAAAGTGCCGAGTCATTTATGATCTCGGCAATAAGAACGGTGTCAGGGCGGTCTAGAATGTAGCCATCCTGACACCGTTTCTCATGAAAATGAATCAAGCCGCCGGCGTTTCTTCCGTGGCCACGACCTTCGGGCCGCCCTTGGCGACGCCGACCATGGCCGGGCGCAGCACGCGTTCGCCGATCGTGTAACCCGCCTGAACGACCTGGACGACGGTGTTGTTCGGAACTTCTGTGTTAGGGACCTCGAACATCGCCTGATGGAAGTTCGGGTCGAACTTCTGACCGACCGGTTCCAGCTTCTGGACGCCGTGGCGCTCAAGTGCAGACAGCATGGCACGCTCGGTCATTTCGACGCCTTCGATCAGCGCATTGAAGCCGGCATCGCCCGCTTCGCGGGCTTCAGCCGGAATGGCATCCAGCGCGCGGCGCAGGTTGTCGGAGACGGCGAGCATGTCGCGGGCAAAGCCTGCAACGGAATAGGACTTCGCGTCCTTGACGTCACGCGCGGTGCGGCGGCGAAGGTTGTCCATCTCGGCGGCAAGACGCAGATAGCGGTCACGCATGTCGGCGGCTTCAGCCTTGGCAAGCTCCAGGGGATCCGGTTCCGAAACGGGCGCGTCGACCTGTTCCGCGGCGGCTTCGGCATAGGAGGCGGCGGCTTCTGCCGCGTTCGCTTCAGCACCGTGTTTGTTCGTATCGTCGGTCATGACGGTCTCCGCAATGTCAAACTGTTTGGATTTGGTGTCGATATCGAGCTTTGGGGCCGAAAAATCAAGGGTGCAATCGAAAGCTGCCGGAAAAACCGGCTTCTTCACCGCGACAAACGCGACATCAGCTGCGCCGTATAGTCCACCATCGGCACGATGCGCGAGTAGTTCAGCCGCGTCGGGCCGATAACCCCGACGGCACCGACGATCTTGTCGTCGCTATCCTTATAGGGTGCGACGATCAGCGACGAGCCGGAGAGCGAGAACAACTTGTTTTCCGAGCCGATGAAGATACGCACCCCCGGTCCGCTTTCAGCCAGATTGAGGATCTCGATCAAGCTGTCCTTCTTCTCAAGGTCATCGAACAGCATGCGCAGCCGGTCGACGTCCTCGGCACCGGCCAGCCCCTCGAGCAGATTGGCGCGGCCGCGCACGATCAGCTGCGTCGGCTTATCGTCCGCCTCGCTGCCCGACCAGATGGCGAGGCCCCGTTCGACCAGATCCTGGCTCAGCGTGTCGAGCTCGCGTCGGACGGTCTCCTTGACCTTTTCCAGTTGGCTGCGGACCTCGGGGAGCGTCTGCCCGGCAAGATGGGCGTTGAGGAAATTGGCGGCTTCCGTCAGCTGCGAACTGGTCACTCCCGCCGGCAGTTCGATGATGCGGTTTTCCACCTGGTCGTGTTCGCCGACGAGAACCGCGAGCGCCTTGGTCGGTGCCAGGCGTACGAACTCGACATGCCTGAGCACAGGGTCGTTCTTGGTGGTAATCACCAGCCCTGCCCCGCGCGACATGCCCGATAGCATCTGGCTCGCCTCGGTCAGCAGCGTTTCGACGGGCTGGTCCCGGTCGGCGCGGCGCACATGCCGGTCGATCGAGGCACGATCCTCCGGCGAAAGATCGCCCACCTGCATGAAAGCATCGACGAAGAAGCGCAGGCCCACCTGGGTCGGCAGACGGCCGGCGCTAATATGTGGGGAATAGATCAGGCCGAGGTCTTCGAGGTCGCTCATGACGTTGCGCACGGAAGCCGGCGACAGCGACATTGGCAGGATGCGCGACAGGCTGCGGGATCCGAGCGGCTCACCGCTTTCCAGGTAGCTCTCCACGATGCGACGGAAGATTTCACCCGAACGCTCGTCGAGCGCCGAAAGCCTCTCCCGCATTGCAGATTTATCCACCACCATTTCGAACGCGAAAACCCATGTTGTTGAAGCTTATTGAAATATAGTGATCCGCGCCCGGATAGCAAAAGGGAAATTGGCTGGAAAGCCCTATCCAGCCTCTGTTCGGCCAGTCATCCCTTCTTTTCGCGCAAATGATTTCCCTTCCCCCGAACTTAGGCTAGAAGGCTGACAAACATCACAGGAGTTCATGATGCGGCCTTCCGGCAGAAAAACCGACCAGATGCGCAAAGTCTCGTTCGAGCGCGGCGTTTCCAAACACGCAGAAGGATCCTGCCTCGTCAAGTTCGGCGATACGCATGTGCTGGTCACGGCAAGCCTTGAAGACAAGACGCCGCCGTGGCTGCGCAATAGCGGCAAGGGCTGGGTTACCGCCGAATACGGCATGCTTCCACGCGCCACCGGCGAGCGCATGAAGCGAGAAGCAGCCTCCGGCAAGCAGAGCGGCCGTACCCAGGAAATCCAGCGCCTCATCGGACGCTCGCTTCGCGCCGTGGTCGATCTGCAGGCACTCGGCGAGCGCCAGATATCGATCGACTGTGACGTCATCCAGGCCGACGGTGGCACCCGCACCGCCTCCATCACTGGCGCTTGGATCGCGCTGCGCGATTGTCTTGCCTGGATGGAAGCGCGCAACATGATCAAGGTCGAGAAGGTCCTGAAGGATCATATCGCCGCGATTTCCTGCGGTATCTTCGCCAACCAGCCGGTGATCGATCTCGACTATCTGGAAGACTCCGCCGCTGAAACCGACGCCAATTTCGTCATGACCGGCTCGGGCGGCATCGTTGAAATCCAGGGCACTGCGGAGGGCAAGCCATTCTCGGAAGAGGAATTCGGCACGCTGATGGGCCTCGCCAAGAACGGCATCGCGGAACTGGTGGCCATGCAGAAGCGGTCGATCGAGGGCTGATCCATGACCGTGGCGCTCGAAGGCATCCTGGAGACGGCGCTTTATGTCGACGATCTCGACCGGGCGGAGGCGTTTTACGGCTCCGTTCTCGGACTTGAGAAGATCAGCCGCGGCGGTAACCGGCATGTCTTCTTCCGCTGCGGTACTGGCGTGCTTCTGCTTTTCAATCCTGCGGAAACGGTGAAACCGCCACCGGCGGATGGATTGCACGTTCCACCACATGGGACGCACGGTTCGGGACATATGTGCTTCCGGGTGCCTGCCGGACATCTCGCGGCTTGGGAAGAAAAGCTGAAGGCCGCGGGCGTCGCGATCGAATCCGATGTGCACTGGCCGTCGGGCGCCCGATCCTTCTACTTCCGCGATCCCGCCGGCAACAGCCTGGAATGCGCCGAGGCCGCCCTCTGGAATTTGGACTGACACGAATTGGTGAGAAAGACGCAGATGCGCAAGCTTGAAGACAAGACCCTGATCGTTGCCAGCCACAATGCCGGCAAGATCCGCGAAATCCGCGACCTGATCGGCCCGCTGGGTTTCGAGGCGAAGTCCGCCGCCGACCTCAATTTCGTCGAGCCGGACGAGACAGGCACGACATTCGAGGAGAATGCCACGATCAAGGCGCTGGCTTCGGCAAAAGCCTCAGGCCTGCCGGCGCTTTCCGATGATTCCGGCCTTGTGGTCGATGCCCTGAACGGTGATCCGGGCGTGTATACAGCCAACTGGGCGGAAACCGCCAACGGCACACGTGATTTCGCCATGGCAATGGAGAAGGTCGAAACCGCCCTTCAGGACGCGGGTGCAACGGCCTTCGATCGGCGCACCGGCCGTTTCGTTTCGGTGCTCTGCCTTGCCTGGCCGGACGGTCATGTCGAGCTGTTTCGCGGCGAGGTCGAAGGCCATATCGTCTGGCCGCCGCGCGGGACCCAGGGTTTTGGTTACGATCCGGTCTTTCAACCACTCGGCTACGATACCACATTCGGCGAAATGAGCGCCGACGCGAAGCACGGCTGGAAGCACGGCGATACGGAAGCGCTGTCGCACCGCGCCCGGGCCTTCAAGCTTTTTGCGGAGACGTGCCTGAGTGCGTAAAGTGAAGGCGACCGAGGCATTTTTCTCCGTCATCCCTGTGCTCGTCACAGGGATCCAGTGGCGTCGCGTCTGCGACGCAAGAGACTCTTTCACGCGATAGACATCGCGTGGCTGGATTCCTGTGACAAGCACAGGAATGACGGCGTGGTGAATTTCCACGCCAAGCAAACAAGTACCGCCTGACCTAATTACGCTGCGCCTTAGCGCCTGAAAGACCCTAAACAGAATGGCCACGTTTTCTTCCATCGGTGACAGCAAGGAGCCCGGTTTCGGGGTCTATGTGCATTGGCCATTCTGTGCTGCCAAATGTCCCTATTGCGACTTCAACAGCCATGTCCGGCATCAACCGGTCGATCAGCCGCGTTTCGTCACTGCGTTTCTGACCGAAATGGCCGCGATGCGGCATATGTCAGGTCCACGCACCGTCACCAGCATCTTCATGGGCGGCGGCACGCCATCGCTTATGAACCCAGCGACAGTCGAGGCCATTCTCGACGGCATCGCCAATCTCTGGCATGTGCCCGATGGCATCGAGATCACCATGGAAGCGAACCCGTCCAGCGTCGAGGCGACGCGCTTCCGCGGATATCGCTCCGCCGGTGTCAACCGGGTTTCGCTCGGCGTTCAGGCGCTGAACGACCGGGATCTGAAGTTTCTCGGCCGGCTGCACAATGTCGAGGATGCGCTGAAGGCCATTGGCCTGGCGCGCGATATCTTTCCGCGCATGTCGTTCGACCTGATCTATGCGCGTCCGAACCAAACCGTCGAGGACTGGGAACAGGAGCTGAAGCAGGCGGTGTCCTATGCCGTCGATCACCTGTCGCTCTACCAGCTGACCATCGAGGAAGGCACGCCCTTCTACGGCCTGCACAAGGCAGGCAAGCTGATCGTGCCCGACGGCGAGCAGTCCGCCGTGCTCTATGAGGCGACGCAGGAAATCACTGAAGGCTTCGGAATGCCGGCCTACGAGGTTTCCAACCACGCCGCGCCCGGCGCCGAGAGCCGTCACAACCTCACCTACTGGCGCTATGGCGATTATGCCGGCATCGGCCCTGGTGCCCATGGCCGCCTGTCGCGCGGCCGCGACAAGATCGCAACCGCCACCGAGCGCAAGCCGGAAGACTGGCTGCAGCTGGTCGAGGAACATGGCCACGGCATGATCGACCAGGAAGTGCTCGGCTACGAGGAACAGGCCGACGAACTGCTGCTAATGGGCCTGCGCCTCAAGGAAGGCATCGATCTCGTGCGCTGGCAGGACCTGTCCGGCCGCGAACCAGACCCGGACCGGGAACAGTTCCTGATCGAGCACGGTTTCATTGAGCGGCTGGGCAATTCCCGGCTGCGCTGCACGCCGGCCGGCATGCTGATCCTCGATGCGGTGGTCGCCGATCTCGCCTGCTGAACTCTATTCGAACGCCGCAAGATATTTTTTTGCAATCGCATCCAGCGCCGTGCGCTCCTCCGGATCGAGAAGCGCTGTCAGCCGATGCTGGTTGGCGACGTGGGCGGTGACGGCGCGCTCGACCAGATCAAGCCCCTCCGGTTTTAGCGCGATCAGTACACTCCGGCGATCCTCGGGATTGGTCAACCGCTCGACGAGACCGGCCTTTTCCAGCTGATCGATCCGGTTGGTCATCGTGCCGGACGTGATCATCGTGGTTGCCAGCAGGTCGCCCGGCGAGAGCCGGTAGGGTTTGCCGGACCGGCGCAAAGCCGCCATCACGTCGAAGCTCGCGGATGACAGACCGAATTCAAGGAAAGTCTTCTCGACCTCCCGGCCCAAATAAGTCGATAGCCGCGCCAGCCGGCCGAGAAGACCCATCGGCTCAACATCGAGGTCCGGCCGCTCCCTGCGCCACTGTGCCAGAATTCTATCGACATGATCTTCACCCATGTTTTCTGGTACGCAAAATTCATCTTGACGTCAAGATATTTGACGGCTACTCTAATTTTATCTTGAAATCGAGATACTTCAAATGAAGATAAAAACCTCCTCCCTCACCGATATCGGTTTGACCGCCATCGCACCCGCCATCTGGGGCAGCACCTATCTGGTCACGACCGAGTTCCTGCCGCACGGTTATCCGCTTACCGTTGCCATGCTGAGGGCTCTGCCGGCAGGCCTCATACTACTGCTTGTTGTCCGTCAGTTGCCCCAGGGTATCTGGTGGGCGCGGAGCTTCATCCTCGGCGCGCTCAACTTCTCGTTCTTCTGGGCAATGCTATTCGTCTCGGCCTACCGCCTGCCGGGCGGCGTCGCCGCGACCGTCGGCGCCATCCAGCCGCTAATCGTCGTCATGCTCGCGCGCATGCTCATCGGCACACCGGTAAGGACACTCGCAATTATCGCCGGCATTGTCGGCATGGCGGGTGTTGGTCTGCTGGTACTGATGCCGGGCGCGGCACTCGATCCAATCGGCATCATCGCCGGGTTGGCCGGCGCGGTGTCCATGGCGTTTGGAACGGTGCTGACGCGACACTGGTCGCCACCGGTATCGAACCTGACCTTCACCGCATGGCAGCTGACCGCCGGCGGTCTGATCCTGCTGCCGATCGCCCTTTTGTTCGAGCCCAGCCTGCCGATACCGACCACGGTCAATATCCTCGGCATCGCCTGGCTTGGACTGATCGGCGCGGCGTTCACCTATCTCTTGTGGTTTCGCGGCCTGTCCAAGCTCGAGCCCGCAGCCGGCGCCTCGCTTGGGTTCCTCAGCCCGCTGGTCGCAACGCTGCTCGGGTGGGGCTTGCTCGGCCAGAACCTGACGCCACTGCAGATCGCCGGCATGCTTGCCGTGCTTGTCAGCGTCTGGCTTGGACAACGGGCGCAGATGGCACCGCGTGCCGCAGCGCCGATCATGGCGAAAACCGTCAGCCCTTAGCGGCCTTGTCTTTCGCAGCCGCAAGCCCTTTGGAAATCGGACCTGCAACACCTGCAGCGTACATCGCCGTTAGACCCGCGGCGGTGGTCCCGCCATACTCGGTGAAGGTGCTGACCGTATCGGCCGGCGTTTCGGCGGCGCCGGCGATCCATGTGCTCGCGCCGAGGAAAAGCTGGCGAACGGCGACATCCGCAACATCTGGCGCAACACCATTTTCAATCGCATCGCGGATCATCACATCGGCAAAGGCAGCGATGAAGGCAGGGCCGGAGCCCGTCAAGGCGGTGAAATAATCCAGTTCGCTTTCCGTGGAGAGCTTGGTCGTTCTGCCGGAGCAGGCGAAGAAGCTGTCGGCAAAAGCCGCGTCCGCCGTATTTGTGCCCGGTGCTGAAAGCCAAGGAGTGAAGGACAGCCCTTGCTCGGCGCAGGCATTCGGCATGGCGCGGATGATGCGCTCGCTTTTGAAGCGCGCAAGCAGCGTTTCTGCCGGAACTCGGGCCATGACCGAGATGACCAGCTTGCCGGACAGGTCGAGATCCAGTGCATCGAAATCTTCCGGCCGCACCGATAGAATGACGATGTCCGCCTGTGCCGCCAGCGACTTGTTATCGGTGACAAAGCGGATATTCGGCCAAGGTTCGAATCCTGCCGTCTTACCACTGCGCGACGATAGGATGAGATCGGCGGGAGCGACGAAACCCTTGGCAAGCGCCGGGCGAAGCAAAGCCCCGCCCAGCCAACCGGTTCCACCGATGACGCCGAGCGTGGTCAAGCCCACTCGCCCTTGCGCATCACCGGAACCTTGGCGCCATCGGCCCGAACGCCATCGATGTCGACTTCGCCGGAACCGATCATCCAGTCGATATGGATCAGGCTGGAATTGCCGCCCTGCGCCGTGATCTGCTCCTGGCTGAGCGACGCACCATCGAGGAAGCACTTCGAATAGCACTGGCCGAGCGCGATATGGCAGGAGGCATTTTCATCGAACAGCGTGTTGTAGAACAGAACACCGCTGGCGGAGATCGGCGAGGAATGCGGCACCAGCGCCACTTCGCCGAGACGCCGGGCGCCTTCGTCCGTATCCAGCACCTTGTTCAGCACTTCCTCGCCCTTCGACGCCCTGGCCTCGACGATGCGGCCGCCTTCGAAGCGGACCTGGATATTGTCGATCAGCGTGCCCTGATGCGACAGTGGCTTGGTGCTCGACACATGGCCCTCGACGCGCAACGCATGCGGCGTGGTGAAGACTTCCTCGGTCGGGATGTTGGGATTGCAGGTGATGCCGTTCTTCGCGGTCGAGGCGCCGCCATGCCATTCATGACCGTCGGCGAGACCGACCGTCAAGTCCGTGCCCGGGCCGGTGAAATGCAGGGCAGAGAAGCGCTCGCCGTTCAGCCAGGACGATCGTTTGGCAAGATTGGCATTGTGCTCGGCCCAGGCAGCAATGGGATCGGCGACATCGACGCGCGAAGCGGCAAAGATGGCATTGGCGAGCTTTTCGATGGCGACAGCTTCCGCATCGTCGGGGAACATCTGCCTGGCCCAGGCCGGGTTGGGATAGGAGACGATGTTCCAGTTGATATCGAAATTGGAGATCTTCTCCAGAGCCGGCTTGTAGGCGATCGACATCGCCTTGTTGGCGCGGGCGACCTTGGCCGGGTCCTGCGCCGCCAGCATCATCGGATTGTCGCCCGAGATGGCGAGACGGGCGGTATTGCTGCCGAAGGCCTTGGCCATGCCGTCGTAAAGCCAGCCGGTCGCACGGTCGAAGCTCTCGTCGGGCGCATGGCTGTAGCGGGCGAGTGTCGTTTCTTCGTCCGAATAGAACGTCGTCACCAACCCGGCTCCGGCGATATAGGCATGCTTGGTGATCAGCCGTACCAACGGCAGCGCGGCGATCGGCGCGGTGATCAGGAGATCCTGCCCACGCTCCAGCCTCAAGCCTACCTTGACGGCAACTTCGGCGAGTTTGTCCAGTTTGACGGGATCGACGGCTTGGTGGGTGGGGGAATGAAAGGTCATCGCAAATCCTGCTGGCTTGTTACTCCGAAGCACCGTTTTAATGCGCTTCGGATCAAAACAGAAGGCTTTTACGACGACCACCGGTCAGGCCGCGATCTTGCTATGCGTCAGCAGATAGGCGCTATGATGTTGCAGGAACGCGATCAACCGCTCTGGATAATCCGCTGTCACCGCATCCACCACGCTCGGCCGGATGGCAAGCGTCTGGCGCCACGCATTGACGCGCGGCAACCCATCGAAGATGCCACTTGGAAACAGCGCCTCGAACAGCTCGAAATAGCGGAACACCGGCGCAAATACGGCATCGACCATGCTGAACTGGGCGCCGGCGAAATATGGCCCCTCTCCCTTCTCACTTTCCAGCATCGCGAATTTCGCTTTCAGCACTTGACGCTTGGCCTCGAATTGCACGTCGTCTTTTGTCGTCTCGTAAACCCAGAGATCCGCAAGAATGGAGGAACCGAATTCCATCCAGCCGCGATGCCGGGCACGCAACAGCGGATCGGCGGGATGGAGCGCCGGACCGCTCTGCGTTTCCTCCAAATATTCGCAGATAGCAGCGCTTTCGAACAGGATCGCATCTGTGCGGCCTCGGGGAACTGCAAGCAACGGTACCTTGCCGAGCGGCGAGATGCGCAGGAACCAATCGGGCTTTGCGGTGAGATCGATATAGGTCCGCTCGAAGGCGACGCCTTTCTCCGATAGGACGATCGAGGCGCGCTGAACATAGGGGCAGAGATGGTGGCTGATGAGGGTAAGGACTTTCGAGTGCATGGCGAGGCTCCAATTTATTAGATGCATTTGCATATATTATCATTTGCCAATCACTTCAAGATAGATGTAAATGCATTTATGTCTCTGAAAGTTACCGCCATGGACCAGGCGCCCGGCGCAGATGTCACGCATGCCTGGATCAATCTGATGCGCGCGCAGCAACGCGTGCTCGGCGCCATCGAGCGTGACTTCAAGGATGCTGGGATGCCGCCGCTCGGTTGGTACGATGTGCTCTGGGAGCTGGCGCGCGCGCAGGACGGGCGCTTGCGGCCCTTCGAAATCGAAGAGCGGACGCTACTCGCCCAGTACAATCTTTCCCGCCTGATCGATCGGCTGGAAAAGGAAGGCCTTGTCGAGCGCCGCACCTTCGACGATGACGGCCGCGGCCGCTGGGTGGTTATGACCGAAAAAGGCCGCAGCCTGCGCGAGGCCATGTGGGAGGTCTATGCGCGGTCAATCGCGCGGCATGTCGGCGCAAAACTACCCCAGGCCGACGCGGCGCAGCTTGCACGGCTGCTGTCGAAACTGGCTTGAGGTCAGGCGATCAGCGATGCCGCGACCGCGTTCAACGCCTTGCGCGCATCATCTGGCGCAAGCCGTACCTGAAGGCCGCGCTGGCCACCGTTGATATAGACGAGCGGCTCGGCAAGCGCTGCTTCCTCGATCGCCGTCGGCACCGGTTTCTTCTGCCCGAACGGGCTGATGCCGCCGACATGATACCCCGTCAGCCGCTCGGCCTCGGCCGGCTTCATCATGTTCGCCGACTTGCCATGAAAGGCCGCCGCCAGCTTTTTCATGCTGACCTCGCGGTCGGACGGCACGACGACGCAGACCGGCTTGCCATCCACTTCCGCCATCAATGTTTTCAGCACACGGCGCGGCTCTTCACCCAGGGCTTCGGCCGCCGCCATGCCAATGCGATCGGCGGAAGGGTCATAATCATAGGAATGAACCGTAAAGGCTGCTCCCGCCTTGGTCAGCGCAAGCGTCGCACGCGTGCTTTTGGACATCGCTTTACCCCCGGAAGGCACGCTCGTAGATGTCCGGCTTGAACCCGGCGACCAGTTTCCCGTCGCGGTCCAGCATCGGGCGCTTGATCATCGAAGGCTGGGCGAGCATCAGCGCGATTGCTTTGTCTTCATTCAGGTCCTGCTTGCCGGCATCCGGCAGAGCCCGGAACGTCGTGCCGGTGCGGTTAAGCACGGTTTCCCAACCGAGCGCCGCGCACCAGCGCCGAAGCGCCTCGGGAGTGACACCGGATGTCTTGTAGTCATGGAAATCATTGGCGATCCCGTGGCTTTCCAGCCAGGTCCGCGCCTTCTTCATCGTGTCGCAGTTCTTGATGCCGTAGATCGTCACGCTCATGCTTCAGCTTATCCCTTGCTTGTGGGCAAGCGGGATAGCACGAAGTGGAGAGGCTGCAAATGCTGCCGTCAGCGCTCCGGTATATCGATCAGTTGCGGCAGATCAGCGCCCGTCTCGATGATGCAATCGGCACCTGCCGCCTTGAGTTTGGCGCCGATCCTTTCATGCAATGCCACACGTTCATCGGGCGAAAGGACAGCAAGCTCCTCTGTCGTCAGGCCGGCCTCGTTGCCAGACAGTGTCAGGCCGACGGTGATGCAGCCTGCCACCACGCCTTCGCCAATGCCCGGTTCGGTATCATCGACCTTGATGGCGGAGCCGGTTCAGTCGAACACAACAGCCTTGAACTTGCTCAGGCTTCCAGCGCTCCCGGCTTGCGGGCTGCTTTTGTCGGCTCGGCACAGGCGATTTTCATCAGGTTGTCCCGGCGGCGGGCGAAACGCTGCGAGGTGCGCGTGGCGATCAGCCCAGCCTGGGGAGCGTGGATATCGATCGTACCGCCTTCGGTGCCCGGCGCTGTGATGATCGTGGCGAGCAGGTCGCCGGCGGCTACCGTTTCGCCGACAGCGCGATGAAACAGCACCGCACCCGCCAAGGGAGCACGGATCATCTCAATATTGTCGAGCGGCGTCGCCGTCCCCTCGAACGGCTCCAGCGCAACAGTGTCATCGCGCACGATGCCCCGGACTGCAAGGAAGCGCCAAAGTCCATTGGCATCCTTGCGGGCCATCTCCGGATAGACATCGCGCGTGCCGCGAAGCTCGACCGTCACCGAAAGACGCCCGGGCAGCCGCGTCGCCTTTTCGGTGGCTTCATGCTTCCAGGCATGCCCGACGGCCTCCTCGAACGCGCTGCTTTCGCCATCGGCAAGAAACACGGCTTCCATGTCGAGCGCGGATGCCAGATCGGCTGCCTCCGGCCAGAAGGCTTCATCGATATAGGCATATTGCAGGGACTCGTCATCGCAATGCAGGTCGAGAACGAGATCGGCACCGAGCGCCATATGCAGCAGCTGACGCTTCAGCCGCTCGGTTGCCGGATAACGATCGAGATCATCGACCAGCGTCTGCCGGTCGCCGAGCGCGATCAACAGAAAATCACGATTGAAATTGGTGCGCGAGCCCAGATCGAAGCGGCCCTGCAACTCGCCGAAATGCGATTGCGCCGTACCGATCGGATTGGCCTGCGGCACGATCGTGATATCGCCGTGGATCGCGCCTTCCGCATCCGCCCGCCGCAGCCGCTCGCACAGGAAATGCAAGAGCGCAGTGCCGGGCAATTCATTGGCATGCAGCGCCGCCTGGATATAGACCTTCGACGCAGCCTCGTCGCTGCCCTTGAAGCGGATGACGGGCAGCCGCCACTCAATGCCCGGCGTGTCTCCACTGATGACGATTTCCGAAATATCCACCGCTTGCTCTTTCCTGACATGGGCCTAAACGCTGCGACGCTTCTTGCCGGTTCCGGATCAGACTTCAAGCGGCGAATAATGGCCTCGTCAGCCGAGCAGAGGCCAGCGCCCGAGATATTCGTATTCGCTTCTCCCCACCAGACTATGGATCAGAACGAACTCCCGGGCTATCCAGCGGACCGGCTCCGCCAGTTCGCGCTCCGGTATGCTCGCCTCATCATAAAGCAGCGTCATGTGCGGCTTGAAACGCGGATTGTAGGAGAAGACCAGTCCGGCGCTCCACATCTCCTTTGCCAGCTGCACATGCAGATCCATCAACTCCTCGCTGCGCACACCGCCGCTGAGGACCAGTGGCCGCGCATAGCCGTTGGCAAAGCTCATAACTCGATCGAAGGTCACCTCGAAAGGCATGGCCCTGACGTTCGACATCGCCTCGCAAGCCGTGAACACCACATCCTCCGGCAGGCGAGGATAGGCCCCGACGGCATTCAGAGAGACATGCAGCAGTTGAGGCGGACGGACATTCCGCGACAAGCCGTGTTCAGCGGATATCCGCCTGCCGATTTCGACCGCCTGAAGCGCCGTCTCATGCTCCGGCACAATGGCGAGAAAAAGATTGCTCTTGACCGTTTCGTCAAATTTCCGCGAGCGCAAACCACCGGCATCACCGAAGGCGAATGACTGCTGACTATGACGCACGACCTCATTCCCGGCTTTTCCAAGCATGGCAGACCTCATCTCTTTTTGAATGGTACCATTATAGCCAAGCGGGCTTTTACGTCAAGAACAAAACGGGAACATGTGAATTTATTCCCACGCTTTCCCATGGTTTTTCATGTGCGTCTGAGACGGTAATCGTGCAACTGCACGGTCTGTAACACCGCAGGAAACGGGTGGCATGAGACTGTGAATTGGGTAAGAATTTTGCATGGCCTATGTTTATAAAATCATCGCGTCGCCGGTGGGAGCGCTGAAGCTGGTCGCAAGCAACAACGGCTTAACGGCGATCCTTTGGGAAAATGACGATCCGAAACGGGTGAGGCTGGGCGCACTCGCGCACGACCCCGCGCATCCTGTCCTTCTCAAAGCCGAACAACAGCTGGGCGACTATTTCGCCGGCAAGCGGGACGCCTTCCGCATTGATCTGGACATGGTCGGGACGGACTTCCAGAAGCGCGTCTGGGGAGCATTGCTGACGATTCCGTTGGGTGAGACACGCACCTATGCCGAGATTGCCCGGCAGATCGGCAGTCCGAAGGCGTTCCGCGCCGTGGGCGCAGCAAATGGCCGAAACCCGATTTCGATCATCGTTCCGTGCCACCGGGCCATGGGATCGGATGGCGGGTTACACGGCTTTGCCGGCGGACTGGACGCCAAGCGATTTCTGCTGGCGCTGGAGAGCAATAGAGAGATGGTTGCCGCTTGACGCTCTCTGATGGCGAGCGGATTGCGATCAACTAGCTAAGATGACGTTTCTCCAAAGAAGGAAATATTTTTGGGCCGGGACCTCCCGCCGGATGAGATGTCATTTCGCTACACTTTTGATTTCGTTTAGCGATTTCAACCATCTTTGGTAAACCGCCGCTCGAAGGCAATCGCTAACACAAAAATGCTCGGGGGCTTCGGAATAGTGGTCGTCCAATAGTTACCGGAGCGGGGATGCCGGATGGTTGGCTCCGCCCTACATGGTGAAGTATCAAGCATCAGGTATAGACGGCACGTTCGCCGCGCTCGCCGATCCCACTCGACGTCATGTGCTGCTGCGGCTGAAGGACGAACCCGGTATTTCGGTAAGCGAGCTCGCTCGGCCGTTTTCGCTGAAGCTTCCTGGAATGATGAAGCATCTCGATGTCCTGTCCGATGCGGGATTGATCACACGGACAAAAGCCGGTCGCACCGTGTCGGTCAATCTTTCGGTCGGGCCGATGCAGGAGGCAGTGGAATGGCTCAAACGATTTCGCTCGCCCGAGCTCGAAATGCTCCTGCAACGCCTCCGCAAGCGGCAACTCTCCCGATCCCTCGACCGAAGCTCGAACGAGTGGGATTAGGCCGAGATAGACGCCGCTACAAAACCAGAGGCGGGTTGGCCGATCTCTTTAATTCTACGGTGGTAAAGAGCAAATCTGTATCACCGATGTTGGTGAGGTCATGTATCATATGCTGGCCGGCGCCAAAACTGAAATACCTGCAATCTCCAGGTGCATACTCTGTCTCCACCGTTTCACCTGTAGACAGTCGAGACCTGGATTTTCCAGAACTTACCGCCACCCAGAAGTAGTTCAATTGGTGCCGGTGGTATCCGATGCGCTCGCCCGGTTTGAGCCGTATTTTCCAAATGCGGACTTCATTCGTCTCGCTCGCGAGCACCTGCCCAACATGTCCGTTCGCTTTCGCTTCGGCGAACTCCTGTTGCAGTTCGCTGATTTGTTGATCGTCTGCCAAATCCGACATGCCGTTTTCCTTTTTGGGTTTAGTCTCATGTGGTGGGCAGTACTCCGCCATCGACGTTGATGACGTCGCCACTGATGAAATCGGAGAGTTCTGACGCGAGGTACAGGACTGCGGAGGCCACATCCGCCACCGTGCCAAGTCGCCCCGCAGGTATCTTCGCATCGCTCAGGAAGGCCTTCACAGCATCCTCCGGCGATGTCCCGTAACGTTCCGCGAGCGCATGCAGAAAGCCGCCGGGGCGATCCCAAAGCTCGGTGCGGATATGCGCAGGAGCAACGACGTTGGATCGGATACCCTTCGACGTGAATTCACGGGCCAATGCTTTTGAAAGCATGGTTATGGCGGCCTTCGACGTACTGTAGTCTGGAAGGAGCGGATGCGGCATGCGCCCGGCCTCGGACCCACAATGAACGATGACGCCCTTTCCTTGTCGCAACATGGCCGGCAAAACCGCGCGCGACATGCGAATATAGCCGCCGAGATTGAGATTGAGCGTCTGGTCCCAGTCGTCATCGCTGACATCGAGGAACCCTGTCCGGGTCGGGCAGATTCCGGCATTGTTGAACAGGATATCGATCCGGCCGAAACGTTCCAGCGCAAGGGCGGCAACTGCGGTCTCAGAGCCCCGCACAGCAAGGTCCAGCTCGATCGTGGCGCAGCGGCCGGGATCAGTCACCGCGGCGAGCGACTGCATGTCGCGGCTGACGCCGACGACGAGTGCTCCCTCCGACAAGAAGCTTTTGGCCGTTTCAAACCCTATGCCCGAACTCGCGCCGGTAACGATCACGACCTTGTCCGTCAGTTTCAGATCCATTGCAGTCTCCTCCTTAGCGCTTTGCGGTGCTGTGACAGGCAGAATGCAACAAAGGCGCGGAGAACAGTCAAGCGCGACCATTCCAGGATGGCAGACAGCATTCGCATTGCCCCGCGACCATTCAGAGAAGCCTCAATTTAGTCGACCGAGACACGACCGAGACGGCAATGACGATGATGACCCCTTTGACGATGCTCTGGATATATGTGTCCATGCCCATCAGGTTCAGGCCATTGTTCATGATACCAATGAGCAGCGCACCGAAGAAGGTCCCCATGACGGTGGCTGTACCGGGGCGCAGCATCGTCATGCCGATAAAGACTGCTGCCAAGCCGTCGAGAAGATAGGTCTCACCGCCATTTGGCTGGCCTGATCCGAGGCGCGCCGACAGGATGATACCGGAGATCGCCGCGAAGAACGAACTCAGGGCCAAGCCGTAGACCCGATAGGATTTGACGTTGATGCCGGACAATTCGGCTGCGCGAGCGTTGCCGCCGACCGCATAGAGGTAGCGCCCGAACGTCGTGCGCTCCATGACGAACCACGAGAGACCAACGACGAGGAGCATGATCAGCGCCGGATAAGGAAAGAAAGCTCCTATTTTTCCTTGACCCAATACGAGATAACCGTCGGGAATTCCGCCATAGATCGCCCGTCCGCCGGAGATGATGAAGTTGATCCCCCACAGGATCGATCCTGCCGCGAGCGTCGCGATCAGCGACGGAACACCTATACCGACGACGAGCGCGGAATTGATCAGTCCAACGGCGAGACCGGCGCCCAGCGCCGCAAGGATCGCAAGCGGTATCGGGGTTCCGGCGACCATAAGAAGCGGACACAACAGACCTGCCAGGCCGACCACGTAGCCGACGGAAAGGTCCATTTCCTTCGCCGCGAAACCGAATGTCAGGCCTACGGCAACGATGGTCAGCATCGATATCTGCTGCAGGATATTGACGAGGTTCGTGCTCGTGAAGAATCGGTCGGTCGCGACCGAAAATCCGATGAACAGGACGACGAGCACCACTAGCGTGCTGTATTTCTGCGCCAGCATGCCAAAGCTGATCTTCCTGACGACGATGTCTCGTTCGGAGGTTGCTGTAATGGTCATTGTGTCACTCCTGCAATTGCATTGATGAAGGCGGCTTCATTGAAATCCTTGCGTTCGATCTCATCGCTATTGCGGCCCTGGCGGAACGGCACGATGCGATCGGCCACATAGGCGACCTCGAGAAGGTCGCTGGATGCGAGCACGACGGCAGCACCCTGATCGGCCAGTTTCTTGATCAGTTCGTGGATCTCACGCTTGGCCCCGACATCCACGCCTTCCGTGGGTTCGAGGAAGATGAAGAGCGAATATCGTTCCTCGGCGGCGAACAGCCATTTCGCGACCGAGACCTTCTGCTTGTTGCCACCGCTGAGCTCGACGATCTTGGCTTCGGCAGAGGAGGTCTTGATGTTGAGACGCTTGATCAGACGGAGCACTTCGTTGGTTTCCCGCCGCCGCTGAATAAGGCCGAAGGGCTTGATGCTCGTTTCGCGCACCCCCGCCATGGACATGTTTTCCCGCACGGTCCAATCCGACACCATCGCATTGATCATCCGATGATCCGGCACGAGTGCGGCGCCAGCGCGCTTCATTTCGCGAACGGAGGACCTGCCGACATTTCGCCCGATGAACTCGTATTGACCGGAAGCGGCCTTCGATGGCTCGAACAGCGACTGGGCGAACTCGAAGTGGCCCGAGCCCGTCAGGCCGATCAGGCCGAGGATCTCGCCGCGCCGGATCGCAATCTGCGAAACGGAAAAATGGTCTCCCGTCCAGCCCGATACGTTCACGACGGTTTCTCCGAGATCCTTTTCCCGATTGGTCATCGCTGTCGTATCGAAATGATAATTGGTTTCGCCCCTCTGGGCCCGGTTGAGCATGAGGTCGATCAGCTGCCGTTCCGTGATATCGCCATTGCTCTTGACGAGATGGCTGACTTTGCGCCCGTCCTGCAGCACGGTGATTTCGTCCGACAGGTCGATTACCTCCTGCAGGAAGTGGCTGATCAGGACGACGGACATCCCTGCCTTGGAGAGCGTGTGGATCAGATTCCAGAGGCTCTGTTTTTCTTTGGCCGGCAGGGTCGCTGTTGGTTCGTCGAGAATAAGGACCTTCGGTCGCGAATGCAGCGCCCGCAGGATTTCCACGACCTTCTGGTCTGCATAGGGCAGTTCGTCGACCCGGCGGTTCAGCTGTATGGGCGTGTCGGGAAACCATTGCCGCGCCAGCTCTTCGGCCTGCCGCACGACCTGTCCCCGGTTTATGAAGAAACCGCCTTTGGCGGGCTCGAATCCGAGGCAGATATTTTCCGCGGCGGTCAGATGGGGCACCAGGTTCCCTTCCTGCGAAACAAGCGAGACACCCGTTGCCACGGCGGCAGCAGGATTCTCGAAAGCGATCGCCTGGCCTGCCATGCGCAACGTACCGTTCGTCGGCATGACGGCGCCGCTCAAGACGCCCATGAGGGTCGATTTTCCGGCGCCGTTTTCGCCGACAACGCCGTGCACACGTCCCTCCTGGATCTCGATCGAGACGTTGTCGAGCGCGAGCGTGCCCGGCCATTGCTTAGAGATGTTTTCCAGCGCGATTGCCATCATGCACCTATGGAGTTCGGCAGGCGGCTCGCGCCGCCCGCCTGGGAGGAATTACTGGCAGTTGTCTTTGGTAAACAGCGTGGCGCCGTAATAGACGATATCCTTGCCGTTCGTGACCGACTTTGGATCTTCGCCGTCTATCTTTGCGCGTTTTGCGTATTCGGCCAGTTTCGCGCCCCACTCCTCGAACTGCTGGCGGCCCGTTGCGACGAACATGGAATCCTTGGCGCATACGGCCTTGATCGCTTCGGGATGCCCGTCCATCCCGGATACCGGCACATTGAGGCCGGCTCCCTGCAACGCCGTGATGGCGGCCTGCGCCGGTTCGTCCCACGGAGTCCACACCGCGGTAATGTCGTTGCCGTAACGTGTTGCAAAATCCTGTACGGCGTTGAGCGTTTCCTGGTAGAAATTCGCGACGTCGAAGTTGTATTCGCCGATGATCTTGACCTCGGGATATTCCTTCAGGATTGCCCTCAGCGTGTCAGTGCGCTCCCGCACGGGCTTGATCTTATCTGTGGTGATGATGATCAGGTTGCCCTTGCCCTTCATCTGGCTGATGAGGCTGAGCGAAACCTCCGCTGACATCTGCCAGTTGTTGGTGGTGATGTCGGCTGTGGACCCGGGGATCCAGCCCGAATCGACCGTATAGACCGGAATCTTGGCGGCCTCGGCGCTCTTCAGCGCGTTGCTGGAAGCGCGCAGATCGGCATAGGTGATGTAGATCACGTCAACGCCGCGATTGACCGCGTCGTCGATGTTGTTGGCAACCTTCTCGGCCGCTCCAGCGGAATCGAGGTAGGTAACCTCCCAGTCGGAAATATTGTTGTCGGTCAGGTACTTCTTGAACCCGTCCTCTGTGCGCTGTTCGGCCTGGAAGGCGGCATTGCCCTGGATCCAGCCGATCTTCAGGGGTTGCGCAAACGCCGTGCCGGCCATGAGCATCGACACGAACACCGTGCCAGTCAGTTTCGAAATCCCACGCATAGTCTCTCTCCTCCATTGTTGTTCAGATTGATAGAAAGCCGCCATCGACGTTGAGATCGACGCCGGTGCAGTAACTTGCCGCCGCGCTTGCCAGGAAGACCGCCGGACCACCGACTTCGTCGGGTTGACCCATGCGCTGCATCGGCGTCATCGATGCGAACCGGCGGGCATCCTCCGCAACCTCCGCACGGCTGTTCATCGGCGTCGCCATGAAGCCCGGGCTCAGGCAGTTGACCCGTACTCCCCTTGAGGCCCACTCGGCTGCCAGGCTTTTGGTCAGGCGGATAACGCCTGCCTTGCTGGCATCATAGTGAGCCTGTTCGAGACCGGTGATGGCCGTCGAACCGCAGATCGACGCCATGTTGAGGATGGAACCGCGCCCACGCTGCAGCATTCGCCGGCCTTCCGCCTGACAGGACCAGAACAATCCGTTCAGATTGATCTCCATGAGCCGCAGATATTGCGTCCGGGGCAGATGCTCTGCGGGAGAGACATCGACGACGCCCGCACTGTTGGCTGCGATATCGACCGGCCCCAAAACCTCTTCCGCCTTGGCGAAGGCACGATCGACGGAGTCTGGATCGGTCACGTCGCCTTCAAGAGCGATTGCCGTGCGCGCCAGAGCGCCGATTAACCGGACCGTGTCATCAAGGCCCGCACTGGACCCGAGATCCAGGCAGGCAACGTCCGCGCCGGCTTGGGCGTAGGCGACGGCGATCGCCTGACCGAGACCGCTGCCCGCACCGGTGACGAAAGCCTTTTTGTCAGTGAGGTTAAAATGGTTCACGAAGCTCCTCCCGAAATCCGCGTAAGTCCTTGATAGCGCAAATGCTTATTTACATTGAGGGCCTGGCCTCGAATTCACTCTTCAGCAATGCTGAAGAAGATTTCGGGGCTGCATCTGGCGCTACAGAATTGACCGGATCGTGCCGCCCTCGGCCCGCATCGCCATGCCGTTGAGATGGGGTGAAGCCGCCAGATGGACCACGCTTCGGGCGATCTCCACAGGCTCGATCATCCTGCGGATCAGCGAGGTTGGTTCCGTGTCGTCGAAATATTGGGCGACCACATCCGCCCGCGTCACGCCGCGGTCCTTTGCGATCTCTTCGTGATACCGCTTGACGGCATCCGTGTCGGTTGGACCAGGCAGAATGGTGTTCACACGCACCCGGGTGCCTTTGGTCAGCTCGGAGAGCGCCCTCGATACGCCCAGGATGCAGGTCTTCATCGCACCATAGTGCGGCATCCAGGCCTGCGGCTTCACGCCGCTTTCGCTGCCGATGAAGACGACGCTGCCCTCGCTGCGCGCCAGCATGTCCTTGAGCGCAAGGCGCGCCATCCGTACGCCGGTCATGACGTTGACATCGAAATAGCGAAACCAATGCTCGTCGGTCGTTTCGAAAAAGTCCCTGACTTCAAAGATGCCAACGCTGTTGATCAGGATATCCACCGGCCTGCGGCTGAGGGCGAACGTGTAGAGGGCCTGCGCCTCACCATCGACTGTCAGATCGCCAGCACGGCCGCGGCATTGCGAACCGATGGCCGCGCAGGCGCTTTCAACCTCGGCATCGCTTAGGCCGCTCACCGTGACATCCGCGTGCTCGGCGGCGAAAGCTCTTGCTATGGCAAATCCGATGCCGGTCGCACCACCCGTGACGAGGACGTGCTTGTCCTTCAGGCCGTAGTCCATTTCGAAACTCCACGTTCTACCGTTCGGCAAAGCCGCGAGGCTGCCGGTTCAAACATTTGACTGAGGTGATTTCTGTTAGGCCGCGCCGCAGAGTTGGAGGGGGCCTCTCAGGCTGAGCTCCACGCTACGGCTCATTCGCTTGACCCGTTGAACGAGAAAATCGATGAACTCCACCGTTCTGAGCGGCAGCCTGTGCCGCTGCTCGGACAACAGATGGATGATGGCGGGCTCCTCCTGGAACTCCGGCAGGACTGGCACCAGCGTACCTGCCTCAAGCGCATGACAGACATCCCAGGAAGATGCATGGATGATGCCCTGCCCGGATTGTGCGAGATCGATAAGCGCTGTCCAATCCGACACCAGGCGATTGCCGCTGACCCGCACGACACTCTGCTCCCCGTCGGCTGCGAACGTCCATTTGTCGTTGGGAAGTTTGCCGTCGAGATAAATAAGACAGTTGTGGTTCACCAGATCCTGCGGCGTTTCCGGGACCCCGAAACGATCGAGATAGACCTGCGAAGCGCAGGTCACGATCGGATTTGCACCGAGCTTGCGGGTGGTCAGTGCGCTGTCCGGCACTGCGCCGAACCGGATCGCCATATCGCACTCGTTCTCGACGAGGTTTACGTCTTCTCCCCCGAAGATAAGCCGGAAGCCCACCTCCGGATGGTCCTCGCCGAACTCGTTCGTCAGCGGAACCAGATATTTGCGGCCGAAGTCCGCTGGTGCTGCGATCGTCACCGTGCCGAAAGCACACCCCTTGCGGGCACGCATCGTTTTGTCGAGTTTTTCAAAATCGTCGATGATCGCCTTCGACGTTTCAAACAAATACTTGCCCTCCTCCGTGAGGCTCAGCGAGCGGGTTGTCCGTTTCAGCAGGGCGACGCCAAAATGGTCTTCGAGGGCCTTGAGGCGTCCGCTCATGGTTGCCGGCGAAAGACCGAGCTTGGTGGCCGCCATCGAGAAGCTATTGGACTTGACGATCTCGGAAAAGACGCGAAGGTCCTGAATGCTGCTCATTTCGAACCCTCCATCGCCGAAATATACGTGCCCATGCGGCTCATGCTTTCGGAAAGCCCCGTGACGAAAACATCGACGCGCGCCTCGATGACAGGATCGAGCTTTTCGGGGATCCTGTTGCGGTAGATATATTTCCGCACGCCAAAATAGAAGAAACTGCAGTGAAATCCCCAGACGATCTCCAGGGCGAGTTCGTCGGCAGCTGCGCCTGCCGGAGGCGTCATGCCCGCTTCTGCGGCGATCTCCCTGTAGATCAGGGGAAATGTCGTTTCATGAAGGAGCCCGAGATATCGCTTGCTGATCTGGGGGTCTTCAAGCGCGGACGCTATGAAAATGCGGATCCACCGCTCGTCCAGGATGGCCTCCGTATAGGCCTTCAGGTAACGGATCAGGCGGGTGCGTATCGGAATGGTGCGGTCGGAAAGCTGGGCATTCCAGTTTGGATCCCAGCGCTTCAGATATACCTCGTCGTATATCTTCCTCAGAAGTTCGTCGCGATTCTTGAAATACCGGTACAAAAGCGGCTGCGACACGCCGAGCGCTTCGGCGAGCTCCCGTGTCGTGAAGCTCAGGCCGCGCTGTGCGACGTAGGTGATCGCAAAATCGAGAATCTGCTGCTCGCGATCAGCCGCATCGAGATATTTTTTGACTGCCTTTTGCATGTTCCGCCAGTTCCGGCAGCGTTGCCGCTGTCGTCCTTCCCGCTATCGAAACAGTATTGGCCCTGATCTCTTCCGAGATCGAAAGCTACTCATGCCCACTCCCTAGTCAAGGATACGGATAGCACCGGCATCGGAAATGATCAAGTGATAAATTATCATATGATCATTTTGATCGTATGGAATGTCCGAGATTGGCGACGAGAAAGTCGAGAAAACGCCGGATTCGCTGGGGAACGTGCGACTGGGCGGAATAGATCGCGCTGATGGGTTCGGCCTCCTGTGCGTCGTACCTCGTCAGAAGCGCAACAAGCCTTCCCTCCTCCAGGTCTTTGCCGATGTGGAATTCGGAAAGTCTGACGATGCCGAGCCCGGCAAGCGCAAAGCCTCTCAGTGTCTCGCCGTTGTTGACCGCGAGATTGCCGGCAACCGAAACCACGATCCCGACGCCGCTATCGTCGACATCCCTGAAATTCCACGTGGAATGCTGCGGTTTGCCGGCGATGGTCAGGCAGTTGTGTTTCCTCAGATCGTTGGGGTGAGCCGGGCTGCCATGCAGACGCAGGTATTCCGGGCTTGCCACCACATGCCGCGGCGAATTCAAGAGGCGCCTCGTCTTCATGGATGAATCCTGCAGACTTCCCGTGCGGATGGCCAGATCGGTCCGTTCCAGGATGAGATCGACCGGCTCGTCGTTGAGCTCCAGATCGATTTTCATGCCGGTATTCTCGGCCAGGAACTGCGGGATCAGCGGACAGACGGCGTGGACCCCGAACGGAACGTTGCAGCTGACCTTGAGAACGCCGACGGCACTTTCTGACTGCCGTGCGACCTGGGCTTCCACTACAGCGATATCCTGCAGGATGGACCGAGACAGGGAATGGAATGCCTCGCCTTCCGATGTCAGGCGCAGCGAACGTGTGGAGCGGACGACGAGTTGGACCCCCAGCCGCTGTTCAAGCCGCGCGACGAGCTTGCTGATTGCAGAAGGAGAAAGCCCGAGTTTCTCGGCTGCACTCGAAAAGCTTCCAGAATCGGCAACGCAGACGAATACCTCCATCTCCAAGGCGCGATTTTGCATGGCGGCTCCATCTGTGAACAATTTTCATTTTACTTATTCCGCGAAAGGGATTTCCGGCAAGCGCGCCAGCAGCCATCCTTATCCTCTTTCCAAACATGAGAGGTGGACAATGTACCAGAAGCGCGCGCTGATCGTCGGGGTAACCGGGATCGTGGGACTGAATGTGGCCGAGCATCTTCGCAGCGAAGGTGGCTGGGAGATTCATGGACTGTCGAGGCGGCCGCCGGTCGGCGCTTCCTACATCCGGTCGCGCAGTGTCGATCTGCTCGATCGGGAGGCCGCCATCGCCGCGCTTTCCGATCTCGCCCCCACCCACATCTTCTACTGCTCCTGGACGCTCGGCGGCAATGAGGACGAGAATATCCGGCTGAATGGCGACATGCTGCGTACGGTGCTCGATGCCTTCGCGGAGAAAGGCAGCGTAGAACATGTGGGCGTCGTTACCGGCACCAAGCACTATCTTGGTCCCTTCGAGGATTACGGCAAGGTCACCCCCGTCACACCGTTCCGTGAAACGGCACCCCGCCTGCCCAAGAAGAATTTTTACTACGAGCTTGAAGACGTGGTGATGGCCTACGGCGCGAAACATGGTTTCGGCTGGTCGGTGCATCGCTCTCACACCATCATCGGCTACGCCGTCGGCAACCTGATGAACATCGGCGCAACGCTGGCAACGCATGCCTCGATCTGCAAGGCGACCGGCCAGCCCTTCCGCTTTCCAGGTAGCGCCACGGCCTATCGCGGCCTGAACGACATCACGGATGCCCGTATCCTCGCCAAGCAAATCGTCTGGGCGGGTACCGAGCCGAATGCCCGGAATGAAGCGTTCAACGCGGTCAACGGCGACGTCTTCCGGTGGGAGCAGCTCTGGCAGCGCATCGCCGACTATTTCGGCATCCCCGTTGCCGAGTATCCGGGCGAGTTCAATTCGCTGGTGGAGCAGATGAGGAACTCCGGCGATGCTTGGGACGAACTCGTCAAGGCGCACAGCCTGCAGCCCAACAAGCTCGACAAGCTTGCCTCCGCCTGGCACACCGATCTCGATCTCGGCCGTCCCATGGAATGCGTGCATTCGACAGCCAAGGCACGGGCGCTCGGCTTTACCGAAACGCAGGACACCGAACAGTCATTTATTGACGTCTTCGATCGCCTGCGGGCGGAAAAGATCATTCCCTGAAAGAGCATGCCGCGACGCTCGCCGTCGCGGCCCCCAAAACGAAGATGCAGGAGCCAAGCCCCCGCATCTTTTTGTTTGGTCGTGTCTCCCGAAGTGTAGGGTCTACGGACCCGAAGACACAGTGGCCAGAATTGGACGTGCGCCAAGCCTGCGTGCAAGCCTGTCGAGCGCTTTCGGCCCGACATTGACCTGCTCGCAACGCACATCCGTCACACCCTCCACATCCATCAGGTATGAACGGATAGGCCCTACATAGGTCATCGCCATATTGGGGCATGCCTTGCAGGCACCCAGAAGCCGGATACTGACGACGCCGTCGGCAGAGATATCGGAAACCTCGATATCGCCACCATGGCCGAGAATAAGAGGACGCACCCGGGCGAACGCGGCCTCGAGCGCCTCGGGCGAGATGGCCAGTGTCATGCCACCAGTCCCAATTCGATCTTCTTGGCTTCGATGTCGATACCCATGCCCCGCGCGAACGCCTTGCCGAGCATGTTCTCCTTCATCTCGCGCGTGATCTCCGGGTAGCCATAACGCTCCTGAAGTTCCTCAGGCATTTCGAGATTGGCCAAGGTGTCGATGTAGGTCTGGACATGCGGCCAGATGAAAGCTTCCGATCCATAGCAGATCCGGTCGGAGCCGACATACAGCAGGGCTTCTCCGAGCCGCTCCAGCATCTTCCAGGGCTGCAGATAATACTGGTTGAACCAGAGCGGCAGGATGAGGAGGATGTTGTCAAAACGGCTGGCGATCGAGATGGTCTCGTCAACGTAGGGGTCACCGAGATGATGGATACCGAAATTCAGCTCCGGAAAATCGGCCGCGGCATATTGGATATCGTTCGGCTTGAAGGCTTCAACGGGACCGAGTTCCAGCGGAAAGCCCTTGTGGAACTGCACCATCTTGATGCCGAGATCAATTGCCTTTTCCCATAGCGGATAGGCAATGTCCCGGTCGTCTGCCCGCCAGGAACATCCGCGGCGCTGATACTGATAGAACTTCATGCTGACAGCACCCAGCTCCTTGACTTGCCGCTCCATTTCCTTCAGCGCGAAATCCAGCCCGTGGTAGGCCGGATCGACACCACCGGTCAGAACGACACGCTTCGGGTTCGACTTGGCAAACGCATCACTGAGCTCGACCGGGCCGAGTCCGGCCCGCCAATGCGAGAACAGTGGCACCGAGCAGGCAGAAGCCATGTCGGTATCGGAATTTTCGAACAGCATCTTGTTGCCCCACTCCAAGTCCGGATTGGAGAAGGTCGAGGTTTCCGGCGGTGGTCCCTTGCGGCCCGTCAGGTTGATGAAGCCTGCAATCTGCGATCGCAGCAGACGGACCCGTCTCCCGTCGCTTCCGTCCTTGATCTGATTGTCGCCGAAGTCCTGCGTGTGTACCGCAGCATCGAAAACGAACATCCCGTCTTTCATCCGATATCTCCTCGTTGGGAATTTCTGCACGATGGATATTCGGTGAGTAACACAGGCGAACCCGTTATTTTCTTTGGAAAATTCGAAGATTGTTTTCAGAGAAAAGTGGCAGCGCGCGGGCGCTCGACTTGTTAAGTCTTTGTCATTCGCAATCGCGTTCGCTTCTATCGGCAGCGCGGAACGACGAGGACTTGACGTGACCAGACCCGACTTTTCTGCAGCCAGCGCGCGTTCGAACGATGAACGGTTCCGCCCCACCGAAGACGAAATCGCCTACCTCAAGGACAGGGCAAAATTCTGCCGGCTCGAAACCATCCGGCTGATCGAAATTGCCAAGGTCGGCCATTACACATCGGTCTTCTCGGCCGCCGAACTCTTCTCCGCGCTCTATTACGATGTGATGAACCTGCGGCGCGGGGAGCCGAAATGGGAGGATCGCGATCGCTTCATGATGGGCAAGGGACACGCCGCCGTTGGCCTGTTTCCGATCCTGGCGGATCTCGGTTTCATCGACCCCGGACTTCTCGATGGCTATACGCGGCTCGGTAGTCCGCTGGGAGACCATCCCGACATGACCAAGGTGCCGGGAATCGACTTCAGCTCCGGTTCGATCGGCCACGCTCTTTCGGCCGGCTGCGGCATGGCATTGGCGGCGCGAATGCTTGGCAAGGATTTCTTCACCTTCGTCATGATCGGCGATGGAGAGCTTCAGGAGGGACAGGTCTGGGAGGCTGCACTGTTCGGCGCCCACAACGGGCTTGGACATCTTGTCGGCATCATCGACCGCAACGGCTACCAACTGGATGGCGCCGTCGATGATGTCGTTGGGGTCGAACCCATCGAGGAAAAATGGCGCGCTTTCGGCTGGGAGACGCATGTCGTCGATGGCCATGATGTGGCCGCCGTCACCACGCTGCTCAGGGCATTAAAAGCAGATACAGAACGGACGAAGCCGGTCATGATGATTGCCCAGACCGTGAAGGGCAAGGGGGTATCCTACATGGAAACCGAGCCCGGTTGGCATCTTGGATATCTCGACCCGTCCGACGCCGCACGAGCGATTGCCGAAATCGAGGCCATGGAGATCTGAGATGAACAAGCCGCTTTCCGACAAGTCCTGGCAGTATCGCCAGTTGAACGCCGTGACCCCAGGCCTCGATGCCCTCTCAGACGCGCTGCTCGAACTCGTGGCAGCCGGAGAACCCATTGTCGCCGGCACCGCCGATTTGCAGTATTCGAATGGTCTCTCGAAGTTCCATCAGTTGCATCCGGAGCGCTTCGTGCAGTTCGGGATTTCCGAGCAGAACATGGTGTCGGCCGCCGCCGGCATGGCAGCGGTCGGGATGAAGCCCTATGTCGCGACGTTCGCCTCCTTCCTTGCGCTGCTCTGCTGCGAGCAGATCCGTATGGATGTCGCCTACTCCAAGCTTCCCGTCCGCCTGATCGGCCATCACGCCGGCATCTCGCTCGGCTTCTATGGGACATCGCACCACGCCACGGAAGACCTTGCCATTGCACGGTCCATCGCCAACCTCACCGTCGTGGCGCCCGCCGATGCAAACCAGCTGATGGAGGTCATCAAGGCGTCAAACGACTACCCCGACCCCATCTATATCCGCATCCAGCGCGGCCGGGATCCCGTGGTCTATCCGCATCGCCTGCCCTTCACGTTCGGCAAGGCCATCGAACACCTCGAGGGGACAGACCTGACGATCATCGCGACAGGCTCTACCGTCCATCCGGGTTTGGAGGCGGCGAAAGCCCTTCAGGCTGAAGGTTACAGTGTTGGTTTTATCGACATGGCAACTGTCAAACCGATCGACAGGAACGCGATCCTCAATGCCGCTGGCCGGTGCAGACGTATTCTGACCGTTGAAGAACACAACGTTCTCGGCGGCCTTGGCGGCGCAGTCGCAGAGGTTCTTTCGGATGAAGGAATGCCCGTACGTTTGAAACGGCACGGCATATACGATGAGTACAGCCTGATCGCACCACCGACACATCTTTACGCCCATTACAAGCTCGATACTGCCGGTATCCGCTCGGTCGCCGCAGCTTTCATAGAAGAGTACCGGACGACATGATGACGCGCGCGTCGATTCTGGGCTCGAAAATATTCCGCCAGCAAGCGTTCATCGCCGGCCGCTGGACCGACAGCGGAGATGGATCGACGTTCGACGTCAGCGATCCCGCCGATGGCAGCGTCATCGCGCGGGTGACCAACTGTACGACCGAAGACGTCCAGCGAGCGCTGGATCAAGCCAGTGTCGCCTGGGATGGGTGGAAAGACCGAACAGGCAAGGAGCGCGCAGCGATCCTTCGGCGCTGGTTCGACCTGATGATCGAAAACCGCGATCACCTTGCCGGCCTGATAAGCCTGGAACAGGGAAAACCACTACGCGAAGCCGCCGACGAGGTGACCTATGGTACGGCCTATATCGAATGGTTCGCCGAGGAGGCAAAGCGCGTTGAAGGGCACATCCTGCCAGGTCATCAGCGAGACAAGCGTATCATGGTCATCAGGCAGCCCATCGGCGTCGTAGCGGCCATTACACCCTGGAATTTCCCCATCGCGATGATTACGCGAAAATGCGCGCCCGCGCTCGCTGCGGGCTGCCCGGTCGTTGTGAAACCTGCCTCTCAGACCCCGCTTTGTGCGCTTGCGCTTGCCGAACTCGGCCGGCTTGCGGGGCTTCCCGACGGAGTATTGTCGGTGCTGCCTTCCAACCGCTCCGCGGCAATCGGCAAACATTTGACGGAATCGCGGATCGTTCGAAAGCTGTCTTTCACTGGCTCCACCCAGACCGGTCGGATCTTGCTTCAGCAAAGTGCCAGCACGATCAAGAAAGCCTCCATGGAGCTCGGGGGAAATGCGCCGGTGATTATTTTTGATGATGCGGACATCGACAAAGCTGTCGATGGCGCACTTGCCGCCAAATTTCGCAATGCGGGGCAAACATGCGTCTGTGCCAATCGCATATATGTGCAATCAAGCATCTACGACGAGTTCGCAGCGCGCTTCGCCTTGGCGGTAGAACGCCTCACCGTTGGCGCATCGTTGCAGGGTGACTTTGACCTTGGCCCGCTCATCGATGAAAAGGCGCTGGGGAAGGTTCGCGAACTTGTTGCTGATGCCACGGACAAGGGAGCTGTTGTCCTCGCTGGCGGCAAGGTTCACGACCTGGGTGGGACCTTCTACAAACCGACCGTTCTGTCCGGCGTCACGGAGCGGATGGCAATCGCCACCGAGGAGGTTTTCGGACCGGTGGCATCCTTGCTCCGGTTCAACACTGAGGCCGAAGTTATAGCGCGGGCGAACGACACTGAATTCGGTCTTGCATCCTATATTTTCAGTCAGAACATCGACCGGGTCTTTCGCGTTGCCGAGAAAATCGAGGCAGGCATGGTCGGTATCAATACGGGCCTTATCTCTACCGAAATCGCGCCGTTTGGCGGTGTTAAGGAATCCGGGCTTGGACGAGAGGGCTCACGCTTCGGAATCGAGGATTATCTGGAGATGAAGTATCTCTGCCTGTCCGTTGAGGCGGAGTGACGGAGTTTCTCCATGCGACAATTGGGGGAGATATTTCCGACAATCCGGATCAACGTCGTTAAATATATTTCGACGAATAGAAGTGAATTTGGGAGGGTTACAAATGCCTACAACTATACACATTGGAACGAAAGAGCCTGTCTTATCCTGGCCAGAGAGGGTCATGGTCCTGCTTGGAAAGGCCAGCATATGGTACTACTGTTACGCCGCGCGTGAGTGACCGATGGTAAATCCGGCGCTGAGTCAACTAACTTCATCGGCAACCCCATGCCGATCTTGAAATCCCCCTCACCTTCCGATACTCGAAATTGCGATTGGGAAAATCCTTGATCCATTGCGGCGCAAAGCCGCTGCCAAGTCCAGCCGATACCAACGAGATCAGCGCGAACGTGTCGTCGCAACTATAGGCGATGTTGCGGATGAGATCGTGTTGCCGGTACCCGGCTGAAACAGATTGACCTTGAGCGCCGGTATGACTGTACAAGGCCGGAAGTTCGCCGGGCGCTCGATCGTCTGTCGCAAAGCGGCTGGTGGCGCATGTGCCCAATCGAGGTTACCACGTTTACCACCCGATGACCGGCGCGCAAAAAAGGTGAGCGAGATTCGCGTTATTCTCGAAACTGCCGTCACTGACATGACGGTGGCCAACACAACCCCAGACCGCATTGCCACATTGCGCGTGCTTGCTAGGCACTTCAACGAAATGATCCTGACGGGGACAATCCTGGCGCACTACGAGGCGAACCTGGCCTTCCACCGCCAGCTCCTGTTTTTGGGCGGCAATCGGGAGCTGGCCTACCTGATCTCTGAAATTCGCCAGTGCACCTCTTCGGCACCAGTTTCACGGTGGCGCACCCCGGGCCCGCATCGAGAAATCCGGCCGCGATCACATGATGGTCGACGCGCCGGAGGCCCGCGACGCCGAGGAATTGAAGCGCGTCATTGCATTGCATATCCGCCAGCCGGCCGATGTACAGACATAAAATACTTTATCGACAGAGGCGCGTGCCTTCATAACGTCCGGTCGAAAAGAACGAGTGGCTCGCCATTCTCCAAATCGGACCGCTTCTGGTGTGGGTTCCCGTGGCAATTTGGCTTGGTTCCCAAGGGCAGACCGGGTGGACGATTTTCACCGTCGTATGGGGCATTGTGTTGCTCATGGGAGCAGACAGCATCGTCAAGCCGATGTTGATCGCGCAGCGGACCGTGCTGCAGACTTGGATCGGAACCAACGGATCCGCCGCCGATGAGGTCCCTAATCAAGTTGGCGCGCTATTAAGGCGCATTGAATCTGACGGGTTGGCCTTACCATTGGCTCGATCGTTACACATTATCGACTGCCGTTACCGTTGGGGTTGTCTGGGTGTAGTGAAGGATTCGATTTCCAACATCGCACTGGTAGCCGATGGTCTGAAAAGACCCTGCAAACTCAGATCCTAACTTGCGAAATCGATTAACCGTCCTCAGTGTGAGGGGCACAACGCATAGAGACAACGGGAGGCAACGTGCGCTGGTCGAAACCGTTAAGATTGCATCTCAGCGTTCTGGTCGCGACGCTTTTACTGTGTATCGCGACGGTTCTCGTCGTGTTGTCCTTCTCCCAAGGACGAAAAGCCGCCATCGTTGCAGGTGAAAAGCAGATGCGGCAGATGAGCCTGCGCCTTGTCGAGGGGTACAAGTACGCGCTGAAGGGGGGATACGAAGCCGTGGCAGTTGCTTCCGCTCTCCCGCAACTGGTTTCCAGTCCGCCGCACGAGCTCGAAAGGAAACAGGCATTCTTCTTTGAGGTCCTTCGAAACGTCTCGAATGTGACCAGCATCCTCGCCGGTTATCAGGACGGCTCCTACATTCAAGCCATCAACACGACCAACCCAAATGTGCGAACGGCGCTTTCGGCTCCTGACGGCACATGGTTCGCGGTCCGAATTGTCGCGGCACATGACAATGCTGATGCTATCGCCGCGATGAGGTTTTTCAATGCCGGTGGAAGCTTGCTCGGAGAGCGCCAGTTCGACGATCCGACATTCGATCCACGCGAGCGCCCGTGGTATCGGGCGGCGCTTCGATATGGCAAACCCGTTTCCGTTGGACCGTTTGTCAGCGGGACGTTGAAAGTACCAACTCTTACCATCGCCGCTCCCTTGAAAGACAATCGCCAAATCGTGGTCGGGGTGAACATACACCTCGAAACCGCTAGCAGGCTTCTCGACACCAGTGAAATATCACCGCGTGCCCGCAGCTATATCCTCGATGAGCAGGACAACCTGGTGGCCCATTCCGATCCCGCGATGATGAGCAGAATACTGGGGATGGTCTCGCATCGCAGCGCCGAGGAGGTGGGAACTGTTCTGGATAGAACGGTCGAAACCGTGAGTAAGCTCCGCAAGGATCCCGAAACGACGGCCGGCAACATCGCCCGGTTCGATCTGGACGGCGAGCGCTATCTTGCTCTGATCGCACCTGTCGCATTCTCGGATCTCTTCAAAGGCAGTTCGGTCGCCGTTGTGGTGCCGCTCGACGACCTCGTCAGCGATGCAAACAGACAACTCGTGCGCAACCTGTTCATGGCGGCTGCGTTCGTGATTGCCGGCATCGGGGCGTCGGTTCTGCTTTCGCGCTTGATCAGCGCTTCTCTGTATCAGCTCGCCTACGAGGCGCGAAAAATCGGCGATCTCGATTTCGCGGGAAAGGGCGCGCCGCATTCCTGGATTAGCGAGATCAACACTTTAGCGGGAGCGTTGGCCGCCTCACGCCGGGCCATAGCGCAATTTGCCCTCTACGTGCCCCGAGAGGTGGTCCGCCGGATCGTAGATCCCGCTGATACCTCGACCAGGGCTTCGAGGCAGGATGTGACCGTCCTGTTCACGGACATCCGCGACTTCACGACGATTTCCGAACAGCATCCGCCGGAAGACGTCGTCGAAATACTCACCACATATTTCGAACAACTGAACGAGATTGCAGAGCGCCACGGCGGCACGGTCGTTCAGTATCTCGGCGACTCTGTTTTTGTGATGTGGAATGCGCCGATTCGAGACCCCGATCATGTCGAAAGCGGCTGCCGCTGTGCGCTCGCCATGAGTGCCGCCGTAGACGAACTGAATGACAACAACCGGAAAATCGGTCGCCCCGATTTGCGAACTCGGTTCGGCCTTCACACCGGGCAGGCCGTTGTGGGCAGTTTCGGCGCGCTCTCGCGCCGGCAATATACGGCGATGGGCGATACGATCAATGTGGCGTCGAGGCTTGAGGGCCTGAACAAGGAGTTTGGCACCACGATTCTCGCAAGCGCTGCGATCCACGCCGTGGTCTGCGATCGCTTCTCGTTCCGTGCGATCGGCCCAGTCAAAATCAAGGGGCGTTCGGAACCGGTCGACGTACATGAGCTGGTCTCGTCGATGCCTCTCGACGGATGCCCCCCCAAGGAGCGTCCTCCTTCGCTGTCCTCTGCCTTTTCTTCACGGGAAGAAGGCGAAATGGTTCAGGGAGGAATTGGCGTGCGCCTGAAGGGCGAGCAACGCCCAGTCCATCGGTAACCAGCGCGGCGGGCTATTGCCCCTGGCCGATTTCGATGCGCACCGTCTTTGCGAAAGTCCGGCCTACCCGGACCTCAGACCCGTCCGAGAGCAACGCCGTTAGCGACGCATAGGCGGTCTGGCGGAATCGAACGATCGCATCGCGCCGAAGGATGACGCTGCGGTGAACACGAATGAACTCGGCGGCATCGAGACGGCGTTCCAGGGAGGTCAGGCTCTCGCCGATAAGATAAGACTGGCCATCCGCGAAAATACGAACATAGTCACGCTCCGCTTCAATTCTTACCACCTTGTCTGTGGCCACGCGAATGAACTCACCGCGCGACTTCACCCAGAATGGTTGCGACCGGCTCTGGTTCTCGCGCAACACCCTCCGCAATGTCGTGATAGTGTCCTTGAGTTCCGCAACCCGCTCGCTATCGTCTTTCGTCTGGATAGCCAACCGGGCACGCGCGACTGCCTTGCCCAACCGCGCTTTCTCGACTGGCTTGGTGACATAGTCCATCGCGCTCCTTTCGAAGGCCCGCAGGGCGTAGTGGTCGAATGCGGTGACGAAAACAATCGCCGGGGTGATCTCATCAAGTTTGTCGAGTACGTCGAATCCACTGCCGCCAGGCATATGCACGTCGAGAAAGATCAGGTCGGGTCGCAGTGACCGTACTCGGTCGACCGCCTCGGCCACATTCCCCGCTTCCCCGATAATCTCGATACCGTCCATTGCACAGAGCAGGCGGGCCAAGCGTCGCCGCGCAATCGGTTCATCATCGATTACAAGGGCTGTGAGCGTTCTCACGCAAACACCAGCGGCATGGTGACGACAGCCTGAAACCGGTTGGGTGCGATTCTCTGGCTGACACAGCTGCCATCGTCGGCGAACCGCGCCCCGATCCGTTGCGCCACATTCCACAGGCCGATCCCGATGCCGGCGGGCTCCTGGCAATCGGCGGCATCCTCCGCTATCGTATCGTTTTCAACCACGAGACTAAGCTTCCCCTCCTCAACGACCGCTCTGATCGAAATCTCAACCATGCCCGGGGTTCGGCCGACGCCGTGCTTGACGGCGTTCTCGATGAGGGGTTGCAGAATCAGGCTCGGGACGAGCGCATCGCGGACTGTTGAGCCAATCTCGACCTTTACGGTCATGCGGTCGGAGAATCGGTTGCGTTCGATGTCGAGATAGCTTGCCTGAAGAGCGATTTCGTCCACCAATCGCACATCCTGCATCGGGTCCAGCGTCAGCGTCGTGCGCAGAAACGAGGAGAGGTCCAGGATCATGTCACGCGCGCGGTCGAACGCCCCCTCTTCTATCAGCCCGGCCATCGAGTTCAGCGTATTGAACAGAAAATGCGGATTCACCTGGTAGTGCAACGCCCGCATTTGCGCAGAAAGTGCCTCCTCGCGGGCGGCCGCGAGGCGCTTTTCGCTGTCGCGAACCTCGGCGTTGTAAAGCAGGGCCAGAAACAGACACGACCAACCAAAAAACAACGACATGCCGTAGATCAGATTGTAGCCGGCGTTCGCCCAGTCGAACGAGACGGGGATCGGGTACATACAAATCGTGTAGATAGCGAATTCGATGAGGCAGAAGACTGGCGCCGCCAGCAGCGACAGGCCAAAACAAACCAGCGCTTTCCATATCAACGGCCAGGTTCGCAAACGAAACAGCAGTGCCGTGATGCCAGCGGCAATCAGCCCAGCCAATGATAGCGCGACGGCCTTGCCGATGGCGGACTCCAACGGGTCGGTGCCCGCGATGCCCCACAAGATGCTCGACGAAACAAAGACCGCCAGCCAATAGGCCCCGCCAAGTTTGAGCGTCGCGGCGCGAACGGAAGAACCGAACCGGCCGTCATCTGTCGCTGCCACAAGAGAATCCATCTGCATATCGCAATTATCGACAGCAACAGCAGCTGTGTCGAGTGCCGTTCGTCGGGCCATAACAGCCGTTCGCAGAAACCCGCCGCCGTTGCCCAAGCCATTGCTGGCCTTCATCGGAATGACACTTGAAAGGTTCCCCGGTTACCTGAACAAGCGTGAACATCGAATGGCGGGCCGGCAAACTCGGTGCGTCACGCTTCGGTACGCTTTCGCCGCCCCAGCCAATGTACGAGGGGCAATTCACGTCTTGGAGACGAAGGCAAGCCGGTGCGATCTGGGGTCTATCAGGTATCCATGAGGGAACGCATGCCAATCTATTACGGTACACAGGGCAACGACTACTTCGCTGGCGAACCCGGTGGCGGCGACTACACGATCTACGGCTATCAGAAGGGCACGAATCCGGCGCTGGAGAGCGGCAACGACGAGCTTCACGGCGGCTCCGGCCGCGACATCATATTCGGCGGCGGCGGCAACGATCGCCTCTATGGTGAGGGGGGCTCCGACGAGCTGTATGGCCAGGATGGCGACGATCAGCTGTTTGGTGGCGGAAATGCCGACTACCTCGACGGCGGCTCGGGAAATGATGTGTTCTGGCTGGAGAGGAACCCGTCTGGTGCGCCCATTTCAGGGCCTACAATGATCGGAGGAACGGGAACCGACACCACGCGTTTGTCTGGCAATGTCAGCATCGGAGATTTGAAACTCGGCACCGGCACGGGTGTCGAGGTGCTCGACATGAACGGCTTCGTGCTGTCTGGCCAGGACGGAAATCAGACATTCGACCTCAGAGGCGTGACCTCCGTTGTCAACGCAGTGCGCGCGATCGACCTGTTCGACGGACGCGATACGTTCTACGGGCATCAGGGCGCTGACACCGTTCATGGGGGCGCAGGCAGCGACACACTCTACGGCATGGGTGGCAATGACCATCTTTATGGCGACAGCGGAGCGGATTATCTTGACGGTGGCGAGGGCAACGATGTTCTCTGGATACAAGGATTTACGACGCAGGGGGCAACGTTCATCGGTGGAGCCGGCCAGGACACGATCCGCCTCGCGAGCAATACCGTCAGTGGGTTTCTGACCGTTACGTCGGCCAGCGGCATCGAAGTCCTCGACACCAACGGCTTCAAACTTCAGGGTACTTCCGGCAACGACAAACTGGACTTCAGCGGACTCACGAAGATACTTCATGGCACCTCCCCCATCGATCTTCAGAGTGGTGACGACACCTATGTCGGCCATGCCGGTGCGGACAAAGTTGCGGGCGGCGCAGGCAGCGACACGCTGCAAACCGGCGCCGGGAACGATCTGCTCGACGGCAGCTTTGGCTCGGACACGCTTGTCGGTGGCGCGGGCAACGATACCTACGTGGTCGACCGATTGACTGACATCATCGACGAGAGTGTCAGCGGTTCCAACGGCACGGATACGGTTCGCTCGTCGATCACCTTCAGTCTCGCCAACTCGGCCTATGTGAGGGGCGCGTTCGAAAACCTGACGCTGACCGGCACGGCCGCCGTCAACGCGACGGGCAATGGCAAGGCCAACATCCTCGTCGGCAACGGCGCCGCCAACATTCTGGATGGTCGGGCTGGCGGCGATACGCTGCGTGGTGGATCGGGCAGCGACACCTATATCGTGGACAATCTGGCCGACACGGTCGATGAATCGACGGCGGGTTCGAATGGAACCGACACCGTGCGGTCATCGGTCAATTTCAACCTTGCATCCGCACGCGCGTTGGGGGCGATCGAAAACCTGACATTGACCGGAAACGCCATCAACGGCTCAGGCAACGCACACAACAACAGGATTGCCGGAAATGCACAGAACAACGTCCTGAACGGAGCAGCGGGCAATGATGTCCTGAATGGTGGAACTGGCCGGGATCAGTTGACCGGCGGGACCGGCAATGACCGCTTCTATGTCGACAATGCCGGTGACAGGGTGTTCGAAAAGGCGGGACAGGGCAGCGACAGCGTCTATACTTCCTCCAGCTTTGCGATCGCCTCAGGGCAATCGATCGAGACGTTGGCGGCGGCATCGTCCACGGGAACAGATGCGATCAATCTCAGCGGCAATGAGCTTGCGCAGTCCATCTTCGGCAATGCCGGCGTCAATGCTATTAAGGGCGGCGGCGGGAATGACCTGTTGAACGGTTTCCGCGGCAACGATGTGCTGACAGGGGGGGCGGGCAACGACCATTTTGTCTTCAGCACGGCTCTCAACGCGTCGGCCAATGTCGATAGGATCGCGGATTTCAACGTTTCAGCCGATACCATCCGGCTTGACAATGCAGTGATGGCGGAGCTCGGCGCCGACCTTGGCAGGTTGGATGCGGACAAATTCCGGGCAAATGCTGCCGGCGAAGCCCTCGATGCCGGCGACCGTATCATCTATGAGACCGACACCGGCAAACTTTTCTACGACGCCAACGGCAATGCGGCCGGGGGCCGCACCCACTTCGCCACCTTGGCGCCGAATCTCGCGCTCACCTATGCGGACTTTCTGGTGATCTAGGACCAATCGACATTCACCGCATCCAGATCATTGCCGCGCCCAGATAGGCAAAGCCTGAGAAGTGGATGGTTCTTCGGTCGCAGCGTGTGGTGAAGCGTCGGAAGTGCTTCATTCGATTGAAGCATCGCTCGATGCGGTTTGCGATGTCTGTAGGTGAGCGCGTCGCGCGGGATGACGGTCTTGTGCGAGCGGTTCGATGGGATCACCGCCCTGGCTCCCATGCCGGCGATGACGGCCCAAAAGGCATTGCTGTCAAAGGCCTTCGGCCAGAACGGCATCACCGTTCTGGCCTTCCAGGAGGGCAGAAGCCTGCGTGACGTCTCCACCTGTCCGGCGGTTGCGATGATGCGAAGAGGCCGGCCGAGTGCGTCGGCCAGCAGATGAATTTTCGTCGTCAATCCACCTCGGGAACGCCCCATCGCCTGATCTTTGGGGGCCCTTTTCCAGTGGCGGCCTGCTGGTGGGCGCACGATGGTGCTGTCAATCATATCAGATATTGATTGTCTCGATCTGCCGTCAGCGCCTCGAAGAGCCGTTCCCACACGCCGGCATGGCACCAGCGACTAAAACGGCGGTGCACCGTTTTCCATTTGCCGTATCGCTCAGGCAGATCGCGCCAATGGGCGCCGGAACGGCAGCACCCGCAAACATCCGTTGACGAACAGACGGCTGTCCAACGCCGTGCGGCCCGGATCGGTCGCCTTGCCGGCACAACAGCCGCGATCTTCGACCCTTGCGCATCGTTCAACTCATATCGCTTCACAGCCATCTCAGACACCATGCCAACAAAACACGGTGTCCTACGAAACAGGCAGCAAGCGATTTGGGAATCCTGAATGTCATTTGGTCCTAGTCCGGACATTGCGCGCCATTCTCGACCCACACGCGCACCAATTCGCCGAATTCCTTGGCGGGAATTGGCGGCTTTTCCCTTGGCACGCCGTTCAGGTCATTCCCGGGGTTCCACGCCCAGAGCACCAGTGGATCCTGCCCCATATGCTCGACGAGTCGTTCCGCCGTCATTTTGCTGCGCGAAGGGTCGGTGAGTTGGCGGCAGATGCCGCGCCGGTCGAGGCCCTCCCACGCCATCGAGAGCGGCGCGAGATGCCAGTTGGCATTGCCCGGCACGCCGGAGGGCGCGTTATTGTCCTGATGGCAGGTCGCGCATTGCAAGGCCGGCGTGCCGTGATTGTCCGGCCCGCGCGCCACGCCCATGTTGTGGCGTAAGCGCGCGTTTCCCTGGCGCGGAAAATCCGTGTTCGTATGGCAGTTCATGCAGCGGGGATGCTCGATCACCGTTACCAGCCGGTCGAAGGCCGCGATCGACGCCGTCCTGTCCCGATGCGGGGCCTGCTCCTGAGCCGTCACCGCGATGCCCGTGGCGACGACTACGACCGGGGCGAGGATGAGATAGACTGCACGCATCGCCATCACACCCGAAGATCGTGGTTGCTGATCGGCAGGCTGCGCAGGCGCTTGCCGGTCGCGGCATGAATCGCGTTGGTCAGCGCGGGAGCCAGCGGCGGCAGGCCGGTTTCGCCGATCCCGCCCCAGCGCTCGCCGTAGCGGCCGAGGCTTGGCACCAGCGCGACATCGACCACGGGCATCTCCTCCATCCGTAGGTAACGGTATTCGTGGAAATTGGTCTGCCGGACGCGGCCGTCCTCGATCGTCACCTCGCCGTAGAGCGCCGCCGCAAGCCCCTGCACAATCCCGCCCTCGATCTGCTGGATGGTGATATCCGGATGCACGACGAAGTTCGGATCGACCGCGCAACTGATGCGATGCACCTTGAGGCGCCCGTCCGTCACCGAGATTTCGGCGATTTGCGCACACCAGGCATTGTCGCCCTCGACGATGGCGATGCCCTGGTGGCGGCCTTGCGGAGCCTTGCCCCAGTTGGCGAGCCTTGCGGCCGCGTCCAACGTGGCAAGGGCGCGCGAATTGCCGGCCAGCAGTTCACGGCGGAGGAGATAGGGGTCCATTTTTCGCGCGAAGGCGATCTCGTCGATGAAAGCCTCGCGGAACCAGCCGTTCTGCGAGAGGTTGACCCCGCGCCAGAAGCCGACCGGAATGTGGCTGTCCCGGCGGGCGACACCCACCTCGAAGTTCTCGATGGCGTAGGGCATGTCCTCTTCGACGAAACCGTCCATCAGGGCGTTGTCGACACCTTCCCTCAGCCAGAAGGGCGCAAGGGAGGCGGCGATCGAGGAGCCGGAGATGCGGACTTTCCAGCCAAGCAGCCTGCCTTCGGCGTCAAAACCCGCCGTCTGGCGCGCCAGAACCATCGGCCGATAGTAGTCGTGGGTGAAATCCTCCTCGCGAGACCAGATCATGCGCACCGGCACGCTAGGCACCTGCGCGGCGATCTGCACGGCCTGCCGCGCCCAGTCCTGCGCGAGGCCTCGCCGGCCAAAACCGCCGCCGATCTGCAGCTTGTGCACGAAGATCTGCGAGGCATCCCTCTGCATGACGCGGGCGATGGTATTCGTCGTGCCTTCGCCATTCTGGGTCGGCGCCCAGAGGTCGATGCGCTCCGCCGTGACCTGCGCCGCACAGACCTGCGGCTCCATGGTGGCATGAGCGAGGAAGGGCGCCTCGTATTCAACGTCGATGACCTGCACGGCGTCGCGAAGGGCGACGTCCACGTCACCGATCCGGTGGCCGATGGCGGCGGCAGGATCGGCGATGCCCGCGCGGAACGTCATCCGCAGCGTCTCGTTCGAGACGCCCGTCCCGATGCTCTCGTCCCAGGTGACGGGAAGCGCTGCAACCGCCCCATTCGCCTGCCTCCAGGTATCGGCAACGACAGCGACCGCATCCTCGCCGACCTGCAAGACATGTCGCACACCCGGCATGCCGGCAACGGTCCCGCGATTGAAGGCAACGACGCTGCCGCCAATCGTCGGACAGTTTTTGACGGCCGCGTGCAGCATGCCGGGCAGGATGACATCGGTCGCGAAGATCGGCTCGCCGAAAACTTTTGGCCGGGCCTCCAGCCGGGTGGCCGAGGTGCCGATCAGCCGCCATTCGGACGGGTTCTTCAGCACGACGTTTTCCGGGATCGGTCGCCGCGCGGCCGCAGCCGCAAGCGCGCCGAAGCGGAAGGTGCGTCCAGTGGAGCCATGCGTGACGATTCCGGCCCGTGCACTACATGCAACCGGCGAGACATCCCACCGCGCCGCCGCCTCGGCGATCAGCATTTCGCGCGCCTGCGCGCCGGCCTGGCGCAGATATTCCTGCGAGGCGCGCACGGAGATCGAGGTCGATGTCACCATGTCGCCCCAGGGCTTGTTGCGCGACAGGTTCTCGTTCGTGTCGGCATATTCGGCGCGCACCTTCGACCAGTCGCATTCGAGTTCCTCGGCGACCAGCATCGGTAGCGCCGTGAAAATGCCCTGGCCCATGTCGCTGCGGGCGACGCGGATCGTCACCGTATCGTCGGGCGAAATCACCACCCAGGCTGTGACCTCGCCGGGCCTGACTTGCGCGCGGCTTTCCGGAAGGCCGACCAGCATGCCGCCGGCGACCGCCGAAATGCCAAAAAGGAACTGCCGTCGGTTGAGAGCGGGCGTCTGCATCAGATCAGCTCCGCAGCGCGGTGGATGGCGGCGCGTACGCGACTGTAGGTGCCGCACCGGCAGAGGTTTCCGGACATCGCCGCATCGATATCCGCGTCGCTCGGCCTCGAGATTTCCCGAAGGAGCGCGGCTGCCTGCATCATCTGCCCGGATTGACAGTAGCCGCATTGCGCGACGTCGATTTCGAGCCAAGCGGCCTGCACCGGATGCGGTGTTTCGGCGGTTCCCAGCCCTTCGATGGTGGTGATCTCAGCGCCTGCGACATCCGCCAGCGTCGCGACGCAGGAGCGCAGGGCCTTTCCATCCGCATGCACGGTGCAACAGCCGCAGAGCGCCGCCCCACAGCCATAGCGCGTGCCGAGCAGGCCAAGCTCGTCGCGAAGCGCCCAGAGAAGCGGCGTATCATCGGGAAGATCGATATCGTGCGGCGATCCATTGACCTTGAGAACCGGCATTCTTGCCTCCAGGAATTGCTTGGAAGGCAAGATAGGCCCGACATGTCGCAGAATTTCCCCGCGGCGGCCAAGAATTGTATCCGATTGTCGCAGCCGCCTGATGCAATTTTTTACAATTTTTCCCTGCCGGAAGAGCGCCTTGATCCTGTATTAGAGAACAATGGCGCCACTTCCCTACATCGTCGTCACTGACGACAATCGCGATATCCGCGAACTCGTCGCGGACTATCTCGGCGCGCGCGGATTCCGCGTCGATACGGCCGATGGCGGAGCGGCACTGCGACAGATCCTGCAGGTTTCGTCACCCGACCTCATCGTTCTCGACATCATGATGCCGGGAGAGGACGGTTTTTCCCTCTGCCGCGATCTTCGCGCCAATACGGAAATCCCCGTCCTTTTCCTGACGGCGATGACGGACGAGATGGATCGCATCGTCGGCCTGGAACTGGGAGCCGACGACTATCTGGTCAAACCCTTCAATCCGCGCGAACTGCTTGCCCGCATCAAGGCGGTCCTCCGGCGCGTGCAATCGCTGCCGCCTCAGCGGGATGTCATTCGGGCGAACTTCGTCCATTTCGGCCAGTGGCGGCTCGACACCGGCCGGCGCGAGCTTGTCGGCACCGACAATGTCGGGGTGCCGCTGTCCTCGGCGGAATTCCGCCTGCTGAAGGCCTTCATTGACCATCCGGGCATCGTGCTGAGCCGGGATCAACTTCTGGATCTTACGGCCGGCCGCATCGCCGATCCGTTCGACCGGGCGATCGATAACCAGGTCAGCCGGCTACGCAAGAAGATCGAGGCCGATCCCAGGAACCCGGAAATCATCCGCACCCATTGGGGAGGAGGTTACAGTTTCACGCCTTCCGTCGCAAAATGCTGAAACTGTGGAGACGGAGCCTCGCCGGCCAGTTCATCATCGTGATGCTGGTTGCCCTGCTCATCTCGCAGGCGATCGGCTATATTCTCGCCTCGGGTGATCGTATTCGCGACCTGCGCGCCTCCGAAGAAACCGAGTTCCGACGCGCCGCCAATGCGCTGGCGAGTGCCCTCGCCTCGGCTTCGCCGGAGATTGCCAAGCGGGTCACCGCCGCAAGCAGCACCGCCTATACGCGCTTCTGGATCACCGATACGCCGGAGCCGCAGCCGGGCGCCGTCTGCGTGCCGCCAGGCACGGCCGGCAGCAACCCGCCGGGCGCGTTTCCTGAAAAGCCGCTCGCCGACTGCACCGAGAGCAGCTATATCGACGGCAATGGCCTCGGCCTTGCCGTCCCTTCCGGCGAACGCTGGCTGAACGGCATCTACTACAAGCGGTTCAGCAGCGGCTCTCTGCAACGCCAGTCGATCATCAGCTTCGTCCTCTCCGTGCTGGTGCTCGCCGTTGGCGGCGGCATTTTTGCGCGCCGCATCGCCCGACCTCTCAAAGCGCTTAGCGATGCCGCGGATCGCCTGGGGCGGGGCGAGCAGCATCGTCCCCTGCCGGAGACGGGGCCGGACGACCTGCGCAAAACCGCCGACGCATTCAATCGCATGCAGGACCGGCTGCATCGTTTCGTCTCGGATCGCACGCAGATGCTCGCCGCCATCGGCCATGATCTTCGAACCCCGCTGACGACGCTTCGGTTGCGTGCGGAATATGTGAAAGACCCCGCCCTGCAGGACCGCATCATCACCACGATCGACGAGATGCAGACGATGGTGGATGCAACGCTCGTCTTCGCCAAGGGCGACGCGACGGCCGCCGAAACCCGCACGGTCGATCTCAACGCGCTGCTGGGGAGCCTGTGCGAAGACATGGCGGAGATCTATCCAAGCATCGGATTTACGGAGGGCGAACGGCTCAATTTCCGCTGCCGCCCGGAAAATCTACGCCGCGCCCTTAGCAACTTGATCGAGAACGCCGTGCGCTACGGCGGTGCGGCACGGGTCAACCTGGCCGCCTCCGATACCGAGGTGCGCATCTCGATCGACGATAACGGCCCGGGCATTCCGGAAAACCAGCTGGAAGCGGTGTTCTCACCCTTCCTGCGGCTGGAGGATTCGCGCAACCGCCAGACGGGCGGCGTCGGCCTCGGCCTCTCCATAGCCCGCGCGATAGCCCATCAGCATGGTGGCAACATCCATCTTTCCAATCGGAAGCCGGGCTTGCGGGCGATAATGATCCTGCCACGTGAAATTCGGACGGATACCCCTACCTCCATCCAACCCGCGACAAAGTAATACAACCACGGCCCGTTCTGGCAAAGCTGCGCGACAGTGCTGACGTAAACCTCGTCTATCACAAGAGGGGAATTGGCAATGTCTGCACTCGAGATTGCAACAGCGGATTGGCCCCTCCATGGTCTGGAGGACGATGTTCGCGATTTTCTCGCCAAGGCGGTGGAAAATCAGGAAAAGGTCGCGCTCGCAACCGTCTATTCGACATCCGGCTCCGCCATGCGGGGTATCGGCGCCCAAATGGCTCTCACCGAACATGGGGTTGCCGGATCAGTCGCCGGCGGCTGTATCGATGCCGACCTCATACACCGGGGTCTGGAAGCGCTGGAGAGCGGAAAACCGCTCTGGCTGACATATGGCGAAGGCGGCCCCGCTGATCTGCAGCTCCCCTGCGGCAAATCCATCGAAGTACTGGTCGAAACGCTGCCGTCCAGCGATCCGGCGCTTCACGCGCTGCTGGAAGCAAGGCACAACCGCGAACATGTTGTCTGGATGTCGGACGGGTACTGCCGTTCCTGTCACCGATTGGAGGGCGACGGTCGGTCACGCGCACTCGCCGGCGTCATCGGTAGCCCCTCTTTCATTTGGCGGCGGCACCCACCGCGTCACCGGCTGGTCGTGTGTGGCCACGATTCGAGCATGCTGATCCTGTGCAGGACAGCGATCCTGTTCGGCGTCGAAACCGTTCTCCTGCGCCCCGTCGGACCAGAAACCCCGCCGCCGATCGGGGGTCTGCACTATATACGGTCCTGTTCCTCAGACACGATTGCTCATTTACGGCCCGATCCTTGGACAAGCGTGATCGCGGCTACCCATGACTCGGATCGTGACGCGACCATCTTGAGCGCGGCGCTTCTAACGGACGCAGGTCATATTGGTCTGCTAGGAAGCCGAAGCCGCTGGCCGCGCCTTGAGAAAATGCTTCATGACCGCGGCTTCAGCGCCGCGCAAACCGCGCGTATCCGCGCGCCCGTCGGCCTGCCGCTCGGCTGCAAAACCCCACACGCCATCGCTACCTCAACCCTCGCCGAGGTCGTCAAGGACCTGTCAGGCCAGGGGGAAGACTTGCCCGAGATCATGGCCCTCCAAGACGCAGAGAATCGATCTGGTATCGGCGCTGTAGGAGATTTCGGCTTTCGGCGCGTCAAGCCGAAGGAAGGGGTAGCCGCAGCGTATTCCTACTGAGTGAGACGGAACATGGCGAGGTGCCCGAACGTAATTGAGTTACGGCAGCTCCGCTACTTCGCTCTACGACGCCCTTCAGGATGGAAGGGAATCGGATCGAGGCGGCTGATGGAGGAGATCGTGCTGACGCCGGTGGACAGCAAGGTGGAGATCGACGTTCGCGGCGATCTTGACTGCAGCGACCGTCGGGTCTGCGAGTAGGGTGATGCTAACGATGACAGGACCCGCCCTTGTCGGGCCGTTGATATTGCCGTGCATGTTTCGCTCCTCGGCCGAGGTATCCAAGCTTCCGGCCGGATCAGGCTGTATTTCCCGTTGGCCCACGCTGATAACAGCCAGTTATCGGCAAGACGCCAGAGGCGGAGAAACAACCAGTATCGCGCTAAGTCATTTATTGTCAAAAGTCATTGAAATTGAGCGATAAATACTGCGCTGACCGCCTTTGTCCGGCAGTCAGAAACCTTGGCGCCAAAAATGTCAGTGCAGTCCAAATAGCTTCAGCAGCTCCTCGCGGTGTCGAACGAACTCCGGAGCGCTGCGGTCACGCGGGCGGGGTAGATCGATTGGGATAAGACGTGCCTCGCCCCCATTCGCCCGCGGCAGGATGAGAATCCGATCGGCCAGATATATCGCCTCCTCGAGGTCATGCGTGACGAGAATGGTCGTGACATCCTCCTCCTGCCAGATCCGTGCGAGCTCCTGCTGCATCTCGATCTTGGTCATCGCATCGAGCGCACCAAGCGGTTCGTCAAGCAACAGGATTTCGGGCTGGACGGCAAGAGCTCGAGCAATACCCACACGCTGGGCCATGCCGCCGGACAATTGGCGTGGATAGGCGGTTTCGAATTGCTGCAGGCCGACGAGCCGGACATAGTGCCTGGCTCGGCTTCTCGCCTGGTCACGTGGGATACCCCCTGTTTCCAGCCCGAACGCTACATTTTCCAGCACCGTGAGCCACGGAAGAAGCCGCGGTTCCTGGAAGATCACTGCGCGTTCCGAGCCGACACCGCGCACCGCTTTCCCATCGACGAGAACCTCTCCCGTGTCTAAATCTTCAAGTCCAGCCAAAACCCGCAGCAAGGTTGTCTTGCCCGAGCCGCTCGCGCCGACGATGGCAAGGCTTTCCCCAGATCGGACGTGGAGATTTATGTCTCTCAGAACCTGTAGGGGGCTGCCGTTCAGCCGATAGGATTTGAAGAGGTGACGGATTGTCACCTCCCCACGGCGGATATCCTGCGCGACACTCATCGTGGTTCCTCAGTTGCTCGCCGACTTGCCGTCAGTTGCGAAGAGGATGTCCTTTGCCGCCAACTGGCCTTGCTTCAGCTTGCCTTCGCGAACCAGGACATCGATCCAGAACTGGACGTCACGTTCGACCGGCAAGCCCCCGGCACGTACGCCGTAACCGCGGAAGTACTGCGCGATCTCCGAGTTTTCTCCGCGTTCACTGAGTGCCTTGGCCAAGACTTTCTTGGTTTCTTCCGGATGCTCGCGGGCATAATCAAGGGCACGGGCGGACTGCTCGACGAAGGTCTTGGCAGCTTCCGGATGCTCCACAACAAAGTCGCGGCGCAAGACCGCGAACCCGCCGGCGATTTCCCCGAGAACGTCGGTGTCGTCAAAGATCGCGCGAAGACCGCCGTTCTTGCGCGCCACCCCTTCGAAGGTCGTCTGCCAATAGCCAAAAGCCGCAATATCAACCTGGTTGGAGCGCAGCACCTGCTCGAGCTGCGGGCCCGGAACGACGACCTGATTGGCTGCGTCCGTCGGCAAGCCGACAGAATGCAGCGCCTCGCGAATGGTGTAATCGAGATGCGCGCCGAGCGTGTTGACCGCTATGCTCTTGCCGGCAATGTCCTTGATACCCTTGATCGGACTGTCTTCCAGTACGTAGAAGATCGACTGTACCTCGTCGTTAATGCCGTTCGACGGATAGGCCGCGACGAAGTCATTGCCGCCAATGATCGAATTCAGCACAGCCGAGGTCGCCGCGCCGCCGATCTCAACGTCGCCGGATGCCAAAGCGATCAGCGAGGCGGGGCCGCCCTGGGCATAACCAACGTTCTCCAGCGTGATGCCTGTTCCGTCGAAATATCCGAGCTCTGCCGCCAGTTCATGGGCGGCCAGGCCTCCCTGGCTGGCGAGGAAGCGCAGCTTTACTTCGTCCGCTGCTGCGGCCGGAGTGGCGAGACCGAGAGCGATCGCTGCCGGCAAGAGAAGATTGCGGGGATGGAAAGTCATGACGATGTCCTTTTGGAACGGGAAAATTGATCGAAGCAGGTCAGACGCTGGGCTGAGACCAGCGGCACAGTTTGCGCTGCAGGAGAACCAGCAGGGCGTTCGCGGCGAGCCCCAGAAAAGCAAGCAGAAGGATCGCTGCAAACATCAGCGGGATCTGGAAATTGTATTGGGCGTTCATGACCTGGAAACCGATGCCTTTGTTGGCACCGATCATTTCGGCTGCGATCAGAAGCAGAAGCGCGGTCGTCGCCGAAAGACGCAAGCCAACAAAGATCGCGGGCACAGATGCCGGCAGTATGACGCGGCGGAAGATCGTGAGTGGCCGAGCTCCGTAGGTCCTCGCCATCTCGATCAGTTTGTTGTCCACCTCCTTGACGCCACCAATCGTGGCGAGAAGAATCGGGAACAGCGTCGCCCAGAAGATCACGAAGACCTTTGATGTTTCTCCCAAGCCGAGCAGCAGGATGAAGACCGGATAAAGCGCAAGCGCCGAGGTCTGGCGGAAGAGCTGCAGGATCGGATCAAGCGCCTGCTCAACCGCCCGTATCTGTCCCATGAACAGGCCCAGTGGAATCCCGATCCCGACAGCCGCGACGAACGCGATGCCGGATCGCTGGAAACTGATCGCGATATCATCCAGCAATGCGCCGCTGACGAGGCCGTTCCAAAGGGCCGACAGGATCAGGTCAAGTGGCGGGAAGACTGCCGGGTTGACCCACCCTCGGGTACTCGACACCTGCCACAGCAGGAGGAAACCAAGAATCACGCCATAACGTGCCAGAAGCTGGCGAAGCAAACCGCGAACGCGGGGTGCAAGAACGGAAGCGTTGGGTTCCCCGCCTTGCAAGCCAAAGTTCGCCGGGAAAACCGAGGTGCCTTCATAGGACATACGGAGCGCCCCTCACTCGGCCGCCTGGAGAGCCGCACTTGCGGCTGCCCAGCGATTGACGGGGAAAGGCAGGCCGAGGTTTTCCCGAAGCGTCTTGCCCTCGAAGGCCGTGCGGAACAGGCCACGACGCTGCAGTTCCGGGATCACCAAATCGACGAAGTCATCGAGCGCCGTGGGAAGCCAAGGCGGCAAAATGTTGAACCCATCGGCAGCCTCGTTCTCAAACCATTCCTGGAGGGTATCGGCGATCTTCTCAGCCGTTCCGACGATGGTGTAGTGACCGCGAGCCGACGCGATCCACTGATAAAGCTGACGAATTGTGAAGTTGTTTTCGTCGGCAATCTGGCGAATGAGCGCCTGCCGGCTCTTCATGCCTTCAGTCGGCGGTGCGGGCGGTAGCGGCCCGTCCAGGTCATAGCCGTGCAGGTCGAGGGTACCTCCGGTCAGACCGTTGAGAAGCCCAATTCCGTCCTCTTCAACGATGAGCGATGTCAGACGATCATACTTCTCGCGAGCTTCCTCTTCCGTTCTGCCGACGAAGGCGGAAACGCCGGGCATGACGAGAATGTGATCCGGGTTTCGACCAAGGCCACGAGCGCGCACCTTGATGTCCCGGTAGAACTCCTGCGCGGTTTCGATATGTTGATGAGCAGTGAAGATCACCTCGGCCGTTGCGGCAGCCAGTCCGCGTCCGTCGTCCGACTGCCCGGCTTGAACGATGACCGGATGACCTTGGGGCGAACGCGATATATTGAGTGGACCACGCACCTTGAACTGTTCGCCGCGGTGGTCCGTATCGTGCAACTTCGATGGATCGAAGAACACTCCGGTTTCCTTGTCGCGTATGAATGCGTCGTCCTCGAAGCTGTCCCAGAGTTTCTTGACGACTTCGACATGTTCGGCAGCACGGCGGTAGCGCTCAGCATGAGGAAGTTGTGTTTCGCGATTGAAGTTCTGCGCCGTGAGGTCGCCAGTCGTCGTAACAACGTTCCATCCGGCGCGACCGTTCGAAATAAGATCCAGCGAGGCGAATTTGCGAGCGGTCGTGTAAGGCTCTTCGTATGTGGTCGACGACGTGGCGATAAAGCCAAGATGGGTGGTAAAGGGCGCAAGGGCCGAGAACAACGTCACCGGTTCGAAACCCGCCACACGCGCGTTTCCGCCTTCGCGCGCCCCGCCGAAGCCCACAGCCAGTCCGTCGGCCAGGAAGTAGGCGTCGAATAGCCCGCGCTCTGCTGTCAGCGCGAGACGTTTGTGAAACTCGAAACTTGTCGCGCCGTCGGCCGGTTGGTCGGGGTGTCGCCACGACGCCACATGCTGCCCACCGCCAGGCAGAAATGCTCCAAGCCTGATTTTTCGTGTCATCTCACATCCTCTCCAATTTGCTATCGGCGTCCAACCACGTCTTTCCGAAGCCAAGCGCGAAACCAAAGTTTCGAAGTAGCTAAAGTACGTTGCATATAATTTTTATAGAGAAACTAGATTTCGTAGTTTCGGGAGAAACGTGAAAAGATTTGCGGGATAGACAACGAACTCGAAAAATGAAGTCAGTCTTGCCGTTACGACCATGTCACGCAAGCAATGACGCACCTCTCATATCAGCGCCCTCGCTGTTGCCCGGTTCAGAATCGCAACGGATTGCTGACGTCCTGAGATGGGACATTCACCCTTTTGCCAAGTGGCTGCCGATGTGCTCGATTTCCATGCTCCGGACCTGGGCACAAAGAAGTCTTGCCACGGAAAGAGCGGCAGCGTTGTCGCATTCCCGAAGAGAGGTAGGCGATCCTGCGAGCACAGAACGAAAACCTTGCGGGCCAGTTGGGCCTTATCGACCGGTACAAACTGCGATGCCGCAGCATAGCGGTCAATTAGCCCAAGCGAATTCAACTGACCCCATTGCATACTGGTTGGATGTTCCTAACAGGTTGTGGTCTTTTCAAATGTTCAGATTGCCTTTGGTGGCTATGGTATCAGCGACACTAGCTACGGCCGCATATGCCCATCTTCTTCGGACTGGCGGTGCCTAGTGGGGTAGTGCTTGTCAGTACGAGAGATCTCGACAACGCCGCTGGGATTGCGAGCGTTTACAAGCATCGCTTGCTTCGATGGTGTTCGCGTGGCGGAGTCCTCAAGCGGTTGGCTCGCAGTCGTCGAGGGGACCCGTGTCGATCACTGGAGAAACGAAGGCGGCGCGCGAGGAATTGTGGAGTTCTGGTAGGTTTCCCGATGATCTGTTTCCTAGCAACGGGCGAAGCTTCACCCGTACTGTCTGGAACTCGCCGAAACAAAAATCCTGATGTGAACGAATTCGAACCCATCGCAAAGCAGGTCTATTAAGTGGGGGCACGGAACGTGCATACCGTCGCTCTTGAACGGTTATTCAAATTTTTCACAGCTCGTCGTGAGAGGATGGCTTGTGCAAAATTTGGGTTGACCGCTTTTGATGGCGAGACGACACTCTACCTGCGGCAATGCAGGAGAGAAAATGATGGACGAGCCAGACAGGTGGCGCCACATGGCAAGCGCGCCGAAAGATGGCAGTCGGATCCTTGTCACGGTCCGCCCGTCTGAACAGGGGCCGGCGGAAGTTGACCTCGCCTACTGGTCGAATGGAGATAAGTTCGGCGCAGAAGGCTGGCGCGCCTCTGATTCCTCCCCCGGCTGCGTCATTGAATATGCCGAGCCGGAGCTGAAGTGCTGGATGCCGATGCCTTCCGCCAATCGCAGCCGCGCATCCATGCCCTCACCTTGGGAAGGCGACGACGCCCAACAGTTCGACGGGTTGGGGATCTAACGGACCCACTCCCACGTGGCGCAAAGGCCCGATAGCCGTTTGGAGGCATAATCCCTTGAGGTTGTTTTTGACGCCAGCAGCTCTGTTTGGCCCCGGCGTCGTTTGATGAATACAACATACGCCCTCACCCGATCGCAACAGCGACAATGCCTCACGCCACCCACGCGTGGGAGGCACGGGTCACACTTCCGTGGCTGAAACTGTGTGGCATCACGCCCTGAAGAGGTTGAAGGTGGTCAGCCGCTTGGTGGGCGGATCGGTGTCCGGACAGCGGTAGATTTCGGTCCGGGGATAGTGGAGCTCGTTGTCGAGTGCGTCCTCATCGACTTCGATCCGCCAGGATTTTGGCCGGCCGTCGCTTCCATCAGACCAGCGGTATCCACGGGATTTCAGCGCGTCAACACTTCCAGGAGGGCGAAGCAATCATCGACGGCGCGGTCGACGCCGCGAATGAACCCAGTTGGATCGGACTTCGCGGCGTTCAGCGTTCCAGCATCGTCCAACGTTACATATGGCGCGAGCGTTGTCTTACCCGCTTGACGCGGGTCTGATATGAAGACAACGCGCGTGTCGGCCAGCGCGGTTTCCACAATGCGTCGTGCTTTTCGATCGACATAAGTTTCTGCGACAGGATCGGCCTTCATCCGACCGTTCTCAATTCAAATTCTGTCTAATTTTAAAGTGACAAAGCGACCAATATAAATTTCCCGGTATCTGCAAACCGGGCCGCCGCTGGTTTTGGCCTCTTAATACATAACTGTGTTAAGCGTGACGTTGATAGGCTCCCCCGCCTTGAACTGTGTACTGCCGCGCGCCACCAGCCAGCCATCCGCGCGCTCCAAGCGCGCAACGATCCGCCGTGTTGGCGAAGCACTCGAGCTTGCGGGCGGGGTCAAGGAAAAGGCTATCGTCTTTGACTTGCCGTCGCTTTTGACGCGCGTCTCCGTGGTGCGACGTTGCGCACTATCCTGATCGGCCGGGTCCTCGAGATAAATCTCAAGATGACCTTCCGGGATAACAGCGCCGCTCTCGAACGTGACTGCGCCGCGAACATCTGTCGATTGTGCAGCGACTGACCCTGCGACCGCGGCGACAGCCGCAGCTCCGACAGTCATTAACACTGTACGGCGGTCGGTCGGGCGCTTCATCACACACTCTCCATGATCGCTCCGCGAGGCTCGTGCGGTAGCGGCATTGCCGCTCAGCCTATAATTCGAAAAGAGAAACCAACTGCAACAGTAGTACGACTGCATGCTTCTTCCGAAAAGTAGCCGATTTAAGGTCAAAACGTGAAGGCATTCAATGTGCTACAGCGCGCTTTGCGCGTCTGAAAAGCCGCACGGCGCGCTGTAGGTGGGGCGCCCGAAAGCGCCCCACCTACGGTCAAGTTAGATGATAATGAAGTCGGACGCAGAGAGTTTCAGATTTGTGCTCACCTGCGCAAACTCGATAGCTGCAACGTCTCCGGCGCCGTCGGCGTCATAGGACAAAGCGCCGCTATCCGTGTCATAGATGATGCGGTCGTCGGCATCATGAGCGGCACCCGCTGCACTCCCGAAAAATGCGCCCAAGGCGAGAGCACCGTCGCCACCCACGCTCTTGAAGATGAGATTGTCCAAGAGGATCGTGTCGTCGATGACCTTGAAGTCCTTGATCCAGTCGATATTGCCGTTCCCAAGCCCGGTCGAGAAGCGGAACATATCCTCTCCTGCGCCGCCCGTGAGCGTGTCGGCCGCCAGACCGCCGTCCAGCAGGTCGCTGCCGGTGCCGCCGGTGAGCGTATCGGATCCCGCGACGCCCGGCAGAACCGGCGCAGGGGGAAACTCGACCGACACGTTCAACTCATATGTTGAGCCTTCCGGCACCGCTTCCGCCCAGCCATCGCCCGGCACGTCCGGTGACCAGGCACCTTCCAGCACGTAATAGGCGCCGGTCTCCTGAACGACGAACACCAGGCTTGAATCCCGATTGTGTGTCGAGCCTGGGTCGCCGCCGCCATCATCGTTCTCAGCGACAATATTGCCATCGCTGTCGAGTAGCCTGACCCAGGAGTCATGGACATCGGGATCGGCAATGTGATCGATGTCGATGGTGATGACCGTACCGGCAGCCAGATTGACCTTGTAATATCCGCCCTGGCCGTTTCCGGTGGCGTTGACGGTCGAATGAAGGACCGTCGTCGAATCAAAGATGTCAGGGTCGCTGGTCAGGGAGAAGTTGTCGGAGATGTCGAACGCGGTTGCCATCGAGTTGTTCGTCGCGTCTGCTCCCAGCGTAGCGTAGCCGGTTCCTATGCCGGGGCGTGGCGGAGCGTCGCCCTGATAGGCGAAATCGCCGAGCAGCGTGTCGTCGCCGCGACCGCCATCGATCAGGTCGTTCCCACCCTGGCCGGTCAATACATTGGCGGCGCTGTTGCCGGTCAGGTGATCGTTGAAAGCCGAACCGGCGAGATTTTCGATCGAGATGTATCTGTCTCCACCGGAGCCGCGCCCAGCGAGCGTAAGCCTGACGCCACTGGTCGCGTCAGAGTAGTCCGCCGTGTCGCTGCCGGCGCCACCATTCAACCTGTCGGCGCCGCGGCCGCCAGTCAGGATGTCGTCGCCAGCGCCGCCGGAGAGCTCATTGGCCTTGGCATTGCCGATGAGATGGTCGCCAAAGGATGAACCGACAGCATTTTCGAAGCCGACCAGAATATCGTGCCGGATAGCAGCACCCCGGCCGACGATCTGCACCTGGCCATCACCGTCGCCGCCCAGCGCCGTGCCGTTGGCAAGATCGATCGTCACACCGGCAGTGCTGCCAGCATAGACGACCGTGTCGGTTCCCGAACCGCCATCCAGATAGTCCTGAGCGGCGCCGCCGATGATCGTGTCGTTACCGGCCTCGCCATAGATGATGTCGCCATCGTTTCCGCCATCCAGGATGTCATTGCCGCCGCCGCCATTGAAATAGTCCCCGCCGCCCTGACCCCAGAAATGATTCGCGGCGGACGTCCCGATGAAGCGGTCGATGCGGTCATCGGAACCAATCAGGTTCTCGATGCTGTAGAAAGTGTCACCAGAGCCGGTGCCGCCGCTGGCGACATTCGTGGCGAGGTTGACGAGCAGCTGGAAAGGGCTCTCCTTGCTAAAATCGACTGTGTCGACGCCCGCGCCGCCCCTGAAGATATCCACGCCGTCCTGGCCGCTGAGCGTATCGTCGCCGTCGCCGCCGTCGAGAATATCGTTGCCCTGGCCGCCAAGAATGGTGTCGTTGCCGCGGCCGCCGTAGAGCGTGTCGTTGCCATCATCGCTTTCGGTCTGGTCTTCGAGATCAGCGACATCGATGGTGTTGTTGATGTCGCGGCTGGCGAGCGAGTCGCGACCGCCGATGATCAAGTCGTCACCGCCCCGGCCGAAGATCGTGTCGTCGCCGGCGCCGCCGTCGAGCGTATTGTTTCCATTGTCGCCGAAGATGATGCTGGTCAATGTGTTGTCGCCGACGCTGGGCGGGGTCTCGTCACCGCCATCTCCCGGCTGGAGTGTCGACTCGTCGGCGTAGATGATGTTTTCGACGTTGGCGATGTTCCTGATTTTCAAGTTCCTGGATAGCAAGATGACCGTGTCGTTGCCGCCGTTGGCCTCCTCACGAACGATGTCCTCCAATGAATTGACAAAATAGATGTCGTCGCCGCCGTTGCCGGCCATGCGGTCGCCGCCGCCGCGGCCGTCCAGAACGTTGGCGCCGTCGTTGCCGATCAGGATGTCGTCGTACCTGCTGCCGATGCCGTTCTCGATGTAATAGTCGGTTCCATCCGCGTTGTGTCCGGCAAAGATCGACACATTATTGTTATGCCCGTTGACGCTGGAGAACTGCCCGGCGCGCAAGTCCAGAATCGTACCCGCCGTAGACCCGGAGAAGTCGATCGTGTCGGTCCCGCCGGTATCATGGATTACAAAACCGATGTCATGCTGCATTCCGGACGAGGTCAGCTGATAGCCGGACTGCGTGCTCCCGAAACCGTAGACGTTGTCGCCTGTGTTGAGGTCGATGTGTTGATAGGTGCGCACGCCGTTCTCGTCGACGGTTGAGAAAAAGCGGCGAATGACCGCCTCAATGTCGGCCATCATAGGCGTCGAGGCGGACCAGCGGCTGGCTTCGCCGACATCGATCCCGTCGAAATAGGACATGACGCTGTATTGCTGGCGATCATAGGTCCAGGTCGCATTGTTCAAATAGTTGATCTGTATGCCGCCGGGACCGCTGTAATTGTAGAGTCCGGGATGGTTCAGGCCGAATTCGTGGCCGAATTCATGGATGAAGGAATCGAAGACATACCCGCCGATATCCGTCTTATTGGGTTCAGTGTCGTGGAAACGCTGACCGATGCTGACATAACGATCGCTTGAATAGGCGCTGCCATCGTCCTCCTCACCGAGTTCGGGGCTGACAACCTCCATCCAGTCCGTTGCGGGGTTGAATGGCGCATCATCGACGATCTCGAATTTCAGAGGGGTGACCGACGCCCACATCTGTAAGGCGCCGATTGCGGCGGCCTTATACTCGGGATGATCGTTGAGCTCGGAAACGTTGATCCTCAGCGGTTCAGCCGCGATCTCCGGCGTCAGGCTACGGGGCAATGCCCCAAGATAGTCGAGAAAAGACTCATAGTCCTCACTCTTTCCATAAGGGTTGTCCGGGGTCTGATCGTTGATCCACCAGTCGTCGCGAATATGGCGTGGTTTCGGCATTACGAGGCTCCTCTAACTATTGTGTGCAGTTACGGCTATACCGTTCTGCAACTGCCAATGTTCCACAGGCATCGCATGCGTTTGCCCGTGGGCCCCCTCGCCCCGCCAAGCAATCTAGTTGCAATCTTCGACTTGTCACCCCTAAAAAGACATGGGCGGTGATGCCGAAATTTAGCAATTGAAAGCACGGGCGACCGCCCTAATGCGGCAACTGAGCAGCGCAAACGAAGCCGCGCGCGACCAGCTCTTAAGCCTCCGCCAGCTACTTGCAGAGTGTTGCGAACAAGAAGGGGTGGGTTCAAGGATGAAGTGCGACTTGCAATAGATAACAATGGCTTATCAGTTGCAAGGAACGGTCCATGAAGCGCACCTACTCCCAGATCGATATGGATGAACGCCGCGAGATCGCTCGTTGGCGAATGGCCGGCATCGGTGTCGAGGTGATTGCCGAGAAACTCGGACGGCATCGCTCGACGATTTTCCGCGAGCTCAGACGCAATACGTTCGAGGATCAGCAGATGCCGGATCTCAACGGCTACTACTGCGTGAGGGCGGATGCGTTGGCACGTGGGCGGTGCGCCTAATAGTTTCGAGAGCTAGGTGAGAACGAACAGGCGATCAGCCTGAACCTCAAGCTTTCAGTCCCAACCGGATGGGATCGTGACGCGATCGCAATTGCTCCAGTCGGGTGGCGCCGAATTCCCTCGCTTCCGTTTCAGTTCTGAACGAGCGATTCTCGCTGTGCTCGCCGTCGGAAATAGTGACTACCCAAGCATTCTTCAAATAGCTGACGTTTAGTCTGAGTGTTTTTCGATGCATAGAGATCATGACCGCAACCCTTTGCTTCGGAATATCCACAAACTACGCGGGAATTATAAGGAAATAATTACCCGCATTGAGTAAGTGCCGGAGAGCTAAACTACCGTCTATTTCAGTAACGAGATTCAGGGAGGCGCCATCCGCAGTTTGGCGGCGCCGTGAGGATAAATTCGGCCGTCCAGCCCCGCACGCGCGTCAAAAGCTCTGCCAGGCATCATTGCCACCCTTTCAAACTACAGCTGCAGGGTTGATTCTCGCGTAGACGAGAACGTGCACCTGGGATCCTATTCACGCCTGCCGTCGGGTTCCAATAAAGGGTCAGCGTCGCAAGGGCGCCGTCGCGATTGTCCTATATCGGACAAATTAACTTTCAATTTCCCCTCTGGAGGCGCACTATCGCTTCGCGTGCCAAATGAACTGATCAGTTCTCGGCTATCGCGCTTTCCCATCGGAGGGTAAAGACATGTCTCTTTACGAAGAGCCCATATCCGGTGAATCTGTTGTCATGATGCGGAACGTTCTCGCCGACGAATGCAAGTATCGCAGCATTCACCGTGACGGGGTCGAAGCTATGGACCTGGCTCTGGCGATTGTCCGCGCCTATCAGAGCGGCATCGTCTCGAACAGAGAACTGTCCGTGGTCGCCCGCAAATGGATGCACTGACGGTCACCACAAAGGACTAGCGGACCTGAAAATTGAATGACGCAGGTCGAACGCGCACTTTGTCCGATATCGGACGGATGGTTTTCGCGACCTTGCGTGAAGATTTTTTCCTACCTTAAATTGAACACCGATAGAGAATAGGTTGCCTATATCGCCCGCAACTTTTTGGCGCGGACGGCTGGGAGATTCAATTGCTCTTGCCCCAATGAGGAAAGAGCAATGGGTTCACCTCTTCAAGAAACCGTCCGAAATCGTCTATTGGCTTCGCTTTCAAGTCAGGATTTCCAGCGTCTTTCACCTCACCTCGAGGCGGTGGATCTTCCCCGCGCGTTTGCCTTATCGTCGCCAAACCAGCTTTCAGACTATAGCTACTTCATCGAATCCGGCATCGGCTCGATCGTTGCATCCGTGGCCAATGGCCAGGGCGCGGAAATCGGCATCTTCGGTCGCGAGGGCATGTCGCCGACCGCAGTGATCCTGAATGCCGGGTCTGCACCCTATTCAATCTTCATGCAGGTCGCCGGCAACGGCTTTCGGATCGAGAGTGTTCAACTCTCCCATGCACTGAGCGAGAGCTATCTGCTTCGCACTCTTTTGACACGCTATGTTCAAACGGTATCCGTGCAAACAGCCTTTACCGCACTTGCAAATGCCACGCAGCATATCGAGGAGCGGCTCGCACGCTGGGTCCTGATGTGCCATGACCGGACCGACGGCGATACAATCGGACTGACGCATGATTTCCTTTCGATCATGCTGGCGGTTAGGCGTCAAAGCGTCACCACCGCGTTGCACGTGCTGGAAGGCAAGCACCTGATCGCGACAGAGCGAGGCCTTGTCGTGGTTCGTGACCGGAAAGGGCTGGAGGATTTTGCCGGCAGCACCTATGGCGAACCCGAAAGGGAATACTCCCGGCTCATAGGTACCCGTATCTCGGGCTCCGAAGGAGGCAACAGCAAAGCGCAGGGCCTCAATAGTGCGAAGTAGCGGCGCGCACCTGGAACCAACCCTGGCAACGTCGATCCAACGTTGCGCCTAGTTTGGCAGGCTTCTCCCATGATGAAAACGCAACTCCTGCAACCGGGCATCGCTATAGTCCCGGGCATCAGCTTCGTTGCGAAACGACCGGTGCTCGGTTTCGTTACCAATAAAAATTGTGACGACCCACACGTTTCGAACAAAACTAATGTCGAGCCGAATTATTGGCTGATGCATTGAGGCCACGAGAGTCAGCCCTCCGGTAGTTCAATTGCAATCTACACGAGATTTGATGAGATGTCGCCATGCGATGGCGCGAGGGCGACCTCGGCACAATCCGTTCATCCATCATCCCGACGGCTAGATTCAGCAATTGCGCAGGGCCTGAGACAACGACAAACTCGCCCCGCTAGGGCTTAGGAGGCGGTATGATCGATCGAACATTGTCAGACGAAGATGTAGAACTCCTGAAGCGCGCGCTTTCTGGCCGGTGCACGCACCTCGGCATAAGCCCTGAAGGGGCGGCAGCACAATTTGCCGCCGGCCAACTGATGGAGCTATTCCAGCTCGGTATTATCGATGAGCAGGAATTGGCAAAGGGACCGATACCCATTGCTGCAGTGGGCAGTCAACATTGATTTCCTGCGCTGAAAATCAAAAGGGCCCGCCACCAGATCAGGTGACGAGCCTAAATTGCCTCGTGAATACAACTGGATAAAAAGCCCCACAGTACGGAATGTCAAAAACGCTTTCGCGATGAACGCTGTTCCGGTTTCAGCCAAGGTAACAGCCCAAGAAAATTAGATCTCTCTTATACGGAAATCCAATCACCTTATTTGGACGCCTGAAAAACATCGCGATTGGCCGCACCTCCGGAGCTCGTCACCGTCAATACCGTTTATACGGGGCGATGGGTAGCGAACCCGTTGGAACTCCCTTATAGTTTCCTCAAGGCGATGGAGGTTGCCTGAGGAGGATCTCATGAGCGAAAGTGCTTTCGGTTTCTTGTTGGCCGCTGAAATGTCCGCCCTTTTCTGGGTCGCAGTATTCCTGGTGGCGTTCTCGACATCGTAGATGAAGACGGGCGATGCGCGTCTGTGCCATCGCACCTGTTGATCGGCGACGCCGCGAAATCAATTTCAGTTCGCCCCACAAAGGCGCATAATGATACGTCGCCGGCCATATTACGGGCAACCGACGCTTGGGAGATCATCGCGCTTTTGCCCCAAAGGGAGGGAAAGCCGTGCCCCTCGACGGAAAACCCATTTTCGAAGCATCAATCACCATGATGAGGCGTGTGCTTGATGACGAATGCACTCGTCTAATCATCAGACGTGACAGCATTCGGGGAGAGGAGATCGCCCGCGTCATCATGCACGCATTTCTTGCCGGAATGACCGATGAAGGCGAACTCGTTGTGCTCGCACGCAATCTGAAGGGCTGAGGACCCCGTGGCCCGCTGATACCAACAGCGGGCCGAAGGTTTACGTGATGAAATTGCCACACGCTTTCACATGATGGCATATTCGGAACTTCGAAAATACGCGAAGGTTCCCCTCGGAGGTCTCACTCTGAGGTCTTCGATGACACACGCTGTGATCCGGCTCGCTCAGCCTGCGGACCGCTTTCGTTTCATGGTATCGAAGGCCATTGCCAACCGGAAGATTTCTAATCTACCTCAATGAAGCCTGGTGCCCTTGGTGGGGCTCTGCGCCTCAAATGAAATTTTGCGTGACGGCTCCTCGGCCAGATCCATAATGAAATCCTCTGCCATATCGGCCAACGCCATTGCCACGGCGGCGGGATGCCACCCCTTTTTACAAAGCTCAATCATCACCGAGTGGAAGGTTCTTTCGACGTCTGCTCTGCAGGGTGAACTGCTCAGGTCGAATTCAATCTCATTGGTATCGATAAGAATTTTTGCCATAATATATCCCCCCATTATAGGGAAAAGGATGGCACATATTTAGAGTTGCGCAATCCCTATGTTAAGGGATGGTTAAGTTCGATTGCCGAGCATTCTGCAACCATCAGGTCATTCGCTTCGCGCTTCAAAAATCGCGTCGGATATCCACATAGCGCAAATACCTCAGTCGCCCTTTCCGAGCTTGGCACCGAACCAGCGCATGAACAGGGCTTCAGACCCGCGAGGCCCGAGATAGGCAAGACTACCGATGGTGGTCGGCCGTATAGCAGAGGCCCGGCGTCGATCCAGATAGCCACCCCCTCTCCGAGGATGGCCATACCGGCAGCCAGCGGAAGTTCCCAGGCCAGTTCTCGCCAAAGAATTTCCGTCGGGACCGACGGACTTCGGTGGTGTCCCACATCAACCTCCCCATAAGGGCAGCTATAATGGTGGTCAGGCCCCCGCCGATCCATGAGTTGAGCATCTCGGCCAGTTATTGATACTTTTCAGGCATGCTGCTTCTCCAACCTGATCTATTTGGCGAATCGGCTGGGGCTTGTGTGGACCTGGAAAGACGGGGCGTCTCGGTCGATCGCTCGACGGTTAGCCGACTTCTGCCCAGGCTGGGGCTGAGCCATAAAAAAGCCTGCGGGTCGCCGAGCAGTTGCGGCCGCAGGTCGCCCGCGCGCCTGATCTCTGGATCAACCGGCACAAGCAGTTTTTCAACAAAGCATTGGCGTAGTTGATCTTTATCGATGAGACCTCGACCAATACAAAGCTGACTGAGCGAATGGGATGGTCGCCAAGGGAAAGCGCTATCGCACCAATGCTATCGCCAGGCGACGTCGCGATGCTCGACAATGTCGCCTTCCACAGAAGCCAGAGAGCAGTGGAACTGGTCAACGCCAAAGGTGCCTGGCTGCTCTTCCCGCCGCCCTATTCACCTGGCCTCAATCCCATCGAAATGGCCTTTTCCAAGCTCAAGCCCTGTTGCGAAAACGCGCTACTCGAACCTTCCATGTCCTCTCAAACGCTCGGCGACATCTGCGATCTCTTCTCCATCAAAGAATGCCGGAACTTCTTCAAAGCAGCAGGGTATGAGGCGGAATAACTGCAAAGCGCTTTAGCTTCGACGGTAGAGGTATCGTCGACAGCCTTTTCCGGGCTGTCATAGTAGGCCGAGCGTGCGATACCCATCAGCTGGCATCCTTCGGCGACGGAGAAACCAGGAGGCCGGTGATCACGGATTAGTTCCGCTTCTCGGTACACTCTTCAGGGCGCTCTGATCCCCAGAAACTGGATCGTTTTTGGTTGGAGTTTTCCACGTTAGATTCCCAGCTGGATGAAGGTTCGATGGCGGGTCATCCCAACAATTGACGCCCAACAAATTTTGCCATTGGCCTCGGCCTTCCGGTATCTGCCGGCATCCTACGTTGAACAATCGTCAAAATTGCATGTTTTAGTGGTGAGTGTTAAAAGAATACGCGGAATACGCAGGCGTAACCGAGATATCGCCCCCACGTACCTCACTAAAGAGAGGCGAAATCCGTCTGGGGCCAACCAGTCTCTTGACCATCACACGTTCCGCGATAGTTCTGAATGAAGTGGAAGGGTTGGGATAACATTGAGCAACTGAATGTGACGCAATCGCAGATGGCTTCGTGCTTGCACTACATGGGGCGATACGCAACGAAAGGGGGAGGCAAGGATGCAGGACGCTGATACGACGTTGTCTGCTTCATCTTCAGTCGAACGCTACTTCTTCACGCAAACAGACGAGCTTGTCTCGTTTTACGACGAGAGCTTTCACCTCATCGAGTGCACGCCAAGACATAGCGAAACATACGCTGTCGCCTCCTTGGTCAATGCAACCTTATGGCACGTCTACCCTGAGCTACTGGCTCCGAAACCCAAATCGGCCGTAGAATCTGTGTTTGCGAACGGTGTCCCGCGGAGCGTCGAAATTGCAGATGCAACAACGGGGGATCATCGCGCCCTTCTCATCTTTCGCACTGCTCGCGGCATCGGGGTCGTTGAAGCGGAACGCAACTCGACTTGTCGCGAGACTTCCAATCAAAGCGATAGCGACCGCGCGCTTCTTCTTCACCAGGCAACTCATGATGTTCTGACGGGATTGCCAAACCGGCGCCAATTCAGCGATGAGTTGCGAGGTACCCTACCGGTGCCGGCCGGGGCAAAGCTGGCCGTCATGCAAATAGATCTTGATGATTTCAAGCCGATCAATGACACGTTGGGCCACGGCGCTGGTGATGCCGTTCTCAAAATGGCGGCGGAACGAATAAGGAGTGTGCTTGGGGAGCGGGAGCGGGCTTACCGACTGGCGGGCGACGAATTTGCGGTCATCCAGTGGAAAGTCGACCAGCCTCGCGAGGCAGAGCGCTTGGCAGACGCGCTCGTCAACGCTTTCAAGGAGCCGTTCACGGTAGAGGGCATCAATGTTTTCGTAGGAGCCAGCGTGGGGGTCGCCGTAGCTCCTGGGGATGGAAACGAGATCGAGCAGTTGATGAAGACTGCCGATATTGCGCTCTACGCGGCAAAGAAAGATGGCCGCGGTCGCGCAAGGACATTCAGCCGCTCGATGCTCATCGTCCTGGAGCAGCGCGAAACGTTACGCCGCAGCTTGCGGATCGCCCTTCAAGAGGGACAATTTTTTATTGAGTATCAACCTCTCGTCAAACCGCCTTTTTCGATTGTAGGCTTTGAAGCGCTTTTGCGATGGCGTCATCCTCTCGTGGGTCTGATTCCACCAAGCGTCTTCATTCCTATGGCTGAATCTGACGGCCTTATGAGCGAAATTGGGCAATGGGTACTGGAGCAGGCCTGCCGGGCAGCGGGGACTTGGCCCGCCCAGCTCAGGGTCGCCGTCAATCTTTCTCCAGCGGAATTTCTGCGTGAAGGTTTGACGGATCGGGTTGCCCAGACACTCGATGCGGTCGGTTTGCGCGCCGATCGCCTCGAGCTGGAAATCACCGAATCCGTGTTGTTGGAGCGAACGATAAATAATCTGGATACGCTCAATACCTTGAATGTACTCGGCGTTCAGATCTCGCTCGATGATTTTGGAACCTATTATTCCTCTCTGAGCTATCTCAAGAACTTCCCCTTCGATACGATCAAGATCGACAAATATTTCATCAAGGATCTCGAGAGCGACGAAAAGAGCCAGACGATCGTCCGATTCATAATCGCTCTCGCTCATGGATTGGGAATGCGCGTCACCGCCGAGGGGGTGGAGACGCGAGGTCAGGTAACTTGGCTCCAGAAGGAGGGGTGCGACCAGTTGCAGGGATATTTCCTGGGCGTTCCGATGCCCGCGGACGAGATTGACGAGTTCCTTTATCAGTCTTCGTTGGTAATGTTGTAGCAGGCCTTCTCGCACCTGTCGTATGCCTCGGCAGAGTGAGGTTCGAGACGCAAACTGAGGGCCGGCGCGCCGTTTAAATGCTGCCCGTAAGTTCAAGCGGGTTAAAAATCTGGGTGGAGAGTTTTAAGACGCTGTGGCAGAGTTCTGCTGGTGGAGAAGGAGACGGCATGGATGTAGCGGAAAAAGCGCCCGCGGAAGCAACCTTCGAGCCCTTGCTTCAGATCGAGATGGAGATGGGAACCTTTCTTTCGAATTGGCACCATTGCGATCAGTTGTCGACCTTCATAGCCCGGATAATTAGTCACAACCGCACAGATCCCGTTCGACACTCGAACTTCTTCTCATCAGCCCTCAATGAGCTATTGGAGGTCTCGTTTCGTGGCGGTTCTCCCGACGGACAGATCGGCTGTGCGGTTTATCGGCATGGTCGAACGGAACGGGTGAAACTCACTTTCCCGTGCCTTTCCCGCCAGAGACAATTCTTTAGCGAAGCAGTATCGAATACACGACGGGAAGACGCGCTGGCGCGCTATCTCGATTCCATTTCGACCGGCCTGACACCAAGTCGGGATGTCGTTCTTCTGGATCTCGCGATCAACTTCGATGCTCAGATCCGCTTGGAAAATAGTGCTCCCCCGTCGATAACGCTCGTTGTGGATTTGCCTCTTGAAGGAATTGTGAGTTGAGCACGGCAGGCCTTTCCATACCCTTCAAGGCAGAATTTGACGTCAACAGCCAGGAGTTTTCTCTTTCCGGCGTGGTTCGCCCGCGTTCGATCAATGAGATCGCAGGCAACATATCGATGCTAAAGGCGGCGATCGATCAGGTGCGCGGCGTTCTCTACATCAATGTGAAGCGCCTCGTTCAGATGAACAACACAGCTTTTCATGCCTTCGCGCGAGTGGTTCTCGACGCATGTCAGGCGAGGCCGGATATTCGCTTTGTGATTGTCACCTCAAGTGTCGTTGGCTGGACTACGCGCATGTTCGGACATCTGAACAAGATCGAACCGCAGATAACGATCGAGGTCTACGACTCGAAATTTTACCCTGGTCAGAGCTTCGTGGAGAACACGAGTTTTATTCCGATATTGCGGACGCAAACGAAGATGACTTGGCGCCATGAGCGCACAATCCTTCCTCGCCATGGAATGCGCTCCGGAATCACGATGGCGGATATCTGCTGCGGTATCGGTGATTTCGTCGTGCTTGTCCAAAAAGAGTTCCAGCCGGCGCGAATTGTCGCCCTTGACCATTCGAAGGCAAGTCTAGCGTATGCGCGCGACGTGGCAGCCGGTTTCGGCATCACCGATATCGAGTATACCTATGGCGACGCATCCGAGATGCTGCTTGAGGGCAATCAGTTCGACTTCGTGAGCTGCCGCCATTCGCTGCAGATATTCAACCAGCCGGACGCGCTTCTGGCGGAGCTTTACCGAATCTGCAAGCCCGGAGGACGAGTGTACGTAACCAACGAGAAAAATTCGCATTGTCTCGGCGAGCCTCGATCACAGAGCATTCAATGGACATATAACGAAGTCGCGAAGCTGTTCAGCCATTTCGAGATGGACGTAGAACTTGGACCCAAAAGCCGACGGTATCTCACCGATGCCGGCTTCGAAGACATCGTCGTCGAGTCATTCATGGTCACCAACCTGGATGGGGATGCGCAGGACTTCGCCGACGTTATTGCTGCCTGGGAAGATGTCTATGCCGGTGAAATGTCCGTAAAGCGTGGCGATTCTCCTGAATTCATCCAACGTTTCCGCCAAGGTTTCCAAGACCATATCTTCGCGGCCCTCCATCCCAAAGGTTATGCCGGCTGGCCGATCTGGGTGGCATCTGGACGCAAGCCTCGATGAACGCGCCTCAGCACCACACCCCCCGTCTCGGTCTGCGCTCATTTCGCGCCAAGTTCGTCCTTGTCGTCGGAGGCGCTGTTCTGTTCGATCTGCTCGTCAGCGGCGGCCTTGCGCTCTGGAATGTGCAGCGGCTTTCCCGTGATGCTACAGCGGAGGTTGGGCAGGGTCTGGAGCGGGCCAACCAGGACTACATCCGCTCCTACGCGGAAGGGACAGCCGCTCGCGTCAATCTGCTCCTGGATCAGGTCCATTCCGACGTCGGTACCTTGGCCGGCGTCCTGCAAGCGCAGATCGACCACCCCGCGAGAGAGACCCAGATCGGGGAAGCGATGGCGCGTGGCGCCCCCGAAGCGGTGACCGTCACCTACGATGCCAAGGGACGGTGGGCTCAGAACCGCCCTGGACCTCTGTCCGTTGTTAGCGTCTGGGGGTATCTTCTCGACTCAAATCATGCCCCGCTTCCCGAAGTGCAAAGGGAAATTGAAAACAGCGCTGTCCTGGACCTCATTGTTCCAAGCCTGCTGGCGAACGGCCAGTCGAAGCTTCAGATGTACTATATCGGTCCGAGGGAGCGGCCAATCTTCCGGACGGCGCCCTATACAAATCAAGCTCAAACTTTCGACAAGCTTTACCCGGGTCACAACGAGGCAGACTTCTGGACCTTCTTCTTCCCGGGTCTTTATGAATCGTGGCAACAATGGGCACAGGACCCCGGATCGCGCCCGGTAAGCAGCAACATCACGCAAACTGCACCGTACACGGACGCAATCACCGGCAAACTCATTGTCAGTTTCTTCCAGCCGCTCCGGTCAACCGATGGCAAGAGCGTGGCCGGTGCTGCGGGAGCGGATATTACCCTCGACCAGCTGGCCGAGATCGTGGAGAACGTCAAGGTTGCCGACCACGGATTTGGTTTCCTGACGATGTCCGACGGCAATGTTGTCGCCATCAACCCCGTGGGGGAGAAGGTGATCGGCCTTCAGACATCGAGCGCCGGCAACAGTGAAGGCGTGACGGGTCTCGACCGCTCCTTGCGCCGGAGCGTGCAGCCGCAGATCGCGCAGTTGCCACTCGATCAGGACGGGTTGCTTCAGCATATCATGCTCGACGAAAACGGCGAGAAGGTCCCTTATCTGGTCATCGTGAAGCATCTGCAGCCGACGAACCTATGGTTATCCGGCCCTGTTCGGCGCGAAACCATGTCGCTTGGCATCGTCGTGCCAGAGCGGGAGATTTATGCGTCCTTGTTTGCTGCGCAGGCGAAAATTTCCCAGGCCACGAACAGGATCGTGATCTATCAGATCCTGGCGCTCCTCGTGTCGCTGCTTTTCGTGATTGCGGCCGTGTTCGCGATATCCAAGCGCATAACCGGCGGCATCAGTGCGCTTGCCGGTGCAGCCAAGCGCATCCAGGCCCAGGATTATTCGGTCAGGGTCGATATTCCAACCCGCGACGAGGTCGGGGAAGCCGGTGCCGCCTTCAATCGCATGGCCGAGCAGATCAGTTTTCATACCGAAAATCTTGAGCAGCTGGTGGAGGATCGGACGAAGGAGATCGAAGAGGCGAATCTGCAGATCTCGGCATTGAACACGCAGCTGCGCAGCGAGAATGTGCGCCTTGGCGCCGAACTGGCCGTCGCCCGGCGGATCCAGATGATGGTTCTGCCCAAGGCGGGCGAACTTGAAGAAATCACGGAAATGGAGATAGCAGCCTACATGCGGCCCGCCGACGAAGTCGGTGGCGACTACTATGATGTTCTAAGCGATGGCGGGCGGCTGAAAATCGGTATCGGCGATGTTACGGGGCATGGCCTTGAGAGCGGCGTGTTGATGTTGATGGTCCAGTCGGTTGCGCGGGCTCTGCAGGAAACGGGCGACACGGATCCGGTGCAGTTCCTCAATCGCGTCAACCGCGCCATCTATAAGAATCTCCTCAGAACCAGCACCAACAAGCATCTTTCCCTCGCTTTCCTGGACTACGAGGGAGGACGCCTGACGCTTTCCGGCCAGCATGAGGAGTTGATTGTGGTTCGCAAATTAGGAGTGGTAGAGCGGATCGACACCCTTGATCTCGGTTTGCCTATTGGCTTGGAGCCGGATATCTCGCAGTTCGTGGCGACGCGGGAAATTGCGTTCGGCCATGGTGATATGGTCATTCTCCACACCGACGGCGTCACGGAGGCAGAGAACCGGGACGGGGAGCTTTTTGGCATAGAGAGGCTTTGCGAAAGCGCGCGGCAGCGATACGGACGAAGCGCTGAAGACGTTAAACTCGGGATCATCGAGGACCTAATGGCGCATATCGGCACGCAGAAGATCCACGACGATATAACAGTCGTTGTCATGAGACACAGGTGAACTGATGACGACCTTGTATGGGTTGGCAGATCTGACGATCGGTACAGGCGAGAACGTCACCCGGCTTCGCCTTTTCGACGGACCACTGGATCTCAGCTTTAAGCACTGCGCGATCACTTCCGATTTTGTTGCCGAGTTCGTCGCGTTGCGCTACCTCGCATCACGCAGCCTCTACAGAGAGGTGCGGCACAACGTCGGTTACCTGACCAACGAACTGATAGAAAATGCCGTAAAATTCCGCGAAGGCGGTGAAGTTCTCGTGGAAGCCTCCATAGAGGCCAACACCTTTCGCGCGAAGGTTTCCAATTTCATCGATAAGGCAACAGCCCAGCGGTTCCAGCACCTGCTTTCAGAAATCACAACCGGTGATCCCGGCGAGCGCCTCATAGAGCGGATCGAAGCGAATGCGATGCAAGCAAGCATGAGCAGCTCAGGGCTTGGACTTCTGACGCTAATGAGCGATTATGGTGCTCACTTTGCATGGGTTTTTGGCTCCAGGGAACAGGGCCACAAAATCCCACTGGAAACCTACGCGTCTATTACGGTCCCCGACTTCTCGAATTGATGGGCAGACAGAACATGGAAATCAAGGAAGAAGAATATCGCGTCTGGTCGGAAGAGAAAGAAATCTACTTCGATGGGACCATGCGCCTGCCGAATGCGGAGGCCTATGCCCCGATTTTCGTACTTGTCATGAGTGTTCTCGAAGCCGAGCCTGATCGCGTTACCGTAGACCTGACGGGATTGCAGTTTCTCAATTCTTCCGGGATCAATCTGCTCGCCAAGCTCACCATCGAAGCGCGCAACAGGCCGAATGTCCATCTGACAGTACGCGGAACATCGGAGTTTCCATGGCAATCAAAGTCACTTCCAAATCTGAAGAAACTGCACCCCGGCGTTGAGCTCAGGCTCAATTGAGGAAACTACCGAAGGTATGCGGTCGATAGACGACAGCCTTCCCTTTTCCAGAGACGCCTCTTTTCCCATGCGGCGTCTCGCACATTCAATTGTCGGCTGCTAACCCCTCCCCCGCTTCAATTTCCAAGCGTATTGAGCCAATCGCCAAATGTTCCCCCACGACGTCGCTCGGGAAGAGCCGCCGGCGAGACAGGATATTCCGCAGCGGCTGCCTTGCGGATTTCACGAGGACTGAAACCGAATTCGTGCCCAAACGCCCGAGTAAAGTTGGCGGCCAGATCGAAGCCTGCGGCTTCCGCTATTTCCGATATCGGCCGACTGTTCGTAGGGTCGCTGAGCTCGGCATAAGCCGCCAGAAGCCGCCGTTTTCGAATGTAGTTGAGAACACCGCCACTCGCGCCAAACAGCTGGTAGAGGCGGGTGCGCGAGATCCCGAGCGCGCGGCATATCGTGTCAGGAGTGAGATCATCCGAATAGAGGTTGCTGTGAATATATCGGTGGGCCCGCTCCATCATGCTCATATTCGGTAGCGTCGCTGTCGTCGTCGGCACCGACGATGAAACGCATGCAACGACCATGTCGCGTATTGTGTGCACGAGCCTTGGTAATTCTTCAGCTGTGAGTTTCTCTAGGCTCTGCTCGACGCCGTGGACATAGTTGGCCAACAACTTGGCCAGATTGCCTGAGAGTGTCGAATTGTTGGCCGCCTCCAGAATGCCGGCATTTTCAGCCAGCAAATCGTATGGCATGAACAGAAGGACAGCGTCCGATTCCGTTGTTCGCCCGCGATAAGGATAGCCAAGCGATCTGAAAGCGAACTTGTCCGGCCCGCTTTCAGCAACCCGGCGATCAACTTCGGTCCACGCTCGACCACCGCGGAGCAGTTCCACATACCAATGATCGATCGGGCTCAAACGCAACATTGCGCGCGAGCGTACGTAGCCGTGAGCTGGCGCTTGCTGTTGAACGATCAGCAGGTTGCCCAGGTGCCATGCCGTCTGCTCCACCAGGAAGCCGTCATCCGGAGATTTGTCGTCCGGCAACGTGACCTCAATCAATGGAGCCATATGTGCCCGCCATGCCTGGAACTGTTCCGCTGGCGCCAACTCGCGTGTCGAAAAACACAGGGGCGTCAGTGCGGGCGGAGCTTGCGAACGGGATGCTGCCTGCGCATCGGATTGACGTGGCCAACGGCGACGCTCCAAGTGCGACTGCTTCGCGGGCACCTCAACAAGGTGGTCTTCTGGTTCGGACTCAGTTGAACCGTCGCTCATACAATCCTCCAGCCATGATCGCCCAAGCCAGGATGTATTGCCGGCGAACCGTTGTTCTGGCGCGGCACCCACCCGCCCAGCGCAACTCACTTTACGGAGCGAAGACCGGCCCTACCCATATCAGCGCCTAGTTGTACCCCATTTGGAGTAGAAATGCACGGGACGATAGATATCAGGATGCGAGGATAACGACATTGGCAACTGATGCTTGTATTAAATAAACCGTGGTCGATGCAGAAGAATATAGAGCGCTATTGAAAAGACTTTGAACGCATTTCATTTTCAATGACCTAATCATAACTGCCTTCTGGGGGGAGGGGCAGGTTCACTCTATGGGATTGATGGAAATAGTCGTGATTTTTTTGCGTAATAGCGGCGACTACCATTCATCAGGGGAAATCCGGAGTGAACAAAACGCCCACCGGCGGCAAGAATATCGGAAACGAATTCTTGCCGCCGGTGGGCAAGTTTTCTCAGAGAGCAACTCCGTAAAAGACTTCTTGGCGCGGAGCATCCTCCGAAACGGGATAGCTCCTCTCCGCGATTTGACGCACCGCATCTCGCTTAAACTCGTCACCGAGATTGGATTTGTTCATGTCGTCTTCTTGCCTAAAATTTAGGAAAGAAGGTCTCTACAAAGCTTGGGATTATTCACAGATCACCGACCATTCGAAATGTCGACCTTTGAACATTACCGATCTCAGCGAAATTACTAGAGATGAATGACACACTGACCGTAATCGGCAAGTTTGTAACAGAACCGCTTCGAAACTCGTCTAAATGTTTATCATCGTTTCATAAAAGCGAATGCCCAACCGGCCGCGTTGCGATGCCAACGCTGCCGCAAAACCTGATAACGGGGGCAAGGGGAAAAGATGCCAGTCGCCACTTCCTGCAAGAGTGTCATGGATTTCCGTGACCCCGGCGTCAGATTCTCATTGCAAATCGGCCATCTCGTATAACGGCCGGATTTCGATCTCGCTCGGTCCCGGCATCGGATTGGGGCAACGCTTCACCCAGGCGACCGCCTCGTCCATGTCCTTGACTTCCCAGAGCCAGAAGCCGGCGACCAGCTCGCGGGTTTCGGCGAAAGGTCCGTCGATGACCCTGCGGCCGGGACCATCGAACGCCACACGCTTGCCCGCCGAGGATGGTTTGAGGCCATCGGCGTCGCGCAGGATGCCGGCATCACGAAGCTCGTCATTAAACTTGCCCATCGCCTCCATCATCTCGTTCGTCTCGGGCGTGGGGAAAAAGCCCTTTTCGCTGTCTTCGGTAGCCTTCACGAACACAATTACACGCATCGTCTGTCTCCTTGTTTGATCCGGCCTCATCGGCCTGGCATCGAAACGACGAACGGGGTTCCCGCAAATCGACAGCGCCCTGCAAATTTTTTCGACGGTTGAGGCGCAGGCGCGAATGGTCGCTTCCATGTCCCGATGGTACAATGACCACGATTGGTGCACGGCAGACCGCCGATTGCAAGCAACTCTACGCCAGAGCTCTCCCCTCAGCGTCGGCGCTCTATGTCACGCGGAAGTTGCCTGCAGATTGCCTGCCATCTGGCGCAGCGGGGAAATATTTTCTATCCCGCGTTATATCGTCAGGCAAACCGTCAAGAAGCAGCGCTTTCGAAACCATTGGATTTTTTACCCGATCACGAAAATCGTGGTTTCACCATCTATCGCCTGACACGCAATACCGATCATGGCCATGAGCCAAAGCGAGGCGTGCTGAAGGATCAAATACGGAAGGCCGGCACCAAAGCCCGCCCGCGCCCGTGTCAACGCAGCCCGCATGACGATAATCTCACGCCCGGTGCGCGGCCTTCGAGACGTTCTCCCATGCTTCCCAGGTTTTCATCCTCTCGCCATAGATCTGGCGAACCATCGCAAGATTGTCACCGAGGATCAGTCGCAAAGGCGGATTGTCGGAATCCACGAGCTTCGCGATGGCCGGCCAGGTCGCCGCCGGATCGCCAAGCATTTCGGCTGTCAGCATCTGAGCAAGATCGTCCCGGACTTTGTTGTAAATCGCCATCGGCTCGGCGGTCTTCAGCGAACTACCGCTCAGGAAGTCAGTCGCATAGGCGCCGGGCTCGATGATTGTGGTTCTGATCCCGAAGGCGCCAACCTCGGCAGCGAGTGCTTCGGCAAAGCCCTCGATTGCGAACTTCGTCGCTTCGTAGATCCCGGCCGTGGGAACGGCGACCAAGCCAGCCACGCTCGAAACAGGAAGGATGTGACCGCTGCCTTGCTTACGAAGAAGCGGCAACGCTGCCTGAACGAGGGAAATCGTGCCGAATACATTCGTCTCGAAGACGGCCCGCATGTCGGCATGGCTCGTCTCCTCGATCGCCCCCATGAGGCCGTAACCGGCATTGCTCAAAATGATATCGAGCCGGCCAAAACGATCGTGTGCCGCTGCGACCGCCTCGAACACGGCATCGCGGTCGGTCACGTCGAGACGCATCGGCAACACCCGGTCGCCGTACACCTCGACCAGGTCCGCGATGGTATCCGGATTGCGCACCGATGCGGCAACCTTATCGCCGCGTGCGAGGGCTCCTTCCGCCCAGAGGCGGCCGAAGCCGCGCGCAGCTCCCGTGATAAACCAGATCTTGCTCATGAATGCCGTCCTTTTCGATCGATTTGCGCCGACGCTTTGACATTTTTAGTCCATGTGTCAGATATCACATATTGACGCAAATGGTCAATATGTCAGAATGTCAGGCATGAGTGATTCTGCAAGCATTCGTCGGTCGCATATCGTCGGGGCGGCGACACAGATATTCCTGCGCTACGGTTTCGGCCGGACGACGATGGCGGATATCGCCCAAGCCTCAGGCCTGACGCGACCAACCCTCTACCTCACGTTCCCAGACAAGGAATCCGTGTTTCAGGCGGTCATCGAAGCGATGATCGAAGCGAAAATGACGCAGATACGAACCGGCATTTCGAACCTCCCCACGGTCGACGGGAAGCTCCTCTATGCTTGTAACGCCTGGGCCGCCGAAGGGTACGAACTGGTGCAGGCACACCCCGATGCGCGCGATATGTTCGACCTCGGCTTCAAAACCGTCTGCGATGCCTATCAGGCTTTCGAAGATCTGCTTGCTGACATCCTGAGGGACGCCGTTGACCAATCGGCGCTCGACCTATCGCCGGCGAAGCTTGCCCGGTCGATTGTCTATGCCCTCAAGGGCTTCAAGGATGTCGCATCCAGCAGCGACGACCTGCGAAGCCTGATCGCTACGCATGTCGCAGTCGTCGGCGCTGCGCTCCAAAAAGATAGGGCGCGCCCAAAATGACTGTTCCGACTTCAGTATCGCCAGAAGAAGCAGCCGACAGGCTGGCAATCCGCCAGCTCATCGACGCTTATGCCCGCTGCGCCGACAGGCGGGACGCCAAGGGGCAAATGGCTCTTTTCACCACCGAAACGGTTTTCCAGGTCTTCATGGACAGTCGATCGGCAGAGCCCACGCAGACGCTGCACGGCCGAGATGCCCTTGCTCCGGTGTTCGAAAATCTCAACACCTACCAGGCACAACCCACTTCAACGGCCAAAGCACCGTAGAAATCGACGGAGACATGGCGAAGGGCGAAAGCTACTGCATTGCCCATCATCTGACGTTTGATGGCGAGAAGCGAACATTGATGGTCGCGTCGATCCGCTACCTTGATACTTTCAGCAAGAAGAACGGGGTCTGGCTTTTCGCCGAGCGCAAATTAATGGTCGACTGGACCGATACACGCAGCTCTGTCGCTTGAGACTCACTTCGTCAGCGTTCTTGGCGTGCTCGGCGGCGTCATTAATCTAACCTTATGATCTGGTTGAAGAATTTTTAACGCCCTCGGCTGACCTATCGACAGCTATTAGCCTCCCCTGTCTCACGCCGACCTGGTGTGACACGGTTCGATTCCGCTCAATCTGGAAACCCACTCCGCCATCGCTCGATCTCGTGGCAGGTTTCGTTCCGCGAGTTACGTCGATGCTTCCGCTATGAGGCGCTCGAGGCGGCCTATGACCAGATCCAGCGTTTCAACGAACTCCTCCAGCTTCGCCGGGCTCAACCCCGCGAACAGGGCCTTCGCCAGCTCCTGTGTTTCTCGCTTGAGCCGGTCCGTGATCTCCTTTCCAGAGGAAGTCAGGTCCAGCAGTATGGCGCGGCGGTCATTGGGATGGTCGCGTCGCTTCACGAAACCGGTTTTCTCCAGGCCGTCGATGAGCGTGGTGACATTGCGGGGAGTGACCTTCAGCGCGTCCGCAAGTTCGCGTTGGGTGATGGCATCCCGGTGGGAGATTTCCCACAACGCGAACGCCCGTGCCCGCGTAAGGCCGCGGCTTTCGAGGCCGCGTTTCATGTCGTCCGCCAGGATCACGGTCACCAGGAACAGCCGCGACAGGGCGGTCTCGCCCATCAAATTTGATGTACTATTGTCATTGTGTATATTATTCACTATATCACCACATGCAGTGTTTCGTTCCAACCCGCCCTGAGGGCAGCCGTGCCGACATCCACGCTAGCACATAGGTTTGAGCCTCCCAATCGCCATGTGGCCATCAGGCACGAGGGGGCCGGCCTATCATTTGCGGGTCCCGTGCCAAGGCGCTGCACAACATCACCAACAACAGAGAGACGCGCGGCCACGGGTTGTGCATAGGAGTCCACCAATGACAATACCGCTTTCAATTCCTCAATCCAACATCGAGCTCATGCGCGCAGCCTTCGCAGCCCTGGGGCGCAGGGATGCAGATGCGGTCGCGAGATTAATGCCGTCGGATTTCATCATAAACATAGCCGGCGTGCCCTATCAAAAGCGAGGAACCGGCACATGGCGAAAGCATGCCGAAATCCTTTTCTCGGCATTTCCGGACCTTCAAGTGAAGATCGAGGACATTTTCGCCGGGGATGACAAGGTCGCCGTTCGATTGCGCATTTCAGGCACACATCGCGGCGAATTTCTCGGAGTGCAACCCACCGGCAAGCGCGTGGAGTACGAGAGCACTGAGGTTTACCGCATCGCCGACGGCAAAATCGCTGAAGAATGGATTTGCTCCGATACGCTGACCTTGATGGCCCAGATAGGCGGTCAAGGCCTTTCGATGGGCAAGCTCGCATCCATGTGGCTTGCCGGTTACCGAGTGTGGTTCGCCCTTGGCCTCGGCATCGCCCTCGGCGCGTTGGCCACGGCCCTGTTGCGCGTCGTCGCTTCCTGAGCCCCGGTGGCCCGTCGATAGAGTATCGACCTGGGCCTTTGCCGGAGCATGCTGTCACCTGATCTAGTTGATGCTGATCTCTGCGATTTCCCGCTTGCGATCAGTCAATCGGCTGGAGCTGATTGCTTATTCAGAAGGGAAATCCGGCAGCGGTCCCTCGGAAGCAACATCCGTCCACGCGCTTACAGCCTTCCACCGCTCGGCAGCAGCATTTCTCGCTGCGTCAGCTCCAAGTGCTCCATGGAATGCGTCCGAACCGAGGAGGATGTGGGGCGGCAGACGATCGGCTTCAGCGACGCCGGCGACGACTTGCGCGATCTTTTCAGGATCGCCTGGTTCATTGCCCCAATATGCTTCAAGTTGCCGAACCGTTTCCCCAACCGAGGTATCATAATCCGGCAACATGGAAAGCACGCTTCCAAACGCTCGCTTACCCCAATTTGTGCGCATGCCGCCTGGTTCGAGTGCGGTCACCTTGACGCCGAACGGTGCGACCTCAAGAGCGATTGTCTCGGTAAAGCCACCCACCGCCCACTTGGAAGCAATGTACGAAGCGTTACCCGCTAAGGCAGATCGCCCACCGAACGACGAAATCTGGATGATGTGACCGCTCCTCTGTTGGCGCATTTGAGGGAGGGCTGCCCGCGTGAGGTTCACGACACCAAAGAAATTGGTTTCCACGACCCGACGAAAATCGTCCGATGGAACCTCTTCAAATGGCCGCGCCTCACCAAACCCTGCATTGTTTACGAGAACATCGAGGCGTCCAAAAACCGAGATGGCAACATCGACAGCAGCAGCGCTCTCTCGTTCATCGGTAACATCGAGACGGGCCGGTCTTACGCGAGAACCATAGGACGCTACTAGGTCATCCAACTGGCTCACGTCGCGCGCAGTCGCGACGACACGATGGCCCGCCTCCAACGCTTTGATTGTGATTGCCCGCCCCAAGCCCGAGCCACTGCCTGTAACCAGCCATACCGTAGACATATTCGATCTCCTTTGATTTTGACTGTCCAGACAGTCATTAATGTTGAAAATTTTAAGCTAACATTCGCCACACGGCGTCGAAGCCAGCCTGTGACGCTTCTTCCGCCATCGCAGGATTTGCGATCATGAAATCCATTGTTGTACCTGCCATACCTTCGACTAGCTCAACAACATAGTCGGGCGGCGCGGCGCCCAATGTTCCCCGCATAGCCACCTGACCGATCAGATTGAGTATCGGCGCGGCCGATACTGTGGCTGCTCGACGGCTCGCGATGGTAATCTTGTCGGACACATGCAACTGCGCCAAAACCTTACGCTTTCCGGGATTTGTGACACCCCAGTGCGTACGGGCGGACCAAAAGCACCTTAATTGTGACTTCTCATCCTGGTCATTCGGGATAGCGGCCAAGACGGTTGCGATCAGTTCCTCCTTCAATTCGCAGTAGATAGCGTTGAACAGGTCCGTTTTCGTCTCGAAGTAAGTGAAGACAGAGCCATTCGAGATGCCTGCATGCTTCGCGATGTCGGCGGTGGATGTGCCCAGGCCTCGTTCTGCAATCAGCGCGGTCGCTGCTATGATGATGGTGTTCCTGCGATCGTCGCTAAGAGGTCGAGCCATGCCGTTTCGATTGCGCCCACAGTTTCATGTTGATCATTAAATGACTGTTCAGTCGCTCATTGTCAAGGGCTTTTTTTTGCGCAGAGTGGAGGATGGCTAACAGTCGTTGCGTTGATGAGCAAGGCGCCTGTACCTCGCGTTCTGAGAGGACGAGGAACACAGTGGCGGCACTACCCGGATGGGCGAAGCTCGACCTCCCCTTGCATGTCGTCACGCCGTGCGTTATATACTGAACCATATGGTTCAGTATATTCGACCCCGTCTCGACGCCTCGTTTGCCGCGCTTTCGGACGCTACCCGACGCGGCGTTCTGGAGCAGCTCGGACGTGCAGACGCTTCGATCACGGAGCTAGCCGATAAGTTCCACATGACCCTCACGGGCATGAAGAAGCATGTCGGCGTGCTGGAACAGGCGGGGCTCGTCAGGACGGAGAAGGTCGGGCGTGTGCGGACCTGCAAACTCGGGTCACGCCGGCTTGAAGAAGAGGCGGCATGGATCGAAAGCTACCGCGAGCTCTGGGCGGCGCGCTTTGACGATCTGGACCGGGTTCTCGAGGAATTGAAACGGAAGGAGAAGACCAATGGATGAGGGAAGGCATGCAGAATCCACCTCCGTGGATCAGCGCACGACGGTCGAACGCAGGTCGGAGCGTGAACTGGTCGTGACGCGGTTCTTCGACGCCCCGGCGCGCCTCGTATTCGAGGCCTGGACCAAGCCAGAGCTGTTCATGCGCTGGTGGGCGCCGAAATCCTCCGGCGTGCCTCTGTTGTCCTGCGACATGGATGTCCGCACCGGCGGCGGCTACCGTGTCGCGTTTGGCCACGACGCCGAAAACGCCATGGAATTTTTCGGCAAGTATCTCGAAGTGATCCCGAATGCGCGCCTAGTCTGGACAAATGAGGAAAGCGAGGACGCAGCTCTCACCACGGTGACCTTCGAGGACAAGGGCGACAGAACGCTCCTCACCCTGCACGAACTCTACCCCACGAAGGAAGCGCTCGACGAGGCCATCGAAGGGATGGAGGGCGGAATGCCCGAGCAGTTCGAGCAGCTCGACGAGCTTCTCGTCATCCTGCGCGCGAGCGCGTGAAGAGCATAAACCGCATCAGACATTACGGAACCGACTGGACAGACGTTCAAACGGCAGCAAAAAATTGCCGCCGTTTGAACCCCCTCACTCCCACTCGATCGTGCCGGGCGGCTTGCTCGTTACGTCATACACGACTCGGTTGATGCCGCGGACTTCGTTGATGATGCGGGTGGCTGCGCGGCCGAGGAAGTCCATGTCGTAGTGATAGAAATCCGCCGTCATGCCGTCGACAGAAGTCACCGCACGCAAGGCGCAGACGAATTCGTAGGTGCGGCCATCGCCCATGACGCCGACGGTCTGGACCGGCAGCAGCACGGCGAAGGCCTGCCAGATGGCGTCGTAGAGACCGGCCTTGCGGATTTCGTCGAGATAGACGGCATCGGCATCGCGCAGGATTTCCAGTTTTTCGCGGGTGATGCCGCCCGGGCAGCGGATGGCCAAACCCGGTCCCGGGAACGGGTGACGGCCGATGAAGCTATCGGGCAGACCGAGTTCCTTGCCGAGTACACGAACTTCGTCCTTGAACAGTTCGCGCAGCGGCTCGACCAGAGCCATATTCATGCGGGCCGGAAGACCACCGACATTGTGGTGCGACTTGATGGTGACCGAGGGGCCGCCGGTGAAGGAGACGCTTTCGATGACGTCGGGATAAAGCGTGCCCTGAGCGAGGAACTCGGCACCGCCGAGCTTCTTGGCTTCCGCCTCGAAGACGTCGATGAACAGGCGGCCGATGGTCTTGCGCTTGGTTTCCGGATCGCTTTCGCCTTCCAACGCATTGATGAACATGTCGGACGCGTCGACATGCACCAGATGCAGGTTGTAGTGCTCCTTGAACATGGCGACGACATCGGCCGCCTCGTTCTTGCGCATCAGGCCGTGGTCGACGAGGATGCAGGTTAGCTGGTCGCCGACTGCTTCATGGATCAAGAGTGCCGCAACGGAACTATCGACGCCGCCGGACAGGCCGCAGATGACGCGCTTGTCGCCGACCTGCTTGCGGATCTCAGCAACAGCCTTCTCGCGATAGGCGGCCATCGACCAGTCGCCCTTGAGGCCCGCGATCTTGTGGACGAAATTGGCGAGCAGTTTGGCACCGTCAGGCGTATGCACGACTTCCGGGTGGAACTGCACGGCGTAGAATTTCTTCGCCTCGTTGGCGATGAAGGCAAACGGCGCGTTCGGCGAGGTGGCGACGACGTCGAATCCATCAGGGATCGCGGTGACGCGGTCGCCATGGCTCATCCAGACCTGGTGGCGAGAGCCGACGGTCCAGATGCCATCGTAAAGCGCGCATTCTTTGTCGATCTCGATGAAGGCACGGCCGAACTCGCGGTGATGACCAGCCTCGACCTTGCCGCCGAGCTGTTCGCACATGGTCTGCTGGCCGTAGCAGATACCGAGAACCGGCAAGCCACTGTCGAACACCACCTGTGGCGCACGCGGCGAACCGATGTCGAGCGTCGAGGCCGGGCTGCCGGAGAGGATGATCGCCTTCGGGTTGAGCCGCTTGAAGCCCTCATCGGCAGACTGGAAGGGCACGATCTCGCAATAGACGCCGGTCTCGCGAACGCGCCGTGCGATCAACTGGGTGACCTGGCTGCCGAAATCGATGATGAGAACGGTATCGGGATGGACTGTCGCTGTCATGACGCGCTTCCGCTGGCTTGGGATCATCTGATGGGGAACTATGGCGAGCCTTTAATTAAAGGCGGCGGCGAGCGCAACGATTACATTGCACCCCGACAATTTTGCGGCTTCAGACGGCGATTTCGCCGGTTTCGACGGCTTTTTCCAGTGCATCGACGACCGCTGCCAGCTTCTCGTCGATCACGTGCAGATATTCGGTCCAGTCGCCAACATGCTTCAGTTCCGCCTTGCCATCGGAAATGCCCCGCAGGCCGACCAGCGGCAGGCCAAAGGACTGGCAGGCGCGCAGGACGGCGAAAGTCTCCATCTCAACCATATCGGCGGCAATGGTCTCGTAGGTCGCGCCGGAAACTATATTGGCGCCGGTCGAAAGGCTTGCCGTCTTCACACCGGGGATACGTAGGGACAAATCGACAGTGACAGGCAGATCGAGAAACGGAGTCGCTCCCTTCTCAAAGCCTAGCGGCGAGGCGTCCATGTCACGATAAGCAACCGAGGTCGCCTGGTAGACCTCGGCCTGTTCAAGCCGGGCCGAACCGGCCGAGCCGAGCGAGACCACGAGATCAGGCAGACTGTCGCGACCCGCCAGTTCGGCCAGAGCGCGCGTCAGGGTCACGGCCGCCTCTACCGGTCCGACGCCGGTCATCAGCGGAGAGATACGCTCGCGCAGATGCACGCCGTATTCCGCATCGACGGCCATGACGTAGAGCAGCGTCTTGCCCGCCACGGGCTTCAATTCAAATGTCATCCTTCGATGCCCTCGCGTCCACGGATCACCATCATCGTGCCGGTCATCGAGGCGATCAACTTGGCCGGTCCATCGGCGGAAATCGCGTAGCCGCGGCCGTCGGAAACGATGATCGTCGTGCCGGGTTTTGTCACCTCGCCACGAAACAGGAACCGCTCGCCCCGGCCGGGCGACATCAGGTTGACCTTGAATTCAATGGTGAGGATGGAGGCATCCGGATCGATGAGCGAATAGGCGGCATAGGTGCCTGCCGCATCGAGCGCTGCCGAAATGATGCCGGCATGCAGGAAGCCGTGTTGCTGAGTCAGCTTCTCGTCGAACGGAAGCTCGATCTCGACAGATCCCTGTTCCACACGCGTCAATTCGGCACCGATCGTCGCCATGGCGGCTTGTCTGCCGAAACTGTTGCGGATGCGGTCGCGAAATTCCACCGTGCGCTCTCAATCGTCTGCGTTGATCTTTGTCTTTGCCGGACGCCCCGGCATCCAGACAGTCGCATGGCAGAAAAACAAGGACAAGCCTCAATTCGTGAGGAAAATCGATGCGTTGAGCAAAGTGACGAATGCGGCCAAGGCGAGACAGGCGCGCCGGAACGACCGCCCGCTTTACAATCGCGCCATACAATCCCCATATCGATCACATGGATGAGCGCTTCGAAATCAGACCAAGCACCGGCGACGATCTGTTCATGATCGCCGGCGTGTTGGTCGATACCTGGCGCTCGACCTTTCGTGGATTGCTGGCGGACACCTATCTCGACGGCATGTCGCGCGAGGAGCAAGCGATTCGCCACGCTCGGCGCATGGGCGTAGCGGGCGTCTCCTATCTCGTCGCCGTGGAGCCTTCAGCGGGAGAAGTCATCGGATTTGCCAATTTCGGACCGGCGCGCGGCCACGTGCCGGCGCATATTCATGAGCTTTATGCGCTTTACATCCGGGCGAACTATCAGAAGCTGGGGATCGGTGCAGCGCTTCTGCGCTCAACCGCTGTTCATTGCGCCGGGCAAGGTGCGACATCGCTCTTTGCCTGGGTTCTTGCAGGCAATCCCAATCGACAATTCTATGAACGGCTGGGAGCAAAAGCGGTTGAGACAAGCAAGATCGGGCTCGGCGACCAGAGTTACGAGCAAGTCGCCTATCTTTGGGATGATATCGCCGCTCTGGCCCGAAGGACACGTGGTCCATCGTGAACTGCGGGCAGCCGGATTTCAGAGTTTTCCAAGCCTGACGATATGCTGGTCCCAGGCGACCTTGCTCTGCGTGCCACCGAACTTCCCCGAATAGGACGATGCAACGAAACCATGGACGGCTGGCGCAATCCCGGCGGCATCGGCAAGGCTGTCCTGCCGGATAACCTGCCCGGTCTTCGCATCGATCGTCACCGCCGTGCCGCCCTTGGGTGATGTCAGCCCGATCAATCCATCCCGGCGATTGACGGCGATGGCACCGACGTAATTGGCAAGCGCTAGCGTCGTTTCATCCGGCAGTTCGAGAAAGCGGAGGTCCTCTCCGCGCGAAAAGGAACCGGCAAGTGGCGGCAGGTCGTTGCGGGCACCCTCGTATTGGCAGGCAAACCAGACCCTGCCATCCGCATCGATATCGACGTGCCGGGTCGAAAGCTGGCGCAGATTGTCCGGCATGACATGGCGTTCGATGAGCGAGCCGGTCGCCGTGTCGATCAGCGCCAGCGACGGCTCCATATGATCGAGGTTGAGCTTGGTGCGGCCAAAATCCGGGTGGGTCTCGATACCGCCATTGGCGACGACGAGCATCTTGCCATCCGCCGGCAGGGTCATGTCATGCGGGCCGATGCCAAAGGAGGGGAATTCGCCGATGCGAGCGAATTTGTCGGTGCCGTCATAAACGCCGATCATGCCGCGATTGGCCGCGAAATCGTTCTCGGTCGCGTAGAGCAGCCGTCCATCGGCGGAAAAGCAGCCGTGGCCATAAAAGTGCCGGCCTTCGACGGAGGTGACGACGATCGGCTCCATGCTTTTGTCGGGCGCAAAGATCATCGCATAGGTGCCGGGACGGCGGGCAAAGGCAACCGCGCGGCCGGTAACCCGTGAATAGGTCATGCCATGCGCACGGGCGGGCAACGGCACCCGCTCGATGATTGCACCCTCCTCCGTCAGTGTCGCAACGCCGTACGCACCATCAGGCGCCATGAAGGGGGAGGCATAGATCGCATCGGTGCGCGACAGCGCGAAGGCGGCTTGAGGCGCAAGCGCCGCTGCCCAGGCCGCACCCGCCATTTTGAGGAAGGTACGGCGGTCGATGAGGGTTTGGCCGGTGGAGATGGTTCGGTATGCCATGAGATTTCCGTCAGCATCAATTGCGTTGACTGGCTTGGCCCGCTCCCTCCGTCATTCCTGTGCCTGTCACAGGAATCCAGCTACGCGACGTCCGTCGCGTGAAAGAGTCTTTCGCTCACGAACGTTAGCGCGCTGGATCCCCGCCACAAGGGCGAGGATGACGGGAGAGTGGAGCAATTGCTCGGTATCATCATAAAAATCTCAGCCTAAAGCCAGCCCCGCCGCTTGAAATAGAGGAACGGCAGGAAGGCCGACAGCACCATCATGAACAGCGCCAGCGGATAGCCGAACTGGAATTTCAGCTCCGGCATGGCATCGAAATTCATGCCGTAGATCGAGGCGACCAAGGTCGGCGGCAGGAAAACGACGGCAGCCACAGAGAAAATCTTGATGATCTGGTTCTGCTCCAGATTGATCAGCCCCAGCGTCGCATCGAGCAGGAAGTTGATCTTGTTCGACAGGAACAGCGCGTGGTCACCCAGCGACACCGCATCACGCTGGATCAGCTTGATGCGCTGACGGCTTTCCTTGATCGCCTTTCTTGTCCCGATCCCGTCGAGCGCCGTGTGATAGGCAACGAGACGACCGACACTGACGAGGCTTTCGCGGATGACGCTCAGGAAATCGCCCTTCTGGCCGATCCGCTCGATCAGTGACTGCAGATCGCGAGTCTTTTTGGTGGCACTGGAATTGGTCTTGCGGAACACTTCCCGCGAAATGCCCTCGATCTCGTTGCCGATCCGCTCCAGCGCGTCGGCCGTGCGGTCGATCATGGCTTCCAGAAGCCCGAGCATCACCAGTTCCCCGCTTTCGCAGGAAACGCCATTCAGGCGCTGCATGCGTGCCGCATAGAGATGAAACGGCTTCGGGTCGGCATGGCGGACCGTTACCAGTGTCGCGCCCTTCAGAATGAAGGTGACGGGTACCTTGACCGGATTGTCTCCGTCGAGTTCGGTCGCCGCGGTCATTGTCATGAACTCGGCGCCGTCCTCCTGATACAGGCGGTCGGAGAGTTCGATCTCCTGCATTTCATCGCGCGTCGGGATTTCGATACGAAGATGCTGCTCGACGATACGGGTTTCGTCCTGGGCGGGATTGAACAGGTCAAACCATACGATCGGAGTGGCTTCACTCAGTTCGGTGGTGGTTTCAAGCAGGGCAAGATGATTGTTCTGGCTTGTATAGATGCGCAGCATAACAGGTTCCAATCTGGCAAGTCTTCCTTCGACCGCCAGCGGAAACCCCTTGCTATCAGGGCCTGACGGTCGGGAAAATCGAAGCGTTACTTCGACTGTCGGGGTTCATGATCCGTTGATCCTTGTTTGTCCGTGTTCGCATGTGGAACACGACCGATCCATTGCGCCAATGTTCGTTTGTTGTCAACCGCTTGCAAAGGTTCGAAATGTTGCCTGCGACGCTCAGTCGCCATCGGCAAAGGAGAAGCCTGCGCCAAGCCCGATCGCGGCGCCGAAATCGAGATTGAGGCGCTGCAGGACATCATTGGTGTTCTGCAGGATGCGGTTCAACCTGCCGCGCTGCTCGTCATCGGCAATCGCTTCATCGATCGGCAGGTCGATCTGGTCGGCATCGTCGACGATGGCTTGCAGGACGTAATTCACGGCACTCACGACGGATTGATCTTCCTTCGGCAGAAGTGCCTGCATGTCGGCGGCGTTGAACAGCGTTTGCAATGCCGTGAAGTTCGCCGACAGCGCCGGCATGGTGTTGCCGGAGCGCCAGTAGATCGCCATTTTCGGATGGCCCTTGTCAGGCTCGCCCTTGATGATACCGGCATAGAACGGCCGCAGCCGCTGGTCCCTGATGCTTTCGACGCCATGGACGAGGATACCGAGAAGTTCTGTCGCAGCCTCCTTGCCATCCCGATACAGGGGATTGTTCGGACCGGGGCTCTTCCAGGCAGCCTGGACGCCGTCCGGTTTCTCCCACTCGGCATGAAGCTCGTCAGCCACGGACTTCAGATTGTCGGCGATCGCGGCGCCATAGCGGCAGCGAAAGCCGTTCGTCTCGGATGGCAGAACCTCGGCACCCGTCCCGTAGAGCACGTATTCCAACGCACCAAGGCCCTGCGCCGCAACGCTCTTGCCTTTCAGCGTTTCCGCCGATGTCGCCGTCTCGTCATTCGTCGCCAGAATGCGCTGCACCTGCTTCAGCCCAGTGCTCTTGCGATCGGGGAAAAACAGGAAGCGTTCGAACCGGTTGCCTTCGATCACCGGCCCAACACGAACGATCTCGATCGTCGACCATTGCTGGACGACTTCATCAAACGTCATCTGCACGTCACCGAGCGTCTCTTCCGATGGCTTCTCGCAGAGCATATGCGCGGCTTCGGCAAGTGATTCCGTGCCTTCCATCAGGTCGCGATAGCCGGGCCGGATGAAATCGTCGACGGCCTTCTGCATGACACCGGGCACGGCATCCTGTTTCAACACGGCGCGCGGCGGCGAAATCTCATCGGAATCCTGCGCCAATGCGGGCAGAGGCAGGAAGGCAAGGCCAAGACCGAGAAACAGGATATGCCGGTGGCGCATCAAAGGGACTCCAGAAATGTGATCAAGGCTTGTCTATCGGCTTTTTTGAGTCCGGCAAACCGGTCGCGAGCCTTTGCCGCCTCGCCGCCGTGCCAGAGGATGGCTTCCGTCGAATTGCGGGCGCGACCGTCATGCAGGAAGAAGATGTGTCCACTTACCACCTGCGTCAGGCCAATACCCCACAGCGGCGGCGTTCGCCATTCGCTGCCCGATGCTTCGCCCACCTGCTGGCCATCGGCAAGGCCTTCGCCCATGTCATGCAGCAGAAAATCGGAATAGGGCCAGATCAGTTGAAACGCATGCGCCTTGTTGGCCGTATCGCGACGCGTGACGAATTTCGGTACATGGCAGGAAGTGCAGCCGGCTTCGTAGAAAACCTTCTTGCCGGCAAGCGTTTCGGCAAAGCTCGCCTTTCGACGCGCCGGCACCGCAAGGTTTTCCGAGTAAAAGGTGATGAGATCGAGAACCGGATCAGGCGCCTCCGTGTCACCCAGTCGCGGCTGCACACCATCTGCCATTGCCAGACAGGCAGTCTGGGCAGGCGTGCAATCGCCGTGACTGCGCTTCGCATCAGGTGACGAGATGCCGATATCGCCAGCCAGCGCGTCGGCTGCCTGCTGGCGCACCGTGGCGCTCTGCGCCTTCCAGCCGAAGCGTCCCAGCGCCAGCTTGCCAGATACCGGATCCTTGACCACGGCCGCCTTGCCGCTAATGCCGTCGCCATTCACATCATCTGGATCGGCATTGGCCGTGATATCGGCCGGGTGGATGGCTTCGATGAGGCCGAGACCGGACATGACCTGGGTCACGCGCGGCGACAGGGTAGTCGATGGATCGAGCGCCCCGTAACCGGGCTTGTCTATCGAATAATGCGGCTTGCGCAAGGAAGCGGTTTCCCCGCCCGCAAGCGTCACCGGGATTTCGGTATAGGTGATCGTCATGTGGCCTTCGGCGGGAAGGCCAGGTACAGCGCTGTCCTGCAATTGCTGACCATAAACGGGATCGGGGAAGTTCAGCACCTCATGCGCTGCGATCGACGCTCGCTCGGCATCGGTCTTCGGCGCACGGGCAAGCCGCAGGAACATCGACGTCGCATCCGTCGAGCCTTCGGGTGGATGTCCCCGGCCGTCCTTCAGGTGACAGGTCTGGCAGGCACGGGCGTTGTAGAGTGGACCAAGCCCATCCGATGCCTGCGTGGAGGACGGCGATGAGACCCAGAGCTTGCGAAACAGCGCATTGCCGAGTTTGAACGTTTCTTCCTCGGTAAAGGTGATGTTGGACGCGAATTGCGAGAGACTATCCTGGTTGACGGATGCGATCGACGTACCCGCGCCGCCGGACATGGCTTCGAATTTTTCGGGCTTGGAGAAATCGGTGGCCGCGCGCGTTACGGTTTGGACGCGGGCCTGGTCGGCGGCGGAAAGGTCGTCGCGGCCTTCTATAGGAAGAGCGTCTATCGCTTGGCTTTCCGTTACCGGGGCTTTACCCCCCTCTGCCCTGTCGGGCATCTCCCCCACAGGGGGGGAGATCGATGGGGCGACCTCTCGGTCACCCTGTTGCCTTGAGGTTCCGGTTATCTCTACTGCCGAAGTGGCGGCTGGCTCGGAGCCAATCTCCCCCCTTGTGGGGGAGATGTCACGCAGTGACAGAGGGGGTTGGGCCACCTCAAACGCAGCGCCCTCGCCAAAAGCAGAAAAACCGCCCGCCGCGAGCGAAAACGCAGCGGCAAGCGGCAAAACCAGGCGCGGGAGGCGCAAAATACGCATTCAGAAAAAACCGGGCCGCTCGCCGGAAGCGGCGGCCCGCCTTTGCTTTCTCATTGGAAGACAGCGTTAGGATTATCCAGGCTGTCGGAACCTTCAAGCTCGATCGTGCCGAGCTCCAGCGACGCAATGACGCGCTCGACCGTCTTTGCCTGCGCAACGAGGCCATCGATAGCAGCCTGAACGACGGCATTGCCCTCGGTGTTGCCTTCGGCGATCATCTGGTCGTATTTTTCCACCGTCTCGCCGCGCTTGGCCATTGCCTGCATTGCCGTGATGGTGGTGGCCAGCTTTTCCTTCATTTCCTTGTCGAGCGCCGGGTCCTTGGCTGCAACGAGTTCGGACAGCGAGAGACCCGTCAGCTTGGTGCCGTCGGCCTTGGTGTATTCGCCGGTATAGGCGGCCTGGATGCCGATCGCGTCGTGCAGATGCGAGTTGTAGGTGTTGTCGGAGAAGCAATCGTGCTCTTCTTCCGGATCATGCAGCAGCAGGCCGAGCTTCATGCGCTCGCCGGCGAGTTCGCCGTAGGAGAGCGAGCCCATGCCCGTCAGGATCGCACCGAGGCCGGCCTTGGCGTCGGCTTCGACGTTCTTGGTGGCTGCACCTTCCGGCGCCCAGTTGGCGACCATGTCCTTGAGGTCGGACACGAGCAAGTCGCTGGCAGCCTTCAGGTAGGCGGCGCGGCGGTCGCAATTGCCGTTGGTGCAGGCCTTGGTGTCATAATCGGTGTAGGAGCGGTTGCCGGCGCCCGGTCCGGTGCCGTTCAGGTCCTGGCCCCAGAGCAGGAATTCGATGGCGTGGTAGCCGGTGGCGACGTTCGCCTCGATGCCGCCGGCTTCCTGCAGCGTGCTCGACAGGAATTCCGGGGTGATGTTGGTGGCATCCACATCCTTGCCGTCGATCTTGATCGTCTTGTTGGCAATGACATTGGCCGTGAACAGCGCGTTCTCGTCGCTTTCCGTGCCGTAGCTCGGATCGACATAGTCGATCAGGCCTTCGTCCAGCGGCCAGGCGTTGACCTTGCCTTCCCACTCATCGACGATCGGGTTGCCGAAACGATAGACTTCGGTTTCCTGGTAGGGGTTGCGCGCAACAAGCCAGGCATCGCGCGCCGCCTTCAGCGTCGCTTCGCTCGGGCTTGCGATCAGGGCGTCCACGGCCTTGTCGAGCGCTTCGGCGGTCGAGAGCGCGTCCGAATATTTGGCGTAGGCCACGTCGGCATAGTGCTTGACGACCGACGCAGCGTCGGTTGCGGCCTGGGCCGGCTGCAATGCGAGCATCGACGTTGCAGTGGCAAGCGCCAGCGCGGCGCTGCGAAGGAATGATTTGGTCATGGCCTCTCCTGGTATTTTTCCCGAGTGAATTCGGCGTTCCCCGCCGCCCGATGCCACCGGTCGCGCAAGCCGCGCGGCCCGAGATATGGGCGTGGCTGTTCAGCCCGGTTTTCATGAACCAAAACTAAACTTGTGTCAAAGCGTATAGTTTAGAACATTTTCAATGTGAAAGGGGATGTCAGATCCATGTGACAGCGGACGCCGCTCAGGCCTTCCTGCCCATCAGACAGAAGAAGAAGCCATCGGTGTCGGTGGATGCCGGCGTGAGTGTCACCGTCTTCATGTCGGCCGACCAGGGCTGCTTCTTGTCCGTGCCGAACAGATCGGCCCAAGCATCCGCCGCGGAAAGGATCTCGAATTCCGGATTGTCCTCGCAGAAAGCATAGACCTGCGCCTCGTTTTCCTCCGGCAGCACCGAACAGGTGACATAGATCAGGTGACCGCCGGGACGCACGAACGGTGCAGCACCTGCAAGCGCCTCCTGCTGCTGGCCCAGCCGTTCCTCGAGATTCTTCTGCGTCAGCCGCCATTTGGTATCCGGACGACGGCGCCAGGTGCCGGTGCCGGTGCACGGCGCATCGACCAGGACGCGATCGAACTTGCCGGTAAGCGGCTTCAGTCCCTCCAGCCGGTCATGGACTTGGACATTGCGGGTGCCCGCGCGCTTCAGCCGTTCGATGATCGGAGCGAGACGCTTGCGGTCGGTGTCGTAGGCGTGAATCTGGCCCTTGTTGTTCATGGCGGCCGCCATGGCCAGCGTCTTGCCACCGCCACCGGCGCAATAGTCGAGGATCTGGTCACCTTCCTTCGGCATGACGAGATCCGCAACAATCTGCGAGCCTTCGTCCTGGACCTCGAACCAGCCTTTCTCGAAGGAGATTTCCGCCGTGACGTTGGGCAGGCGCGAGGCGCCCTCGCCCGCCCTAACGCGGATACCCTGGCGGGCAATCGCCGCCGGCTCGACGCCGCTGCGATCGAGTGCCTTCAACACCTTATCGCGCGTTGCCTTCAAGGTGTTGACGCGCAGGTCGAGTGCCGGACGGCCGGCTAGCGCTTGCGCTTCGGCAAGCCAGTCTTCATCAAAGTTTTCTTCAAAGGAAGGCTGAACCCATTCCGGGATATCGCCCTGGACATAGAGCGGTGCATCCTCGAGCTTGCGGTTGGCAAAAGCCGCGACCATCTCGGCCGTGAGAGGTTCGGGGGCGAACTTGTCACCCTCCAGTTCGCCGGCCAGCTGTTCGGGAGAAACACCCCACTGGCGGAACATGACGGCATGGCCGAGCGCCGTGGCGCTGTCGCTGTCCATCAGGTAGGCATGTGAGAGCTTCATCCGCAGGGCATCGTAGACGATATTGCCGATCGCGGCGCGATCGCCGGACCCGGCGAAACGATGTGCCAGCCCCCAATCCTTGAGGGCATCGGCAACGGGACGCTTGCGCGTTTCGATATCGGCAAGAACCTCAATGGCTCCGGCGAGCCTGCCACCCAGTCGCATCTTTCAAACTCCATTTTCCGCCGTGGTAGCGGTGATGGCCGTCAAGAGCAAGCCGGGAGGAGGCGGCGCGTGACGATTGCTGACCAGATGCGAGGCTGTGGCCGATGTGGAAGGCAGCGGCCTCCCTCGATCAAACCGGATCAAACCCGGCCGGAACAAATTCCGGACAGGGGTGTTTTGTCGTCAGCTGACGACGCGATAACAGACGCTGGCGGTTCCCGAACGGATCATGCCGATGTGGGAGGCAGCAGCCTTGGAAAGATCGATGACGCGACCGCGAATGAAAGGCCCGCGATCGTTGATGCGAACGACGACAGTCTTGCCGTTGCGCTTGTTGGTGACGGCGACCTTGGTGCCGAACTTGAGATTCCGGTGCGCGGCCGTGAGATAAGAGGCATTCATCCGTTCACCGGACGCCGTGCGCGACGAAAGCGCGTACCAGGAAGCGCCGCCGCAACCCGTTCCGGCGGCTTGGCTTGGTGTCACAGATGTAAGAGTTGCCCCCACGGCAAAAATCGCTGCCAGCGCAGCAGACGTGAAATTCATCGTGATCAAATAGATGACCCCTCGTTTGAAATTTAGATAAGTCTTACGAAGGCATCGGTTGTCGGGGGGAAAAATGGCGAAAAAGTGCTTCAACCATTAACTTTGCATTAGGATATATTGACGATCTACGAAAAATTAAAATTACGAAATATTGAATTGCTGTCACATTTCGGCGGAAATGCTTTGGAATCAGCCGGTAATCCGAAAAATGCGGATCACGACGGCGTGAACTCATCGCAGCAAATGAAAAACGATTCAATTTTTTGAAATTGGCTAAATCTTGCCGATCAGCAAGCCAAAAAACCTCGAAATCTCGCTTAGGTTGCATTTGATTGGAAAGGTAACGAACGGCTTTCTATTCGTCTTCATAGATCAAAAGAGCTATCCGCCAATTATATTTCAATGAATCGTAAGCCAATCTTTCAGTAGTCACTCATAGACTATCAACGACGCCCGTTGCTTGAAAGATCAACCGCGCCAACGGCCGCCTTCCCACAAATCCGCTAGCGAAATCCGATAGTCGGGGAAGCGAAATACGAAGCCAAGATCACGCAGGCGTGCATTGGAAACACGCTTGTTCTCGCCATAGAAGGATCGCGCCATTGGCGAAAGTTCAGCGGCCTCGAAGGGGACTTCGGGAGGTGGCGCCACGCCCATCAGGCGTGCGGCCTCTGCCACGATATCCTGTGGCGGCGCCGGTTCGTGGTCAGTGACATTGAAAATACCGCCGGTGGAGCGACCGGACAGGAACACCGAGGCACCGGCAATATCCTCGACACGGATGCGATTGAAAACCTGATTGGGTTTGATCAGACGGCGTGCGGTACCGGCGGCAAGATTGCAGAACGCATTACGGCCGGGACCGTAAATGCCCGAAAGCCGCAGGACGGCGACAGGGATATGGCTATCCCGGCCAAATTTGAGCCAGGCTTCCTCGGCGGCAACCCGCTCCACCGAACGGGCGGAGACCGGCTCCAGCGACGCGTCCTCGGTTACCCAGGCGCCGCCATGATCGCCATAGACGCCGACGGTCGAGAGATAGCCTGCCCATTTCAGGTTGGGCATCAGGTCGGCGAGCGCCGGCGTTTCCGGACGCATCATCGGATCACCCTCACGGCCGGGAGAGATTGACTGGATCAGATGCGTCGTGCGCTGCATGACGGAGGCGAGTTCCGGCGAGATGGATGCGCCATCATAGACAAGAGCATCGATGCCGAGCCGCCGAAGGCCGGCAATCTTGTCTTCCGACCGCGTGGTCCCCGTCACCGATTGCGCCAATGGCAAAAAGGCCTCGGCAATCGCCGAGCCGGAGAAGCCGGCGCCTAGAACCAGAACATGCATCAGTCAACTCCTGCCAGTTTCCATTCGGCGAGCACCTCGGGATCGGTCTCACCGTCCCGTCTTGCAGCAAAAGTCACGAAATCGCCAGCCGTCATCAACCGCGACAACGCCCAGACCGCCATTCCCCGCACGGTTGGCGACGGATCGCTCGACAAGGGGAGACAGATATCGACCAGGCCAGCCTCGCCGGAATTGCCGGCAGCGATCAGACAGTTGCGCACGAACCGGTCACGGCCGATGCGCTTGACCGGCGAACCGGAAAAGAACGTCCGGAAAGCTGCATCATCGAGCGTCAGCAGAAACGACAGCGGCGGCTCTTTCAGATCGTCACGCGCCTTCAGCTTCATCTCGGATGCCGCTGCCGCGAATTTATTCCAGGGACAGGCGGCAAGACAATCGTCGCAGCCGTAGATGCGGTTACCAATCCTCGGGCGAATGTCAGGATCGATCGGTCCCTTGTGCTCGATCGTCAGATAGGAAATGCAGCGGCGCGCATCGATCCGGTAAGGTGCCGGAAAGGCATCCGTCGGGCAGGCATCAAGGCAGGCGCGACAGGAGCCGCAATGATCCCGTTCCGGCGCATCGGTCAAAAGATCAGCCGTCGTGAAAAGGCTGCCGAGAAACAGCCATGAGCCAAACTCGCGGCTGACTAGATTGGTGTGCTTGCCCTGCCAGCCGAGACCCGCCTGCTCGGCCAGCGGCTTTTCCATCACCGGCGCGGTATCGACGAAGACCTTGACGTCCTCGCCTGCCCTTGCGGCAAAACGGGTCGCCACTTCCTTCAGCTTGCCCTTGATCACATCGTGATAGTCGCGGTTGCGGGCGTAAACCGAGATTACGCCAATCTCTGGCTTGTCGAGAATGGAGCGCGAATCCTCGTCCGGCCCATAATTCATGCCGAACAGCACGACCGAGCGCACATCGCCCCACAAGACCCGCGGATCGGACCGGCGGTCGGCCGTTTCCGCCATCCAGTCCATCGTGCCGTGAAAGCCTTCGGCCAGAAAATCGGCGAGCCGTTCCGGCGCTTGCGGAATGGAATCGGGAAGCGTGACCCGGCAGACATCAAAGCCCTTGTCGCGGGCTTCATCCTTTAGGAAGCAGGTAAGCGTCCGGCGCCTCTTGTCATGCTTCTCCTTCTGGAGTGCATCGCCGGGCACGGAAGTCTCCTTAAAAGTCCAGGTCTGCGTAATGGGAGACCGGAGTAACACCACGGACGCGCTCGGCAAGCAGCGGGCGGAAGGACGGGCGCGATTTCAGCCGCTGGTACCAGTCCTTGACGGCCGGCACCTCCGACCAGTCGATTTCGCCGAGATAGTCCAACACCGAGACGGCGGCGGCGGCGGCAAGATCGGCGTAGGACAGCCGATCACCGGCGAGATAAGTGCGCGAGCCCGCAAGCCAGCCCAGATATTTCAGGTGCTGGCGGATATTCGAGCGTGAGGTGCGCAACATCTTCGAATCCGGCGCGCCGCCGCCCTGGTCCGGAGTCATCTGCAGCTTGAAGATGCGCTCGCGCACCAGAGGCCGTGTGACGTCGGCTTCCATCTTCTGCAGAAACCACTCGACCAGCCGGCGGATTTCGGCGCGCTGGAAAGGATCTTCGGCCAGAAGACGGCGATCACGCTTCAGGACGCCATTGGTCTCATCGAGATATTCGGAAATCACAGTCGCGCCACAGAGCGCCCGCATGCTGTCATCGACATAGACCGGCAGCGTGCCGGCTGGATTGAGCGTCAGGAAATCGCGCCGCTTTTCCCAGGGCTGCTCCTCCGCCAGTTCCGTCTGATAGCCGTATTCCGAAAGGATCAGGCGGACGAACCGGGAAGAAGTGGACATGGGGTGGTGATAGAGTGTCGGCATCAGATATCAGATTTCGTCAGTTCGATTGGGAGGGGACGGTTTTGTCGCGGCGGTTTCGTCTGGCCACGGCGCGTTTGAAAAAGCTATAGGAACTTGCTGGCGCAAACACAAGCGAATCAGCCAATGCCCTTCGATGGTCCCAGACCCTAACCTCCAATGCTTCAGGGATACTTAATTCATGGCCGATCAATCGATCATCAGTGCGCTTATCCTTGGCCTTATCGAAGGCCTGACCGAATTCATTCCCGTGTCATCCACTGCCCATGTGCTGCTTGCCGGGCATTTCCTCGGGTTCAAGTCACCAGGCAACACCTTTGCCGTGCTCATCCAGCTCGGTGCGATCCTTGCCATTCTGCTGGTCTATTTCCAGCGGCTGCTATCGATAGCGCTTGCCTTGCCCTCAAGCGCCAAAGCACGGCAATTTGTTCTCTCGATCCTTCTCGCCTTCCTGCCGGCTGCCGTAATCGGCGCCATCGCGCATGATTTCATCAAGAGTGTTTTGTTCGAAACGCCAATGCTGATCTGCATCGTGCTGATCGTCGGGGGCGTCATTCTCTATGCGATCGACCGCTTGCCTCTGAAGCCGAAATATCGCGACGTCATGGATTATCCACCGTCACTCGCGCTCAAAATCGGCCTGTTCCAGTGCCTGGCGATGATTCCCGGAACCTCCCGTTCGGGTGCGACGATTGCCGGTGCACTGCTGATGGGAACCGACAAACGCTCCGCCGCCGAGTTTTCATTCTTCCTGGCAATGCCGACCATGCTCGGCGCCTTCACGCTCGATCTCTACAAAAACCGCGCTGCGCTCAACTTCGACGATGTCTCGCTGATCGCCGTCGGCTTCATCGCGGCCTTCGTGTCAGCCCTGCTCGTCGTGCGCTCGCTTCTAAACTTCGTCTCGAACCGCGGCTTCGCGCCGTTTGCCATCTGGCGGATTATCGTCGGCACGGCGGGGCTTATCGGCCTCTGGCTGCTGGGCTGAGCTCAATAAGAAACCGCATGCACCCTACGAGAGGATGCATGCGGTTCCTGGCCCCCGCCATTACTTGGTGCCGCCTTCTCAGAAGGCGAAAAGTGTTACTCGCCGGCGAGCGTGCCGATCGACGCAGTCGTGCAAGGGTCGACGCCATAGGCAGGCGCGCAGCTATGATTGCTGGCGACCGTCTTCGGCGCAGCGAAGGATCCAGCCAGAACGATAAGTGCCGCGCACGCAAAGAAAATCGCGATCGACTTGCCCATTAAAATAGTGCCTCTCAAGGTGATATGTCGGCGCCGGTCGTCCCTGAACAGAACGATGCGGCGCGGCTGCTGTGTATGCGCTGGAACAGCCGTTATCAATATCGATACATGTTGAATCGACGGTAAAGACCAATCGCTTTTTTGAGTGAGGCAGAACTGCAACGCTTTATTCTGCGACAGTCAAAAAGAAACCGCCAGTGGATGCTGACGGTTTCGATTGCAACCATAACTAATCCTATTGACGGTGCGCTCAGGCGGCGCTGCCGGACCGGGTGTATTGTCCCTGTGGACGATAGCGAACCATGTAGGAAGGCAACACGGCCTCCACAGAGGTCGGCTCTATACCGAACGCCTGCAGGGTTCTTCCATCGGTTTGCGCAGCAGCGGAAACGACGTTGTTGCTCTTCAACAGCGTAACCTGATCGACGGTCAGTGGCGGCGCTATGAATGGCACCATGGAAGCAACGGAGCCGATCATGGACGCAGCCCAGAAGGGGATCGGCAGCAGCGTGCGCTTGCGATCGATGGTTTTGAGCATGATCTCGAGACAGTTCTTGAAGGTGAGAACGTCCGGACCGCCGATTTCATAGATTTTCCCGCGGGCAATCTTGCCTTCGACGGACTTGGCGACCGCTTCGGCAACGTCGGTGACATAGACTGGCTGGAACGCCGTGTTGCCGCCGCCGATCAGCGGCAGGAACGGCGAAAAGCGGGACATTTCGGCGAACTTGTTGAAGAAACCGTCCTCCGGGCCGAAGATGATCGACGGCCGCAGGATCACGGCGTCCTGAACGGTCTCCAGGATCGCCTTTTCCGCGCGGCCCTTGGTGCGGGCATAAAGCGATTCGGCGTTGGCATCGGCGCCGATGGCGGACACATGCGTCAATGTCGCGCCGACACCGCGGGTGGCTTCTGCCACGGCGCGCGCGCCAAAATCCTGCACCGAATCGAAAGTGTTGCGGCCGGTTTCGAACAGAATGCCGACGCAGTTGACGACGTGATCGGCGCCCTGCACTGCCGCATCGACCGATTGGCGATAGCGCAGATTGGCCTGGACGAAGGAAATCTGCCCGACATTGCCGAGCGGCTGGAGGAAACCTGCGAGATCAGGTCGGCGAACCGCAACGCGGATGCGAAAACCGCGTTTGGCGAGCGCCCGCACGACATGACGGCCGACAAATCCGGATCCGCCGAAAACGGTGACGAGCGGCGGGAGATTGGACAAGGTCATGGCACAGGCACTCCTGATCTTCAGCATGGATATGTGAGCTACATAGCCCAATCATCGGGCGACGGGAAGGCGTATCGCCAAGGCTTTTCTGCCGCTTTCCGCCGCAGTCCCAGTCGCGCTTCAGATACCCTCGACGACGACCATTTCGGCATCAGCGACTTCCTGCCGGATTGCAGCCGCGATCTGGTATTCCGGCGAATTGTAGCAATCGACCGCCGCCTGCAGGGATGGGAATTCGATCAGCACATTGCGGGCACGCACATCGCCTTCCAGACGCTGAAAAGCACCACCACGGGCAAGAAAATTGGCGCCGTATTTCTCGAACGCCGGCTTGGCAGCGGCGACGTAATCCTTGTAACGCTCGGTATCGCGAACATCGACCCGCGCAATCCAGTAGCCCTTGGCCATGACCGTCTCCTTGTTTCCAACGCAACCCGGCATTATTGCTACCGCTTCTTCCGCCAATTCATTTGACCGGTCAAGATAGGAGATGTGGCCCGCAGGAGCCTCATCGTCGAGGATAGATGAAGCCTGATATTTCGAGCATACGTCCCTTCAGTAAAACGGCGATGATATCGGGCGGAATGCTCTTGGCCGCTCTGTTCTTTGGCATGCCGCACTCAGCACTCGCCAAGCCAGCGCAGTGCACGGCGGATGTCTACGCCGCCGTAAAAGCCCCGGCAACACAGCAAGCTGCAAGCGTCGAAGTCGGCTGCGATCTCACACTTGCCCCCACCGACGTCATTACCAAGCGCCTCGTGTTTTCCGGTGCGAAAACATCTGGAGTAACGCTGGACTGCAAGGGCGCAACGCTGGACGGCTCGCGCGGGTCCATCAACTTCGGCAAGCCGACCGTGCTCATCCGATCCCTCAAGGGCAAGGATGGCAACTGGAGCCCGCCGTCGAACATCACCGTGCACAACTGCGTCATCAAGGGCGCGCTTCGTCTGCAGGGATTGGGCACCAACGGACAGGCGAAGGCGGTGCAGGTTTCATCGCTGACTGCGGACCATACTGCCTTCGCACAGGCGGCGGCACCATCACACATTTCGTTGTCTGCCCTGACGTTCATCGCCGATGGTAGGGTTCCGCTCTACATCGGTCCCGGCGTCACCGGTGTCCGGCTGGAAAAATCCACGTTGATGGGAAGGAGCAACGGCCCCGCGCTCTACCTCGATGCGGAGTCGGCGGAAAACACGATCTCTGACAATCGTTTTGCGGTCGAGAGCAGGCGCGAGCAGATCGCCATCGACGGCTCGGCCAAAAACATGATCAGCGGCAATGTCTTCGATGATCCCGCCGCTGGCGGGATATTTCTCTATCGCAACTGCGGTGAAGGCGGGACAATCCGCCACCAGAAGCCGCAGTACAACACGATTTCCGGCAATACTTTCAAATACCAGATGGCTTTCATGGCAAAGCCTGCCGTGTGGCTGAACTCACGCAACGGCGCCCAACGCTACTGTTTTCGCGATCCCGCTCATCCTTTCGGCAGCAGCCTCAGCTCCCTGGACTTCGCGCAATTCAACACGGTGACGGGCAACCGCCTGTTTGGCGGCGAAGCGCCGCTTGTCCGGAATTCCGACCCAAGCAACGTGATCGTCGGCAATGGCGAATAGTCAGAGCGCGCTGCTCATTTCATCGAGAATGGCAAGTGCTGCGGCCCTCGGATCGGCCGCCTTGACGATCGGGCGGGCGACCACGAGGTGGCTCGATCCGGCGGCAAGCGCATCGGCCGGCGTCATCACCCGTTTCTGGTCGCCTCTGTCGCTACCGGCCGGCCGGATGCCGGGCGTGACGATTGCCATGTCGGGACCGACGATCTTGCGGACCGCAGCAGATTCCTCGGCCGAGCAGACGATGCCGCCCATGCCGGCTGCCCGCGCCTGTTCGGCGCGGCGAAGAACCAGCGTGTGGGGGTCATATTCGTAACCGGCATCGATGACGTCCTGCTCGTCCATCGAGGTCAGCACCGTGACACCGAGCAGGCAAAGATCCGAGCCCCGCGCCGCCTCCACCGCCGCGCGCATAGCCTTCGGATAGGCATGCAGTGTCAGCATCGACATGCCCATCTTGACGATGTTCTCGACACCCTTGGCAACGGTGTTGTCGATATCAAGCAGCTTCATGTCGAGGAAGATCTTCTTGCCGTCGCGCGCAAGTTCCCGGGCAAATTCCAGCCCGCCGGCAAAGGCCAATTGATAGCCGATCTTGTAGAACAGCACGTCGTCGCCAAGCGTTTTGACGATCGTCTCGGCCTCGCCGATGGTCGGGATATCAAGGCCGACGATCAGCCGGTCGCGCGCAGTCGCAGTCATTGTTGCCATCCTTGCCAGAGCTCCATGGCGGTCCAGTCGCATGCAAGGGACCGGTCTGCAAGGGAAAATGCGAACAGGTTTCCACCACCTGCCGGCTGGTCATAGCTGCGCGCAATCGGCAAACCGGCGAGATGGCATTTCAGCAGCGTTCCGACGCCGCCGTGTCCGACAAAGGCGATCGGCTGGGATGGATCGTGCCCGTCAAGCACGGAGGAGACAGCGGTCACAATCCGCTTCTGGGCATCGACCGCGCGTTCCCAACCGTGGAAACTTTGTTCGGGGTTGGCGAAGAACCAGTTTGCCGCCTTCTCGAATTCGTCCGGAACCAGAAAGCCGGTGGCGGACCGGTCGTTTTCACCGGCATGCTCCAGCACTTCGACTTCAACGCCGCACCCACGCGCCAGGATCGCTGCCGTTTCCAGCGCCTTGGTCTCGTCACTTGAGAGAATGCGGGTCAGCGTCTTGGCCCAATCGCATTGCGCGGCCTTTTCCGATCGCGCAATACCCATGTCGGACAGTCCCCAACGCGGAACCGGCACATCCGGTTCGATACGAATTTGCGGATGCGTCAGATAGATGCCGAACATCGGGCGGTCTCAATGCGTCTTGCGATAGACCCACAACTGCGCTGGCGGAATGTTGCGCACGACGAAATCATAATGGGAAATCTGGTAGCGATCCGGCATCGCAACGACCGGCGACAACGGACCATAAGAAATCTGGACGACAGGTCGGCCGACCGGAATGCGCGACAGGAGGTCATCGATCAGCGAGACACGCATGTGCATCGGGAAGTTTAGAAGCGGCACGGCGGAAACGACACTGTCGAACTGCTGATCCCGACGTAAGCCCAAGGTCTTGTCCAGATCGAAGGCGTCACCGTTGATGAAATCGACGCCGGGATAGGTCTTGACGAGATGCTGGAAGAAATCGGTGGAAAATTCGACGGACACCAGGTTTTGCGGCTGAACGCCCTTCTGCAGGATCGCCTTGGTGATGACGCCGGTACCAGGTCCAAGCTCCAAAACCGGCAAGCCCGAATGCGGATTGACGACGCTGGCCATCCTGCGGGCGGTTATTCCGGACGTCGGCACAATCGAGCCGACCGCCTTCATATTGCTGCGCCAGCCCTTGAAGAAACGAATTTCCTCGTCGAATTTCTTGCCAAGCCGCTCTTTCAGACGAAAATTCATGCGTATCTCCACCAATACGGCGCTTGAGCCCTAGCAGCACTTCATGGCTGTTGCGGACCCAGCGTCTTCAATTTCGAAATGATTATGTGTCGCTGACTACGACAAAAACAAGCCATTCCGCGTCATTAAATCAATCTGACAACAACGAACTGCGACTGGCGTGCGCCAATGACCACAGTGCCGCCAACTTGGCGAGATGCTTCGCCCGGATACGAAAACGGCCGGATCGCTCCGGCCGATTTCAAGTCCATACTTCGTATGACCTAGACCCGCATCGGCATCAGGACATACAGCGCATCATCACCCGCCATGTCACGCACCAGTGTCGGCGAACCGGCATCGGCGAGCATGAAGACGGCGTCGGTGCCCGAAAGCTGGGCGGTGATATCGAGCAGGTATTTGGCGTTGAAGCCGATTTCCAGCGGGTCGCTGTCGTAACCGACGGCCAGTTCTTCCGTCGCGCTGCCGGAATCCGGGTTGTTGACGGTGAGCGTCAGTTGTCCGTCGGACAGCGCCAGCTTCACGGCGCGGCCGCGCTCGGAGGAAATCGTCGAAACGCGATCGACAGCCTGTGCAAAGGACTGGCAGTCGATCTTCAGCTCCTTGTCGTTGTTGGCCGGAATGACGCGCTGGTAATCCGGGAATGTGCCGTCGATCAGCTTGGACGTCATGATGATCGAGCCGATGGTCAGCCGGATCTTGGCATCCGACACCTCGACCGTGACGACCACATCCGGATTGTCGACCAGCTTCTGCAATTCGCTGACGGTTTTGCGCGGAATGATGATGCCCGGCATGCCTTCCGAGCCCGACGGCGCTTCGAGGTCGGCGCGGGCGAGACGGTGACCGTCGGTAGCAACGGCGCGCAGCTTCAGCTGGCCCTTGCTTTCGATCGTATGGATATAGATGCCATTCAGATAATAGCGGGTCTCTTCGGTCGAGATCGCAAACTGGGTGCGATCGATCAGCATCTTCAGGTCCGTGGCCTTCATTCGGAACGTGTGCGTGAAGGCGCCGGCCGTCAGGTCCGGGAAGTCCGATTGTGGCAGGCATTGTAGCGAGAATTTCGAGCGGCCGGACTGGACGGTCATTGCCGTACCTTCGGCATTGGTGGCCAGTGCCACTTCGGAGCCGTCGGGCAGCTTGCGGACGATATCGTAGAGCAGATGCGCAGGCACCGTCGTTGCACCGGGTGTTTCCACCTGTGCCGGCGTTGCTTCGGTGATTTCGAGGTCGAGGTCGGTCGCCTTCATTTCAAGGCTGGCACCGTCGGAGCGCAAAAGCACGTTCGAGAGGATCGGAATGGTATTGCGACGCTCGACCACGCGGTGAACGTGGTTCAGCGACTTCAGGAGATTGGACCGCTCGAGAGTAATGCGCATGAGATGCTACCGCTTTCAACCATCGCCGGGCGGGCCGCGCCTCCCGGCTTGAACTTTTGAAGTGCCCGCTTTCAGACGGGAAAGATGTGGACGGGCAAAATGGCAGAAACAAGCCGTCAAAAGCAAGGGGTAACGGTGTGCGAGCCCCAGTAATGTTGCTTTGGCCCCCAATCCGCCGCTCTTGCCGAAGTGCTGCCGCTCACCCATAAAGACCGGGCGCCAGTTCATTAGCGGGCGAAGGCATAAAGGTAGGCAGTTTTGGAAAAGCAGGCATCGGGCGAAACACAGATGAACGACCGGCAGAAGGGCTACCGACTGCACAACGTCACCGTGCCCGCCCGGCCACTGGAACCGGCGCTCTATCTCGTCGCAACACCGATCGGCAATCTCTCGGACATTACTCTGCGAGCGCTGGAAACGCTGGCCGGGGCCGACGTGCTCGCCTGCGAGGACACCCGTGTCACCCGGGTGCTGCTCGACCGTTACGGCATCGTCAACCGGCCCTATGCCTATCACGAATACAATGCCAACGAAGTGGGTCCAAAACTTCTGGCGGCACTGGACGAGGGAAAATCTGTCGCCCTGGTCTCGGATGCCGGTACGCCGCTGGTCTCGGACCCCGGTTATCGGCTTGGCCAGATCGCCATCGAGGCCGGCCACCGGGTCGTGCCCATCCCCGGTGCCTCGGCGCCACTTGCGGCCCTCGTCGGCTCCGGATTGCCGAATGACGCCTTTCTCTTCGCAGGCTTTTTGCCCTCTAAAGACAAAGCTAGGCGCGACCGCTTTGCCGAACTCGCCAACGTGCCCGCTACACTGATGTTCTTTGAATCGCCGCACCGGATCGCAGCTGCGATCGTTGCCGCCCACGATGTGCTTGGCGGCGAACGCCGAGCCGCCGTCTGCCGCGAACTGACCAAGACCTTCGAGGAATTCCGCCGCGGTACGCTGGCCGAACTCAAGGCATTCTATGACGAGGGCGCAACCGTCAAGGGCGAGATCGTTCTCGTTATCGGCCCACCGGATGCGCCAGCGGCACCCGAGGCAGATGACGTCGACGCCATTCTCCTGAGCCTCGTCAAGGACATGTCGACCGGCAAGGCCGCGACGGAAGCGGCAAAGCAGACCGGCCTCAACCGCAAGGACCTCTACGACCGGCTGCTGGAACTCAAGGATCGGGATGAAACCTGATCCCGACAAGAAGAGGCTGAAGGCACTCCGGCGCGGATCGCTGGCCGAATACCGCGCCGCTCTTTCCCTCATTGTCAAAGGCTACCGTATCGTCGCCTTCCGATATCGAACGAAACTCGGGGAGATCGATATTATTGCACGCAAGGGCAATCTGATCGCCTGCGTCGAGGTAAAAGCCCGCCGATCGCTAGAGGATTCTGTTTTTGCCGTTTCGGATTTTGCACAGCGCCGCATCCGCGCTGCAAGTGACGTCTGGCTCTCGAAACAAAGGGATTCCGCACGCCTTTCAATCCGCTACGACATCATCTCCGTGACGCCGTGGCGCTGGCCGATCCATTTGCCGGATGCTTTTTGAACAGCTGTGCATAGTTGTAATCGAACCGACACAAAAGCGTTATCCGGGCGTCATGAAAGAGCTTTAGCCGGTTCCTCACCTTAAACCTGGTGAAAGGAACTGCCATGATCAGGAAATTCACGATGACCGGCCTCGCGCTGGTTTTCTCCGCCACCTCCTCGTTTGCCGCGACCAACATCACCTGGTGGCACGGCATGGCTGGCCGCAACGGCGAAGTCATCAACGAAGTTGCCACCAAGTTCAACGCCTCGCAGACCGCTTGCGCGCTGACGCCGGTTTCCAAGGGCACCTATGAGGAAGCGCTCGCTTCCGGCATCGCCGCCTTCCGTTCGGGCGAACAGCCGAACATCCTGCAGGTTTTCGACGCTGGTGCAGCGACGATCATCAATGCCAAGGGCGCCGTCATCCCGGCTGAGGACCTGATCAACAACGCCGGCTACAAGTTCGACCGCGAAGCCTTCATCGACGGCGTTCGCTATTTCTACGCCGATAGCGAAGGCAAGTTCGTCGGCATGCCGTTCAACTCGTCGGCTCCGATCATGTACATCAACGACGAAGCCCTGAAGAAGGCCGGCGTCGAAGCTCCGAAGACCTGGGAAGAATTCGAAGCAGCCGCTCCGAAGCTGAAGGCTGCCGGTTACATCCCGCTCGTACAGTCGCAGCTGACCTGGCAGTTCACCGAGAACTTCTTCTCGCGCAACAACATCCAGTTCGCCACCAACAACAACGGTTACGACAGCGTTGTCGATACCCAGCTGAAGGTCACTGACCCGAACCTCATCATGATGTTCGACAAGTTAAAGGCCTGGAAGGACGAAGGCTATTTCGGCTTCTACGGCGCCGGCTGGAACGATAACCAGAAGATGTTCGAAGAAAACAAGGCCGCTCTTTGGATCGGTTCCTCGGGCTCGTTCGGCGGTCTGCAGAAGACGGCGCAGATGCCGTTCTCGGCAACCTTCCTGCCCTATTGGGGCTCGATCAAGGGCGCCGGCACCTCGTCCTTCATCGGCGGCGCTGCCCTGTTCGCCATGTCCGGCAAGTCGGCCGAAGAAAACAAGTGCGTGGCCGACTTCTTCCAGTTCCTGACCTCGCCGGAAGTGCAGAAGTTCTACCACCAGGCCACCGGTTATGTCGCCATCACCAAGGCTGCTTACGAGCTTGCCAAGAAGGAAGGCTACTACAACGAGAAGCCGGCCGCCGAAGTCGGCATCAAGCAGCTGCTGCTGCCGGCCGGTGAATGGTCGAAGGGCTACCGCCTCGGCTTCTACCCGCAGATCCGCGAAATCATGGAACGCGAATACGGCCGCATCTTCGCTGGCGAAGTCTCCGTCAAGGAAGCCTTTGAGACGATCGAGAAGGAAGGCAACGAACTTCTCGCCCGTTTTGCAAAGACGGCTGGCTGATCTCAAATCGACCTGAGCGGCAACAGCCCCTCATCCGGCCTGTCGGCCACCTTCTCCCCGTGAACGGGGAGAAGG
>UCEZ01000013.1 GCA_900471525.1 Hyphomicrobiales bacterium | reverse complement strand
CCACAAGATCGTAGTTGGGATTGAGGGAAAGGGCACGCTCCTGGTGATAACGCGCGGTGGTCAGTGCGTTGTTGTTCACATTCACCGCGGCCAGAATGCGATGCACGTCGGCATCGTTGTCATCCAGAGCCAACGCCCGATCGAGCGCAGCAACGATTTCATTCCAGACGGCATCCTTGTCTTCGCACCAGCCATTGACCCAGGCCTGGCCGAGAATGCACGCCCGCCAAGCATGGGCGTGGGCATAACCCGGGTCGAGCGCGACTGCCCGGTCTATCAGGGACTGTGCCTGCTCATTGTCGGCGACAGTGCTTCTATGATGCAGCACCTTTGCTGTCAGCGCGCACTCGTATGCGGCCATGTTTGCTGGTTTTATCCGCGCAAGATGGTCGCGCTGGGCCGCCTCGACGCGTCCGGGTAGGGTTGCTGCTATCGCCGCTGTTATTTCATCCTGGATCGCAAATATATCGTCCAGCCTCCGGTCGTATTTATCTGCCCATATGTGGCCATCACTGGCTGCGTCGATGAGCTGGACCGTTACGCGCACCCTATCGCCGATCTTGCGGACGCTTCCTTCCACCAAATATTGAGCCCCGAGTTTCTCGGCCACTTCGCGTACGTTTACGGCTCGGTTCTTGTAGACGAAACTGGAGTTGCGTGAGATGACGAACAACTCGTGGCGGCGAGACAATTCGGTGAGAATGTCTTCAGTCAGGCCATCCGCGAAGAACTCCTGGTCGGGATCACCGCTCATGTTGTTGAAGGGCAGAACCACGATTGACGGTTTGGAAACAGATCGCTTTGCATCGAAATTCGCCGACTGATGGGGCGAGTCGGAGCGCTCAAGCCCGATGCGAAACAGACGAACAGGACGGCTTATATTCTTAAGCGTCTTCTCCCCCAGATCCTCGATGAAAACTTCGAGATGATCGGCAATTTGTGCTGCTACCGCGGCGGTGACACAGATACCGCCCACTTCGGCTAACTGTTCGATACGAGAAGCGATATTCACGCCATCGCCAAAGATGTCGTCATCTTCGAAAATGATGTCGCCCAGATTGATGCCAATCCTGAATTCGATTCGCCGATCCTGTGGTACGTCCGAATTCCGCCGTTGCATGCGCTGCTGGATCTCTACCGCGCACTTTACCGCATCAGTCACGCTGTGGAACTCCACGAGCATGCCGTCGCCGGTCGTCTTGATGATCCGGCCCTTGTTCTTTGCGATGGCAGGATCAATCAATTCTATCCGGTGCGTCTTGAGGCGGGCGAGCGTGCCCGCTTCGTCGGCCTCCATCAGCCTGCTATAGCCCGCCATATCGGCTGCCAGGACTGCGGCTAGTCTCTGTTCCATCGATTTGCCAACATAACGATAAAGGGCTGTGTTTTCCTCGGGACCGGCCGGTCAAAAACGGTCCAATACAATTCTACTGCACCACACCGAAATCGCCTATCTAATGTTGAGGCAAATTTGCGCCGTCAGCGCCACAGCCCGGGGCCAGACTGGTCACAAATGCTGGTGCAACTACCACCAACGGGCGTTATTGTTGCCCACACGAGTGAAAAAGTCTGTCGTCTTAGGAGGACTGACTGGCTCTATTGCTGAAGGCTGAAGGTGGAAGCGACCATGGGAAAGCCAGCGCTTCAGTGGCAGGAAACGCTGGCTCCAATTTTCGGTGCATACGGGGACTTCGCACCGTCGAGCATTCCCCCTTCGCCCGATACTGTAAAAACGTGGAGGCCAAGGTTTGGTTCCTCGGTTCACCATCCATTTTTTCCACCTACAGAGGGCTACAGTTCGCTTTGGGCTGCTGCGCCGCGCCGGCGCTTTTTCCGACGATAAAGAGAAGGCATCGACCTCGTGCGCATCACTTGCGTCTCGGTCGAGATGTCGCGCCGGATCTTCCTGCTTGGGGGCAATGACCAAGGAGCCCGCTGAGCGTCGCCAGCAATCAAGCGAATATTGCGCGCAGGCGGGCCCAAAATCCGTTCCCACTCTCAACATGCTTTACTCGGATAAAGCGTGCGACTTTTGCGGTACTCACGATCGCGCCGAAATGACAATCGCAGACTATCCTGTGCAGCTGCCTGTCGGACAGTTCGAAAAAACGCTTTGCTTCACCGTAAGTGTCGCTTTGCATACCTGATGCCCGAAGGATCGGATCGCTGAAGGCGATCGAAATCACTGAATTGTCGCAGCGCAATGCGTCGCGCTTCGCCTGCGGAAGGTATTCGGTTTCGTGCAGCGTCGAAAGAACCCGGGATGGATCTGCCTCAAGAAGTTCAATCCAGCGTTGGAGCCGCTTCCTGCGGGACATAAGCTGAGGGTAGTCTTGGTCGATTTTGGCAAGGGTCCGCAGTTGATCAAAATTATGGTGCTTCATATCGCCCTCCTGAGGAGTGATGCTGACCACCGTTCCGCGTTATGATCGGCGGCTACAGTTTTAGAACTATGGCATATATGCGTGATATCAAGAGCGATTGTCAGCGGATAACGGGAGTTGCTGGTTGCCCAGTTATCCCGATCGCGCCAGCGGTGATGCGCGCAAGGTACGGCTTATGCCGATAGAGCGGTGCTTGAGAATTTCGTGGTTGCCGGCGCACCTGCGGTTGCTTCCTGTTGTCGTTTACTGGAGCAACGTGCGGCGTGAATGGTTTGTGGATGCGGTTAAGACTCGAACAGTCGAGTGGAGAATGCGCGAAGCTTTCGGATTGATGTCTCTCGCGTCGGCTAGAACATAATAAGAACAAATGCAGCACTGCGGCCACCAATCTGAAACTTATCCACAAGATATCCACTGCGTTATGAACAGTGGGAATCCGGGCTGTCGTTTTTCTGCGATCCGACGTTGTTGCCAATCTTCCGCATGGCCATCAGGTCGGCCGGAAATGGCTGGGGGAGTTTCGGGCTGGCATGCGGCAGAGGCGCATCAGGCTATCGGTGCAAAGAACACCTGCCGGCGGACTATTGGAGTGAGCGCTCCACCCCGCAGAACTGACGCGCGGGGTGGCTCAGGTCGCGCCACATTCAAGACCTAAAAGCTATCACGGCGGGGAATTGGTCGATATCCCCCATTTGGGTATCCTTCACAAAAGCTGACTGCTGGAACAAATTAGTCACACGTAATGTTCTCCCCTACAGGAGGCCCGTTGCGCGCACCTGACGGACGCCGGAGCAATTAGCAATGAGCAGGGGCTCCACGAATTTGGAGCCCCTTTTTAGGGCGTCTTCATTTGAGGTAGACAATCTTGCCGCCATTGGCCGCCGTCTGAATTCCGATAACATTCTCGATGATTACATTCTTGGCCTGAAGCATGGCGAACAACGCCGGATCGTTCTGAATTTCCGCCTGCGCGTTGGCGATCGTTTGCGGAGATGGCTTGCGATAGGTCGCCGGGATTGACGATGTATCGGTATTTGCGTTGGTCAGTTCGCCGACATTGACGATCGTAAGCATATCGTCAGCGATCATCGGTGTGACCGATCCTGTCGTCTGGGCAAACGTGTAGCCGCCAAGCGAGGTTGCGGAAAAAGCCGCGGCAAGGGCAAGTTTGATAACAGTTCTCATCGTCTTTTCCTCTTGTTCGAGGCCTCTTTCATCGCTCGTCGGTTGCCGAGCACGAGGCACCTCGTAAGACGAAGTGACAACCTGACAGGACTGAAATGGTTCCATTGGGTCGCGGTTTCATGAAATGCGGCTTCGCACGCAGGTCGCGATTTGCCAAGGGCAGAGGCGTGGGTGAACCCCCGTCAACGTGCAACGGACCGATCCCCTGGCTCTTTCGATCGTCGGGATATCAAGCACGACCAGTTCGGCGTTTTCTTCGATCGTGTCGCATTGATCCCGGCATCGGCGATGCAAGCGCCGTGGTCGAGAGTGCAAGGATAGCCGCCGGCGACGGGCTCTATGGTCGATGCAATGACTTGGCGCCTGCGCTTCGCTCTCGTCGTGGCCGCTTCATCGCATGATGGGCGTTCGCAGCGCCGGCCAGCGCCTCTGCCTCTTCCGCCGCAGCGACAAACGCGGCACGTGCGGTTCCACACGGAATGCGACCGCCCAGAGCCGCCATACACATTTCCTTGGCGCGGCTGTAGTCCTCGCCGCCGAGCACGGGCCATCGATATACCAGGCAGTTGAGTGCCTTGAGAGGCCCATCGATTTCTTCGGGGAATCCGAATCGGAGCTGAACCATCACCGGGCTGTGCCAGTGCGCTTCGCTGCAGTTTTCAGTTTGATGTATGAGCATTTTGAATCTCCTCCGAGGAGTGAGAATCTAACTCGCCGACTGAATATTAGTTCCAGCTATATAATGGGTCTGCTACGATCAACCATGTCTCCTGACTGGCCGTGTGGGTTCTACAGTGCTTGTCGTAATCCGCCTGGCCAGCGCTTTTTCATCAAGGGCGAGGGGATTGACGCAGGACACGCATTTACGGCGTTTTAGTTCCGTCAGCCAACGGCATAATACCCTTGGCCCGCATAAGCAGATCCAGCTCCACCATCGACGGTCCAAACTTGTCGAACAGCGATTTCGCCTCTCCATAAAACAACCCATATTTGTCGGCGAACTGCTCTACCGTGTAGTGCGGCTCCCGTAACTTCCGAGGGTGTCCTTTTCCTATGTTCATCCGTGGCCTACCTGTAGCCATGTCGGGACGGCTCGGTCTGGGACGTAGCCCCGAGCACATACCCCACGACGAACCCGACTGCGGCTGCCACCAGCAGGACGCTGCCAGCCGCAGTCGGATGTTCACGTGCAGTTTGCGTAATGGCGCTGCCCTCTGCCTTGGCGACGTTAGCCGCCCTTCGTGCGGCAGGTGTGGCTGCGTCGGCCGCGTTTGAGACACGGTCCCTCATGTCGCTGTAAGCCTGAGCGCTCTGAGCATTAATGATCTTTGCCAGGCGGGCGACTTCCGACCGTAGCGTTTCAATGTCGTTTTTTGTTGTGGGCCCGGCCATCGAGGTCTCCTTTGTTCCACAGAGATGCAGCTCAGTAACAGGCGGCCTGGCCAGCTAGCTGCTCTTTGTCTTCTTGGTCTGCTGCTTTGCGCCGGCGCTCTTGCCGTCCGAACTCTTCGAGAGCTCTTCGAAACGTTCCGCGCCCTTAGCAAGATCCGAGCCCTTCGTGGCTTCGACCTTCCTTTCCTCGCTTGCAGCACTCCTTCTAAGGCCCTTTGCCGACTCCTTGCCTTTTTTAGTGGGGGCTTGTTCAACACCCATGGGACCAACCTCCATTCATATGGCGATCCCTTAAAACGGCGGGATACCGTGATTGTTCCGGTGTGGAGAGGCGAGACCAAAACGAAAAAGCGCCCGAGGGCGCTAAGTTGTTCAGTCGCCTGCATCGAGGACTCTGCGCCCTCTTTCTTGGTAACCGCGAAGCTGGTGGACCGGCAAGGATCTCCACGACTTCATCGACGAGGGCGATGCCGAGGACTTGCGCGAATCGCCGCGCGACGGGTTGTCAACGGAACAGACAATGCCACCAAGATCGGCGGACACTCATTAGCCATCGCTTGTGGAACAAACCTCGCCCGATCTCATTTTGAGGCGAGGAGGAGCGGCAAGAATGGCGAAAGAGAGGAAGCGCCTGATATTGAGTGCTGCGGTGATATTTACGGCGACAGGGCTTGTGGCTGTCTCGCGAGACGATACCTCCCCGGCCGTGGCGCAGGTTGCACCCGTGGCGGGTGCAGGAAATGTCGATCTCAGTGCCGCGATCATGGTGACCTTCACCGAAGACGTCGATCCCGCCACCATCGGGGTCAACTCGCTCCGGCTTTCAGCAACCGGTACACCGGTAGCGGCAAGCGTCTCGTACGACACGTGGACCCGCTCCGCAGTGCTTGCGCCAGCCATGCCGTTAAAGAAAGGCACGAAATATACGGCGACCATAGCTGCCGGCGTTGGAGACAAGGCCGGCAACACGCTGGCGGCGGGCCAAAGTTGGTCGTTTACGACACGGCGCGATCTTGAGCACGGTTTCGGAGGTCCCGTCTTGGTCATTCACTCAGCCGCTTTGCCCTTCAGCAAATATTTCAGCGAGATTTTGCGGGCCGAAGGCATCGGATCGTTCGAAAGCGTGGATATTTCGGACGTGACCGCGGAACTGGTCGGACGGTTCAGCCTGGTCCTGCTGGGAGCAATACCGCTGAGCGAGGCGCAAGCGGCGATGTTTTCGAAATGGGTCTACGCAGGCGGCGATCTGATCACCATGCGCCCAGACAAGAAACTGGCCGGCCTGCTGGGGTTGAAGGACCAAGCCGCATCGCTGAACGAAGGTTACATGCTGATCCACACGGCGACGGCTCCCGGGCGCGGCATTACCGGCGAGACGATCCAGTATCATGGCGCGGCCGATCTATACGCGCTGACAGAAGGCACGACCGAAATCGCCCGGCTCTACAGCAACGCATCGAACGCCACGCCAAGCCCGGCTGTCGCGATCCGCACCGTCGGGAAGGTCGGAGGACAGGCCGCCGCGTTCACTTACGATCTTGCCCGGTCTGTCATCTATACGCGTCAGGGTAATCCCGCTTGGGTTGGCGACGAGCGCGACGGTAATTCCGTCATCCGGCCCAATGATCTGTTCTTCGGCGCCAAGGTGGGTGACAAGCAACCCGACTGGAACGATTTCCAACGGATCGCCGTTCCGGTGGCAGACGAGCAGCAACGGTTGCTCGTCAACGTGATGAATTTCATGCTGGAAGACAAGGCGCCGCTGCCGAGACTGTGGTACTTTCCCAAGGGACACAAGGCTGTGCTTGTGATGGCGGGGGACGATCACGGGACCCGAAGCGGAACTGAGGATTCGTTCGACCGGCTCAAGACCAACCAGCCTGAGGGATGCTCGCTCGCCGAGTGGGAATGCTACCGCGCCACCGCATGGATTTACCCGAATAGCGGTTTGTCGGCCAGCAAGGCCCGCGCCTACGCCGGAGAGGGCTTCGACATCGGCGTGCACGTTAACAAGGGCTGCAACAATTTCCACCCGGCAGACTTCGCCAGGATGTTCAGCCACGACCTTTACGCTTTCCGTACCAAATTTTCTGACTTGCCGCCCCAGACGGGAAGCCGCACGCATTGCCTCGCGTGGAGCGACTGGGCGTCGACACCGAAAACGGAGGCGCGGTTTGGGGTTCGCATGGACCTCAGCTATTACTATTGGCCCGGTTCGTGGATAAAGGGCCGTCCCGGCTTCATGACCGGTTCAGGCCTGCCGATGCGGTTTGCCGATCTCGATGGAAGCATGATCGACGTCTACCAGGTGGCGTCGCATTTGGTGAACGAGAGCGGTATGAGCTTTCCGTCAGCCATCGAAACACAACTCGACCGGGCACTGGGGCCTCAGGGCTATTATGGTGTGTTCGGAACACACTATGACTTCAGTGATGATTTCGACAGTCAGTTGACCACGGCGGCGCAGGCCCGCGGCATCCCATTGGTCTCAGTGCAGCAATTGCTCGATTGGACCGAAGGCCGCAACAGCTCCCATTTCGCGCATATCGAATGGAGCGGTGACGCCCTGACTTTTGACGCATTCGCAGACAGGCGAGTTGGCACAATGCTTCGCGGAATGATCCCGGTGCTGACGGGTAGGGGACAGATATTGGCGATCAGCCGAGACGGATTGCCAGTGGACTATGAGACTGAGACCATCAAGGGGATCGCCTACGCCATGTTTCCTGTCGAGAGTGGCGCCTATCGCGTCACCTATGGATGACGTCGAAGCATCGATGCAAATTTTGTCCGGTAACGATCTCCACCGAGCTTCCGGATACAAAAGCCAATTGCGCGTTACAATTGACTGATCCATTTTGTGCGACATTCTCCTTCAGGTTAACGCGCCGGACGGTTTCTTGCCGGTTTTCGTATTCCGCGCTGCTTGCGGAAAATTGCTGCGTCAGCCGGCCATAATCGATCTTGCCCGATGAAAGGCGTGGCAGCTTGGCCCGCGACGTGGCGCCGACCTGCAGCAAGGTGAGCCCGCTTGCAGCCGCCAGAATGCGCTTTGCCTCAAGTTCATCAGCAGGACCGACGCAATAGGCATGGATCGAGCGGTCGTCGCCGATGACGGCCGCGCGAATACCATGTTTGTCAAGCGTCGCCTCCATCGCATCATGGCTGATCCGCAGACCAGCGATTTTCGAAATGCACTTCAGACGCCCGCAGATGCGGAACAGTCCCTCATTGTCCATCTCGGCGAGATCGCCCGTTTTCAGGCAGTCAAGCTCGTGGCCATGCGTCAGTTCGCGGTGCGAACTTGCATATCCCATCATAATATTGGGACCGCGATAGACGAGTTCGCCGGGCCGTCCCGATGAGGAGATCGTTCTTCCGTGTTCGTCCTCCAGCGTCAGCATGCCGCCGGGAACGGCGATCCCGATCCGGTCCTCGTTCCCCTCAAGCCGATCCGGTGGCACATAAGCTAGCCGCGCAGTGCCTTCCGTCTGGCCATACATCACGAAAAAAGCGCCGTCGTTTTCGCGCATACGATGATTGTAGCGGCGGATGATATCGGGCGAGAGGCGGCCGCCAGCGACGGTCATGAAGCGGAGGGATGAAGGGAGCCTGCTGCAGAAATCAATGCTCTCCAGAAATTCGTAGGAATAGGGCACGCCGGAAAAATTCGTGCATCCGGACTGTTCCAGCCGATCGTGGAACTGCGAATCCGATATCGACAGTTTCGGGAAATAGAGGCTGGCGCCGACCGAAAGATGCGAATGCAGAACGGACAAGCCGTAGCAATAGTGCGGAGGCAACGCCATGCAGCCGCGATCTGTTGCCGTCAGGCCGAGGTATTGGGCTATCAACGCCGCATTGGCGTCGAGGTTCCGGGCGGAAAGCCTCACGGCCTTGGCGCGGCCAGTGCTTCCGGATGTCATCAGCAGCAGCGCCAGATCGGGATGTGATGGAACGCCGTGCTGGTCGCGGCTATGGAGAGGCGTGATCGGCCTCCAGCGCCCGTCGACCTGGCGACAGGTGATATCGGGCGCAAATGCCTCTTCTATGATAGAACCCTGCACCTGATCCGTCGGTGGAATCATGACCACTGCATGGCCGGACTGAAGGGCCGCAAGGTAGCCGATGATGGCGTGCTCCGAATGCGACGCTTCCACGCCGACCAGCATCTTCCGCGGGCCGAACGCCGTGGATTTCTGACTGACACGATCTGCCATTTCCCGGTATGTGATCAGGTCACGGTCTGGAAAAAGCAGTGCCGGTGCATCGCCCCAGTTTGCCAGCGCGGACGTAAAGAGCGGTGCCGTGGTAAGCAATCAGTATGGAAGAAAAAAGGGAAGTCTGATTTTCTCCCTATGAAATGCATGAATGCTAAATTGTCAAGTTATCGGCGGGCGCATTGGTGCCTCGCAGAGGCGACCCTTGGTGGAGGGCATTGCGTTGAAAGTAAGCCAATCAACGCTCTGACGCTGCCCGATTTCAAACGGTCGATATTGCGTCGCGTTTTAGAGTCCGTCACCGCCTCCGGTGGCGGACTCTTTGATTTCTGGCAACGGCTTCCACTAACATTCGCTCGATCCAACTGCCTTTGCCTGACACACGCGTCGATGGCCGGCGTCAGATTTTGACGAGCATGGCGGTCGTGTACATGAACGCGACGCCTGCTGCCAAGCCGCCGAATGACGCAGGTGCCAGCAGAGCCTTTATGCCCTGGCCGTTCGAGCGACTCATCAGGCCGCAGACCTCGACGATCACTTGGGCGATTGCGCCCGCGCCAATGGCAAGGGCGATCGCGGTCCACTGCGGCGCATAGGCGAGGCTTCCCGTCCAGATGCCGATAACGGCGGGGCCGCCTGCAAGCAGAGCCAGGCCGACAAACGACAACAGGCTGGGCTTCACCTTGAGGATCGGCGCGGCGATGCCGATGCCCTCGGTGATGTTGTGCAAGGTGAAGCCGAGGACAAGGAACGTGCCCAGTCCCGCACTGCCCGCCGCAAACGCCGCGCCAATGGCCAGGCCTTCGCCGAAATTATGCAGGCCGATGCCAAGCGCAATGAAGGTTGCGAGCGCCAGCCCCGTCGGCGTGCCGCGGCGGCGGCCGACCGCCATCAGGATCAGGAAACTGGCGGCGGCCGTCAGAACGACCATGACACTTCCCTGGAAGATCGGCGCTGACGCGCTGGCGAATTCCAGCGCCTCGACGACAGTATCAACCAGCAGGAACGCAAGCAGGCCGACGGTCAGGGCAAGGAGGAAGGTTATGGTCCGCTGGCCCGCGCCACGTAGGGCCGGATAGCACATCAGGCCAATGGCGACGGGCAGAATGCCGACGAAGGCTCCGAGAATGCCCTGCGACCACAGACTGCCGGATGTTGCTACGGGTGTGGGCACCGCGACGGCGATTTCGTGATCAAACGTGGCGCCCGTATTGGTGACGAAGGTGACATTGTGGGTTTCGCCCAGAACCCAAGGGAAGGGGAGGCTGATCCAGGCGGTGTCGCCGCGGGCGATCGGGCCTTGCGGCTCCTGGCTGAATTCCCAATAGGCGGCATCGACCTGGACCTGTGCGACCATCATCGGGTCAGACCCGCCGGCGCGGACAAGCAGTCGCAGGCCGTCATGATCGAGGATCGTGCGCTCGATCGTCAGGTTCTCGACGGGCGGTGCGCCGTTGTTGAAGCCTTGCAACGGGTTCGCCTGGAGCAGCCAGACGATGGCCGCTGCCAGAACCGCGGCGGGTAAAAGCAGCCAGAGATAGCGGGACAAGCCCGTTACCGGAGCCGCGTCGATCTTTTCGTGCATCATGACACCGTCTCCTGAACGTCGAACATGCCCATCCAGCCAAGTTCGGTGAATTCCGATTGATGCGCGTGGAACATGTAGAGCCCCGGTTCGTGTTCCTCGAAGGTGAATTCGAGAATTCCTCGCTGCGCCTGACACTGCGTGATGAGATCGACCGTCTTTAGGGTTGGCGTCAGCGTTGTTCCCTGATCGTAGTAGTCGAAGAAGTTTGCATGCAGGTGGAACGAATTGATCGGATCGAACTCGACGATGTTCATGAGATAGATGCGGACTGGACGGCCTTTGTCGATCTTGATTGGTTCCTTCGCGTAGCAGTGCGCGACCGTGTTGCAGGCATAGAACTCGTTCTCGCCATCGAAATTCGTGTCGAAGGCGTTCATGACCATCGCCAATTCCTGCCATCGCGCGTTTTCCGGAAAACCGAGAAGCCGCGACGCGGCGACTTCGAGATGATCGGGGTGGCGCGCGGGGTCGGGATCGATCACGAACAAGCCGTACATGCCCTTGTGGATATGGCGTGCCAGCGGCAGGGCATGGCAGTGGTAGAGATGGCAACCGAAGGGCTTGGCAGTGATCTCGTAGACGAACTCCTCGCCGGGGCCGATGACGCCAGCGCCGGGCACGCCGTCCATTCTGGCCGCGTGAATGCCGTGGAAGTGCAGAGAATGCGGATGCGAGCCGTTGTTGATCAGCTTGATGCTCAGACGCTCGCCTTCTGCCGCGCGAAGGGCGGGGCCGGGAACACGGCCGTTATAGGTCCAGGCGGGAAACATGACGCCGGGCGCGATCTCGATTTCCTTTTCCTCGACCGTGATTTCGAAGCTGCGCAGCTTGCGTCCGTCCGGCAGATCGCTCAATTCGCCGGTATACCAGTCGGTCAGCATGCTCGTCGGATCGAAGCCGTTGCGGGCGTTGTCGACTGCTCCGACGGTGATCATCGATCCGTGCGCGGACCTGTGGGCGGGAGCGACATCCCCGCTCTTCACAGCGGATGCGGCAGCGCCGTGATCGCCGGAATGGGTTTGCTGGGCCACTGTCGTGCTGGTGCAGATGCTCGTGGCACCGAGCGCGGCCACCCCGCCACCCAGCAGGCTTCGTCTACTCAAGGCGGTCTGTGCCCATTTCAGCATTTTAACGGAAACTCCAATTAGCTATTTCAATAAAAGAAAGCATGAGAACAGGAATATAGCAAGTGCTATATGATGGAATGTGCAGAAGTGAGCCTCGTCCGTGGGGTCGCAGAATGAAGATTGGAATTATAGCTATTGCTATGTTATTATGATGGATGGTGGAATTTATGAGCAGGCGGCATTCAATTGAACGAGAAGAATAGCCAGTCGATCGAGATCGAGAGCACGCTTATCGCCCCCGATACCCAGATGGAGAGCTTCAGGCAGGCGCGGAACAACCGCCGCAGCGAACTCGTCGAAGACTATGTCGAACTCATCGCCGACCTCCTTGCCGACGGGGGCGAAGCGCGGCAGGTGGATATCGCCCAGCGCCTTGGCGTCGCGCAGCCGACCGTCGCCAAGATGCTGAAGCGGCTGATTGCCGAGGGCTATATCCAGCAGCGACCCTACCGGGGAGTCTTCCTAACCGATATTGGCAAGAAACTCGCGGTCGCAAGCCGCGAGCGGCATCAGATCGTCGAGTCCTTCCTTTGCTCGATCGGCGTCAGCGTCGAGACGGCGCGGATCGATGCGGAGGGCATCGAGCATCACGTCAGCCCTGAGACTTTGGAGGCACTTAAAAGGTTCACCGCGGAGAGATAAGATGGGAGATGATGGGCAGCGGGACGATGTGGGCATGGGGCTGGCGAGTCTTATCGGGATCGTTCTTGTGATCGCGGCGCTCGTCAAATATCTGTTCTTTCGCGGACTCATACGCCTGCTTCGTCGATCGACGGTTCACGCCCCGGCCGTCCGAACGCCGTGAGACGCAATGGCTTGGTTTGACCCAGTTAGGCGTAATTCCTTGCGTCATGAGCCATTGGTTGGCTCGAAAGCTGTTCGCTTTGCACCTCGCGGCCTATCTCGTCGGCTACAATACCTTCATCGACTGGGTACGATGGTCTCGGCGGAGGGCGCTCGGTTCAAGGTGCCGTCATCGACCCTTTCCGCTTTTCGACGGCGTGTAGCCCACTCGGCGACAATGCGAAGGCAGCCGCAGAACCCTTGTACGAAACGGCCTGATCCCCACCCCGCAATCGGCCATGATGAACCTGGATTGGCTCTCCACCCACATGGTTTCATAACATCATCGCTTGCTCGGTCGCACCTGCTGGCGGATATCGATCAGACGGTCGATCGAGGCAAGCGTTCGGTCGCGGTCGGTAGCAGCAAGGCCGAGCATAATCGTTTCCACACAGGTAAGCATGGGAGCATGCAGGGCGACGTGCTCGCTCTTGGCACGCGGTATTACGATGTGAGCGGCGGCATGCTTGAGGAGCGGGCTGTCAATTTTCCCGACGATCAGAACGATCGGCACGGAAAGGCGCGCCGCTTCAGTGATGACGGCCATGCCCTCGTTGTGGACACGGCCGTGCATCATAGCAAGGACAACGTCGCCCTCCGCCATTTCCAAGAGCTGTTCGGCGAGCATAATGCCGGTGCTGTTAAGGGAATAGGAGGGATAGCCTGAACGCATGAACAGACGGGCCGCATAGGTTGCGATGATGCCCGAGGCACCGATGCCGAAGACACCAATGCGCTTGGCCCTCGAAAGGATTCTGACTGTCTCGCCGATGCCGCGGCGATTTTCGTCGGACGAAAGTGCGGCCAGGGCATGTTTCTGGTCTTCGAGCATGAAGTCGATCGCTGCGTCTACACCGCGCCCGATTTCGTCTGTCGTCAGCGCCATCTTTTCAGATGGCGAATCCGTCTGGCCGATATGGGCAGCGAGCGTGTCTTTCAAGTCGATCAAACCGTCGAAGCCGAGCATCTGGATGGCGCGAATGACGGTGGCGTCGGACGTTCCCGTTTCGCGGGCGATATCCAGCGCCGACTTGCCGAGCACCGTGTAGCGGTGGCCGTCGATATATTCGGCGACGGTTAGAAGGCTCGGAGAAAGCGCCGTCCGGCGTTTTCTCAGCCTTTCGCCGTATTGATCGCGACGCCTGTTGCGGGGCGCAGGGCTGCGGGGCTTGTCCATGGGCAAATGGGTCTCGAGACTACTACGGCTTCTTATATCGCAAAGTTTTTCAGCTGGAAGGCGTTAGGGGATTGGGCGACGGGAAACGGTCGCCTGCACCATCGCGGTCATCAACGAGAGCGCGGCATAGCTGTTGGAGATTGCCTCCTCACGCGAGACCATGATGTAGCGCCCCTCGCGGCACGCTTTCAGAAAGGCGCAGAAGCCGGGCAGCACCTTTTCCATCGCCTCGATCTCCCTGACGGATGTGTCCCCCGTGTCGCTGCGATAGGGATCGAAAATGAAATCGGCATCGAGTTCCGGCAGGCGTTCGGCGCTGACCTCGATGCGTCCGCCTTCCTCTATGCCGTCGATCAGCGCCGGGAAGCGGAAACCGGCGTCCCGCAGCACGCGCCCAAGCGCCCTGTAAGTATGGTAGGTGCTGATCTTGCCGTTCAGCGGCTGGAAGACGGAAACGGTGATCGCCGATGTCTCCACCGCTTGCTTCAGTGCCGCGATGCCGCTCTGGTAGCGGCGCTCCAGCAAGGCGAATCGCACTTCGGTGTCCGTGAGGGCGGCGAGCTTGGTATAGACGTGCGGTGCGCCGAATTTTGCGGCATCCAGCGCAACGGTGGGAGCGATGCGCTCCAGCGCTTCGATCGGTGTCGGCCGGCCGACGGTGGTAACGATCAGGTCGGGCTTGGCCTCGACCAGCTTTTCGAGGTCGATGTCGTTGGCGCCGAGGAAGAGCATGCCGGAATTGTCGAAATCGACGCCGGTAAGCAGGGCGCCGGAGCGCAGATAGGGCTCTCCGTCGAGGCCAACCCGCCCGTGGCTGGCGGCAGGCGTGACGCCGAGTTCGATTAGCGGGATGGTGATGTCGATATCGTGCAGGGCGGCGATGCGCAACGGCCTTGTCGGCACCGTCACCGTGCGGCCGGTATCGTCGGTGAAACTGCGGGTTTCCTGCGCCATTGCCGCTACGGGCAGGAGGAGGAGGAGAAGGGCGAAGAGCAGGTTGCGCATCGGGCGAAACACTCCTTAAATCTGGTTGCGGCGCTGCCACAGCAGCATGCAGAGCAGGACGACACCGAGCACCGAGAGCACGATGCCGGCCGGAATCTGCACGGGGGCGAAGAGGGTGCGGCCGATCGTGTCGGCCAGGAGAACCAGTCCCGCGCCGAGGATGGCACTGCCGGCGAGGAGCGCGGCCTGCCCGCCACCGACGAGGAACCGGGTAAGGTGGGGGGCGAGCAGTCCGACGAAGCCGAGGCTTCCCGCGCAGGAGGCGGCCGCGGCCGTCATCAGCACGGAAGCGGCAATGGCGGCCATGCGAAACCGGACGACCCGCATGCCAAGGCCGATGGCGGCCGTTTCGCCCAGAAGGCTGACCTCCGCCGAGCGCATCGTCAGAACGAGCAGGCTGCTGCCCACGAACAGGCACGCGAAGGCAGGCGGCAGCATGCCGGGTTGCGTTCCGGAAAGGCTCCCGGCCATCCAGACCATCGCCGCCTGCACGCTGTCGATATCGGCAGTGACGAGGATCATCGAGATAACGGCGGAGAGGAACCAGGAAAGCCCGATGCCGACGAGGATGAAGCGCAAGCGCGAGAGCGAGCGCGCGATCACCATGGCGATGAGCGCGACGATGAGCCCGCCCGCCATGCCGGCAAGCGGCCGCAAGAGGAGCGGCGCGCTGGGGGAAGAAAGCATCAGCGTGATCACTGCAAGGCTTGCACCCTCGCGCACGCCGAGCAACCCGGGATCGGCGAGGCCGTTGCGGGTAAGCGTCTGGAGGGCGGCGCCGGAGAGGCCGAGCATTGCGCCGCAGGCGAGTGCCATGGCGATGCGGGGGGCGCGGATATCCCCGACGATGGAATGGCCCGTTTCCGCCGGGCGGGTGAGGAAAGCGAGGGCATCGGCTAGACCGGCATCTCCGCTGCCCGTCACAAGGGCAGCGAAGGCGAGCGCGATGAGCAGCAGCGTGAGCGCGATGCAGAGCGCCGCCCGGCGGGCGTGGAACCGCAGCGAGACGGGGCCGAGCCGGAAGCGGCGATAGGCGGCGGCCGTCATTTGACCCTCCGCGCGACGATGGCGAGGAAGACCGGCGCCCCGATGAGGGCGGTCATGATGCCGGTGGCGATTTCGTGCGAGGCGATAAGGCTGCGCGCCATAAGGTCCGCAGCAATGAGCAGGGTCGCCCCGCCAATGGCGGAAAGGGCAAGTGCGGGCAGATGCCGGCCGCCGGCAAGGCGGAAGGCCAGCCCTGGAACGATCAACCCGACAAATCCGATCGGCCCGACCATGGAGACCGCCGCGCCCGAAAGCAGCGCCGCCGCCCCGAGGCCGATCAGCCGCGTCGTGCGCACGGACACGCCGAGGCCGGTGGCAGACGCATCGCCAAGCGCCATGGCATCGAGGCGCGGGGCGATCATGAGCGTCGCCGAAGTGGCGAGGGCGGCGGGCGCGAGCGCGGCGTTCACTTCCCTCCACGAGGCGCCGGCAAGGTCACCGACGAGCCAGAAGCGCACCGCTTCCAGTGTTTCCTGATCGAGGATGAGGATGGCGGAAACGAGGGCAGACGCCAGCGCCGAGAGCGCGATGCCGCAGAAGGTGAGCTTGGCCATGGTGAGGCCGAGCCGGCCGGCGGAGGAAAGCGCGAAGACAGCGGAAAAGACCAACGCGCCACCGAGCGCGGCGAGAAGGGGCCGGGCGAGCCCCACGGGCTGCAAGGCGGCGGGCAGGGTAGTCGCGATCACCACGGCTAGGCTCGCCCCGGCATTGAGACCCAGGATATGCGGCTCGGCGAGCGGATTGCGCAGCAGTGATTGCAGGAGCAGCCCGGCAACGCCGATCGCCGCGCCGCTCAGAAGCGCTGCACAGAGCCGCGGCAGCCGCAGACTGAGCAGGATGCGCTGGTCGAAGTTGGCGGGGTCGAAGGCCGTCAGCGCATCGAACAGTACCGGGAGCGGTGTTGGCCGTGCGCCCGTCGAAAGATGGAGCGCGGAGAGGAGCAGCGTGAGGCCGATAGCCGGCAGCAACCATCCCCAGCCGCTTTGCCGCGCTGCAGCGAGAGTGCCGGCGCTCATGCTGCAGCGGCCTTGCCGGAGGGAATAGTGAGGAAGGCGGGTTTACCGGTGACGGGATGGGTGAGACGCGTGACGGCGGTTTCGAAGACGTCGCCGATGAGGGTTTCCGTGCAGGCCTCGAGGTCTTCGACGACGGTGTGGATGCGGCCGGCCTTCAGGAAGACGATGCGATCGGCATATTGAAACGCTGCATTGAGGTCGTGCAGCACAGCCACGACGGTCCGGCCGTGATCGTGCGTCAGGCTGCTGATGAGGTCCATGACCTCGTTCTGATAACGCAGGTCCAGGAAGGTTGTCGGCTCGTCCAGCAGGATGACGGGTGTTTCCTGCGCAAGCGTCATGGCGATGAAGGCGCGCTGCCGCTGACCACCGGAAAGACTGTCCACCGCCCGGCCAGCAAGCGAGGCAAGGGAGGTCGCCGCGAGCGCCTTCTCGACTGCATTCTCGTCCGCATCCGACCATTGCCTCAAAAACCCCTGGTGCGGATAGCGCCCACGCGAGACGAGGTCGTAGACGGAAATACCCTCGGGTACGAGCGGTGCCTGCGGCAGGAGGCCGAGTTTCCTGGCGATCTCCCGCGTCGGCAGCGTCGCCATCGCCCGGCCATCGAGAAGGACGGCACCGCGCATCGGTTTGAGGACCCGGGAAAGCAGAGAGAGGAACGTCGATTTCCCCGAACCATTGGGGCCGGCGAGAACCGTGAGGCGCTGTTCCGGCACAAGCAGGGAGACGTCGTGGAGCACGGTGTTTGCGCCATAGCCTGCGTAGAGGGCGTGTGCCTCCAGAATCGCTTCGTCTACCACTTTTGTTCCTGCCGTCATGCTGCCTTGCCTGTTCTCTTGCGGTTAGGCCTGTAATTCCTGAGTGTAGTAGTCAATATAAGCAGTGCGAAAAACTCCTGCCGCACGGGATGAATGAGCGCCAATCCGGGCTTTCGCAGAGCTTTACCGGGCGGAAAGGCCGTCTTTCCCCCGCATTGCCCGCCGCTGTAGTCCTCATAAAACTTGACTACTACATTCATGAAATACATGGAACGGGGGAACCGAGAGTTTTCGGGTTCTGGTTTGGGGATTTGGTGGGCATGATCACGAGAATGCGTTTGGAGTGCACGACGGCGGTTGCGCTGGTTTTCCTGGTCGGCATGGCGGCCGCGACCTCATCATTTGCCCAGGACGCACCCCTTGCCAAATCGGAACGCGTCCCCGCGCAGAACACCCCGGCGACGACGCTCCAGACAATCACCGTTGAAGGCGCCGATGGTGCAACCGAAGGCTACCAGCCCGTCTCGACGTCCACCGCGACGCGCATCGAGACACCGCTGCTGGATATTCCACAGGCTGTCAACGTGGTAAGCCAGGAGGTCCTCGAGGACCAGCACGCAACGACACTTGACGAGGCGCTTGGCAATATCAGTGGCATTTCCCAGGCCAACACGCTGGGCGGTACGCAGGAAGCGGTCATCCGCCGCGGTTTTGGCGACAACCGTGACGGCTCCATCCTGACGAATGGACTGAAGACCGCACTCAACCGCTCGTTCAACCCAACCACCGACCGGGTGGAGGTACTCAAAGGCCCGGCCTCAACGCTCTACGGCATCCTCGATCCGGGCGGGATGGTCAATGTCGTGACGAAGAAGCCTGAGGACACTTTTGGCGCGGATATCTACGGCAGCCTCTCCAGCTTCGGCGGCGGCTCGACGGGTTTTGACGTCACCGGGCCGATCGATGGCACCGACCTGTCCTACCGCCTGATTGGTGATTACAAACACGTCGACTACTGGCGCAATTTCGGCGAGACGAAGGACTGGCTCATCGCGCCATCGCTCTCCTGGTCTGGCGAGGATACAGACGTTACCATCTCCTACATGCACGAGGACTACAGCATCCCCTTCGATCGCGGCACGATTTTCGACGTGACGACGGGCCGTATGGTCGACGTGGACCCGAAGACCCGCTTCGACGAGCCTTACAATATCACGGACGGCAAGTCTGACCTCTTCCAGGTGGATATAGACCACCAGCTTTCGGAAGACTGGAAGCTCGCCATCGACTACGGCTACAGCCGCAACATCTATTCCGACAACCAGGCGCGCGTCATGGGCTATGATCCCGCGACCGGGATCCTGACGCGCCGGGCCGATGCGACGCAGGGCTCGACGATCTACAATCATGCGCTACGCGCCGACCTCACCGGCGATGTCGAGATCGGCGGCGCCCAACACGAGATCCTGCTCGGCGCGTCCTATGACTACACCAACACGCTTCGTACCGATCTTATGCGCTGCGGCAACGTAACTGGTTTCGATATCTATAACCCGGTCTATGGCACACTTCCCGCCTGCACCACGGTTTCGGCGGCGGACAGCGACCAGACGGAAATCATCAACACCGCATCCCTCTACATGCAGGACAACTGGCATCTCAACGATAGCTTCATCCTCGTCAGCGGACTTCGCTACCAGTACTACGACCTGATGGCCGGCAAGGGCCGCCCCTTCAATCAGAATACCGACAGCTATGGCGATGCGCTCATTCCAAATGCCGGCCTTGTCTACAAGATCACGCAGGACCTTTCGCTTTATGCCAATGCGGCGAAAACCTTCCGGCCGCAGTCCTCGATCGCGAGCTTCTACGGCAATCTCGATCCGGAGGAAGGCATTTCCTACGAGGTGGGCGCGAAGGCGGAGTTCGACTCCGGTGTGACGGCGAACATCGCGCTCTACACCGCGGATAAGAAGAATGTCGCCTATTCCGAGCTCGACGAGTCGACTGGTCTGACCGTGGTCAAGACGGCAGGCCTCGTCCGTGCGCGCGGTTTCGAAGTGGATATCGCCGGCGCGCTCACCGACAAGATCGATCTCATCGCGAGCTACGGCTTCACCGACGCAAAGATCGTGAAGGGGGATTATGCCGACCTCAGGCCTGTCAACGTGCCGCGCCACACCGCCTCCCTGTTCATGACCTATGATTTCGGCGAGATCGGCGGCAGCGGCAACACGCTGAAGATCGGCGGCGGTGTGCGTGCCGTCAGCGAACGTGCGGGTATCAACACGAACGCATACTTCCTGCCAGGCTACGCGGTGATCGACGCCTTTGCCGCCTATACGCTGAACCTGGAACGACCCCTTGCCCTGCAACTTAACGTCAAGAACCTCTTCGACAGGACCTACTATACCTCGTCGATCGGGACGACGGCGCTCGGCAATCAGATCGGCGAACCACTGAATGCGACGCTGACGGCGAAGGTTAGCTTTTAGGGCGGTTGCACGGTAGAGAGGATTTGCCGTTCGAGCCGTCAAGGCGGCCAATAGCGGTCTCGCCGGTCTAACCTCAGCGAGCCTCGAGCCAAATGCACGTGTGCGCAGCACTGATGATGTTCGATACGGAGAGCCGCGTCGCACGCCATCCGGATTGTAAGCTCCTGCCGGCGGAGGCGACATTCGACGCAAAATAGACCTTGCTTTCGGGATATCAATTTCTATTATTTTAGTAGAGAATTATGCCGTCATGGCCAATCCATTGCGGCGGTCTGATGCAGGACCGCCCGGTTCAAAGCAGGAAAGGAACCGACGCATGACGCTTGTCCCCACCCTTCTTTCCGATACGTCAAAACGGCCGGAGATCGGCCCTCTTGCAAAGGTCGCGATCGTCGGCCGAGGATTCACGGGCATTATGATGGCGATCGCTCTGTTTAAAGCGTTTGACCGGCCTTTCCACCTAGTGATGTTCGACCCTGAGCCGAAGATCGACGGAGGCGAAGGCGTGAGCCAGTCCGCAACGACGCTGCTCAACAGTCGCGTCCGGGACCTTTCCATAGATCCGAAGGTGCAAGATGATTTCCGGCAATGGCTCAACACGGATGACGCATGGCGCGATCGGCTGAACCCTGCCGCCGTGAGCGTCGAACACTCGTTTGTGCCGGGGGAAATCTTTAGCGCCTATGTTTATCAGAGGTTTTCAGAAGCCCTGAAAGACCGGACCGATGTCGTCGTTCAGGTCTGCCCTGAGAGTGTCACAGCGATCGACCGGCATCCGCGCAGCGGACTTTCGGTTTTCTTCAGTGATCAGCAGCACACGCGTTTCGATGCCGTTTTCCTTGCAACCGGCTATGGCCTGCGCGATGGGGGGGAAGAGCCGGTTGCGTTGAGCGCAGTTCGAAATGCAGTGGTGATCGGTGGCGGCATTCACGCCGTCGACCAGGCCCTGAGGCTGCTGTCGTCTGGCGAGGCTGCCCACGTAACGCTGATCTCAGCATCCGGCTTCCTGCCGCAGTCGCACGCCCGTTCAGCCGTCGGTCCTGTGACGTCGGATCAGCCCTTGCCGGGCACTCTCCGTGGCGCGTTCCGCTTCCTGCGCGAAGCCGCGAACACGGCCGATGCGGAGGGTTCCGGCTGGCAGGGCATTATGAACGGCTTCCGTCTGCGCGCGCGTGATCTGTGGCAGGGGCTGACGCCGGAGGAGCGCCGCCGATTCAAGCGTCATGTGAAGCCCATCTACGACAGCCATCGCAATCGCTTGCCGCCGGATCACTACAAGCGCCTGCACGAGGCGATCGCGAGTGGCGCTATTACCGTGCGCAAGGGGAAAGTCGAGCGCATTGCGACGAACGGCGTGCTGTTTTCGGCTCCGGCAGGCCTTGAAGTCCTTCCTGCAGACCGCACGATAGATTGCCGTTTGCGGCCGACCGATATTGATTCATCTCTGTTCCGTTCGGTGCTTCGCACGGGTCTTGCAAGACGCGATGAAATCGACCTCGGTATCCTCGTTGACCGCTGTGGAAGGACAATGACCGCACCGGATCCATTTCAGGGGCTGTTCGCCATGGGTCCGCTGGGTTTGGGCAGTCTTCCGGATATCGACCTGGTGCCGGAGATCGTCGTGCAAACGCATGCCGCAGCATCGGCCCTTGGGGCCTGGATCGATGAGTTGGCCGAAACTCGGGATGTTGCCCGGGGCGCTGGATGATGCGCACGCCGAGGACTTCGATCGTTCGAGATGGGATTCCTCTTCTAACCAGCACCTCCGACAGCTGACAGTTCCCTATGACCAGGGCAGCTGTACGTTGACTACGATCGCTGGCAAGGCGTCGATGCCGAGGTCCGCATGCTTAGGCCGTGGCGCTAGGAGAAAGCCTATGACGACACCGCACCCGGCGATCGCTTATGAAACGTCGCGTGCTTTCTCTCTGCTCATTGCGGCAGGCGGAAGTGGTCGTCGACATGACGCAGGTGCCGGGTTTCTTTGGCCCAGCCGATCGCCTGCCGATAACTGCCGAAAAGACGATCCTTCTTAACCGCCTCTACACTTAGGCCATAGACATGGGAGGGATCGGGATCGACGTAGAGCGCGTCGACGGGACAGTAAATCTCGCACATGTAACACGTCTGGCAGGAGTCCTGCCGGGCAATGACAGGAGGTCCGTCCGGAACGGCCTGAAATACGTTGGTGGGACAGACCGACACACACAGGTTGCAGTCCGTGCAGATATCCGTGTCTAGGACTTCGATCATTATTCAGCCGCCTCCCGGAATGATGCCGCTTGGACTGGCTCACTTCTTACCGCAATGTTCGCCAGTCCGCTGACGATCAGCCGATGATGCTGTGCTTGGTCTTGTTTCGGAAAATCGTCGCGCCGGTGCATACCCCGCGTTTCCGTGCGGGCGAGTGCCGCATTGTACATCCAGCGGGCCGTCGCGGTCATGGCGGCTGTCTGGCGCAGGGCAAGCAAGGCGACGTCAGAAACGCCGCCGCTGCTTTCCAGCCTTTGCCACAGCGTATCGAGGCGCTCCAGGGATGCGGTCAAAGCGGACTCCGTTCTGAAGTAGTTGATATCCAGAGGGAATACCTCGGCCTGCACCGCCTTTATTGCTGCTTCGTTGTCGACGACCGTGCCGGCCTTCGAAAAACCGGCCTTGCCCAGCCGCCGGACAGGTGAAGGTGGCTGCGTCGCGCGCACGGCGGCAAAATCCGCTGCCGCATTTCCGGCAAAACAGCCCGTCGAGATGGCCCAGGCGGCATTGTGGCTGCCGCCCCCGGTGAAGCCGCCGCAGATCGGTTCGCGTGTTGCATTATCACCGGCTGCATAAAGTCCGGGAACGTTCGTTGAGCAATCCAGTCCAAGCAGGCGCAGCCCGCCTGTGCCGCGGACCGTGCCCTCAAGCCGGAGCGTCACCTGAAAACGCTCGGTAAAAGGATCAATGCCGCGGCGATTGAATGGCAGGAAAAAATTCGGCTGCGCCCGTCGCATGATCGCGCACCTCTTCGGTTTGGGCAAGGTCGAGCTGTGCGTAGACCGGTTCAGTCAGCAGCGCCCGCGCAATGATCGAGCGGCCGCGCGCGGAGCCTGCCCCTTCGATAAGCGAGCCATCCTCGTGATAGAAGCTGGCGAAGCGGTAGAGTGCCGTCTTGGTAATGGATGCGAAGGTTGGTGAAATGGCGTAGGCCGAGGAAAACTCCATACCGGAAAGCTCGGCGCCAGCCTCCGCCGCCATGAGGTATCCGTCGCCCGTCAGCACATCGCAACCGAGTGCCCTGCTCATGAAGGCACAACCGCCCGTGGCGAGCACGACAGCGCCGGCGCGTACCGTCCAGTTGCCACCCTCCTGCCGCCTGATGCCAGCTGCCCCGGCAATCGATCCGTTTTCGCCCATGATCAGTTCGAGAGCCGGCGAGTGGTCGAGAATGGTGACGCCGGCATTCTTCACTTTGCGGCGCATCAGGCGCATGTATTCAGGCCCTTGAACCGAGATACGCTGCGGGACGTCGTTCTCATCCTTTGGGAAGGGGTATCCCCAATCCGCAAGCCGGTTGACGCACTCATAGGTCTTGTCGAGTACAGGCCCCATCCAGCCTCGGTCGGAAAGATATCCCCCCATCGCCTCGCGGCTCGCCATGGCGGTTTCCCGTTCCTCGGGAACCGGCGGCACATACCAGATCTGGGTACCCGCGGATGCCGTTGCACCGGAGCTGCCACAATAGCCCTTGTCCGCAAGCACTACTCTCGCACCTGCGGAGACGGCATTGAGCGCCGCCCAGCAGCCGGCGGGGCCGCCACCGATGATCAGCACGTCGGTCTCGAGCTGAAGGCCGGTTTTCTGTTCGGATTGCAAAGATGCGGATAATGTCATTACAACGCTTCCTCAAACACGTGGGTTCAACTATGGCATCTGAAATACATAAAATCTATAGACTAAATATTATTTAGAATGCAGGTTAGCTTGAATGTGAGGCGCATTGTCCGGGCTATCCTGCCATCGCCTCAGAGCCGCCGCTCAGAGGAAAATGGCAGGCGACCATACGACCATCCGCCTGTGTCTCAAGCCGTGGCTGCCGGACGGCGCAGATATCCCGAGCGAGCGGACAGCGCTGATGGAAACGGCAACCGGAGGGTGGGTTGCGCGGGCTTGGCAATTCGCCTTTGAGAATGACGCGTTCGCGCCGGCGTTGCGGATCGATCGTCAGATTGGAGGACAAAAGCGCCTTTGTGTAGGGGTGCGCCGGATCGCGGAAAAGCAGGCCGGTCTTTCCTGTCTCGACGATCTGGCCGAGATACATGATGGCCACGCGTTCCGTGACGCGGCCGACGACATTGAGATTGTGCGAGATGAACAGATAGCTGAGCCCAAGCCTGTCGCGGAGCGCGCGCAGCAGGTTGAGCATGTCGCCCTGTATGGAGACGTCGAGCCCGGCCGTCGGTTCGTCGGCGACGATAATCCGCGGCTTGGCCGTCAGCACCCGGGCAAGCGCCACCCTTCGCGCTTGCCCGCCGCTCAACTGATGCGGATAGCGTGACAGGAACTGTTCGCCCAGCCCCATATCCTGCAGAAGTGCAATCGCTGCAGCCCATGTGTCCGCATTGAAAATCTTGCGGATCTTCAGCGGTTCGGCGAGAAGCGCGCCGACCGTAAGTCGTGGAGAAAGTGAGGCCACCGGATCCTGGAAAAGAAGCTGCACGCGATCGGCCAAAAACCGGCGGTCGGTCCGGAGCTTTACTGCCACATCCTCCTGTTGGACCATCATCGTTCCGGAAGACAGCGGATTCAGTCCGGAAATGGCCCGTGCAACAGATGACTTGCCGCAGCCGCTCTCCCCGACGAGGCCGAGCGTTTCGCCACCATGCAGGTCGATCGACACGCCTTCCACGGCAGTCAGGTCGCCATAGCGCACACAGGCGTCCTTGAGTGAAAGCACCGGGGCGGTCATAGGGATACTCCGAGCCAGCAGGAAAAGCTTCTGCCCTGTCCTTGTGATACCAAGGGCGGCGGCTCGATGCAGCGGTCGTGCCGGGCGGGACATCGGGCGGCGAAGACGCAGCCCACCGGCCGGTTCGCGGGATCCGGTACGGTGCCGGGGATGGTCACCAATGGTTCGGCAGCTTCAATGGACGACAGCGGCTCGATCTCGCAGGCCAGCAGCGCCTGTGCATAGGGGTGGCGGGGATCATGCAACACCACGTTCACCGGACCCGTCTCGACGATGGTCCCCGCATACATCACGATCACCGTGTCGCACAGTTCGGCGATCAGGCCGAAGCTGTGGCTGACAACGAGCAGAGCGGCCGAAAGCTCCGAACGCAGATCACGCAGAATGTCGACGACCTGCGCCTCGATCGTTGCGTCGAGCGCCGTTGTCGGCTCATCCGCGATCAGGAGTTTCGGCTCGACAAGCAGCGCCATGGCGATGACCACCCGCTGCCGCATACCGCCTGAGAATTCGTGCGGATACCGCCGCATGCGGTTGCCGGCATCAGAAACGCCGACGCGGACCAGCATCCGTTCGCCACGCGCCCAGAGATCGGCCTGGCTTGCATGCGGAAATTTCCTGCGCTGAATGTCGACCAGGTGGGTCCCGATGGTAAACAGCGGATTGAGCGCCGTCATGGGGTCCTGGAAGATCATGGCTATGTCGCTGCCGCGCAGGCGCTGAGCTGTTGCCGGCGACAGGGCGTCCGGACAGCTATCGAACATCGCATCTTGCGCGTCAATTTCGGCATTCTCGGGTAGCAGACCCAGCAATGCCAATGCCAAGGTCGACTTGCCGCTGCCGCTTTCCCCCACGAGGCCGACAGACGTGCCACGCGCGATGTCTAGATCGACCCCGATGAGAATACGGGCGTGCCCACGACTTGTGGGATAGGAAACGTCGAGATTGCGGATCGACAGGAGGGAGGGCGTCATGGGCCTCTCCTCAGCTTCGGGTCGAATGTGTCGCGCAAAGCCTCGCCCAGAAGCGAGAAGCCGAGCGTCGCGACGATCAGCGCCAGCCCTGAAAAGACCGATGGCCAGATCGACTGGTCGAGATAGGTATAGCCGTCGTTCAGCAGGTTGCCCCAACTCGCCAGGGGCGGACGCACGCCCAGGCCGAGAAAGCTCAGCCCGGCTTCGATGGTAATGACGACGGGGATATCCATGCAGGCAAGAACGAAGATCGGACCGATAATGTTTGGCGTGACGTGATGCAGGATAATGCGCCAACGCTCCGCTCCGAGAACTTTCTCGGCTTCGATGAAGGGGCTGTTGCGGATTGCGATTGCCTGTGCGCGGGCAACGCGGCCGAAATGCGGAATGAAGACGATGCTGACCAGCAGGATGATGTTGCTCAATCCTGGTCCAAACACCGCGACAAGGGCCAGCGCCAGGACAACGCTCGGAAAAGACGTGACGATGTCGAAGATGCCCAGAATGAGAAGGTCGAGCGGACGCGGTGACAAGGCGGCGGTTATCCCGAGCGCGATCCCCGCCGTCAGCGATATTGCGATAACTGACAGCGAAACGCCAAGCGCGACGCGTGAGCCGAAAATCAACCGGCTCAGCAGGTCACGGCCGAGATGGTCGGTGCCGAACAGGTGATCGAGGCTTGGCGCCATAAGCCGGTTTGCGGGTGCAATTGCATTCGGCGCATAGGGAGAGATGAGCGGTGCTGCGATTGCCACGATCAGGATGAGCGCCACGGCGACCAGGCTGAACGTACCACCCGGCCGTCTTGAGACTTCACGCATTGCGGAGACAATTGTCATCTGCCGTCCCCTGATCCGGATGTCAGGCGGCTGCGCTCGCGTGGATCGAGAAAGGTCTGGAGCAGGTCGGCTGCCAGATTTGTCAGCACGTAGAGCAGGACGATGACGAAGACACTGCCCTGGACGAGCGGATAGTTGCGCGTGCGGATGGCGTCATAGATCAGCGAGCCAAGACCGGGCCGGTTGAAGATGACCTCGGCGAAGACCGCGCCGCCGAGCAATTCGCCGAAGCCCATTCCGAGGATGGCGATGGTCGGAATGATCGCGGGTTTAAGCGCGTATTTCAGCAAGATCTTGGTCTCGCTGACGCCGTAGGCGCGCAATGTCCTGATATGGCTTTCACCCAGAACCTCCAGCAGCGACGAGCGCAGGAGGCGGGCGACGTAGCCGATCCATCCCAAGGCCAGTGCAGCCGACGGAAGCACGAGATGCCAGAGTTGATCTGCGAAATTGCCGCTGTCTCCGGCCCCCAGCACCGGGAACAACCGCAACGAGACTGCGAAAAACAGGAGCAGGAAAACCGATACCACGAAACTTGGGGTGGAAATGAAGCCTACGCTGACGAACGCAATCAACCTGTCGCCTTTGCCGCCTGGACAATTGGCAGAAAGGAGGGCCAGCGGCACGCCGATCACGATGGCAAGCAGGATTGCGGAGACGGCAAGAGCTGCCGTGTTGGGCAAAGCGGTGACCACGAGCGTGAGGACGGGCCTGCCGTTGAAAACATCCTCGCCAAGGTCACCGCTAAAAAGCCGGGCAAAGAATGTAATGGCCTGCTCCGCAAGCGGCTTGTCGAAGCCCATGCGTGCATTGAGGATCGCGACCGCTTCGGGCGTTGCCCGCGAACCAAGGATGACGGTCGCCGGATCACCGGGAATGAAGCGGGTGAGAGCCAGCAACAAAACAACCGCGCCGGCGACGGCCAGAAGAGCCGTCGCCAGTTTGAAACCGAGATAGATGTAAAAGCTATGGCTTCTCAGCACGGTCTTCGACCGTTCGTCTGCAATTCAATCTCAGCCCTTATGCGGTGACCTCGCTGAAGGCGGTGTACAGCCAGTTGTTGCCATTCGGCAGGACGCCGGGCTTCAGCCATTTGCGCGATGCAAAAGCGTTGATGTTATGCGTGATCCAGATGAACGCTGCAGATTCATCAAGCAGCTTCTGGGCCTCGACATAAATCTTGGCGCGTTCTTCGGGATCCACCGTCGTTGCGCCCTTTGCGTGAAGCGCATCGAAATCGACGTTCTTCCAGCGCTGCCAGTTCCACTGGCCAACCTGTTCGGAGGTAAACCACTGTGTCTGGAAACTCGGATCGAACTTGCCGTTGTATTTGATCAATGACAGCTCGAGATCCTTGCTGGCATCGTTCTCACCCAGCGCCCAATAGGCGGCGGATTCCAGGGATTCGATTTCAACCGCGATACCGACATCGGCCAGATTGGCCTGGATGATCTGGGCAATCGCTTCGTATCGGGCATTCGCCTCGATCGTCAACTTTGTCTTGAAGCCATCGGTATGTCCGGCCTCTTCCAACAGTTTCCTCGCTTCATCTAGGTCGCGCTGATAAACCGGCGCATCCTTCCAGTAGCCGAGCAATTGCGGGGCGAGAAGCGAATTGGCACGCGGATAGAGACCGGAGTAGGCGCCTTGCAGGATGCCGTCGATATCGACCGCCAGACGCAGCGCCTTGCGGACGCGCACGTCGTCGAAGGGGGCCTTTTCGATATTCGGGCCGAACCAGACGTAGTCGATGGCCGGCACCTGGGTGACGCTTGAATCCGCCGACCCGGAAATGGCCTTGCCGTTTTCAGGGTCGATTGCGGTGAAATCGATTTCGTTCGAGCTGAAGGCGATTTCCGCCGTACGCAGTTCGGAGATCGGCTTGCCGACGATCTGCTGGAAATGCGGCTTTATCGGCCCCTTGTAGTCGGGGTTGATTTCCAGAACGAACTGCTCACGCGGAGTCCATTCCTTCAAGATGTACGGGCCGCTGCCGATCAGCGTGGTGGCAAAGTCCTTGCCGAGTTTTTCAAATGCCTTTTTCGAGACGATCCGCCCCGATCCATCGGCGAGCGCGATCGAATAGAGGGCCGGGGCCGGGTTCTTGAGAAGAATGCGACCTTCAAGCGGGCCAGTCACTTCTACATGGTCGAGCGCTGCCCAGTCCTTGGCATAGGTCACCGGCTTGCCTTCGGCGTCAGGTTTGATGAAGCGCTCGAAGGAGAACTTCACATCCTCCGCCGTCAGCTCGCCGTATCCGCCGGTGAATGTCAGCCCCGAACGGAGTTTGAAGCGGATTTCCTTGTCGCTGACCTGTACGAGCTCTTCGGCGGCGTCCAGTTCCCAATCGGTTGAGCCCGGCTTGAAGGAGATCAGGCCCTGCTGCACAGACCAGATCACATTGAGATCGACCGGACCGGAACGGTTTGCCGGGTCCAGGTTCACAAGATCTTTATCGACGCGCACGACGATCTTCGTGCGGTCTGCACCTGCAAATGCGGGGTGGACACCGCCGAGCGCCACGACCGCCGCAATCGATGCGCCGCCGAGGAGCGCTTGGCGCCGGGTGATGTTCAATGTCATAGATGTCTCCATTGGGGAAAATGCGTAATTTCCGCGGCAGCGTTGAATTTTAGAACGTCTATTTATTACGCATTAAATTCATAAATTTAGTAGATTAATTTTGCGCGTTTCCGGACCGGATTTTAGAAAACGAATCTCTAATTCCAAGAGGATTGGGGAATTTTTCCGCCCCCCCGATATCGCGATGACGGCTGCTTGTCGCCAATGATCGGCATTCATCTCGATCATGACCGACAAGCTTTCGGGAAGGTGGCGAAGCTGCCACTCTCGCGTTTTTCGGAACCTGCGGAAATCTGCCCTCGCAAATACAGAGGCTGATCAGCGGCAATATCGCAGGCTTGATCTGTCTGGCCGGCAGGACGCGGCGCTGATTTCCGTTAAAACAGAGTTTTTTCCAGCATATCATTCATTCCTGTTTGTTTGGTAGACGTGCATTCCATTCTATTGGAGGAAAAGAATTTAGGATGATTTTTCGCATTGATAGTCAATTTTAGGCGATCTATCTCCAAAATCATCAATACTTGAAACGCCTTTAAGAGAACTTGGAGAGAGACGATGAACCCCGCCATGAACATGATGCCGATGATGAACAACATGATGCCGATGATGGGTGGCATGATGAACCCCATGATGGCCGGCATGAACCCGATGATGATGAACGGCATGATGCCAATGATGGGCGGAATGCCCATGATGAACGGCATGATGATGCCGATGATGGGCGGCATGGGTATGCCGATGATGATGTGCACCATGACCTGCAAGATGACTGCCGATGGCATGACCTGCGAAATGATGCCGATGGAAGGCATGGATAAGGACATGTTCATGGAATGCTGCAAGCGCATGATGTCGATGATGTCCGGCGGCATGCCAATGATGATGATGTGCGGCGGCATGATGATGTGCTGCACGATGGCGGCTTGATCGCCTCGACCATCGCCAGTCAATGACGCGAGGCCTCCGGTGACGGGGGCCTTTCTGTTGTCCACTGATGGGGATCAGACGCGAATTTCTTCCAGATAGGTGGTCACGAGATAGAGAACCGCCTCTATGCCGGTCATATTGCGATAGGTGTGGGGTACATCCGCGTCGAACACGATCGCATCGCCTTCGCCAAGAATATGAGGCGGCTGTTTCCCGGCAATGATTTCAACAGTCCCTTGCGCAACAACAAGGTTTTCCACGGTTCCATGCTGGTGAGCATCGGCGCTTTCGGCATGATGCGGCGCAATCCGCAATTCATAGAATTCGACCTTCCGGTCGCTGTCGAACGGAAACAATGCGCGGGTCTGAAATCGGCCTTCGGAGGAAGAGAGGATTTTCGATTTTGCGCGGGTGACCGTCGTAATTGCTGCTTCTGTTCGCTCGGCAATCAGTGAACCACAGGGGACATCAAGTGCAAAAGCGATTTTGGAGAGGATGCTGATGGTCGGGCTGCTTTTGCCGGTTTCAATCTGACCCAGCATGGCGCGGCTGACGCCCGAAATCTTTGCCAGCCGATCAAGGGAAAAGCCGCGTCTTGTTCTCAGACGCCGCAGGTTCCTACCGGTCAGGGCGGAAATATCATCGATCGTATCCGGTTTGAAACCGTCATTCAGTTGCAGCACCGCGTCAGGCGCCATGACTCATGCTACCCATCACCATCATGGGAACAAACCCCCAATACGGCGACCACATCAGAACGGGTTGCATTGCGTAGGAGAAAGGCTGGTGAACCTTAACGGAAGGCTGGTTCTGTTTGACACGCGCCTGCCGGTAGGCTTGCAAGTCAACCACGTTCGCTGTTTGCACTGGCATAAAACTCTCCTGCAACACCTTAGATCTGAAAATCTATAAGTTGAATCAGGAAAAGCACAGGTCACGCAGTCCAAAGCTGACGGGCGAGGTAAAATCTTTTGCCAAGGACCAATCCTTTGCAGAAAATTGCCTCTCTCGGCAAACAACACGCACGCAACTCGCCTTATCTCAACGACTTTCGATATGACGACGCAGCAATAACAGCCCTATTGCGTTCCATGCTCGGAATCGATTTGGAGAAATGATGCAATGGAAACAAAAAAGGGTCTCCAACAAAGCAGAGACCCTGAGTTTTGAAGGTATCAACCTCCAGAGGGGAACGGTTGAAAAAGATGGACCGGGAGGAGAGGCCATCGCGAATTTCAACCGTCATCAGTTTGCGCGATACCGGGAACACAAACAACGAATGGCGTCCTTCAACAGCTCCGGAATTAAACGTTTCATCCAAAGTCCAATCCCAACCTGCAATTTTGTGCTCAACGCAAAACTCGCTGGCGCTGATCTTGGCTTGATCTTTTATCGCGCCTCGCCGGTCGGGAGCGGTTTGATTATTCAGCGCTGCAGCTGAGCAAACGCCGCTGAAATATTGTCGGCAATCATTGAAATTTGAAATATTTTTACTCCACAACGCCTCTTCGAACAGGTCTTATCTGTCTGGTCCCGCAACGCCATGGGTGGACACCAGGTGCGATTGAAATCTGCGAAGAGTGAAGCAAGTTCCATCAGGATCGCCGACTATGGCGCCGATGTCCTGTGGGATAGGCTCTGCAGCGAGGCGCACGCGGCGATCGACAATGACCTGCTGCTGACCCGCTCGATGAATTTGGCCATCCTCTATCATCGGAGTTTTGCCGACGCGCTCGCACACCGCATCGCGCAGAAGCTGGCGAACCCTGACATAAACCAGGAAGAGCTGATTTCCATTATTCGTGAAGTCTTTCACAGCGATCAGCATATCGTCTCATCGGCAAAGGTCGATCTCGAAGCCATTCGCGACCGCGATCCCAGCAACGCCGAAATTCTGACGCCATTTCTGTACTTCAAGGGGTTTCTGGCGCTGCAAGGCCACAGAGTCGCGCATTGGCTCTGGCACCATAACAAGGTTCATATGGCTCGCCATATTCAAAGCCGCATTTCGGAGGTCCTGGGCGTCGACATTCATCCGGCCGCCCGGATGGGCCAGGGGATCATGCTCGACCATGGCAGCGGCCTCGTCATCGGCGAAACCGCGGTGGTCGAAGATGAAGTTTCGATTCTCCAGGACGTGACGTTGGGCGGAACGGGCAAGGAAACCGGAGATCGTCATCCGAAAATCCGTCGCGGCGCGCTGATTGGCGCCGGCGCCAAGATCCTTGGCAATATCGAAGTCGGGATTGGTGCCAAGGTCGGGGCGGGCAGCGTTGTCGTTTCGCCCGTGGCAGCTCACACCTCCGTCGCTGGCGTACCGGCGCGATTGGTCGGGAGGCCCAATTCCGACCTGCCGGGCATCAGTATGGAGCAGACGATCACAGAACCCGAATACGTGATCTGATCGAGGCCTGCGGGATTCAAGCCTTTGCGCGTTGCAAAGACTTCCCGCGGCCCGAAAAACTCCCCAAGTCCTGGTCCCCGCTTTCTAAGAAGGGACCAGTTTGATTGTCTCTCGTAACGATTGAGTGCCGTGGTTACAGCAGATCCGCATGGTGACGCCGGGCAACGTCGGGATGCGATCGCAAGCGGCTTTTCAGGTTGTTCTGGCCGACCTCGCGGAAGATCGGATTAAGCGGATCGACTGTGATGCCGCGTTCCTTGCGGCTTAGTTCCTCCGGCAGTTCGATAACCGGCACGACCGCATCGTAGCGGGCTCCGAGGAAGAACGGCACGGAGAAACGCTCCGAGCCGGCCGGCGGAGCAACGACGTCGTGGACGTCGGCGCGGACGTAGCCGTTCGTCGCGAGTTCGAGAAGCTCGCCGGTGTTGATGACGAAGCTGCCCGGCAGGGGCGGAGCATCCAGCCAGACCCCTTCTTCCGTGCGCACCCGCAGGCCCGGCATGCTGTCCTGCAGGAGCACAGTGACCAGCCCGCCATCCTTATGCGCGCCGACGCCCTGTTCGCTCTCGGCGACATCGCGGCCGGGATAACGGACGATCTTTAAAAGCTGGGTCGGCTGCGGCTCGTAGAGGGCTGCAAAGATATCCTCGGACTGACCGAGCGCAATGCCTATCGCCTTCAGGATATCGATGCCGACGCGCGTGACTTCCGCCTGATAGCGCAGCAAAAGGGGCTTGAGCTCCGGCAGTGCTGTCGGCCATTGGTTCGGTCCGATGAGACGCTTCCATGCGGGGGTATCCGGGGTCAGCTCGACGGCTTCGGATTCCGTGTTGACGTCGATCTGTTCGCGCCAATCCTGCTTGCCCCGCGTGTGTTCAAGGCCTGCCCGGTTATAGCCGCGGAAATGCGGCGAGTTGACCATTTCGATCTCCAGCTTGTCCTTCTCCGGCAGGGCGAAGAAGCGTTTGGCGGCAGCAAAGACGTCGGCGATCAATTCGGGCGGCACGCCATGGCCGACAAGATAGAAGAAACCGTGATCGTGCAGGACGCGGCGCAGGTCGGCGACGAATTCGAGGCGAGATTCCGGCGACACGTTGAACCGCGAGAGATCGAGGATGGGAAGCTGGACCGCCGATGTGTGGACGCTCATGAAAATCTCCTGCTGGATGTTCGGGACATGAGGCGGTCCCGTGAAGCAAGGAAGCATATATTCTGTAGATTATATGATCAAAGATTTCAGAGCCGGGCGATTCCGATGTTTTGAGAATAAACTTGCGACAGGCAAGGAGCGGAGAGACAATCCATCCGGCTGTTCCTGCGGCCCTGGAACTGCACCGGGAGATTGACCACCAAGCATCACCGCAAGCTCCCAACACTGGACTCTCATTCGTCGGTGACGATCGCATCGACACGCGCACAATCGCATGAGTATCAACGGTGTCTTCGACCACAGTGCTTGTGTGGATTGCCAAGCTCTCTCAGGCAAAATTCAGCCACGTCAATGCTCGCCAGCCAAAAATTTTTTGCAATCGCGATCACCGGTAGTCTGTCATTGCTGTAGTCTATTAAATTTATAGAGAATAATGCCTGCTCTTCTCTTCGAAGGCGAGGAGACGGAATCTTCGCTCTGCAGATATGAGGGCATGATGAGCTTGCTGAGGCATTTTGACCGACTTCAAACAATGAGAGACCAACTGGAGGCAAAGCTGGACCTTGACGATGCCGGCTTCTCAGGAAGTGGTGGCATGGACTACCGGACACGACGTGATCTGCGCGAGCGTATTTCCGAAATTTCGGAGGAGATATTCGCGTTGGAGCAGCGTTCCCGCCACTTCCAGAACTGACGACGAATTACAGTCGGGGAAAACCAAATGACGCCTACCTTAATCTTGCCCGGTTTGAACGGATCCGACGAGGGGCATTGGCAGCGATTCTGGCTCAAGGATGATGCGAATAGCCTCCTGGTCGAACAGGATGATTGGAAGTCCCCCAGGGTGGAAAGCTGGACAAAGCGCCTTGAACAGGTCCTTCATCAGGAAGGCCCGGCCTATATCGTTGCGCACAGCCTTGGTTGCTTGCTTGCTGCAAGATTCGCAGACAGCCCATCCGCAAGGTTGATCAAGGGCGCTTTGCTCGTTGCCCCCTGCGATCTGTCCACCACGGAAAAGCTGCACCCGGGTGCCATTCATTTTGGCCGGATGCCGACCCGGGCTCTGCCGTTTCCAACGATCACGGTTGGAAGTTTGAACGATATTTACATGCCCCTCGAAAGCCTGTCGCTGTACGGCCGTCTATGGAAGACGGAGATTAGAAATCTCGGGCAAGCGGGTCATATCAACATCGAAAGCGGGTTTGGCAGATGGACGGGCGGCTACGGATTACTGTCCTTGTTGAAAAAGAGGGCGAGAGCTTTCAGTTATTCTGATCGCGGTTCTCCGCAGGGCGGCGAGGCATTTACCGGAGGAGCCGTCAATCTCGGCAAGCTTCACTAGAAAAATATTTCTATAAATTCTATAGAAATAGACGCTTCGGCTTTCCCGTCGCGTCGTCTTCGGCTGTAGGTTTGTCCCTTCGTATCAATGGCTATGCCAACAGAGGGGATGGATATGGGCTTGTTTCGTTCGGCAATCATTGGTGTCGCCGCGGCTTTTAGTTTCGGGCTGGCGTCAGCCCAGGCAGCTGATCTTACGGAGATCAGGATCGACTGGGCCACCTACAATCCGGTCGGGCTCCTCCTGAAAAAGGAGGGTTTGCTGGAGAAGGAATTCGCCAAGGACAATATCAGCGTCCGTTGGGTGCAGTCAGCGGGCTCAAACAAGGCGCTGGAATTCCTAAGTGCCGGGTCGATCGATTTCGGCTCGACCGCAGGCGCTGCGGCGTTGATCTCGCGGGTCAACGGCAACCCGATCAAATCGGTCTATGTCTTTTCGCGCCCCGAATGGACGGCGTTGGTCACCCGTGCCGACAGCGCAATTTCCTCTGTTGAGGATCTGCAGGGCAAGACGATCGCCGTGACACGCGGGACGGATCCGCACATCTTTCTCGTTCGTGCTCTGGCCGATGCGGGCCTGAAGGAATCGGACGTGACGCTGGTGCTGCTGCAGCATGCCGACGGCAAGCTGGCGCTCTTGCGCGGCGATGTCGATGCCTGGGCTGGCCTCGATCCGCTGATGGCGTCGGCGGAAGTGGAAGAGAAGGCGAAGCTGTTCTATCGCAAGTCGGAAAACAACACATGGGGCGTGCTCAACACCACCGAGACCTTCGCCACTGAGCATCCCGACATCGTCAAACGCGTCATTGCCGCCTATGAACAGGCACGCGCTCAGGCGATCGCCGATCCCGCGGCATTGAAGGCAGCGCTGGTGGAAGCGGCGAAGCTGCCAGACGAGGTGATCGCCAAGCAGCTCGAACGCACGGATATCTCCCAGCCGACGATCGGCGATCTACAGCGCGACACCATCTCGAAGGCGGGTATCGCCTTGCAGAGCGCCGGTGTCCTTCCTGCCGATGTGGATATTCAGAAGGTTACGAACGAGCTGATTGACGACAGTTTTGCTGTCGGAAAAACGCAGTAAAGAAACAAAAGCATCGCCATGGCGGATTTGGCCGAAACCGGCATCAAAGCAGAGACAAAGGCGTCGCGTTCAGTCGCGGCGTCCGTGTTTTATGGACTAAGCCGCCAAGCGATGGCCGCTATCATCGTACCTGTCTTGGGGTTGCTGTTCTGGGAGGTTGCGGTCGCAGCTGGCTGGTTTTCCGGCCGTCTCATGCCGCCGCCGTCCAGGGTTCTGGCAACCCTGTGGGCGCTTTTGAAATCCGGCGAATTGTTCAACCACATCGGCATTACGACTGTAAGGGTGTTTTTCGGATTTGTCCTCGGCACTGTCACGGCCACCATTGCGGGCGCCGTGACAGGCTATTTCGGGCTGGCGCGCCGCCTGATCGACCCGTCGCTTCAGGCGCTTCGCTCCATTCCGTCAATCGCCTGGGTACCCCTGTTCATTCTCTGGTTCGGGATTTTCGAAGCATCGAAAGTGGCGCTGATCGCTGTCGGTGTCTTCTTTCCGGTCTATCTCGGTGTATCGGGCGCCATTTTGTCGGTTGACCGCAAGATCGTTGAGGTCGGGCGGATTTTCCGGCTGTCCGGCGTCACCCTGGTGCGGCGGGTGATGATGCCGGCAGTCTTTCCAGCCTATGTGATCGCCTTGCGATCGGGTCTCGGTCTTGGCTGGATGTTCGTCGTCGCCGCGGAATTTATGGGGGCGTCGGAAGGGCTGGGCTACCTTCTCGTCGATGGCCAGCAACTGGGCAAACCCGACCAGATCATGGCTGCCATCATCACGTTCGCCGTCATAGGCAAGGTGACGGACAGTCTGCTCATCGCGGCAACGGCGCCTTTCCTGACGTGGCAGGACAGCTACAGGCGCGGGGATTGAGCCGATGCTGACGCTGAGAAATCTGGGAAAAACCTACTCAAACGGTGTGCGCGCGCTCGAAGGCTTCTCGCTCGATCTGGCTCGAGGCGAAATCGTCGCCGTGATCGGCGGGTCGGGCTGTGGCAAGAGTACGCTGTTGCGGTTGATCAGCGGTCTCGAAACGCCCACGCGCGGAACGGTCGAGCTGAACGGCGAGCCTGTCAGCCAGCCGCATCCGCTGATCAATCTTATCTTTCAGGAACCACGTCTTCTGCCTTGGCTGACGGTCGCAAATAATGTCGGCTTCGGCCTTGCCGAACTCGACGGAGACGATCGCCGTCAACAGGTCGACGCTGCATTGAAAAAGGTCGGGCTGGGGAAACTTGGTCACCGTTGGCCGAAGGAATTGTCCGGCGGCCAGGCCCAAAGGGTGGCGATCGCCCGCGCACTGGTCACCCGGCCGGAGGTGCTGCTTCTGGATGAGCCTTTCTCGGCTCTGGATGCCTTCACGCGGGCCGATCTGCAGGACCATCTGCTCGACATCTGGTCGGAAACTCGCCCGACGCTCATTCTCGTCACGCACGATATCGATGAAGCCCTTGTTCTTGCGGACCGTATCATCGTCATGCGGCCATGGCCGGGTCGTATTCTCGATGAAGTCAAGATCGGCCTGCCAAAGAAACGAGATCGTGCGTCCGTGTCTTTCGAGGCCGTGAAAAGACAGCTACTCACCTCGCTCACTGCATCCCTCCAGCCGTCCTGACAGCCGGAGCCGGGAGGAAACGCTCCGAAAATAAAGCCGGCTCTTTTCCAAATGGCGCCTCACAGGTGGTTTTTTCAGAATTTCTGAATATTCTAGAAAATCCATTCTTTTAATGGCTTATTGTCATACTTATCACTTCATGGCACCGCGCTGATGGAGCGGGGTGTCTTGAGCCTGATGGAGATTGACGGATAATGCGCAGACTGGGATATGCACTGAAACTCGGCATCTTGATCGCTGGCCTTTCGGCCACAACCGCGCTTGCCGGCGAAACACTGGACCGCGTGCGTGACAACGGCGTCGTCGTCGATGTGGTCGTCAACGACTACCCTCCATTTGGCTTTATCAACGACAAGAACGAACTCGATGGTTTCGACGTCGATGTGGCAAAGGCTTTTGCCGACAAGCTGGGCGTCAAGCTGAAGCTGGAGACGCCGGGCTGGGAAACCATCATCAGCGGCAAGTGGGCGGGGCGCTGGGACGTCGCGATTTCGTCGGCAACGCCGACCGAAGAGCGGGCGAAGGTCGTGAATTTTCCGGTGATCTACTACAGCGTTCCGGCGGTTCTGGTCGTCAACAAGGACGAACAGACCATCAAGTCGATCGCCGACATCTCCGGAAAACGCGTCGGCGTCGGTACGGGATCATCCTACGAGGCGTATATCAACCGCAACTTCGTCATTCCGGGCAAGCCGGCAATTGCGTTCCCTTTCAGCGACGTACAGGCGGTACCGGGTGACGAGACCGTAAACTTTCAGAACCTCGCCCTCGGTGCCGGTGTGCGCCTCGATGCAATCGTCGCCTCGCTCGGCACGGCGCAGGGCCAGATAGACGCCACTCAGAAACTGAAGGTTCTGGGTGATCCGCTCTTTGCCGAGCCCAACGCCGTGGTGACCGACAAGGGCGATCCGGAATGGGATGCCGAGGTCAAGCGGGTGATCACCGAACTCAAGGCCGACGGAACGCTAGCCAAGATATCCGAAAAGTGGTTCCACGTGGACATCACGAAATATGCCGAGTGAAACCGGTTCCGCCGGGGCTGCGGAGAGCCTGGGAGCGGCGGTGACTCTGCCGCCCTTCAAGTCGAGCATTGCTGACTTCCGCAAGAAGGTGTGGCTGACGTGGGCGGCGCTGCTTGTCTTGCTTGGTGGCGCGCTTGGCAATTTCGGGCTCGATTTCGGGCTGATCGGTCAGAAGTTGCCGTTCATGCTCGGTTTGCACCTGTCGCCTGATGGCTTTGTCCAGGGGGTCGTGCTGACGCTGCTGGTGACGGCCGTTTCGATGGTCTTTGCCATGCTCATGGCAGTGCTGACAGCGCTTGGGCGCCTGTCGTCAAACCCGGTTGCATTCGGGGTTGCGACGTTTTACGCCTCCTTCTTTCGCGGCACGCCGTTGCTGGTGCAGGTGCTTCTGATCTATCTGGCGCTGCCACAGTTCGGGATCATCCTGTCCGGTTTCACCTCGGGCATACTCGCGTTATCGCTCAACTACGCCGCCTATCTCGCTGAGACAATCCGCGCAGGTATTTCGTCCGTACCGCCTGGACAACGGGAAGCGGCGATGGCGCTCGGTCTGTCGAAGACGGTGATTGCCTGGAAGATTGTCGCGCCCCAAGCCATGCGCGTCATCATACCGCCGGCGGGTGCGCAATTCATCTCCATGCTGAAGGATTCCTCGCTGGTATCGATCATGGGCCTTTGGGAGTTGAACTTTCTTGCGCAATCTTATGGCCGTGCCACCTATCACTATATGGAAATGCTGCTGACGGCGGCGGTTATCTACTGGATGCTCTCGATCGTGCTTGAACTCGTGCAGCATCAGCTTGAAATCAAATTCGGACGTGGCCACGCCGCCAGAGGCGCGTGACGGAGGACAAATGACCAATACACATAAGAGTTTCACCGTTCTGGATGGTGGCATGGGCCGCTTGCTCGAACGTCTTGGCGCACCGTTCCGCCTGCCGGAGTGGTCAGCCCTGTCATTGATCGAAGCGCCGGAATTCGTAACGCGGGCGCACGCGGCCTATGTGGAAAGCGGCGCCGAAATCATCACCACCAATTCCTACGGGCTCGTGCCGCATATGATCGGCGAACAGCGCTTCGAGGCGGAAGGCCGGACGCTTGCCGATCGCGCAGGGCGAATTGCCAGAGACGTGGCTGACAGTGCACCGCACAAGGTGCTGGTCGCCGGCTCTCTTCCGCCGCTCTTCGAAAGTTACCGGCCTGGCAATTTCATTGCGGAAAAGGCGCCGCGCATTCTGGAAAGCCTTGTTGCTGGTCTCGCACCGCATGTCGATCTCTGGTTGATCGAAACGCAGAGCTCGACGGTCGAAGCGCTGACCACGCTTAAGGCGGTGCGGGAAACGGGACTTCCGGTTTACGTCTCCTACACGTTGAAGGATGAAGACGGACGGATCGGTCCGCCGGAGCTTCGTTCAGGCGAAGCGGTCGCTGAAGCGGTCACCATCACCCTCAAGGCGGGCGCAAGCGGGATTTTTTTCAATTGCAGCCAACCGGAGGTGATGAGCGAAGCCATCATTGCTGCGCGTCGCGTCATCGACGGCACACGCAATTCGTCGATCGCCCTGGGTGTCTATGCCAATGCTTTCCTGCCGGAGCCTCCCTCCGACGAACCCTATGCGGGCATATCCGAAATCAGGTCGGATCTCGATCCGGCGAACTACCTGAAATGGGTTCATCGCTGGGTGGAACAGGGGGCGACGGTTGTCGGCGGATGCTGCGGTATTGGCCCGGAACATATCGCCGCGATCAGCGCAAGCCGTGAGCCCGTCCAGACCAGCGAATGAGCCGTGCGGCTCCAGCGCCAAAGTAAGCCGGTGATCTTCTGCTCCCGGTTTGCCGGGCCGAGCGGGTATTTTTCTCTTCCCTCCAGCCTGCGTCCGAATTTGCTTTCTCCAATCCGGGTGATTATTAGCAATTGCTGGTCTTCAAAATCTATAAAAACCATAGAATATATGTGATAATTAAATCGGAGCGAGTGCATGAACATCATCGGTCTGTCTGGCAATGTGAAGCGGCCGTCGCGAACGGCCTCGCTGGTGGAGACAATTGTTTCCACCGCAAGGGATCGGTTGAGGGCCGGAGGTCATGTCATCGAACTGGTCGATGCAGCACCCGTACTGTTCCGCGCGCTTCGCTCCGACCAACTGGACGCTGAGGGCAGGGCGATCATCGATGCGGTCGAGGCAGCCGACGTTCTCGTCGTGGGCTCGCCGGTCTATCGGGCGTCTTACACGGGCGCTCTCAAGCACCTTTTCGATCTGGTCGATTATCGCGCGCTGACTGGCAAACGCGTCATCCTGGCGGCCACCGGCGGTACGCCGCTTCACGGTCTGATGACCGAGCATCAGCTGCGGCCGCTGTTCGGGTTCTTCAACGCATTGACGCTACCGACGGCAGTCTACGCCACCGAGGCCGATTTCTCCGACTACGGCATCGCGAGCCAAGCCGTACGTGACCGTATCGAGCGCGCCGTTTCGGAACTTGCGCAGGTCCTGCCTGCCGCAGATGCAAACGCGACCGCAGGTGTTTCCAGCCATCGTCCGGCCCGCGTTGCCGCGAACGCATAGCTTCATTGAAGAGGGAGATTACAATGTCTTACGTCAACAGAGATCCGGTCAAATTCGCCTATTGGGTTCCCAATGTATCGGGTGGGCTGGTCATCTCGAACATCGAGCAGCGCACGAGCTGGACGATCGAATACAATCGCAAGCTGGCGCAGATCGCGGAAGCGAGCGGCTTTGATTATGCGCTGAGTCAGATCCGGTTCACGGCGGGCTATGGCGCGGAATTCCAGCATGAATCCGTGTCCTTCAGCCATGCGCTCCTGGAATCGACCACGACACTGAAAGTCATTGCCGCCATTCTCCCAGGTCCGTGGAACCCGGCGCTTGCGGCCAAGCAGATCGCCACGATCAACCACCTCTCCAACGGCCGTGTCGCCGTCAACGTCGTCAGCGGCTGGTTCCGCGGCGAGTTTCATGCAATCGGCGAGCATTGGCTCGATCACGACGAGCGCTACCGCCGGTCGGAAGAATTCATCCGTGCGCTGCGCGGCATCTGGACCGAGGACAATTTCAGCTTCAACGGCGATTTCTACCGCTTTAACAATTATTCGCTGAAGCCGAAGCCGATCGATCCCCAGCCGGAAATCTTTCAGGGCGGCTCGTCGCGCGCGGCGCGTGACATGGCATCGCGCGTGTCCGACTGGTACTTCACCAACGGCAATACGCCGGAAGAAATCCGCAAGCAGGTCAACGACATCCAGGGCAAGGCGAAGGCTAACGGTCATTCGGTGCGTGTCGGCGTTAATGCCTTTGCGATCGTTCGCGAGACAGAGGAAGAGGCAAAGGCCGTTCTGGCCGAGATCATCGAGAAGGCCAATCCGGAAGCGGTGAATGCCTTTGGCCACGAGGTCAAGAACGCTGGAAAATCATCGCCGGAAGGCGAGGGCAACTGGGCGAAGTCTTCCTTCGAGGATCTGGTCCAGTACAATGACGGTTTCCGCTCCAACCTGATCGGCACGCCGGAGCAGGTGGCAGAACGGATCGTCGACCTCAAGCGCGCAGGCGCCGACCTCATCCTCCTGGGTTTCCTGCATTTCCAGGAAGAGGTCGAGTACTTCGGCCGCCATGTCATTCCGCTGGTGCGGGCGATCGAAGAAGCCGAAACCGCAACGGCCGTCGCCGCGGAATAGCACATCCACGACATCGGCGACCGGGAAACCGGCCGCCATCCGGAATGACGCAGCCGCAGGGTCCATCGTGATCCTGCGGGAGGGATCTTGTACGCCAGACAGTCGGTCGGTTGCGATGCGCTGCTGGAAAGAGGGACATGCACGCAATGACGTTGGCTTTTGGAGCGCTTGGTTCGGCGCCATTTCCGCCCGACATACAGGAACATCTGGCTGGTCGAGATTTGCCTCCGCCTCGCGAGGACGGCATACGGGATGCTACCAATGATGCCGTCCTTGCTCTTGTCGGCGTAACCTTGTCGTTCGGCGGCGTCGTTGCTTTGCAGGACATCGATCTGGTAGCGCGGCGTGGCGAAATTCTCGCAATCATCGGCCCGAACGGGGCTGGCAAGAGTTCGTTGATCAACGTCATCAGCGGCGTCTATCGCCCGGATCGCGGCCATGTCCGTCTTGCCGGACGAGCCTATGCCCAAGTGCCGACGCAGAAGCTCGCTCGCCTCGGCATCGCCCGCACATTCCAGAATCTGGCGCTCTTCAAGGGTTTGAACGTTCTCGACAATGTTACGGCGGGCCTCGCCCACAAGACGCGCTCGAGTTTTGTCGAACAGATCGTCGGTCTTGGGCGATCCCGCACTGAGGAGATCGAGGCGCGCAATCGTGCAGAACGGGTCCTCGACTTCCTTCATCTCTCGCATGTTGGCGAGCGGCTGGCCGGAACGCTTCCCTATGGTCTGCAAAAGCGGGTCGAACTCGCCCGCGCACTGGTCGCCGAACCGGACATCCTGCTGCTCGACGAGCCGATGGCCGGCATGACCGCGACAGAGAAGAATGAAATGGCCGGTTTCGTGCGCGCCTCCCGGGATGAATTCGGCACCACGGTCGTGCTGATCGAGCATGATATCGGCGTGGTCATGGGGCTGTCCGATCGTGTCGCGGTGCTGGACTACGGCCGCAAGATCGCCGACGACACGCCCGATGAAATCCAGCGGGACCAGCGGGTCATCGATGCCTATCTGGGTGTTACGCCCGAAAATGAAGACGGGGAGGGCATCTGATGGCCGATTTCGACTGGCTGTTCTTCACCGAGGTCCTTGTCGGCGGCCTCCTCTCTGGCGTCATGTATTCACTGGTCGCGATCGGCTTCGTGCTGATCTACAAGACATCGGGCGTCCTGAACTTCGCGCAAGGGGCGATGCTGCTGTTCGCGGCGCTGACTTTCGTCAGCCTGACCGAACGCGGTCTATCCTTCCCGCTCGCCTTCGCCATCACCTTCGCGATCATGGTCGTCATTGGCATCGCCGTCGAGCGGACGGTCCTGCGACCACTGACCAACAAGCCGCCGATCACACTGTTCATGGCGACACTCGGCCTTTCCTATATGATCGAGGGTGCGGCACAACTTCTCTGGGGAACGCAGGTGCATGGGCTCGATCTCGGTATCGAGGACATTCCTTTCGATGTCGGAGGGGTCTTCATCAGCCAGTTCGATATCTTCGCGGCCGTCGTCGCCGGCGGCTTGGTCGCGCTGCTATCCGTCTTCTTTCGCTACACCCGTATCGGACTTGGTTTCCGAGCGGTCGCCGATGACCAGTTTGCAGCGCTCGCCGTCGGCCTGCGGCTGCCCTGGATCTGGGCGACGGTCTGGGCGGCAGCCGGGTTGGTCGCGCTGGTGGCCGGGCTTCTCTGGGGCGCGCGGGTCGGCGTGCAGTTCTCTCTGTCGCTGATCGTGCTGAAGGCCCTGCCGGTACTGGTCCTTGGCGGCTTCGATTCGATCCTCGGCGCGATTGTCGGCGGTCTTCTGGTCGGCGCATCGGAAAAACTGGCCGAAGTCTATATCGGTGAATATTTTGGCGGCGGCATCGAAGGCTGGTTTGCCTATGTCGTGGCGCTCGCATTCCTTCTTGTCCGACCCTCCGGCCTGTTCGGCCAGAAACTCGTGGAAAGGGTCTGATCGATGTCGACGATCACCTCGGCAATGCCGGTTAACTTTACCTTTCCGCGCTGGATCACGTCGGTTTTGCTTCTCGCCGTTGCCTATCTGGTCATTCCAGCGATCGGCACGAGCTACCTGTTCGAAGCCATCCTGCTGCCGTTCCTGGCGCTGAGCCTTGCCGGTCTCGGTCTCAACATCCTGACGGGCTATGCCGGTCAGGTATCGCTCGGCAGCGCTGCCTTCATGGCGGTCGGCGCTTTTGCCGCTTTCAATTTCAATCTCAGGGTCGAAGGTTTGCCGCTGGTCGGCAGCATCGTGCTGGCCGGGTTTGCGGCTGCGACGATCGGACTGGTGTTCGGCCTTCCAAGTCTTCGTCTCAAGGGGTTCTACCTCGCGGTTTCGACGCTGGCGGCACAGTTTTTCGTGCAATGGGCGCTGACCAAATTCAGCTGGTTCTCCAACGATTCCGCATCGGGCGTGATCGACGCGCCGGCACTTTCGGTCGCCGGGTTCGTCTTCGAAGGTGCTGTCGGGCGATACTATTTCGCGCTGACGGTAGTCTCCGTCCTGACGTTCCTTGTCCATCGCCTTGTCAATTCCCAGACAGGCCGCAATTTCATCGCCATTCGTGACAACGAGACGGCCGCACGCATTATCGGCGTGCCGGTGCTCAAGACCAAGCTGCTCGCCTTCGCGGTTTCCTCCTTTATCGTCGGCGTTGCCGGCGTGCTCTGGGCGTTCGCCTATCTGCGCACCGTCGAGCCGGCGGGCTTCAACCTCGACCGTTCGTTCCAAATCCTGTTCATCGTCATCATCGGTGGGCTCGCCTCTACCCGGGGCGCCTTCTTCGGTGCGGCGCTGATCGTGGTCTTCCCGCTCGTCCTGTCACGGCTGGGATCGTTCCTGCTCGGTGACATCTTCGATTCGGGCGTGCTCGACATGACACAACGTATCGTGCTTGGCGCGCTCATCATCCTGTTTCTGATCCTCGAACCGGACGGCCTCGTCGCCCTCTGGGACCGGATCCGAAGACGCATCGGTTCCGCTCTCAGGCGGACCTGATCGATCCGGAGCCAAAACGCTCCCAATCCCGCATCCAGCGTTCATCAGATCAACCCAGAACCGGTGCTCTGCCCGGTCGATACCCGGAGTGTGTCCAGAAATGACAATCCTCAGCAAATTCAAGGCAGCGGCGCTTGCCGCCGGCATAGCCTTCACAATCGCCCTGCCGGCCGCCCATGCCGACGAGCAGTATTTCCCCCTGCAGAGCTACCGCGTCGGTCCCTATGCTGCCGGCGGCACGGGTTTCTTCGGTGGTTTCATCGATTACCTCAACCTGATCAACACCCGCGACGGCGGCGTGGGCGGCGTCAAGCTGACCTGGTCGGAGGCCGAAACCCAATACGAGGTCGAACGCGGTGTCGAGGCCTATGAGCGGCTGAAGAGCAATCCAAACGTGGCCGCCTGGAACCCGCTCTCCGTCGGCATCGCCTATGCGATGATCGACCGGATTACCGAAGACAAGGTTCCGCTGATCACCATCAACCATGGCCGCACGGACTCGACCGACGGCCGCGTCTTCCCGTATGTCTTCCCGCTGCTGCTCAACCCCTACAGCGAAACCTCCGGCATCGTGAACTACATTGCCTCCAAGGAAGGCGGACTGGAAAGCCTGAAGGGCAAGAAGATCGCCGTGCTCTATCACGGCTCGCCTTACGGCAAGGAAACCATTCCGATCTACGAACTGCTCGCGCAGAAATACGGTTTCGAACTGCAGCAGATCGAAGTGCCGCATCCGGGCAACGAGCAGCAGTCGCAATGGCTGGCGATCCGCCGCGCCAAGCCCGATTATGTCGTCCTGCGTGGTTGGGGCGTCATGAACCCGGTTGCGCTCAAGACTGCAGCCAAGACCGGCTTCCCAGTCGATCACATCATCGGCAACGTCTGGTCGAACTCGGAAGAAGACGCCATTCCGGCCGGCGACGCCGCCAAGGGCTATACCGCAATCACCACCCAGGCTTCCGGTGCCGAGTATCCGGTGGTGCAGGAGATCGTCAAGACGATCTATGACGCCGGCAAGGGCAATCTCGAGGACAAGAAGCGTATTGGCTCGGTGTACCACAATCTCGGCATCGTCAACGGCATCCTGAACGTCGAGGCAATTCGCATTGCCCAAGAGAAGTTTGGCAAGCGGACACTGACCGGCGACGAGGTTCGCTGGGGCTTTGAACACCTGCAGCTCGATCCCGCCCGCGTCGAGGCACTCGGCGCCAAGGGTCTGTTCCATTCGATCAACGTGACCTGGGACAATCATGAAGGCAACGGCTACGTGACCTTCCAGCAGTGGGATGGTGCCAAGTGGAACGTCGTCTCCGACTGGATCGCTCCGGACTGGGCGCTGTTGCGTCCGATCATCGAGAAGTCCTCGGAAGCTTATGCGGCCGAAAAGGGCATCAAGCTGCGCACCGCTGAAGATGCCGAAACCGCAACCAACTGATGCTTGGAGCCACGCCCGCAACAGCAGGTGTGGCTTTAACGCCCGGGCGCGGGGCCATCTGGTTTTTCCCTCTCCGGATATCCGCGCCCGGCAATCCGCCGATCCGGCGTTCTCCACGCCGAACAGGAGTACGATCATGGCACACGACACTGCCCTGCTGACCGTCGACGGTCTGAAGGCCACCTATAATCATGCGATCACCGCGCTTGCCGGCGTCAGTTTCACCTTGGCACGCGGCGAAATCCTGGCCCTGCTTGGGGCAAACGGCGCCGGCAAGACCACGACGCTGAAGGCCGTGTCCAATCTTCTTCCGGCGGAGCGGGGACAGGTCGGTGCCGGGACGATCCGGTTCGAGGGGCTCGACGTGACAAGAACACGGCCCGCCGATCTGGTCCGCGCCGGCCTCGTGCAAGTTCTGGAGGGCCGTCATTGTTTCCGCAGCCTGACCGTCGAGGAGAACCTGATTTCCGGCGGGCTCGGCCGCGGCAGCACACGTACCGAGATTGCTGCAGACCTCGAAAAGGTTTTTGCGCATTTTCCCCGGCTGAAGGAAAAGCGCCGTGCGCTCTCGGGCCTGACATCCGGGGGCGAGCAGCAGATGACGGCGATCGGCCGGGCGCTGATGTCGCGGCCGCGTCTGCTCGTGCTTGACGAGCCGTCCATGGGACTGGCGCCGATCGTCGTCCAGGATATTTTCAGGACCTTGCGCCATCTCAATCGCGAAGAGGGTCTTTCCATCCTCGTGGCCGAGCAGAACTCCGCTGTTGCGCTCAAATATGCCCATCGCGCCACCATTCTCGAAAACGGCATCACCGCGCTGACCGGCGAGGCAAGCGCCCTGCGTGAACGCGATGACGTCAGATCCTTCTATCTCGGCCAGAAAGCCGTCGTTCCGGCACTCGCTAGCTAATTCCATAATCCAAAAGGAGAAGACCCGCATGACCCTTTCCAACGTCAACACCGAAAATGCCGCAAAGGCGGTGCCGCCGATTCCCCGGCCCGCTGAACCTGCGCACATCATCAAGTCCGACGCCGAAGCGATCGCCGTCGCCAAGACGCTTGCCACAGAGTTCATCAAAGAGTCGGCCGCCCGGGATCGTGACCGCATCTGGCCGGTCAAGGAACTGGATGCGTTTTCGCAGAGCGGCCTCTGGTCGATCAACGTTCCGAAGGCCTTCGGCGGCCCCGAAGTGTCCTATGCGACACTCGCCAAAGTGATCGAGATCATCTCGGCGGCGGATTCTTCCATCGGACAGATCGCCCAGAACCATCTGGGCGTGGTTGCCGCCATCCGTACTGTCTCGGACCCCGACCAGCAGAAACTGCTGTTCGCAGAGGTCTTGAAGGGCACGCGGTTCGGCAACGCCTTTTCGGAATTCGGCTCCAAGCGTGCCGTCGATTTCGAAACACGCTTTGTCGATGCCGGTGATCATGTCGTCGTCAACGGCCAGAAGTTCTACTCGTCCGGGGCACTGCTTGCTCATCTGGTGCCGATCGTCGCGCTCGACGACGAGGGCAGGGCCTGGTACGCGATCGCCGAGCGCGATGCGCCGGGCCTGACCGTCATCGACGACTGGTCGTCATTCGGACAGCGCACCACGCTTTCGGGAACCGTACTGCTCAACAATGTCAAGGTGCCAAAGACGCATCTCGTGCCCGGCTACAAGGGCTACGAAGTGCCGACAGCGGACGGCGCGATCTTCCAGATCATCCAGGTGGCGGTCGATACCGGCATTGCTCAGGCAGCGATCGACGCGACCGTCGATTTCGTCCGGACGAAGAGCCGCGCCTGGGTGGATTCCGGCGTCGACAATGCCTGGGACGATCCTTACACGATCCAGGCGGTCGGCGACCTGACGCTTCGCCTGCATGCAGCCCAGGCTCTGCTGGAAAAGGCGGGCTACGCCATCGACCGCGCAGTCCTCGACCCGAACGCCGAGACCGTCGCAGAAGCGCAGATCGTCACGGCGGAGGCAAAGATCCTCTCCACGGAGATCGCCATTGCCGCCACCAACAAGTTGTTCGAACTGGCTGGCACGCGCTCGACGCTGGCCGAACACGGTCTCGACCGCCATTGGCGCAATGCTCGCACGCATACGCTGCACGACCCTGTCCGTTGGAAATATTCGATCCTCGGCAAGTATTTCCTCAACGGCGAAAAACCGCCGCTTCACGCCTGGAGCTGATTTAGAAAAAGAACAGCGAGACCTCCTGCGGCAAGAGCCGCAGGAGGTCAAATTTTGTATCCAGATCACTTACTTTGGAAATGTGGGCTGGAGGCCCCGCAAGCTGTAGCCGCGCTTAAACTGCAGAGGCTGCGCGCGGCCGTTGATCCTGCGGCCCGATACCCCAGACCACAATCCGATCGAAATGTACGGTGCGAGCAGAGCACGCGGTGGCACGCACTGATCGGTGTTTATCTCTATCCGCGCCCGATCGTTGCACGTGACACCGTCCCTAATGCACGTCGAGAGCACGCGTAACGCTCAGAGCCGCCAATGTGCAGATGGCGCCGGAAATCAGGTAGCCCCCGATGAAGACGATGCCGAAGTTGGTGGCAAGACCGAGCGCCACGAGAGGCGCGAAGCCGGCGCCGACGAGCCAGGCGAGATCCGAGGTGAGTGCTGCGCCGGTATAGCGATAGTATTGCGTGAAGCGCGAGGAGACGGCGCCGGAGGACTGGCCGAAGGTGAGGCCGAGCACGGCGAAGCCGATCAGGATATAGGCATCCTGGCCCTTACCGCCGGCATCGAGCAGGAAGGGCGCGGAGAAGCTGAAGATCGCGATCAGGATGGCGCCAAGCATCAACTCGTTGCGCCGGCCGATACGGTCGGCGACAAAGCCGGACAGGACGATGCCGATGGCACCCAGCGCCGCGCCCGCGACCTGTACCCAGAGAAACCGCTCCGCCGACTGGCCGCCGTTGAGGATAACCCAGCTCAACGGGAAGATGGTGACGAGGTGGAACATCGCGAAGCTTGCGAGCGGCACGAAGGCGCCGAGCACGACGTCCATGCTGTGCTTGCTGAGCATCTCGAAGATCGGACGCGCCTGGAGTTCCTGCGCTTCCATGGCCGCACCGAACTCCTTGCTGGCGACGATGCGCAGACGCGCGAACAGAGCCACGACGTTGATCGCAAAGGCGACGAAGAACGGATAACGCCATCCCCAGGCGAGGAAGTCGGCCTCGGAAAGGCTGCTGACCATATAGCCGAAGAGAATGCTGGCCAGCGCAAAGCCGATGGGCGCGCCGAGCTGCGGGATCATCGCATACCAGCCGCGGCGGTTCGGCGGTGCGCTGAGGTTCAACAGGGATGCGAGGCCGTCCCATGCGCCGCCGAGCGCAAAACCTTGTCCTAACCGGAACAGCGCCAGAAGCGCCACGGCCCAGTATCCGATCGTCTCGTAGCCGGGCAGGAACGCGATCGATGCCGTCGAGCCACCGAGGATCACCAGTGCGATCGTCAGCTTCGTCCCGCGTCCGTAGTTACGGTCGATCCACATGAAGACAAAGGAGCCGACCGGACGGGCGATAAACGCAAGCGGAAACAGGGCGAAGGACATCAGCGTCGCGGCCACCGGATTGGGCGCGAAAGAGAAGATCAGCTTCGGGAAGACGAGAATGGAACCGAGGCCGTAGACGAAGAAGTCGAAGAATTCCGACGTTCGGCCGATCACCACGCCGATGGCGATGTTGCCCGGCGACAACGGCTTGTTGTCGTCGTGGATGCGGCGGGCATCCCGTTCGAGACCAGAGGATGTGGGGTTGACGGCCGAACTCATGAATTTCTCCGAGCGATGTGCGCCATGTCCTTCGAGTGTTGACTAATTGAGGTCGAATATCAAGAATTAGGCGAAACCGATAACGCCTATTGCGCTAGTACAAATCTGAGGCAACGGACAGCCAAAAATCCATACTGCGCTGCGACAGAATGCTGCGGTGCGACGAAGCACCTCATTCCCAAGCATGACTGCGCCTGATTATTGCCGATTAAACAGAACGCAAGTTGAGCCCGAAATGCCGACGCAAATCGCCCGACTATCGATCATCCTCATGCTCATGCTGCCGGTCCTGACGGGATGCAACATGGTCGTCATGTCGCCCTCCGGCGATATCGCCGCGCAGCAAAGGGACCTGATCGTCATTTCCACGATCCTGATGTTGATCATCATCGTGCCCGTCATCTGCCTGACGCTCTATTTTGCCTGGCACTACCGCCAGTCCAACACGGCCGCCAAGTACGATCCGGAATGGCATCACTCCACCGGGCTCGAGGTTGTTATCTGGTCCGCGCCGCTTGCCATCATCATTGCGCTCGGTGCGATCACCTGGGTAAACACCCACAAGCTCGATCCCTATCGTCCGCTCGACCGGATCGACGCCGCGCGGCCTGTCACCGCCGCGGTGAAGCCGATCAATGTCGAAGTCGTGGCGCTCGACTGGAAGTGGCTGTTCTTCTATCCAGACTACGGTATCGCCACGGTCAACGAGATGGCGGCCCCCGTCGACGTGCCGGTCAATTTCAAGCTCACCGCCTCCTCGGTGATGAACTCCTTTTACGTGCCCGCGCTCGCCGGCATGATCTACACCATGCCCGGCATGGAAACGAAGCTGCACGCCGTCATCAACAAGCCCGGCGAATACGAGGGGCTGTCGTCCAACTACAGCGGCGACGGATTCTCCCACATGCGCTTCAAATTTCACGGGCTGGACCAGGCGGGTTTCGACCAGTGGGTTGCCCGCGTGAAGCAGGGCGGCACGATGCTCAATCGCGACGCCTACCTAAAGCTCGAAAAGCCGAGTATCAAGGAGCCTGTGCGCTACTACGCCTCGGTCGAGGACGGGCTCTATGAGGCCGTGCTCAACATGTGCGTACGCGCCGGCCAGATGTGCATGAAAGAGATGATGCATGTCGACATGATGGGCGGCGGCGGCATCGAGAGCCGCGAAAACAAGGCGAAGCTCGAGCACGACAATCGCCATGCGGACAGTGCCGGCGGCCATACCGAGGAAGCCGCTCCCGGCGCCACATTCCCGGAAACCGGCAATCCTTCGGGCAGCGAAGAACCGGCCGAAGGCATCGAGGAGCGGCAGGAGGAGCCGGCCGCGATGAACCACGACATGCACAAGATGTAATGGGACGCCACCGCGTTCGCCGGCTCCGGCGTATGCGCAATGCCCTCACAAAACGATACTGGATACTCCATGTTCGGCAACATCAGCCTCACGCAATTCATCTTCGGTCGGCTTACCCTCGAAGCGATCCCCTATCACGAGCCCATTCTCGTCGCGACCTTCGCGGTCGTGGCGCTCGGCGGCATCGCGCTTCTTGGCCTAGTGACGAAGTTCAAGCTCTGGGGCTATCTCTGGAATGAATGGTTCACCAGCGTCGATCACAAGAAGATCGGCATCATGTACATCATCCTGGCGATCATCATGCTTTTGCGCGGCTTTGCCGATGCGATCATGATGCGTATCCAGCAGGCGATCGCCTTCAACGGCAACGAGGGCTACCTCAACCCGCACCACTACGACCAGATCTTCACCGCGCACGGCGTGATCATGATCTTCTTCGTGGCCATGCCCTTCGTCACCGGCTTCATGAACTATGTCGTGCCATTGCAGATCGGCGCGCGCGACGTCTCCTTCCCGTTCCTCAACAACTTCTCCTTCTGGATGACGACGGGCGGCGCCATCATCATCATGATGTCGCTCTTCGTGGGTGAATTCGCGCGTACCGGCTGGCTCGCCTATCCGCCACTCTCCGGCGTGGACTACAGTCCCGGCGTCGGCGTCGATTACTACATCTGGGGCCTGCAGGTGGCGGGCGTGGGGACCACGCTGTCGGGCATCAACCTGATCGCCACCATCGTCAAGATGCGCGCGCCAGGCATGACCTTCATGAAGATGCCGATCTTCACCTGGACGTCGCTCTGCACCAACATCCTGATCGTCGCGACCTTCCCGATCCTCACTGCAACGCTCGCGCTCCTGTCGCTCGACCGTTATGTCGGCATGAATTTCTTCACCAATGACCTTGGTGGCAACCCGATGATGTATATCAACCTCATCTGGATCTGGGGCCACCCGGAGGTCTACATCCTCGTCCTGCCTGCCTTTGGCATCTTCTCCGAGATCGTGGCGACCTTCTGCGGCAAGCGTCTGTTCGGCTATGCCTCGATGGTCTACGCGACCTGCGTGATCATGATCTTGTCCTACCTCGTGTGGCTTCACCACTTCTTCACGATGGGTTCGGGCGCCTCGGTCAACGCCTTCTTCGGTATCACCACGATGATCATCTCGATCCCGACAGGGGCGAAGATGTTCAACTGGCTCTTCACCATGTATCGCGGCCGCATTCGCTACGAGCTGCCGATGCTATGGACCATTGGCTTCATGGTGACGTTCGTCATCGGCGGAATGACGGGCGTGATGCTGGCCATCCCACCGGCCGACTTCGTGCTGCACAATTCACTGTTCCTCATCGCCCATTTCCACAACGTCATCATCGGCGGCGTGTTGTTCGGGCTGATGGCAGGCCTCGTCTACTGGTGGCCGAAGGCCTTCGGCTACAAGCTCGATCCGTTCTGGGGCAAGATGAGCTTCTGGTTCTGGCAGATCGGCTTCTTCTTCGCCTTCATGCCGCTTTACGTGCTGGGCTTGATGGGTGTCACGCGCCGCGTCAGCCAGTTCGAGGATCCGTCATTACAGATCTGGTTCATCATCGCCGCCTTCGGCGCCGTCCTGATCGCCGTCGGCATCGCTTCCTTCATCATCCAGCTCGTCGTCAGTTTCCTCAGGCGCGACCAACTGCGCGAGACATCGGGCGACGCCTGGGACGGCCGCACGCTCGAATGGTCGACCTCCTCGCCGCCGCCGGACTACAATTTTGCCTTCACGCCGGTCGTGCATGACCACGACGGCTGGTACGACATGAAGAACCGTGGCTACGAGCGCCCGCTCACCGGCTTCAAGCCGATCCATATGCCGAAGAACACCGGCACGGGCGTCATCCTGGCCGGCATCAGCGTCGTGCTCGCCTTCGCGCTGATCTGGTACATCTGGTGGCTGGCGGCGCTCTCCTTCATCACCATCATCGCGGTGTCGATCGTCCACACCTTCAACTACAATCGCGATTTCTTCATCCCCGCCGAGATCGTCGCGGCGACGGAAGACACGCGCTCCAAGCTGCTCGCAGAACGGACCTGAGACGATGAGCGCGACCCACGTCCAAACCGATGAAAAACCGCAGTTCTACGTGACCGAAGAGCATCATCCGGAAAACAGCACCATGCTGGGTTTCTGGCTCTATCTGATGAGCGACTGCCTGATCTTCGCCGTGCTGTTTGCGACGCATGGCGTGCTCGGGCGCAACTATGCCGCCGGCCCTTCGCCGGCCGATCTGTTCGATCTCAAGATCGTCGCCGTCAACACGGCCATGCTACTGTTCTCGTCCATCACCTACGGCTTTGCCATGCTTCAGATGGAGCGCAACGCCAAGATGGAAACCCTGTTCTGGCTCGGTGTTACCGGTGTGTTCGGGGCGGCCTTCCTGTCGCTGGAACTTTATGAATTCTACCACCTTATCCTCGAGGGAGCCGGGCCGACGCGCTCTGCCTTCCTGTCCTCGTTCTTCACTCTGGTCGGCACCCACGGCCTGCACGTCACCTTCGGCATGATCTGGCTGATCACGCTCATGGTGCAGGTGAAAAAGCGTGGGCTGATCACGGAAAACCGGCGCCGATTGATGTGCCTGTCGATGTTCTGGCACTTCCTCGACGTGATCTGGATCGGCGTCTTCTCCTTCGTCTACCTACTGGGAGTTCTCGTATGAGTGCGCAACCTCATCAGCCTTCCCACGAAAGCGCCTCGGACACGCATCACGCACACAGCCATGGCCACGGAGCTGGCCATGGCTCGCTGAAAAGCTACCTCATCGGCTTTATCCTGTCCGTGATCCTGACGGCCATCCCGTTCTGGCTGGTCATGAGCGGTGTGTTGGACAGCAAGCTGCTGACGGCCGTGCTCGTGATGGGCATCGGTGCCGTACAGATCGTCGTGCATATGGTCTACTTCCTGCACATGAATCCGCGCTCGGAGGGCGGCTGGACGCTGATGGCGCTGATCTTCACCCTCGTTATCGTCGGCATCGCGCTCGCGGGCTCTCTCTGGGTCATGCATCACCTGAACACGAACATGATGCCGATGACGCACGACATGATGAAGAACATGCCCTGAGAGTACGAATGAAGAACCGGGCGTGGCCATGACCATCGACCGACCGCCGGGAGAGGCGGAGCCCGGCACTTCATCCCCCCGTTCCCGCCTGGTTCTTGCGGGCGCCATGCTGCTGCTGACCGCAGTTTTCGTTGCCCTTGGTACCTGGCAAGTGCAGCGGCTCTTCTGGAAACTTGATCTCATCACACGGGTGGAAGCACGCATCCACGCGCAGGCGGTGCCGGCGCCGTCTCGCGCGGAATGGACGGCAATCAGCCGGGAAAGGGACGAATACCGACGCGTTGCGGCAACCGGTCTCTTCCGGCACGACAAGACGGTGCTGGTGCAAGCCGTCACCGAGCGCGGCGCAGGCTTCTGGGTGCTGACGCCGCTCGTCCTGCAGGATGAAACGACCGTCCTCATTAACCGCGGTTTCGTGCCCGCCGACCGTCGCGATCCCGCCGCACGCGCGGTAAGCGAAATCGCCGCCGGCCCCGTGACGGTCACCGGCCTCCTGCGCATCAGCGAGCCCGGCGGCGCTTTCCTGCGTTACAACGACCCGGCAAACGACCGATGGTTTTCCCGCGACGTCGCCGCGATCGCTGCATCGAAAGGCCTCGACAATGCTGCACCTTACTTCGTCGACGCGGATGCAACGCCTGTTCCCGGCGGCTTGCCGATCGGCGGCCTGACGGTCGTACAATTTCGCAACAGCCATCTCGTCTATGCGCTGACCTGGTATGCTCTGGCGATGATGAGCGCGGGAGGTGCCTATCTTGTGCATCGCCGGCGTCTTGCATAGCGGTATCGGAAGAAGAAGCCTCGTGATCGCGCTTGCCGATGCGCTCAATCCAGATGACTAATGTAGCGTCGCGCGATCTCGGTCGGCAAATTCCTTCGATATCAGACCGTTAAGGGCAATCAAGATTTCGTCAATTGACCAACCGCGACTAATCGCTTGGTCGACGATCTCATGAAACGTGTCTTCGAGAGAGTCCTGGCAGTCCTCCAGACGCTCTGCCGAGACGACAATTTGGCGCGGCTCCAATCTCATCAGGTCAACTCCTCACGTTCTGGGTTAACCGCCGCGAACAATAATTGTTCCTGTTGGGTGCTGAAGCAACAGAGCATGTGCCGGGATTTGGCCCACTCAGCGAGCCGATTGCCTCGGATGACTTGAGCTTGATCATTGAAAACCACAGATCAATGGACGAACAAAATGTCATCAGGAATTCAATCCGGAACAACCACCAGTTTTCCGACGAAGCCTTTCTGCATGAAATCCGTCTGGGCGCGGTAGAACTCCGATAGCGGATAAACACCGCCGACGAGTGGGCGGATCTTTCTTTCCTCGATATAGCTTACCAGACGGCGGAAATCGGTGCGGCTTCCCTGGCTCGATCCGTGCAATTCGAGTTGCTTCAGATACATGGTTCGAAGATCGAGCTGGACGACGGGGCCGGCGATCGCTCCTGCCGTCGTATAACGGCCTTCCGGGCGCAGGATTTTCAGGAGGTCGTTGAACATCGCTCCGCCGACGAGATCGGCGACGACGTCGATGGGTTTTCCGTTCGCTGCGTTGTGCACCGCTTCGACGAGATCGCCTTCGTCCCGCGTCACCACGGCCTCTGCGCCGATAGCCAGCATCGCCGATTCTTTGCCGGGCGCGGTCGCGGCGATGGGAACGGCGCCGCGGGCGCGGGCGAGCTGGATGATGCCTGAGCCGACTCCGCCGGAAGCACCGGTGACCAGGACCGTCTCGCCGGCTGCAAGCCGTGCCCGCTCCAGCATGCGTTCGCCTGTCAGGTAGGCGCAGCAGAAGGTGGCGAGCTCGATGTCGGTCATGTCGGTGGCGACGACATGGGCATTTTCAGCCGGAAGCGCCATGTATTCGGCATAACCGCCGTCACGGCCGTGGCCCATATAATCGATGTCGGCGAGGCTATCGTCGTCGCGGTTGTAGATGGAGAAATCGACCATGACCCGCTCGCCGATCCGGGCTTTGTCGATGTCCTCCCCGACAGCGACGATGTGGCCGACGGTGTCGGTGCCCTGAATGCGGGGGAACGTCAACGTATTGCCCTGCCGACGCCAGGTCGAGACAGCCGCCGGGTCATCCTCGGTCCCATAGGCGCCTTCGCGGACCCAGACATCGGTGTTGTTCATGCCACAGGCGCTGACCTTGATCAGGACCTCCCCCGGCGCCACAGAGGGAACCGGAACATCGCGGCTGTAGATCAGCTTCTCCGGGCCGCCATGGCCCATAAGGCGAACGGCGGCCATCGTTTTGGGGATGGTGGTCATCGGTTCTCTCCCGTCAACGCCCGAGCACGGACTCGATTGCCCCCGCTGCTGCCTTGACGACAATGTCCGCTTCCTCCCGGGTCAGGCAGAGCGGCGGCGCAAAGCCGAGGATATCGCCCTGCGGCATGGCGCGGCCGATCACCCCGCGTTCGAGAAGGGCGGCGGAGACCTGCGGGCCGATCTTCTTCGAAGCATCGAAGAATTTGCGGTCGTCCTTGTCCTCGACGAATTCGACTGCCGCCATCAGGCCATCGCCGCGCACGTCGCCGACGTGTCTGTGACCGGCGACGGCCTTGGCGAGTTCGGCGCGGAAATAGGCCCCCGTCGATCCCGCATTTTCGACCAGACCGAGTTCGTCGACCAGTTCAAGATTGGCAACGCCCGCGGCCGCGCAGATGGGGTGAGCGGAATAGGTCCAGCCATGGCCGATAGCGCCCACCTTGTCGGAGCCCTGCACGAGCACCTGCCACATCTTGTCGGAGACGATCGAGCCCGAGAGTGGCGCGTAGGCGGAGGTCAGGCCCTTGGCGATGGTGATCAGGTCCGGCTTGATACCGTAGTGGTCGGAGCCGAACATGGAGCCCAGCCGTCCAAAGCCGGTGACGACTTCGTCGGCGACCAGCAGGATGTCGTATTTTTCGAGCACTGCCTGGACCTTCTGCCAGTATCCGGCCGGCGGCGGGACGATGCCGCCGGTGCCGAGGATCGGCTCGCCGATGAAGGCGGCGATGGTATCGGGGCCTTCCGAAAGGATCATTTCCTCCAGCTTGTCGGCGCAATGTTGCGAAAACTGCTCCTCGCTCATCGAGCGGTCCGCGCGGCGGAAATAATAGGGCGCTTCGGTATGCAGGATCGGCGCGCGCGGCAGGTCGAACAGATTGTGGAAGAGTTCGAGGCCCGTAAGTGAGCCGGTCATGACACCGGATCCGTGATAGCCCCGCCAGCGCGAAATGATCTTCTTCTTTTCCGGACGGCCGAGAATGTTGTTGCAGTACCAGATCAGCTTGATGTTGGTCTCGTTGGCATCCGAGCCGGACAGGCCGAAATAGACACGACTCATGCCGGCCGGCGCGCGGTCGATGATCATCTTCGAGAGCGTGATCGAGGCTTCCGTGCCGTGGCCGACATAGGCGTGGTAATAGGCAAGGCTCTTTGCCTGCTCCGCGATGGCATCGGAAATCTTCTGACGACCGTAGCCGACATTGACGCAGTAGAGCCCGGCAAAGGCGTCAAGGCTGGTGCGTCCGGTCGTATCGGTGATGTAGACCCCTTCGCCGCCGCCGATGATCCGGGTCGGGGTTTCTCCGCGAGCGTGCATGCCCATGTGGGTGGATGGGTGGAAGAAGTGATCGCGGTCCCAGGCGGTCATTTCATTGCTATGTTCGGACATAATTGGTTTCCCTTATTCCTAAGTGTTGTCGCGGCGCATCGCGGCGACCTCAGGCAGCCGTGTCGATGCAGAGATATTTGAGTTCGGTGAAGGCCTCGAGGCCATGGCGGGAGCCCTCGCGGCCGATGCCGGACTGCTTCCAGCCGCCGAACGGAATGGGGCCGCCGGTGATCTTCACCCGGTTGATCGCCACCATGCCGTATTCAAGGGCGCGTCCGAGCCGCATCTGGCGCGCACCGTTTTCCGTGACGACATAGGCGACGAGGCCATATTTCGTGGCATTGGCGCGGGCGACGACTTCCTCCTCAGTATCGAAGGCGGTAACGGCCGCGACCGGGCCGAAAGTTTCCTCGTGCATGATCAACGCGTCTTCCGGCACGTCAATGAGCAGCGTGGGCGTGTAGAACAGCGGTCCTGCCCTGTGGCGCTTGCCGCCGGTGAGGCACTTTGCACCGCGCTTGATGGCATCCGTCACGTGCTCTTCAGCCTTTTCGACGGCGCGTTGGTGCATCAACGGGCCGATCTCGGCGCCAGTCTCCAGGCCCGTGCCAACTTTCAGGGCTTCGATGCGGGCCTTGAAAACGGCGTTGAACGCATCGAGGATCGGGCGCTGGACAAAAATGCGGTTGGCGGCAAGACAATCCTGGCCCGAGGTTGCGAACTTGGCGTTGACGGCAATGTCGACCGCCTTGCCGATGTCGGCGTCGTCGAACACGATCAGCGGTGCGTGGCCGCCGAGTTCCATGACCAGCCGTTTCATGGTCGAGGCACATTGTCCGGCAATGAGTTTGCCGATTTCGGTCGAGCCGGTGAAGCTGATGGCGCGGACGCGGGTGTCCTCACACATCTGGCCAACGATGGTGGCCGCGTCGCCGGTGACGACATTGAAGACGCCAGCGGGAATGCCGGCCCGCTCGCCGAGTTCGGCCAATGCCAGTGCCGACAGCGGCGTCTCGGAGGAGGGGTGGGCGACGACCGTGCAGCCGGCGGCGAGGGCAGCGGCGGCCTTGCGCGTCACCATAGCGGAGGGGAAGTTCCAAGGAGTGACGATGCCGGCGACGCCGAGCGCTTCGCGCCGCACGATCATTTCCGCGCCAGGCAGGTGGCTGGTGACGCTCTCGGCGTTTAGCCGCTTTCCTTCCTCGGCATACCATTCGATGAACGAGGCGGCATAGTCGATCTCGCCCAGGGATTCGGCCAGCGGTTTTCCCTGTTCCAGCGTCATGATCAGAGCCAGATCGTCCTTTGCAGTGAGTATCAGATCGTACCATTTGCGCAGGATCGCGGCACGCTCCTGCGGTAGCCTCGCGCGCCAATTGGGGAAAGCGACTGCGGCTGCCTTGACGGCATGAGCGGTTTCATTCGCATCGAGCGCTGCGACCCAGGCGAGCGGCACGGACGAGGCGGGATCCTTCACCTCGAACGTCCGGTTTGCACCATTGGCGATCCAGCGGCCGCCGACATAGGCAAGCGATTTCAGGAGATGCTTGTCTTTCAGCCGCTCCAGGGCTTCGTGACAGGCGGGGCGTGCGAATACGGCGTTCATCTCCGGGTTCCTCATGGTCTGATTGAGGTGGAGTCTGACAGCTTCGCGGCGATGGATGGTCTGTTGGGCGGGGCAGAGAGAGAGGATTGGTCCAAATTTTCGGTCGAGATAGAGGAATCGTCTAGCTCGCCGGCGCGCCGGTGTCCGAAAGCAGTATCGAAAGCGGCAGCGCAGTCTCCTCCTTCACCGTCTTGGTGACGATGTAGGTGAAATAGCGGGCAATGCCGATTTCCCGGTCGAGCAGGCTGTCCACCAGCCGCTGATAGGCGTCGATGTCCGCTGCCATGATTTTCAGGATGTAATCGACGCCTCCGCCGACCGACCAGCAGGCGACGATCTCCGGAATCCCGGCGACCGCCCGCTCAAAGCGATCGAAATCTGCTTGCCGGTGATTGCCGAGCGTCACCTCCATCATGACGCTTGCAACCGGCGCCACGCGGCGCACAGCGATGCGGGCGTGGTAACCCGAAACGATGCCGGCCTTTTCGAGCTTTCTCAGGCGCATCCAGCAGGGGGTCGGCGACAGGCCGACCTCTTCTGCAAGCGCCACCTTGGTGATGCGGCCGTCACGCTGGACAGCTTCGAGGATACGCAGGTCGATGGCGTCGAGTTTCATGCTGGCCTCACTGACAAATCACGCCAAAGAGTATGAAAAAGAAGAACCAAATGCAATTTTTGGATTGTCAATTGACCTGAATTTTATCACTGTCAAATCATGACAAATTGGCGCCTCGATCCGCAACAGCTTCGCCGCCCGGCCTATCTCTCGCTTGCCGAGCAGATTGCCAGTGCTATTCATGACGGCAAGCTCACCAATGGCGAGCGGTTGCCGACGCACAGAAAGCTGGCGGAAGACCTGAAGCTGTCAATCCAGACTGTGAGCCGCGCCTATGATGAACTCATCCGCCGGGGCTTGATCGCCGGCGAGATCGGCCGCGGCTCGTTCGTCCAGACCCGCCCGAAGGAACCGGAACCGCCCTATCTGCCGGAGCGCTTGGGCGAAGTCATCGACCTGTCGATCCTGAAGCCTGTCTGTGAACAAATCCATCTCGACCGGATGCGCGAGGCGTTCGGCTGGCTGGCGGAAAACCTGCCGCCGAGCTCGGCCCTGTCCTTCCGGCCAAACATGGTGTTCCCGCGTCACCGGGCGGTGGCGACTGAGTGGCTATCGCTCTGCGGGCTCGATGTTTCTCCACTCAACGTCAACCTGACCAATGGCGCCACTTCAGGCATGACCGTTGCCCTGATGAGCGTCGCGCCGCCGGGATCGACGGTTGCGGCCGAGGCGATCAGCCATCATACGCTTGTGCCGCTGTCGACCTATCTGGGCATCCATCTGGAGGGACTGGCGATCGACAACGAGGGCATGATACCGGAGGCACTGGACGAAGCTTGCCGCAAAGGGCCAATCCGCGCAGTATTTCTGCAGCCCTCGGTCGTTAATCCAACGGCGACACTGATGAGCGGCGAACGCCGGCAGGCGCTAGTGGCTATCGCGGCAAAACACGACATCGCAATCATCGAGAACGACATTCTCGGCCCTATGATCGAGAACCGGCCGCCACCGGTAGCCGCCTTGGCGCCAGAGCGAACGCTTTATGTGACCAGCTTCACCAAGATCACGGTTCCCGGCCTGCGCATCGGTTATCTCGTGGCACCGGACCGTTACGTCGCGGCCGTTGCCAACCGGCATCTGGTTTCCAACTGGATGGCAACGCCGGCAATCGCCGAAATCGCGACCCGTTGGGCGAGCAACGGCACTGCGATGGAACTGGTCAACTGGCAGCGACGGGCTCTTGCACGGCGCCACGAGATTGCGGCCGAGGCTCTCTCGGGGCTCACCTATCATTCCCATCCGCAGAGCCTGCATGTCTGGCTGCCGCTGACCTGCCAGCATACGGAGGAGGGCTTCGTCGCCCAGGCGCGACTGCGTGGCGTGGCCATCGCGCCCGGAGCATCTTTCCAGACCGCGGATCACGGTCGTGTGCCTGCGGTGCGCATATCGCTTGGTTCGACATCCGAGGCGGAATTGCGCGCCGGTCTCGCCATCATTGCTTCCCTTGCCCAGGGGAACCCGGAAGCGTTGCTGCTTGCGATTTGATGGATAAGCCCGCCTTTTGGGCAGATTCGGAATAATTGTCATGATATTATTTTGACAATTGACATGATTTACTAAGCTGGTCATCGTTAAGGCACCGCTCGTCTCAACAGGGAGAGACATGCATGCCTTCGCCGATCATTCGCATCGACAACATCACCAAGTCCTACGGGCCGCTCACCGTGCTCGACGGGCTGTCGATAGATGTCATGCCCGGTGAAAAGCTGGCGCTGATCGGCCCCTCCGGCTCGGGCAAGACCACGATCCTGCGCATCCTCATGACGCTGGAGAAGATCAACGGCGGCCATATCGAGGTCGACGGCGATCAGCTGTATCACATGCCGAACGCTGGTCGCCTCGTTGCGGCCGATGAGCGGCATCTGCAGAAGATGCGCGAGAAGATCGGCATGGTCTTCCAGCACTTCAATCTCTTTCCGCACAAATGCGTGCTCGACAATATCACCTTGGCGCCGATGCTGACCAAGGGGGTGGCGAAGGCTGCTGCCGAGGCGCGGGCAATGGAGCTTCTCGACATGGTGGGCATGGCCGACAAGGCCAAAAGCATGCCCGCGCAATTGTCCGGCGGACAGAAGCAGCGCGTGGCCATCGCCCGTGCCTTGGCCCTTTCACCGAAGATCATGCTGTTCGACGAGGTGACCTCGGCGCTCGATCCGGAACTGGTCGAGGAAGTGTTGAATGTCATGCGCAAGCTCGCAGCCGAAACCGACATGACCATGCTGCTCGTCACCCACGAGATGGGTTTCGCCCATGATTTTGCCGATCGCGTCCTGTTCTTCGACCGGGGCAAGATCGTCGAAGAGGGCAAGCCGGACGACATGTTCCGCAATCCCAGGCAGGAGCGCACACAGACCTTCCTGCGCAAGATAATCGCGGCGGGGCACCGCGTCTGATCGCCGGGGCGATCGAACAATGCCTCACATAAAAAGAGAAAAATCCAGAGGAGTTGGAACGATGAAACTGAGACATTTCATGACGATGGCAGCCGGTGCTTCGACGCTAATAACCGTTCTTGCAGCCGCCCCGGCATCTGCCGATGATGCGAAGCTGGAGGAGCTGAAGGCGCAGGGTTTTGCCCGCATCGCCATCGCCAACGAACCGCCGTTCACGGCGGTCGGCGCCGATGGCAAGGTGTCGGGCGCCGCACCTGATGTTGCCCGTGAAATCTTCAAGCGTCTTGGCGTCGCCGATGTCGTCGCCTCGATCTCCGAATATGGCGCGATGATCCCGGGTCTTCAGGCGGGGCGCCATGATGCCGTCACCGCTGGCCTGTTCATGAAGCCGGAACGCTGCGCGGCGGTTGCCTATTCCGAGCCGGTGCTCTGCGATGCCGAGGCCATGCTGGTGAAGAAGGGTAATCCCAAGGGCTTCAAGAGCTATGCCGACGTCGCCAACGACCAATCGGCGACGATCGGCGCACCCGGCGGTGGCACGGAAGAAAAGTTGGCGCTCGAAGCCGGCCTGCCACGCGACCGCGTCATCGTCGTGCCAGACGGCCAGAGCGGCTTGAAGATGCTGCAGGATGGTCGCATCGACGCCTATTCGCTGCCGGTCCTGTCGATCAACGACCTGGTCAAGAAGGCCAATGATCCGAACCTCGAGGTCATCGCCCCGGTCCAGGGCGCTCCAGTCTACTGTGATGGCGCCGCCTTCAAGAAGGGCGACGAGGCGCTGCGCGATGCCTTCGACGTCGAATTGGCCAAGCTGAAGGAATCGGGCGAATTTGCCAAGATCATCGAGCCCTACGGCTTCTCGGCCGCTGCCGCGATGTCGACGACGCGGGAGAAGCTCTGCACGGCAACACAGTAAGGAGATGCGGGGAGGGGCCTGACTTCTCCCCGCGTTTTGTTAACGAAGGTCTACCATTCTCCTCCGTCATTCCTGTCCTCGGGCCTGACCCGAGGATCAGCCACAGGAATCCAGCCACGCGGCATCTGCCGCGTGAAACGAGTCCTTTAGCGGCGCAGACGCGCCGCTGCTGGATCCCCGCCACAAGGGCGAGGATGACGGGGAATGAGCTGGGCTTGAACAGTCAAACAACTGCGAACTTTGAGGCTGATTTAGTAATGATAGAGAAAGCACGATGATCGACTGGTCCGGCTACATAGGGCTGATACTGCAAGGCGCGCTGGTGACGATCGAGCTCACCATCATGGGTTCAGCGCTGGCGCTGGTCATGGCGTTTGCGGCCGGGCTCGGGCGGCTGTCGCGCTTCCTTGCGGTGAGAACGCTGGCGACGGTTTATATCGAGTTCTTTCGCGGCACCTCGATTTTCGTGCAGCTCTTCTGGGTCTATTTCGTGCTGCCCTTTGCCGGTGTGACGCTGACACCGCTGCAGGCAGGCGTTCTGGCGCTGGGGCTGAATGTTGGCGCCTATGGGGCGGAAGTGGTGCGCGGTGCCGTGCGCGCCATCGGTCGCGAGCAACATGAAGCCTGCGTCGCGCTCAATCTTGGCCGTTATCACCGGATGCGCCATGTGATCCTGCCGCAAGCGCTGCCGCTGATGCTGCCGACCTTCGGCAACAATGCAATCGAGCTTCTGAAGGGCACCGCTGTCGTGTCGCTGATCTCGCTGACCGACATGACCTTCCAGGCGCAGGTGGTGCGTGCTCAGACCGGCAGCACGCTGATCCCGTTCGCGACCATCCTCATTCTGTATTTCGCGATGGCCTGTGCGATTTCCGCCGGCGTGCGCTGGCTGGAACGACGGGCGTCGCGCGGCCTTGACGGTGTGAGGGTCTGATCATGGAATGGGATTGGGCATTCGTCCGGGAGATCATGCCGACCCTTCTCGAAGGGCTGAAGATCACCATTCTCGCGACCATTCTGGGCGCCATCGTTGCTGCCGTCGTCGGGTTGGTGCTGGCGATCGTAAGACGTTCGCCAAACCCGCTGATCTCCCGCACGGTCGGCTTCACGGCGGATTTCATCCGTGGCACGCCGCTTCTGGTGCAGCTCTATTTCATCTTCTACGTGCTGCCGGATATCGGCATCCGTCTGCCGCCGCTGGTTGCCGGCGTCATCGGACTTGGCATCCACTACGGCACCTATGCGGCCGAGGTCTATCGCGCCGGCATCGACAACGTGCCGCGCGGGCAGTGGGAGGCAGCGCGCGCGACCAATCTCAGCATCCGGCAGGCCTGGATCCATGTCGTGCTGCCGCAGGCCATCCCGCCGATGATCCCGGCGCTCGCCAACTACTTCATCGCCATGTTCAAGGAAACACCGCTGCTCTCGGCCATCACGGTTCTGGAACTGATGAACCAGGCGAAGAGCGCCGCCAACAGCAGCTACCGTTATATCGAGCCGATGACACTGGTCGGCGTGTTCTTCCTTGTGATCAGCCTGATCTCCGTGGTCGCGCTGCGCTGGCTGGAAGAGCGTTATGCCCGGGTGGAAGAACGATGATGACGAAAACAGTTGAAATCAACGTGGCAAGCCGTGCGCCCAGTCTGGATGATCGTCCGCTCGCAAAGCGCATCGGCCTGATCATTCTGGCGACCGACCACACAACGGAAGTCGATTTCCAGCGGATGGTGGCAAACGAGCGGATCGGCGTGTATGTCACGCGTATCCCCTATGCCAATCCGGTGACGCCGGAAAACCTGATGAAGATGCAGCCGTCCCTGACGGCGGCCGCTGCCCTCATCCTGCCCGACGAGCCACTTGATGTTGTGATGTATTCTTGCACATCGGCCTCGGCTGTCATTGGCGATGACCGTATCGAGAATGCGGTGCAGGCGGCAAAGCCAGGGGTGCCGGTCGTCACGCCGACAGCCGCGGCGGTCAAGGGCCTGAAGGCGCTGGGTGCCACGCGGATTTCGGTGCTGACACCCTACACCGTCGAGACCAGCCGGCCGATGGCCGACTATTTCACCGATCTTGGTTTCGAGATCGATCGATTCACCTGCCTCGGGCTGACCGACGATCGGGAAATGGCGCGGATCTCGCACGACGAGATTTCCGCTTTCGCTGAAGAGGCCACGGCGCCGGAATCGGAGGCGCTGTTCATTTCCTGCACCGCCGTGCGGGCGGCGGAAGTCGTTCCGCGCATCGAACAGGCGATCGGCAAGCCAGTGGTGACCAGCAACCTGGCTACGGCCTGGGCGTGTCTGAGGATTTGTGGCGATGCGGCTTCGCGGCCGGAGCTCGGCTCGCTCATGACCAGAGCCTATCCGGAAGGCTGATGATATGAGCAGGCAGTCAGCACCCGTTTCACTCGACGACATCCGCGCGGCGTCCGCCCATATTGCCGGGCGCGTCCTGCGCACACCAATGGTTCAATCCACCGGCTTGAGCGAACTGGTGGGTGTTCCAGTACATCTGAAACTTGAACATCACCAGACGACCGGCAGCTTCAAGCTGCGCGGTGCCACCAATGCCGTTCTTTCGCTGGCCGCGGACGAACGTGCGAGCGGTGTCGTCGCGGCCTCGACGGGCAATCATGGCCGGGCGCTCGCCCATGCGGCCAAGGCTGAAGGCGCGGTTGCGACCATCTGCATGTCGCGGCTCGTGCCCGAAAACAAGGTTGCGGAAATCCGTCGCCTCGGCGCGAACGTCCAGATCATCGGGCGGTCGCAGGATGAGGCGCAGGACGAGGTCAACCGGCTGGTTGCCGAGAAGGGCATGGTCATGGTGCCGCCATTCGACCTTCCCGCCGTTATCGCAGGGCAGGGCACGCTCGGGCTGGAGATCATGGAGCAATTGCCGGACGCGGCCACGGTGCTCGTGCCACTATCGGGCGGCGGGCTGGCAGCAGGTGTGGCCGCTGCCGTGAAGGGATTGAACCCGAAGGCCCGGGTGATCGGCCTGACGATGGAACGTGGCGCGGCGATGAAAGCGAGCCTCGACGCCGGCCGGCCGGTTCAGGTCGAGGAATTACCAAGCCTTGCGGATTCGCTTGGCGGCGGCATAGGGCTCGACAATCGGCTCAGCTTTGCCATGTGCCGCGATCTGCTGGATGACGTCATCCTGCTCTCCGAGGAAGAGATCGCCGCCGGCATGCGCCATGCCTATTCTGTCGAGCGTGAGATCGTCGAGGGCGCCGGTGCCGTCGGTATTGCCGCGCTGCTTTCCGGGCGGGTTCGGTCGGAAGGGCCGATCGTCGCCATCCTGTCGGGTCGCAACGTCGATATGAACCTGCATCGCCGGATCATCAACGGCGCGGAGTCGCTATCCAAGGAGGACGCGGCATGAGCCGGATGACCATCCTGACAGAAGCCGATTTGAGGGCCGTCGTGACGCTGGATGCGGAGGCCGTGTCTTGCATCGAGGATGCTTTCCATGCGCTGGCGACCAAGGCGGTGGCCATGCCGGCGATCCTGCGGCTCGACATCCCCGAGCACCGCGGTGAGGTCGATGTGAAGACGGCATATGTACCGGGTCTCGACGGGTTCGCGATCAAGATCAGCCCCGGCTTTTTCGACAATCCGAAGATCGGCCTGCCGAGCACCAACGGCATGATGGTGCTCCTGTCGGCGAAGACCGGTCTCGTTCGGGCGATTTTGCTGGACAATGGTTATCTGACGGATGTGCGCACCGCCGCGGCGGGTGCCGTGGCTGCGAAACATCTGGCGCGCGAGGATGCAAGCGTGGCCGCGATCTTCGGGGCCGGGATGCAGGCGCGGTTGCAGTTGCAGGCGCTGACACTGGTGAGGCCAATCCGCGAAGCTCGGATCTGGGCACGGGATGCGGCGAAAGCGGAAAAGATCGCAGCGGAGCTGACGAAAACGCTCGGTATTCCGGTCACGGCAAGTGCCGATCCGCAAGCTGCCGTCACCGGCGCCGATATCATCGTCACGACGACTCCTTCGGAAACGCCGATCCTCAAGGGTGAATGGCTTCAGCCCGGCCAGCATGTAACGGCGATGGGATCGGATGCGGAACACAAGAACGAGATCGATCCGGCCATCGTCGTCAACGGCTACTATGTCGCCGACAGCGTCAAGCAGACCCGTCGGCTAGGGGAATTGCATCACGCCATTGCCGCTGGCCTGACGGAAATGGAAATCGATTTTCCGGAACTCGGCCAGATCGTCGCCGGGCTGAGGCCGGGACGTACCAACCGCGACCAGATCACCATCGCGGACCTCACCGGAACCGGCATCCAGGACACTGCCATTGCCACCCTTGCCTTTGCCCGTGCCGGCTCTGCCGGCGCGGGCACGACATTTGAAAGTTGAGACCGGCAATTGCCGGAGAATGAGGGAGAAACATGACCCAACCAAACCTCAAATTTTCCCTTGGGGAATATGAAGCGCGGCTTGCCAAGACGCGGCATGCCATGGAAGCCAAGGGCGTCGATATGATTGTCGTCAGCGATCCGTCGAACATGGCGTGGCTGACCGGTTATGACGGCTGGTCGTTCTACGTGCATCAGGCGGTCATCGTGCCGTCGACCGGCGAGCCGATCTGGTACGGGCGGGGGCAGGACGCAAACGGCGCCAAGCTGACGGCCTACCTGAAGCATGAAAGTATCATCGGTTATCCGGATCACTATGTGCAATCGACCGAACGCCACCCGATGGACTACCTCTCGGCCAAACTGACGGAACGGGGTCTCGACAAGCTGACGATCGGCGTCGAGATGGACAATTACTGGTTTACGGCCGCGGCCTTTGCTTCTCTGGTCAAAAATCTGCCGAACGCGCGTTTCGTCGATGTGACGGCGCTGGTCAACTGGCAGCGCGCTGTAAAGAGCGAGACCGAGATCAAGTACATGCGCAATGCCGCCCGCATCGTCGAGGGCATGCACCAGCGTATCTTCGACAAGATCGAGGTCGGCATGCGCAAATGCGATCTGGTCGCCGAAATCTATGATGCCGGCACGCGCGGCGTCGATGGCCCAGACGGCAAGATTGGCGGCGACTATCCGGCGATCGTGCCGCTGCTTCCCTCGGGGATCGATGCATCGGCGCCGCATCTGACCTGGGACGACAGGCCGATGAAGCGCGGCGAAGGCACGTTCTTCGAGATCGCCGGCTGCTACAATCGCTATCATGTGCCTTTGTCGCGCACCGTGTTTCTCGGCAAGCCGACGCAGGAATTCCTCGACGCCGAAAAGGCGACACTGGAAGGCATGGATGCGGGGCTTGCCGCCGCAAAACCCGGCAATACCTGCGAGGACGTTGCCAACGGCTTCTTCGGCGTCCTGAAGAAATACGGCATCGTCAAGGACAACCGCACCGGCTACGGCATCGGTATCTCCTATCCGCCGGACTGGGGCGAGCGCACCATGAGCCTGCGTCCCGGCGACCGAACGGAACTGAAGGCTGGCATGACCTTCCATTTCATGACCGGCCTCTGGCTCGAAACCATGGGGCTGGAGATCACCGAGAGCATCCTGATCACAGAGACCGGCGTCGAGTGCCTTGCCAACGTGCCGCGCAAGCTGTTCGTGAAGGATTGATTTCAGATGAGTGATACAAGCCTGCGCCCGTCCCCCATCACGCCCACGGTCGATTTTTCGGCTGAGGGCGTCCAGCACGGCTTCCTGCGGCTACCCTACAGCCGCGACGATTCCGCCTGGGGATCGGTGATGGTTCCGATCACCGTGATCAAGAACGACGAGGGACCGACGGCGCTGCTTACCGGCGGCAATCACGGCGACGAATACGAAGGGCCGATAGCGCTGTTCGATCTCGCCCGAACATTGATGGCGGAGGATGTGTCGGGTCGGGTCATCATCGTTCCGGCGATGAACTATCCGGCCTTCGTGGCGGGCACCCGGACGTCGCCGATCGACAAGGGCAATATGAACCGCAGTTTTCCGGGCAGGCCGGACGGCACGGTGACTGAGAAGGTAGCCGACTACTTCCAGCGCGAGCTTTTGCCGCTTGCCGATATCGTTCTCGATTTCCATTCCGGCGGCAAGACGTTGGATTTCCTGCCCTTCTGTGCAGCCCACATCCTGCCAGACAAGGGGCAGGAGGCCCGGTCGTTCGAACTCGTCAGTGCGTTTTCGGCACCCTTTTCGATGAAGATGCTCGAAATCGATGCGGTCGGCATGTACGACACGGCGGCCGAGGAGATGGGCAAGGTCTTCATCACCACTGAACTCGGCGGCGGTGGAACGGCCACGGCAAAGAGCGCTGGAATTGCCAAGCGCGGGGTCATCAACGTGTTGCGCCAGGCAGGCATCGTCGCGGGCAAGGCCGATATTGCCCCCACGCAGTGGCTGGACATGCCGGACGGCAATTGCTTTTCCTTTGCCGAGGAAGGTGGCCTGATCGAGCCGCTGGTCGACATGGGCGAGACCGTGGTGACGGGGCAGGTGGTCGCCCGCATCTACCCGATCGGTCGCAGCGGAGCACCAACTTCAGAAGTCTCCGCCAAAATGGATGGCGTTTTGTGCGCACGGCATTTTCCCGGCCTGGTCAAGCCGGGAGATTGTGTCGCGGTACTTGCAAGAGTTGTCGTGTGACGCAATTGTATCGCTTCACACGATTTGCGGGGCGTGTGGACCCGCCCGGCTCCCGCCATTCGTCCTTGCTTCGGCGTTCGCGTAATCCTTAATATTGGTTTTCGGCTTCCATTTCCGCCATGTCCTGGAAACGATCGGCAATTCGGGCATGGGCCCGACCGCTGTCGCAAGTGCCGATCGCGACGACGATCTCGTCCGGACCCGGCGCATCGGCGATCTGGAAGCTGGCGGTCAGGAAGTGGGAGCGTTTGCCGGATTCCGTCTTGTGCGTCATCGGCAACGAGAGAAGTGCTCCGGGCGCCGCGCGCGTATTGGTGAATTCCAGATAGGAGGTGCCGTGGACGGCGTTGCGGAAGACGTTTCCGAAGCGCAGCGTATGGATCAGGGCCGATCCATGCTCGATTTCGCCGTTGACACCGACGGCGGCAGTCTTGCCGAAAGCCTCAACTTTTTCAGCCGGCATCAGGGCAAGCAGCCGGCGCGTCAGTTCTTGGCCCAGCACCGGCGCCACGCGCAGGATTTCCGGCCTCAGATTGTCGACGAAGCCCTGTCCCGCCCAGGGATTGCGCAGGATGGCCGCCACGACAACCATTGTGATCGGCCGTTCGGCAGCTTTGCCGCCTTCAATGAAGGTCTCCTCGATGAACGTAGCAATTTTCCTGACGCCGATATCCATGGTTTCGACCTTTCTGTTGGTGATTTTGGCGAAACTAGTGAGCAGCGGGCCTCGAAGTCTTCCTGCTTTTCGGAGGAACAGAGGACTGCATTCCACTCCGAAAAAGAGTAGAATGGTCTAGAGGAAACGGTGCAGACTTCAGCCTGCCCAGGGAGTACGTGCACAGCGTGGACCAGAAATCGCAGATATTGTCTTTGAGGGACGTCGCCAGTCAGATCAACAGCGGTGGCGATCTTACGGCTGTTCTGCGCGACCTCATCATCGCTGCCTGCCGCCACGCACATTGGGCGCTCGGCTCGATCATGGCGATCGACGCAGCGCACGGCTATGCCCATGTCGTCGTGCGGCATGACCCCACGCTCATCCAGCGCCAGCTGCCGGACAAGTGGGAATTGGCAACAAGTCCTTCGCTGATTGCCCTGCAGCGCAACGAGCCCGTCTATATCCGCGATGCGCGTGAATCCGAGGAGTTCCCGGGATATCGGCGCGAGGCATTCGAACGCGACTACCGGACTGTCCTGGTCATGCCGATGAACTGTACCGACAGCGAGGGCCGACCGATGGTGCTCAGCGTGATTGCACGCCAGATCACCGATGTCTCGGAAGACGATCTCGCCTTCCTTGGAATGATCGTGCATCTCGGTGCCATCGCCGTCGAACGCCAGCACCGGCTGGAGGCGGAGAAACGCTCGTCCGATCGCCTGCAAAGGGCATTGCAGGCGCATACTTCACTGCTGGAGCATGTTCTGGCAGACGGTTCCGTCGCCTCACTGTCCAGCATGGTCGGCGCCCTTTTGCCAAATCCTCTGGTCGTCATCGATTTCACCACCAATCAGGTCATTCCCGGCCGGTCTCCCAATCTGGGCCAGTTCGAGGATGCTGCCTGGCAGGAGGCGGCAGCGACGTCGCTTCGCCGCCCCTTGATGCGCGCCGCGCGCGACGCGATCGATCGCGGCAGCAGCGAGATGGTCAACCTGTTTCTCGATGACGGAACGCGCCGGTTCACGGCCACGGCGCGAATCGAGCCGCTGAATGTCGATGCCCAGCTCGTTGGCGCGCTGATCGTCTTTCCGTCGGCGCGTGAATTCAGTGATCTGGACCTTTTGATGCTCGATAGCGCCAAGTTCGCGCTCAATGTTCAGATGATGCGCAGCTTCATCCGCTTTCGCTTCGAAACCCGCACGCAGACGGAACTGTTCTTTGAGGTCGTGGAGCAGCGCTGGCGCAATGCCAGTGACGTGCTCCAGCGGGGGCAGCGCCTCGGGCTCAATTTTGCGGCCGCGCAACAGATGCTCGTCGTTGATTTTCCGGAACGGACAAAAAACCTCGGCGGCATCTCGATCGATGTCGAACACAGCGTATCGCGGATATTGCAGCAGGCATCCCAGCCGGCAAACGTAATCGCCACCGATGGCGGACTTGTCTGCCTCGTGCCCTTCGATGCCAGCAAACGGCAGGAAAAAATAGGCAAGCTGATGCGCCGTATCGCCGAGGATCTCGGGCGTTCCTTCGAGGAGGAGCCGATCGTGGTCGTAAGCAATCGCTGCGCCGGCCTTGCGGACTACCCCGCAGCTTGGGAGCGATGCAGCCGCACCATCCGCATTGGCCGCTCGTTCGGCCGTACCGGTGCTCTTTCCGGCCAGGATTTCGGACCGCTGCCTCTGTTGGTCGCCGCTTCCGATGCCGGTGACATCAAGGGGTTCGTGCATGACAGCGTCGGGGCCATCGCCGAGCATGATCGTGAAAACGGCACGCCCTATCTCGCAACGCTTTCGACTTACCTGCAGGAAGGCTGCCGCAGCCAGGCCTGCGCGGATACGATGGGCCTGCATGTGACGACGCTACGATATCGCCTGTCGCGTATCCAGGAACTGTTCGGTATCGATGTGGAAACGCCGGAAAAGCGCTTTGCCGTCGAACTGGCCCTGCGGCTCCACGCCGTGATCGACAACCGCAGCCCCGCCGAAAACTAGCACCTCCAAGACCGGATTCACCGATCGGCTGCGTGCCTGCGCTGGTCGCGGAATACGCATGCCTGTGTCCGTTTTCAGCGTCCTCGAGATCAGAGCAGGACTTTCCTGTCGCTTCCTGCGGACAGGAGGAAGAACGGCAGGACCCTTGGCGCTAGCCTCCCTTCATCGAACAGGAATGAGGATGGCAGGATCGATGGCGGACACAGCGGCAAGACCGGATACGGCGATCGACCCCATCGCACTGCGCCGCGCCTTCGGCACCTTCGTCACTGGGGTCACGGTGATCACGACGCGGGACGCGGATGGCACGCCCCGAGGCATGACCGCCAATTCCTTCACCTCCGTTTCGCTCGATCCACCGCTGCTGCTGGTCTGCGTCGGCAAATCCGCGTCCAGCTTTCCGGCTTTCAGGGCCGCACAGTCTTTCGCCGTCAATCTTCTGCATGAGGGCCAGGTCGACGTCTCGGCAACATTCGCGTCGAAGTCTCCCGACAAGTTTCAGTCGGTCAATCACGACCGCGTGCATACCGGCTCGCCGATCCTCACCGACAGCCTCACCTGGTTCGATTGCGCGGTCCACACCCGCGTCGACGCTGGCGATCATGTCATCCTCGTCGGCCAGGTTCAGGCTTTCGGCACCAGCCCCTCGGCGCCGCTCGGCTTCTGCCGAGGCAGGTATGCCAGCGTCAAGGACCCGCTTCCCGCCGGCTGGCTGGCGTCGCATGGAATGATTATCGGCTATCTCATCGAGGCCGAGGACAATCTTCTCCTGCGCTCCGATGGCAAGGGCGGCTGGGTGCTGCCGACGGCAAGACGGCGCAAGGCTGACAGTCGCCTGATGATCGACGATGGCGATGCGCTGAGCCTCGTCTCCGAAGACACGTTTCTCTATTCGGTCTTCGACGTTGCAGACAGCGATCCGGGTTACCTGATCTATCGGGCCCGACTTGCGGCCGATGCGGCCGGTGCGGACTTGCCGGCCGGGCTGCAATTCTTCCCCATCGACTCTTTGCCCTACGAGCTGATCCCGACCCACGAGCTGCGGTCGATGCTGCGCCGGTATGCCCGCGAACGGCAGGACAAACGCTTCGGCATCTACATGGATACGGGCGACGGCGGCCGGGTGGCGATGATCGACGGGCAGGCCCGCGCCTGGATGCAGGTCGCCCAGGATTAATTCGAAAAGCAGGACGGCAGACATGAAAACGACAGTCAAATCCATCGAAGGTTCGCGTCAGGGACTGTTCATCGGCGGCCAGTTCGTGGCGCCGAAGAATGGTCGCTACATCGAAAGCTTCGATCCGACCACCGGCGAGCGCTGGTACGAACTCGCCGAGGCCGACGCGGATGATGTCGAGGCGGCCGTTTCGTCTGCCCAGGCCGCTTTTCGCAATCCCGTCTGGCGACGGATGACGCAGACCGATCGTGGCCGTCTCGTGCGCAGGCTAGCCGATCTCGTGCTTGAACATGCCGATGAACTGGCTGATATCGAGACGCACGACAACGGCAAGCTTCTCAAGGAAACGCGGGCGCAGATGCGCGCCATGCCGGATGCCTACCACTATTTCGCCGGGATGGCCGACAAGCTGCAGGGCGAGACCATCCCCGTTAACAAGCTTGACATGCTCAACTTCAACCTGCGCGAACCGATCGGCGTCGTCGGCATGATCACGCCGTGGAATTCGCCGCTGATGCTTCTGACCGGTACGCTGGCGCCTTGCCTTGCCATCGGCAACACCGTCGTCATCAAGCCGTCCGAACACGCGACCGCTTCGACGCTGGCCCTTGCTGAACTGATTGCCGAAGCAGGCTTTCCCGCTGGTGTCGTCAATGTGGTCACCGGCACCGGCAAAAGTGCGGGCGAAGCGCTGACACGGCATCCGGGCATCGCGAAATATGTCTTTACCGGCAGCACCGCGACAGGCCGCCGGATCGCCGGCAATGCGGCGGAAAACCTCATTCCCTGCTCGATGGAGCTGGGCGGCAAGTCTCCGCATGTCATCTTTGACGATGTCGATATCGAACACGCCGTCAACGGCGTCGTCTCCGGTGTCTTTGCGGCAGCCGGGCAGACCTGCGTTGCCGGGTCGCGCTGCTTCGTCGAGGCAAGCATCTACGATCGTTTTGTCGAAGCACTCGTTGCCCGCACACAGCGCATCAGGGTCGGCCATCCGACTGTCGACGAGACCGATATCGGTCCGCTCGCCCTGGCCGACCAGCTCTCCAAGGTCGAGGGCTATGTCGCTTCCGGCGTGAAGGAGGGGGCAAGGGTGGCAGCAGGCGGCAAGCGGCCGCAATCGGGCGAGTATGGAGGCGGCTGGTATTTCGAGCCGACCGTCATGGTCGATGCGCAGAACGACATGACGTTCATGCGCGACGAACTGTTCGGTCCGGTTGTCGGCGTCATGCCCTTCTCGTCGGAAGAGCAGATGATCGAGCTTGCCAACGACACGCGCTATGGCCTTGCCTCCGGCATCTGGACCAAGGACATCGACCGCGCGCTGCGCTTCGCCAACCAGATCGAGGCGGGAACTGTGTGGATCAACACCTATCGCTCGTCGTCCTTCATGTCCGCCAATGGCGGCTTCAAGGAGAGCGGCTACGGCCGGCGCGGCGGCTTCGAGGTCATGCGCGAGTTCTCGCGGCTGAAGAACGTCATCATCGATTATTCCGGCGCCATGCAGGACCCCTTCGTCATTCGCCTGAAGTGAACGCACACAAGAAACCTTGGCCCGCAAGGGAGGAAAATTCTCATGAAATTCGCAGTCTCGCTCACCATGGAACGGTTCTCGCCGGATGCGCCGATGTCGAGGGTAAAGAGCAATCTTCTTGAGCTTGCCCGCATGGCTGACGAAGGCGGTTTTGAAACGCTGTGGACCGCCGAACACCACACGATCGAATGCACGATCTCGCCCAATCCGTTCCAGACATTGACCTGGCTGGGGCAGCACACCGAGCAGATCCGGCTCGGCACCTCGACACTGGTTGCTCCCTATTGGAGCCCGATCCGGCTTGCCGGCGAGGCAGCGCTCTGCGACCACCTGACGGATGGCCGGCTGGAATTCGGGATTGCGCGGGGCTCCTATCAATACGAGTTCGACCGCATGGCTGGCGGCATGCCGCAGCAGGAAGGTGTCGCCTACCTCAAGGAACTGGTGCCGGCGGTCAAGAAACTGTGGCAGGGCGACTACGCCCATGATGGCCATTACTGGAAGTTTCCGCTCGCTACCGCCGTGCCAAAACCGCTGCAGCAGCCGCATCCGCCGATCTGGGTCGCGGCCCGCGATCCCGGCACGTTCGATTGGGCGATCAGCGTCGGCGCCAATATCCTGTCGACCCCGCTGTCGGCGCCCGCAGCGGAAATCCAGGTTCTCGCCGACAAGTTCGAAAAGGCCGTCGCCGATCATCCGGAGGTTCCGCGTCCGCGCTTCATGATGCAACGCCGGACCTGCGTCTATGACAGGCCCGAGGACTGGCAGCTGGCCGTCAAGCACAGCATGGACTACGGCCGGACCTTCGAGAACCTCATGCAGAATATCGGCGCGGTCACGGACGGGTTTCCTGAAGCCGTTCCATTCGAGAGCGTCAAAGGCAAGGACAATTACAATCCGGACAATATCCGCAAGAACCTGATGTTCGGAACGCCGGACGAAATCATCGAGAAGCTGCTCGCCTATGAGGCGGCCGGTGTCGACCAATATTGCCTCGGCCTCACCTTCAATCTGCCGTTCGAACTGCAGAAGAAGACGTTGCGGCTCTTCGTCGATGAAGTCATGCCGTTCTTCGCGGCTCGTGACCTAGACCGTCAGCGCGCAGTGGCTTCGGGACGCTGAGATGACGGAGCTTCGGCAACATACCGTCGGCGACGTGATGCTCAACTACCGTATCGACGGCAACGGTTCGGAGCCGCTGGTCTGCATCCACGGCGTCGGGTCCTCTCTTGAGGCCTGGGGTGGCGTGGTGGCTGAACTCAGGGATCGTTTTACGATCCTGACCTTCGACCTGCGCGGTCACGGACGGTCGACACGGATCAAGGGCCGCTACGAAATCGACGATTTTGTCGATGAGACGCTGGCGCTCGCCGCACATGCGGGCTTCGAGACCTTCCATCTGGCGGGGTTCTCGCTGGGCGGGCTGATCGCTCAGCGGCTAGCGCTCACCCGTCAGGCGCGGTTGAGAAAACTAGTGCTTCTCTCCACGGTCGCAGGCCGCACGCCGGAGGAGCGCGAACGGGTCCTGACCCGGCTTGCAGCGCTCAGGATCGGTAATCCCGGCGCCCATCACGATGCCTCGCTGTCCCGCTGGCTGACGGAAGGGTTTCAGGAAAGGAATCCCGAGATCATCGAAAGACTGCGTGCGCGGGATGCCGAGAACGATCCGGACTGTTACGCCTCGGCCTATCGTGTTCTGGCGGAAACGGATTTCGGCGGTTTTCTCGACCAGATCCGCTGCCCGACGCTAATTGCGACGGGCGAGGAGGATGCCGGCTCGAACCCGCGCATGGCCGCCTACATGCACGATCGCATCCCCGGCTCGACATTGGCGATCCTGCCCGGCCTGCGCCACTCCATTCTCATCGAGGCGCCCGTGACCGTGGCTCGCTTGATGGCCGATTTCCTTGCGACGGAAGAGGTGAGTCATGGATAAGGCGCTACGGCAGGCCGGCGAGGCCGTGCGACGCAAGGTGCTCGGGGACGATTATGTCGATCGGGCTCTCGGCAATGCCGACGATTTCTCCCGGCCGTTCCAGGATGTCCTCAACGAGTATTGCTGGGGTGCCGCCTGGACCGACGGCGGCCTCGACCTCAAGCAACGCAGCCTTCTCAACCTTGGAATGCTCGCCGCCCTCAACCGCATGCACGAGTTCGGTATCCATTTCCGGGGGGCGATCCGCAACGGCCTTACCGATGACGAACTGCGCGCCGCACTCGTCCAGATCGCCGTTTATTGCGGCATTCCCGCAGGCGTGGAGGCTTTTCGCGTGGCGGGGCGCGTCCGTACCGAGATGCGGGAGAACGGCGAGCTTTGACTTCCGCCGTTTCAAGCAAGTGGCGGCATAAACATGCTCCGGATCACCGGAAGACCGGCAGGTTCACAGGTTACTAAATTACCACCATGGCGGCGAGACCGGGAGGGTCCAGCCGCAAGATACATCAACAACTAAGGGAACAACAGCATGAGACATCTCACCAGACTGACGGCGCTTGCAGCTTCGCTCGCCTTTACCTTTTCAGCGCTTCCCGCCAATGCCGGGGCGGTGCTGGACCGCGTGCTGGCGGCCAAGACGCTCAAGGTTGCGACGGATGCCAACTGGGCGCCGCAATCCTTCATGAACGACAAGAATGAACTCGATGGCTTCGATGTCGATGTCGCCAAGGATATCGGCAAGCGCCTCGGCGTCAGCGTCGAATTCATCACCCCCGGCTGGGATATCATCACGGCCGGCAACTGGTCGGGCCGCTGGGACATGCATGTCGGCTCGATGACCCCAACCAAGAAACGCGCCGAGATCTTCGATTTCCCCGGCGTCTACTATTACACACCGGCCGCCGTTGCCGTGCATAAGGACAGCAAGGCTACGACGCTCGCCGACCTCAACGACAAGGCCGTCGGTACGACGGCGACCTCCACCTTCGAGGCCTATGCCAAGCAGGACCTGACGCTGGATGCCGCCGGCGCGCCGGCGTTCAAGTACGAATTCAAGCCGAAGGACGTGAAGTCCTACAGCAATTCGACGACGGCGTTCGATGACCTGCGCCTGGGCGACGGCACCCGTCTCGATGCCGTCGTCTCGTCACTGCCAAGCATCATCGATGCGGAGAAGGCGGGATACCCGATCAAGCAGCTCGGTGCCCCCGTGTTCTATGAACCGCTGGCTGTTGCGACGGAACATGGCGACGCCGAATTCGATGCCAAGATATCCGAGGCGGTGAAGGGCATGCAGAGCGACGGCACGCTCAGCAAGCTTTCGGTCAAGTGGTACGGCGTCGACTACACCGTCGTGAAATAACCACCCTCTCTGGCGGTCCGCAAACACGGGCCGCCAAACCGTCCGAAGGACAAGAGATGCTTTATCCGGATACAGTCGAAGCTGAAGTTCTCGTGCACAAGCCGTGGTTCGTCGTCACGATGTTCGCCGTTATTCTGGCGATCTTTCTCGCCTTCAACCTGACCGGCACGACCATGGGCGAGCTGATGCGCCCGGTGATCGGCGATCCCTTGCAAAGCGGCCTCTACGGTCGGTTCGCTGTTGCCTTTGTCGTTGCGGTAATCTTTTCACTGAACGTCGTGCTGATCGGTTTTGCACCCCTGAAGATACAAATCGCCATCGTCTGGTTCGAGCTGCTGCTGCTCTTTCTCGCCTTCTTCGAGACCTTCCATCTCAGCCTGCCGTTCATCTGGGAAAAACTTCCCTTCCTGATCACCCAGGGCGCCGTAACGACGCTTTATGTATCCGCGATCTCGATCGTCATCGCCTCCGTCATCGCCATCCTCGGTGCCGTCGCCAAGCTGTCGACCAACGGCTTCGCCTATGCGATCGCCAGCTTCTACACGTCCTTCTTTCGTGGCCTGCCGCTCTTGATGCAGGTCTACCTGATCTATCTAGGCCTGCCGCAGCTTGGTTTCGTCATCGACGCGGTGCCCGCCGGCATCCTGGCGCTGTCACTCTGCTACGGCGCCTACATGACCGAGATCTTTCGCTCCGGCATCCAGAGCATCGATCGCGGCCAGTGGGAGGCTTCGCGCTCGATCGGCTTCGGCTTTGGCATCACCATGCGCCGGATCATTCTGCCGCAGGCGCTGCCCGTCATCATTCCGCCAACCGGCAACCAGTTCATTTCCATGCTGAAGGACAGCTCTCTGGTGTCCGTCATCGGTGTCTGGGAGCTGATGTTCCTCGCCCGCACGCTCGGTCAGAAGAGCTTCCAGCACATGGAAATGCTGATTTCGACCGCGCTCATCTACTGGATTATGTCGATCTGCCTTGAACTCATCCAGTCCCGCATCGAGCGCCACTACGCCAGGAGTAAAGTCAGATGAGCATGGACCTGATCATCGAGGCGAAGGACGTCGCCAAATGGTATGGCGCGTTTCAGGTGCTGAAGGACATCAATCTGACGGTGAGAAAGGGCGAACGGATCGTCGTCTGTGGGCCATCGGGTTCCGGCAAGTCCACGCTCATCCGCTGCTTCAACCGGCTCGAGGCGCATCAAAAGGGAGAGATCACCGTCAACGGCATCACGCTGCACGACAGGATGCGCAACGTGGCCGAGGTGCGCAAGAATGTCGGCATGGTGTTCCAGCACTTCAACCTGTTTCCGCACATGACGGTACTGATGAACTGCATGGTCGGGCCGATGTGGATCAAAGGTGCGTCAGCTGTGGAAGCCAAGAAAATCGCGTTACGCTTTCTGGAGCGTGTCCGCATTCCCGAGCAGGCCAACAAATATCCGGTGCAGCTCTCCGGCGGCCAGCAGCAGCGCGTGGCGATCGCCCGCAGCCTCTGCATGGAGCCGGCCGTGATGCTGTTCGACGAGCCGACCTCGGCGCTCGACCCGGAAATGGTCTCGGAAGTTCTCGACACCATGACAAGCCTTGCCCGCGACGGCATGACGATGGTCTGCGTGACCCACGAGATGGGGTTCGCCCGCGCGGTTGCCGACCGGGTGATCTTCATGAACTCCGGTCAGATCGTCGAGGAAGGGAATCCGGAGGCATTCTTCACCAATCCGCAGCATGATCGGACGAAGCTCTTCCTCAGTCAGATTCTGAAGCATTGAGCGCAGGAAACCCATCCATGAAGGCGGCGCATTGTCCGCTGATAAATTCACGCGCTACTAATAATAGAGCCCCCCGTGTCCGAACTCATCAACATTGCGTTATCTCCACGGCGAGCGTTTCCTGTCGGCACCTTTGCTTCTCGCCGCGATTCCGCAACGCCATCTTCCGCGATCCCGCTGATGGCTCTTGGCAGACCACCACGCTTATCTCTCCGGCGCCATTCGCACCAAGCTGGCGGCGGCAGAAGCAGCGGCGCTCGATCCGGCCTACGAACCTAACATCCTTGCGCTCCACGGCGTCCAGCCCGCCGATCTCCGCCCGTCGGATATCACCACCCACCTCGGTACGCCGTGGATCCCAGCAAGCGATGTCGTCGCCGTCGTCACGAAGATTGTGGGTACCGAAATCACGATGCAGCATATGCCGGAACTTGGGAGCTGGACGGTCGAGGCGCGGCAGCTCTGTTACTCACCCAAAGAAGTCAGGTTTCCTCGTCGTCCTCGGAGACCTTGCGCAACAGGTAGAGCAATGCGACCTGTTCTGCAGGATTGAGCTTTTTCATGGTCAGCTCGGTGATGAGGTGGGCCTTGGGGTACATGCCGTCCAAGACGGCTTGCCCGGCCGGCAGCAAGGACATGATCACCTTTCGACCGTCCTGCTTGTCCTTGGATATGTCGATCAGGCCACGTGCTTTCAGGCGGTCAATGATGCCCCTGATCGTTGCCTGATCCACGGCGGTCGATTTGACCAATTCGGCCTGCGAGCTCGGACCGTTGTCTCGAAGAGCGCAGAGCGTCACGAATTGCACCGAGGTCAAATGCGGGTCGCTGGCGTTTTCCTGGAAGATGGCCAGATGCTTCTGATAGGCCTTGCGCATGAGATGGCCGACCTGCTGGGTGAAAGCATAACTGCCCGGCGGCACATCCCGTTTGTCGTCGTCTGTCATTTCCAGGCCTGTCCTTAAAACGAACCTTGTCCGTCCAGATTCCGGCCGCAGCGATGGTGCAGTATGAGCCGCATCGTGCGACAAGATGAGAGCGGACGCAAAGCTTGTCGGATAGAGGTCCGCCCCGAAGGGAGCGGAACATGTCGTCTACTGGGCTCCTTAGAGCGAAACCTGGCGAAGAACAATCTTCGCCAGGTTTCCGAAAGGCTCCGTTCCTTATTTGAAATTGTGCTGCATTTCCTTGACGGCGATGTCGCCGTCCAGGACCATCGGCTCGTCGTCGAGGAAGAGCGAGCAATTGCGCATCGGGATGTCGAGATGGCAGGCAGTGTCGTTCGGGCCGCCGAGTTCGTTGTTCGGGCCGGTCGAGAACATCACGTTGCCGTAGAACGAGCGGGCCTCCATGCCCATGCCACCCGGAAATTCGCCCGGTACCATGCGATGCCACTTGGCGTTCTGATTAAGACCCCAGCCGACATGGCTCATGCCCATCCCGCGTGGGTCGTTGAAACCGTCCATGTAGGATTTGACCAGCTCTGCATCTAGGCCGCCGCGAATGTCGGTGATCCAACCGTTTTCAATGGTGTAGAAGATCGGGTCGCGCACGTAGATATTCTGGGGCAACAGAATGTCACCCGGAGCAACGACGATCGTACCGTCGACGCCATCATCGTCACCGCCTGTGAAGACAAAGCCCGACGGCCAATGATCCCAGCGGCCCGGCTCATCCGTGCACGCATATTCCGTGATGGCGGGATAGGTGTTGAGCTTGTAGGTGACATCCGTGCCATGGGCAGAGGTGATCCGCATCACCTTCGCCTTGGACAGAAGATCTCCGGCAAATTCGACGCGCTCGCGCAGTTCCTTCGTCGGCAGCATGCGGGCGAGAATCTCCGGCGGTTCGACGGCGGTCAGGATACGCGTTCCGGCCGCCTGGATCGCCATCTGCTCCGGGCTGAAGAGCAGGAAGATGCAATCGATCAGCATGTCGGCTGCTTTCAGGGCCTCGACCGCGTCCGGCATGGCCGCGAGGCCCGTCTGGCCGACCGCCCATGCACCTGCTGGCGGCACCGGCGGCAAACGCATATGATACATCTTGGCCCCAAGACGCATGCCCGCCGCCATGAAGGCGTCGGCGTAATCGAGGCGCTCATTGCCCTGGGTAAGGACGATGAGTTTTTCGCCCTCGTGGACGCCCGACATCTTCAACTGATGCAGGCAGATTTCGGTGAAGCTGAATTGATCCATGCTCGTTCCCCTATCTTGCTTGAAGGCTTGGCTGTTTTTGTAAAGTTACAGACAGTCGGACTTGATCTTGGCGATTTCGGCGATGGCCTCCTCCCGTGAAACGACATCGCCATACTTGTTGTCGATGTCGAAGAGGTTGGCATTATGCGGATCGGGGTGCCGGTCGCCGACGCAATCACGCACGACGATCGTCCGGAACCCGTGCTGGACGGCATCCACCGCACTTGCGCGAATGCAGCCGCTTGTCGAGCATCCGGCAAGAACGACGGTATCGATACCCTGCGTGTGCAGCAGAGAGGCGAGGCTGGTGCCGAAGAAGGCGCTGGCATATTGCTTGACGATGACCAGCTCGCCCTTTTCAGGCTCGACGCCGTCGCAGAATTCGGCCAGCACGTTGCCCTCGACCATGGCCTTCATGACCGGGGCCTTCTTCACCCACATGCCGCCATCGGCGCAGTTTTCGGCGAGATAGAGGATGCGGGTGTGGATGACGGGAATGCCTGCGGCGCGCGCGGCAGCCAGGAGCGCCGGTGTCTGCGCGACGGCATCGACGACACCGGGCGCAAACAGCGGCGCACCTTCCACCGTATAGGCTTTCAGGAAGTCGATCACCAGAAGGGCTGGCCGCTGGCCGAAACCGATGCGGTTGCCCCAAACGCCCTGATAATTGGTTTCGGCACTCTGCACCATGAAAAGCTCCTTCAGTAAGCGCCGGACAGCAGCGCGCCGGCACCCGGCACGACCGCTTCCAGTCCGAGAGATTTCAACATGCAATAGGTTGTGGCGACGGCGGCGGTGAGGACCGGCTTGCCCGTCATGGCTTCGACCTTGGCGATGACCGGCAAGGACGGCATCTGGACACAGGCCGAAAGCACGATGACGTCGACATCCGAGAGGTCCAGCGTCTGGACGATCGCCGGCAGGTTTTCCGGATCGTGACGGGCAACGTCGAGATTGTCGGGAATCTCAAGCGCCCGCCAGTCCATGACCTCGAAGCCTTCCTCGCGAATATAGTTCACGACAAGCTCGGTCAGGGGCTTCATGTAGGGCGCGACGACGGCGATCTTCTTCGCCTTCATCACCTTCAGGCCCTCGATCAGCGCGCCGGCGCTGGTGACGACCGGGATGTCGGCGCCGTTTTCCCGGGTGCGGCCGGTCAGGCGCTTTTCCGACTGGCGGTGGTAGCCGAGACCCATCGCCATGATGGCGACGAGGCAGGCATATCCAAGAACGTCGACGCGGGCATCGGACAGTTCGATGGCACAACGATCGGATTCGGCGTCCATCGCCGCCAGTTCTTCCTTCACCACCTTCTTCATGCGCATGCGGCTGGAATGAAAGGTGAAGCGTTCGGGGCGGATCATCTGGCGGGCCGTCAGCATCGCCGGGATTTCCGTCTCCATCGTGGTGTTGGAACTCGGCACGATCTGGCCGATACGATAGAGTTTCTGCACGGGCGGCTCCTTTGGTGAATGTACGGACGCGCAATTCAGCGCTGTCGCTGCGGCAATAAAAACGGCGGACCAAAGGCCCGCCGTCGGCGTTTAACGGGAGAGGAAGTCTCCAAGTGCGTTGAAGAAGCCGTCGAAATCGTCCCAAGGGATCATGTGGCCGGCATTGGTCACGCGGGTCATCTCGATGGCGGGGTTGAGACCGCGGATTTCCGCTTCATCCTCCGGCGAAATCACTCCGCCGCGTCCTGCGACCATCAGCATCGAAGACTGCTTCAATTTGGCGAAATCCGGAAAGATGTCGTCCTTGTGGAAGTCCTCGAAGGCGGTGACGATGGCCGGCTCAAAGCAGGTGTGCAGCCATTCGGCGCGCAACTGCAGCTGGCTTTCCGTCCATGTCGGGCAGAACGCCTTCATGCCCTCGGCATCGATGCCCGCCAAGGCGAGACGAATGCTGTCGACATACCAGGGCAGCTTGCTCGGATAGGGCCGGCGGCCGGGACCGGAGACCGGGGGATCGACAAGAACGAGGCGTGAGAAGTCCCCGCCCGATGTAGCCGCCCGCATCGCGATGCGGGCCCCCATGGAGTGGCCGAGAAGGGCAGGGGCTCTGAGACCGAGCGCCTGCGCAAAGCCGATGACATCGGCGGCCATGGCGTCGAGCCCGTAGTCAAGGTCGGGGTCGGTCGAGGACAGGCCGCGTCCCCGCACATCGAGAACATAGACATCATGGCGTTCGGCCAGGCGTTCGGCGACGAAGCCCCAGGTGATTGCCGGACTGGTGATGCCCGGGATCAGGATGACCGGCCCGCCCTTGCCGCCGTAGCGGAGGTAATGCTGGCGAATGCCGTTGGCGAAAACATTCGCGCCGGAGACGAGGGCGGCGCTCATGCGACGCTCTTGTCAAGGATTGGCTGGGCGTAGACATCGTAGCCGTAAACCCAGGACGGGTCCTCCTGCGTCTGCAGGAACGTATTGGCATTCGATACCGTCTGAACCTGCGTTGCCCGATCACGGCGGCTGGCTTCATAGAGGCGGAAGGCCGTCGTGTAGTCCTGCGCCCCGGTTTCCTGCAAGCAACGCGTCAGCATAGCCGCATCCTCGATTGCCATGGCAGCGCCCTGCGCCATATGCGGCTTCATCGGGTGGCAGGCGTCGCCGAGCAGGACCATGCGGCCCTCGCTCCAGAGCGGCAGCGGATTGCGGTTGAACAGTGGCCACTTGGTGACGTCGTCGGTGGCTTCGATCAGCGCCTGGATGACGGGATGGTAACCGGCGAAGGCCTCAGACATCTCTTCGCGGCTGCTCTGCACGAAGGCGCCGTCGAATTCCCACGCAGCATGCGGTACGCCGGTCACATAATAATATTCGTCGTGGCGGCTGGTGGTGTAATAGACCATCATGTGGCGATCCGGACCCCACCACTTGACGCAGTCCTCGAAGGTCAGATCGAATTTCTTCAGCTTTTCCGCCGAGATCATCGCCCGATGGCCGACCCAGCCGCTGTAGTTCGGCTTTTCGGCGCCGAGTAATGTTTCGCGCACCCGCGAATTGATACCATCCGCGCCGATCACGATGGAAGCGCGCGCCGAGGTTCCGTCCTGGAATTCGAGGTAGACATCCGAGCCGTTGTCTTCGAGACGGGTCAATCGCTTGTTGAAATGGACGGTGCCGGGAGTCATGGTATCCATCTGCAATGCAGAGAGATCGCCGCGATGGACGGTACAGTAGGTTGCCCCATAACCTTCGAGCGGAATACGGGAGAGATAGTCGCCCGTCAGTCCATTCCGGCTGAACCAATGGGCCGGCGTGCTGCTGATATCGATCAGCTTCTGATCCATGCCGATGCGCTGGAAAATCTTCAGGATGTTCGGTCCCATGTGAATGCCGGCGCCCAGACGGGAAAAGCTCGGAGCCTGTTCAAAAATCTGCACACTGAAGCCGGCATGCTGGAGCAGTGCGCCGGCCGCCGCGCCGCCAAGTCCGGCGCCGATGATTGCGATCGTCTGGTTCTCGTTCGGCATGGCTGCCTCCCCTCGGCGGTTTTGTGAAGGGTCTTGATGACCCAATCTTTAGAATTGGCATATTAAGCGTATACGCTTTAAACTGCAAGAGAAAAACAGTGGCGATCCAAGGATGATTATGCTCATGAATGCAACATGAGGCGGATTTCCGCGAGTTTTTTCATCATAAAATCCGATTGCCAGAAGAGATATAAAGCGTATACACTTATTAAATTGAGAAGAGGCGCCGGCGCGGGTGGCCGTTGGCGCAAGACGGATGGGGAATGTCATGTCGTTCATTGCCAAGTGCTGCGAAAAGCATAGGGCTGCTGGAGCCGACGCTTCCCGTTCCTGTCCTCGGGCAAGGCCAGCGATATGAAAAAGCCTTCCGTGTCCTTGATATTCTCTCTGAAGGTCAATGGCCGCGACGTGATCGTGGAGGCTGATCCGAAGACGCCCTTGCTGTATATCCTGCGCAATGATCTCGAGCTGAACGGGCCGAAATACGGATGCGGTCTCGGTGAGTGTGGAGCCTGCTGCGTTCTTGTCGATGGGCGCGCTGTTCGCTCCTGCACGATCCCGGTCGAAGCAATCGGAGGACGCGGCGTCGTCACGCTTGAAGGGCTTGGTAGCGAGGAGCATCTTCATCCCGTGCAGCAGGCCTTCATAGAGGAATCCGGCGCGCAATGCGGATATTGCCTCAACGGCATGATCATCAGCTCCGTCGCACTGCTGGCGCGCAATCCGGATCCGCAGGAAGCCGACATTCGCGAGGCGCTGCGCCACAATCTCTGCCGCTGCGGCACCCATGTCGAAATTCTTGCCGCCGTGCGCAAAGCTGTCGTTCTTTGTAAGACGGCAGCGATCGGTGCGTCACCTGACGACGTTCATTCCGCAATTACCGAGGTGCAAGCATGACGGCCGGCCGCGATTTCCCGAAATCGAGCTATCTCGAAGCACCGGACATGCTGTCCGTCGTCTCGTCGTCAGGTCCGGATGCGGAGCTTTACATCGCCATCGACGGGCAGGGTGGGGTGACTGCGTTCAATGGCCATGTGGATCTGGGAACCGGCATCCGCACATCACTTGCGCAGATCGTTGCGGAAGAACTCGATGTCCCCTTCGAAAACGTGGTGATGGTGCTGGGCAGTACGTCGGCTGCGCCCAACCAGGGTGCGACCATCGCCAGCGAGACCATTCAGGTGACAGCAAAGCCGCTGCAGCGTGCGGCTGCGACGGCGCGGCACCATCTGCTGCGCCGGGCAGCCGAAAAACTCGTTTTGCCCGTGGAAAACCTCGTCATCGATGACGGAATCATCCGGGCAGTCACCGGGGAAAATGCCAGCGTATCCTTCGGAGAGCTCGTTACCGGCGCGGGCGTGCAACTGGTCATCGATCCGGAAGCGCCGTTGAAGCCGGTTGCCGACTATAGGATCGTCGGCTCATCCCGCCCGCGCGTGGATATTCCCGCCAAGGCGACCGGCCACTGGACCTATGTGCACGATGTCAGGGTGTCCGGAATGTTGCACGGACGCGTGGTGCGTCCGCCCTATGCCGGCTTCGATCACGGGCCGCATATTGGAACGAGCCTCATTTCCATCGATGAAAGCTCGGTCGCGCATATTCCGGGTCTCATCTCTGTCGTCGCCATCGGCGATTTCGTCGGTGTCGTCGCAGTCCGGGAGGAAAATGCCGCCGAGGCCGCAAAATGCCTGAAGGCCGTCTGGCGTCAGCCACCGGAACAGGCCGACCTCAATTCTCCGGAGGCAGCGCTGCGCGCCAATCCGTCGACGCCGCGCAAGCTGGTCGATCGCGGCAATGTCGATCTGGCACTCGAGGGAGCCGCCAATGCGATGGACCGCACCTATGTCTGGCCCTATCAGATGCACGGCTCGATCGGCCCTTCCTGCGCGGTGGCCGATTATCGTGACGATCGGCTGACGGTCTGGTCCGGTACGCAGAACCCGTTTCCCATGCGAAAGGATCTTTCGGTTCTTCTCGATATTCCGGAAGACAGCATCGTCGTGGAGCGGCTCGAGGCAGCGGGATGTTATGGCCGCAACTGCGCCGATGACGTCACCGCCGATGCCGCCCTCTTGTCGCGCGCCGTCGGTCAGCCGGTGCGGGTGCAGTTGACGCGCGAGCAGGAGCATGCGTGGGAGCCCAAGGGTGCGGCACAGGTGATCGACGTGCGCGGTGGGCTTGACCTCGAAGGTGGTCCCGCCGCTTATGATTTCGAAACGCGTTATCCGTCAAATCTCGCACCGACGCTGCCGCTGCTGCTGACGGGCAAGATTTCCCCCGTTGCCGAAACCTTGCAGATGGGCGACCGGACGGCGATCCCGCCCTATGCCTATGGCAATCTCCGCGTGACTGTGCACGACATGCCGCCGATTGCGCGCGCCTCGTGGTTTCGCGGCGTCTCGGCCATGCCCAACACATTTGCGCATGAATCCTATGTCGACGAACTTGCCTCGGCCGCAGGCGTCGATCCGATCGAGTATCGTCTGCGCTACCTGCAGGACCCGCGGGCGATCGATCTCGTGCGCGCAACCGCCGAGCGCGCCAAATGGGTGCCGCATACCAAGCCCGGCACTTTGGGTGGCGAGGGCGATCTGCTCTATGGACGCGGCTTTGCCTATGCGGTCTATGTGCACGGAAAATTCCCCGGAACGGCAGCTGCCTGGGCTGCCTGGGTCGCCGACGTGGCGGTCAACAAGAAGACCGGCGAGATCGCCGTCACCAGGGTGATCTGCGGCCAAGACTCCGGACTGATGATCAATCCCGATGGCGTGCGCCACCAGATCCACGGCAATATCATCCAGTCCACCAGCCGGGTGCTGAAAGAGCAGGTCGAGTTTTCATCAACCGCAGTGACGAGCAAGGAATGGGGCGGCTATCCGCTCATCACCTTCCCCGAAGTCCCCGACATCGACGTCTTGATGATCCCGCGGCCGGACGAGCCGCCGCTCGGTGTCGGCGAGTCCGCTTCCGTTCCGAGCGCGGCGGCCATCGCCAACGCGGTGTTCGATGCAACGGGCGTCCGTTTTCGCGAGCTGCCGCTGACGCCGGAGCGGGTTCTCGCCGGTCTCAACGGCGGCACGGGCGCCGATGAAGGCGTTCCGCCGCGCAAACGTCGCTGGTGGAATGTCGGCTTGCCCGTCGTTGGCATATTGGGTGCCGTCGCCAGTCTTGCAACGATGGCCTCTCCGTGGCGTCCGGCCATCGCTCCCGTCGAGCGGCCGGACCCGAACGTCTACAGCGCCGTCACCATCGAGCGCGGACGGCTTGCGGCTGCAGCCGGCGCCTGCAATGTCTGCCATGTCGGCAACGACGGCCAGATGTTTGCAGGCGGACGCCGGTTCGACACGCCTTTCGGCGCGGTCTATGCCACGAACATCACGCCGGATCCGGAGAATGGCATCGGCAACTGGTCCTATACGGCCTTCGAGCGCGCCATGCGCCAGGGCATCAGCCGGGATGGCCATCATCTGTATCCGGCGCATCCCTACACGTCCTTTGCCGGAGCCGAAGAAGCAGACCTTCAGGCGCTTTATGCCTACATGACCACCCAGACACCCGTCGCGCAGAAGGCACCGGAAACCAGGCTGGCTTTCCCTTACGGCATTCGTTCGATGATGGCGGGCTGGAACGCGATGTTCCTGAAGACCGCACCATTTCAGTATAACCAGACGAAGGATGCGGCCTGGAACCGCGGCGCCTATCTCGTCGAAACACTCGGTCACTGTTCCGCCTGCCACACGGAGCGCAACGTTCTGGGCGCCGAAAAATCCGGCAAGGCCCGTCTTGCCGGCGGTTTTGCAGATGGCTGGGAAGCGCCGGCACTGAACGCCTTTACCAAGGGACCGGTGACTTGGACGGAAACGGCTTTCTACGACTATCTGCGCAGCGGCCATGCGCGCGATCACGGCAGTGCTGCAGGGCCGATGGCCGATGTGGTCTCTGCATTGGCACCTTTGCCGGACAACGATATCCGCGCCATGGCCGTCTATCTCGCGCGTCTGAATGAAACGCCGTCTTCGGAAACCACCGAGGTCCAGACGCAATCGGCGATTTCGACAAGCCTTGCGGCTGCCGAACAGGCGGCGCGGGTTTCGCCGAAGGGCGCGCGCATTTTCGCAGGGGCCTGCGCGTCGTGCCATGAAGGCAACTCGATCCTTTCGCCGCTGACGCTCAACAGCAACCTGCACAGCGACATGCCGGACAATGTCCTTCAGGTTCTGATCAACGGCGTCGAAGCGCCCGCGATCCTGGCGGAAACCACGGGACGCGAAGCGCCGGAGATCATGTCGATGCCGGCATTCCGCGATGTGCTGGATCGCGGACAGATGGAGGATCTGGCGGCTTATCTGCGGGCACGTTTCGCGCCCGGCAAGCCAAGCTGGGCGAACCTTGGCCCGACTATCGACCGCATCGAATCGATGGTGCATTGAGCATGGAAACGCGGGCGGAAATTGTGCTCATGACGGGATCGGACGGCCGGGAGCTTTTTCGCAATCCGCCGCATGCGTTTCGTCCTTCGGCCTATTGGTTCTGGCATTCTATACCGGACGAGCGGACCTGCCGCGTGCAGTTGACCGATTTTCGCGATCAGGGTTTCGGCACCATCCTCATCCAGGCGCGTCTTGCCTTTCCGCGCGAACAATATTTGTCCGACGCCTATCTCACTGCCTATCGGAAAGCTGTCGAAATCGCCGGCGAACTCGGGCTGAAGACAGGCATCTACGACGACTACAACTGGATCAGCGGTCATGCCGGCGGCCGCACGGTCGCGGGGCGCGACGATCTGCGGGAGAGGCATCTTTTCTGGGCCACCGCATCCGATGCGATGGGGAAGATCAGCGGCATCCATCCGCCCTTCGTCAACGGAATGGGACCGGAAATTCTCCGCTGGCATTATGAGGGAAGCGAGGCCCTTTGGCGCGACTGGAAGATCGAGGCGGCTCTTCTCCATCCAACGGGCGCGATGAGCAGTGTTCATCAGGCGGCGGATATCACGGCGCGGGTTCGGATCACGGACGCCGACGGCCGGTCATGTGGTTTCGTGTTCGACGGCGAGATTCCGGCCGGCCAGACGATGACGGCTTTCGTCAGTGCACGTTCCGCCACTTCGCGTCTCATCAATTATCTTCTGCCCGAAGCCGCCGACCGCTTCATCGAGGTCGGCCTCGAACCCTATCGCCGGGCACTCGACGGATTGATGCCCGATCCGATGGGTTTCATTTTTTATGATCAGCCGGCCGCCGGTTTCTATCGCTGGGATCAGTGGGACGGCAATCTCGGCAACAGTATTCTGGTCGCGGATGCGCTTGCGCCGATCGTCGTGGCGAAAACCGGCACAACTTTTCCGCACGTCCTTCTGTCACTGCTGCGCGATGTCGGACCGGAGACGCCCAGATTGCGCGCCCGGTTCCACGAGGCTTATTCGGAGCTGATGAATGCCAGCTTCTTCGGCACCCTGCGCAGATGGGCGGAGGATTGCGGGATCGTGTTGACCGGGCATGAGATCCTGCCGCATGTCAGCTCCTGGTCCCTCAATGGCGGCTTTACCAGCATCGATCCGCGAGTCGCCCCTGCCACGGACTTCTTTGCGATCGACAGTTTCCGGCATGAAACGGCTGTCGATGCCAATAATTTCGTGGCCCAGCTTGCTCCAAAACTGGGTGATTCCGTTGCCCGCGCCAATGGTCGCAGCCGCTGTGTGGTCGAGACCTATGCAAGCGCGACACGCACGTCCGTTCGCGCCGCCGGCCAATGGGAGCTGACGCTGGAAACCATGCGGGCGCAGGCGATCCGGCTCTACTGCCTGGGAACGCGGCAATTTCTCTGGCACGGGGTCTATCAGACCGATGGCAACGACGTGGATCCGACACCCTTTGCCAATCCGCGATTCGACTACGGACCGGGCATCAATTTCGAGCCCTGGTGGTCGTATCATCGCCTTTTCGCGGAGGAAACGGCGCGGATATCGGCATTCATCGAACCCGCGCGACCGCACACGCGTGTTGCCATTCTTTATCCGCTGCATACCGCTTGGGCCGAAGGCCCACGGCACAGTCATGCGACGCATATCGGCGCGTGGTGCGAACATCTTCAGGCCCTCGGCTGCGATTACATGCTGGTCAGCGAACGGCAGCTATCTGGAGCGTCCATCGACGGTGCGGCCATCAGGATGTCAGGGCTAGTTTTCGATGCTGTCGTCATGCCGTCGGTAACTGTGCTGGAATCGGCCGAAACGCTCCGAGCACTCACCCGGTTCAAGGCTGCCGGTGGTATGATCTGGAAATCCGGCGATGCTCTGAAGGCGATCTGCGATGGCTCTCCTGTCTGCGATGCTCTTTCAGGGGCGTCGCATCTGCAGGCCTTGCCCTCCGAAGCGGATATTGCCGAACTGGTCGCCCGATTGCCGCTCGCCGGGCCGCAGATCACCGTGTCTCCAGCACGGACGTTGTGGCGATGGGTCGGGCAGGATCAGGACGGCTGGTGGCGGATTGTCGTCTTTAATGATGGATCAGAAAGTATCGAGGTCGGCATCTCGCTTGGAGACGGCTTCGCCTGCGAATTCTGGCGTCCGGCGGACGGGACCGTCGAGTCGGCCGGAGCGGTCAGACGACTGGATATTATCCTCGATCCCCATGAAGTCCGATGCGTTCGACTGCGTCAAACAGCTTCGACTGGAGCGGACCTGCATATTGGCGGCTTAGAACAAACCGATCAGCGCAACATATTGACGCTTGAAGACGGCTGGTCGTTTTCGCCTGAAGAATCTCGAATTTTCGCACCGATTTCCGTCGATGCGGGCTGGGAGGTCCAGGGACATTCCGCCTTCTCCGGCACGGGGCTTTATCGCTGCTTTGTCGCGATCGAATGCGAGGGCGAATGGGCTCTTGATCTCGGCGAGGTTCATACGGCGGCGGCGGTGAGTCTCGACGGGCAGGAGATCGGCCGGCGCGCATGGCGGCCTTACCGCTTTTTGCTCGGCCATCTGTCGCAAGGCCGCCATGAGCTGGAAGTTGCCGTGTCCAATACCGCCGCAAACCGTTACTACGCCGGCACGCCCTATCAGGGCGATGTGCCGGACAAGAGTGGACTCGCCACCCCACCGCGCCTCATTCTGCTGACGAACAGACATTGACTGGAACCCGAAACATGCTGTTGCACACCACCGTCCCCCTAAGCCGCGCCTGGAACAGCTGGTCGGAGCGCCCGGCCGAGATGGTTTTCCTGCCGCTCGGCGTGCGGATCACACCGATCCTTTATTCCAGCAGGAGCCGTACCACGTCGGAGATTGCCCCGCGCCGCGATCCCGTCCGGCTTGGTCGCCACAGCATCGACGGTTCGCATATCGATCTGGAGACGGATCATTCCGGTACGACCATCGGTTTTTCAACATCGAAACTCGATCCTTTCACCGTTTGCGGGCGTTGGGAAACGTTGAAAACCGGAGAATGGGGCCTGCGTTTCTGGGTCACGCTGGCCATATCGGCAGAGGGCGGCGAGACCGTCACCTTTGATGCGGACAAGGGCGTGACCCTGGTCAAGGTCGGCACGCGGTTTGTTGCCATTGCGACGGCTGATGCCCCCGTCCAGGTGACGGGCCATGACACGATCGCCGCGTTGTGCGCTGATTTCGAGGCAAACGGCTATTTCCATCTCGCGACCCGCAGCGATGCGGCCCCGGTTCTGGCGCTACGCTTCAATCTGGAGATGATGCGTCAGGGCGCTTATTGCGCCGCTGTCGCCGACAGCGCAGCGCTTGCGACCGCAAACGCCCTTGCAGGTCTCGCGGCGAAACGCCCGCATGAATTGCCACCGTTGCACAGTGCTGCAAAAGAGGGAGCTCTGGATGCGATCCGTGATGTGGTCGCGTGGAACACCGTCTGGGACGAAACCAATGCGCGGCCCTATACCGCCGTGACGCGCATCTGGAACCTTGGAAAATTTGCCGTCTGGTACAACGACCAGACGTTTGCGGCCCTTCTCGCCGGCGTGTTCGACGCTGATCTTGCGCGCGAAAACATGGCGGTGGCGCTGGCGGGGGCCACGCCGCAGGGCAATATCGCCTGTATCGTCACCTCCAACGATGCCTGGGTGGATCGCAGCCAGCCGCCGCATGGCGCGCTCGTCGCCTGGCAGCTTTATCAGCGCAGCGGCGAAACCTCGATCCTTGCGGCGTCCTATGATGCGCTGGCGCGCAACAATCGCTGGTGGCGGACGCATCGCGATCCGGATTCTACCGGTCTTCTCTCCTGCGGCACATCCGATGTCGGCGAGGGGCTCTATAAGGGCACCGCCTTCGCCGCCCGCAACGAAACCGGCATGGACAATTCGGCCACGCATGACGAGGCGATCTACGAGCCGGCGACACGCTCGCTCTCTACATTTGATCTCGGTCTCAACTGCGCGCTGGCTCTGGATGCCGAGATGCTGGCCAAGATGGCCTCGGTGCTGGGGCGCCATGAGGACGCGGCCGAGTTTGCAGAGGTGGCCGAGCGAACCCGCGCGCTGATTTCCAGGGAGCTTTGGGACGATAGCCGCAAGATATTCGCAAACCGGCAGCGCAAGGGCGGCTTTGTCCGCTCCGTGTCGCCCACCAGTTTTTATCCGTTGCTGTGCGGCGCTGCGACCACCGATCAGGCAGAGCATCTGCTGCGTCATCTCGACGACGAGAACACCTTTGCCGGCACGTTCGGCCTGCCGAACGCAACCCGCGACGATCCGGCTTTCGCCGACAATGTCTACTGGCGGGGCCGCATCTGGCCGAATGTCAATTTCATGGTCTGGCTTGGCCTGCGCCGCTATGGCTATTTCAAAGAGGCAAGTGCTCTGGCATTGCAAAGCTACGCGCTCTTCATGAAGTCATGGCGCAACCAACGCATCGCGGCGGAAAATTATAACGCCGTCACCGGCGAGGCGATGGATCAGGGCGACACCGATCCCTTCTATATCTGGGCGGCTCTGCTGCCGTTGATGGCAGTCGGTGAAATCTGCGATTTCGACCCCTGGCGTGGGTGGACCATCACCAACTCCGGAGAGGATGTCGCGATGGGACCGATGCTGACCCCGGCGGGTGCGGCGACCGTGACCATACGTGGCGGGATGTTGGTATTGGCCCTCGACGGCGAAGATTTTCTGCGCACGCCTATCCGGGGGACGCTGTCTGATCTTGTCGTGGAAAGAAGTAGTGTCAGCTTTAACCTTCTTGCTGCGGAAGCGGGCGAGGGAGTGATCGAGTTGCCATCAATTCCTGTTTCAACCGTCATAGCGAGCCGGCTGGGACAGGCCGAGATAGCCGCAAAGCCGGGTCCGACCGGCGGCGTTCAGCTCGAGTTTGCGGCGGAGACGTCCAGCAAGCGCCTCAGCGTGCACTTTTCGAATGATTTGATCGCATCTTAACGATGAACCCGTTGACTTCCTAAAAGTCGCGCGCATAATACTTCGTACACAAATAATAAAAAAACTGACCAGAGGCTTTGGAACACGGAGGAGAATGATCTGTCGGTGATGATTATTGTGTTTCTGCGCGCGAGTTTGACGCGCGGAACGCATGGTTATTGTCTCTCGAAAGAACTTGCCGGCGCTTTGGTCGTCATTTTCCGCGATGAAGAAGTGGCTGTCGACGTGTCGTAGTTTCAGGCTGAAGGGCCTGCGCTCCCAATCGCCGCACTGATGCCGCATAAAATAGTTTGTCTACAAATTAAAATAGGATTCGTCCGCGGGTTTGTAGCATGCATGTTTCTGGAGCGAACCTCTCCAGCCCATTCAATCTCATCAACCAAAAAACAGGAGGGTAACGTATGACCAACTTCACAAGACGCGAAACAATGCGCCTGATGTCTGCCGGGCTAATCGCCGGTGCCGGGCTTTCCATGCTGCCGCGCAAGGCTTTCTCGGCAGGCAAGATCACCGTTCTGAACTGGCAGGGTTATGGAACGGATGAGGCATGGGCGGTAAAAGCCTTCACCGAAAAGACCGGGATCGAAGTGGTGCATGACTACTTCAGCTCGGAACCGGAGATGCTGACGAAGCTCAGAACCAATCCAGGCGCATATGACGTCGTACTGATCAACAGCGCCCGCACCCAGCAGGCGGCTGTCGAAGGCCTGATTGCGCCGATCGATTTCTCCACCGTCCCGAATGCCGCGGGGCTCTCGCCCGAGTTGAAAGAACATCCCAATCTCATGTCGGATGGCAAGGCTTACGGCACGGCGTGGGTATGGGGCATTACCTCACTCGCAATCACTGAAGGTTCGGCAAAACCGGATAGCTATACAGCGCTTGCAGATCCGGCTCACAAGGGCCGGCTTGCTCTCTTTGATGACGCGGTGACCAACATCGCCATCGGGGCCCTCCTGTCGGGCCAGGACATCAACAACCCGACTGATCTCGCCGCGGTGACGGAAAAGCTCAAGGGGTTCAAAGAGAACGTCAAGCTTCTGTGGTCGAGCGAAGACCAGTGGAACAAGGCTTTCGCTGCCAAGGAATTCGACCTCTCGATCTACTGGTCAGGTGCTGCAGTGCGATCCAAGCGCAATGCGAAGCTTCCTGTTGAATTCGTCGTGCCGAAAGAGGGTGGCATCGGCTGGCTGGACAATCTGACCATTCCGACCAGCAGCAGCAATCCCGAGGGTGGCCTTGCCTTCATCAACTATATGATCGATCCGGAATTCTACGTCGAATGGGCTATCAAGGTCGGTGCTCCGGCGTCGGCCAATGGAGCGGCCATGGAGAAATTGCCTGCTGAGGATTTGAACCGGCTGGTGCACAAGCCGGAATATCTCAAGACCATGTCGTTCCAGTCCGCGCTGCCCGACGATCGGCGCGAGGCGTTCAACAACGTCTGGCAGGAGGTCAAGGCTTTCTATGCCGAGTGATCTGACAACGAATACTGCAGTGCGCGGACCTTCGGGTCCGCGCACGGGCTGGACGCCCCCGCAATGGGTCGCTACGACTGCCTTGCTGATGCCGACATATGCTTGGCTGACCTTGGCGGTGCTCCTGCCTTTGCTCACCATGTTCTGCTTCAGCTTTCTGTCGGCGACGCCGATGGGCAAGGCTCCGATTGTCTTCACCTTGAAGCAGTACCGCGCGTTCATCGATCAGCCTTATCTGCTGAACATCGGCTGGACATCCCTCGTCATTGGTTTCTGGACGACGTTGCTTTGCGCCGTTTTCGGTTTCCTGGCTGCTGTGGCCCTTTCAAGGGCAACGTTCGGCCGCATGCGCGAGACCCTGCTGATCCTTATCCTGTTGCCATTCTGGACCAACGGTCTGGTCCGCGTCTTTTCCTGGACGATGGTTCTGCGCGAGAACGGCTTTCTCGACAATCTCCTCCACCTGGTTGCTCCGGATGCTGGATCGATCTCATTTCTTTACACGCGCTATGCGGTCGTACTCGGTCTGGTTCACGGCTACCTGCCTTACATGATCCTCACCTGCTACATCGCCCTGATCACCATCGATGACGCGATCATCGAGGCGGCCGTCAGCCTTGGCGCGCGCTGGTGGACGGTGCTTTTCAAAATTCTCGTTCCGATGGCCGCGCCGGGCCTGATCTCAGGCTGCGTTCTGATTTTCGTGCCGGTGATCGGTTCCTTCATGGAGCCGCGCATTCTCGGCGGGAAGGTCGGCGTCACCATGGGCACGGTTATCGAAGACCAGTTTACCCAGGCCTTCAACTGGCCGCTCGGGGCTGCATTGTCCTTCACTTTGCTTGCTGTCGTGCTCGCAATTTTTGCAACCTTTTCCGGCGTGCTCAAGCGCGGCGCGGCAGCGTGACGGGAGAAACAAATGACGTATCTCGGACGTGCTTATCTGTTTGCCATGCTTTTCTTCCTCTACACGCCCATCGTGGTGATGATGGCGATGGGCTTCAATGAATCGTCGCTGTATGAGATGCCGTTTTCATTCTCGACCAAATGGTACGAGGCTCTTTATCAAAACACGCCTCTGCTGACGTCCGGCATGAACAGCATAATCATCGCCATCATCACGGCCGTGATCGCAACAAGCCTTGGCACGATGGCGGCGGTCGCGCTGGAGCGGCGGACATTCCGGGGCAAAAGCCTGCTTCAGCTCCTGCTGCTGCCGCCGATCGCCATCCCGTGGCTGATCACGGGGACGGCCATGCTCGTCTTTTTCTACTGGTCCGGCATCGGCCGGGGGATGCATGCACTGCTCATCGGTCATGTGGCATTGGCAATCCCATACGTGGTTCTGGTCGTCGGGACCGGGTTCAAGACCATTCGCGCCGATCTGGAAGAGGCCGCGATGAGCCTCGGTTCGACGCCCGTGCATGCGTTCTTCGCAGTGACGCTGCCGCTGCTTTATCCGAGCATCATCGGCGCGGCGCTGTTTGCCTTTGCCGTCTCGCTCGATCAGTTCGTCATTTCCTATTTCCTCGCCACGCCGGGATACACGACGCTACCCGTGCAAATCTATTCCGCCATCCGAAAGGGCTTTACGCCCGAAATCAACGCGATATCAACGCTCCTCCTCCTGGGGTCCATGGGCGCCATCCTGATCTTCGCGCGGTTCGCAAAACCTGGAGACGTCAGTGACAAACGTTAAAGTCAACTCGGTTGCAAAGACCTACGGCAGCGTTCCGGTCCTGCGTGACATTACGACAGAATTCCCTGAGGGCTCGTTTACCAGTCTTCTAGGCCCGTCCGGTTCCGGCAAGACAACCTTGCTCAGGATCGTCGCCGGCTTCATCAAGCCGGACGAAGGCATCGTGATGATCGGCAATTCCGATGTGACCGAGGTTCCTGTATGGGGGCGCAACATCGGCATGATGTTCCAGTCCTATGCCCTCTTTCCGCATATGACTGTGGAACAGAACGTTGCTTTCGGATTGGAACGCCGGGGCATCAAAGGCGTCGAGGCAAAAAAACAGGCCAATCAGGCCTTGGAGATGGTCCATCTTCCCGACTTCGGCAAGCGCTATCCGAAACAGCTTTCCGGCGGACAGCAGCAGCGCGTAGCGCTTGCACGCGCGATGGTCATCAAGCCGAGCGTTCTGCTTCTGGATGAACCGCTGTCGGCGCTGGACAGGCGTCTGCGCCAGGAAATGCAGGTCGAATTGCTTCGAATCCAGCGCGAAAGCGGCTTGACGACGATCTTCGTGACGCACGATCAGGAGGAAGCGCTGACGCTTTCCGACAAGATCGCCATTCTGGACAAGGGGCGCATCGTCCAGATCGGCGAACCCGGGGAGGTCTACGAGAAGCCGTTGACACGTTTTGCGGCCGAGTTTCTCGGGGATTCGAACTTCCTGAAGGGCAAGGTCGAGGGCGGAGCGGTGCGGCTGGCCGATGGTACCGTGGTACGCGCTTCAGGCGCCCTGCCTGCCGATGGCGCCGACGTCACGCTCGCGGTGCGGCCTGAGAAGATGTCGGTCGTTTCGTCTCTGGAAGAGGCGTCCAACAGCATCAGGGCACGGATAACCACGGTGATCTATGCGGGTCAGGCCCTTTCCTACCTCCTCGTCACTCCCGGCGGTCTGCAGCTCAAGCTGTTTGCCCAGAACAAGGACGGACGTGTGCTGAGTGAGGGCGAAGTCGTTACGCTCGCCTGGTCGCCAGAACATACTATTGCCGTCGCGGAATAATCAGATGACGTTGGCTCCCCTACCGGCGAATACGCTCCATGTGGTCATCGACGTGCAGCGCATCTTTGCCGAAGAGACTGCCTGGTATACGCCGGTGATCGACGAAATCGTTCCAAATATCATATCGCTCTGCGAGGCGTTTCCAAACAAGACGCTTTTTGCGAAATTCATGCTCCCTCAATCAGCCGAATCCACGAGCGGTCGCTGGAAGCACTATTACAAGCGGTGGTCGATGATGACATTGGACGCCATGCCTGCCGGAATGCAGGATGTCATCGATCCGTTGCGACCTTTCGTCAACGGTGGAAACGAATTCGAAAAGTTTACGTATTCCGCATTCGGCTCTGCCTGGTTTGCGGCATACCTCAAGGAGCAGGCGATCGACACGATTGTTTTCAGCGGGGTGGAAACGGATGTCTGCGTTTACGCCAGCGTACTTGATGCCGTCGATGCCGGTTATCGCGTCGTCATCGCCGCAGATGCGGTGGGCAGTTCCGACACAGCGGCTCATGACGCCACCATGACCCATCTCGCTCCCCGCCTCTCCGATCAGGTCGATATCGTATCGACGGCGAGCATCGTCAACGCATGGGCTGAAGGCCAGGGAGAGCACTAGGGCATGCGTAAAGACCCCGACAAAACGCCAGGTATCGAGGTTCGCGATGAAGACGGGACGCGCCGTCCCTCGGCACAGTATGACCTTGGAGATCAGGTTGGCTTCTTCCTGCGCCAGGCAAACCAGCGTCATGTTGCCATTTTTTCAAGCCTGATCGCCGAAAAGCTGACGACAACGCAATGGGCGGCCCTGGCTAGGCTCAAGGACCTGCAGCCCTGTTCTCAAGGCAATCTGGGACGCGAAATCGCAATGGATATGGCCACGGTCAAGGGTGTTGTCGATCGTTTGGTCAAACGCGGCCTCGTCCATAGCGAAACGGACCCTGCCGATGGCCGCCGCTTGGTCTTGACGCTTACGGAATGCGGTCACGAAACAATCGAGAGAAATCTGCCGGCGGCCCTGAGCGTCACTGAACAGACGCTGAGCCCGCTGACCGCCGGCGAGAGGATGATGCTGATGGAGCTTCTGCGCAAGATTTCCTGATGCGAAGCGCCGACGCCAGTAATCGCGGCGCGCAAAGTGTTGTCTGAAACAGAACGGGTGAAACAACCGTGTTGAAAAATATCGATCCGGCGCTCAATGCCGATGTGCTCCACGCCCTGCGCTCGATGGGGCATGGCGATACCCTTGTCGTTTCGGACACGAATTTCCCTTCGGCCTCCATCGCGCGGCATACTTCTGTCGGCAAAACTCTCCACATCGACAACGTGTCGGCTGCTCGTGCTGTCAAAGCCATACTGTCGGTCATGCCTCTCGATACTCCCCTTCAGTCTTCTGCGGGCAGGATGGAGTTGATGGGTGCGCCACACGAAATACCTGCGGTTCAGCAGGAAGTCCAAGCGGAGATAGACCGCGTGAATGGTACCGTCGTTCCCATGTACGGTATCGAGCGCTTCGCATTTTATGAGGAAGCAAAGCGAGCCTACTGTGTGGTGACCACGGGAGAAACGCGTTTCTACGGGTGTTTTCTTTTCACAAAGGGCGTTGTCCCGCCAAATGAACCAGACAATCAATGATTGAACGGATCCGGCGTTAAGGGTTCAGATCAGGCGGTTGCCGGTATTTCCTTCATCACGAAAATCGGCTCCGCATTGTCAGGCGGCCAGCCACTTGTCCAGGAAATACGCCATCTGTGGGCGCCACCACAGCCAATCGTGGCTCACATCCGCGCCCCAATAATCAACCAATGCCGGGATGGATTTTTGCAGGAGCACGGCTTCCAGCGCTCTCGTTTCTTCCAGCATTTCGTCTTCCCAGGCGCCCTGTCCACAACAAACCATCAGGCGAAGGCGACGGATTTGCCGGAGAGCCTCTTCATCCTGAAGGTTAGCGAGATAGTGCAGCGGCGAATTGAAATAGATCGAACCATCGAGGCAAGGACCGAAAAAGTGCTTGGTCGAATAAACACCGCTAAGTGCGATGATGCCATCGCCCAACCATGGAAAGCGAAACAGGAAATTGGCCGCGTGAAACGCCCCCATCGAGCATCCTGTTAACAGGGGTCGGATTTCTGCGCCCCCATTCGCCTCCCGGCTGTTTCTGGCGATTTCGGGGAAAATTTCGTCGCTGATATAGCGGAAATAGGCTTGGTGCCGTTCAATACGGTGATTGAAATTGGCGTCCTTGCTGAAGAACGTTTCTCCATCGATTCCGTCCACCGTCCAGATCTGAACTTTCCCGGCATCGATGAAGCCCTGCAATTCCGCGATCATGCCGGAATCTTCGTATTGATAAAATCGACCGTTCGACGTCGGGAACACCAGGACCGGTCGGCCGCCATGGCCGTAAACCTTGTATTCCATCGGGCGGGCCAGGTGCCTGCTGTATTCGCTGTGATAAGAAACGTGCATCGTCAGACTTTGATTTCCTGAATGAACGCCACGATCTCCCGCACCTCATCGAGGTTTTCCGAGCGGAACTGATAGGCGAAATCACCCATAGCACGTCGGAACACTGTTTCAACCTCCTGATATTTGACCAACTCCGCATGCCATTTTCCGACAATCTCGTGATGGGTGTATTTGTAGTCCAGACGGTGCTTCCGGCTGGCATAGCCGGTGAAATATTTACCGGGGAACGGCCCGCCGACGCGGTTATGCGCAACCATGCCGGCCCACTCGCGATAGACATCCATATCGTGGGTGAAATTGATGGCGTCCGTCATCCATGCTCCCGGCGGACGCATGTTGATTTCCAGGGCGATGATTCTCTTGTCGCGATTGCGTTGGAAAAGTTCGATATGAAAGAACCGCTCTCGAATATCCAATGCTTTCAGGATATTGCGACCGGCCTCCTCTATTTCTGGATCGATCGCCGGAAGGCAGAAATAATAGAGATGGGAGTCGGTGTTCACCACTTCCATGATGCTCTGCTCGAAACGGTGGCTGGTGGCAAACACCACATGCCCATAGCGATCGATCAGACCGTCATAGGTAAGGATGATGCCGTCCACGTACTCTTCCAGAATGAAGGATATGTCCGACGGCTTGTTGCTGAAGAAACTGTCGAATTCCCGAGCCGTGGAAATTTTATAGGTCATGCTGGCGCCAGAGCCGAGATCCGGCTTGGCAACGATGGGAAATCCAACCTTTTCGATGAAATCGAGAGCACTGGCCTTGTCGGAGGTTTTCAAATGGGCGACCGTGGCCACGCCGCTTCGCTCGAAATAGTCCTTCATCCGCGATTTCTGTTTCAAATTGTCGATGAAATCCAGCTTGGTTCCATAGATGTTGAAATCGGTGCGAATCCTCGCCTCGAGTTCCAGCCAGTGCTCGTTCAGGGATTCGAAGCGGTCGATCTTGCCATAGCGATGAATGAAGTAACCGACGGCGCGAATGACTTCGTCGTCGTTTTCCATGTCGGCGATACGGTAGTATTCGGTCAGGGATGATTGCAGCTTGCCTGGTAGATCGTCGTAGGGCGCATCGCCAATGCCGAGGACGCGCACGCCGTTCCGGTTCAGATGGTGGCAGAACTCCGTACTGTAAGCGGGGAAGTGCGGCGAGAAAAAAATGAAATTCAAAAAATCCCCCTTTAATTGATGTGTTTAGTGGATAATTGTTCACCCATTTCCACCGAAAGTCTATACTCGCCGCGGCCGACGGCATCGTAAAGTTCGCGCGCTCCGGCTGGAAATGGGCGTAGCGCATTCGTTCAGTTGGTGTGAAGGCGAGCGACATAAGAACATGTTTGTACGCAAGTTCAAAGGAAACCGGAAATAAACCCAAACCGCACGGGCGATCACGTTAGCTGGCAATCGGGACAACGATAAGGAGTATCACGAGCTAATCTGGTGATGTCGCCCTCCGCAGTCTCACCCGACGATATCATCGCGATATTGCCTACACCCTGGACTCGGACTATCGAACCAGAATGGCCCGAAAATCATTCACGTTGGTCCCGGTCGGGCCGGTGATAAACAGGTCATCGATGGAGTGAAACGCCGTCCAGGCGTTGTTTTGTATCAGCGCCGATTTGGCATCCACTCCCGCCTTCCGCATGCGTTCAACGGTCTGCCCATCGGCAAAAGCGCCGGCATTGTCCTCGGAGCCGTCGATGCCATCGGTATCTGCGGCGATGGCATGGATGCCGGCAATGCCGCTGATGCCGAGCGCGAAGGAGAGCAGGAACTCGCTGTTGCGGCCGCCCTTGCCCTTTGCGCGGAGCGTTACGGTCGTTTCGCCACCGGAAAGCAGCAGCACAGGTTTGGCGAAAGGTCTGTCGCGTGTTGCGATTTCGCGAGCGATGGCTGCGTGCACGCTTGCCACATCGCGGTACTCTCCCTCGATCGAATCCGAAAGGATCACGGCTTCGATACCCTGCCTGCGCGCTTCTTCAGCAGCGGCTTCTAGCGAGACCGCAGCGGATGCAACGACATGGGCTTGATTGCGCGCAAACCGTGAATCACGGGGCTCCAGTCCGTCAGCAGCCGGCGATTTGAGGTGAACCATGACGGCTTCAGGGAGGTTCATTCGATAGGCGCCGATCAGATCGAGGGCATCCTCCCTGCTCCCGGCGTCAGCCACGGTCGGCCCGGATGCGACGAGTGCCGGATTGTCGCCCGGGATGTCTGAGACGATGAAGGAGACGACCCGGGCCGGATAGGCCGCAGCCGCAAGGCGACCGCCCTTGATGGTGGAAATGTGCTTGCGAACGGTGTTCATCGCCGAGATCGGCGCGCCGGACGCCAGAAGCGCCTCGTTGACCGCTATTTCATCGGCAAGCGTCAGACCCGGCGCCGGAGAGGGGAGAAGGGCGGAGCCACCACCGGAGATGAGAGCAATGACCAGATCGTCCGCCGTGAGCCCTTCAACGGTTTGAAGCAGGCGGCGTGAGGCGATGAGCCCGGCTTCGTCGGGAACGGGATGGGATGCCTCGATAATCTCGATGTGCTTGCAGGGTGCCCCGAAACCGTAACGGGTCACGACAACGCCCTCCATTGGCCCGTCCCAGAGCGTTTCGAGCGCCGCCGCCATCTGCGCCGATGCCTTACCTGCACCCACGACGATCGTTCGCCCCTTCGGCCTGTCGGGCAGGTATTGCTGAATGCCGTGGAGGGGGTCAGCGGCCCTGACCGCGGCATCGAAGGTCGATCGCAGGAAGGTGCGTGGATCGAAAGCTTGCATGGAAATCCCGTTCCTCAGCTTAGTTTCCGGCGCGAATGAGATCGGCCGCCTTTTCGGCGATCATGATCGTTGCCGCATTGGTATTGGAGGAGATCAGGCGCGGCATGACGGAACTATCACAGACGCGCAGCCCCTCGATGCCACGCACGCGCAGGTGTGGATCAACCACGGCATCGGCATTATCGGCCGCGCCCATACGGCAGGTTCCGACGGGATGGTAGGCCGAGCGGCCGTGCTCGCGGGCAAAGGTCATCGCTTGCTGGCGGGTGCTGACCTGGGCGCCGGGAAGGTGTTCGCGCTTTATGAAGGGCTTGAAGGCGGCTTGGGCCAGGATATCCCGGCTAATCAGGATGCCATCGGCGGCGCGTTCGAGATCGTAGGGCTCGGCATAGGGATTGGGATCGATGATCGGAGCGTCCGTGGCGTTCGCGGTCCGTAGCGTCACGCTGCCCCGCGAGCGCGGGCGCACGGGATAGGAGTTGAGAGTGCAGCCATTGCCGCCCGGTACCGAACCAATGCCTTCCTCGACACCCGCGCCGGGTAGAAAATGAAACTGGATATCGGGTGTTTTTTCCGCCCTGTCGCCCCACCAGAAGGCTCCGGCTTCGACGATGTTGGAAGCCACCGGACCCTTGCCGAACAGCATGTATTCAAGCCCCGCCATCGCCTGCCAGTGCAGCCGCTTGTAGCGATCGATACCGTAGGAACCGGACAGTTCGGCGAGAACATCGACATCCATGTGGTCCTGCAGGTTTTGGCCGACCCCGGTCAAATCGTGCAGCGTGTCGATACCGACGGACCGCAGATGGTCGGACGGGCCGATGCCCGATAGCATCAGCAGTTTTGGCGAACCGATCGCGCCGGACGTGACGATCACCTCGCGTTCCGCCCGGATGGTCACGGGCCGTCCGCTCTCGACAACTTCGACGCCCACGGCCCGGCCATTCTCGATGACGATGCGATTGACCATGACACCCGTGCACAGGGTCAGGTTTTTACGTGCAAGCGCCGGTTTCAGATAGCCGGTGGCCGTACTGCTGCGCTTGCCATTTTTCGTGGTTGCCTGATAAAAGCCGGTGCCCTGCTGGTTGCCGCCGTTGAAATCGCCATTGTAGGGAAGCCCCGCTTCCTGGGCCGCGCGCACGAAAACACGGGTCAGTGGATGCGGCGTTGTCGAGGTAACGCCGAGTGGGCCTTCGGTGCCGTGATGCGGGCCGCCGAGCGAGTCGTTGCCTTCCGAGCGACGGAAATAGGGCAGCACATCCTTGTAGGACCAGCCGTCGCAACCCTCGTCATTAGCCCAGGTGTCGTAATCTTCGGGGCACCCGCGGGTGAAGACCTGTGCATTGATGGAACTGCCCCCACCCAGCACGCGTGCCTGCGGATAAACCATCCTGCGCCCGCCGATCTCACGGCCGGGGGCTGTCTCGTAACCCCAGATCAGCGGCCCTGCGGTCATCTTGAAGAACCCGACCGGCAGATGAATATAGAAATTCGTATCGCGCGGTCCCGCTTCGAGCAGAGTGACGGTGACGGCAGGATCTTCGGACAATCGCGCTGCGAGAACACATCCCGCAGAGCCTCCGCCGATGATGATATAATCGGGCATTTCAGTCCTCCGCTTGAGATTTTCTGCCGGTATTTCATCGGCTTTGCATCTCTTCGGCGCGCACCATCTCAAGTCCCTTGTGCGGCGTCAAGAGAAAGGGTATGGTTATCGTGTTGAAGGGTTGTCGTACAAATTTAGGAGGACGCGACAAGCTTTCTGACCTGTTCCAGCATCCGCGCAAGGTTGCCGAACCGCAGCCTTGGAATTTCAACGGGAGGATTGAGAATGAAAGATGGAAAGACTTTGATGAACTTCGGCGAGATCAATCGCCGCACGCTGATGATCGGCGCCGCGACCGGTCTTGCTGTTTCGGCCATGCCGAAACGCCTGTTCGCGCAGGGCGCTCCAACATTGGTGACTTCGATCCGGTCGTTGTCGAACCCCTACCATGCGGTCTGGAAGACGGGCGCAGAAGCCTACGCCAAATTGGTGGGTCTGGAACACGTCACGCTCGTTTCCGAAGGAAACAGCGAAAAGGGTATTGCAGACATCAAGGCGATGCTGGCCAAGACCGGTGGCAACATGGTCCTGAACTCCGACCCGAACGATACGCCGGATGCGCGCCCGATCGTCGAGGCCTGCAAGGCGGCAGGCGCTTATGTCGTCACCCAGTGGAACAAGCCGGCGGACTTGCATCCCAAGGATTTCAATCCGAACTATGTCTCGCATATCGAGTTCGACGGGATTTCCAGCGGCAAGCAGATCGCCGAAATCCTCTTCAAGACGATTGGTGGCTCCGGCGGCATTATCGCGCTGGGCGGCCAGATTTCCAACACGGCGGCAATCGAGCGGAAGAAGGGTCTTGAAGCGGCGTTGGCGGAGAACAGCAATATCAAGCTTCTGGACTTCCAGGTCGCCAACTGGAAATCGACGGAAGCCTTTGATCTGACCAGCAACCTGCTGACGCGCTTCGGCGATGAAATCAAGGGCATCTGGGCTGCCAACGACGATATGGGCACGGGCGCTCTGGAAGCACTGCGCGCAGAGGGACTTGCCGGCAAGGTTCCGGTCGTCGGCATCGACGGTATCAAGGCAGCCGTGGATGCGGTTCGCACCGGGGAATTCGCCTGCACGATCACGTCCGATCCGTTCTGGCAGGGCGGCATCGGCCTGGCTCTCGGCTATAACGCGCTGACGAAGAAATTCGACCCGACGTCCGAGCCTCCGGAGCACCGCGAATTTTACGGCAAGGTGGTTTCGATCACCAAGGACAATGTCGAGGAATACTACAAGACCAATGTCGAATCCCAGCCTGCTTTGGACTGGAGCGACCTTTGGGATCGCGTCACCGGCCAGATCAGAACGTAAGCGTCGCCTTGCCAGATGCCCGGCGCGGCCATGCCGCGGTCTATCGCCGGCAGCGGAAATTTTCCGCTGCCGGCTGCTTCAGCCCGGATGCGGAGTATATCTTTTGACGATCAATTCTGAAACCATGAAGCCCGTCACCAATCTGGAGCGGACATCAGCCATGGATGCTGTTTTTGCGCGGTTTTTTCGGGGTGAGGCTGCGCGGCGCCTGCGCACGTTCGCTCCGCTGATAGTGCTTGTCGTTCTGTGCATCCTGATCACCATAGCAAACCCGAATTTCATCGAACTGCGCAATCTCATCCGCATCGCCAATTCGGCTGCGGTGCCTTTGACGCTCGCGATGGGCATGACGTTCATCATCCTCATGGGCAGCATAGACCTGTCGGTGGAAGGCGCCCTTTCCATCGCAGCCATGGTTTTGGTACTGCTCGCGACCAATGATGCCAATGCCAACGATTACGGCTGGCTGGCTGTCGTCGCGGCGATCGCCGCAAGCACCGCCATGGGTGTGTTGAACGGCATTATCCAGACGGTGCTGCGCATCCCGTCTTTCATGGCAACGCTTGGCGTATGGTTTATCGGCCTCGGCATTTCGGTGTTCATGCTGGGCGGTTCGGCCATCCGGCTGATGGATAATTCCATTCGCTCCTTGGCGCTTGAGCGCTTCCTCGGCCTTCCCCTTGCTGTCTGGGTTGCCGCCGCAGCCTTCCTGTTGGCGATCGTCATCCAATATCATACGCGTCTCGGCCGCCATATCCTGGCGATTGGCGGCGGCGAGGATGTCGCAGAACTGTCCGGCGTCAATCTCCAGCGCGTCCGCATCACCGCCTTCGGTGTTGCAGGCTTCTTCTTCGGCGTTGCGGGCGTTCTGGCCGCAGCGCAGCTCGGGCAGTCGAATGCGGTGATTGCCGATGGACGCCTGTTTGCAGCCGTCACGGCCGTCGTCGTCGGCGGCACGGCGCTGACCGGCGGGGAGGGCGGCGTGCTCAATACGCTGGTCGGCGTGCTGATCGTCACGGTCCTTGCCAACGGCATGGTGCTGCTGGGGATCTCGCCCTACGTTCAGCAAACCGTGCAGGGACTGATGATCATTGCCGCCGTTGCGCTGTCGCTCGATCGTCTCCGCCTCAAGATCGTGAAGTGAACGGCCATGTTGTCAGTCAACGGAATCTCGAAATCCTTCATGGGCGTCAAGGCGCTGAAGAATGTTTCGCTCGAAATTCGCCCCAATGAGGTCATCGGCCTGATCGGGGAAAACGGCGCCGGCAAATCGACGCTGATGCGCACGCTTGCCGGTACGTTGCAGCCGGACTCCGGCACGATGACGCTCGATGGCGAGCGGCTGAGGCTGCGCAGCACGCGCGATGCCGCTGTCCACGGCATCGGCATGGTATTTCAGGAGCAGTCCCTGCTTCTCAACATGTCGGTCGCCGAGAATATCTATCTTGGCCAGGAGCATCAGTTCACGCGGCTCGGCATCGTCAACTGGAAGGCCATGCGGGAAGCGGCCCGGCGCCAGCTGGGCAAGATCGGTGTCGATATCGATGTGACCACGCGCACGTCCGAACTGTCCTTTGCTGCCCGTCAGATGGTGGAACTCGCCAAGGCGCTGACGCTCGAAGAAAGCGTCTCCCGTCCCCTGGTCATTCTGCTGGACGAACCGACATCGGTTCTGACCGCATCGGATATCGATGTGCTGTTCGAGCGCATCCGCTCCCTGAAGAAGCGTGCCAGCTTCGTTTTCGTTTCGCATCGCCTCGACGAAGTTCTGCGCATCTCCGACCGCGTCTACACGATGAAGGACGGAGAGGTCGTCGCCGAGCATCAGGCAAACCAGGTTACGGGACCGGAGCTGCACGAGATCATGGTCGGCCGTGGTCTACACACCGAGTATTACAAAGAGCCGCGCCAGATGGCGCCGAGGCCAGAGGTCATCCTCGAAGCCAACGGTCTGGGGGTCAAGGGCGCCTTCCGCGGGGTCGATTTCAATATACATGCCGGCGAGATCGTCGGCATTGCCGGCGTCGTCGGCTCGGGTCGCGAGGAGATCACTCGCACGCTCGGCGGCTTCCTGCCGCAAACGGAGGGTTCCCTGAAAATCCGGGGCGAGGCTGTGCGGTTCACCTCCCCGGAACAGGCCGTGCGCAAAAGCATCGGCTATGTTCCGCGCGAACGCCGAATCGAGGGACTGGTGATGTTCCTGTCGATCGCCGAAAACATCACGCTTGCCGATCTTTCCAGCGTCATGAAAAACGGCAGGATCGACTATGGGCTGGAACGAAAGCTGGCCACAGATTGGATCCGCAAGCTGCACATCAAGGCGCCGGGGCCGGACATTGCCTGCCGTAAGCTCTCGGGCGGCAACCAGCAGAAGGTGGTTCTCGCCCGCTGGATGACAGCAGGCTCCCGTGTGCTGATCCTCGATCATCCGACGCGCGGGCTTGATGTCGGTGCCAAGGAAGAGGTCTACGAACTCGTCCGCGATCTGTCCGCACAAGGCATAGCCATCCTACTTCTGTCCGACACGCTGGAGGAAACCATCGGGCTTTCCCACCGGGTACTCGTGATGAAGGACGGCGAGGTGACGGCGCGTTTCGATGCTGCGGCCGGCAACAAGCCGGATCAGGTCGATCTTGTCCGGGAAATGGTGTGAGGAAACGGCCATGAAGAAACTATCCGATATTTTCGCGGCAGGCTGGGTTCAGGGCGCTATTCCTCCGGCCCTTCTGGTGCTGCTGATCGCCATCGTCGAGATCGGCTCACCGGGCTTCCTGACGGGGGAGACGCTGGGGCTTCTGCTCGGCAACACCGCCGTGCTCTTCATCCTTGCTACCGGCGTCACCTTCGTCATCCTGATCGGCGGCATCGACCTTTCGATCCAGGCCGTGGCGTCGCTGGCGAGTGTCATTCTCGCACAACTGCTGCCTTCTATCGGCGCACTGGCCTTCCCGGTGGCAATCGGCGCGGGGCTGATCTTCGGCATCCTCAGCGGCATCGTCCATGTTCGTCTGCGCGTACCGTCCTTCGTTGCGACCCTTGCGACCGGCGGCGTCGTTGCCGGCATGGCGCTCTGGTTCGCACAGGGACGGGCCATCACCATCGAGGAGGGCGGGCGTCTCAGCACCACATGGATCAACGGCACAGTAGCCGGTGTGCCGGTCGTCGCCATTCTTGCGGCCATCGTTGGCATCGTCAGCTTCCTGGTGCTGCGCTACACGCGCTTCGGCCGCTACAGTCTGGCGGTTGGCGCAGGCGAACCGGCGGCGCTTGCTGCAGGTGTCAATGTGGATCGCACCAAGATCATCGCCTTCGCCATTTCCGGCACGCTGGCGGCGATTGCCGGTGTCATCCTCGCGGCGAGGCTTTCAAGCGGCTCGCCGAGCCTTGCCAACCAGCTGCTGCTCCCCGCGATCGCCGCTGTCATAGTCGGTGGCACAGCGATCACGGGCGGCCTCGGTGGTGTCGCGCGCACGGCAGTTGGTGCGCTGATCATCTCGATCGTGCGCATCGGCATGACCTTCATCGGCGTCAATATCTTCGCGGAGAACGTCGTTTTCGGCGCCGTCCTCATCATCGCAGTGGCCATCACCATCGACCGCAGCAAGATCCCGGTCATCAAATGAGAGCGGAATTTCCTCCCAGGAAAGTGTGCGAAGGCCGGGAAAGGACCCGCGCCGTCAGGCGCGGGTCCCGAAGCTTTCGCCCGTTACATCGTATCGAGACCGATCAGCTCGATCTTGTAGCCGTCCGGATCTTCGATGAAGGCGATATGCGTCGTGCCATGCAGCATCGGGCCCGGCGGACGCGGGATGCAGGCCCCCTGTTTCTCCAGCTCGGCGCAGACGGCATAGATGTCCTGTACGCCAAGCGCCAGATGGCCAAAACCGGTGCCGAGATCGTAGCCTTCCTCACGGCCCCAGTTGTAGGTCAGCTCGACAACCGTGTCGGTTTCTTCCGGACCATAGCCGACGAAGGCGTTGGTGAACTTTCCGCCTGGATAGTCGTCCCGGCGCAACAGCGTCATGCCGAGAAGCTCGGTGTAGAATTTGATGGAGACATCCAGGTCGAAAACCCGGATCATCGTGTGCATCATGCGAAAGCCGCTCGAGGCGCTCATCGTCTTCTTCCTCCAATAAGATATGGTTTTCATTCTGATTTCCGACATCTGAGCTGTGCGCAAGGGCGCATTGCTCTTGATGTTCATTATCAGTGTTGTATGATAACCATGCAACTGATGTCATTGTCCAGTTGTTTTCGACCTGATGTGGAGGCCGCTTGATGGACGCTGTTACAGTACCGCGCGAAAAGTTGCTGGCGACGCTCAAGGCCGCGCTCCCATATGGCATTCTACTGAGTGCCAAGGACGATATCGAACGCTACACGCGCGACTGGTCCGGCGATCATTTCGGCATGCCGCTTGCGGTCGTACGGCCACGCTCGGTCGATGATGTCTCCCTGTTGATGCGCTGTTGCAGCGCCAACAATATTCCCGTTGTGCCGCAGGGCGGACTGACCGGCCTCGTCGGCGCAGCAGTCGCGGCACCCGGTGGCGGCGAAGTCGTCATATCGCTGGAAAGGCTGAACAAGCTTCGCTCCATCAGCGCCATCGATTTTGCCATGGTGGTCGAGGCCGGCTGCATTCTCGAGGAGGCCAAGCGCCATGCGGAAGCCGAAGACTGCATCCTGCCGATCACCTTCGGCGCGCAGGGCAGCTGCCGTGTCGGCGGCAATGTCGCCACCAATGCCGGCGGGTTCAATGTGCTGCGCTACGGCATGACGCGCGATCTCGTGCTCGGGCTCGAAGTGGTTCTTGCCGACGGGCGGGTCTGGAACGGCCTGAAGCTTCTGCGCAAGGACAATCGCGGTTACGATCTGAAGCAGCTGTTCATCGGCAGCGAGGGCACCCTCGGTGTCGTGACAGCCGTCTCGCTGAAGCTCTTTCCGAAACCAACACAGGTGGAAACAGCGCTGGTCGGACTTCGTTCGGTCAGTGACGCGATGGCGCTGTATGCCCGCGCACGGCGCGAATGCAGCGACCTCGTGACGGCTTTCGAGCTCATCCTGCGCGGCGGTATCGACATCGCGCTCGGTGCGCGTGCCGGTCTGCGCGATCCGCTGTCCGAAGTGTGTCCTGTTTATGTGCTGATCGAGGCCTCCGCCGGCGGTCGCGTGGATCTACACGCCATCCTGCAGGACTTCCTGATCAGCGCGGGCGATCTCATCGTCGATGGGGTGGTTGCTTCCAGCCGCGCGCAGGGCGATCAGCTCTGGCTTCTGCGGGAACTGATGGTCGAAGCGCAGGGGCGTGGGGGCCGCTATCTTCGCACCGATGTGTCCGTGCCTATCTCGACGCTTGCCGGCTTTGTCGAGGATGCTCTGCAGGCACTGGCAAAGAGCCATCCGGATGCGTTGCCGGTAACCTATGGCCATGTCGGCGACGGCAATATCCATCTCAACGTCGTGCCTCCCGTCGGTATGGATGGGCGGGCGATCGACGTGCTCTTTCATGAAACCGAAGGCGTGATCTTCGATGTGGTCGATCGTTACAATGGCTCTTTGAGCGCTGAACACGGCATTGGCAAAGTCAAGCAACAAGCTTTTCTCAAGCGCATCGACGATGTTTCGCTTGATCTTGCCGGCAGGATCAAGGATGCCCTGGATCCAGGGGGAATCATGAGTCCGGGGCGAATTTTTCCGCCGCGCGCTTCAGTTCAGGAAACAGGTGAGCGGTGATGCTGAAACTCGACAAGGTCAATCGCGGACCGCATCTCTCGACGCTCGTCGCCAGTTCCATCTCGCGTGAGATCGCCCAGGGGCGGCTGAAGCCGGGTGACCAGTTGCCCACCGAACAGGCGCTGGCGCAGACCTTTGGCGTCAGCCGAAACGTGGTGCGCGAGGCGATCGCGCGGTTGCGGTCGGAAGGGCGGATCTGGTCGCAGCAGGGCAGGGGCGCCTTCGTTGCCGACGTGCCGAATTCCACCGTCCTGACCATCGATCACGATTCCCTGCAGCAGGCCGACGCCTTCCGGAATCTCTTCGAAATCCGCGGCATTCTGGAGGTGCAGGTTGCCGCCTTGGCCGCACAGCGCCGCACGGAGGCAGACCTTGCTGCCATGCGCGAAGCGTTGGCAACGATGGCTGCAGCGCCCTACGGCAGCGTGACCTGGCTGAAGACCGATCTGGAGTTCCACAAGACAGTCGCTGCAGCGACGCAGAACACGTACATGGTGCCATTCCTGATGTTCGCCTCGGAACGAGTGCGCGACAGCATTCTCGCCTCCGGCAACCAGCAGCGCTCCGACGACCTTGCCAGCATCACGCTTGGCGAACACCAGCAGATTCTCGATGCCATCGAAGCTGGTGATCCGGACGCAGCGCAGCGAGCCATGCACCGGCATCTGGCAGGTGCCGCACAGCGTGTCGGACTGTCGCTGGCAGCCGATCCCGCAGATATCGAACCGGGCTCGTTAAGCGCGGCCATGCAGGAAACATCCAAGGATATCCAGAAATGACAGGCAGGCTTGAAGGAAAGACAGCGGTCGTCACGGCCGCTGGCCAAGGCATGGGCCGTGCGGCCGTCCTGGCCTTTTCACGCGAGGGCGCAACCACAATCGCCACTGATATCGACGCATCGAAACTGCAGTCGCTCGAAGGGCTGCCCGGCATCAGGACGAAGGCGCTCGACGTGTTGAACCCCAAGGCGATCACCGAGTTTGCAGCAGGTGCCGATGCGCCCGACATCCTCTTCAACTGCGCAGGCTACGTGCACAATGGCTCGATCCTGGATTGCGACGAGGATGCCTTCGATTTCTCCGTCAATCTCAATGTACGGGCGATGTACCGGATGATCCGGGCGTTTCTGCCGGGCATGATCAAAAATGGCGGCGCGTCCATCATCAACATGGCGTCGGTCGCCTCGACTGTCATCGCCGCCCCCAACCGTTTCATTTACGGGACGACCAAGGCGGCCGTGATCGGCATGACAAAGTCGGTCGCGCTCGATTATATCGGCCAGGGCATCCGCGCCAACGCCATCTGCCCGGGCACGGTGGAGAGCCCGTCGCTGCAGGACCGCATGCGCGCCACCGGCGACTATGATGCTGCGCGTGTCGCCTTCATCGGTCGCCAGCCGATGGGCCGATTGGGCACGGCTGAGGAAGTCGCCGAACTAGTGGTCTTTCTCGCCAGCAACGAATCGGCCTTTATGACCGGCAACGCCATCGTCGTCGACGGCGGCTGGTCGAACGCCTGATCATCGCTTTCAACTTGCACAGGATACCATCATGAAACTTCTTCGATATGGCCAGCCGGGCGCCGAAAAGCCCGCACTTCTCGATGCCGACGGCAATGTGCGCGATCTCTCCGGGCATGTCGGCGATATCGCCGGCAGTGTGCTGACGAACGAGGGGATTGCCGCACTCGCCGCGCTCGATCCGAAGAGCCTGCCGCTGGTCGAGAATCCAGGCCGTCTTGGCCCGTGCGTTTCGCGCGTCGGCAAGTTTATCTGCGTTGGTCTGAACTACGCCGACCACGCGGCCGAAACGGGTGCCAAGATACCGGAAGAGCCGATCCTGTTCATGAAGGCGACGAGCGCGATCACCGGTCCGAACGACAATGTCATCATCCCGCGCAAATCAAAGAAGACCGATTGGGAAGTCGAACTCGGTGTCGTCATCGGCGACGAGGCGCGGTACGTCTCGGAAGACGACGCGATGAACCACGTCGCGGGCTATTGCCTGATCAACGATGTGTCGGAGCGCGAATTCCAGGCGGAACGCGGCGGTCAGTGGACAAAGGGCAAGTCGGCCGACAGCTTCGGTCCGATCGGTCCCTGGGTGGTTACGCGCGACGAGATAGCCGATCCACAGAACCTGAAGATGTGGCTGACCGTCGATGGCGTCTCGCGCCAGAACGGCTCGACAAAAACGATGATTTTCACCGTCCCGTTCCTCGTACACTACATCTCGCAGTTCATGAGCCTCCAGCCCGGCGACATCATCTCCACTGGCACCCCGCCGGGCGTCGGCCTCGGTATCAAGCCGGAGCCGATCTTCCTGCACGCCGGTCAGACGATCAAGCTCGGCATCGAAGGTCTGGGCGAGCAGCAGCAGCTGACTGTCGACGCGGCCTGATATCCGCTCTTGCGATTATGGCGATCTGGGCAGTTCAGCCCAGGTCGCGCATCCGATCAGCGCTCGCCAAAATGCGTATGGCGGCACAGGCGGCACCATAGCCATTGTCGATGTTGCAGACGGTCAGGCCGGGAGCGCAACTGGCAAGCATGGCGTTGAGCGCCGTTCGCCCGTTCTCCGCAGCGCCGTAACCGACCGATGTCGGAACGCAGATCATCGCCGATGAGACGAGGCCGCCAAGCACGCTGGCAAGGGCTGCATCCATGCCGGCGACAGCGATCACCACGGGGTGGCAGCGGATATCGTCCAGCCGCTCGGTCAACCGCCAAAGTCCGGCGACACCGACATCGACGATCAGCGACGCTTCGATACCGGAATGGCGCAGCGTGCGGGAAGCCTCGCGGGCGACCGAAGCATCGGACGTTCCGGCCGCGACAATCGCCACCGCGCCACGTGACGATATTGGTCTGAGCGGCCCGAAAAAGCCCGTCTGCGAGATTGCGCAGTAATCGATCAACGGCGTATTGGCCGGAGAAAGAGCCGCCAGCTTGTCCGGATCGAGCCGCGTCAGCAAAAGCCCCGCATTTTTCTGCAATGCGTTATCCAGAATCGCATCGATCTGTGCCGGCGACTTCATCTGGCAGAACACGGCTTCATCAAGGCCGATACGCGTGGCTCGATCAAAATCGAACACGATGTCCTTGCTGCTCATTGTTTTTCGCCGACAAATGCGCTGCCGTTGCGATAGGGCGCAAAGGCGATGGTCTTGCCGGCGAGCGCTTGCGGCAGAAGCCGGGTGATCGACGCGGTCAGCGCGGAACGTTCGGCCGGGCCTGTGGTGTCCAGGCTGTCGGCATCAAGCTCGACAACGATGCCTGCCTTGCGAACGCGGCAGCGCACTGTCCGCGGCGAAAGCCGGTCCGATACAAGATTTTCGACAGCGTGAATCGCCTGCAGGGTTTCCGGCTCGATGCGGATCAGGGTCTCGACCCGGCTGGAAAGACAAGGCGAGGCAGGCAGGTCGGAGAGGTCGCCCAGACCGAGCGTCCGGGCAAGCGCACGAACGCCGTTTTTGTCGATCCGGGCCTCGAGATAGGGATGGCGGACCGAATATTGGCGGGCGGCGTCCATTCCAGGCCGGTATTCGCCGAGATCATCCGTGTTGGCACCGGAAAGGATTTGCCGATCTGTCAGGTCCGCGATCGTGCCGTAGAGATTGCCCTTGCAGAAAAAGCAGCGGTTGAGTGGATTGCTGCGATATTTCTCATCCGAAAGCTCGCCGGCATTGATGACCCGCAAGTCCCAGTTTTCGGCCGCCGCCCAACGCCTGACGCGTTGTGTTGCCTCCGCTGGTACGGCTGCGGACATGGCGTGCATCATCGTCACGTTGTTGCGGCCAAGGCTGCGGTGGGCAAGAACGGCGAGTGTCATGGAATCCACACCGCCGCTAACGGCGACCGCCGCCGGGCCGATGTCGAGAAGAATATCGCGAAGTGCGTCCGTCATTCCGCGTCCTCTGCCTTTGCGATCGTTGACCGGATGGTATCACGCACCGCCTTGCCGGCAACACCTGCCAGGTCATCGGCCTCGACCTTGACCGTCGGGCCGCCGGGCCTTGCAACCGTCTTTGTCCGGAGCGAACGGCCGTCATGTTGGAATTCGCCGGCTTCCCGCGCCAGCGTTACGCGATGAACCAGCGAATATCGGATCCCGATCGTGCTGGTTTCCTCGAAAACGAGCTGCACGACGGTCTGCAATGCCTCGGGCCGGGCGAGGATCCGCACATGCGCCATCATCCGCCCCTTCTTGCCGAACACTGGCGTCTGAACCACGTCGAGCACGCCACGATGTGCCCGCACGTGGTCGATCGCCTGCGCAAGATCCTCGCCCGTCTGGTCGTCAATCTCGCATTCGATGACGGCAACGGTCTCGGTCGTGCCAACGTCGCCACTCGTCCCGAAACAAAGAATACGCAAGCAGTTGCTGATGCCTGGCAGCTTTCTCGTGCCAAACCCGTGCCCGGAGGCAACCAGCGTCCGGAGTGATGGCGATGCTGATGCCTTGCATAGATAGCGCAGGATCGCAGCACCCGTCGGGGTTACCCGCTCTCCTCCGATGCCGTCGTCGATTGTGACGAAACCCTCCATCAAGAGGGCAGTTGCGGGGGCAGGGACCGGGAGGATGCCATGGGCGGTCCGCACGCGGCCGGACCCGAGCGGCAGGGGACCCACCGTCCAGACAGGAGCATCCAGGCTTGCGATCAAGTACGCGGCGCCAACGATATCGGCAATCGAGTCCCAGGCGCCTATTTCGTGAAAGCTGATTTCGCCCGGCGTGGTGCCATGCACCTTTGCTTCCGCCTCGGCCAAAAGTGCGAAAATACCGATGGCGTGCCGGACGACGGCGGGGTCAAGCTGCGGCGCCTCCAGCGCAGATCGAATATCACGCCATGCCACGTGAATGTGGGTATGCGGATGCGCGTGATCTTCGGCATGCGAGTGCTGGTGGTCATGATGGTGGTGGGCAGGCTCAGCCGCCACATGCTCGCCGCCGGGCTTGCTCACCAGAAACCGCCGTCCGGTCAGGATGCCGTCATTGTGTTTCACGACCGCGACGGAAATATCTGCGATCAGCGGACACAACGAAAGCGTTGCGCGAAGGCCCGCTTCAAGATCGGGACGAACGTCGAGGATTGAGGCGATGAACATATCGCCGGCGATGCCGCCAACGGGATCGAGATGAAACGTCTTCATTCTGCCTCTGCGTTTTCTATCGCGCCGGTATCGGATCGGTCAGGGAGACGCCGTTCAGTCCGGCGATCACATCCGAAAGAGCCGGAACGAAGGCCTCGCCGTGACCGGTTGCAACGGCTGTTGCAAAGCTGTTGCGCACGGCCGCGCCGATCGGATTTGCGACGCTTGCCGATTGCGCGAAGGAAGCGAGATACGACATGTCTTTCAGCGCATTGACCATGGCGAAACGCTGGGCGTTCTCGTTGCGGTTCAGCACGAAATCGAAGAACGCCTGATAGAACGAGCAATCCATGCGGCTGCCGCGGATGACGCTGTCGAACACCTGCGGCGTCAATCCGGCCTTGACGCCGAGCGTCAGTGCTTCGGAATAGATCGCGGAATAGCCCATTGAAATAAAATTGTTCAAAAGCTTCATCGTATGGCCGCTGCCGGTCGGCCCCGTGTGGATGATGCGTGCGGCAAAGGCTTCGAGAACCGGTTTCGCGCGAGCGAAGACCTCCGGAGCGCCGCCTGACATGACGTCCAGCTTGCCTTCCGCGGCTTCTTTCGGCGTGCGGGCCAGCGGTGCATCAATTAGGGTGATGCCGCTTGCCGCTAGGTCCGCTGCAAGCGCGACGGTCGTCGATGGATTGGATGTCGAGCAGTCGATGATCAGCAGCGGCTTGCCGGCGGATGCTAGACCTTCCGGTCCCTTAACGGCCTGCTCGACCTGCGGAGAGCCGGTGACGCAAAGGAGGACGATATCGCTTGCCAGTGCCAGTTCGCGCGCGGTTTTTGCCTCGCTAGCGCCCTTGACAACAAGATCGTCAATGGCCGCGCGGCGGCGATGAGCGAGCACCGTCAACGGAAATCCTTTCGCCAGCAGATTGCCGGCCATGCCGGAGCCCATGGCGCCGAGGCCGATGAATCCGATCCGTTCCTTCATATGTTTTCTCCCGGGTATCGGCCAAGTCGTTACAGGCCTGTTTTGCTTTTTTTGCTACCATCGGATAGCAGGAGTGGAATGAAGTTCACGGGGAACTGCTCACGTGAAAGGGTCCTGGAGACAATGACGGAGAAGGAAGCGGCGTTTTTCAACGCCATTCAGCATACGCCGAACCTGCGCAGCGGCCTGGTGGATACTTTGATCGCGCAGATCGAATCCGGCGATCTTGCGCCAGGCCAGCGCCTGCCGACGGAGCAGGCGATCATGACGGCGACGGGCGTCAGCCGCACGGTCGTGCGCGAGGCGCTCGCGTCCCTGCGCGCAAAGGGACTGATCACCACGCGTCAGGGGCTCGGAGCATTTGTTTCCAACGATCCGAACCCCAGATCCTTCTCCATTGTTCCCAATGACCTCGAATCGATCGAAGAAGTCATCAGCGTGCTGGAGCTGCGCATCGGCATAGAAGTCGAGGCTGCCGGTCTGGCGGCGCTCAGGCGCACGGAGGAAGACATCGAGCGTATGCAGTCCAGGCTCGACGCGCTCGATGCGTCCATCCTTGCCGGCGGTTCGGGTGCTGCCGAGGATTTCGCCTTTCACCGTGCGATCCTGGTCGCAACCCAGAACTCCTATTACGCCCGACTGTTCGATACATTCGGAAACCTTATGATTCCGCGGCAGTGGGCGCGGTTCGATACGATGAACCCTGCCGAGCGGCAAAAGCATATGGCCCGCATGCGCCGCGAGCATGGTGCGATCTTCGCTGCTATCCGCGATCGCGACGAGAATGCTGCGAGAAAAACGCTCCGCAGCCATCTGACGCGAAGTGCTGCGCGTTTCGCCGAACTTCGCGATCACACGGATCAACCGCGCGACCGAGCCGCTACGCCGTAAACTGCGGAATGACATAAGGCCCCTCCGGAATGATGGCGACCTGATGATCACCGCTACGCTGCATGCTCTGCGCGATCGCGTTGGTCAGATCGCCGATCATGGTTACGCCGGTCAGCGTGCGGTCTTCACCGAGTAGCCCCGTCGTATAAAGTTCTATGCGGCCGACGCGCATCGGTTTCAGCTGCATTTCCGTCTGCCACTCATCGATTTCGGCAAGCGATTTCGCGGTCAGCGTCGCGAGAAATCTTTCCGGACCGAGTTCGACAAGCCGCGCCTGCGCCTCTCGGAATTCATGCGAACCGAAGCCCTCCGAGCATTCCGACACCATGATTAGCGTCCCCCCTGGCTTAAGAATGTCGAGCGGCGTCACCATCCCCTTGATCGTCTGGTAGTAGGTCTTGTCGAGCGGATAGCCGGCCGATGAGGTGACGACGGTGCCGTATTTTCTCGGCAGGCCGATACGTGTGGCGTCGCTGACGAAATCGACGGCAGCGGCGTGGCTGGCGATGATTTCGCCGAAGGTGACGCAGACGAGGTCGCGCTCCTCGTCGAGAACTGTGTTCAGTGCATAGACTTCGCCGAGCAGCTTGACGATTTCGAGCTGCTCTTCATGCAGCGGATTGCCGATCAGGTTGCACTGGACGGCAAGCGGGTCTTCCATGAAACGGGCGGAATGAAAGGTGCGGATGGTTTCGTGATGGGCGACACCCGGTGCGATCACCTTGCGTCCGCCGGACCAGCCGGCCATGAAATGCGGCTCCACTAGCCCGGTGGCGATCCGCAGATCGGCTTCGACAAAGAGCTTGTCGAGCTTGACCGGCGTGTTGCGGGTCCGCGTGAAACCGAGGTCTACATGATCTTCCTCGTTGCGGGCATAGTGGTTTTCGACGCGGACTGTTTCCAGCACCCACGGATCGCCCACAAGTTCTGCAAGTTCGTCGCCGAGATTGGGGCGATGCAGGCCGGTCGCGACCAGAACGCAGATGTTGTCGCGTGGGATGCCGGCGCTGATCATGGTCTCGATCATCGGCCGCAGGAACAGATGGTTCGGGACCGGACGGGTGATGTCGCAGATGAGGACGCAGGCACTGTTTCGGCCTTTCGCCAGTTGCGACAACGGCGCGGCATCGATGGGGGCTTCAAGGGCGGAGACGATAGCGGCTTTCGGGTCGGCAATTTTCGGCAGCGGCTGCTTGCGGATCACCGTCGGGCTGGCGCCTTCCGGCAGATGCAGGTCCAGATGTCCCCGTCCATAGGAAATCGCAATGGTCCCGTCCTGCATCACGCCGTCTCCTTGATTCCGCCGAGATAGAGTTCGCGCATCAATGACATATCCCTTAGCTCCGCGATCGGCCCGGAGATGGCGATGCGGCCATTCTGCATCAGGTACCCGCGGGCGGCAACGGAAAGAGCAAGCCCGGCATTCTGCTCGACAAGCAGAACCGACGCTCCGAAGCGTTCGCCGATATCGAGGATGATCGCCTTGATTTCCTTGACGAGAAGCGGCGAGAGGCCGAGCGAGGGCTCATCCAGCAGGAGCACCTTCGGCCGCGCCATCAGGCCGCGTGCGATCGCCAGCATCTGCTGCTGGCCACCACTCAGCGATCCGCCCTTGTCATTGCGCTTGGCCGCCAGAATCGGAAAGAAGGCTTCCATGGTCCTGACGTCGGCATTAATGCCGTCCGCATCGCGACGGGTATAGGCACCGAGACGCAGGTTTTCCTCAACCGTCATGTCGGCAAAGATGCGCCGGCCTTCGGGAACCAGAACGACACCGCGCTTCGCCATGACGTCCGGCGGCTGGCCGGCGACGGTCTCGCCAGCGAAGGTGATCTGGCCGGAGCGCGGCTTGACCAGTCCGGCGATGGTACGCAGCAGCGTCGATTTACCGGCGCCGTTCGGGCCGAGAATGGTGACGATCTCGTTTTCGCCAAGGGTCAGCGAGGCATCGCGGTTGACGATCGTCGGGCCATAACCGGTGGTGACGTTGGAAACGGAGAGTAGCGTCACAGTTCACCTCCGAGATAGACTTCCAGGACCTTCGGATCGTGCAGCACGTCCGCTGTCGGCCCGTCGGCAATCTTGGAGCCGAAATCGAGAACCGCGAGACGCTTGCAGAGGCTCTGCATCAGCTTCATGTCATGATCGATCACGCAGACACTGATGCCGTGCCCGGGAAACTGCTGGACGAGGCCGACCAGGGCTGCGGTTTCGCGGTCGTTGAGGCCTGCGGCAGGTTCATCAAGCAAGAGCAGCGATGGTCGTGTCGCAAGCGCCAGCGCCAGGCCAAGCAGGCGAAGGCTGCCGAACGGAAGGATGCCGGCCTTTTCGCGGGCAAGCCCGGGAATGCCGACGAATTCCAGGAGGGATGCCGGTGTCGGCCAGGCGAAATCGGTTCGCGCGGATGCAGCCGAGTGTTCGGTGGCGATCTGGACGTTTTCAAATACCGTCAGTCCGGGAAATGCCATGGCCTGCTGAAAGGTGTAGCCGATGCCGTTGCGTGAAATCTGGTTCGCCGGGATGCCGGTGATGTCCTTGCCCTTCCAGGTGACGCTGCCGGCAGTCGGCTTGTGCACGCCAGTGACGACGTTGAACAGCGTCGTCTTGCCGGAGCCGTTAGGCCCGACGACACCGAGGATTTCACCTTCATTGATTGCAAGATCGACACCGGACAGAGCGGTCACGCCACCGAACTGCTTGCGCAGCCCCTTGATTTCCAGAATGGCGCTCATCGGGTCGCCTCCCGGGCGTCACCCGATGCCTGAGCGCGTTTCGACACCTTGACGAGCCAGGCCCAGCCGTCGGCAATACCGGCGATAAGGCCGTTCGGCAGGAACAGGATGACCGCAATCAGGCATACGCCGTAGAGAATGCGGGATTGCACAGGATCGAGATTGAGCACTTCCGGCAAAAAGGACACGAGGATGCCGCCGGCCAAAGGTCCGAGCAGAAGGCGTGCACCGCCGATCATGACCATGAGTGCAAGGTAGATGCTGGGGAAGGAGGCAAACTGACCGGGCGAGATATGGCGCAGGAAATAGGCGAGCAGAACGCCGGAGACGCCGGCGAAGACGCCGCTGACGATGAAGGCGCCGATCTTGTGACGACCGACATTGATGCCGAGCGCGGCAGCCAGCTTCTCGTTTTCACGGATGGCGCGCAACGTCCGGCCGTAGGAAGAATTGATGATCGCCCAGCTCGCCACGGCGCTGATCGTCACGAAGGCGATGACGAGCAGGTAGAAGCGTTCCAGCGGATCAAGTGCAATGCCGAACATCGTCACGGGCTGCTGCATGTCGAGGCCGGTGGCCGCACCGGTATATTCGCCACCATTGGTCAGGATGATCGTCAATAGCTGTCCGAAGGCAAAGGTCATGATGACGAAGTGATGGCCGCTGACGCGCAGCGAAGGAATGCCGATGACCGCCGCGACGATGGCGGCCATGACGCCGGCCACCGGAATGGAACCCCAGAAACCGATATCGAAATCCCGGGCGAGAAGGGCCGCGGTATAGGCGCCGACGCCGACGAGCGCCGCATGGCCCATCGACAGGATACCGGTCTGGCCGAACAGGACGGAGAGACCATAAAGCGCGATGATGTTGATGCCGGCCGAAATGGCGAGCGACAGGAAGCGGTTGCTCGGCGACATCAGCGGGACCAGCGCAAGCAACAGCAGGACAACCAGAACCGGTATCAGGGCACGCAGGGGAGAGGCAAATTTGATCATTGTATCTGACCGTTCATTTTCATTGTCCTTGTCAGGCCATTTTCGGGCCGCTGGTCCCTCCGAAGAGGCCGTGCGGACGAAACAGCAGGACGAGGATCATCAGGCCGAAGGAATAGGCGTCGGTCCATTCGGAGAAGCCGTAACCGGCGCTGAAACCTTCGACGATGCCGAGGATCAGTCCGGCTGCGACGGCGCCGGTCAGATTGCCGAGGCCACCGATCAGCGCGACGGCAAAACCCTTCATCACCATCGTGCCACCGGTGAACGGCGTGATTGGGAAGAGCGCGATCAGCAGACCGCCGCCGAGACCGGCAAGGGCGCTGCCGAGGACGAAGACACCGGTGATATAGCGGCGCACCGGAATACCCATCAAAGCGGCTGTATCGCGGTCCTCGACGCTGGCGCGCAGCGCGCGGCCGTACCGGCTGCGGGTGATCATCACGTAAGTCATGGCGACAACCGCGATGGTCATCAGGATGACCATGACCCGGACCGAAGCGATGCGCACGCCACCGACTTCCCAAACCGTGGTCAATGGACGCGGAATGCTCTTCTGGTTGGCATTCCAGAACAGGATGACGATGTGCTGCAGGACGACGATCAGGCCAAGGGAAACGATGAAGCCGTTTGTCGGCCGCTCCAGCGTGAAGCGAAAGATCGCCCGCTCCAGCACGAAGCCCATCAGCGCAACGGCCAATACCCCTAAAATCAGGGCGACCGGAAAGGGCAGGCCGTTGCTGACGGCAAGCCAGGTGACGATGCTGCCGACCATCAGGAATTCGCCATGGGCGAAGTTGATGATGCCGGTCAGTCCGAAAATCAGCGTCACGCCGACTGCGATCAGCGTGATGACGCTGGCGATCGACAATCCGTTGAGGATCTGTTGCAGGAGAATATCCACGGCGGTCTTCCTGTCGGTTGCCTTGCCGCTTGCCAAACTGCACGGCCTTTTTCCGGAACGGCTGCCCGCCGGAGGGGAGTTCCGGCGGGCTTGAAGGCTATGGCGTGGGGCTGCCGTCGCCTTCACTCGGTGGAGCGGGGTTATTCAGGCGCCTTTTCCGGCGGCTGCTGCATCGAGCAGGTAATTTCGCCGCCCGGTGCTGCCGCGCAGACTTCCGTCGCGTGGGTCACCTGATGGGTTTCGTTGAAAGCGAGGCTGTCGGACACGACGCCGGAATATTTCATCGACATCAGCGCATCGACCGTCTTGTCCGGGTCGAAGGAGCCGGCCTTTTCCCAGGCCTTGGCGAGGAAGTGGACGTAGTCGTGATAGAGCAGCGACACCGACGAGGTCACCCCATGCGGCGCACCGGCTGCAAAGTAGGCGTCGAAATAGGTTTTCGAATTCGGGTTCGACGAGGCGCCCCAGCAGACCGGCACGCAGCTCATGGCCACGGGCACGTCAGCCGTCAGGCCGCGTTCCTTCCAGATGCCGGGGTCGACGCCGAACAGGAAATAGCTCTTGGCCGCGCCAAGCTCGAGAGCCTGCGGCAATGCCGTCAACGTCGAGTCGCCGTTGTACCAGAAGTGGATGACGTCCGGATCGAAACTCTTGGCCTTGGTCAGGAAGGGCGAGAAGTCGGTGGTTTCCGGCGGATAGAAGATGATGTCCGGAACCTCCTGGCCTTCTGCCTTCAGTGCAGTGATGTAGAAGGAGGACAGGAACTGACCGGTTGCGTCATTGCCGACGACGAGAACAGACTTCTTCGGCTTGGCACCGAGCAACGGTTCGAGCAGGCTGAGAACGCCGCGTGCGGTGGAACCCGAGCGCTGGAATTCCTGTGGTTCGGATTGGAAGAGATAGTGGTTTTCACCGCCTGCCTTGACCGCGTCCGGCGTCAGGACCTTGCCGAGCGTCGAATTGCCGGCGAAGTGCATGATTTTGGCGGGCTGGGTGATCTTTGCCATCGCCAGGGTGAAATCATGCGATTCTGAGCCGAAGATCGCCGCGACCTTCTCGTCGCGCACCAGCTCCTGTGTTGCTGCAATGGCTGTGGCAATGTCCGTGCGGTCGTCGCGCTTGACCATTTCCAGCTTGTAGTTCTTGCCGCCGACATTGATGCCGCCGGCATCGTTGATCTGCTTCACCGCGAGCCCGACGCCCGCCGGTAGCGTGTGTCCGGCCGAGACGAAAGCGCCGGATTCTGCTGCGACAACACCGATCTTGACTGTATCTCCTGCGTCCTGGGCAAGCGCTGCATAGGCAGACGCGCCAAGGCATAGCGCCACTGCGGCGCCCCTCAATAGATTGCTTTTCACTGTTTCATCCTCCCGATGAAAATTTTGCAGTCTTACCGGGTTGTCGTACAACCCTGTTTTCTGATAATACCGGAACTAGAGGATGTCAAGCGATTGTGAGCTTGCGTTCCGCCCGGCGAAAAGCCGGTTCAAACAGCGAGGGAGAAGGACATGCGTTCAAGACCGTTCGGCCGGACCGGCAGAAATGTCAGCGAAATCGGCTTCGGAGCCTGGGCCATCGGTGCCGCGTGGGGTGAGGTCAACGATGACGACGCGATCAAGGCGCTGCATGCCGCCCTCGACAGCGGCGTCACCTTCATCGACACCGCAGACGTCTATGGCGATGGCCACTCCGAGCGGTTGATCGCCAAGGCGATGAAAGAGCGTGGCGGCGAGCGACCGTTCATCGCAACGAAGGCCGGGCGTCGCTTGCCCGAGCAGACAGTTGCCGGCTACAGCGCGGAAAACCTGACGTCCTATGTCGAGCGCAGCCTGAAGAACCTGGAGACCGATACGCTCGATCTCGTACAACTGCATTGCCCACTGACTGATCTCTACTATCACCCGGAAGTGTTCGAGCGGCTGGACCGGCTGGTCGAACAGGGCAAGATCCGCAATTACGGTGTCAGCGTCGAACGCGTCGAGGAAGCCCTGAAGGCGATCGAATATCCCGGCGTCGTCAGCGTGCAGATCATCTTCAACGCTTTCCGCCAGCGTCCAGCCGAGCGCTTCTTTGCGCTGGCACAGCAAAAGAACGTCGCCATCATCGCCCGCGTGCCGCTGGCAAGCGGCCTTCTGTCGGGCAAGTTCAAGCGCGACACCAAGTTCGAAACGACGGACCACCGCCTTTTCAACCGCAACGGCGAAGCCTTCGATGTCGGCGAGACATTTTCCGGCGTGCCTTATGAAGTCGGTCTCGATGCGGTGGAGCGTATCCGTCCGCTCGTGTCCGGCGATACGACCATGGCGAAATTCGCACTGCGCTGGATACTGATGTTCGATGCCGTCACCGTGGCGATCCCGGGAGCGCGCAACCCGGCGCAGGCGCAGTCCAACGCCGAGGCCGCCGCTCTCCCGGCACTATCGCCAGATGTCATGGAAAAGATCGTGCGGATCTATGACGAGGATATCCGGAAATACGTGCACCAGAAGTGGTGAGAACCCCGTCGTCAACGCAGGATCAATGGATCATCATCATGCCTATCATCGATTCCCATCATCATTTCTGGGACCCCAGGAGCGGCGGAGACTATGCCTGGCTCAGCGGTCCCTTCGAGCCGATCAACCGCGTATTCGAGCCGGCCGACCTTCGGCCGTCCCTTGAGGCGAATGCAGTTTCCGGCACCGTGCTCGTCCAGACCTGGAATGATCTCGGCGAAACCTGGGACTTTATCCGCACGGCAGCGGAGACGGATTTCGTTGCCGGTGTCGTCGGCTGGGTCGATCTCACCGACCCGGACGTTGGGCACACGCTCGCCGAGCTGAAAGCAAGTCCGAACGGCAAATGGCTGGTCGGTGTGCGTCATCTGATCCAGACGGAAAGCGATCCGAATTGGCTGCTGCGAAACGACGTGCTCCACGGTTTGCGCGCCGTCGAAACGGCCGATCTGGTCTATGATCTGGTGCCGAACCTACCGCAACTCCCCTCCTGCGTGCGCACTGTCGAAGCCTTTCCGGACATGCGTTTCGTGCTCGACCACATTTCCAAGCCAAACATCCGCGACCGCGAGTTCGACGATTGGTCGAAGCTGATGCGCGGGTTCCGGGCCGAGCGGGATCATGTGTGGTGCAAGCTGTCGGGCATGGTGACGGAGGCAGACTGGCAGAACTGGACGCCTGAAGACCTGAAACCCTATGTCAGCGAAGTGCTCGACATCTTCGGCGTCGACCGCTGCATGTTCGGCACCGACTGGCCGGTCTGCCTCGTCGCCGGAAGTTACGATCGGGTCGTCGGTGCCCTGCGTGAGTGCCTGAAGGATCTGAGCGAAAGTGATCTCGACAAGATCTTTGGTGCAAACGCCATCGAAGCCTATCGGTTGCCGGGATTTGCATCCCCGCTGGATGGATGATCGGTCATGGCAAACGATACAGATAGTCATCGCCGCATCAGCTTTGCGTCTCGGCTGGGTTTCGGCGCAAGCGGGATCGGCACGCTCTATCGGGATGTCCCGGAGGCCGCGGCGCGGGAGGTGCTGGCAACGGCTTACGAAGCGGGCCTGCGCTATTTCGACACCGCGCCGCTCTATGGCCATGGCCTGAGCGAGCTTCGGCTCGGCCAGTATCTGCGCACCGTGCCGCGCGACAGCATCACGGTATCGACAAAGGTCGGCCGGTATATGGTCCCCCCACACGGAGAACCGGTCGATTACGGGCTATGGGCCTCTCCGCTGCGGCTGAAGCCTGTTTTCGACTATAGCTATGACGGCACGATGCGCTCGCTGGAGCAGTCCGCTAACCGTCTCGGTTTTCCGGATTTCGACCTCGTCTATATCCACGATGTCGACCGGTTCACCCATGGCGACGCCTATGAGCACCGTTTCGACGAGTCGATGGACGGCGCCTACCGGGCTCTCGATGACCTGCGAAAGGCCGGCCACGTCAAGGCGATCGGTGTCGGGGTCAACGAAGGCGATGTCGCAAGGCGGTTTGTCGAAGCAGGGCATTTCGATGCGGTGATGATCGCCGGGCGCTACACGCTCCTCGATCACAGTGCTGCCGACGACCTCTTTCCGGCAGCTGAAAAGGCCGGCACGGAAATCGTGGTCGCCGGCGTGTTCAACTCCGGCATTCTGGCGACCGGGCCGGATGCCGGTGCTGCGACCTATGACTACGGCGCGCCACCCGCGAATATTATCGCGCGAGCGCAGCGGATTGCGCATGTCTGCGAGGCGCATGGCGTGCCGTTGCAGGCGGCGGCCATCCAGTTTCCGTTCCGCCACAAGCTCGTCTCGGCCGCGGTTCTCGGTATGAGCAGGCCCGAGCGGATTGCGCAAAATCTCAAATGGTTCCGACATCCGATACCGGATGCGTTCTGGGAGGAGATCGAGACCATCGGCTGATTTCAGCCTCTATGGAAACCCCGCCGGAAAATCCTCCGGCGAGGTTTTCGTTTCAGGCTGCTGCGTTAATCGGCAGCGGCGATCCGGATTCGATGAGGCCTTCAGCTATCAGGTCGTCCCAGAGTGCGGTTGGAATACTAAACCGCATATAATCGAGATTTTGCGCCAGTTCAGCGACGGAGCGCGCGCCCGGAATGACGCTGACGACCAGTGGATGTCCGAGCGGAAACTGCAGCGCCGCCGCCGGCAGCGGAACCCCATGCCGATCGCATACGTCTTCGATCCGCCGGACACGCTCAAGCACATGGGGCGGTGCCACGCGGGTGTTGAAGGTCGCGCCGTCCTTGGCGCCGGTTGCCAGAATTCCCGAATTATAAGGCCCGCCGATGACAATTTTCGTGCCCCGTTCCTCACAGACCGGAAAGAGGACGGAGAGCGGCTCCTGCTCCAAAAGCGTATAGCGTCCGGCGAGAAGGAAATAGTCGAAATGGCCCGCTACGACGAAATCCGACAGCATCTGCCACTGGTTGATGCCAACGCCGACCGCCTTGATCACACCCTGCAAGCGAAGCTCGTCAAGGGCAAGGTAGGCGCCGTCCATGGCCTCGCGGAAACGGCTGCGGGCATAGGGGTCCTCGCCGGGGCCGAAATGGATGGCTTCATCCGGGTCGTGGATCGCCAGCATGTCGACATAGTCGGTTCCGAGCCGTTTCAGCGTGCTTTCGATCGAGCGCAGGACGCCATCGCGGGAATAGTCGAAATCCGCCCGGAACGGCGGCGCATCGTCCCACAATTGCGGCGTCATCTCGGATGGCGGAATGGGAACGAGATCGTAGCCGACCTTGGACGAAATCACGATCTCGTTGCGCGGCAGCGATTTGATCGCCTCGCCGAGGCGTGTTTCCGCCAGACCGAAACCATAGACCGGTGCGGTATCGAAATAGCGGATGCCGTTCTCATAGGCCGCGTGGACTGTGGCATAAGCGTCCTGCGGGTCAGTGGAGCGATACATGTTGCCGAGCCCGGTTCCGCCCAGGCCCATGGTGGTGACGCTCAGGCCGTCCGTCACGGCTCTCGACAGAATTTTCCTCATTTTCAACTCCCTGCAGTTGTCCTTGTGCGCCGGAATTCTCGCCGGCATCGCTGTAGCCGCCCGTCGTGGGACGGTACAAAAGCATTGACATAAAAGTTGTCGTACAACAAGGTAAGAGGATAATAGGACGCAAGAGAGTGCGGATGTCTGCGCTTTTCGCTGCCGCTCCTATCGAACAAGGCGGCCGAAATCTGCAAAGCGGATCGCCTTGATAAAAAGGGATGGAAACAATGAAAATTGACGTACGGCACGCCTCTCACCCGGAGGCGGTCCGGGGCTTCGATACCGAGAAGCTCAGAGAGCAGTTTTTGGTCGAGACGCTCTTTGCACCGAGCGAGATCGTTCTGACCTATTCGCACTACGATCGCTTGATTGTCGGCGGGGCGATGCCGCTTGATGCGCCGCTGGCGCTGACGGCGCCCAAGCCCGTCGGCCAGGAAACCTTCCTTGCCGAACGTGAACTCGGCGTTCTCAATGTCGGCGGCTCAGGCCGTATCCGCCTCGATGGAATGGCCTATGATCTGGCCCGGCTCGATTGTCTCTATATCGGCAAGGGCATCACTGAAGTCCTGTTCGAAAGCGCGGCCACCGAAAATCCGGCGAAATTCTATCTCGTCTCGGCGCCGGCCCACGCGGTTCACCCGACTGTGCATCTCACGCCCGAGAAAGCCCGCCAAATGAAAATCGGCGCACTGGAGACGGCCAACAAGCGCTCGATCTTTCAATATATCCATCCCGAAGTCTGCCAATCTTGCCAGCTCACCATGGGCTTCACGATGCTGGAGCCGGGCAGCATCTGGAACACCATGCCCAGCCATACGCATGACCGGCGCATGGAGGCCTATCTCTATTTCGATGTCCCGGCCGATCAGCGGATTTTTCATTTCATGGGCGAACCGACACAGACGCGGCATCTGCTGGTGGGCAATGAGCAGGCTGTCATCTCTCCACCCTGGTCGATCCACTCCGGAGCCGGCACCAGCAACTACAGCTTCATCTGGGCCATGGCTGGCGACAACAGAAATTTCACTGACATGGATCATGTCGCAATCAGCGAGTTAAGGTAACCGGTATGGCAAATCCCTTCGATCTCTCCGGCCGTATCGCAATCGTGACCGGTGCCAACACCGGTATTGGCCAAGGCATTGCCGTCGCATTGGCTGGAGCCGGCGCCACGATTGTCGCCGTCGGCCGATCAGCGATGGATGAAACCGAAGCGCTTATCCGGCAGGCCGGAACCAGGTTTCACGCTATCGCTGCCGATCTCGGCTCCATCGATCCGGTGAAGCCGATCGTTGCGGAGACCCTCGGAACATTCGGCAACATCGATATTCTCGTCAACAATGCCGGCATCGTCCGCCGTGCCGACGCAATCGATTTCACCGAAGAAGACTGGGACGCGGTGATGAACATCAACCTGAAGACCGCCTTCTTCCTCACCCAGGCTGTTGCGCACCACATGCTTGAAAAGGGCAGGGGCAAGGTCATCAACATCGCCTCGATGCTTTCATTTCAGGGTGGCATCCGAATTCCGTCCTACACGGCCTCGAAGAGTGGCATCGCAGGGCTTACGCGGCTGCTTGCCTGCGAATGGGCTGCCAAAGGTGTCAACGTCAATGCCATTGCGCCTGGCTATTTCGCGACAAACAACACGACAGCCTTGCGAGAAGATCCGGACCGCAACAGCAGTATTCTTGCCCGTATCCCGGCTGGCCGCTGGGGAAATCCGGAGGATATTGGCGGTGCGGCCGTTTTCCTGGCATCGTCGGCGTCGGATTATGTGCATGGCACGGTGCTGCCGGTGGATGGCGGATGGCTCGCGCGGTGATTAGAGTCGTCAAGTGTCGTCGGAAAAATCCCGACATGAAACCGGCATCGGTCGCGCTTTACAAAGCAAAAGGTGGAATGGGATGCATGTGTTGATTATCGGTGCGGCCGGGATGATCGGCCGCAAGCTCGCGTCCCGCATTGCCGCGGATGGAATGCTATGCGGGCATCCGGTCGACAAGCTGACCTTGGCCGATATCTTTCCACCAAGCGTTCCCGCCGGATTTTCAGGGGAGGTCGCGACCGAGGTCGTGGATCTCTCAGAACTCGAAAACTCCAGACGTCTGATCGCGCAGCGACCGGACATCATTTTCCATCTGGCAGCCATTGTTTCCGGCGAAGCGGAAGCCGATTTCGAGAAAGGTTACCGGATCAATCTCGAGGGAAGCCGCCTGCTGTTCGAAGCGATCCGCGCGGAGGCGGAGGTGAATGCCTATTGCCCGCGGCTGGTCTTCTGTTCGTCGCTTGCCGTTTTCGGGCCGCCCTTTGCCTCACCCATCACTGATGAGTTCCTGACCGCGCCGGCCACAAGCTATGGAACCCAGAAAGCGATCACCGAACTGCTGCTGGCCGACTATAGCCGTCGTGGAATTTTCGATGGGATCGGCATTCGTCTGCCGACAATCTGCATTCGGCCCGGAAAGCCCAATGCTGCGGCATCCGGGTTCTTCTCCAATATCCTGCGCGAGCCGCTTGCGGGGCAGGAGGCAATTCTGCCTGTCGAGGAAACGGTGCGCCACTGGTTCGCCAGCCCGCGCTCGGCCATCGGCTTCCTTTTGCACGGCGCATCCATCGATCTATCTGGACTCGGCGTTCGGCGAAACCTGATCATGCCGGGGCTGTCGGCAACGGTGGCGGAACAGATCGAGGCGCTTCGCAACGTTGCGGGGGGAGATGCCGTCAAACTCATTCGTCGTGTACCGGACGAGCGTATAAAGACGATCGTCGATAGCTGGGCATTCGACTATCAGCCGGCACTGGCGCTATCGCTCGGCTTCCGCGCGGAAAGCACAATGGCGGAAATCATCCATGCGCATATCGAGGATGAAATCGATGGCAAGACGGGATCGTGAGCGGGTTCAAACCGATTTATGAGGCCACGTGAAATCGTTCATGGAAAGGCTCGCTGCAAAACACCCGCCATTGGTCGAGTACACGCCGATTGCCGGAGGTAGCGGCGGTCGTCGACCGCCCCTGCCTTCAGGACTTCAATGAGGGGAAGCCGGAGCCGTCACTTCACTTGGCGCCGGTTACCTCAGCCCAAAAGCCTTTGAACCCATGGCGAAATTGGCTTACTCCAATACCCCAAAGGCCGGGAGCAGGGCAGATGAACTTAAAGCAACTGCAATATTTTTGTACGCTGGCGGAGGAGCTGCATTTTCGCCGCGCTGCCCATAAGCTCAACATCACCCAATCGCCGCTTTCGATTGCAATCCGTAATCTGGAGGAGGATGTCGGCGGGGCGCTTTTCGTCAGAAATCAGCGTAGCGTTCAGCTGACCGAGCTTGGCAAGATCCTCTTCCGCCACGCCGTCAGTATCCTGGATCGGGTCGAAGCCTGCGAACAGGAACTGCGCGCCGTTGTGGCCGGCGCGGCGGGCCAGCTGCGGATAGGCTTCACCGCCGCCTCATCCTTGCTTTCTCCGTTTCCGGCGCTGATCCACGCGTTCCGGCAGAGATATCCGGATATCCACATAACGCTCAAGAACGAGCCGACGCTCGCCCAGATCGAGGCAATTCGCGGCCACGAGCTTGACGTCGGCGTCATCAGGCGGCCGCAACGGCAAATTCTTCCGGATATTTCGTATCGCAAGCTGGCGACCGACAAGCTGGTTGTCGCCATGTATCGCGGGCATCCGCTGCTGGAGCGCGCAGAGATCCGCATCGAAGACCTTGCCGATCAGAACTTCATCTATTTTCCGCGCAAGATGGGGGTCGGCATCTACGACCAGTTTATCGAACTGTGCAGCAAGCGTGGTTTTCTGCCGAATATCGTGCACGAGGCCCAGGAAGCGACAACCATTCTTGGCCTGGTGGCGACGGGGCTTGGGGTTGCCATCGTTCCGTCCGGCCTCAAGTACATCAAGATCCCGAATATCGAATTCATGCCGCTGGCAGACGACGATGCCGAAACGGACCTGTTGTTGGCCTACCGTGCGGGAGAAGAAAACCCGGCGGTGGCACATCTGATCCACCTCGCCCAAACAGCTTTCCACACCCCGGACGAATGAAGCCCCCGGTGAAGGGGGCTTCTGGTATCAGCGTTTACGCGGAAGAGGCTCCGCCTATTCGTCGAGCCAGGTCGAAGACTGGTCGAGGTAGAGGAAGTTGCTGGGGTTGAAGGTCCAGCCCTTCAGGGCAGCGTTCATCGCGACCGTTCGTTCGAGCCAGACGACGGGAAGCGAATAGGACTTTTCGTAGAGCCTGGTCTCGAATGCCCTGAGCAGGGCCTTCCGCTTGGCTGCATCCGTTTCCAGCGCCTGGTCGTGCCATAGCTTGTCCAGTTCCCGGTCGGTGTAGCGACCGGCCGAGCGAGCGGAAACGTCGTGTGAGACGTATTTGGTCATCTGCTCGGTCGGTTCCTCCCGCAGCGCCGAATAGATGTCGACGATCGCCTCGAACGACCCTTCGGAAAGGGCGGACGCCCATGGCGGGGTTTCGACCACGACGTTCTTGGCGTTCACCCCGATCTGGCGCCACTGATCGACAAGGAAGATGCCGAAGTCGACCACGATGGGTGGACCATTGCGTACCGTCAGGTCGAAGGAGAGGTTTTCCTGGCCTGCTTCCTTGAGGAGCTGTCGGGCTTCCGCACGCGCTGCTTCGATATCGGCGCCGAAGCCGGGCATTTTCTTCAGCTCTTCCTCGGTCGATGCGAACTGGCCGCCGGGCAGGAAGATGCCGCCGGCGTAACGCATCTCCGTTGTCTGGCCGAGACCCTTGGCGCCGCCCCAGCGATCGATGGCGAGATTGAGCGCGCGACGCACCCGTTCATCGTTGAACGGCGGCTTTTCGCTGTTGAAGGTGACGAGGAAATGCGTCAGAGACGGTCCGCTTTCGATCGCCACGGCATCGCCGAGGCTCTGCTTCAGTCGCTCCGCGCCGGCGGGGCTGACACCACGGAAATCCGTATGGATCTGACCAGCCTGGATGGCGTTCACCACGGCCGGACCTTCCATCGTGTAGGATTCAAGCCCTTCCAGATAGGGTTGGCCCTTGCGGAAATAGCCGTCGAACTTGGTCGAAGTCCAGACGGAACCTGCCGCGAAATCAGTAAAGACGAACGGCCCCGAGCCCATGACCTTTTCCTTCGGGTAGGTCGGGTCGGAGGCCAGAAGCGCTGCCGAATAGACGCAGTTCCATGGCGAGGCAAAGGTGCCGAGCACGGATGTGTCCCACTCCTTCAGCTTGAAGCGGACGGTATGATCGTCGACGGCCTCAATCTTCTCGATCTGGCGGAAGGCTTCGAGCCGTTCCGAAACCACGCCTTCCGGCGGAAATGTCAGGCGCTCGTAGGTGGTGGCGACGTCCTTTGCCGAAAGATCGGTACCGTCGTGGAATTTGACGCCCGGGCGAATCTTGAACGTGTAGGTCAGGCTCGCCGGATCAGCCTGCCAGCTTTCGGCGAGATCGCCTTCGATTTCGGGATAGGCGCCGGGCTTGAAGCGCAGCAGCGTCGAATAATGCGGCGCAAGACGCATCAGCGCGGCGAAGTGGTTGGCGCTGTGGCAGTCGAAGTTGGCCGGATCGTCGGACACAGCATAACGAAGGATTCCTCCCTCCTTCGGCATCGCGTCCTCGGCCCTGGCCCCTCCGGCAGCGCTGACGAACAGCGTGCCGGCCGCAAGGGCCATCATCAGGTTTTTCCGCAGTGTCATGTCATTCCTCCCTTAACAAGCTTGCAAATGGTTCATCTGTCGGCGCGTGCCTTCGGATCCAGCGCATCGCGCAAGGCGTCGCCGAACATGGAAAAGGCAAAGACGACGACGGCGATCGCAACGCCCGGAAAGATGACGATCCAGGGTGCGGTCATCGCCGTGTTGAAGGCGTTTCCGGCGAGCATCAGCCCCCAGGACGGCGTGGGTTCGGTGACGCCGAGGCCGAGATAGGAAAGCGAAGCCTCAATCAGGATCGCCTGGCTGATGAAAGCCGTGAGCAGCACGAGATAGGGGCCGGTAATGTTGGGCGCCATGTGACGGAAGATGATGCGGAGATCGCTGAAGCCGAGCGTCACGGCCGCGTCGATATAGGACTGGCTGCGGATCGTCAGCGCCTGCGATCGGGCGACGCGCGCCATCTTCGGAATGATCGGCAGTGCGATCGCGAGGATGAGATTGAGGTCGATGCCATAGACGAGGTTGCGTCCGAGCGACGAGACGAGAACAAGTGCCAGAACGGTGATCGGGATTGCCAGCAGGATCTCCAGGAAACGTTCGATGATCATCTCGACCCAGCCGCCGATATAAGCCGAGGCAATGCCGACGAAGAGACCGATCGTGCAGCCGACGAAACTTGCCGATACCCCGATCAGGAACGCCGTGCGGCCGCCGTAGAGGATGCGGCTGAAAAGGTCCCGCCCGAAACTGTCGGTGCCGAGCCAATGGGCGAGCGAAGGGGCCGCGACTGCGTTGCCGTAATCGGTCGCCAGCGGATCGTAGGGCGCGATGAAAGGGGCGAGCAGCGAGACGGCGAAGCCTGCGACGATCAGCACGAAGCCGAGCGCACCGAGCGGCTGGCCAAGGACGTAGCGGTGGAGGAAGCCCGAATGTTTCGGTGCTTCCGTCCAGAGACCATCGGAGACTGCGGTGGCGAAGGGGTTGCGCATGGTCTCAGCCCAACTCGATTCTCGGGTCGATCGCCGCATAGGCGAGGTCGACCAGCAGGTTGACGGTGATGAAGATGACGGTCAGCACGATGACAATGCCCTGGATGACGATGAAGTCGCTGCGGGATACCGCTTCGATGAACAGACGGCCGATGCCGTTCAGGCTGAAGACCTGTTCGATGACGACGAGGCTGCCGATCAGCAATGCGAATTCGAGGCCGATCATGGTGATGGTCGGCAGCAGCGAATTGGGTACCACATGCCGCCAGACGATCCGCGCCACGCGCAGGCCCTTGGCGCGGGCGGTGCGGACGTAGTCCTCGTGCAGGGCATCGATCACTGACGAGCGCATCATCCGGATCAGGATTGCCGAATAGCGGTAGCCGACGGCAATCGCCGGTAGGATGAGTTGCTGCAGAAGCCGCATTGGGTCCGTCATGAGAGATGGCGAGCCGAGCGGTGGCAGCCAGTTGAACGACCAGAGCATGACAAGGGCGATGATCATCCCGAACCAGAAGGAGGGCAGGGCGATGCCGCCGATGGCAAAGATGCGGATGGCGTAGTCGATGGCGCTCCCCTGGTAGAGCCCGGCGATGGTGCCAAGCGGCACGGCGACGGCGATCGCGACGATCATGCTGAGCACCGCGACTTGGAGGGTGATGGGCAGGCGCAGCATCACCTCCTCGATCACCGGTTTGCCCGTCCAGTGCGATTGGCCAAGATCAAGCGTGGCAAGGCCCGCCAGGAAATCGCCGTACTGGACGATAAGCGGACGATCGAGGCCAAGACGGGCGCGTTCGGCCGCGACCAGTTCGACGGAAGGATTGCCGCCTTCGGCGCGCAGCATGGTTTCGACGGTATCGCCGGGCAGCACGTTCAGCATGAAGAAGATCAGCGTTGCCACACCCAGCAGCGTCGGAATTGCCAATAACAGGCGGTTTCGGAGATAGCGGATCATGGGCACTCTGCCTTTATGCAGGCGACACGGTGCGTCTGGGAGAGGGCGACCGCCGGCGGAATGGTGCTGCGGCAGGCGTCGGTGGCGATCGGACAGCGGGTGTGGAAGACGCAGCCGGCCGGCGGATTGAGTGGTGAAGGGAGATCGCCCTTCACGACTGCGTGTGCCTGGCTTTTCCTGTTTTCGTCGCCCAGCGAGGGGACAGCGGCAAGCAGCGCCCGCGTATAGGGGTGCCGAGGGCGCTCGAAAAGTTCGGCACGGGTGCCGATCTCCATGACGCGGCCGAGATACATGACGGCGACGACGTCGGAGATGTGGCGCACGACGGCAAGATCATGGGCGATGAACAGATAGCTCAGCCCCAGCTTGTTTTGCAGATCGGCAAACAGGTTCATGATCTGCGCCTGGATCGAGACGTCGAGCGCGGAGACGGGCTCGTCGCAGATGATGAGTTCTGGCTTCATGCCGAGCGCACGGGCGATGCCGACACGCTGGCGCTGGCCGCCCGACATCTGGTGCGGATACCGCTCGGCGATGTCCCGTGGCAAGCCGACGAGATCGAGAAGTTCCTCGACCCGGGCGCGGGCGGCGCGTTTGTCGACGCAAAGGCCGTGGACCAGAAGCGGTTCGGCAAGCGTCTGCCCAATGCGGTGGCGCGGGTTGAGCGACGTGAACGGATCCTGATAGACGACCTGGATTTTCTGCCGGAGTTTCAGAAGCTCGCTTTTGCCTGCCGAAAGAATATTGCTGCCGCGAAAAGTCGCAGTGCCGGCGGAGGCAGCCTGCAGGTGCAGCAGCGTGCGTGCGACCGTCGTCTTGCCGCAGCCGGATTCGCCTACCAGCCCCAGCGTGCCGCCTTCGGGCACGTCGAGATCGATACCCTGGATCGCCCGGACGGTACCACCGCGTTTCAGATGGAAATCCTTGGTGAGGCCGCGAACCTGAAGGACGGGTGCGCGAACGAGGCGGTCGTTGGCAGGATCGGACGCGGTGTTCGTCTGCGTCGTGGCAAGCCATGCCGTCGCTGGATGAATGCAGGCGTAACGCTGTCCTTTATCGGTCGCCGACAGTTCCGGCTGCGAGCGGCAAGCCTCACTGGCGGCCGGGCATCGCGGATGGAAGGCACAACCTCGCGGGAAGTTTCTCGGGCTTGGAGGCTGACCGGGGATAGACTGCAGCCGCGCCATGCGCGGAACGTCGAGACGTGGAACGGCGGCTAGCAGGCCTTCTGTGTAGCGATGACGCGGCGTTTCCAGAACCTGGCGTGTCGTGCCGGATTCGACGATCTTGCCGGCATACATGACGCTGACCCGATCGGCGTAGCGGGCGACGAGCGCCAGATTGTGGGTGATCAGCACCAGGCCGACATTCATTTCGCGCACGAGGCTTTGCAGGAGATCGAGGATCTGCGCCTGGATCGTCACGTCAAGCGCCGTCGTCGGCTCGTCGGCGATGATGACCTTGGGATTGCAGGCAAGCGCGATCGCGATCATCACGCGCTGGCGCATGCCGCCGGAAAGCTCATGCGGATACTGCGTCAGGCGCCGTTCCGGATCGGTGATGCCCACCTTCGTCAGGAGATCGATAGCGCGTACCTGTGCCTGCGATGCCGTCAGCCGCAGGTGCTCGAACATCGGTTCGGCGATCTGGCGTCCGATGGTGAGCAACGGGTTGAGCGAGGTCATCGGCTCTTGGAAGATCATCGCGATGTCGCGCCCGCGCAGCCGCCGCATGTCCTCTTCCGGAAGCGCGAAGTAGTCTTTTCCCAAAAGGCGCGCCTCGCCGGTGAACCGCGTGGTCTTTGGGTCGGAGAGGAGCCGCATCACGGCGAGCGACGAAACCGATTTGCCGCAACCGGATTCGCCGACCAGAGCGAGGATCTCGCCGGCGCGCACCTCGAAGCTGACATCGCGGACAATGTGGACGAGGCTGTCGTTTGTCCGGAACTGCACGTTGAGATTTCGCACCGACAGGAGCAGCGTGGGCGCGTCATCGCTTGCCCCCGTCTTCGCCGGCACCTGTTCCATGACCTCTCCCATTTCCATCATTCCAGACCGCTCACTATACATGCGGGTGCACTCCCATCACCGTCCGGATCTTGCCGCCGGCCTTGAGGCATGGCGGCAAGACTTTTCAAAGTGCGCATTCTTCCGGATCACTCCCATTTTCCGGAGATGCGTCCGTCGCTTCAACCGAAGTCGAACAGATCCAGCGGGTTATCGACGAGAATCCGCTTCCGGTCGGCAGGGTTCGGCGCCCAATCGACGAGAAGATTGAGAAGTTCGCCGGTGTCGCGGCCGGATTTCGGAATATGCGGCCAGTCCGAGCCCCAGATGGCGCGTCGCGGGTTCGTCTCGACGATCGCCCTTGCCACATGGGCGACGGCCTCGTAACCCTTGTTCTTGGCAACCCGATAGGGTCCGCTGAGCTTGAGATAGCAGTTGCTCTCGTTCATCAGCGACAGGAGCCTTGTAAAATCCTTCTCGGTCAGTCCGTCCTCTTCCATCATGTAGCCCATGTGATCGACGACATAGGGAACCTCGACACTGCCAAGGAAATCGACGAGATCGCGGACCACATAACCCGGCGCGTAGAACTGCAGGTGCCAGCCAAGGCTCGCCACCTTCTTTGTCATCAGATTGATGTAGGCCTTGATCTCTTCGACCGGCAGCGCCGCGCGTTTGAAGAGGTCGAGCCGGATGCCGCGCGCACCGGCGGCGTGGAAGACTTCCAGCTCGCCCTGCGTTACGTCGTCCTCGACCATGATGACACCGCGAGCGGCAGCGCCGGCGTCCTTGAGCGCATCGACGAGGCAGCTGTTATCCGTGCCGTAAAAGCTCGGTTGCACGATGACGAAGCGGTCGAGATGCAGCACCTTCATCAGACCCTGGAAATGTTCGAGCTTGCCATCGGGCAGGGTGTAGTGCGGGTTCGGTACGCGGGGATAGCGCGTCTCGGGTCCGAAGACATGCATATGCGCATCGCACGCGCCGGCCGGCACTTCGAAGGATGGCAGGGTGAGGCCTTCGAGCGGCAGCATCGGTTCGGAGGTCAGGGGTGCGTTCATGGGTCAAATCTCTTGAATTACGTGGTGGATTTTTCGGAAGTGACGTTGCGCCACCGTGAAATGCGCTGGTCGAGGATGTCGACGAAGAGATCGGTGTCGATCGCGGCAAAGACGTAAGGGGCAGCACCCATGCCGACGAGTTCCGCATAGTGCTCCGGTCCGGCAAGGCCGCCGATGACCACCGGCTTGCCATGACGCTGTCCGGCCGCAATCACCTTGCGGCAGAGCGCGGTGATCGTATCGGAGCGGACGTCGCCGAGGATGCCGAGATGCGAGGAAAGGTCGTTGAGGCCAAGACCGATAATGTCGACGCCCTCGACGGCAGCGATTTCCTCGGCATTGTCGATGGCTTCCTGCGTTTCGAGGAGTATCTGCAGGACAACGGCGCGATTGGCCGCCTCGACGCGTTCGCGACCGGGCAGGCGGCGGAAGCCGAAAGCGGAGGTCAATGCGTTTTGCGAACGGCCGCCCTCCGGCGGATAGCGGCAATAGCTGGCGGCCTTGCGGGCGTCGTCAGCCGTCTCGATCTGCGGGACGATCAGGCCGGTGACACCGCCATCGAGGATGCGGCCAATGACGCCGAAATCACCTTCGGGAACACGTGCCCAGGGCTCCATGCCGAGATCGCGCGCGGTTGCCGCCATCTGGGCGACGGTGTCGAGCGAGATGGTGGAGTGTTCAAGGTCGATCCAGATGGTGTCATAGCCGCTCGTTGCTGCCATCCGGACGAAGTCCACCGAGCGGGCAGTGCGGATGCCGAGCGCATAGCAAGGCTTGCGATCCCGCAGACGGGCAAGGACCGAGGACCCGGTCGCGGATATCAATTGTGTCGGCATGAACTTCCTCCCGATCGAAAAGGCAGATGGCCCTTCCTTTCATCAAGGACGTTAGATCAGCGGCGTGATTAGCTCCAATTCAGATTTCGAGCTTATTGATTTAAAAAATAGATCACACAGCATGGCTTTGGGACCCGACTCAGAGCCGGTGATTTATTTTTCGAAACAAAGGTGCCGCAATTTAAATTGGCACCAAACGTGCGGCTGAGGCATTGATCTCTCGGGCACGCGTGCGCCGTGGGTGTGGGAGACGCCACGCCACGGAACACGCAAGGCTAAAGGCCGACAATGTATCGGCTAAAAGGATACACGGAGGGATCGGGATGCCAGATCAGATTGGAGACGGCCGGGCGCGCTTTCGGGAAGGAACGCAGCCGGTTGAAAAAAGCCTCTTGCGGCAGATCGCTACGCTGCCGACCTCCGGCGCACGCGCGGCGGAAATCTTCGCGCTTTCCGGCGAAACCTTCCTCGCGGTGCCGCAGCTCGCCTATGATCTGCCGGATGCGCCGCCCGCCATGAACGGCGGTGACAGCGACACGAACCTGCTGATTTTTCGCTGGGACGGTGCGGCCTTTGCGCCGTATGAGCGGCTGCCGGTGCCGGGCGGCGAGGATGCCGAATTCTTCATGATCGGCGACACTGCCTTTCTCGCAACGGCAAGCGGCAGGATGGGCAACGGTCCTTATGAGCCGAACGTGGATTCGGTGCTCTTCCGCTTCGACGGTACGGCCTGGGTGCCGTTCCAGAGCGTGCCCGGTTTCCTCGCCAAGCAATGGAAATATTTCTCCTTCGGCGGACGCCATTTTCTGGGTTTTGCCGTCGGCGTTACCGTTGAGGGGCTCGAGGCGCGCAACCCGCGCCAGTCGATGATCCTCGAATGGGACGGCGAGCGCTTCCAGCCATTCCAGATGATCGATGGTCCCTGGGGGTACAATTGGACGAAGATTGAAGCCGGGGATCGCGCGTTCCTCGCCTATGCCGATCACACCGGAAAATCGCTCATCTTCGAATGGAAGGATGATGCCTTCCAGCCGTTCCAGCGCTTCAAGGGCAAGACGGGGCGCGCCTTTGAAGTGCTGCGGCCCGACGGACGCCTCCAGATCGCCTTGGCTGCCATCGCCGATGATACGGAAATCTATGAATGGAACGGTCAGCGTTTCGCACTGGTGCAGACGCTGAGCGGTCCCGGCGGACGTGAATTTGCCTCGATCGAGATCGGTGACGCGTACTATCTGGTACAGGTCAATTTCATCGAGGGCTCACCAAAGGCACCGAAAACGGACCTGTTGTCCCATATCTATAAATGGTCCGGCTCAGCATGGGAGCGTATCGAAAGTTTCGAGACATTCGGCGCGACGGATGCCCGTTTCTTCCGTGCAGGAGAGGCGACCTATCTGGTGGTGACGAACAGCCTGACACCGGAGGTGCGGTTCCGCCAGGATAGCGCCGTCTACGAATTTCTCGGCTGATTGCCTATCGACATCAGGATGTCCAATATGACCTACAAACCGCATTCCGATTTCGTCGCGCTCTACGATCTCTATACCGGCCCGCGCAGCGTTGCAGCCGAGCTTGCAATCCGCAAGGGCGAGGCAACGGCAGATGATCCGCTGCTGATCTCGACCGGTTCCGATCTCGTGCTTTTTCCCGGCGGCGGCCGACCGCCGGTGGTCGAAAGCTTCCGTCACAGCACGCGCGGTTTCAAGGAGCTAACCGCCGTTTCCCATCTCGGCACTGCCATGGCCTGGCTGGTGGAAATGCAGGAAACAGGGCTTGATGACTGGCGCGGCTGGGCTGAGCGCTTCATCGCCCAGTCTCGGCAAGTGCGCGGTATCAACACGCTCGACTACTGGAGGAACGAGGTGCGTGTCGCGGCCTGGAGGGGGCTAGAGCAGAAGGTCGTCGACGTTGTAGATTATGCCTGTCGGGTGACGGAGGATTATCTTGCCGCAGGTCTCGCCGACCCGTCCCGTCTTACCTTTTCCCGCCTGCGCGACGATATCCTCGAACCCGTCGAGAGCGGCGCGGTGCCGGTCCCATTCAACGACGTGATGGTCGCGACTTTCGCGCTCACTTTCCTCGATATCGCCCACCGGATCCTGACCTGGCTGAAAGGTCTCGATCTCGACTGGCAGCGGCTGATGGCAATGATTTGCGGTAGCTCTGGCCGGCCGACAGCGGGGCTGACCTGGGCGACCAACAGCACCTGCCATATGCTCTGGCGCGCCTCCGGCAAGACCTTGCAGCCGGAACGCCTGCTGATCGCTCCGCACGCACCGGGGCTCAATCTCGACATGCTGAAGGACGGGGCCGATCTCACCGAACTGGAGCGGACCTATCGCGGGCTCTGGTGCAAGACGCGGGTAACGGCCGAGCTCGGTGCAAAGATGTTCGATGGTTTTCCGGCCTTCGTCCCGGATATTTCAGCTACCCCGATCATCACCAGCGAAACCAGAACACTGAGCGAGATGCCGCGGCTGAAACATCCCGACGACCGCCTGACGGCGATTACCCGCCTGCGGCTGGTCATGGAAGATCCGCGCCAGCTCCTGTCGAACTCGGTTTCCGAATTCGTCATAGACGAGCTTTGCGACAAGGCGCTCGATCCGTCAGCCGTCGTTATTCCCGGGTTCACGCATGTGGTTTACCCCGAAGCAGGGCACCCGGCTGATGAGTGAGCACCATGGTTGGAAGGTGTCCTGAAGACATTCAGGCCTGCAGAAGGCATTGATGAGCCCCTCCCGATTGATCGACAAGGCGCGCGCTAGTCGCCTGCCCTGCAATCTTCTGGCCGAAATTCCGGAAGCGAAACGATCCCGTCAACCTCGACAAGCCAGTCAGAATGGCCGAGCGCTTGAACACCAAGAAAAATGCTCGCGCAGATGGGCCATTGATCCTGGAACACCTCTCGCCCGGCCTCGAAGATTGTGCTGGCCAGCTCGTCGCGGTGATGAACGACATTGATGGTCATGCGTACCAACTGGTGCGGTTGCGCATCGAGGGCCTCCAATGCAGCTGCGATGTTACGGAAGCATTGTACCGATTGCAGGCGGTGGTCGTTCTTGCCGATCAGTTGCCCGTCGCGGTCGATCGCCACCTGACCGGCGATAAAGGCCAGCGGTCCGGCCGGTGCAATCGAGATCTGCGAATAAACAGACATGATCGGTGGCGCCAGGGTCGGCGGATTGAGATTCATCATAACCTCCATTTCTCAGGCTGCCGGGGTCGCGCGGTCTGGGCGACGTATCCATCCGGCCGCACGAGCAGGGCGCCAATTCCGGCTAGGGTATCCGGGTGTTCAAGAGGGGTCCCGCTGGCGACGATGACGGAGGCCGGCAGCAGCCAATTCGGCCGGGAAACCGCAGCGCTGCCGTTGATCGTGAGATCGAGCCATTTTCCTTTCGCAAGCAGGTCAAACAGGGTGGTGCGGGTTCCGCCGGCAAGCTCAAGGTGAATGTCCCGGATACGATTTCCAACCAGCGGCGACGCGGGGATGCCGAAGCCAGGCAGCGCTTCCGGGTAGCGCACGCCAAAGCCGGACACCTGGTTTGCAAAATAGGCGTTGAAGGCGGGAACGCGAAGCATATCGTTGAACACGCCGCGCAATGCGCGCCCATGCGGTGAAAAGGCGGTAATGAGGCAGGTCTGCGCCATGGTCGTGTCATGGAGGTAGACGCCCACCGGCCGCCTTTCGGCTTCATAGGTATCAAGCAGCTCTTCAGGAGCCTCGCCCTTGATGACCGCGGCAAGCTTCCAGCCGAGATTCATTGCATCTTGAATGCCGACATTCATGCCTTGTCCGCCCGCCGGCAGGTGGATATGCGCGGCATCGCCGGCAAGGAACACTCGGTCCTTGCGATATTGCGATGCGAGCCTCGTTTCATTATCGAAGCGGGTCAGCCACAAAGGTTGGTGCGCACCGAAATCCGATCCGGCGATTACCTTCGTCGCGGTGCGCAATTCTTCCAGCGTTACCGGATCGTCGCGCGTCATGCCCCGGTCGTTCGCCTCGTTGATGACGATCCGGTGGTGAACTCCGTCGCCGAGCGGCGCCATCAGGATGCAGCCATTCTCGTTGAAAGCGGAAAGCAACCCCGCTTCCGGCGGTGAGCCTAGCACGACGTCGCCCATGAACCAGATACCAGTCGCGGGGTGGCCCACGAAATCGATACCGGCCTCGCTGCGGACGACGCTGCGCGCGCCATCCGATCCGATGACATAACGTCCCCTGAAGGCAAATGGTTCGGTGGTCCTTCCATGCACACTCACACCATCTTCTTCCTGTGTCAGGCGTTCGACGGTTGCGCCGCGCACGATTTCGACGCCGAGTTCCAGCGCGAAATCCTCGATCAGCGCTTCCGTAGTTTCCTGGGGAATGAAGAGGGTATAGGGGAACCGGCTGTCGAAGATGTTGAAATCCAGCCTCGTTTCCAGAACGGCATAGTGCCCCGCCATGACCGGCTTTCCCACTGCCAGAAAGCGGTCTTCGATACCCCGTAGAGACAGGATTTCCAGCGTACGACCGTGAATCGTCAGCGCCCTGGACTGATTTATCCGTTGGGTGCGTCGTTCGAGTACCACGACATCGAGCCCCGCCAAGCGCAACTCGCAGGAAAGCCACAGACCGACCGGACCTCCGCCAACAATAATGACATCGTAATTTTCATGCATGTTGACGCATCTTCCCGTGCTGGTGATGTGGAGCGCTTACGCAGGGCGCGCGGCCATGAAGCGCATGGCATTTCAACCCCTTGCTGCGATCGCAGTGATATCAGAGGACGTGGATGCCCGATCTCGCCAACCCGCCGACAAATAGCGAGAGACGGCCATTCACCGCATAAGGGAAACGGAAGGGTGCCGAAGAAGGGACGCGCAGGTCGATCGGTTGTCGCTATAGGGCGCAAGTCACAGCGGGTTCGTGAACGTGATGACCGTTTCACGGAAAGCATCGGCACAATCAAAATCGCACCGCGGGAGTGTCGCTTTATGCGACGCGCTGCGGCTTGTCGCGCCGATGCCGCGGCAAGCGTTGTGCCGCACCTTTATTTTGCCAGAGCAACGAGCTGGTTATTGGAGGGTTGCAGCAGGATGTCCATTTCCACATCGTAGATCCGGGCGAGTTCATTTGTCGTCATGATGTCCTGCGGTGTGCCATCAGCAATGAGACGGCCGGAGTGTAGGGCGACGATCCGGTCACAGAAGCGGGCTGCCATGTTGACGTCATGCAGAACCGTGATGATGGTGATGCCCTTTTGCCGGCAGAGGTCCTGCGTCAGCGACAGGACTTCCAGCTGATGGCCGATGTCGAGAGCCGAGATCGGCTCGTCGAGCAGCAGGCAGGTGGCATCCTGCGCCACCAGCATGGCAAGCCAGACGCGCTGGCGCTCACCGCCGGACAGCGTATCGACCATGCGATCCGCGAACGGCGCGATGCCCGTCAGGTCGATCGCCTCGTCCACCTTCGCTTTGTCGGTCGCGCTGAACCGTCCGAGCGCGCCATGCCAGGGATAGCGGCCGAGCGCCACCAGTTCCTTCGCCAACATCCCCGGGGCGTACGGCGTACGCTGCGGTAGGTAGGCAAGGCGGCGCGCAAAGGCGCGGGCGCCCCAGTTCTCAAGGGGTTGTCCTTCAAAGTGGATGGAGCCGGTTGACGGCGGATGCTGCCGGCCGATCAGCTTGAGCAGCGTCGATTTGCCCGAGCCGTTATGGCCGATCAGGGCGATGGAGCGGCCCGCCAGAAGATCGAGCCGCAAGGGATGCAGCAGCACCTTGCCGTCGATTGCAAAGCTGGCGTCCCTGATCGAAAGAATGGGCGGGCTCGTATCTGCAGACATGGACATATCCGGAAAAGAAGACATGGACGCACTTTCACGGCGACCGCCGTGGGTGGTTTCAGGAACGGGCATCGATATCAGCCTTTTCATGTGCGGAACAAGCCAGATGCCCGACCGGGCAGGTGGCGCCGCATTTCTTCAGTCCATCCAGTTTGAACCGGAGGCAGCAGACCCTGCGCACCAAAGCTTGCCCGCCTTGCGTATCAGGGATTTTGCGTGTGAGGTGGAAAAGCGGGTGCTCGGACGCCATCACGCGCTCAAGGTGCTGCAGCCGGGCCGATACTGCGTGTGGTATCTCGGCCGCGGGCCAGAGAGTGCGGATTTGCCTGCAGCTGCGATGGAAGGCGAAGGACGCATTGCTCCAGTGCAGGCGCTCCGATGTGCCGGACAGGAAGACGATCCTGTCGATCACGGGCTGGACATGCTCGTAGACGATGGACCAGAGATGCTGCTCCAGAGACACCGGCTGCACGCGCTTCAGCGCGAAGCGCACCGGGGTCGCCATATCCGACAGTGCGACGCCGATATCGACCGGTCGCGACGAAAACCAGATGTCGTGAACGAGCCCATAGGCGAGGACGGGGCGAAGAAACCGGCCGAAATAACCTTGCGTCCAGAGCGATACGGCCGCGCGGTGATCGCCTGGCCCCCATCTGCTCATGAGCCCGGCAAAGCCTTTAGCCATCGACTCCTGCTGGAGAATGGTTTCGAGCGGGACGAACTCCGCGCCAGGCGAAGCAATCGCGAGATTGCGTGCGCTGTCGGCGAACGCGGGAGGCAGGTCTGGCAGAGCAGCGGGAATCATTTGCGCCCCACAAGCCAGATCAGGTAGGGGGCGCAGACAAGCGCCGCGAAAAGCCCGAGCGGCAGCTCATAGGGAAATGTCGCGGTACGCGCGCCGAAATCGGCAAAGGCCATCAGCACGGCACCGAGCACGAAGGAGGCTGCCATATGCGGGCCAGCCATCGCAAAGCCGGCGCGGCGGGCGATATGCGGCGCGATGAGGCCGACGAAGCTCAAGGGGCCGACGAGCAAGGAAGCAGCTCCCGTTGCCGCGCCGCAGACGACCAGCATGCCGACCCGGCTCGCGCGGACGGGCAGTCCGAGCGCATGTGCGACCGAGGGGCCAAAGGGCAGTATAGTCAGCCAGCGACTGAACAGCAGGCTGCCGGTGAATATCACGGCTGAAAGAGCGGCGAGGAAGAGGGCCGTCGCCGGCGTGGCCGTGGATGCCGAGCCGCCCAACCAGGCGAGGATCTGCCAGGATCGTTGGTCACCGATCGCAAGCAGCACGGACAATATGGACGAACTGAACGAGCCGACGGCAATGCCGGCCAGCAGCAGCTTTTCCGGCGGCAGGTCGCGCCGGCTGGCGAAGGCGAGGACTGCGGCCATCGCGACAAGCGCGCCAATGCCCGCACCCATGAATAGGGAAAAGGTCCCACCGTCGGGCGCAACGGTCAGCGCTGCAGCGAAGCCAAGTCCCGCGCCGCCGCTGACGCCGACGACTTCGGGGCTGGCCATGGCATTGCCGGTCATGCGCTGCAGGATCGCGCCCGTCAAAGACAGCAGCCCGCCCGCCGCGGCAGCAGCGAGAAGCCGGGGCCAGCGCAGGGGTGCGAGATCCGCCGCCTCGATCGGGCTCAGAATCTTCCAGCCGGTACCGGTCGAGCCGATAAAGAATGCGAGGATGAGGATCACGGGGACGAGCAGCAGAAGCGCCAGGATACCGCGACCGAAGGGCAGGCGGCGCGTGCTGACCGGCGCTTCGTGCGGGACTTCCATGCTCCGAACCTTCGGCAGCAGCCAGAAAAGCAACGGCCCACCGACAAGCGCCGTTATGGCGCCGGTCGGGAAATTCTCACTGGACGAGCGTGCGACGAATTGCACGATGCCGTCGCAGAGCCACAGGAAGAGCCCGCCGGCCAGCGGCGACAGGGTGATGATCATTGCGGGTCGACGCGCGCCGCAGGCACGTACGAAGGCTGGCGCCGCCAATCCGACGAAACTCACCAGACCGACACCGGCCGCGACGAAACCGGCAAGCGCGGTGGCGATCGCTGCAATCGCGAAACGGAAACCGCCGAGGCTGACGCCCAGGCTGCGCGCGCTGGTGTCGCCAAGCCCAAGGACCAGCAACGGGCGGATCAACAGGGCCGAGAGAAAGGCGGCAATCACGAATTCGACGGCGAGCGCATTGAACACGGACCAGTCCTGCTGGCTGAGCGAGCCGCCATTCCAGGTGACGAGCGACATCAGATATTCGCCTTGGGCGAGCGTCATCGCCGCGGAAAGAGCTGCGGCAGTTACTCCGACGAGGAGCCCCGACACGACCATGGTCACCGGCTCGAAGGCCTTGCGCCAGCCGAGCGCGAAGACGATCGCCGCCGCGAGGCCGGCGCCGCCGAGCGCGACTGCTGTACGGTGGCCATCCACGATCTCCGGAGCGTACAATGTGGCTGCGACGATCGTCAGCTGCGCGCCGGCGGAGATGCCGAGCGTCGAAGGATCGGCAATCGGATTGCGCAATAGCTGCTGCAGGAGCGCGCCGGAAAGCCCGAGCGCTGCACCTGCAACCAGAGCCACCGCCGCCCTTGGGAGCAGGCTGTAGACCAGGATGAGTTCGTCCAGCGACAGAGGTGAGGTTGCCGACAAGAGCTGCGGCCAGCGCGCAACATCGACCTGTTGCGATGCTTCAAAGCTGAACAGAGCAAGACTTGCGAGCAGACCGACGCCCAGGAAAATCCAGCCTCTCGCCGTCATTTGCCGTGTCCCAAGGCGAGTAGGCCTTCGGTCAAGAGGCGCGCAAAGCGTATGCCGGCCGTGACGCCGCCATAGGGATTGATGTTGTCGAGCATGATGATGCGGCCTTCGCGAACGGGCGGCAACGAATTCCAGATGATGCTGTTCCTGAGGCCACTGCGGGCCTCGAGCGGGATTTGCGAGATGACGACGATACGAGCGTCCTTGTCGGCGGCCAGGTTCTCGACCGGTACAGGGGCGGCGAAGGTGAAGCGCGATCGATCGGTCCAGGCATTGCCCAGCCCCAGGCGAGCCAGGACATCGCCGAACATGCTGTCGAAGCCGAAAACCCGGACGTGTCGCGCGTCGCCGATATTGACGAGATAGGTCGGCCGGTCGGCAAAGGGTGCGAGCATACGCCGGTAGTCCTCGATCTCTGTTCCGATGCCGGCCAGCACGCTGACCGCCTTCTCCGGGACGGCCAGTCGTTCGCCCAGCGCCTGCACGGCTGCAAGCGCCTTCTCGAAGGGCGGTTCGCCACGCACATAGAATGGCAGCGAGAGGATCGGAGCGATCGCCTTCAGGGCAGCTTCGTGGCGGGTGTAGAAGGGTGAAATCAGGATCAGATCGGGCCGCAACAGATGCAGGAGTTCGTAGTTGGGCGAGCCGCGCAGCCCAAGGTCGACGACGTCTGGCGGAATTATCGGCTCGACGGCGTCCTTGCGGAACTGGATCAGCTCGGTGGCGGCAATCGGAGTGACCCCGAGCGCCATCAGCGTTTCGAGCATGCCCCAGTCGATCGCCGCGATTCGTAAAGGCGCTTGCGCCATTGCCCCACCGGTAAAGACAAGCGATCCGGCGCCGAGGAGAAACTCCCGGCGCCGGATGAACCCGCCTGTGCAGGCCTCTGTTTCCCGATTACCAGCTATAGGTCAGCTTCCCCATGACGGACCGACCGTCGCCGTAGTAGCAGCCGAAGGAGCTGCAGCTTGCGACATATTCCTTGTCGGCGATGTTCTGTATGTTCAGCGAAGCCTTGTATCCGTCCTTTTTGTAGGTCAATGCCGCATCGAAGAGCGTGACGGCATTCATGTCCAAAGTATTGGCGCTGTTGCCGTAGCGCTGGCCGACATAGCGGACGCCGCCGCCAATTCCCAGCCCTTCAAGCGCCGTATCCTCCTGGAACGTGTAGTTCATCCAGAGGCTGGCGGCATGTTCCGGCACGTTCTCGACGCGGTTGCCGTTATCGATGCCCTCGCCGATTTCGGTTTTCGTCAGCGTATAGGCTGCGCGCATATCGAGCCCCCGGGTGAGGCTGACCACGCCTTCAAGTTCGAGGCCCTTGACATCGACCTCACCGATCTGGGTCTGCAGTCCGTCGATGGTGCGCAGCACGTTTTTCTGCTTGAGGTCATAGACAGCGGCTGCGAAGAACCCGTTCCAGCCCTCCGGCTGATACTTCACGCCGAGTTCCACCTGTTCGCCGGACGTAGGCTTGAGCGGGTTGCCGTCCGCATCGGCCCCGACGACGGGTTCGAAGGATGTCGCGTAGCTGGCATAAGGCGCAATGCCGTTGTCGAAGAGATAGGTGAGACCGGCGCGGCCCGTCAGCTTGTGGTCATCCTGATCGAGCGGACGTACGATGCCCGTCAGGTTGCTGGTCGAGGTGCCGGCGCTGCTCGTCCAGTCCTGCCTCAGGCCAAGTGTGGCCCGCCAATTGTCATAGGCAAGCTCGTCCTGAACATAGACACCGAGCTGCTTCAGCTGGCTGTCGACGGTCGTGTCCACCGTCGGCGAGATCAGCTCGACCGGGCCGCCATAGACAGGCGACAGGACGTCGAGCGGCGTCGCCTGGAAAAAGCGCGTGTGAACGTTGTTATCGAAGTAGCGATAGTCCAGACCGAAAAGCAGGGTGTGATCGACCGCGGCCGTTGAAAATTCGGCCTGCAGATTGTTGTCGATGTTCACCGTGTTCAGACGTTCGTCCTGGAAGGTCGCGTTGCGGCGGAGTGTTCGCCCGTCCGTGTCGAGGCCGAGCGTCGACATGCCCAGCGCCTGGTAATTCCAGTCGAAGTTTGAATAGCGGAAATTCTGCCGGAACGTCCATGTCTCGTTGAGACGATGTTCGAACTCGTAGCCGAGATTGGTCAGCGTGCGGCTCGACTTGTCGAAGGATTCGTCGCCGACATAGAAGTCGCGCGGCAGCTGGGAATCCGTCGCATTCAGCGTGTATTGCGGCGGAAGTCCGGAGGGCGAGCTCGGATTGTCGTGCTGGACACTCGTCAGGATCGTCAGCTTCGTATCCTCGTCCGGCTGCCAGGTCAGGGCAGGGGCGATGAAATAGCGGTCGTTGTCCAGATTGTCGGTCTGCATGCCGGCATTCTTGGCAAGACCGGTCAAGCGATAGGCAAGATCGGAATCTTGGCCCAACGTGCCGCCGATATCGAAGAAGCTGCCATAGGTATTGAAGCTTCCTGCCTGCAACCCGACTTCGCCGAACGTCTCGAAAACCGGACGCTTGCTGATCATGTTGATGATGCCGCCGGGATTGCCCTGGCCGTACATCACGGAGGCCGGGCCTCGGAGCACGTCGACACGCTCCAGGCCGTAGATTTCGACGCCCGGCGCACCCGCGGTGCGCATCATGCGCAGCCCGTTGAGGTATTGTACGTGGCGGCCGTCGAAACCGCGGATGATCGGGGAATCGAAGCGGGCATCGCCGCCGAATGGCGCGGCCACCACACCCGGCGTATAGCCCAGCACGTCACCCAGCGTTTGCGCGCCTTGTGCCTCGATCTGATCCTGCGTCACGACGGAAACCGACTGCGGTGTTTCGATCAGGGCAGCTCCGCTCTTCGATGCCGTCGAGGAGGATTTTGCGACATAACCTTGCACGTCGGCCTCGCTGTCGGCCGCTTTCCCGCCGTCAACGACAATCGGGGCAAGCGCCGTCGGCGTAGTGTCCTGCGCGAAGGCAAAATACGGAATGCAGCCTGCAAAGGCGACCGACGTTGCCAGCATCAAACGAAATCGAGACATAGATAAAAACCGCCCCTCAGGTTCATCAAGTGTTGAAATTAATCTGGAGTAAATTTGTCATCTTTCTATAGTGAACCGGACGGCTGATCCAATAAGCGGATGGGGAAATTTTCAGAACTATAAATTATGATATATCCTTTCAGTATCGCTTCTGGTTATCTGTGAAAGAACTTGAATGGCCGCTCCCAAATCGCCCCGCAATTTTGAACTTCGGCATCTGCGCTATTTCATCGCGCTGGTGGAGGAGAAGAATTTCGAACGGGCCGCGGCGCGGCTCGGTATCGCGCAACCGGGCCTGAGCCAGCAGATTCTCAATCTCGAGGCTCTGGTCGGCCTTCCGCTGCTCGACCGGACGAAGCGTTCCGTCCAGCTCACGCTGTCCGGCCAGCTATTGTTCGACCAGGCACGCAAGATCGTCGCCCAGGCGGATTTCGCCCTGTCGGAACTCCAGCGCGTCGGGCGCGGGCAGTCCGGAAAGATTTCCATCGGTTATGTCGCGTCGGCCGCCTATTCCGGTGTCCTGACGGAATCGCTGTCATCCTTTCGGGCGGAGTTTCCCGAGATCGAACTCCAGCTCGTGGAGATCGAGATGCGTCAGCAACTGGCGAAGATCGAGGAAGGGGAGCTCGATTTTGGCTATATCAGGCCTCCCGCATCGGTGCCGATCGGGCTTGCAACCAGCACGGTGCTTCGGGAGCCCATGGTTGTCGCCATGCCGCAGGGTCATCCGCTGGCGTCCCATCATGCGGTCGATCTGACCGCGCTTGCCGACCAGACCTTCATCACGCCGCGGCAACCGGCCGACGTCGGCTTTCATTCCAATACGCTCGAAGCCTGTGCGGCAACCGGTGTCATCCCGAAAGTCAGCCCGATCGGCCGCGATTTCACGACCATCATGAGCATGGTAGCCGTGGGGCTCGGCATATCGCTTGTGCCGAAATCGCTGCAATGCCTCCAACTGCCCGGTATCCGCTATGTCGAGCTTTCCCGGGCGCATATGACCGATCTCGCGATCGCCTACCGAAAAAACGAAGGCTCAGCCGCCGTCCGCGCCTTCATCGCCCACCACCGCGCGCGGTATCCGCGCTCGGATTTTCGGTAGGCACGGCAGGTCACTTGCGTCAAAATGGCCGTATCTCGATACTTTATGGCATGTCGGCACGAACACTCTTGGGCAAAAGCGCTAAGCTCGTCGTAATTTCTATATAGCTTCCCGACTGGGTGGCGCGAGTTGGAGGCAGGTCAATGACTGTTTCGATCACCCCCGATCTGGAGGATCCCGACGAGGTCCCTCGCTCCGTCGCCGGGCTGACGATCGAACTCGCGTCCATCCATGAAACGGAACCTCATCGACACCGGAAGGCGCAGTTGCTCTATGTCATCAGCGGCGTCATCACCGTGGAAGCCTCCGGCGGGATGTGGACCGTGCCGCCCCATTGTGCAATCTGGATACCGAGCGGAGTCGCGCATGTCGCCCGCACCGCCGGGCGGATCACGGTCGGCAACCTCTACATTGAACCGTCGCTTGCAGGCTCTCTTCGCGACACGTGCGGAATCCTGTTCGTGCAGCCTTTGCTGCGCGAACTCCTGCTCCGGTTCATCTCCGGGCCGTCGCTCTATCCGGAAGGTGATACGCGCGAAGAGCGGCTCGTCTCCGTATTGCTCGACGAATTGCAGGCCGCACCACTTGAACCCCTGCATTTGCCAATGCCAGAGGATCGCCGCCTGCGGCGTCTGGTCGAAACATTGATCGACGACCCGTCGGTGCGGTTCACGATCGAGGAATGGGGCGCGCGCGTTGGTGCGAGCAACCGTACGCTAACGCGGCTGTTCCAGCGGGAGACGGGCATGTCCTTTGTCCGGTGGCGGCAGCAGCTGCATATCGGCCTGGCGCTACAGCGCCTCGCTTCCGGAGTATCCGTCACGAATATCGCTTTCGATCTCGGCTATGAAAGCCCGAGCGCTTTCATAGCAATGTTTCGGCGGATGCTGGGGACCACCCCGGCCCGGTACTTCTCGGAGGCAGCGCTGGGCGATCTCGAACGGGGAGCCCGTAAGTTGTTGCAGCTCGGCGGTGAGCCCGACCGAGCGTCGGGTATCGAAAGCCGCTCCAATGCGGAAATCGTCGATTTCGAAACGGCCGCTCGGCGGCAAAACAAACCGCAATGAGATGAGGGCGCCAATGAACAGCGCTCCGACGAGTGCCGTTCATTGGCGCGACGGGTAAACGTCGCCCTGCCTTTCGCGCAAATCCGGGGAGTTCGCAGTGCAGATAGATAAAAGCCGGTTTCCGCTCGTTTTTCTCCGGGAAACCGGCGATCCCGAAATGAACGCCGAAATCGAACTCGCGGCGCTTCTTGGCGAAGGTCGCAGGTTTGTTTTGATTTCCAAACACAGCCACGACGAAGCGAGTGCCTCACACGAGGCCAGGAAGGCGCGGGCTCAGTTTTTCAAGCAGAACAAGGGACGGCTTCGCGAACTGTGTGCCGCGGCAATCGTGATTGAAGGAGTGACGCCAACACCAATGCCATTCAGGCTGGCAGCTCAGGGAGTTGGTAAGGCACTGGGTGTGCCTTTCCACTTCGTCCAAGATGAGGAAGCGGCTGCAAACTGCGGGAAAGAGGTCCTTGCAAGAAAAAGCGCGTGAGCTGGTCACAAGCGCGATATCCGCCATGAACTTCGTGCTTCCGAAGCGAAACCGCTCACTGTGAATTTGGCCGGATCGGTGGATTTTCTGGCTCGCGTCAGCGAGCGCCCGAGCAGGGAACGCGGCAACATCTCAGCATAACCGGCCAATCGGGGCCGCAACTGCTATCATGAGGTGTTTGACCATGAGCGAAAAAGTCTGGTTCATTACGGGAGCTTCGCGGGGATTGGGGCGGGTCTGGGCCGAAGCTGCTCTTGCGCGAGGGGACAAGGTCGCGGCCTGTGTCAGAAACCGGGAAGCCCTGTCGGATTTCGCGGATATCTACGGTTCCTCCTTGCTTCCGATCGAGCTCGATGTGAGGAGCGAAGAGAGCGTTAAAGATGCGGTGGGTGTTGCCGTGGCCGCATTTGGACGTCTTGACGTGGTGGTCAGCAATGCCGGCTACGCGGTGTTCGGCACGATTGAAGAAACCGACACGGTAAATGCGCGCGCCCAGTTCGAAACGAACTTCTTTGGCACGCTATGGGTTGTTCAGGCTGTGCTACCTCACCTGCGCAGGCAGGGTGGAGGACATATCCTGATAACGTCCAGCCTCGCGGGCATCATCACCTTCCCGACTGCCGGCATATACAATGCGACGAAATGGGCCGTGGAGGGCCTTGGAGAAACATTGGCTTCGGAAGTCGCGGACTTCGGGATCAAGGTCACGCTTGTGGAACCCGGCGGCTACGAGACCGATTGGCGCGGCAGTTCCTCCGTCCCTCTGGCATCGATGGCGGAATATGATGGGCTGCGGGCTCGGCTGAAGGCAGCGTCCACGTCACGAAAACTGGGCAACCCCGCGGCAACCGCGCAGGCCATTCTGAACGTCGTCGACGCGCCGTCGCCGCCGCTCCGGCTCTTCCTCGGCGAGGCTCCTCTCGGCATTGCGCAGAAGCAGTATGCCGAGCGGCTTGCGACCTGGCAGGCCTGGGCAGACGTTTCGGCGCGCGCCCAGGGCTGAGATGTCCATCGCATGGGATCGGGGCGCCGATCGAACGACAAACTTCCACGCAGTTGCCGGACTGCGTGGAAGCGCGCCGGCACATCCGTCATCAGTGCCATTTTGCGCCAGATTGGCAACCACCTTTCCCGCGATCCCGATCGCGCCTGAATTGCGTTCTACACCGATGTAATGCATGCAGGTGAGCGACCGCGCAGTTTTCCGTGCCTGATTCATCCGGGCAACGGGAGCTCGCACAAAAAAAGTGGATCACGAGGAAATGTCGCTAAATCCCCTCCTGAGCAACGCTTCGCTCAGAGCTGCCAGTTTCATCGTCACGATCTATGGTGACGTGGTCGAGCCAAGAGGCGGTGCGATCTGGATCGGCAATCTGATCGAGACCTGCGCGGAAGTGGGCATAAGCGAGACCTTGGTTCGCACTGCGGTTTCCAGGCTGGTGGCGGCCGGTCAGCTGACGGGCGAGCGGGAGGGCCGCCGCAGCTACTATCGCCTGACGGAAGCGGCCCAGACCGATTTCGCCGCAGCTGCGCGCCTGCTGTTCGGGCCTGCTGAACAGCCTTTGTGGCGTTTCGTTTATCTCGGTGGACCTGCGTTCGAGGCGGATGCACGGGCCTTGGAGCAAGCTGGTTACACCAGGCTCGGCGCCCACCTGTCGATCGGAGTGCGGCCACTTCCCCAATTATCCGAGGGAGCGGTCGCCTTCACTGCCGAGGTTGCTGGCGCCAACTCTGGTCTGAAGGAACTGGCGGCCGAGTATTGGGACTTGCCGAACTACGCCAAGGCCTATCGCGAATTCCTGCAACGGTTCGGCAAATTCTCCGATGCGCTTGCAGGTGGAGAAAAGCTCAGCGCGATCGAACATCTCGCCGCCCGCCTTCTTCTTGTTCATCAATACCGGATGATTGTCCTGCACGATCCGCGGCTTCCAGCCGCCGCGCTGCCGGACGACTGGCCGCACGCCGAAGTCCGACATCTTTTTGCCGAGCTCTACGTTCGCTTGTCACAGAAGGCAGACGACTTCATTGCGCAGAGATTTCTGACGGTGGACGGACCTCTTCCGGCCCAGACGAACGCCACCAGGCATCGGATAGACGAGCTTCTCGCCATCATGTGAGGTCCTGTTTTTGAGATCGCGAGCATGCGGATCGAAACCCCAGCACTTTGAATGTCACAGAAAAACGTAAAAATCATGTTGAATTGTGACATATGAAGTGGTATTAACTAACCGATCGGTCGGCCAATGGCCGGCCGGACTGAGGAGGACGAGGAGGAATTCGTGCCTGAAGCATTTGTTTGCGACGCTGTTCGCACGCCGATTGGTCGATATGGAGGTCTGTTGGCATCTCTACGTGCCGACGATCTCGCCGCGATCCCGCTGGCCGGGCTGATGGCGCGCAATCCGCAGGTCGACTGGTCGAAGGTTGATGACCTGATCTACGGATGCGCCAACCAGGCCGGCGAGGACAATCGCAACGTTGCGCGCATGGCTGCGCTTCTGGCCGGCATGCCGGTATCCGTTCCGGGCACGACCGTAAATCGCCTCTGCGGCTCCGGCATGGACGCCGTCGGTATGGCAGCTCGGGCCATCCGGGCTGGCGACTGTGATTTCGTCATTGCTGGCGGCGCTGAGAGCATGAGCCGTGCGCCGTTTGTCATGCCCAAGGCGGAGAGCGCCTTCTCGCGGGCCAACGCGGTTTACGACACGACGATCGGCTGGCGCTTCGTCAATCCGAAGATGAAGAAGGCCTTCGGCGTCGACTCCATGCCCGAAACGGCCGATAACGTCGCGGCCGACTTTGGGGTCAGCCGCGAGGACCAGGACGCCTTTGCCGCCCGCAGCCAGGCGCGGTGGGCCGCGGCACACGCGGCTGGTGTCTTTGCCGACGAGATCGTGCCCGTCTCCGTGCCGCAGAAGAAGGGCGACCCGATCGTCGTTGATCGCGACGAGCATCCCCGTCCGGGCACGACAGCCGAACAGCTTGCAAAATTGACGGGCGTCAACGGCCCGGACCTTTCCGTCACTGCCGGCAATGCTTCGGGCGTTAATGACGGGGCTGCCGCGCTCTTGATTGCCAGTGAGGCGACCGCCAAGACGCAAGGGCTTGCACCAAAGGCGCGCATCGTCGCCATGGCGGCGGCCGGCGTCGAGCCGCGCGTCATGGGCATCGGTCCAGCCCCGGCGGCGCGCCGCGTGCTGGAACGTGCTAATCTGTCAGTCGGCCAGATGGATGTGATCGAACTCAACGAGGCCTTCGCCTCGCAGGCGCTCGCCGTCTTGCGTGACCTCGGCCTGCCGGATGATGCCGACCATGTGAACCCGAATGGTGGCGCAATCGCCATGGGTCATCCGCTTGGCATGAGCGGCGCGCGCCTTGTCACGACTGCCGCCTATCAGCTTCACCGCCAGGGCGGCCGCTATGCACTGTGCACCATGTGCATCGGCGTCGGCCAGGGCATCGCACTCATTCTCGAACGTGTCTGACACGACAAAACAGGAGAAATGGCATGTATGCACAGATGGTGAAGACCGACGGCGCCCGCGTCCGGAGCCTCGACGAGATGGACCCGGTCGAGCGTGCCTTCCAGGAGCGCATTGACGCTGGCCAGAAGATCGAGCCGAAGGAATGGATGCCGGAAGGCTACCGCAAGACACTGGTGCGCCAGATCAGCCAGCATGCCCATTCCGAAATCGTCGGGCAGCTGCCGGAAGGCAACTGGATCACCCGGGCGCCAACCCTTGAGCGTAAGGCGATCCTGCTTGCCAAGGTGCAGGACGAGGCGGGCCACGGCCTCTATCTCTATTGTGCGGCCGAGACTCTTGGTGTCAGTCGCGACGAGATGTACGAGCAGTTGCATTCCGGCAAGGCCAAGTATTCCTCGATCTTCAACTATCCGACGCTGAGCTGGGCCGATATCGGTGCTGTCGGCTGGCTTGTCGATGGTGCGGCGATCATGAATCAGGTGCCGCTGCAGCGCTGTTCCTACGGGCCTTATGCCCGCGCGCTGGTCCGCATCTGCAAGGAAGAGAGCTTCCACCAGCGTCAGGGTTTCGACATCCTGATGAATATGGTGAAGGGCACGCCTGCGCAGAAGGCGCTTGTTCAGGATGCGCTGAACCGCTGGTGGTGGCCGTCGCTGATGATGTTCGGCCCCTCCGACGATGCCTCCGTCCATTCGGCCCAGTCGATGGCCTGGAAGATCAAGCAGAACTCGAACGACGAGCTGCGCCAGAAGTTCGTCGACCAGACCGTGCCGCAGGCCGAATATCTCGGCCTTACCGTCCCCGACCCGGACCTCAAGTGGAACGAGGAAAAAGGCGGCTACGATTTCGGTGAGCCGGACTGGAGCGAATTCTTTGCGGTCATTGCCGGCAACGGCCCCTGCAATGCCGAGCGGCTCGACGCCCGCAAGAAGGCGTGGAACGACGGCGAATGGTTCCGCGACGGTCTCGTCGCCCATGCCGAAAAGGCGCGGTCGCGCCGCCAGGCATCGCGTATCGCCGCCGAATAGGCGCATGTCCGGATCGCGCGTTCCAAGGCGTGCGATCCCGCAGTTCCAATCACAGCCAATACGCTCACAGGACGGCCCACCGCAGATGAGCGCGAACCAGGGAGAGAAATCATGTCCAGCGAATGGCCCCTCTGGGAGGTCTTCATCCGCGGCCAGCACGGCCTCAATCACCGCCATGTCGGCAGCCTGCATGCGCCGGATGCGGAGATGGCCGTCAACAATGCCCGCGACGTCTATACCCGCCGAAACGAGGGCGTGAGTATCTGGGTCGTCCGTTCCAGCGATATCACCGCCAGCACCCCGTCCGAAAAGGGACCGCTGTTCGAGCCCTCGAATTCCAAGGTCTATCGTCATCCGACCTTCTTCGACGTGCCGGAAGAAGTGGGGCATATGTGATGGGCGCGGCTCAGCAGACATCCACCGCCGAGAATGCCGCCCTCTTCGAGTTCCTGCTGCGGATGGGCGACAATGCCCTTATCCTCGGTCACCGGGTCTCGGAATGGTGCGGCCACGCGCCGGCACTGGAAGAAGATATCGCGCTTTCCAACACGGCGCTCGACCTGATCGGCCAGACGCAGCTTTGGCTCGGCCTTGCCGGCGAAGTGGAGGGCAGGGGGCGCTCGGCCGACGATCTCGCCTATCTGCGTGACGGGCTGGATTTCCGCAACGTGCTGCTCGTCGAGCGCCCGAACGGCGATTTCGGCAAGACGCTGATGCGGCAGTTCCTGTTCGACGCGTGGCACTATCTGCTCTTGAAGGCGCTCAAAAACTCCAGCGACCGCCGCGTTGCCGAGATCGCCGAAAAGGCATTGAAGGAAGTCTCCTACCATCTCGATCGCAGCCGCGATCTGGTGATCCGGCTTGGCGACGGCACGGCCGAGAGCCATCGCCGCATGCAGGCGGCGCTCGACGAGCTCTGGCCCTATACCGGCGAGCTGTTCATGGGCGATGCCCCGGACGCGTCCGTTGCCGCTGATGGCGTGGCGCCCGAGCCTGCATCGCTGAAAAAACCCTGGGACGAGCTCGTCGCCGAGACGCTGGAGGAAGCGACGCTGAAGACGCCCGCCGACGGCTACATGCAGAAGGGCGGCAAGCGCGGCGTTCATACCGAACATCTCGGCTTCATCCTCTCGGACCTGCAGTTCCTGCAGCGCGCCTATCCCGGCGGGACCTGGTAGGAGGGTCGATGATGGCGGCCCAGAATCCTTCTACGGGGCATCCGTCCACGCGGCAAGTCTGGACATGGCTTGCCGATGTGCCGGACCCGGAAATCCCGGTGATTTCGCTTGTCGATCTCGGCATTATCCGCGATGTCGACTGGGAGGACGAGGTGCTGGTTGTCACGGTCACGCCGACCTATTCCGGCTGTCCTGCAACGACGGTGATCAACCTCGACATCGAACGTGCGCTCAACGAGCGCGGCATCGCGAAGGTCAGGCTGAAGCGCCAGCTTTCGCCGGCCTGGACCACTGACTGGATCAGCGAAGAGGGCCGCGACAAGCTCAAGGCCTACGGCATCGCGCCGCCGATCGACGGAACGGCTGCTGACGGCGTGCTGATGAAGCGCATTGACCGCCTTTCGGGCCGCTCCAACCTGACGATCGCCTGTCCGCGCTGCGGATCGGCCGACACCGAAAAGATCAGCCAGTTCGGCTCGACGCCGTGCAAGGCCAGCTATCGCTGCACCGACTGCCTGGAACCCTTCGATTATTTCAAGTGCATCTGACCCGAGACAAAGGATGAGGGCCGCCATGGCACGTTTCCATTCCCTGAATGTTACCGAAGTGCGCCGCGAAACCCGCGATGCCGTCGTCGTGACGCTGGTTCCTTCCGAGGAAGACCGCGGCACCTTCGACTTCACCCAAGGCCAGTACCTGACCTTCCGCCGCAAGTTCGACGGCGAAGAGCTGCGCCGCTCCTATTCGATCTGTGCCGGCCGCGACGAAGGCGTATTGCGCGTCGGCATCAAGCGGGTCGATGGCGGCTGCTTCTCAAGTTGGGCCAACGGGGAGCTGAAGGCGGGCGACACGCTGGAAGCCATGCCGCCGATGGGCGCCTTCTTCACCGATATCGAGCCGGAAGTCTCCAAGCACTATCTCGGCTTTGCCGGCGGCAGCGGCATCACGCCGGTCCTGTCTATCATCAAGACGACGCTGCAGCGCGAGCCACGCTCGCGCTTCACGCTGGTCTATGCCAACCGCCAGATTTCCTCGATCATGTTCCGCGAGGAGCTGGAGGATCTTAAGAACAACTATCTCGGTCGCTTTGCCGTCCTGCATGTGCTCGAAAGCGAGGCGCAGGACATCGATCTCTTCACCGGCCGCGTCAATGCGGAAAAATGCGCGGCCCTGTTCAAGAGCTGGATCGACCTGAAATCGGTGACAACGGCCTTCATCTGCGGCCCCGAACCGATGATGCTGGCGATTGCCGGCGCGCTGCGTGAACATGGGCTGCGCGACGACCAGATCAAGTTCGAACTCTTCGCCTCCTCGCAGCCCGGACGAGCACGGGCGAAGGCGCAGAGCACCAACGGCGCGGACGCCAATGCCAGTTGCCAGGCGACGGTCACGCTCGATGGCGCCACCCGCGTCTTCAGTATGCCGAAGCATGGCCAGAGCCTGCTCGACGCCGCGCTCGAAAACAACATCGACGCGCCCTATGCCTGCAAGGCCGGCGTCTGCTCCACCTGTCGCGCCAAGGTCATCGAGGGCGAGACGGAGATGGAGGTCAACCACGCGCTCGAGGACTACGAGGTCCGGCAGGGCTACGTGCTCACCTGCCAGTGCTACCCGCTGAGCGACAAGGTCGTCGTCAGCTACGACCAGTGAGAGCGGAGGACGACAACATGACCGACACCGAAACGATGCCAATCGAGGACTACCTTGCGCAAGGCGGGGTCCTGACGTCGCCGGACAACGTGCCGGCGCGCTATCGCGGCGAATTGCTGCGCTTGATGGCAAGCTTCGTTGACAGCGAGCTGGCGGGTTCCGCCGGTTTTGCCGATACGATCAATGACGCTCCGGGCATCCTGGAGCGAATTTCCGCTGCCCGCATCGTGCTGGAAAAGACCGACCACGCCGGTCAGGTGTTGAAGATCATGGAAAGCTTCGGCGCCGATGGCAGGCGCTATGCGGTGCATCATCCGTGGGCTGCGCGCCTCTCCCGCGACGCCGATATCGGTGCCGCGCGTCAGGATGGCGACATGCGCCTTTCGGTCTTTCACTATCCGCTTGAGGGCTGGGTAGACGCCGTCGTCATGAACGTACTGATGGGCAAGGCGGGGGCCATCCAGCTGCGCGAGCTTTCGCATGTCTCCTACCAACCGCTCGCCGAGGTTTTCCGCTGCATCCTGCCGCGCGAAACCCGCCATCTCGAACTCGGTCTTGCGGGGCTCGAGCGCATTGCCGCGACTCCGGAGGGCCGCAAGGCGGCGCTGGCCTCCATCACCTATTGGCATCCGCGGGTTGCCGCGAGCTTCGGGCTGTCGGGCTCGGCGCGCTACGGCACGCTGTTGCGGTTCGGCCTGCGCCACACCCCCAACGAAACACTCCTTGCCGAATGGCAGGCGGACGTCGAGGCGCAGCTTTCTGCGCTGAAACTGATCTGACAGGAAGGAAACGAGCATGAATGTTCTGGCGTCCCGGCCTCGCCGGCTCGAAAGCTATGTCTGCGGCAACTGGACCGCGGGAGCGAAGGAAGGCGTTCCGCTTCTTGACGCCTCCACCGGCACGCCCGTCGCCTTCATCGATTCCAGTGGCATCGATTTCGCAAGCACCCTTGCCTATGGTCGCGAAAAGGCCGGCCCGGCATTGCGCCGCATGTCCTTCCATGATCGTGCCGCGATGCTGAAGGCACTCGGTCTGGCGCTGATGGACCGAAAGGAAGAGTTCTACGCGCTTTCCACCGCCACTGGCGCTACCCGCGCCGACAGCTGGGTTGATATCGACGGCGGCATCGGCACGCTGCTTTCCTACGCCTCGAAAGGCCGTCGCGAACTGCCGAACACTCGCGTGTTGCTCGACGGCGATGTCGAGGCCCTCGCGAAGGACGGCAGTTTTTCTGCCCAGCACATTCTCAGCCCACTTCAAGGCGTGGCTGTTCATATCAATGCCTTCAACTTTCCCTGCTGGGGCATGCTTGAAAAGCTCGCTCCGACGCTGCTTGCCGGCATGCCGGCGATCGTCAAGCCGGCAAGCCAGACGGCCTATCTGACGGAGCTGATGGTGCGCCGCATGGTCGAGACGGGGCTTTTGCCCGAAGGCGCGGTGCAGTTGATCTCCGGCTCGGTCGGCGACCTGCTCGATCATGTCGAGGGCCAGGATGTCGTCACCTTCACTGGGTCTGCCTCGACCGGCCGCAAGCTGAAGAGCCATCCGGCCGTTAACGGCAATTCCGTCCGCTTCACAATGGAGGCCGACAGCCTCAACGCCTCCGTGCTGGGCATCGACGCTGGTCCCGGAACCGAGGAGTTCGATCTCTTCGTCAAGGAAGTCGCTCGCGAAATGACGTCGAAAGCCGGCCAGAAATGCACCGCCATCCGCCGCGTGATCGTGCCGCGTGCCCATTGCGATGCGCTGGTTGCTGCGCTGGGAGACCGGCTCGGGAAGACAGTGCTCGGCAATCCCACTGACGAAAACGTCCGCATGGGGCCGCTGGCGAGTCTCGATCAACGTGACGAAGTGCGCGCCCGAATCCGCAACCTGCTCGGCGATGCCGAAATCGTCGCCGGTGATCCCGACACCCCGCGCGTCGTTTCCGGCGATGCAGAGGCCGGCGCCTTCCTCAATCCAGTCTTGCTCTATTGCGATCGGCCGTGGGAGGCGAAGGCCGTTCACGATGTCGAGGCCTTCGGCCCGGTCAGCACGGTCATGCCCTATGACAGCGCCGAAGAAGCCGTTGATCTCGCCCGCCGCGGCAAGGGCAGCCTCGTCGCCTCGGTCTTTACCAACGATCCGGCCTTTGCGGAAGAAGTGGTGCTCGGCATGGCGCCGTATCACGGCCGTGTGCTGATCGGAAACCGCGCCAGCGCCAAGACCTCGACGGGCCACGGTTCGCCGTTGCCCGGCCTCGTCCATGGCGGCCCCGGCCGTGCCGGCGGCGGCGAGGAACTAGGCGGTATGCGTGGAGTCAAGCACTATATGCAACGTACCGCCGTCCAGGGTTCGCCAACGCTTCTTTCGGCCGTCACCGGCCGCTGGGTCGCTGACGCCGAAACGCACACGGGCGGCGAGCATCCCTTCCGCAAGTCGCTGGCCGAGCTTCGCATCGGCGACCAACTCATCACCACCACCCGCATGGTGACGCTGGAGGACATCGAGCATTTTGCCGATTTTACCGGTGATACGTTCTATGCCCATATGGATGAGGAAGCGGCCAAGGCCAATCCGTTCTTCGACGGTCGCGTCGCCCACGGCTATCTCATCGTCTCCTTCGCCGCCGGCCTCTTCGTCGATCCGGCGCCGGGTCCGGTGCTGGCGAATTATGGTGTCGACAACCTGCGCTTCCTCACCCCGGTCAATCCGGGCGATACGCTACAGGTGCAACTGACCTGCAAGGAGATCAACCCGCGCGCCGATGCCGAACACGGCGAGGTGCGTTGGGACTGCCGGGTCACCAACCAGAATGCGGTTGCCGTCGCCCAGTATGATGTTTTGACCATGGTGGCAAAAACGAGAAGCTAAAGGTGTCCCTCCGACAGGCCCGATCTCGAGCGCGAGATCGGGCCTGTCGAATCGTAGGAGATGTGGGTTAAGGAGAGACGCCTTGTTCATAGCCGCGACGAGCTTGACCCCGACTATTACGACCAATCGTTCTTTATAAGTCCGAAGTTCGGCTACTGACGGCCTGCGTCAGCGGACGGCCTTGACGCCTTCGAGGATGAGCGTGGTTGCGATATCCGCATATTCATCGCGGGTGACCGGTCCGTTCGGTCGGAACCACATGTAGACCCAGTTCATCATGCCGAAGAGCGACATGGTGACCGGCATCAGCAATGGCCTGTCCTGATTAAGCTCCGGATTGATTTTCTGTATCACACCGGAGAAGCGCTTGACGATCCGTCTTTCGATCGCCTGTAGCTCCGAAAGCTGCTCCGGCGATAGCGCGCTGGTGCCGTTGAGCTGCACTTTGTGCTCGTTGTCCCGGCCCTCGTAGTTCTTCAGCACGGCCTTCACCAGAAGGCGCAGCTGCTCCTGTGGCGCAACATCGCTGCGATCCGCCGCTTCGATCGCGCCATCAAGCTCCGTCAAGTGCGTGCGGACGATGTCGAAGATCAGCGCGTCCTTGCCAGGATAATAATGATAGAGCAGGGCTTTCGAGACATTGCTGTGCGAGGCAATCATCGACATGGAGGCCTTCTCCATGCCCATCTCGGCGAACACTGCCGCGGCACTCGTCAGAATGCCACGCTGTTTTTCCTCGAAATCCACTGCGCGCGTGCGTGCCATGTCGTCCTGCTTCTGCTCATTCTCCGGTTGGCCTGTGATCCGTGAGAGGGCGGCCGCCCTCCCTATACACAGCCAACCCGGTGCCGGGCTATCCCGGCTTTTCGTTCGTTCATTCTTTCGGGCGGTTGTCGACCACCCGCTTTGCCTTGCCTTCGGAGCGTGCCACGCCGCCCGGTTCGTGTACCGTGATCTTCGTGGAGACGCCGACCACGCTCTTGATGTGGTGGGCAAGCTCCTTCGCCGATCCGGCGCGGGCGCCTTCGTCGGTCGCTTCCAGCGTACATTCGACATGAACTGTCATGTTGTCCATACGGCCGGAGCGGCTGAGTTCGATTTGGAAATGCGGCGCAAGCCCGCGACATTTCAGGATTTGCTCCTCGATCTGTGTCGGGAAGACGTTGACGCCTCGGAGAATCATCATGTCGTCGGAGCGGCCGGTTATCTTCTCCATGCGGCGCATGGAGCGTGCGGTGCCGGGGAGAAGCCGCGTCAGGTCGCGCGTGCGGTAGCGGATGATCGGCAGGCCTTCCTTGGTGAGCGTCGTGAAGACCAGCTCGCCGATCTCGCCATCCGGCAGCACGTCGCCCGTCACCGGATCGATGATCTCCGGATAGAAATGGTCTTCCCATATGTGCAGCCCGTCCTTCGTCTCGACGCATTCGTTGGCAACACCGGGACCCATCACTTCCGAGAGGCCGTAGATGTCGACGGCATGCATGTCGAAGGCTTGCTCGATCTCCTCGCGCATCGCGTTCGTCCAGGGCTCAGCGCCAAAAATGCCGACGGCAAGCGAGCTTTCCCGTGGGTCGATACCGTGGCGACGGAACTCGTCGAGGATCGAGAGCATGTAGGAGGGCGTGACCATGATGATGCGCGGCTTGAAATCCTGCATCAGCGTCACCTGTCGTTCGGTCATGCCACCGGAGATCGGCACGACGGTACAGCCGAGCTTTTCAGCTCCGTAATGCGCGCCGAGCCCGCCGGTGAACAGGCCATAACCGTAGGCAACGTGCACGATATCGCCGGCGCGGCCGCCCGAGGCGCGGATCGAGCGGGCGACGACAGTCGCCCAGGTGTCGATGTCCTTGGCGGTATAGCCGACGACGGTCGGCTTGCCGGTGGTGCCGGAGGAGGCATGGATGCGCGCGAGCTTTTCGCGCGGCACGGCAAACATGCCGAAGGGATAGGTGTCGCGCAGGTCCTTCTTGGTGGTGAAGGGAAATTTCGCGAGGTCCGACAGGGTTTTAAGGTCCGAGGGGTGAACGCTCGCTTCGTCGAATCGCCTGCGGTAGAAGGGCGAATTCTCGTAGGCATGGGTCAGCGACCATTTCATGCGCTCCAACTGAAGTGCGGAAAGTTCGTCGCGGGAGGCCGTCTCGATCGCTTCGAGGTCTCCGGGGCGGGGGGATAGGTCTTCCATGAATGTCTCCTCCGAGAATGCGGGATGGTACCAACCTCAGCCCTGTTCAGGCAGATGGGTACCCTTGACTGTTCGCGAGTGGCCGCGGAATTCCGCGACGTGCTCGCCCTCCTGATTGGTGATGCGGATATCGTAGATGCCGCCTCGTCCGCGGCGCGACACCTCCCGTGCCGCCGCCGTCAGCCGGTCGCCCCTGAAAGCCGGTGTGATGTAGGTCACCGAGCAGTGCTGGGCGACAGTGCGCTGGTTGTATGTGTTGCAGGCAAAGGCAAAGGCCGAGTCCGCCAGCGTGAAAATATAGCCGCCATGGCAGGTGCCGTGGCCGTTGGTCATGGCGTCGGTGATTGTCATCGTGATCGTCGCCTCGCCGGGGGCGACGGAAATCAACTCCATACCGAGATGGCGAGTGGCGTTGTCATCGTCCCACATGGCCTTGGCGCAGGCTTCGGCCAGCGCCTGCGAGGAAAGGCGGGCTGCGTCGTTCATTGGCCCCTGAACTCCGGCTTGCGCTTTTCGAGAAAGGCGGAGACGCCTTCGGCATAGTCGGCGCTGCGGCCGGCCTCGCGCTGCAGGTCGCGTTCGAGGTCGATCTGTTCATCGAGCGAGTTGGTAGCGGCGGCCTGGATGGCACGCTTCGTCATCCCGAGGCCTTTGGTCGGGCCGGCGGCGAGGCGGGTGGCGAGCGCAGTTGCCTCTTCCATCAGCTTGTCGTCGTCGATAGCGCGCCAGATCAGGCCCCAGTCGGCGGCGGTTTCGGCGCCGAGCGGTTCGGCCGTCAGCGCCAAGGCCTTGGCGCGGGCCTCGCCGATCAGGCGCGGCAGGCTCCAGGTGCCGCCGGAATCGGGTACGAGGCCGATCTTGGCGAAGGCCTGGATGAAGCGGGCGGAGCGGGCGGCCAGCGTGATGTCGCAGGCAAAGGCGAGGTTGGCGCCCGCGCCGGCGGCAACGCCATTCACGGCACAAATGACCGGTTTTTCCAGGCTGCGGATCAGGCGGAGCAGGGGATTATAGAAGGTCTCGATCGTGTGGCCGAGGTCCGGCACGCCCTTGCTAGGGTCGCGGTCACCGAGATCCTGCCCCGCGCAGAAGCCGCGACCGGCACCGGTCAGGAGCACGGCGCGCACGTCTGCATCCGCGTGGGCGCGCTCGAAGCCGGCCCGCAGGGCAAGGTGCATTTCCTCGTTGAAGGCGTTGAGTTTATCCGGGCGGTTCAGCGTGAGGCTGAGAACGCCATCGGCGAGCGCCGACAAGATGGTGCCGGAATCGGACATGTTTCCTCCCTGTCGCCCTTCCCAGCAGCGACTGTAAAAAAGTTCTTGCATAAACCGACCGGTCAGTCAATTATAAAAGTGCAGACTGGGAGGAGCCAGACATGACCGGACTTTTCGAGCGCCATCATCAGACGTTGCAAGCTGCATTAAATGCCGCTGCCAAGCGCTACTATTGGTCGGCCTATTCCGAAATTCCAAGCGGCAAGATCTATGGCGAGACCGCCAAGGATGATGGCCTCACCGCTTATGAAGCGCTGCTCGGAAGATCCTTCGACCTGCCCGGACATCCCGCGAACGATACGGTCGGTGCTGAAGTTTCGCCTTTCGGACCAACCCTCGGCATCACCTATCCCGCTGCATCTGTCGATGCGCTGGTTGCAGCCTCACGCGCTGCCGCTCCACAATGGGCGTCCTCATCACCAGAGTTGCGGATCGGCATCTGCCTCGAAATACTCGCTCGCCTCAATGCCAGAAGTTTCGAGATGGCGAATGCCGTCATGCACACGACCGGCCAGGCTTTCGCCATGGCCTTTCAGGCCGGCGGCCCGCATGCGCAGGACCGCGGCCTCGAGGCTGTCGCCTATGCCTATGCCGAAATGAGCCGCACGCCATCGCGGGCGACATGGATGAAGCCGCAGGGCAGGGGCGAGCCGATCGTCATGGAAAAACACTGGCGTATCGTTCCCCGCGGCGTTTCGCTCGTCATCGGCTGCAACACCTTTCCGACCTGGAACAGCTATCCGGGCCTTTTCGCCAGCCTTGCGACCGGTAACACCGTCATCGTCAAGCCGCATCCGGCGGCGATCCTGCCGCTTGCCATCACCGTCGAGATTGCACGGCAGGTGCTGGTCGAGGAAGGTTTTGCGGCTGATATCGTGCTGCTCGCCGCCGATGCGCCCGGTTCCGAGATCACCAAGGACCTCGTTCAGCACCCGGAGATTGCCATCATCGACTATACCGGCTCCAACAGTTTCGGCAGCTGGGTGCGCGCTAATGCCGGCGATGCCGATGTCTATACGGAAGAAGCGGGCGTCAACTCAATCGTCATCGGCGCCACCGACAATTTCGCCGGGATGTGCAGCAACATCGCCTTCTCGCTGTCGCTCTATTCGGGCCAGATGTGTACGGCGCCGCAGGATATTTTCGTGCCGCGTGACGGCATTGAGACGAATGAGGGTCACAAGAGCTTCGACGAAGTCGCGGCCGGTATTGCGGCAGCTGTTGATGGCCTGCTGGCTGATCCAGCCCGCGCCGCGGGTGTTTGCGGTGCGATAGCCAATCCCGCGACGCTTGCCCGTGTTGCGGCATCTCCATCTCTCGGCCGCGTCGTGCGTGACTCCGCACCGGTCGAAGGCCTCGAGGGTGCACGTACCGCGACGCCGCTGATCCTGGCCGTCGACGCGGACGATACGGATACTTATGGCGAAGAACGCTTTGGCCCGATCGCCTTCATCGTCGCTATCGATGATGCGACAGAGGGCGTCAACCGCGCTGCTGGCCTTGCCGAGCGCAAGGGTGCGATCACGGCTGCACTCTACGAAACGGACGAGGCGAAAATTCTCGCTGCAGCCGATCGGTTCGCTACGGCAGGCGTCAATCTTTCAGTCAATCTGACCGGCGGCATCTACGTCAACCAGAGCGCCGCCTTCAGCGATTTCCACGTTACCGGTGCCAACCCAGCGGGCAATGCCAGCCTGACGGACGCGGCTTTCGTTGCAAACCGGTTCCGCGTGGTGATGTGGCGTCGCCCTTTGGCGGCGTGAGAGGAACGTCAACTTAACCTTTTTCTCTGGGAGGAGAAACCGACATGAAATTTTCCGCTACCACCGCGCTTGCAGGTTCGCTGGCGCTTGTCCTTGGCTTCGCGGCCCCTGCTTTCGCCGACATCAAGATCGGCGCGACTATTTCTGAGACCGGCCCCGCCTCGTTTCTTGGCGACCCGGAAGCCAAGACGCTGAAGATGCTCGTCGAGGAGATCAATGCGGCCGGGGGCGTCAACGGCGAGAAGCTCGAGCTTGTCGTTTACGACGACGGCGGCGATCCGAACAAGGCGCGCACGTTTGCGACCCGCCTCGTCGAGGATGACGAAGTCGTGGCGGTCATCGGCGGCACGACGACGGGCACATCCATGGCCATCATCCCGGTCCTGGGGGATGCCGAAGTGCCATTCATCTCGCTTGCCGGCGCCGTCGAGATCATCGATCCGGTCAAGCCCTTCGTCTTCAAGACGCCGCATACGGATCGCATGGCCTGCGCCAAGATTTTCGAGGACATGAAGAAGAATGGCATCACCAAGATCGGCCTGATCTCCGGCTCCGATGGCTTCGGCGCGTCGATGCACAAGCAGTGCCTGGCGATCATCGGCGAATACGGCATCGAGGTTCTGGCTGACGAGACCTATGGTCCGACCGATGCCGACATGACGCCGCAGCTCACCAACATCAAGGGTAAGGATGGCATCCAGGCCGTACTGAACCCGGGCTTCGGCCAGGGGCCGGCGATCGTCACCCGCAACTATGCCCAGCTCGCCGTCGGCCTGCCGCTCTATCAGTCGCATGGCGTCGCCTCCGATGGCTTCATCGAGCTTGCCGGGGCGCAGGCGGCCGAAGGCGTAAAACTGCCGGGCACGGCGTTGCTCGTCGCCGGCCTCCTTCCGGAAAACGACCCGCAGCGTGCCGTGGTCGTCGCCTATAAGGAAGCCTACGAGAAGGCGACCGGCAAGCCGGTCTCGACGTTCGGCGGCTACGCCCACGACGCGCTGCGCATTCTCGTCGATGCGATCAAGCGGGCGGGCAGCGCCGAGCCATCGGCGATCCGCGACGCCATCGAAGGCACGTCCGGTCTTGTCGGCACGACCGGCACGGTGACGATGTCGGCGACGGATCACCTTGGTCTCGACCTATCCGCCTTCCGCATGCTGAAGATTGAAGACGGCGGCTGGAAGATCGTCGAGTAATCGAACCGTGCCGCCGGTCTGCGCCCTGAGGGTGCCGGCCGGCGGAAACCGTCGCTTGGAAAGCGGAGGCATCCATGCCCGAACTCCTGCAATTTCTTCTGTCCGGGATAACGGTCGGCGCGGTCTATGCGCTGGTCGCCCTCGGCTTCACGATCATCTACAACGCCTCCGACGTCGTGAACTTTGCCCAGGGCGAGTTCGTGATGCTGGGTGGCATGATCACCGTCTTCGCTTCCGCTGCCGGGCTACCGCTGCCGCTTGCCGCGCTCATCGCCATCATCGCGACGGCGGCGATTGGCGTGGCTCTGAATAAGTTGGCGATAGAGCCCGCCCGCGGCGCACCGGTCGTTTCGCTGATCATAATCACGATCGGCGCGTCCATCTTCATCCGCGGCGCGACGCAACTCGTCTTCGACAAGCAGATCCATCGCTTTCCGGCCTTTTCCGGCGACCAGCCTATCCTGATCGGCGGCGCGACCATCCTGCCGCAGAGCCTGTGGGTCATCGCCGGCGCGCTCGCCGTCTTCTTCTGTCTCTGGCTGTTCTTCACGCGCACCCTGATTGGCCGCGCGGTGCTGGCGACGGCGAACAACCGCGTCGCCGCCCAGCTCGTCGGCATCAATACCAACTACGTGATGACGCTCTCCTTCGCCATGTCCGCGGCCATAGGCGCGCTCGCGGGCGTGCTGGTGACGCCGATCACGCTGACAAGCTACGATGTCGGCCTTGCGCTGGCACTCAAGGGTTTTGCCGCTGCCATGCTTGGCGGCATGGGCAATCCGAAGGGTGCGCTGGTCGGCGGACTGCTGCTTGGCGTTCTGGAAGCCATGACGGCCGGCTATATCAGCTCGCAATACAAGGATGCGGCTGCCTTCGTCGTCATCCTTGCCGTGCTCTTTGCCATGCCGCAGGGCCTCTTCGGCCGCAAGCCGACGGATCGGGTATGATCATGCGGCTGTCGAGCAAAGCAACCACGCTCCTCATCCTCGCCGCGGTCATCGCCATCGCGCCGTTCTTCTTCCCGTCGTCCTACTATTTCCGCGTCGGCTCACTGATCTTCGTCAACGGCCTTGCAGTGACGGGCCTCGTCATCCTCATCGGCTATGCCGGCCAGATCAGCCTCGGCCACGCGGGCTTTGCCGGCATCGGCGCCTATGCCTGTGCGCTGGCCCCGATCCATCTCGGCCTGCATCCGGCACTGGCCGCAATACTCGGTGCGCTTCTTTCCGCTGCGATTGCCTTCCTCGTCGGCCGGCCGATCCTGCGCCTCAAGGGTTACTATCTCGCCGTCGCCAGCCTCGGCTTTGGCATCCTCGTCTCCATGGTTCTGTCGAACGAGGCGCAACTGACCGGCGGGCCGGATGGCATGGCGGTGCCGGAACTGGGGCTGCGCGCAGTGCTGAAGGCTGTCGGCATCGATCTTTCCAACACCGAGTTCTGGTATGCCTTCTCCGGGCTCGCGCTGGTGCTTGGCGCCTGGCTGGCGCTCAATCTCTACCACAGCCCCACTGGCCGGGCGCTCAGAGCCCTGCATGGTTCTGAGGTTGCGGCCCGCACGGTTGGCGTCGACGTTGCGCATTACAAGCTCGTCGCCTTCGTCATCTCGGCGATTTATGCCTCGGTATCGGGCTCGCTGCTGGCGCTGCAAAACAAGTTCATCACGCCGGATGTCGCGGGCTTCATGCACTCGATCGAGATGGTGACCATGGCCGTACTCGGCGGCGCAGGTTCGGTGCTCGGCGCCATCCTTGGTGCGGCGATCCTGACCACGCTGCCGCAGGTGCTGACGGTCTTCCAGGAATACGAACAGCTCATGCTCGGCCTCGTCATGATGCTCGTCATGATCTTTATGCGCGAGGGCCTCTTGCCCTCCGTTGCGCACCGCATCCGGGGGAGGGGAGAATGAGCCTGCTTCAGATCGAAGGTCTCGGCATCGATTTCGGCGGCCTTCGCGCCGTCAACGATGTCGGCTTCTCCTTGAAACCCGGTGAGATTGTCTCCGTCATCGGCCCGAACGGCGCCGGTAAGACGACGCTCTTCAACATGATCTCCGGCGTTTATGCCCCGGCGCGCGGCCGCGTCGTGCTGAATGGCGAGGATATCACCCGCATGCCGCCGCATATGCTGGCGCGGCGCGGCTTGTCGCGCACCTTCCAGAACCTGCAGATCTTCCAGTCGATGACGGTGCTGGAAAACGCCGTCGCCGGACACCACCTGCATGAGCGCGGCTCGGTCTTCGCCGATCTCTTCTCGCTGCCCGCCGCACGGCGCCGCAGCAAGGCATCCGAGGACAGCGCCCGTGCCCTGCTCGACCGCGTCGGCCTCGGCCGTGCCGCCGAGCAGGAGGCGAGTTCGCTCTCCTACGGCGCGTTGAAGCGCCTGGAGATCGCCCGTGCGCTGGCGCTGAAGCCGCGGGTGTTGCTGCTCGACGAACCGGCCGCTGGCTGCAACGCCGTCGAGACGGAGGAGATCGATCACCTCATTGCGCAGGTCGCGGCCGAGGGCGTGTCGATTCTCCTGGTGGAGCACGACATGAAGATGGTCATGCGCATTTCCAACCATATCGTGGTGCTCGATCACGGCGAGAAGATTGCCGAGGGTGAACCGGCGGCGATTGCGCGCAACCCGCGTGTCATCGAAGCCTATCTTGGCGCCCAGGCGACGGAGGCTCAGAATGCTGACGGTTGAAGGACTGCGTTCGCGCTACGGCCGTATCGAGGTGCTTCACGGCATCGACCTCGATGTCGCGTCCGGCGAAATCGTCACGGTGGTCGGCGCCAACGGCGCCGGCAAGACGACGTTGCTCAAATGCCTCTCCGGCATCCAGCCGGTTTCTTCCGGCTCGATCGTCTTCCGCGGCGAGACGCTGACGCCAGTGCCGGCGCACGCCCGCGTGCGGCGTGGCCTCGCCCAGTCGCCGGAGGGCAGGCAGATCTTCACCAACCTCACGGTGGAGGAGAACCTTCGGCTCGGCGCCTATCTCTTCGCCGATGACAAGGTGGACCGCGACATGCAGGACGCCTTCATCATGTTCCCGATCCTCAAGGAAAAGCGCAACCTTGCCGCAGGCGGCCTTTCCGGCGGCCAGCAGCAGATGCTGGCGATCGCCCGCGCGCTGATGGCGCGCCCCTCCTGCCTGCTGCTCGACGAGCCGAGCATGGGCCTAGCGCCCATCCTCGTCGCGCAGATCTTCGATGTGGTGAAGAGCCTGAAGGCGCTCGACGTCACCGTGCTTCTGGTCGAGCAGAACGCTTTTGGCGCGCTCTCCGTTGCCGATCGGGGTTATGTCATGGAGACGGGGCGGATCACCATGTCCGGCCCCGCCGCCGACCTGATCGCGGATGAGCGCATTCGCGCCGCCTACCTGGGAATATGAGACCATGACCGTCACCATTATCCGCGAAAACGCCATCGCCGTCGTCACCGTCGATAATCCGCCCGTTAACGCCCTGTCGCAGACGCTTCGCCAGGCTCTCGTCGATGCCGTGGCGGAACTCGATGCCGATGCAGCCGTCAGGGCCGTCGTCCTGATCTGTGCCGGCCGGACTTTCATTGCCGGTGCGGATGTCAGCGAGTTCGGTAAACCGCCGCAGCCGCCGCATCTGCCAGATGTGGTGGCAAGCATCGAGAGCGCGAAAAAGCCCTGGGTTGCGGCGATCCATGGCAGCGCACTCGGCGGCGGTCTCGAAGTGGCGCTCGGCTGCGCCTATCGCGTGGCCGTGCCTTCCGCCAGTCTGGGCCTGCCGGAGGTCAAGCTCGGGATCATCCCCGGCGCTGGCGGCACGGTGCGCCTGCCACGCTTGATTGCCCCTGCCGCCGCCGTCGATCTGGTAACGAGCGGCAATCCGGTCGGCGCGAAGAAGGCCGTCGCGCTTGGGCTCATCGATGCGGTGATCGATGGCGATCTGCGCTCGGGCGCGATTGCCTTCGCAAACGATGTCGCTGAAAAGCCTCTGCCGCAGCCGATCTCCCGCCGTGCCGTGCCGCTGGTCGATGCCGGATTCTGGGAAAACGCCGAAAAGGCGGTGGCGGCAAAGGCGAAACGCGAAGCCGCTCCTCTCAAGGCTCTAGCCTCGATCCGTAACGCCAGCGAAACGAATTTCGCCGACGCCATGGCCTTCGAGCGCGAGACCTTCCTGGAACTTCGAGGCTCCTCACAAGCGGCTGCACTGCGCCATGTTTTCTTCGCGGAACGCGCCGCCCCCCGGCCGCCGGAACTCACCGGCGTCGCGCCGCGTGGTATCCGCTCGGCCGCCGTCATCGGAGGCGGCACGATGGGCGCCGGTATCGCCGCGGCGCTGCGCGATGCCTGCCTGCCGGTCGTCCTCGTCGAGCGCGACACGGCGGCGGTGGAGCGCGGGCTTGCCAATATTCACGCGATCTACGAAGGCTCGGTCAAGCGCGGCCGCATGATGCAGGCGGTTGCCGACGAGCGCATGGCCGGCGTCATCGGGGGGGATGACTATGGCCTGCTTGCCGATACGGACCTTGTGATCGAGGCGGTTTTCGAGGACCTCTCCGTCAAGCGTGCCGTGTTTGCAAAACTCTCGGACATCTGTCGGTCAGATGCCGTGCTGGCCACCAACACCTCCTATCTCGACCCAAGACTGATCGGCGAGGGGCTTGCGCAGCCGGAACGGTTCCTCGGCCTGCACTTCTTCAGCCCCGCCCATGTGATGAAGTTGCTGGAGATCGTGCCGACGGAGACGACTGCGCCGGAGGTTCTGGCGACCGGCTTCGCACTCGCTCGCCTGCTTGGGAAAGTCCCGGTCCGTGCGGGTATCTGCGACGGGTTCATCGGCAATCGCATCGTGAAGGTCACGCGGGCACAGGCCGAGCGGCTCCTGCTTTCCGGTGCGACTCCATCCGCCGTCGATGCCGCCATGCGCGCCTTCGGCCTGCCGATGGGGCCGTTCGAGGCGCAGGATCTCGGCGGTCTCGACATTGCCGCCTTCCAGCGCAAGGCCGCCCGCACGCGGGGCGAAACGCCGTTTGCGCCGGTGGCCGAGCGGCTCTGCGCCATCGAGCGCTACGGTCAGAAATCCGGCGGCGGCTGGTACGATTACCAATCGGGCGACCGCACGCCAAAACCGTCAGAAACCGTGGTGGCGATCATTGCCGAAGTAGCCGCCGGCCGGCCACAACGGGCGTGGGACGAGATGTCGATCACCGATGCGATCATCCTGCCGATGGTCAACGAGGCGACGCGTATTCTGGAGGAGCGCGTGGCGTTGCGTTCCGCCGATATCGATCTTGTAAAGATCCACGGCTACGGCTTCCCGCGCTGGCGCGGCGGGCCGATGCACTATGCCGAGGCGCGTGGCCTTGCCGAGGTCGTGGCCGTGCTTGACCGGTTGGCGGCCGAAGGTCTTGCCGAACCGCCGTGTGAAGGCTTGCGCCGGCCGGCGGAGAGACGACATGCTATAAGTCCATCGTAGGCCCAATCGGTTTTCCAAAGGTCTCGTGCCGAATATTGCAAAGACCCGTCTTGTCGGAGGCAACGGACCGTGAAGGATGGAAAGCCGCTTCTCGCAATTGTCGAGAATGACGCGTATCCCGAAATCCCACGTCGTGGCGAGAGGGTGCCGATCGGCGGATAGAGATGTCGTCGGCAACTAGTTGAACTCAAAATTGCATAGCGCAACGCTGCCGCCGTGGGTCTTGTTCCAGCAAGCATGGGGTGATTGGCCTTACAAAGAACCTGGCATTCGACCTTTCACCCTACGGAATCCGAGTCAATGCCGTCGCGCCCGGCGCAATTTCAACTTCCATGACCGAGGTCTACTATTCAGATGAAGAGTTTTTCAAGGGGGATCACGCCGTCGCGCTTGGGAACACCGGAACACCTCAAACTATCGCGCATGCAGTACTTCATGACCGAAAAGAGTTTTGCATCGAATGCGTCGAAACATTCAATATCCAGGGGCATCGACCTGACGGCACAGAGCAGAAATGTGTTGTTGAGAAACAAGCGGGTTTCTTGTGCCGCGAAAAAACTATGAAAGGCCGTATCTTAATGGGCGGCTGCCGTATGGCTTGATCTGCGTGTTGTGACTATTTTCGATAGATGTAACGGGAGTGAAACCTTTGCAGTTGCGGACGTCGCCAGAAACGCTGAAAGACCACGTCAACGGCCATCTTTTGACCAGAAGCGCGGGCAAGGCCTGGAACAATGTTCTGGTTCAACTCCTGTCGCATGACCCGCTCGAGAAGAGCTTGCTGGTACCTGCAGTGGCCGAACCACTGCTGGTCTGGATTGTTTCCGGGGCAGCCATCATTGAAGAGCGGGAATTGGACGGAGAATGGCAGCGAAACGACGTCGCCATTGGTGATTTTTTTCTCACAAATTCGTCAACGCCGTATGAGATGCGGTGGACGAGTAAGTCAGGCCAGGCTTTTCAGGTCCTGCATCTATATCTTGGCCTGCCTATCTATGAGGCCGCACTTACCGAGGTCTTCGGACAAGATCCGAACCGACTTCTCCAGTTGCGCGACATATCCGGACATCGCGACGAGCGAATTTCCAATATTCTGGACATGATACAGGTAGAGTTGGCCGGGGCGCACGAGCCAAGCGAGATGTACGTCCAAGGCCTAGCCCATGCCTTGGCAATCCATCTCGTGCGTACCTATACCGATAGTTCCGTTGCCTCGCCACGAAAAGGGGCGTTGCCTGCCTTCAAGCTACGGCGCGTAACGGAACTTATGGAAAGTGGACTGGATCAAGAATTCAGCCTTGAAGCGCTGGCCGCCGAAGCTGAACTGAGCCCCTTCCATTTTTCTCGCGTGTTCAAGCAATCGACCGGATTTTCACCGTCCGAGTATTTCATCCGGTTGAGGATGGTGGAGGCGCGTCGCCTGCTGAGGGAAACCGACAGGAGCGTGATCGAGATCGGCTTGGACGTCGGCTACTCCAGCCCAAGTCATTTCGCCCAGGTGTTCAGGCGCGCGGTAGGTGTAAGCCCTTCCGACTACCGGACATAGATTACAGCAAGATCGCGATATCCATAGCAAGCGGCCGAGCGAAGTCTCCGGCCACCTTTCGTAGTTTGGCCCTGTCAACAACGACCAAGGTCCCAACGGACAATGGTCCACGAAAGGAAACGGAAATGTCCATCAAAGGTAAAGTAGCTCTCGTCACTGGCGCCTCGAGTGGCATCGGCGCCGCCACGGCTCTAAAGCTGGCAGAAGCCGGCGCAAAGGTCGCTCTCGCCGCGCGCCGCGCCGACAAGCTCGAAAGCCTCAAGAACGAAATTACAGCAAAGGGCGGTGAAGCCCTCGCGATCGGCATGGACGTGGTTGATCCGGCCTCTGTCGATGCTGGCGTCAAGACGCTGATCGATGCCTATGGTTCGATCGATATCCTGGTCAACAATGCCGGCCTCATGCCGCTCTCCGATATCGATCAGTTCAAAGTCGATGAATGGCACCGCATGGTCGACGTCAACGTGAAAGGCCTGCTGAACACGACGGCTGCCGTCCTGCCCCAGATGATCAAACAGCATTCAGGCCATGTGTTCAACATGTCCTCGATTGCCGGTCGCAAGGTGTTCAAGGGACTGTCGGTCTATTGCGCCACCAAGCATGCGGTTACCGCCTTCTCCGACGGCCTTCGCATGGAAGTTGGCCCGAAGCACAACATCCGCGTGACCTGCATTCAGCCAGGCGCTGTTGCCACCGAGCTTTACGATCACATCACCGATCCCGGCTACCGCCAGCAGATGGACGACCTTGCTGGCCAGATGACCTTCCTGCAGGGCGCCGATATCGGTGAGACGATCGTCTTCGCCGCCCAGGCCCCCGCCCATGTCGACGTTGCGGAACTCTTCGTGCTGCCGGTCGAGCAGGGCTGGTAACCAGCGATCAGTCTGTCGGCCTCCCCGCAATGCGCGGGGAGGCAATCCATGAAAGGAATTCAAGATGAAGGAAGTACCTGGATCTCAAGCTTACCGCCTTCTCGAACTAGGCCCAATCGTTCTGCTGACAACACGTCACAGGGGGCGATCGAACGTGATGACCCTGGGCTTCCACATGATGATCCAGCATTCGCCGCCTCTGATTGGCTGCGTCATCGGCCCTTGGGACCACAGCTATCAGGCGCTGAAAGAAACCGGCGAGTGCGTGATCGCGATCCCGGCCCTCGATCTTGCTGAAACTGTCGTCGATATCGGCAATTGCTCCGGCGCGACTGTCGACAAATTTCAGCGGTTCGGGCTGAAGACACGTCCGGCAAAAGACGTCGGCGCGCCACTCGTTGCGGACTGCCTGGCCAACATCGAATGCCGGGTAACCGACACCAGCCTCGTCGATGCCTACAATCTCTTCGTGATGGAAGCGAAAACGATCTGGATCGATGAGACCCGCAAAGAACAACGAACCATGCACCATCGCGGCGGCGGCAGTTTCACCGTCGATGGCGGCACGCTCGATCTTCGAGAGCGCATGGTGAAATGGCGTCACTTGCCCTGAATGCACGACGCTGACGACCTCTAACCCTAACCAACGTATTGAAAGGAAACAATCATGTCCGCCTATCTCGTTGTCGATCTCGACATTCACGATCCAGAAGCCATTGCCGATTACCGCTCGAAGGCGCTACCGCTGGTGGCGAAAGCCGGTGGTCGCCTCATCGCGCTCGACGACGCCCCGCTCGGGCTCGAAGGATGGCAGGCGTCCAACATGCTGATCATCGAGTTCCCCGACATGGACGCGATCCGCAGCCTGTTCGCGTCGGCGGAATATGCGCCGCTCGCGCGTCAGCGTCAGACTGCGGCGGGCTCCCGGATCATCGCGCTGCGCGGAGTCTAGATGCCAGAAAACGCCTCGGTTCGATCACCCGCGAGCTGAACACTCAAAGTGAAGAGGCAATCATCCAATACGCGCATTCCATCGGCTCAACGCCGCATGCCGATCGAAACGGAACTGGCGCCCGAGTGCCGTGTCGCCCATCAGGTCAAATCCATGGATGGCCCCGGGGTAGACATGGCACTCCACCGGGACGCCGGACCGTGAAGCGCGCAGCGAGAAGTTCACGCCTTCCTCGAGGAAGAGGTCCAAAACGCCGACTGCCAGGAACAGCGGCGGGAAGCCGTCAAGACGTTTGGCCAGACTGGGAGAGAAGTGGCCTGCCCGCTCGTCGTCGATGGCATAGGTTCCTTTCATGGCGGACCATCCGAAGCGATTGTCCTCAGCGGTCCAGATGTATCCACCCGTCGTGGGGTTCGGCTGCACATCCCCGTCTGAGCCTGTCCGGTGGTCGAGCATCGGATAGCTCAGCATGGCGCCCGAAGGCAGGAATTCCTTCCGGTCGCGCGCGAGAAATGTCGCGGCCGCGGCCAAGCCCCCGCCGGCGCTATCGCCCATGATGGTGATCCGTCGTTCGTCCACGCCGAGCGACACGGCATTGTCGAAGAGCCAGCGCAGGCCGGCACAACAATCCTCGACCGGGCCGGGAAACGGTGTCTCCGGCGCCAGCCGATAGTCCACGGACACCACGATGGCCGCGGTTTCCGTCGCCAGTTGCCAATTCAGGCCGTCGTTCGACGCCGCCGAGCCCAGAACATAGCCGCCGCCGTGGATGTTGTAGATCGCGGGCCTCGGACCGGCCCCGGATGGGGTGTAGATCCGCAACTGAACGGGTCGCCCGCCCGCCGGGCCGGCGACTTCGACAATGCGGGGCGCCTCGCCAACCATGCCCATCTGCCCGAAGGACTGCTCCACTGCCGCACGCACATCCGCAAGGTTGTCGGCGTTCAGACCGATGCCCGACCCCTCGAGCAGGAACGGGCGGAGTTCCGGATCGATAAGCGTCTCTCCGTTCATGTTCAGGTTCCTCGATTTGTCTGGAGGCGATGTTAATCTCGACGGGCGCGTCGACCAGTCAGATGGTCTCGAACGTAACGTTCGAGGCTTCCGATGGAAGCATGAGCGGGTGCGGGGCGGATTGCCCCTAGCACCCGCTCAGTCCTCCCCCGGACCTGGTTCGACAAGTTCGATCAGCACATTGTCCGGCCCCTTCAGATAGACGACGCGCCGGCCCGCCCAGGGACCTTTCGCCACGACCTGCGGTGGGCCGAACGCGACCCAACCGTGGCTCGCCGCGACGCAAAGCAAGGCATCGACGTCCTTCACCAGCAGGCCGAGATGCGTGGCGCCGCTGTCGCAGGCCTGGACGGCAAGCGCTTTGCGGCCGAGGGCGGTTTTATACTCCAGCAATTCAACGACGTGCGGACCCTTTGCCAGCATGGCAAGTTCGATCGATCCCTCGTGGACGCCGGTGACCTCGCGAACGAAATCATGATCGTGCAGCGCATCGCGCCCGACTAGGTCGAAACCGAGGATATCGATCCAGAAACGCAGCGACGTTTCGAGGGATGCGACCGTGATCCCGACATGATGCACGGCGATGCCGGACGCACTATCAAGCATTGCCGCGATCTTCCCGGAACAGATAGAGCGCCTGCTGCACGGGGCGGTCGGAGAAGGAGAAGAGGACGCTGTCCTCATCGCTCTCATGCCGCACGTGATGCCACGAAGGCACGACAAAGATGTCGCGCTTGCCCCATTCGATGACGGTATCGCCGATATGGGTCCGGCCGCACCCCTCGATGGGGACGAAGACGGTGGCGTCCGTCGAGCGGTAACGGGCGGTTGTAAACCCCTTTGGCAAGAGCTGGATGAAGGTCCCGATGGTCGCCATCGCGTGGTTTCCGGTAATGGGATTGGTGTAGCGCATCTTCAGCCCGTGGCATGGGTCCCAGGCATCATGTCGGCGCATGCGTTCGAGCGCGTCGCGGGTCCGGTCATAGGGGTAGTTGAAGACGGGGGACGTGCCGCCGCGTGCACCGTGATCGACGGGCAGGAGGTTGGCGCCGTACCGTGCGTCGCTGTCACCGATCGGGCGATCCAATGGCTGCTCGTCCCGGTCAAGATGCTCCGCAAAGGAAGCATCAAGGAACTGCACGATGGGAATATCGAGACCGTCCAACCAGAAGATGGGGTCCGAGCTCTGGTTTCCGTGATCATGCCAAGCCATCGGCGGGGTGATGATGAAATCGCCCTCGTGCATGATGGTCCTTTCTCCATTGACCGTGGTGTGGGCGCCGCTACCTTCCAGCACGAAGCGCAGCGCGCTTTGTGTATGGCGGTGCGCCGGCGCCACCTCGCCGGGCAGCACGAGCTGCACCCCGGCATAGAGATCGGTGGTGATCTTGGACTGTCCCCGCAGGCCCGGATTTTCCAGCACGAGGACGCGCCGCTCGGCCTCCTTCGCAGTGATCAGGCCGCCGGCTTCCAGGATCGCCTCGCGGATCGTCGGAAAATTCCAATGCGCCGGGCGGCAAAGGCTGCGCGGGGTCGGGGTGACGAGATCGGCCAGCGACGTCCACAGCGGCGTCATGTTGCTCTGGCTGATCCGGTCATAAAAGTCCTGCCGCATGGCCTGGGTCGAGGTGGCCGTGAGATGGTCAGCCGACATGCGCGCCTCCTGTTGCAAGCGGTTCTGCGATGGTCCTGCCGCGAAGCCGAGCAGGGGCGGTTTCCTTGAGCAGCAGGATGACGACGATGCCGAGACCCAGGGCATAAAGAGGAACTGCTGCGGCGTGTTCGATGCCGTAGTGCTTTGCAATGGTGCCGGCGATGGCGGGCGCAAAGCCGCCGCCAAAGATCTCGCCGATGCCGATGACCATGCCGGAGCCGGTGGCCATCAGTCGGGCGGGCACGGATTCGGCCGTGATGGGGCCGACCGTCAGAGTGAGCAGGGCATAGAGGCTGCCCATCGCCACCATCATGCAGAGGAAGAGCACAGTGACATTGTCGCCCGCTCCGCCGAAAATCCAGAAGGCACCGAAGGCCAGCACGGCGGAGAGCAGCATGACGGGCTTGCGGCCGATGCGGTCGGACAGTGCGGGCAGTGTCAGGGCGCCGAGTGCGCCGCCAAAACCCATGGAGGACAGGATGAAGCCCATCTGGTCCATGTTGAGATGCAGGTAATCCACCAGATAGCTCGGGAACAGAGCCGCCACCACGATGATGCATGTCAGCCAGAACAACTGGCAGAGAATGGCGAGCGGCACGTTGCGATAGGCGAAGACCTCGTACCAGCGGTGCGTGCCGGCATCATGCGTCGTGCTATGGGTCGCGATTTCCGCAGGCGCCGGCTGTTCCAGGACACGGTGCAGCAGGTAGGCGACGATCAGGCCCGGAACGGCGACCATCAGGAAAATCCACGGCCAGTCGACGACCTTGAGCAGCTGCGTCACCGCCAGCGGCGCAAGGCCGAGGCCGAGCAGCGCCGGCATGGTCTGCTGAATGCCGACGTTCAGCCCGTGGCGCTTGGGCGGCGAGGCATCCATCGTCGCGATAATGCTGGCCGGCGTGAAGGCACCTTCGGCGAGCCCCATCAGCACCCGCGCCAGCACGAGCGAGGCGAGGCCTGTTGCGAGCCCGCTGAAGCCGGCGATCAGCGAGAAGATGAACAGCGCCGGCACAATGATTTTCTTGAAGCCGAAGCGATCAGAGAGGTTGCCGGTGAAAAGCGAGGACAGGCCCCACGCCACCGCCAGCGCGCCGGTAATGATGCCGAGATCCTGGTAATCAAGGCCGAGATCGCGGGCGAGAACCGGCATCATCGGCACGATGATGAAGCGGTCGACGCCGACGAGGCCAAGGCCGAGCGACAAGAGCGTCACGGCTTTCCACTCGTAGCCCTTCGGCCGGCCGGATCGGTCGGCCGTATCGTTTGCATTCGTCACGACGGGTATCATTCTGCATCCTCCTGGTTGGCTGGCAAAGCGCGTTCGAAAGCGGGCAGCGCCAGAGCTGCGTCCGCGATACGTTTCAATGTCGGAAAGGGTGAGAGGTCCAAGGCGTAGGTTTTCGCATTGATGACCTGCGGCACGAGGCAGATATCGGCGAGCGACACCGTGTCGCCGTGGCAGAATCGGCCGGTCTCGCCGCTCTTAGAAAGCGCGGCCTCCAACGCGTGAAATCCCTCGGCGATCCAGTGGTTGTACCAGCGGGCGACAGCCTCGTCCGGCTGTCCGAGCGGCCCGCGCAGATAGTTGAGCACCCGCAGATTGTCGATCGGATGCACGTCGCAGGCGATGATCTGCGCAAGCGAGCGCACCCGCGCCCGACCTGCGGCGTCTTTTGGCAGCAGCGGCGGCTCGGGTCGCGTTTCGTCCAGGTATTCGATGATCGCGAGCGACTGTGTGAACGTTCTTCCGTCGATCTCCATCGCCGGGACCAGGCCTTGCGGATTGATCCGGCGATAATCGGGCTGGTTCTGTTCGCCGCGCCGCAAGTGATGCGGAATGGTTGTGTACGCCACACCTTTGAGGTTGAGCGCGATGCGCACCCGGAACGAGGCCGAGGACCGGTAGTAGCCGTGGAGGGTGACGGGCGCGCTCATGTGATCGACACCCGAAGCGGCGGAAGACCATCGATGCGGGCTTCGAGCCTGTCGCCGCTCACCACGGCACCGACGCCCTCGGGCGTGCCGGTATAGACGAGGTCGCCGGGGGCGAGGTCCATGTAGCGCGACAGCCAGTGGATGATTTCGTCGACCGACCAGATCAGCTTATTGAGCCGGCTTTCCTGCCGGCGAGCGCCGTTGACATCGAGCGTCACCGTCGCCTCCGCAACCGCATCCCACCTTGCGACCGGGACGATCTCGCCGATCGGGGCGGAGCGGTCGAAGGCCTTACCCATATCCCAGGGCCGACCCTTTTCGCGGGCGGCGATCTGCACGTCGCGGCGTGTCATGTCGAGGCCGACGGCATAGCCGAAGATATGCGATGCGGCGTCCTCGACCGGAATGTCCGCGCCCGCCTTGCCGATGGCGACGACGAGTTCGACCTCGTAGTGGTAGTTGCCGGTCATGCGCGGATAGGGAATGCGCGCGCCGTCCAGCTCCACCGTATCGGCGGGTTTCAGGAAGAAGAACGGCTCCTCGCGGTCGACGGCAAAACCCATCTCCCGTGCATGGGCCTCGTAGTTCCGGCCGACGCAATAGATGTGCCGCACTGGAAAGGTGCCCCCGCCGACGACCGGGACGGCCGCAACGGCCGGGGGCTCAAAGACATGGCTGTTCGTCATGACACTCTCCGTCGAGATCGGGGCCTCACCAGGCCGTGAGGCCGCCATCCACCTTGATGTCCGTGCCGGTCACCCAGCTCGCCTCGTCCGATACGAGGTAGACGATGGCCCAGGCGACATCCTCGGGCTTGCCGTGGCGGCCGATCATGGTGTTGGCTTTCATGGAGTCCTCGAAGCCCGGAAGGTTGTCGAAGGCGAACTGGGCGGCGGGCGTGTGGATGATGCCGGGCGAGACTGTGTTGGCGCGGATCTTGTGCGGCGCGCCCTCATAGGCCATCTGGCGTGTCATCGAGAGCACGCCGCCCTTGCCGGTGGAATGGGCGATTGCGCCCATGTTGCGGGTCGCACCCCAGGCGGAGATCGAGGCGAAGTTGACGATGCTGCCGCCGCCGCGCTTGATCATGTGCGGCCAGGCGGCACGCACGGGCAGGAACACGATGTCGAGTTCGCCCTTCAGCGTCTTGTGCCATTGCGCCAGCGTCATGTCGGGCACGGATGCGAACTCGACGAAGCCCGCCGCTGTCACCAGCGTATCGATGCCGCCGTATTTTTGCGCGACATAGTCCATGAGGGCGGCTGCGCCCGCTTCGCTGGTGAGGTCATAGGAGACGGGATCGATCTCGAAACCGTCGGCCTTTGCGGTGGCGACGGTTCCGGCCAGCGCTTCCTGATTGACATCGACGCCAATGACGGTCGCGCCTTCCCTGGCAAAAAGCAACGCGGTTCCCTGTCCGATGCCGCTGGCGGCACCCGTGACGATGGCGACTTTTCCCTTGAGACGATTGGGCATGTCCTTCTCCCTGAATGGTTGGTGATGGGGTTCCCGCCCCGTTTTCGGGCGCAGGTGTTCGCTGCCGCCGCTGTCGCGGCGGGATCGGTTTTTCTGAAAGTCGTCTGGGTGGTCAGGCCGCGACGGGCTGTCCGGCCTTGTCCGCCAGGAAATCGAGGAGCAGATCGCCCACGATGTCCGGCCGCTCGATGTTGGCGCAGTGGCCGCAATCCGGGATGACGGCGACCTTGCTACCGGCAATGCGCTTTGCCACCTCTGCGGCGTAACCGGGCAGGCGCAGCTTGTCTTCGGCCCCGGCGATCAGCAGCACCGGAACGCCGATCGCCTCGTAATTGGTCGCGTCGGCCTGACCGAATTCCTTGCGCTCCGGCGCATGGGGCGAGCGGAAACGGGCGGCGGCCACTGCCTCCCAGGCGCCCGGCGCGATGCTCAGGGCATGGCGCCGGCGCACATAATCCGAGTCGCTATGCCAGACATTGCCCTCGAACAGCGATTTGAGGATACCGACCATGCCGTCCACACTGCCGTCGTAATCCGTGAGACGCTTGCGCGCCGCATTCTCCGGCATCCAACCGCCGCCGCTGATCGCCGCGAGCCTGTCGATGGCAAAGCAAGGATGCCGTTCCGCCGCGATCTGCAGGAGGAATGTCGCCCCCATGGAATTGCCGACGAACGAGGCCCGGCCGATCGCCAGCACCGCGAGGAAGCGGGCCATATGGGCGATCATGCGCGCCCGCTTGCCCTCGAAATCATGGATCTTCGCCGTCTGCCCGAAGCCGAGCCAATCGGGCGCAATCACCCGGTAGCGCTCCGCGAGCCTCGGGATCAGATATTCCCAGCTTAGCTCCGCACAGCCGCCGAACTCGCCGCTGTGCAGCAGCACGACGACCGGTCCTTCGCCGGCCTCCAGATAATGTGTGCGGATGCCGTCGACATCGACGAAACGGCTGCGATAGGCCTTTTCGACAGAGGGAACTTTTTCCGCGGCAGTCACGGCCGCGCCTCCGGTAGGGGGCGCAGGCGCCGCAGGCGGGCCGTCGCATCCGGGTGCATCATGTCGGGCATCCACTGCGCCCGGCCATTCAGCGCACAGACCACGCTCTCGACCTCCGGCACTGCGCCGACCGCCTTTTCGACCATGGCGATGATATTGGCGGCCTGCCAGCAGACGGGGCTCGTCAGCCGGAGCGTTAGCCGCACCGCGCCATCGTCGATGTCGATCGCCTCGATCATGCCCATTTCCCGAAGGGTGATCGGTGTGCCGGTTGCGATCGAACAGGGGTCCACGACCCTTTCGAGGGCCTCGTAGATTGCTGCCTCGTCAAGCATAGGCCTGCTCCTTCATGGTCGAGAACGGTGCTGCGACGCCGGCGCGGCGGCGCTTGGCGAATTCGTCGTCCTTCGTCGCGGCAATGCGCGATTCCAGGTCGAGGCCGGTCATGCGGGCGTAGTTGTCGAAGAGGATCTTCTTCTTCGCCGCCCGGTCGATTTGCGGCAGGCCGGCGCCGGAAACCAGTTCGTCGGGGAAGGCGAACTTGTACACGAAGGCTTCCAGCAGCGGCTGCGGGTGAAACGCCATCGCGCCGGTTCCCCAGAGAATGCGGTCGATCGCATTCTGCCCGCCGGGGGCGACCAGCGAGGCCATGATCTGCTGGAAGGCGGCCGGCCGGGTCGCGGCGAGCGCGCAGGTGATTTCGAGGTTCACATAGACATTGGGAAAGCGCGCGAGCTGCCAGGCGGTCTCTTCTGCAAAGGCCATGCCGCCGTGGATGATCTCGAAGTTGAGATCCGGGAACGCCATGCAGGCGCGGTCGATGTCACTGACACGATAATGTTCGATTTCGACCGGACCGAGCGGCAGCGCCTTGTGGATCGCCACCACCTTGATGCCCAGCTCCTGCGCCCGCTGGAACAATGGGAAAGCCACCTCCGGGTCGTCCATCTTCCAGCCCTGGATTTCCTGGCCAACCCAGCTGTTGGGATAGAGTTTCAGGCCGACAGGCTTCAGGATTTCGACCTGGCGTTCGAGTTCGTCGAGTGCGGTCGCACCCGTCAGCGGATCGACTCCGCAATAGGTGATCATCCTGTTCGGCCACCGCTTCTTTGCCTCGACGGCCTTTTCGAAACTACAGAGGCCATCATGGAAGGAGTAGATCGGCAGGGCGTGGTACACGGCAAGGTCCGTGTCGCTTTCGACGAAAACCTGGTCGACTGTTTCTTCGACACTCCAGTCCCGGTAGAATTGTTTGCGCGTCGGCGCATAACCGGGAAGCGCGGCGGCTATGACCGAGTCATAGACAAGATCGCACAAAGGTTTGGCGAAGCGGTTGGCGAAGTTTTTTTCATCCATATTATAGGCGTGGATGACCGCATCTATCACGTTAAGACCGTCTATCATCAGGAGCCTCCCATCTCGATTTCTGTTGCTTGAAGTGTTCTAAAATTTTCGATCTCCGTCCAACGAGGATTAGTGACCTCGTGATCAGGATTTGAGATCAGGCCTGCCGGTTCGCGGCATACCGCTGAGGATCATCTGCACGACATCATGGGCCACCTCGCGAAAGGTGACGGCCGACGGGTTCGGTTCATCGTCCTTCCAGGCAAGCAGCAGTTCGTAGGGCGTAGAAAAGTCCGCGAGATCACGGAAGACGACGCCGGGCTGGGGAAGCTGCGCCACCCATTTCGGCACCAGCGTCACGCCGAGCCCGGCGCTGACGAGGGAGAGCAGCGTGTGCAACTGCCCGCCTTCCTGCGTCACGCGCGGGGCAAAACCCGCACCCGCACAGGCCGTCTTAAGCAGGTCGAGAATGCGGCTGTTCATTTGCAAGGGAAAGGTCACGAAGGGCTCGGCGGCAAGCTCGGCCATCTCGACCTTGGGCTTCAGCGCCAGCACGTTCGCGGATGGAAGCGCGACCATCAGCGGTGCGGATATCAGCACCTCGGTCCTGACTGCCGCCGCAAGATGGGAAGGCGCCGGGATGATGCCGATATCGATCGTGCCAGCGGCGATCGCTTCCACCTGCACGTCCCGGTCCATCGGGATCAGCTTGAGATCGACATGCGGCCAGCGCTCGCGAAAGTCGCGGATGATCGGCGACAGCAGCGTCCACAGCACATTATCGACAAAGCCGATGGATAGGCGCCCGACAATGCCACTGGCCGAAGCCTTCAGCCGCCGTACAGCCTCCTCCGTGCGCTGCAGGATCTCGCGCGCCTCGGGAAGAAAGACCTCGCCGAGCAAGGTGAGGCTGACATCCTGGCGCGAACGCCGGATCAGGGTGAAGCCAAGTTCGTCCTCGAGAAGCTTCAATTGCTGGCTGACGGCCGATTGCACGACATGCACCCGCTCGGCGGCGCGGCCGAAATGAAGCTCCTCGGCCACGGCGACAAAATACCGAAGTCTGCGCAGATCCATGACCGCCTCCCGCACCGTCTTTTGCTTGATCGGGAAGGCTACACGTCTAAAAAATCGGCAACAGCGGCAAAGATTCGAGGGTTATGGTCGAAGAAATCGAACGTTCAGGCCGACGCACGCCGCACAACATCGTTCGATTTTCTCGATCGTAACAAATCATTTTATTCGACTATTCCCCCAAGCGGTTTGATGCGAGCTTATTTCCAAGCCGCAAGGGTGACTGCTTCAAACCAATGGAGAACGAAAATGGCGAAGGTACTGGTCCTCTATTATTCGACCTACGGACATATCGAGACGATGGCCTACGCCATCGCGGAGGGCGCCCGCAAGGTTGGCGCTCAAGTCGATGTCAAGCGGGTCCCCGAGACCGTTCCGGAGGAGATTGCCCGCAACAACCATTTCAAGCTCGACCAGAAGGCACCGATCGCCACCGTCGCGGAACTGGCGGATTATGACGCCATCGTCGTCGGCACCGGCACCCGTTTCGGCCGCATCACCTCGCAGATGGCAGCCTTCCTCGATCAGGCCGGCGGCCTCTGGGCGCGCGGCGCGCTGAACGGCAAGATCGGCGGCGCCTTCGCTTCCAGCGCCACGCAACACGGCGGCCAGGAAACCACGCTGTTCTCGATCATCACCAACCTCCTGCATTTCGGCATGATGATCGTCGGCCTTCCCTACAGCCACCAGGGCCAGATGAACGTGGATGAAATCGTCGGCGGCGCGCCCTACGGCGCAACCACTGTGGCCGGCAGCGACGGATCGCGCCAGCCGACCGAAATTGACCTCGCCGGCGCCCGCCACCAGGGCGAACTGGTTGCCGCCGCGGCCATCAAGGTCTTCGGCTAAGCCGATCGGCCGGAGGTTCACGCCTCCGGCGCCACTCAACCCCGATAATCAAACAGAAACATCGTCCTGCAGGCGCGGGCGAGGAGCGAAGCCATGTCTATGGATTTCGACGGCAAAGTGGTTCTGGTCACCGGCGCAGGCTCGGGGATCGGCCGGGAGGCCGCACGGCTGTTTGCCGAGCGCGGCGCCCATGTTTTCGCGGCCGACCTCAACATCAACGGTCTTGAGGAAACGAAGGGCATCGCGGCGGCAGGGAAGATCGACATCTTCAGCGCCGACGTTTCGAGCGAAGATCAGGTGAAAGCCTTCCTCACACGGATCGAAAAGGATGCGGGACGGCTGGATGCAGCGTTCAATAATGCCGGCATCACCGGCGGCACCCACCGCATCGAGGACTACCCGACCGAGGATTTCGACCTTGTGCTGACCGTCAACCTGCGCAGCGTCTTCCTCGGCATGAAATACGAGATTCCGCTGATCGCCAAGACCGGCGCCGGCGCGATCACCAACACGGCCTCCGTCGCAGCATTGACCGGACCCGGCGGCATGAGCGCCTATGCCGCCTCGAAACACGGCATCCACGGCCTGACCCGGGTCGCGGCGATGGAAAACGCCAGCCGCAACATCCGCGTCAACGCGCTTGCCCCCGGTTGGACCGAGACGCCGATGGTGGTGGCCAACAGCGTCCAGAACCCGGCTTTCGCGGATCTTGCGAGAAAGGCCATCCCCGCCAAGCGGGGCGGCCAGCCGCGCGAACTTGCCGAAGTGGCCGTGTGGCTCAGTTCCCCGGCCGCAAGCTACGTTTTCGGCCAGATGATCGTCGTCGATGGCGGCATGACCATCGGCGGTTTCGAACTTTAACCCCAGACATCGAAGGATACGACCATGACCAGAAGTGCAGAAAGCGAAGCTGCGATCGCAGTGGTTCGCCGGAACACCGAAGAGGTGCAGGGAAAGGGCAATTTCGCCGTCTTCGACGAAGTCTTTTCCGAGAATTTTCTCGACCACACGCCGCAGCCGAACATGGTGCCGGACAAGGAGGGCGTGCGCGGCCTCTATGCCGGCCTGCGCAAGGCGTTCCCGGATTTCCATGCCGTCATCCACTGGCAGACGGCTGACGGCAACCTCGTGACGACCTTCAAGACCTATTACGGCACGCACAAGGGAACCTTCCTCGGCATCGAGCCGACCGGCAAGACGATCCAGTTCGAGACGGTCGATGCCATGCGCGTCGTCGACGGCAAGATCACCGAACACTGGGGCGTCGCCAATCTCTATTCGCTCGTCGGCCAGCTCGGCCTCCAGCTTCAGCCGAAGGGCTGAACCATCCCATTTCCCCGAAGGAACACTGCCATGAGTGACATTCTGAACAACAAGGTGGTCATCGTGACCGGCGCTTCGAGCGGCATTGGCCGCGCCATCGCCATCCGCGCCGCCGAACATGGGGCCAAAGCCGTGATCGTCGCCGACATCACCGAGGCCCCGCGCGAAGGCGGCCGGCCGACAGTCGAGGAGATCGAGGCGATCGGCTCGACCGCCCGTTTCGTGAAGACCGATGTCAGCAAACGTGCCGACAATGACGCACTCATCGAAGCCTCGGCCGAATTCGGCGGCGTTGACGTCATGGTCGCCAATGCCGGTATCACGCTGCGCACCGACGGTGCGGATGTGCCGGAGGACGATTATCACCGGCTGCTGTCGATCAATCTCGACGGCCCGCTGTTCGGCGCGCAGGCGGCGGCCAGGCAGATGAAGGCGAACGGCAAGGGCGGCAGCATCGTGCTGATGGCCAGCATGGGCGGCATATCGGGCGCCGGCATCACCGTCGCCTATTCCACCAGCAAGGGCGGCGTGGTGCTGATGGCGAAATCGCTGGCCGACGCGCTCGGCCCTGATGGCATCCGCGTCAATGCGGTGGCACCCGGCACCATCGATACCGAGCTGTTACGCACCAGCCCCGGCATCGCCGAGGCATCGGAAGGTTTTCGCAAGCGCACGCCGCTGCGCCGCCTCGGCCAGCCCTCCGAAGTGGGCGACGCGGTCGCCTATCTCGGCTCGGATCTCTCCAGCTACGTCTCGGGCATCGCCCTTCTCGTGGACGGCGGCCTGCTGGCCGTACTCTGACATCAAAAGGATTTTTGTGATGAAAGCCCTTCGCTTCGAACAATTCGGCACGCTGGATGTGCTTGTTCACCAGGACATTCCCATTCCCGCCCTCAATGCCGGCGAGGTGCTCGTCAAGGTCCATGCGGCGGCGATCAATCCGAGCGACGTCAAGATCGTCAGCGGCGTATTCGGCGGCGCGCTCCCGCGCACGCCGGGACGGGATTTTGCCGGCGTGGTCGTCGAAGGGCCGCTTGTCGGGAAGGAAGTCTGGGGCAGCGGCGCCGGCTTCGGTTTCCGCCGGGACGGCGCGCATGCCGACTATGTCGTGCTTCCGGCAACTTGGCTCTCCGAAAAGCCCGCCGGTCTCTCGATGGTTGAGGCCGCCGCGGTCGGGGCGCCTTTCGTCACGGCCTGGCATGCGCTTGTCGATGTCGGCGCGCTGCAGGCGGGCGAAACGCTTCTGATCACCGGCGGCCGCGGCGCCGTCGGCCGCGCCGCCACGCAGATCGCCCGCCATCTGGGCGCCCGCACCATCGTTGCGGCGAGAGGCAAGGCCGCAAGCGAGGCCGACGAGACCATCGACATCGCCAAGAAGGACCTGCCTGAAGCCGTGCGCGCTGCCACCTGGGGCAAGGGCGCGGATGTCGTGCTCGATGCCGTCGGCGGCGCCCTGTTCGAGCCGGCCCTCAAATCGCTGGCGCTTGGCGGCCGCCAACTCGTCATCACCAGCGTCGGGCAGAAACGGGTCGAGTTCGATCTTGCCGATTTCTACCACAACCGGTCGAAACTGCTGGGGGTCGATACCGCAAAACTCACCGGTGAAGAGATTGCCGGCATTCTCGACAAACTCAGAGCGGCCTTCGACGGCGGTTCCTTCAAGAAGCCACCGGTTCGGCAATGGGATTTTGACCGGGCCGCTGACGCTTACCGCAGCACCGCCGCAGGAGAAGCGGCGGAAAAGAATGTGCTCGTCCTGCCCTGACGCGGCCTACCAGCGTTCGGAATAGGTCATGTCGTCGTCTCCCGCCTGCTGCTCGAAATGCGCGATCAGGAACCGGCCGGCGGGACCGGGCGGGACATCGGTGCGATGCACCGCCTGAAGCCGGTACGGCCCGCCCTTGCAATCGGGCAGGTCAAGATGAACGAGACGGCCCGAGCGGATATCCTCGCGCACCATCGGCTCAGGCATGTTGCCCCAGCCGATACCCTCCTTCAGCAGCATATGCTTGGAGCCGAGGTCGGCCAGCCGCCAGGTGCGCGCGCTGACGACGCCGAGCTGGAATCCTTGCGTCAATGTCGAGCGGTCCGTCAGCACCAGCTGCACGTGTTCGCGACCGGCGCCGGGCAGGTTCTTTCCCGCCTTCGCGAGCGGATGGGAGGGTGCTGCCACCGGAATGAGGTGCACGAAACCAGCGCCGATCCGCTCCAGCCCGTCAACCTCGACATCGAGAGGGCCGCTGATCCCGATCACCGCCGCGCGGTTCAGCACCATTTGCGTCACTGCCCCCAGAGCCTCGACATAAAGATGCAGCGTCACTGACGGGAAGGCTTCGCTAAAGGCTTTCAACGCATCGGTGACCCGCGCGGCGGGCAGCATGACATCCAGCGCAACATGGATTTCCGGCTCCACGCCTTCGAGCATGGCGCGCACCTTGGCGCGCAGGCCATTGACACCATTCGAGACGATCCGCGCCTCCGCCAGCACCGTGCGCCCTTCCGTGGTCAACTGCGGCTTCTTCGTTGTGTCGCGATCGAATAGCGAGACGCCGAGCTGCGCTTCGAGATTGGCGATCGAATAGCTGATCACCGACGTGGCGCGGCCGAGTTTGCGCGCCGCCCCCGCGAAACTCCCGGCATCCACCACCGTCAGAAACACCTTGAGTTGGTCAAGGGTCGGCATGCCGGGATTCTGCATATCTATTTCCTCGAACGTTTCATTCATTTTATTTCAGTTTTTTCAGCAAGCAACCAGCGGTAATTTCAAGCTCAAGAGCAACATCCGCATCTCCGTCGGGCTGACCTGCGGATCGTTCAAGGAGCTTAAGAAAATGACATTCGCCTCGAGTGCCCGAATAGAACAGATCATTCCTCCGGCGACAGGGGACCTCGGCGGCTTTTTAGTCAACCAACAGACTTGAAGGAAATCGAACATGACCTACGCAATCATGGGCCCGGGTGCGATCGGCTCGGCTTTGATCACGCATTTTTCATCGAAGGGCATGCCGGTCAAAGTGGCCAACCGGCAGGAAAGATCGTCGTCAATGCGACGAACGCGATCAATGTCTCCGATTTCAGCCCCATCGATCTCGGTGGCAGGCTCTCAAGCGGCAGCGGTGGCCGTATTCTCGGTCGCGGCCGCCCTGATCTTCCACACCGATCTCGCAGACCAGAACCAGGTCATCTATCTTCAAGAATATTGCGATGGCGCCGGGATCAAACATCTATAGTGGCGGATTCTTCCGCGGCCGGCCCAATTCGACGCTTATCACCTTCGACGAAGGGTTGTCCGGCAAAGCGTCGAGAACGCTCCCAATCGAAAGATGCAAAGATACTTTAACCAACCGGACCTGGTTTCTCTCCGTTGGTTCTGATCCAAGTCTGCAGCACGGTCCAGAGGATGGCCAGCGTCGTTGCGCCGATAAACATGCCGGTAAAGCCCCAGGCTGCCAGCCCGCCGATCACTCCGACGAACAGCACCAGCAGCGGCAACTGGCCGCTGCGCGCGATCAGCATCGGCTTGACGATATTGTCCGCTCCCATCAGCAGCACAACGCCCCAGACGATGGTGAAAATCATCCACCCTGTCTCCCCTTGGGAACCAAGCCAGATTGCCACCGGCACCCAGACAAGAAGCGGTCCGATCTGGATAACGGCGAGGAAAAAGGTCACTGCGGCCAAGACGATCGCACCCGGAACGCCGGCGAGTGCGAAGCCGATCCAGGCCAGTATTCCCTCGAGCAAAGCCGTTCCGATCACCCCGATCGCAACACCCTTGATGGCCTTCGCTGCAGCATCCAGCACGACGGATCCTCTCGGACCGATTATGCGTGCCGCAATGGCGGATACGAAACTGACCACCTGGATGCGCGAGGCATGGAACATCGCGGCGACGATGATGCCCCCGAATATTTCGAGGATGGCCAGCATGAGACCTGCGCTGAAGCCGAGCAGCCAGCGTCCTGCAGTGGCGAGCTGGGGTTCGTATCGCTGCAACAAGGCCAGTCCGTCGCGCTGAAGATCCTGCCATATCGGCGTCACCTTCTTTCCGAGCAGCGGCAGACTTGAAATCCACTCGGGCAGATTGGGAATCCCGCGACTGCTGGCCTCTCTCAGCCACGCCTCGGCGACATCAACATGGCTGACAACGGAGGAGCAGAGATAAATCAGCGGTACGATGGTGATGGCCGCGGCGACAACGCCGAAGCAAACCGCGGCCAGGCGTCTTCCGCCCAGGAGAACAACCATTCGATCGAACAACCCCGCTGTCGCCGTCGCGAGAATCACGGCGTAGGTCAGGACACCGACAAAGGGCAGCAATACCCAGAAGGTTGCGGCCAACAGCGCAGAAACAAGCAATAATGCCAGCGCTGCCTCGATGACCTGCTGTTGCCTGCCATTCTTACTGCTGGTTTCCTGCATGACAGCACCTGTTGATCCGGATCAGAAGTTGAACGATGCCTCCAGGCAGCGACGCTGAAAGCGGAGAGGTCTCTGACGGAAAGTCCTTACCTCACGAGCGGATGATGGTTTGACGCCGCGAGAACCACAGTATCTCGGAGACTTTGAATAGAAATGCCGTGGTCCAGCCGAACAGCAGGATCCCGTTCACACCCTCGATGGCACTTGCAAGCCGCCATTCGCCGGACAGCGTGATGTCGCCATAACCGATCGTCGCGAAGGTAATCGCCGAGAAATATGCGGCTTCCTCAAAGCTCTGCAACTCGCCTGCCAGTCTATAGGCCGCTGCCCACAGCATGATCTCGACCATGTGAGCCATCACGAAGCCAACGACAAAAAAGCAACTGACACCCAGCCGCGCGTAAGCGCGCAGGTTCTGCGGGTTCGTCACGGGTTCTCGCGCCATACGAAACAGAAGCATGACCGCCGTGCCGTGAATGACGATGGTGGCCAGCAGCACGCCAGTTGCGGTGATAATCTGTAAAAACATCTTTCCGTCCTCAAGGAGCCAGCAACAAACGCGGTGCCACAAGTCGTGCGCTTACGCGCCGCGACGGTCGCACATTCCCGGATCATCGCTGGGCTCACCCAGGCTGCACTCCGGCTCCCCGAAAGGCAGGTGAGCCAGTGTTTGCCGACAAGGCCGTCACCGCCTCCTCCATATCTTCGAAAATCATGGTGGAGCCTATTTTGGCAAGGACGCCGGAACGTTCCAGAACATCCAAGGGCTCGCTATGGAGTTCCACGATCGCGAATTTCATGCCCCGCTCCTCCGCCATTGCCCGTATCTCGTCGAGCATGACGGCCGCGGTGCTGTCGATCCGGGCGGACGCCCCCGCGTCGAAGATGAACCCTTTGATATCCGGTCCCAATTTTGCAAAAATGTCTTCAATCCTGCTCTTGACGTGATCGGCATTGAAGAACAGCAGGCTGCCCTGGAGAAGGTAGATCACCAGCCCGGGAACTGGCTTTGCTTCTGCATATCGATGAAGCTTGTAGAATCCGTCGCGCCCAGGAATGCGACCCAGCAATGCGTCGCGCGGCCTCATTCCCTGCATGACGAGATAGAGCAATGTCGCAACCACCGCGATGATCACTCCTTTCAAGACTCCGAGACCGAGCGCTCCCGCGATGCTGATAAGCGCAAAAGAGAACTCTATCCGGCTGATGTGCCATAGGTCTCTCAAGGTTCGCAGGTCGATCAGGCCTATCGCCGCCGATGCCAGGACAGCCCCAAGCGCGGGAGTCGGCAAGATGGCGAGCGCGTCAGTAAGGAAAAGGACGGTGAGTGCCAGGGCGGCGGCTGAGAAGACGGCCGCCAATTGGGTCTTTCCGCCCATGAGATCGTTGATTGCTGTGCGGGAGTCCGAGGCGGTCACAGCGAAGCCGCCGCACAATCCCGAGGCAAGGTTGGCCGCGCCAAATCCGAGCAGTTCGCGATTGGCGTCAACGGGATATCTGTTTTTCGCGCCAAAGCTCCGCGCGGTCACGATGCCAGCACCGAAACTCATGATCAGCACGGCCGCCGCGCCCAGAAGAAGGTCATCAATGGCGACACCGCGCGGAATCGGTATCGTTGGCCACGGCAACCGGGAAGGGACATCGCCAACCACGCGGATGCCCAACGCCTTGAAATCAAACGCATATGACAGGGCGATTGCGAGTGCCACGGCAACAAGCGGCGCTGGGATGGACGGACGCCATGCGCTTAACAGCCGCAGAAGGACGAACAGTCCGATACCCAGGCCAAGAGAAGGCCAGTGGATCAGTGCCGACTTCGAAACGATTTCGGCAAGTGGGCCAAACAGCCCGTCGCTTTCGATCTTCACGCCGGTGAGGCGGCCGATCTGCCCAACGAGGATCGACAGAGAGATACCTGTCATAAAGCCCGTCAGGATCGGACGCGACAGGAGGTCCGCGATAAAACCGAGCCGAAGAAAACTTGCCAGAAAGCAGAGGAGGCCGACGATCGCGGCTATGGCCGCGGAAGCCATTACATTTTCGGCAGTCGATGTGAGACCGAAAGAAACCAGGACCGCTGCGAGTACCGTTACCGTGCCAGCGTCCGGACCGACGATGAGTTGCCGCGAGGAGCCTAGAAGCGCGTAACCCAGAACCGACATGATGCTCGCATATATACCGACTTCCGGCGGTAACCCAGCCAGGGCTGGGTAGGCAATCGCACTTGGCAACCCCACCGCAGCGATGGCCAGCCCTGACGTCAGATCATAACGAAGCCACTCGGCCCGATATTCTCTTAGGCTGGATATGAGAGGAAGGGTTGGCATAGCGTCGAACATCTCCCGGGTTAGAAGGGTCGGCACGTTCTGCAGAAGCAACTCCGTACTTTCGTTCACATCCTGTCGCGGTATCGATCGGCCACCTGTTCACGAAGAACGGCGAACTCGGCTGTTAGAGCGCAGGACAACGATCGACAATGCAAAGCGGTTGTCGGCCGGATTTTGAGGACTCACGGGCATTCGCTGCAGCGCGGGCGTGGCCATCAAAGAGCTTTTGGCTTACCCCATCCCAGGAAAAGGCCGACATCGCCCGGCATTCCATGTGGCCATTCGACGATCATGGCGGTGAGGCGGTATTCGGCCGGCTTCAGTTTGTCGCGCCACACTTCGTAGGCTTGGCGCGGAACCCCCGTCAGAGTGTCGGGCCATTCAGGTTCATTGTTATTGATCGCACGACCCTGGTCGGTGCAAAGCTCGACAGGGAACTGAAGAACCATCAGTTCGGTTTTGCCTTCCACGGCCGCTGCCTTTATGCGGGAAAGCAGATTGGATCTCATCTGATCGGTGACTTCGATCCGCTTGGACATTTTCTCCATCACCAGCTTTCGCGCATCCTCCGCGGTGCGCATGTCCTTGAAAGCAGCCGACGCTCGCGCCGTGTCGATCTTGTCGGCGTAATCCCGCAGTTCCTCAGCCGTCATGAACAGATTGTTCGTGTGGGCCGGATCTTTCTGATTGTCCAGGCTGGCCATAGCTTCCCCCTGAGTGCCGACGTCTCCACCGTCTCCCAACGGACCCTAGTGGCTGCGCGCCGATCACACTATCTTTGATTGAGTTTTTATCGGGTCCATGGATTTTACCGCGAATTATGATAACATAAAATTGCCTCTTGGAAAGAACGGAGAAATGGCAGTTAGTCACTGCGCACGCGACATAAAAGATGCGTTCTCGCCAAGTGCGGTTCAGTTTCGCAGTCAGCTGAAAATGAGAACTCCGAGTCACTTCAAGACGTGCATCTACCTTAGACTCAAAGGCCGCTCGCTCCATCAACGTGAAATCAGTGCGTGGTGTTCGCGGGGTGGTGCCCAGATTGACGAGCCCGGTCACATGGGCAGTTCCCAATAGGAAATACGCGGGATTTTCGCGGACAATTTAAGAACAAGGAAGTTACGCCGCATGAACTGAACAATGCCAGCATTGGCGCAACAAAGGGGGAAGCACATGAAACTCGACGTGGACTTCGACAAGAAACGCAAAATCCCGGTCGGGGAAAGCGGTCAGGTAAAGTTCCGGATTCGCGATATAGCGGTAGAACCCGGGAAGGCCGTGTCGCTCAAGAAGGATTTCGATCCGGATTTCACGGGTGGATACGACGACAAGGCCGGAGCGCTGCAACAGGTGGCGTCGAACGTCCAGCGGTTGTCGGACATGCAGCAAATGCTCTACGCTCAGGACACTTACTCGATCCTCATCATCTTTCAAGCGATGGACGCCGCGGGAAAGGACGGGGCGATACGCCACGTCATGTCAGGCATCAACCCACAAGGCTGCCACGTCACAAGCTTCAAGTCGCCGTCAGCGGAAGAGCTGGATCACGACTATCTCTGGCGGGCCGCCAAGGCCCTGCCTGCGCGTGGGATGATCGGCATATTCAACCGGTCCTATTATGAGGAAGTCCTGGCTGTGAGGGTGCATCCCGAATTCCTTGCGAAACAAAAGCTGCCTCCGGAGACCCGAAAAGGGAATATCTGGGAAGGCCGCTTCAAGGAGATAAACAACTTTGAAAAATATCTCCGGCAGAACGGGACGATCATTCTGAAGTTCTTTCTCAACATTTCAAAAAATGAACAAAAGAAGCGATTCCTCTCGCGGATCGATGAGCCCGACAAGAACTGGAAATTTTCCACGGCGGACTACGAGGAGCGAAAATACTGGGACGACTATCAGAATGCCTTCGAGGACATGCTGGAGAACACAAGTACGGAATGGGCTCCGTGGTTTGTTATTCCGGCGGACAACAAATGGTTTGCCCGTCTTGCCGTATCCGTGGTGGTGTCTTCAGCCCTCGAACGCCTTGATTTGAGCATGCCGGTCGTCGATGACAAGCAGAAAAGACGGCTCGCGGATATCCGGGACCAGCTTTTGGCAGAGCTAGACTGACCACATTGATGATGACTTGGCGGATCCCAACATCACCGGCCCCGCCAGGCCCTTGATTGCAAGTGGATGTGGTGGTCGAACTCGATCTGCGCTTGGGCGGCGGGCGACCGAACTATTGTCGGTGGATTGCCTCGCTAGGCTTGCGCGGACATGAGCAGTTCGTCGGAATGCGGAGACGCTGCAAGCGTTCGATTGGAATACGCTGAAATTCCGGTCACTTCCGGACCGAGCCACGGCGGGCGGGGAGGGCGGTCGCCCTCGCTGCCAAGTTCGATCTCCGCGAGGACAAGCCCGTCGTTGGCGCCATTATAGACGTCGATCTCCCAAACACGGCCAAGGTGGCAGACCTTATAGCGGGTCTTCTCGACGACAGCGGTCGCATGGCTGATCATTTCCAGGGCATCAACATAGGGGATTTCGTATTCGAACTCCTCGCGCCGCAAGCGACTCGTTCGGATTTTGACCGTAAGGAGGGCGCGCGCCATATCGATGGTCCTGATGCGTACCAGCCGGTTCTTGTTCGCCGCGAGATAGGCTTGGCAAAACGCGACTCCTTCAGAGGCGTGCTTACGCCAACTATCGTTTGACACGAGGTATTTTCGCTCTATCTCCGCGGCCATTTTGCCCCCCGAACGTTGCGAACCTACGACGAACTCGGACAGCTGCCGTTGACGGAAACCTTCTAAACTCGCTGTCCAAGCCATTGAAATCTAGCTATGTTGAATGGAAACTGCCTCCCGAAATTCTGCTAGGGCGATTGCCGTTGCATCTCGCCCCGGTAAGAAAAACAGAAGTGTAACCGCATTTGGTACGCCGAAGCTTTGACCTGAACGTGCCGTTGATACGGACGGGCAAAACTGAAGTGGAATTGGACCGCCCTGTCGTGGGAAATGCATATTAGTGCAAGCTTTTGTTTTAGGCAAATCGTTGAATTAAACTCCAATTTTCCGCCGGTTCGGGGCAGAAACATAGGAGAAATTGGCTGAACCATGCTTCCCGGAGGATCATCATGCGCAGTCACGTGCTTTCAGCGATAGCTCTTCTTTCCGTTGTCTCGTTTCTTTCGGGTCATGTCATTTCTGCTCGCGCCGAAGAGCCGACCTTCGCCAAACTTCAAGCCATGTGCCGAAATGCAAAAGATCCATCGCAGCAGGGGTACTGTACTGGCTTTGTCGAAGCGATCGCCTTGCGCATTGTTCGAGAGGACAAGGGGTGCGCTTTGCTCCAGGAATACATCGACCAAGCGAACGCAGATCTCGCTCTTCCCGATCTGATTGGCGATCTGAATCCGGCCGAGTATTCTGAGAAGGCTTTTGAAGCCGTGGAGAAGTTCTTTTACAGCAGAGGATGTAACTAGATCGAGCACGTTATGGCGCAAGCGGCCCAGTATTCGGTGATCGAGGTGTTGCGGGACGGTCGCCGCGTCGAAATCCGCGCGCTGAGACCGGAAGACCGGGGCGGATTTGCCGAAGCCGCCGGCCGCAGCTCTCCAGAGTCCCTCCGCCGCCGTTTCTTCGCTCCACGGCACGGCTTTACGGAGCAGGAAATCGCCTTCTTCGTCGACGTTGACTTCGTCACTCACGTGGCGTTGGTTGCCGTTGCGGAAGAAGGCGGACAGTCGGTGATTATCGGAGGCGGACGCTATATCGTCCTGGAACCAGGGCAGGCCGAAGTTGCCCTCACTGTCTCCGATCAATATCAGGGGCGGGGCCTGGGCGGACAACTGTTGCGCCATCTCACGGCGATTGCTCGTGAATCAGGAATCAAGGACCTGATCGCCGAGGTCCTGCCAGAAAATATCCCGATGCTCACGGTGTTCAAGAAAAGTGGGTTGCGCCTCAGTACGAAGCGGGAGCGCGGAGTGGTGCACATCACACTCCATCTATCCTGAATGATATGGGGCGAACTTGGCCTTGAAAGTCGCGCCGATACTGGCGCGACAGTGTTCGCAGGTTCTGGCCGCTTACAAGCGCCCATCAGTGTGCAGCAGTCATGGTGATGATCCCCAGTTTGGCGAGCCCGGTCACGAAAAGCTGGACGGCAACTGCTGTCAGAAGGATACCGAAGACGACTTCCGAGATCACAAGGCTTGCCGGCTTCATTCGCTTTGCCAACACATCGATATTGGTGAAAATCAAATAATCGAATGCAGCAACGAGCAGGACCAGTCCGATGACGAGTACCGCGCTGGCAACCGAGACGACTTCACCAGATGCAATGATCAGCACCGTGATGCCGACAGGGTTGAGCAGGTAAGGAACGGCCAGGGGAAAGACCGCGATTGTCGCAGGATCGACTGGCATCCCAAGATCTTCCGCGTGCTTCTCTGTTGGGCCAGCCGCCATCTTGAGGGCGAGGAGTGCAAGCACGATGCCGCCTGCCACCGCGACCGCACCGCCCGTAATATGCAGCAGTCGCATGAGCACCGCGCCAGTGGCAAAGAGGATCAGCGCCGTTACAGTCGCCGTCAGAACCATCTGCCGGCCAATCTTTGCCTTCGTCTCGGCGTCAAAGGTGTGGGTCATTTCGAGGAACGGAACGAGTGCGATCTTCGGTCCCATGCCGACGAGCAGGAGAAGGAGCAGCGTTGCTATCAGACCACCATCGATGACTGTAAAATCCATGAGAAATTCCCCCCTAAGTGCCGCCCGAGGCGCTGTGAATTACCGAACCCGACAATCAGTCAATCAATCGCGGAAAGCTAGATGGAATTCTCCCCGTGCGCCAGACAGAGAATACCGCCATCTGGATGTCCCGCTCATGAATAGCCTCGTCCAGCGTCGCTGAATACGTACCCGACAGTATTGTTGTCGATGAACGCTCAACTCGACGCCGCAGCGAGTTGAGGTGGCTCCTCTGGGTTCAATAGCCGGCGGTGGTCGGCCATGCGCACGGCCAGAAGGTCGATAAAGCTTCGGATCTTCGCCGAGAGATGCAGGCGATGGAGATAGAGGGCGCTGATGCTGAACTCGACCGGCGTGAAATGCGGCAGCACCCGGGTCAATTTGCCGGATGCAACATCATCGGCGACGACAAAACTCGGCGCGAGGCAGAGGCCCTGTCCCCGCAATGTCAGGAGGCGCAGCAACTCGGCGCTGTTGGTGACGACGTTTCCGCCGATGCGTATGCTCGCCGTCTTGCCTGCAGCATCGATGAACGTCCATTCGTCCCCGAAGGGATAGAAGACATAGCGCATGCAATTGTGGCGTGTCAGGTCGGAGAGGGTCTTCGGCATCTCATGCCGGGCTGCGTAGTCTGGCGAACAGCAGAGAATATGCCGCCAGGGAGTCAGGCGCCGAACAATCAGGCTCGAATCCGGCGGTGGTATCGTTCGGATGGCGATATCGTAGCCTTCCTCCACGAGATCGACCATGCGCTCTCCAATCGTCAGGTCGATCGTTACCTCGGGATTGGCTTCGAGATATTCTCCGGTCACCGGCGCGATGAAATGCATGATGTGGGTGCTGGTGTAGATGCGCAGCGTGCCGCGCGGCGTGGAATGCAGGGAGCCCGCCATGCTGTCGGCCTCCTCGAGATCGAAGAGTATCTGGATACAGCGCTCGTAATATTGCTGGCCGATTTCCGTAAGACTGACCTTGCGCGTCGTGCGGTTGAGCAGCCGGGCGCCCAGCCGGTCCTCCAGCGCCTGAACATGGTTGCTGACCACCGTTGTCGACATGTTGAGCCTGCGGGCAGCTGCGGAGAAGCCACCGTTCTCCACGACCCGCGCAAAGACCGTCAAGCTGGTCAACCTGTCCATCGGCACTCCTGGATTATCCGCTCTTTTGGGATGATCCTTCCATCGGAAGCAAGATTATCATGAGGAACCGGAAAAGATATCCCTTGCCCTTGAAATGGCGATCGATCGTCAGGGCTCCGCAGGGAGAAGCGATATGGATATTCAAAATACAACATGGCTCAGGCAGGCATCCAAGGATACCGTTCCGGCCATCGTTGAGTGGCTGAGCGGCAATGAGTGCCACGATCTGGACGATGCCGGCCTGGTGGCCGGTCTTGGCCGTCGTCTACGTGCGGCCGGTTTGCCGGTCGACCGTTTGGCCTTGCACTTGCGCACCCTGCATCCCAGCATTCTTGGCCGCACGGTGGCCTGGGCGCCGCGCGAACCGATCGAGATTCACGACCGTGAGCACGGCGTCATGGCTTTGCCCGATTTCGCCGACAGCCCGCTAAGGCATGTGATGGAAACGGGCGAGGCGGTTCTGGTCCGTACCGGCTCGTTGACAGATCGTGGGTGGACGCAAATGGATGTGTTCCGGCAACGCGGGTTGACCGAGCTGTTTGTCGCCCCGCTTTCCAATGCCGACGGACCGGTGAGTGCCGTGTCCTTCTGCACGGCGCAGCCTCAAGGGTTCCTGCCAACGCATCTCGAGTCGCTGGAACGTGTCCTGCCGGCTTTGCGCAACGTCTGCGAATTGCGCGTGCTGCGGCAAACGGAGCTGACCCTGCTCGACACCTATATCGGTACTGCAACGGCAAAGCGAATTCTGGCCGGCCGGATCCGCCGCGGCCAGGTCGAGACGCTGGAGGCAGCTCTGATGCTTTGTGACCTGCGCGGTTTCACGGCCCTTTCCAATCGCTTGGCGAACGCCCGCATTCTCGCTCTGCTGAACTCCTATTTCGACTGCGTCGTGCCTGCGATCACCGCAGCTGGCGGCGACGTACTGAAATTCATGGGCGACGCCGTGCTTGCCTTTTTTCAGGACGAGGATGCAGCCCGTTCCTGTGCTGCGGCCTTCGAGGGTGCGCGCGGCGTGCTGGAAAACCTGAACCAGTTTGCGAGCCCCGAGGGTCGGCTGGAGGCGGGCATCGCTCTTCACTACGGCGAGGTGAGTTACGGCAATATCGGTTCGACCTCACGGTTGGACTTCACCGTCATCGGTTCCGACGTCAACTTGGTCAGCCGGATTCAAGGCGTTTGCAGCAAGACCGGTCAACGGCTGCTGGCCTCGAAGCGCTTTGCGATGGCGCTGGATACGTCCGGGCTCGTACCCATCGGCGCCTACGATCTTGCCGGCTTCACGAAGGCGGAAGAGCTTTTTGCACTCGACGAGCCCGCTCCCCAGGGCTTGGCTAAGCAATAGCTGCCGGCACGCGCGCATTGCTCAGTGCCCATCCTTCCCGCGACAAGGCCATGCGACGCCGCTCGAAAGCGCCAAACGCCGTCACCCGACTTCTGCCAGCTTCGAAGGCACGCCGCCAACTTCCACCATCCCTTCGATTGGAAGATCAGTTCATCTGACCCGCCGCAATTATCCACCAGCGCTTGATGATCCTTTCCTGATTACCTCGATTATCAACCGCAGCGTTGCGGCTCATCTTCCAGCCATCACAAACCCGTCGATCCAACAAGGAAGATGTGTCATGCCGAACTCCACTCAAATCGCCGCGGCTCCTGTCGGCGTAACAGACACTTCAAAGAGCGACGCGAATGTCGTTGCGCTAGCGGTAGGCGCGGCCCAGCCAGCAGCGCCTCAAGCACCTGCAACCGTCGGTCAGCCGCCGGCAAGTACCTCCACGTCGTCGCGGGGTCTGCGGCGGTTGATGATCCCGCTTGCGGCGCTCGGCGCGGCAGTTGCGCTGGCCGGGGCAACCTCGAGCCACTGGGATGCCTGGCAGGGATCGGCCGCAGTGCAGGTGACGGACAATGCCACGGTACGCGCCGAGACGACGCGGCTGAGTGCCCGCGTCAGTGGCAATATCAAGCGGATACTGGTCCGCGATTTCCAGCGCGTTCGCTCAGGCGACCTGTTGATGGAAATCGAACCGGCGGACTATGACGCGGTCGTTGCCCAGGCGAAGGCAAGCATTGCCGCCGCACAGGCCGTCCTCGCCAACCTCGAAAATCAGAAGGCCTATCAGCGGGGGGTCATCGCCCAGGCGAAGGCGCAGCGTCTTTCCGCTGTTGCCCGTGTCCTGGAAACGCGCCAGGAACAGGAGCGGCAGAGTGTGCTTTTGCGCACCAAGGCCGGCACGCCACAAAAGGTGGAGCAGGCAACATCGGCCTATGAGACGGCCAGGGCAACGCTTACCGCAAGCGAAGCAACGATCGATGCGCAGCTGCGCCAGCTCGACGTGTTGAAGGGCCAGGAGGATCTGCTGGCAGCGAACCTCGGTGCTGCCGAGGCAGCCTTGAGCATGGCTCAGCTGCGCCAGGGTTACACGCGGATCGTTGCGCCGTTCGACGGTGTCGTCGGCGAGCGACTGGTGCAGGAGGGGGATTACGTCAACATCGGCACACAGCTGATTGCCGCCGTGCCGCTGCCGGATGTCTATGTGATGGCGAACTACAAGGAAACCCAACTGACGCATGTCGTTGCCGGACAGCCGGTCGACATTACCGTCGATACGTTTCCGGATGCTGTCCTGCATGGCCGGGTCGCACGTCTTTCACCGGCGAGCGGATCGACCTTTGCCCTGCTGCCGCCGGACAATGCCAGCGGAAACTTCACCAAGGTGGTTCAGCGCATCCCGGTTCGTGTCGAATTCGACGCCGGTCAGCCGCTGGTCGGGCAATTGCGTCCGGGAATGTCGGTCGTCACCCGCATCCATGTTGCCGGCGACGCCGGCAAAGCTGCCCAGGCGGATGAAGACAATGACCACTGAAGCGATCAGCAGCGGCCCCGTCTCGACCGGTCGCCCATCCCATTATCCCTTTCTCGCGGTCATCGCCGTCCTGCTCGGGGCTTTCATCGTCAGCTTCGATACGCGGCTCTTTGCCATAGGGTTGCCGGATCTCAGGGGCGCCTTGGGTCTCAGCTTTGACGAGGGAGCGTGGTTGGCGACCGTCGCGACCGCGCCGCAGATCCTCATCGCTCCGGCAGTCGCCTGGCTCGCCACGGTCTTTGGCTTGCGGCGCGTGTTTGTAGGGCCGAGCCTCCTCTACATCGTGGTTTCGGTTCTCATCCCTTTCGTCCGAGACTATGAGACGCTTCTTGTCCTGCATTTCGTTCATGGCCTGCTGCTGGGTGTGTTCATTCCGGCAACGATCATGATCGTAATTCGCAATCTGCCGATGCAATGGTGGATTATCGGTCTTGCGGCCTATTCCTTCCGTCTTTCCTTCACCGGCAATGCCGGCGTCTCGCTGGTCGGGTTCTATGTGGAGCACGTCGGCTGGCAGTGGCTCTACTGGCAGGACGCGGCAATCGCGACGCTAATGGCAGTGCTGACGCTGCTTGGCACGCCGCGCGAAGCGGTCAATCGCGCACTCCTTGCCAAGGCTGACTGGGGCGGCATGCTGTTGCTGGGCGCGGGCCTCGCCCTGATCTATGCCGGCCTCGACCAGGGAAACCGGTTGGACTGGTTCCAGTCCGGGACTGTCGTCGGACTGCTTGCCAGCGGCGGCGCATTGGTCATTGGCTTCTTCATCAACGAGGCAATCGTTTCGGAGCCATGGGCGAGCCCGAGTGTGCTTTTGTCGCGAAACCTCGTCCTGGGCTTGTTGGCGATGATGACCTACATGATCACCAGCCTGTCCAACACCATGCTGGTCCCCAATTTCCTGACCGTCGTCGCTCAGCTGCGGCCGGAACAGACAGGTGGCTTGCTGCTCTTCTACACAGCGTTGCCGCTGTTCGTGGTCTTGCCTTTTGCAGTCTATCTGCTGCGCAGGATCGATGCGCGGATCGTTGCCATGCTCGGCCTGACGAGTTTTGCGATTGCGGCCTTCATGGGAACGCACACTACCCAGGCGTGGTCACTCGACGATTTCATTCCGATCGCGCTGGTGCAGTCAGTGGGGCAGGGGCTTACCTTCACCGCTTTTCTGATTTTCGCGCTGTCCAACTCCAACCCGGCCCGCGCCACTGCCTTCGTCGCCTATATCCAGGTGATGCGGCTTGTAGTCATACAGTTCACGGCAACGGCGATGAGCACGTTCCTGCGTGTCCGGGAGCAGGTGCATTCGAACCTCGTCGGTCTGCACGTGTCGGCAGGCGATAGCGAAGTCGGGCAGATGCTGGCTCGTCTCTCTCACCATTTCATGGAACACAGCGCCTCCACCGAAACGGCAGCGGCGCGTGCCGCGGTCAGCCTGGTGTCGCTCGTCCGGCGCGAAGCGAATGTCCTGTCGTTCATCGATGGCTTCAACGTCGCCTTCTGGGCTGCGATTGCCGGGTTGCTGCTGATCAGCCTGATGCGTGCCGCGCCTGCTGGACCGCTCACGCCAAAGTTGGCGCGGTGAGGCATCTGCCGGCCGGCTCGCGTTTCAGCGGCACAAATCAATCGACTATCAAAGCCAGGGAGGCAGTCGTGCCGGGACACGACCGGTCACTGCTGCCTCGACGCAATCGGCAAGGCTGCCGAAGCGGACCACCCGGTTGCAGAGGCCGGGGCCGTAATGGGCGTATTTTCCGGAGTTGGTGATGAGCGTGCGGGTGCGCGTGGGGAAAACCGGTTCGCTGATCGAGCACCAGCAGAGATCAGGCACGGCGCGCACGCCGCTCTGCTCAAGGCTGTCGAGCGTGCCGTCATCGCGCGCCTCGGCGATGACCTGACGGCCTGCCGTGACGATGACGGCGACATCTGGATGACGCTTGCGCCCGACAAGCACTGCTGCCAGCGCCCGGCATTCACTAAGCGAGGCATGGGGGCTGCCGATGGCGACGAGTTCGACCTGCTCGGGTCCCGAATTCAGTCGTGTCCAGGCGTCGGCCATGTCGGCGCGGGTGATGGTCTTTCGTTCCGCTCCGTCAATCGCGGCTCCCTCCGCTTCAGGCGTCACGCCCTCGACGTGAAGCATCGGCGCGGCCGAAGTCGTGCCGAAAGCGGCGCACAATGCCTTGAGGTCATCCGTCGATGGTTGCGCGGAGGCGAGACCGCGCAGCAGCGGGATGCGATCCGGCGCGGCGTGGCCGGCGAGGTAGCCGATCAAAGGCCAGAAGGCGTCATCGACATTGTCGGGTAATTCGACATCGATAATCGACGCGGCCCTGCGGTTTTCCGCAAGGTAGACCCCGGAGAGCGGCGCGCGCCCGGTGAGTGCGATGCAAAGGTCGAGGAAATCCGGATGTTTCGGCGTGCGTGCGCCGAGCACCGAATTGGCAAAGATCACGGCGTTCGATTCCGCCCAGGCGATCGCTTCGCCTGCCTGTGGTGCGCTGGCCAGAAGATAGGGGGAACAGGTGAACGTCGGGCGACAGCCCATGCGGACATAGGCGTCTGCGAGTCGTGCCGCCGGATCGCCGAAAGAGGCGGGGACACCCTGTGCCTGCCAGTTGGCGTGATCGACGGAGATCGCATTCATGGTGGTCGGAACGCGAACCTGCGCACCCATTTCGGCCATTCTTTCGGCAAAAACCAGATTGGCCGGGCTGGCGTAGATGCAGCCATCGATATGACCCTGCGTCACATCGATCAGACGGTTCGCGCCCTGCTGGGCAGCCATCGCGCAGATGATACGCATCGCCTGCTGGATCGCCAAACCTTGCTTGCCCTCCTTGCCCTCCAGCATGGCACGATCGGTGTCGCTGAGATCGAGCGTCGCAATGCGCGGCGGTATGACGGGCAGCGTCATGCCGTCCGCCTCGACCGACGTTGCGGTTATCCGCGCGGTCTTGGCACGCGACAGCGCCGCAAAACTCTCCGGCGCAAGGCGAAGCACGGGAAGCGGCTTGCCGAACATTTCGGTGGCGATCAGCGCGCCCAGCGTCAGCACGTCTTCGGCCTCGCTGAAAATCAATGCTGCCGGCGCTCGCCCCGTCAGGATAAGGTCCAGAAGCACACCGGAGCCGGTGCAGGAGCCCCGGCTCGACGGCATCATCAGGATGGCGCCGGTCAGACAGGCGCCGTGGAGAGGGTGATGCACATCAATGACAGTTCCCGTTGACGGGGAGACGCCGCCCCAGAAGCTCAGGGGCTCGACGGTTGCGATGATCGGTCCATCTGCGGTGCCGCCGAGAATGCTGCTGGCGTTCATCGGGTCACTCATTTCACAACGAATCCATGGGCAAACGGGTCGCGGTCATCGATGAAGATCGTATTGATACCGGTCATCCGCGCCCAGCCCGCGATGGAGGGGATGATGGCATCGCGATCGGCAACTTTCGTGGCCGCCTCGACCCGGCCCTTGAACAGCGAGCCGATGATCGACTCGTGCACGAATTCATCACCGACGACAAGCTTGCCCTTGGCGGCCAGCTGCGCCATGCGCGCCGAGGTACCGGTGCCGCACGGCGAGCGGTCGATGGCCTTGTCGCCATAGAACACGGCATTGCGGGCATGGGCACTTGCGTCGATTGGCTTGCCCGTCCACTGGATGTGGCTCAGCCCCCGGATTTCGGGATGTTCGGGGTGAACGAACTCGTATTTTTCATTCAGCGCGGCGCGCAGCTTGGGGCTCCAGCCGATGAGCTCGCCTGCCGTGTGATCAGCCATATCGCGAAAATTCTTCTGTGGCTCGACGATGGCGTAGAAATTTCCGCCATAGGCGACATCGACCACGATCTCTCCCAATCCCTCGACTTCGGCCGTCAGGCCTTCGGCATAGAGGAAGCCGGGAACATTGGTCAGGCGGACCTCCTCGACGAAGCGGCCTTCCTGCCGGTAGGTGATGTCCACCTTGCCCGCGGGCGCGTCGATCGACAGCTTGCCGGGCTCGCGCGGCATGATCAGGCCATTCTCGATCGCCATCGTGATGGTGCCGATGGTGCCGTGGCCGCACATCGGCAGGCATCCGGAGGTCTCGATGAAGAGGACCGCGACGTCGCAGTCGGGGCGGGTCGGCGGATAGAGGATCGAGCCTGACATCATGTCATGCCCGCGCGGCTCGAACATCAGCCCCGTCCGGATCCAGTCGAATTCCCGCAGGAAGTGGGCGCGCTTCTCCAGCATGTTGGCGCCCTCAAGGCGCGGCCCGCCACCGGAGACGAGGCGGACCGGGTTTCCGCATGTGTGCCCGTCAATGCAGGAGAAGGTGTAGGTGGCCATGATGAAGGACCTTTGTCAGAATCGTTGAGGCGAAAAGGGTGTGATGTCGATAGCCGGCGTTTGCCCGGACAGCAAATCGACGACCAGCCGGGCTGTTCCGGCCGATTGTGTAAGTCCGAGATGACCATGCCCGAAGGCGTGGATGACCCGCGGCGTCGCCTTGGCGCGGCCGATGGCCGGAAGGCTGTCAGGCAACGAGGGACGGAAGCCGAACCACTGCGTGCCGCCTTGCGTCTTCAGCCCGGGAAGAAAATCCTTAGCTTTCTTCAGCATGGCCTCCGACCGGCGGAAATTCGGCGGCAGCTCCAGCCCGCCAAGTTCGACCGCGCCGCCAACGCGAATGCCGGTCGACAGCCGCGTGACAACGAAACCGTGACCGCCGAAAGTGAGCTGGGTCCGCAGGTCGAAAGCATCTGCTGGCAAGGTCGTGTTGTAACCACGCTCGGTTTCCAGCGGGATACGCTCGTCCAGGCTGCGGGCGATTCGGTGGGAAAAGGCCCCGGCCGAAAGCACGACCTGCAGCGCCCTGCGAGTTTCGCCGCCCTCACTCAGGACCTCGACCCCGCCCTCGACCGGCCGCAGTGCCGTGACGTTGGCGCGCTCCAGTATGCCGCCCATGCTGCGAAAGTGATCCGCCAGCGCCAGCGTGTAGAGCTTGGGATCGGCGATCGAGTACCAGCCCGGTGTGAAGGTGCCATGGGTGAAACGGGCGGCAAGCCCCGGCTGGATGTCCGCCATGCGGGACGCATCAAGGTGGTGGAACTCGATGCCGTGTGCCTCGCGGACCTTCCAGCCGGGCAGCGCAACCTTCAGCTCCGCCTCGCTTTCATAGACCTGGAGATTTCCGTCCTTGCGCAGCATCGGCAAGGTGGCTGTCCGCTGCAGGAAAGGTTCAAGCTCGGCCCTGGAAAGGTCCATCAACGCGGTCTGTGCGGCGGTCGATTTGGCGACTTGCTCGGGCGAGCAGGCCCGCCAGAAGCGGAACATCCAGGGCGCGATTTGAAGCGCGTAGGCCGGCGGCACGGACAGCGGGCCGAGCGGGTCGAGGAGCCATTTCGGGGCCTTTTTCAGGATGCCCGGCGAGGCAAGCGGCAGGATATCCGTAAACGCAAAGGCCCCGGCATTGCCGGCGGATGCACCGGCTGCCGGTCCCTCGCGGTCCAGCACGGTAACCGTCATCCCCCGCTCCTGGGCGGCGATTGCCGCCGAAAGCCCGACAACACCGGCACCGATGACAATGACGTCCGGATGAGCCATTAGCGGACGCTCGCAAGGAACGCCTGGGTATCGGCGTGCTGCGGCGCACCGAAAAGCTGCTCCGGGGTGGCGATTTCAGCCATGACACCATGATGGAAGAAGGCAACCCGGTCCGAAACGTCCCGCGCGAAGGCCATTTCGTGGGTGACGCAGATCATCGTCATTCCCTCTTCCGCCAGCATTTTCAATGTGTCCAGCACTTCCCCGACCAGCATGGGATCGAGTGCCGATGTCACCTCGTCGAACAGCATGTATTCGGGCGACATTGCCAGCGCCCGGGCAATCGCCATGCGTTGCTGCTGGCCGCCCGACATGCGGTTCGGATAGACCGACAGCTTTTCGCGCAGGCCGACATGGGTCAGCTGCTTGACGGCGATCTCCTCGGCCTTGTCCTTGGCGAGGCCGAGCACTTTTCGCGGCGCCAGCATGACGTTTTCCAAAACCGTCAGATGCGGGAAGGCGTTCCACTGCTGGAAGACGATACCGACCTTGCGGCGCAATTTGTTGAGATCGGTACCCTTGGCATGGACATCCTTGCCGTCAATGACGATCTGCCCCGAATTGATCGGCTCCAGCCCGTTGATGCAGGTCAGAAGCGTGGACTTACCCGATCCTGAACCGCCGATGATGGTGACCACCTCGCCCTTGTTCACAGTGAGGTTGATCCCCTTCAAAACCTCCAGCGCGCTGAAGGATTTGCGGACGTCTTTAATTTCAATCATTGGGGGACCACCGTCTTTCGAGATACCCGCCAAGCCGGGCGATGGGGAAGCTGATGACGAAGTAGATTACGCCGCAGATCAGAAGGATGAACAGCGGTTCCTGCAGGCGGGTCACGAGGATCTGCGAGGCGCGCAAAAGCTCGATGAGGCCAAGCCAGAGCACCAGTGCGGAATCCTTCATGACGCCGAGCGTCAGCCCGATCCAGGCCGGAAGCGAGACGCGCGTGGCCAGAGGCGCCACGATATAGCGCATATCCTGCCACCACGTCATGCCGAGCGAGCGGGCCGCGCGGCGTGTCGTTGCCGGAACGGCACCGATGCCGCCACGGATGATTTCCGAACAATAGGCTGCCGTGTAGAGCGACAGCACCACGCAGGACGTGGTGAAGGGCGCCCAGCCAAGCTTGGCGATGGATTGCAGCGCGTTGCCCAGCACGAGCTGGATCAAAAGAGGCACCGAGCGGAACACGTCCAGCACGAAGGTCAGCGGGGCCGACCAGATGCCTCCAAGCTGAACACGCAAGACACCGAAGAGAATCCCGAGCACGGTTCCGGCGGTCACAGACACGGCGGTGACTGCGAGTGTCATCGCCGCGCCCTGCGCCAGAAAGGCGAGATCATTCCAGGTGAGCGTGGTATCAAACATCTCTCACCTCTCTCAATATCGAAACATGCGCGCGGCAACCAGACGGGCAGCCAGCGTCACGAGTTTCGCGATGATGTAGTAGATCACCGCGGCAAGGGCGAAGAATTCAAAGGTACGGAAGGACCGCGCGTTGAGTTCCTGCGTGATGCCTGCGAGATCGGTGTTCATCCCGACGGTCACACCAAGCGACGTCATCAGAATGGCCCAGACCATCTGGTTTGTGGCCGGCAGGAAGGCGACGCGCAGCATCTGCGGCAGAACGATCAGGCGGAAGGCCTGGATCGGCGTCATGCCAAGCGAGCGCCCGGCGCGGGCCTGGGTGTCAGGGATGGCTTTCAGCGCACCGCGGAAGTTTTCCGTCAGATAGCCTGCATTGTTGAAGGCGATGCCGATCAAAAGCGCCGTGTAGGGGCTGAGATGGATGCCGAAATTGCCGAGCCCGAAATGGGCCATGTAGATCTGGAACAGGGCCGGCGTATTGCGCGCGACCTCGACCCATGTCGTCGCAAATCCGCTTAGAATGCGGCTGCCCGACAGGCGAAACGCAGTCAGGGTCAAGGCAAGCGCCAGCCCGAGCACCATGGACAGAAGCGCGATCTGCAAGGTGACCACCGCGCCGTCGAGCATCTGCGGCAGTGCCTTGAGCGCCTGGTTCCAGTGAAAGGTGTAATTGAGCATCGCCGTCTCACCTCTTGGAAAGGAACAGCGGCACGGACCTATTGCCCGCGCCGCCAGCGAAACGGTCCAATCAGCGATAGACGCCGTTTACCGAGAGAGCCGGAGCTTCTCCACCGACCCACTTCCCATACAGCTCCGCATAGCGGCCGGTGCGAACCTGCTGGTTGACGAAGAGGTTCAGATAGTTGATCAGCCCATATTCCTCGCGGTTGGTGAACAGGGCTACGTAATCAGTGTCGAACGGCGCCTTGCCGACGACAGCGACGCCGGGGAACTTTCCGGTCTTGACGTTTGCCTGCGCCACGGTCGAGGTGGAAACGGTGGCGTCGAGCTGGCCCTGGCTCAGCGCCAGGAACACGTCCGCCTGTGTCTGGTAGGGACGGAATTCACCGACGCCCCACGCCTTGACCTGTTCTTCCAGCGCAATGGCTTCGTAGGTGCCGGCGGTGGCGCCGACGATCTTGCCCTTTATGTCTTCAAACGACTTGACGCCCGATTTCTCGTTGGCGGTCACGGCCATCTCAAAGGCGAAGTAGGGGACGGTCATGCCGACGGTCTTGGCACGTTCCAGCGTGTCCGAAGTCGAGGCAACGCCGATATCGACGCGGCCCGACATCAGGGCGGGAATGCGCTCGGGGAAAGGGGTCTCGACGATCTCAGCGGTGACGCCGAGGGCCTTGGCCAGATCGTTGCAGTAGTCGACATCGAAGCCGATCGCGTTGTTGCTTTCGTCGCGCGCTCCCATTGGCGGGAAATCCAGCACAACGGCGCAACGCAATGTTCCCGAGGCGATAATGTCGTCCAGCTTGTCGGCGTGAGCCTGGCTGGTCAGAGCGGTTGCGGCCAAGAGGCTGAACGCGAAAACCGAAAGTTTCATCTTAATCTCTCTCCCTAGATTGATGTGCCGATCTGCGGCAGGCGCACTATTTCGATTCCCCGCGCGCAAATCAACAATAAAATACAAAACGTATACAAAAAGTACGCAAGTATTCGTATCTCCCAACTTCCGCGCAACAATCGCCAAGGCAACCCCTGCCTCGCCGCACGATTAGCCAAGCAAGTCGTTGGGCAGCAGCGCTTCCGGCAGGTTCTGATAGGAGACCGGACGCAGGAACCGGCGGATCGACATGGTGCCGACGCTGGTCGCCCCGAAGTTGGTGGACGCCGGGTACGGACCCCCGTGAACCATGGAATCAACCACTTCGACACCGGTCGGGAACCCGTTTACGAGGATACGGCCCGCCTTTCGCTCCAACACGGGAAGCAGGCGTTTCGCAGCATCGAGGTCGGCATCGTCCATATGCAACGTCACCGTCAGCTGGCCTTCGATCGCACGAGCGACCTCTTCCATTTCCTCCTGCGATTGTACCCGCACCAGAAGGCCAAGCGGGCCAAACACCTCTTCGCTCAATGCGTGATCGGCAAGGAACTGCTCGCCCGTCGTTTCGAACAGGTTGGGAGACGCGGCACGGCCGGATGATACCGTGACCAGCAGCGGTTTGGCGGAGTTGCGGGTGGCAAAGCTCGCCTGTCCGTCGTGATAGGCTTTCGCAATTCCGTCGGTCAGCATGGTTTGCGCCGAAACTTTGCTTAGTGCCTCGACGGCCGCAGCCGCAAAGCGGTCGGCATCGGCTCCGTCGATAACCACGGCAACTCCGGGATTGGTGCAGAACTGCCCCGCCCCCATGACGAGCGACCCCGCCCAACCCTGACCCAAGGCCTCGGCTCGCTCTGCAAGCGCTGCCGGCAGAAGAAACATGGGATTGACCGAGCCGAGTTCGCCGAAGAACGGGATCGGTTCCGGCCGTGCGGCGCAAAGATTGAAAAGAGCACGGCCGCCGGCCTGCGAGCCGGTAAAGCCGACCGCCTTGATCAGCGGGTGCTGCACCAGCGCATGACCGACCTCCCGGTTGCCGCCTTGAATGAGAGAGAAGACGCCCGGATGAACACCGGTGCTGCGGATCGCCGCCTCGATCGCTTGCGCCACGATTTCACCCGTGCCCGGATGGGCGGAATGACCTTTGACCACCACCGGGCAGCCCGCGGCCAGCGCCGCCGCCGTATCGCCGCCCGCCGTCGAGAAGGCGAGCGGGAAGTTCGAGGCTCCGAAAACCGCAACCGGACCGACAGGCCGCTGCATGAGGCGGATCTCGGGGCGTGGCGCCGGCTGGCGATCCGGCAATGCCGGGTCAAAGCGGCGGTCAAGATATTCACCGCTTTCGATGTGGCTGGCAAACAGCCGCAGCTGTCCTGTCGTTCGGCCTCGCTCGCCCACCAGACGCGCCTCGGGCAGGCCAGTCTCCTGGCTGCCGATTTCCGTGATTGCATCCGCGCGGGCTTCGATCTCATCGGCGATGGCGCGCAGGAAGGTAGCGCGTGTGCCACGGTCAGAATCGGCAAAACTCCAGAAAGCGTCCTCGGCTGCCTCGCAGGCACGGTTCACGAGCTGTTCGGTTCCAATTGCGAATTGATGCACGGGGCCTTTGATGGGCGAGGAGGCGAAGGTGCCGGCGCCGTTAAGCCATTCGCCTGCGACAAGGTGTTTTCCGCTGGGGATGAAGGGCATGGGCAGATCCTTTTCTCTCAAACAGGGCGCGCCGGCGGCAGGGTATACCGGATGCCGGATTATGTTCGGAGAACTTGTATACTTTTTGTATGCAGGATATCAACCCGTTTGGATACCGAAAGCACCCAAAAAGGAGGGAACACCATGAGCGATACCAAAACCCTGACGATCGGCGATCTGCAGGAGCGCGTAGAGGCCATCTTCATCAAGGGCGGGCTGAATGCGACGCAAGCCGCGGCCATCACCCGGGTGATCGTTGCCGCCGAACGGGACGCCTGCAAATCGCACGGCATCTACCGGATCGAAGGCGCTTTGCGCACGGTCAAGGCTGGCAAGGTCAACCCCGATGCCATGCCTGAGCTTGTGCCGCAGCACCGAACCGCGGTCGTCAAGGTGGATGCGAAGGGCGGCTTCGCTAATGCGGCGTTCGAACTCGGCCTCCCGATGCTGGCGGAGCGTGCCCGCTCAAGCGGCCTCGCCGCGCTCGCGATCAATGATTGCACCCATTTCTCCGCGCTCTGGCCGGAAGCGGAAGCGTTGACGGAACTAGGTCTCGCCGGTATCGTCATGTGCCCGAGCTATGCGACGGTCGCGCCGACCGGGGGGAAAAAGCCGCTGCTCGGCACCAACCCCCTCGCATTCGGTTGGCCACGTCCCGGCAAGCCACCCTATGTCTTCGACTTTGCAACGTCCGTGGCGGCGCGTGGCGAGATCGAGCTGCACAGGCGCGCCGGAAAAGCTCTACCGGAAGGTTGGGCGATTGATTCCGAAGGACGTCCGACCACCGATCCGGAAGCGGCGCTGGCTGGTGCAATGCTGCCGTTCGGCGAGCACAAGGGCTCGGCAATCTCCACGATGATCGAGCTGCTTGCCGGCATCATGATCGGCGACCTGACGAGCCCGGAAGTGCTGGAATCGCTTGGATCAACGGCTCTTGCTCCCGCCCATGGCGAACTCATTATCGCCTTTTCCCCGGAAGGTTTTGGCGCGGACCGTCTGGGCAACGCGTTCGCGCGGGCCGACGTTCTGTTCGAGGCTATGGTCGGCGAGGGCGCGCGCCTGCCCTCCCAACGGCGCTACGCCGCCCGCGCGAAATCGCAGGCCGAGGGTATTGTCCTGACGGCTACGGAGATGGAGCAGCTCGATCGACTTCTGGCGCTCGGACTGGACGCGGTTTAATCACGTCCCGGCGCTGGTAGCGCCTTGCTCCGCAGCCTCCCAAATAAAAAGGCCCTCCGATCGGAGGGCCTTTGCCAGTTCAGGACAGTGTACGATCAGGACTTATACTTCTGGACGGCGCCAGCGAGCTTGCTCCATTCGCCATACCAGCCGTTGAACAGCTTGAACTGGGCTTCGACATATCCACGCTGGCTGTCGGTAAGGACGTCCGTCGCGTTGAAGTGGAGCGCATATTCCTTGTCGCCCTTCAGCACCATCATGTGCTTGAAGTAGAGGACGAGATCCGGGCCTTCATCGAAGGAGGACAGCACCGCGAGCGCCTGCTCCAGCTCCAGCGCCCGCAGGCGCGCGTCTGCATCACCTTCGGCGGCGGCCTGGGACAGGTTGCAAAGGTGGATGACTTCCTTCGGCAAGACGTTGCCAATACCGGTGATGGCGCCGGTCGCACCGCAGTTCACGAAGCCATGGAAGACGGCGGTATCGACGCCGATCATCAGCGAGACGCCGTCCTGGCTGGTGATGTGCTCGCCCGCATAGCGCATGTCGTCGACGCCGCCAAATTCCTTGAAGCCGACGAGGTTCGGATGCTCGGCGCGCAGCGCGAAGAACAGGTCGGCGCGGGTGGCGAAGCCGTAATACGGGCTGTTGTAGATGACGGCCGGAAGGTCTGGTGCGGCAGCGAGGATCGCCTTGAAATGCGCCTTCTGGGCGACAACCGAGGATCCGCGCGACAATACCCGCGGAATGACCATGAGACCCTGCGCGCCAACAGCCTGCGCATGCGCGGCATGTGCGACGGCGAGCGCGCTGTTGACGGCGCCGGTGCCGACGATCACGGGCACGCCGGCCTTCACCAGGCGTTCGACGCCTTCCATGCGCTGCGCATCGGTCAAGAGTGGCCAGTCACCCATCGAGCCGCAATAGACGACGGCCGACATTCCTTGGTCAATCAACTCTTTTCCCTTGCGCACGAGGGCGTCGAAGTCCGGGGTGCGGTCTTCCTTGCAGGGGGTCATCAGCGCGGGGATCACGCCAGAAAAGATCTTGGCCGTCATAACAAACTCCTTTGGGCCTTGCCGGACAGGCAGAGAACGGCGCGCACCTTTGCGCCCCCAAATTCTGTGCCTCTGGAGCTATATTGCACGTTGTATTTTATTTGTCGACAAGAATTTCAGTCATCAAAGCATCAGGTCGAGCCTGTCTTCGCGGGCAAACAATTTCTGAATCTGATGGACGATCTGCTCCGCGTGCAGCCTGGCCAGGCGATCGGCTTCCTCGACATCGCGCCGGGCGATGACGGCGATGATGTCGTCATGTTCCTCGACGAAGCGTTGCGGCAGCCGGTCGTCGTAGGACTGGTAATACAGCCGCAGCATGCGCCGCCCTTCGTCCAGAAGCCGGTTGAAAAGCCCGGTGAAATACGGATTGCGGCCCGCCTCGGCTATGGCCGAGTGGAATGACGCGTTGGTGGCAATCATCGCCAGCGCATCCTGCGCCTGCACCGCGGCAGCAAATTCGGCCTGGTGTGCGCGGATCACCTTCAGGTCATCCGCCCGGTGGTACTGAGCCGCCAGCTTCGTGGTGACGCGGTACATCAGGACCAGTGCGTCGAAGAAGGTGTGCATGTTGAGGAAGTCGATGTTTGCCACCATCGTCGAGCGGTTGGGCAGCGTGTCGATCAGCCCCTCGCCAGCAAGCCGCACCAGCGCCTCGCGGATCGGGGTTCGCGACATCTTGAAGCGTTCGGCGAGTTGCACTTCGTCGATCGGGCTGCCGGGTGGCAGCACCAGATCCAGAATCTCGTCGCGCAAGAGGTCGTAGACCACCTTGACGCCGGAGCCTCGCTTGCGTTCGGGGATGGGGCTGGTGTCGATATCCGTCATTTATCAATCCTTTGTCGACAAAAGGAATACTTTTCCCTGCCGATGGGATCAACCGTTTCCGCAGTTGCGACGGGAAAAGGCGCAATAAACTTGGTGATGATGCGTCCCCCGCCTTCAGCGGGCCGGGGCACTCGCCGATTTTTACGATGTGGCGCCTGGGAAAATGCCGCGAGATGTCAGGATCTCTGATCCTTGAGAAAGGCCACAAGGGATCGTCCCGCATTGAGAACGTGGTCCCGCGTCAGCCGGGAAGCGAGGTCTGCATCCCTAGCGAGGCATGCTGCAAGGATTGCCTGATGCTCGCGGTTGGCCCGCGTCATGCCGTTGGTGAGCGTCAGTTGGGCTCTCAGATATCGATCAATGCGGTCGAGGGAGGTTTGGACGATTTGCAGATAATAGGGGCGGCGGGATGCCGTGTAGAGACTGTAGTGAAAACTCCGGTTGATTTCACCCCATCGGGCGGAATCGGTCTCCTGCCCGAATTCCTCGCAATGCCTGCGAGCCGCCGCAAGCGTGTCCTTGTCGAGATTGGGCACGGCGAGCCGGATGACTTCGGCCTCCACCAAGGCCCGAAATTCGAAAATCTCGTCGATCTCTTCGATCGAAAGCCCGGCGACAACGGCACCCTTGTAGCGCTCGGTGGTGATGAGGCCATGCTGTTCCAGCCGCGACAGAGCTTCACGCACAGGAATGCGGCTGGTGTTGAACATCTGCGCGATCTGGTCCTGCCTCAGATTTTCGCCTTCGGCCAGATCGCCCTCGATGATCGCCTTGCGCAGCGCATCGTAGACAATATCGGCTGCGGATGCGGCCTGCCTGACATCGACGGCAGCGAGTTTCATGGCGACAGGTCCCTTTTTCGCGCGCGGTAGTCCTGTTGGCGCCCGCAAATCGGTCATAGGTCCAATTCCGTAGCGAGGCAACAGAACGGATATTCGCGCGCCAGCTTGAGAATCGTATTGTATATTGGATCCAATTTTTCTATCACACGGCAGAACCACAGTCTCATTGAGGAGAGGACTATGCGCAGCAGCAAGGTAATCCACATCGTTTCCTGCCATGCCGAAGGCGAAGTCGGGGATGTGATCGTCGGTGGTGTTGCGCCGCCGCCCGGCAAGACCCTGTGGGAACAGCGGCGGTTCATTGCCGAGGATCAGACGCTGCGCAACTTCGTCCTCAACGAACCGCGCGGCGGGGTGTTCCGCCATATCAACCTTTTGGTGCCGCCGAAGGATCCGCGCGCCACGATGGGCTTCATCATCATGGAGCCCGAGGACACGCCGCCGATGTCGGGCTCCAATTCGATCTGCGTTTCGACCGTGTTGCTCGATACCGGCATCGTGCCGATGCAGGAGCCGGAAACCAGAATGGTGCTGGAAGCGCCGGGCGGCCTGGTGGATGTTGTCGCCTTCTGCCGCAACGGCAAGGCCGAGCGCATCACCGTCACCAACGTGCCGTCCTTCGCATCCAGGCTCGATGCCAAGCTTGAGGTAGAGGGGCTGGGAACCCTCACCGTCGACACCGCCTATGGCGGCGACAGTTTTGTCATTGCAGATGCACGCTCGCTGGGCTTTTCGGTTACGCCCGACGAGGCGCGTGAACTCGCAGAGACCGGCATCAGGATCACCCGCGCCGCCAACGAGCAGCTCGGCTTCTCCCATCCCGAAAATCCTGAGTGGAGCCATATTTCCTTCTGCCAGCTCACCCTTCCGGTGGAGGAACGCGACGGCATTCTGCATGGGCGCAACACCGTGGTGATCCAGCCGGCCAAGCTCGACCGCTCCCCGACAGGAACCGGTTGCTCGGCCCGAATGGCCGTGCTGCACGCTCGTGGCCAGATCAAGGTAGGACAGAAGTTCCGCGGCGAATCGATCATCGGCTCGCATTTCGATTGCCAGATCGTCGGCGAAACGACGGTCGGCGGGCAAGCGGCAATCGTGCCCGAAATCTCCGGCCGCGCCTGGGTCACCGGCACCCATCAGGTCATGCTCGATCCCGCTGATCCCTGGCCGGCCGGCTACCGCCTCGCCGATACCTGGCCGCGCAAGCAGTAGGACTGCTGATGGTTAACCCTCGGGGATGATCCGTGTCGTACCGACCCAAGGCGGGCGAGCCGACCTGGGCCGATGTTGCGTCCTCGCTCACCGCCGTTGAGGGTCTCGAAGCGTGCGATCTGCGCGCCGGCTGCGGCTGGGCGTCTGCCTTAATCCGATTCTTGCCGGCGCGGGAGGCCGGCACCTGGGTTTCCATCTTCATCGCTTCCATAGCGGAAATCAGATCGCCTTTGTGATCGCCGGCAGACAGGTCCAGTGTCCCTGGGCGCCGAGCTCTCTGACGACGGCAAGCAAAATCTTTCGCACCTCGATCACCGCGCGCGTCGGGGGATGGTTGACCGGCATATCGAGAACAAGGCGGCGAGTGAGGCCGGGGCGCGTCAACGCGGCGGCGGACAGAGTTCCGCTTTCTTGCTCGGCATGGACGGCGCCGCGCCCAAGGATCGTCAACCCGAGACCGGCACGGACAGCCGCCTTCGTGCTCTCCACCCCCTCGATTTCGCGTACGATACTGAGTTCCCGCCCAAATATCAGGGCCTGTCGCTCAAGCAGTATGCGGATGCCGTGGCGGCGCGTGGGCAGGATCAGCGGCAGACTGAGCGCCTGTTCCACCGTCAACTCGGCATCGGGCGCGAATTGTCCGGAGGGGCCAACCACATAAAGCAGTTCGTCGAAGAGCGGGGCGGATGTCGGCTTGGCAACGCTGTCGAGAGTGACAGCAAGATCATGAACGCGCGTATCCACGGCCGCCCGAAGCGTCTGGCTGTCACCTTCGCAAATCGTCAGGCGGATCTTCGGAAATCGCCGGGAGCATTCTTCGATCACCGGGACCGAGAGCGTTGGGCAAATCGAACTCAAAATACCGAGCGAGACATCGCCGGTCGGATACTTCGCCTGGTCCTTCGTTGCAGTTTCTGCCTGGTCAAGAGCACGAAGGATCACCTGGGCATGGGACAGGAGCGTCTGTCCCGCTTCGGTGGCGATCACGCCCCGCGGTGTCCGGTTCAGGAGTTGCACCCCCAGCTGCTCTTCGAGCCCGCGCATATGCAGGCTGAGCGCCGGTTGTGCAACGCCGAGTTCGCTGGAGGCGCGCGTAAATGACCCCAGTTCGGCAATCTTGGCGAAGTAGCGCATTTTCAACAGGTCGAGAGCCATGGCGCGTCCCCATATATATCGAACAGATATAATGACTATCTCCAATATATATTTGTTTGAATAGGGGACCGCGCCTAAAAACATCCTGACAGCGGAAGGCTCGCTTTAGCCGGACCTGTTCTTTTCCCGCGACACCCAACCCGGATATCCGAGGCTGTGTGTCCGCCATCCAGAAACACCACTGGCCCCATAACTTTCAGAGGCTACCATGATCCATATCAAGCAAATACCCGAACGCCCGAGCCGGGACGCTGTCGCGGCGATCGCCAAATTTTCTCCTGCGACGCTGCATGAGGCGCAGGGCCGAAGGGGCGCGCTCTCCTCGCGTCTGAAGCCGGTCGATTACCGGATGAAGCTGTGTGGCCCGGCTTTCACGGTGAAATGCGCGCCTCGCGACAACATCATGCTGCAGCTTGCCATCAACTACGCCAAGCCGGGGGACATCATCGTGGTGTCGGCCGGCGAATACGAGGAAGCCGGATCGTTCGGCGATGTGCTGGCCAATGCCTGCCTCGCCAAGGGCATCGGTGGTCTCGTGACCGATACGGGCGTGCGCGATACGCTACAGCTTCGCGACCTCGGCTTTCCCGTCTTTTCGTTAAGTGTTTGCATCAAGGGAACGGTCAAGGAAACGCTCACTGCCGTGAACGACCCGATCACCATCGGCGACGAACTGGTTTTCCCCGGCGACATCATTGTCGGCGATGCGGACGGGCTCGTCGTCGTTCGAAAGGACGAAGCCCATGCCGTGGCGGAGCTTGCCCAAGCGCGCGAGGATGCCGAAGCCGGCTACATCGCCGCCTACAAGGCTGGCAAGTCTGTTATCGAGGTCAGCAATCTCGAGCCGGTTCTGAAAGCGAAGGGCCTTGTGGTCGATCTTTAGTACGCTGGTCTCAGAGGTTTCGCATCGAAGGAAAGGGAATGCGTCAGGCTTCAGATGTGGCCAGCGCGTTTTCGGCAAGCTGAGAACTCCGCTTTAGCCTGTGCTCGCGCCAGACAGCGAAGAGGCCGGCAGCAGCAACGATGGCCGCCCCTGCGATCGTCGTTGCGACGGGCAATTGACCGAGGAAGACGTAGCCCAGCAGTACCGACCAAAGCATGGTGCTATATTCGAATGGCGCGAGTAGCGATGCCTGTGCGTGACGCAGGCTGAGAGTCATCAGGATTTGCGCGATGCCACCGGTTACACCGGAGGCCACCAGTAGACAGAGCTGGGAAAGCGTCGGCGTAACCCATCCGAACATTGCCGTTGGCAGGCCGATCGCTGTTGTCATCAGCGAGAAGTACAGGACAATGGCACCCGGCCGCTCCGTTCGCGCGAGGTGACGGATTTGCACCGACGAGACGGCCGAAAAGAGCGCTGCGACCAGACCCGCTGCTGCGCCGAGCATCGCCGCAACGTTCGCCGATCGGTCTGATGCGCCTTCGCCGCCGAATATGTCGAGATGCGGCGACAGCATCACCAGCACGCCGGCAAAGCCGATCGCCACCGATGACCACCGATAGGCCCTGACGACTTCATGGAGCAGCACCGCAGCCAGTATGACCGTGAATAGGGGCGCGGCATAGCTCAGTGCCGTCGCGTCGGCGAGCGGCAGATAGGCCAGCGCCAGATAGCTGAAGAACATCCCGCCTGTGCCCGACAGGCTGCGGACGACATGGCCGCCGAAATGCCTGGTCGCTGTCAGTTCAAAGAGGTTTCCCTGAAGCCCGAGCCAGATGCCGAGCGGAACGAGGGCGCAGATCGACCGGAAGAACACCACTTCACCGGTCGGGACCGCACCGTTCAGCCCCTTGATGCTGGCCGCCATCAGCGTCGCGCACAGCGCCGCCAGCACTTTGAGAAGGATTCCTTTTCCGGGGTTCATGATCGTCCGTCGCTTCTTGATCCCCCCACGGTCTTTCAGCACGCGCGGCGGCCCGAGAGAACCGGAAAATCGCGGTATAGAAACATTGTCTGACCCCATCGCGCTGACAGGCCCATGATTTTAATGGCCGTCCACGTTGCGAAACCAAGCTCCATCAAAACTTCGTCTGACCCCATCGCATCCGCACTGATGTACTCAGAATGAAAGCCGTCGCTGCTCCTATCAGCGGGATGACGGTGGACCTGAGCATGGGTGACGTATGGATCTTTCGAAAATAAAGACGCTGATCGACTTCGTCGGCCAATCGAACATCACCGAGCTCATGGTCACGGAAAAGGACACGACGGTTCGGATTTTCCGGACGTGCTCGTCGAGCAGCGGCATGACTTCATCGGATGCACCGCCGGCTGCTTCGATACCCTCTGAAATCTCCGTGCCGGATACGGAGTCTATTTCCATCCAGGCCCCAATCTTTGGAGTGCTGCACGCTGCCCCAGGCCCCGGTGAAAACGCGTTCATCAGGGCCGGCGACACGGTCGAAGCCGGCCAGACCCTGTTCATTGTCGAGGCGATGAAGGTTTTCAATCCGATCGTCGCGCCCCGGGCGGGCCGCATTCTTCGTATCACCGCGGTCGACGGCAGCGAGGTCGAGGCGGGCGACATGCTGGCGGAGATTGCCTGATGCCAAACGGTCAAAACAACGCTGTTGAACGGGAACGCGGTTTCGACACGGTGTTGATCGCCAATCGCGGAGAGATCGCGCTGAGAATCCTGAGGGCTTGCAAGGATCTCGGCCTGAAGACAGTCATGGTGTGCTCGCAGGCCGACAGGCAAGCGAGCTATGGGGCGCTCGCAGACACCCTTCTTTGCATCGGTCCGGCGAGTGCGGGCAAGAGCTATCTCAACAAGGATGCCATTCTTCTCGCCGCGCGGCTCTCGGGTGCCGGCGCGATTCATCCCGGCTACGGATTCCTGTCCGAGAACGCGGCTTTTTCCAAAGCGATCGAGGACGCGGGGATGGTCTTCATCGGGCCCTCGGCTCACTCGATCGCAACCATGGGCGACAAGATTGCTGCCAAGAGTGCGATGATCGCCGCTGGCGTTCCCTGCGTACCGGGACCGGATTCCGAACTGCCCGACGACCACGCCAGTGTCGCGGCGATTGCCTCGGAGATTGGCTATCCGGTCATCGTCAAGGCAGCGGGCGGTGGCGGGGGACGCGGTATGCGCGTGGTGCTGGACGCCGGCGCGCTGCAGGAATCGGTCGCTATCACGCGCGAAGAGGCCCGCCAGGCCTTCGGATCGCCGGCGCTCTATATGGAGAAGTTCCTCCAGCACCCGCGCCACATAGAAATCCAGGTGCTCTGCGACGTGCATGGAAACGCAATCTGGCTCGGACACCGCGACTGCTCGATGCAGCGCCGTCATCAGAAGGTCATCGAGGAAGCGCCCGCGCCGGGCATTGCACCTGAAATTATTGGGCCTGTTGCGCAGGCCTGCGTCGAAGCGTGCCGGCAGATCGGCTATCGCGGCGTCGGCACCTTTGAATTTCTTTATGAGGATGGTGGTTTCTATTTCATCGAAATGAACACCCGGCTGCAGGTCGAGCATCCCGTGACGGAAATGACCAGCGGAATCGACATCGTCCAGGCACAAATCAGGGCCGCCCAGGGTATCCCGCTTACAATCGGACAGGCTGATGTCGTTGTCGACGGCCACGCCTTCGAATGCCGGATCAACGCCGAAGACCCTGAAACTTTCATGCCGTCCGCGGGTACGATCACCGCATTGACGCTGCCTTCGGGACAAGGCGTCCGCGTCGATACCCACGTCCATGCGGGCTATACGGTTCCGCCCTACTACGATTCTCTCATAGGCAAGCTGATCGTCCACGCCCCGACCCGCACCGAGGCGATCGTAAAAATGCAGGCAGCGCTTTCGGAGATCGAAATCGAGGGTATTTCCACGAATCTCCCACTCTTGCGTGCACTCTTTGACGATGAACGCTTCGCGGTGGGCGGGACGGATATTCACTATCTCGAAACATGGCTGAAACGACGGAGCGCATCATGACTGCGGTGGATTTCAGCGATCCCGCGACGATTGCCTTTCTCGCGGCCGCCCTTGAGGCAGCAGGTGTCGGCGGGATCGAAATCGACCGGCCCGGGCGCAAGCTGCGGATTGTCGTCGGGCGGGATGCGCCAGTTGCCGCGCCACTGGTCCAGACGATGCAGGAAACGTCGGGCGCGGTGTCGGAAAAAGTTGCGGCTTCGATCATGGGAGTTTTCCATAGCCATCATCCTGCCGCGGCGACTGCGCCATCGGCGTTGCCGCTGGAGGTCGCGTCCGGCGAGATCGTCGGTTTCCTCCGTATCGGGTCCATCCTCCTGCCAGTCAACGCCACAAAAACGGGCGTGTTGACTCGGCGTCTTGCCGAGGACGGTTCCGTTGTAGGCTACGGCGACCATCTCTTTGAGTATGAGCCCCACTGATGACCTACCTCCTACCTCAACCGACAGATAGTTCTCTGAACGCGCTTGCAAAACCGCCGCGGATAGCGTCGGCCATGCAGCATCAGGCCCATATCTCCACAATCGGTGCCCGGGCCTTTCTGCTGGAAGCGCCCGGCGACTTCGACCTGCCTGCCCAAAGACGAATCTGGGCGCTTGCGCACGCACTCCGGCAATGGGACGAACTGAGCGAGATCGTGCCGGGGATGACCAATCTTCTGGCAATCTTCAAGACGACGCCCGAGGATCCGGACGCGGTCATGGCGCGGCTTCGCGATGCGTGGGAGCAGGCCGAAAGCATCGACATCAAGGGCAAGACCATCGAGATCGGCGTCCACTACGGCGGAGAGCATGCCATCGACCTGGCGGCGCTCTGCGATCGTTCGGGATTGACCGACCGGGAGGTCTTTCGCCTCCATCACGAGGGGACCTACACGGTCTTCGCACTGGGAAGCGCGCCGGGCTTCGGCTATCTCCACGGCCTGGACCCGCGCATCCACATGCCACGCAAGACCGTGCCCTCGCTGAGGATGGCCAGGGGCTGTGTGACCATCGGCGGGATGCAGACCGGCGTTGCGGTGCTCACCGGCCCGAACGGCTGGAACTCCATCGGCTTCTCCGATCTTCAGATGTTTGACCCGACAGCGGCCGTGCCCGCGATCATGGCGCCGGGCGACACCGTTCGCTTCCTGCCGGAAAGGATCGAACTGTGATCGAGATCATCGACACCGGACCCTTGAACACGATCCAGGATCTCGGTCGGCCGTGCTATCGCGACATCGGCGTCACGGCCAGCGGCGCCATGGATCCGCTGGCACTGAAGATCGCCAATCTGCTGGTCGGCAACGACGAAGGTGCTGCGGTGATCGAGGTACAGACGTTTCCGTTGCGCCTCCGTTTCCGTCAGGCGACGGGATTTGCCGTGACCGGAGGAACGAGCGCCACGTTGGATGGCGTCACCCTGTCACCCTGGTGGATGAAGACGGGCGACGCCGGACAGGTTCTTGAACTCCTGCCGTCTCCCGGAGCAGCCCGTGCCTATGTCGCGTTTGCGGGAGGGGTGGATGTCCCGATCGTCATGGGCTCGCGCAGTACCTCGCTTCGCGGTGCCTTTGGCGGAGTTGACGGCCGGTTTCTGCAGAAGGGGGATGCGCTCCCGCTCGGCGAGGCCTCGGCCTTGTCGATCGACGAATTGGGCGTCGTGCCTCCGGCAACGGCACTTTCGGAGTTTTTTCCTGTCGCGCCTGACGGCAGCCTGCTTATACGGGCCCTGCCAGCAGGTGAACATGACCTTTTCGGTGCCGATGCCGAACGTTTCTGGAATCAGAGCTGGAAAATCTCCTCGCAAAGCGATCGGACCGGCTACCGGCTTTCCGGCGAGCCGGTGCGGCCGACGACACCGATAGAAATGCGCTCCTACGGGATTGTCCCCGGTGTCGTCCAGGTCCCACCAAGCGGTGAGCCCATCGTGCAGATGAGTGACGCCAACACTGCTGGCGGATATCCGAAGATCGCCGGTGTGCTCGAAGCCGATCTCTGGCGGCTTGGCCAGGCGCGCATTGGCAGCCGCGTCCGCTTCGTCCGCTCGTCGCATGCCGAGGCGAGAGCGCTCGATCACGCCATCGCCGTCTATGTAGACGATGTACGCAACACCGCGCAGATGGTCGGGCGCGCACTGAAGACCATGGCAGGGCGATAGCTCGAAGTCCGGGAGGAAAGACCGATGAAGATCGACATAAATTCGGACATGGGCGAGGGGTTCGGCCCCTACCGGCTCTGTGATGACGAGGCCCTGATGAAGGTCGTGTCCTCGGCGAACATCGCCTGTGGTTTCCATGCCGGTGACCCGGACACGATGGCGCGGATGGTTCGCCTCGCCAAAGCGAACGGCGTCGCTATCGGCGCCCATCCGGGACTGCCGGACAGGCAGGGTTTCGGCCGTCGCGAATTGCCTTTCTTCGCCGACGAGTTGCGCCAGCAGGTGCTCTACCAGTTGGGGGCACTGAATGCGATCGCGAAGGCGGAACAGCTGTCCGTCGCCCATATCAGCTTCCATGCCGCAATGGGCAACATGGTGAACCGGGACCCGGTTCTGGCCGATCTGATGATGGACGCGATCCGTACGGTCGATCCGAACCTGATCGTCTTCGCCATGCCTGATAGCACGATCGCGCACGCCGCCGCCCGCGCGGGCCTGAAGACCCTTCTCCTGTTCCTCGCCGACCGTGCCTATGACGCGCAGGGCAAACTCGTTGCGCGCGGCTTGCCCGGAGCCGTTATCAAGGAAGAAGAAACCCTGCGTGCGCGTGTCCGGCAGTTCCTCAAGACCGGCACCGTCACGACCATCGAGGGCGAGACCCTTGCCGTATCTGCCCGCTCCATTCTCGTTCACAGCGATACCCCGGGATCGCTGGAACTCGCGCGGATCGTGCGCAGCGAGATCGAGGCAACGGGGGCGACGATCGCTCCAGCTGCCGAGATCCTCGGTTAGTCGCCAACCCTTCAGCGTTTTTACATTCAACACCACGAAAGCCAGTCCGATGCCAGCAATCGCCGACCGCCTCCAGAACGTTTCCATCTCCGCCTCCGCCGCCATGACGCAGCGCGCCAGGGACCTTGCTGCTCAGGGCGTCAAGGTCATCAGCCTCTCCGCCGGCGAGCCTGATTTCGCCACGCCGTCGCATGCGGTTGAGGCGGCGCATGCTGCAGCGCTGGCGGGCGACACCAAATACCCGTCGATGGACGGCACGCCGGCCCTGAAGGCGGCGATTTCGCGCAAGTTCAAGCGCGAAAACAGTCTGAACTACGATGCAAGCCAGATCGTCGTCTGCGGCGGCGGCAAGCAGGTCATCTTCAATGCGATGCTCGCGACCTGCAATCCCGGCGACGAGGTGGTGATCCCGGCGCCGTCCTGGATCAGCTATGCGGATATCGTCAGGTTCGCCGGCGCCGTGCCCGTGCCGGTCGCTTGCCCACAGCAGGCTGGCTTCAAGCTGCGGCCCGAGGATCTGGAGGCGGCGATCACGCCCCGAACCAAATGGCTGTTCCTGAACTTCCCGAACAATCCCACCGGTGCCGCTTGCTCGCGCGCGGAGATGAAGGCGATCGCCGACGTCATGCTGCGCCACCCACATGTGTGGATCATGACCGACGACATCTACGAACACCTGATCTATGACGATTTCGAATTCTGCACGATCGCCGAGGTCGAGCCGCGCCTTTATGATCGCGTCCTGACGATGAACGGTGTGTCCAAGTCCTATGCGATGACGGGGTGGCGGCTCGGCTTCTGCGGCGGACCAAAGGACCTGATCTCCGCCATCAGCAACGTCAACGGCCAGAACAGCGGCGGCACGGCGACCGTCGTCCAGGCAGCAGCTGTCGCTGTACTGGATGGACCGCAGGACTTGCTCCGGGAGCGGGCTACCATCTACAAGCAGCGTCGCGACTTCGTCCTCTCCGAACTGGCTAAGATCGATGGCCTGAAATGCCATAAGCCGGAGGGTGCCTTCTACATCTTCCCGAATATTTCGGGGCTGATCGGCAAGACGAGCAAGGGCGGGAAGAAGATCGAGAGCGACACCGATTTCGTCATGGCACTCGTCAATGAGCATCACGTGGCCACGGTGCAGGGCGCCGCCTATGGCATGAGCCCGTTCTTCCGCATCTCCTATGCGACCAGCATGGAAAAACTGACGGAAGCCTGCGCCCGGATTTCCGAGTTTTGCGCCGAGATGCGCTGAACCTTTGCGATTATCCGCGCGGCGGCTTCAGCCGCGCGGTCAGTTCGATCAGGATGTCCTTGACCGCTTCAGCCGGTTCCGAGAGTGGTGTGTGATCGGAGACGCAAAGAGAAAGCGTTTCCTCGATCCGCGGCGTGACCATTCGGCAAATCAGCGGCTCGTTCGATTCCGTAATGATCCGGTCAGCGATGGCCCTGGGCATGATCGTTGCCCCAAGACCGATGCTGACCGCCCGTGTCAGCGTCCTGACGATTTCGACTTCTCCGACGACTTTCAGATTGGTTCGTGTCCGCGTGAAAGCGGTATCGACGGCGCGCCGGACGAAATTGTAGGCGGGCGGCATCAAGAGCGGAAGGTTATCCAGAGCAGTAATGGAGACGGGCTTGGCATCGGCCTCGATCGCGAAATCCGGATGGGCCACCAGAAAGAATTCCTCACTGAGCAGGGGCTCGAAACGAACGCCTTTGATCGGTCCGGAACCATGGATCAGCGCCATCTCGAGACGGCCGGTCATGATCATCTGGCTGTAGGTCTGGCCGACGCTTTCGGTCAGATGGAGGAGAATGCCGGGGTGGCGCTTACGCGTCTCCGCAAGGAGATCAACGGAGAGCGTGGCAGCGCTGCTGAAGGGCACAAGGCCGACCGATACGCGGCCGGCGAGCGAATTTCCGGCCGCCGCCGCATCGGCCTGAGCCTGGTCCATCTGGCGCAGGATGATCTGCGCGTGGCGATAAACAGCATGTCCGGCATCGGTCATGGTCACGCCCTGCTGGCTCCGGTTCAGGAGCTTCTGGCCGAAATGCTCTTCCAGCGACGCGAGTTGCTGGCTCAAAGCAGGCTGCGCCACATGCAGGATATCGGCGGCCCGCGTAATGCTGCCGGAATCGACGATGACGATAAAAGATTTGAGCCGTCTGGTATCCATTGTGACGCAATCAATCCAATGATTTTCGAGGCCATCGTACAAGCCTTCGGCGATTTTGCAAATCTGAAAATCAAATAAAAAACATGCGCTTACAGAATCATTCGCGGATATCGGCGTCAAAATCGCAGAGCTTCAGAGATCAGCAATTGCCCAATCCTTAGGCTTCATAAGGCTTGCTTATCGCTCCACAAATAATCGGTCTTAGGCAGGGCTTTCAAGTTCAACTAATGTTCAAAAAACAACAGGGGAATAGGAAATGTCATTTTCCGATTACAGGACAGCGCTGGTCACGGGCGCCTCTTCCGGTATTGGTGCGGCCGTCGTCGAGCGGCTGCGCCGGGAAAATATCGAGGTTCATGCCCTTGCCCGCAGCGCCGGGCCACTGCAGCAGCTTGCAGAAAAGACCGGTTGTATTCCTCATGCAATTGACGTGACCGATCGTGCGTCGCTTGCCGAACTCACGGCCCGGATCGAATTCGACATCCTCGTCAACAATGCCGGCGTCGATCGCCCCAAGAAGTTTCTGGAAGCCGACGAAGGCGATATCGATCTTCTGGTCGACGTCAATCTCCGCGCAGTCCTGCATCTCTGCCGCATGGTCGTTCCGGGCATGGTCGCGCGCGACAATGGCCACGTGATCAATATCTCCTCGATTGCGGGCGCATATAATTTCGGTGGCAACTCTTCCTATCATGCGACGAAGGCAGCCGTGAGCATGCTGTCCAACCAGCTGCGTATTGATGCCTTCGGCAAACGCGTGCGTGTCACGGAAATCTGCCCGGGCCGGGTCGCGACCGACATCTTCACGCACGTCCATGGCGACGACCCATCGATCCGCGAGCGCTTCATCGACGGTTTCGAACTCCCGGAAGCTGCTGATATCGCAGAGGCCATCGCTTTCGCCATCGCCGCACCCATCGCCGTCAACATCGGCCATATGGAGATCACGCCGACGCTCCAGGTGATGGGCGGCCTTCAGACTGCCAAGCCGGCAACGCCGCGCGCGGTACCTTCCTCCGAACCGAAGGATTGAAGCCGTGACGGGGTTTGACCTTTCAGAGATTCTGACCAACCCGGAATTCGTCGCGATGCTCTTGCACGGCATCGAGATGACTTTCATCATCGCGATCGGCTCCTGGCTTCTGGCGATGACCTTGGCCATCCTGCTGCTCGCGCTTCGCTTCGCGCCGGGCCGTTTCGGCAATGCCTTTGTCGCCGGCTATGTCTCCTATCACCGCAATGTCCCGACGCTCGTTCAGCTGATGCTGTGGTACTTCGGCATTTTCACGCTGTTGCCCGATTGGCTGACCTATTGGCTCGCAAGCCACAACGCCGAGGCGATCTTCGCGATCATCGGGCTGGGGCTTTGCCAGGCCGCCTACTTTAGCGAAGACCTTCGATCCGGGCTTCGCTCAGTCAGCCCGGGACAAATGGAAGCCGCGCGTGCCCTTGGCCACGGTTACATATCGGCGATGCGCTTCGTCCTGATGCCGCAAGGGGTGCGCAACGCTTTGCCGCCGCTGATCAACCACAGTGTCTCGCTGTTCAAGAACAGCAGCCTGGGTGTCGTGATAGGTGCGTCCGAGCTGACGCATGCGGTCAAGGAAATCGAGAACCTCAGTTTCCGGACCTTCGAGATCTACCTGATTGGAACAGTGCTCTATCTGTTCTTCTCGCTCCTCATCATGGCCGGCGGCGCCTATCTGACCATGCGCGCCGATCCCGCCACGAGGGCACGCGCATGATCAACGATATCATCGCCATCATCCAGGATTACTGGCTCCTGCTTTTGATCGGGCAGTATCCGAACGGACCGTTGGGCGGGCTTGCCAACACGCTGATCCTGTCGGCGTTGAGCATCGGTCTCGCATTTCCTTTCAGCATCCTGCTGGCACTCGCGCGTCTCTCCAAATGGTCGTTTTTGCGCTGGCCGGTAACGGTCCTCGTCTATGTGACGCGTGGCGTGCCGCTCTTGATGCTCATCCTCTGGAGCTATTTCCTGGTTCCCTTGCTGACGGGCGCCGATGTGCCAAGCTTTGTGACGATGCTCACAACACTTGTCGTCTATCAGGCCGCCTTTCTCAGTGAGGTCGTGCGGGCAGGGATCGTCGCGCTCGGCCACGGGCAGATGGAGGCGGCCAAGGCTCTGGGACACGGCTATTTCGGTGCGATGCGCTTCGTGATCTTGCCGCAGGCGCTCTACAATATGATCCCGAGCATCCTGTCGACCTTCGTTTCGACGATCAAGGACACGACGCTCGGCTATGTAATCAACGTGCCGGACCTCACCTTCGCCGCGAGCCAGGTCAACAACCAGCTCCTCACGCAGCCCTTCCAGGTCTTCCTCATCCTGGCGGTTATCTACTACGCGATCTGCTGGTCTCTGACGCACGTCGCCTACCGTCTCGAGCGTCGCATCACCCGCAGGCGTGCCGGTCTTACCGGCGTCCGCCCCACAGCCGTGATCGCGCCCGTCAAAATCGTATCGGAGCAGCTATGACCTTGCCAGTTTCACCTCATGATGCACGTGCCATCCGCATTTCCCATGTGTCCAAGCAGTATGGCGACTATCAGGTTCTGAAAAACATCGACGCTGAGGTTACCCGAGGTGAAGTCGTGGTCATCTGCGGACCGTCCGGTTCCGGCAAATCGACGTTGATCCGCACGATCAACCGCCTCGAGGAGATCAATAGCGGGTCGATTTCCTTTGACGGCCAGGACATTCACGCGCCGATGAAAACCCGCGAACTCAATCGGCTCCGCAGCCGCATCGGTTTCGTCTTTCAAAGTTTCAACCTGTTTCCGCATCTGTCCGTCGTCGAGAATGTCTCCATGTCACCGGTCCGGGTGAAAGGCATCGCCCGCGATGTCGCCCATGACCAGGCGCTGCGTCTTCTCGATCGCGTCGGGCTTGCCGACAAGGCCAATGCCTATCCGGGACAACTCTCCGGCGGCCAGCAGCAGCGCGTGGCGATCGCCCGTGCGCTTGCCATGGAGCCGCCGGTCATGCTGTTCGACGAGCCGACGAGCGCACTCGATCCAGAGATGGTCGGAGAAGTCCTGGCTGTCATGAAGAGCCTGGCTGCCGACGGCATGACCATGCTGTGCGTCACCCATGAAATGGGCTTTGCCCGCGACGTTGCCGACCGGATCTGGTTCATCGATGCCGGCCAGATCATCGAGATGGCGACGCCGGAAGAATTCTTCACCAATCCCCGCCATCCCCGCGCCCAGCGTTTTCTCGCTGATTTGCGGCACTGACCCCTCAATAACAACAAAGGAGAACAGCAATGACCATGAAACGCATAGCCCTCAGTTTCGCAATCGCGTCCACAGCAGCGATTGCCCCCGCCCACGCCGATCGACTGGACGACATCATGTCGGCCAAGACACTCCGTTGCGCAACCTTCGCCGACGTGCCACCCTTCGCCTCTCCCGACCTGAAGACCCGCGAGATGGCCGGTTTCGACGTCGATCTCTGCAATGCGATCGCCAAACAGCTTGGCGTGACGGCCGAGGTCAAGCCGGTCTCCGTCGAGGCCCGCGTGCCGGAAGTCAAGCTTGGCCGTGTCGACATCACCGTCGCCAACCTCGCCTACACCCAGAGCCGCGCCGAACAGATCCAGTTCAGCGATCCCTACTATCTCGCCAAGGAAATGCTCATCGTTCCCGCCGACGACCAGGGCCAGACCAAGGCCGATTTCGCCGGCCAGCGCATCGCTTCGACGAAGGGCTCGACCTCGGAGATGTCAATCAAGCTCAACAAGTCGGAGCCATTGACGTTCCAGGATACGGCATCGGCCTATCTTGCCGTTCAGCAGGGCAAGGCTCGCGGCATGGTGGCCAATACGATGACCACGACGAAATTCGTCAACGAGTCGCAGACCAAGGGCAAGAAGATGAAGATGATCCAGGACCCGATGCTCTTCCAGCCCATCGGCATCGGCATGGCCAAGGACCAGCCGGCCCTGACCGCCAAGATCAACGAAGCTTTGCATGCGCTCGACGAGGCCGGTGAAATCAACAAGATCTGGGATAAGTGGCTCGGCCCGAACACCGAGTATAAGATGACCCGAACAGACAAGGTTGTTCCGATCAATGAACTGAAGTTCACGCCGATTCCGTGATATCGACGCCGTAGACGCGCTTGCGCGCATCAGATGAAGTCGGTGGGCAGCATGCGTCAAGACAACACGGTTTGGCTTGACGCATGCTGCCCACCGGTGTTTTCGAAATGCCATGTCGTCCCATGGGTTAAAACAAATTTGGCATGTCGTAATCACGTCCGCTGGGGCGTGTGGTGGCGATCAGCGGATTACGAACAAAGCTGGTCATACCGCCATATCCCGCATTTATTTTGGTCTCTGCTTGGTAAACGTTACCGCCCAGTCTCCAAAGCCTTTTCCTTCGAGAGGCTTATACATCCTTCTTTGATCAAAGAGCCTGATGAAATTCGTGAAGAGTTCGCCGACGAGGCTACAGTCTGCGACTTGGAAGATCGGCGCTTTCTCGTCCTTGTTGATGGCGATGATGGTCGACTGCTCCGCCGAGTACATGCCCGACGCGCAGAGCTACGATCGTTTCACCTACGAGGCGCGCAGTTCGCCCTTTGCCAAAGGTGCAGCTTCCGGGATCGTGGAACATATCATACGGATAAAGGAGTCCGGGAATTGAAGGAGAACAATGCCATGCACTCTCGCAGGAATTTTCTCGTCATGGGCATGAGCGCCGGGGCGCTGCTCGCAATCGGTGTGCCGGCTCTCGCGCAGGGCGCCGCTGGACATGCAAAGCGCGCGACGGCGATTACACAGGTTTTTGGTGATGGTGCCAGATTGATCGCCGTGGCGGTGGAATATGACCAACCCGTCAAGGGCGCGGACTTGTCCGCAGCAAGTTTCAGCGTCGAGGGTCGGACAGTCACGGGAGCATTCACCAGCACGTCCGCTGATCCGGCCGACCGGGCGGATGTGGGCCGCTTCGTCATTGTCAGCCTGTCACCCGAGGATGCGAATGCGGGGCTGGCCCGCAAGATCGAGGGGCAGGGCGGTCAGGTAGGTGGCGAGCGGCGTGGTTCCGGCGGTCCAGGCAAGGCGGGGGATATTCCCACCTACGATACGACCTGGCCCCCGGCGAGGGCGGCGATTGTGCAATCCGGGCCGGTCACGCTGGCCGATGGCCATAAGGTCGAGGCCAGCGACAATGCCCTTGAAACGACGAAGGTCGAGAACCTGATCGTCGACAATTTCCGGCAACTCGAGTTCAACGACCCGCGGACAGGCAAGCTGTTGCGCTACAACCTGTTCCTCCCGAACGCCTATGACGCGGGCCAATCCTATCCGCTCGTGTTGTTCATGCACGATGCAGGTGCGACCAGCGACCTGACGCGCACCACCCTGTTCCAGGGTCTGGGTGCCGTTGTCTGGGCTAGCCCTGAAGACCAGGCCAAGCGTCCCTGTTTCGTGCTGGCCCCGCAATATGCCGAAATCATTGCCGACGACGATTCTAAAACTTCGGACGCCCTCGACGCCACGATCAATTTGATCAAGGCTCTGACCGGTCAATACGGCATCGACACGAACCGGCTCTATGCAACGGGTCAGTCGGGTGGCTGCATGATATCGATCGCCATGAACATCAAATATCCCGACCTCTTCGCAGCCTCCTTCCTCGTTGCCGGGCAATGGGACCCGGCTCTGGTGGAGCCGCTGGCGAAGAAGAAACTCTGGATATTGGTCTCACAGGACGACGATAAAGCCTATCCGGGCCAAAATGCGATAACCGAAGTGCTCGAGAAGCACGGCGCACAGATTAGCCGCGCCGTCTGGGACGGGACGTGGACGGCGGCGGAATTTCGCAGCGCCTTCGAGGCGATCGACGCGGAAGGCAGCCCCATCAACTACGTCACGTTCGCCGCGGGGACCGTTATTCCCGAAGGCCAGTCCACGGCCGGGGCCAGCGGGCACCGCAACACCTGGCGCATCGCCTACGCGATCGAGCCTATCCGCGAGTGGATCTTCCGTCAGCACAGGTGAGGGTTTCGATCATCGCCTGCGCGCGGATGGAGCCCATTTCAACCCCTGCCACCAATTATCAGAAGCCACAGTTATACCGGGTGTGCACCAGTATTTGGGAGTAAGAAGGCGCAGCCGTCACACCGTTGAAGTTTTCCTTTATCCATCTGGCCGCAGACGCGAGTTCACCGGCAAAGTCATGGGAGATGACGTAGTCCATGACCCCTGATTCAAGCAGGCCACGGGAATGGTTCGACAGCTCGTGCCCAACGAACACTGTTTCGTCAGATTTGCCTGTGTTCTCCAAGGCCTTCGCTATGCCGCGATTTGCGCCGGCGACGTTGTAGATGGCGGCAGGGTGGCCGTTCGCTTCAAAATACCGAATTAATTGCTCGCATGTGTTCTCCGGCTGCTCGTCCGAAATCACGCGCTCCTCAATCTTCAGGTAGGGGAAATCGGAACGCAGGACTCGGCGGAAACCCATTTCGCGTTCTTGCTGGCAGCGAAAGGGCACGCTCATGACGATCAGGATGCTATTGCGTTCCTTTGGCAAAGCGTTGCCGATCAGCAGCGCCGCTACACTGCCGGCTGCGTATTGGTCGTTGCCGACATAGACGCTACGTCGAGAACTCGGAAGATCTGTCGTCAGGCAGACGACAGGGATGTCGATCGTTCGAAGTTTTCGTATGGCTCGATTAATCGCGGGGTGTTCGCGCGCGATGATCACGACGCCATCGGCCCCGCTACCCCCCTGTTCAATCTGCTTGGCGAAGGCGATGGGGTCGGCCGCGCTGGTGGTCACATAAATCCCCTCAATCTCCACGCCGGAAACGCTTCGATTGACCTCCGAGACAGCTGCAGCCATCGCTGCGTTGAACGTTTCGCCGGAGTCGCAAAAGAGCCGGATCTGGACAGGCGCATCGCCGCCGGAGCGTTCGTTCTTTAACTTCTCGAGGACTCCCAACACACGTGCTCTGGTTCGTTCTCTAACACCCTCTCGATTGTTCAGAACCCGGTCAACCGTTGCCGGACCAACCCCTGCCAGTCGAGCGATTTCATGAATCGTCGGGCCTTTCCAGGTCTTGGAATTCAGGTGATCTGCCACTTCAGGGCCTCCATTGTGATGTAAAACGCATCATTGATGGACTACTTGCTTAAGCGCAAGTCAAATATCGCGGCATATTGCGGAGAAATTGTGCCTTGCAGCATAAATGATGAGAAAGCAATCATAAAATGGACATCATGCTCCTTGAATGATGCACTTTTCATCGGTGACAATGGGGTCGTTAAAAGGAGGAGGAGGACCCCTATGAACTTCAAAAAATCGATGCTGCTGTCTGCTCTGCTGGCTGCCACCGCGCTTGGCGGCGCTGCCCACGCACAGGACAGCGAGAAACCGTATCGCTTCGTCATGGTTTCCCATATCGGATCGAACGATCCGAATATGAACTGGCTGACGACGTCGCTGAAGGAATTCGAGGAGAAGTACCCGAACGTCAAAACGGAGTATATCTCGACCAACAACTATTCGGTCCAGGAGCATGTTCGTCTTCTCGAGCAGGCAATCGCTACCAATCCCGATGGCATCGCCGTTCCGATCGTCAGCTCGGATGCTTTTGAAGGACCTCTGCGCAAGGCGATCGATGCGGGGATCCCGGTCGTTGCCTTCAATATTCCCGATGGCCGGCCAGAAGGCGAGCGAATCCCTTACCTGACCTATGTCGGCGGTGACGAATATCTGACCGGCAAGAAGCTTGGCGAATATGCCCTGGCGAAGGCGGAGGCGGGGGAAATTCCGAAGCCCACCCATGTCGTCTGCGCCAGCCATGATTCCGCGCACCAGGGTCTCAAGGCCCGGTGTGCCGGCATGAAGGACGCCATGGAAAAGGCAGGTGCCAAATTGGATGAATTGTTCATCGGCGCCGAGCCGGCAACGGCACGCAATACGTTGCAGTCCTTCCTGCAGGCCAATCCCGACACCAACTATATCTTCACCGTTGCCGGCTGGTCGTCTCCCTGGGCCTGGGGTGTTGCAAACGAGATGAAACTCGATCCCGATGTCGACGACAAGGGCATGACGATCCTCACAGTGGACGAAGGTCCGGTCTCGATCGAAGGTGTCAAGGCCGGTCACGTGCTCGCAACCAACAGCCAGGGCTTCTGGCTGCAGGGGTATGCGCCGATGGAGTGGCTCTACTGGAACAAGAAATTCGGATACGCACCCCAGAGTGATATCCTGACCGGTCCGATCATCATCAACAAGGATAACGCCGACCAGTGGGCCACACAGGTTCGCGGCGTCTTTGGTGACAAGGCCTACGACGAACAGAACACCTGGTAACGGTTCCTCCCGAGGAGGGCGGCCGAAGTCCGCAAGGCTCCGACTGCCCTCATTCGTTTGCGCGATCGGTGTCGCGCACTGAACCAGCGAGTCTAAGTATCATGAAACAGCTTATACAAAGCCAGGGCTTCGGCGCGATCGTCGGCGTCGCCGTCATGCTTGCCGTCTTCACGGTGATCGATTTTTCCGGTTGGTGGACCGTCCAAACTGTCTCGAACGTCACCCAGTTCACGGCCATTCTTGCCTTCGTGGCGATGGGCCAGGCGCTGGTCATCATGACGAAGGAGATCGACCTCTCGGTAGGGTCGGTTTACGGATTGGCGGGCGTCGCCTTCATCACGATGGAGCCGACGCTCGGCGTACCCGGCTCCCTCGTCCTCGCGCTTATCATCGCGGCGTTCGCCGGGTTCCTTCAGGCGGTAGCGGTGGTGAAGGGACAATTGCCGTCGATGATCGTGACCCTTGGCGGCCTCTTCGCGGCCCGCGGGATTATCTATGTGTGGACGGGTGGCTCCGTGCACAACTTTTCTCCAGCCGCGCGCAGCCATCCGCTTACCCGTCTATTGGGCGGCGAACTGTTCGGTATCGACGCAGCCATTTTCTGGCTGGTTGCGGTTGGCGCAATTCTCAGCCTTGTGCTGTGGGCGACGCCGTTCGGAAACAGGCTTCTGGCAACCGGGGGCAGCCGGGAGAGTGCGGAATCGCGGGGTGTCCGCACCGATCGCATCAAGATCGCCGCCTTCGTGCTCTGTTCATTGCTGGCCGGGTTCGCCGGGATCCTGACCTTGTGCAATCAGCCGCAAACCCATGTGACGCTTGGCGAAAACATGGAGCTTGAGGCGATCTCGGCAGCGGTCATCGGCGGCTGCCTGCTCAGCGGTGGGCGTGGGTCGATCCTCGGCGCCATTCTCGGAGCGCTCATCGTTGTCAGCTTCCGTTACGAACTCATCGCGCTTGGCGCACCGTCCTCCTGGTACATCACCTTTGTCGGCGTCGTACTCATCGTGGCGGTCATCTTCAACCAGAAACTGGCCCGTTTCCTCGGGCACAGCGTTTGATGCGGGAGGACGCTCAGATGACGAACAATAACCCCCTTATTCAGGTCAAGAACCTCGACCTTCACTTTGGTGCCTTCCACGCCCTCAAGAACGTCTCAGTGGATTTTCATGCCGGCGAATTGATCGGACTGGTCGGCGACAATGGCGCCGGCAAGACAACCTTGATCCGCGTTCTCTGTGGCATCTATACGCCAAGCTCGGGAGAAGTTTTCTTCGATGGCAGGAAGGTCGAGAAGTTTCACCCGAAGCTTGCCATCGACCAGGGTATCGAGACGATCCAGCAGTCCGTCGGACTTTGCGACAATCTGTCGATTGCACGGAATTTTTATCTTGGGCGTGAGCCCTTAAAGCGTATCCTCGGCATCCCCTTCCTCGATTTCGGCACGATGCGCGAGAAATCCAGCCGCGTCATCCGGCAGTTCGGCCTTCGCGAAAACGTTTCGGCCGATGACGAGGTGGAACGCCTTTCGGGCGGTGAGCGTCAATCCGTCAAGATCGGCCGTGCCGTCGAGTTCAAGAATCGTGTCGTCATCATGGACGAGCCGACGAACCATCTGTCGGTGCGCGAGCGCGAGCATGTCAATGAGCTTGCCGTACAGCTCAAGGAGCAGGGCCTGCTCGTCATCTATATCACCCACGACATCTTCCAGGTTCACAAACTCGCCGACCGCATCGTCATCATGGAAAACGGCGAAAAGGTCGCCGATGCGTCCACGGACTCGATGACCGCCGAGGAGCTCGAGGAAGTCATTCGCCAGGGCGGCCGCGTTGTCGAAAAGCGGGAGGCTGTCTGATGGGATTGTCGGCGGCCAAACCCCTCATCCGGCGCCACGCGGAAATCGGTATCTTCCTGATCGGTGCGGTGCTGATCGTTATATTCGCCTCGACCTCCGAAGGTAGATGGGCCAATCTCTACAATATCGGCACGATCATGCAGATGACGGCGACGCTGGGGCTGATGAGCCTGGGCGTAGCGCTGGTCATCGGCACGGGCGAGATCGACATCTCTGTCGGATCGACCTTTGGCATGGGCGCGCTGACCTATCTCTGGCTCGCCGCGCATGTCGATCCCTCGATCGCGGCGCTCGCCGCAATCGTCGTCGGCGCTGCAATCGGGTTCTTCAACGGGCTGCTTGTCACCTGGACCCGCACACCATCGCTCATCATCACCCTCGGTACGTTGATGATCTTTCGCGGCATTGCCATTGCGTTGACCGAGGGATTTTCGTTTTCGATTCCCTATGCGGCGCGCAAAGGCTGGAGCTATTTCCTACTCGGCGGAGACGTGTTCCTTGGCTTCAATACCGCGCTCTACTGGCTGATCGCCGTGCTGGTCGTTCTGATGGTGATGCTGAAGGCGATGCCGTTCGGCAACCGGCTCCTCGCGGTTGGCGGCTCGGTCGAAAGCGCCCATTCCCGAGGCGTCCGGGTTGAGCGCATAAAGCTTTCCGCCTTTGTCCTCTGCGGCCTGCTGGCGGGCTTCGCCGGGACGCTTGAGGCTGGCAAGCTCGGTTTCGCCGATGGTTCGATGGGCCGCCTTATGGAATTGCAGGCGATCGCCTCCTGCGTGCTCGGCGGCTGCTTGCTCGCGGGCGGGCGAATTTCTCTTCCCGGGGCGTTGATGGGCGCTTTCGTGCTGTCTTCGATCCAGTCCTATCTCGTTGTCACGGGCGTACAGCCTCAATGGTTCGTGTTGATACTTGGCGTGATCGTCGTGCTTGCGGCCTATGGCGACAAGTCTTTGCGCCAGTGGGCACTCAGAAAATAAGGGCATTAAGAATGTCGATCAGAATAGCAATCATCGGAGCCGGTATCATGGGCGCCGACCATGCCCGTATTGTCTCCGAGGACCTACCGGGAGCGACCCTGCAGGTGGTGTGTGATGCCTCGCCGGCACGCGCTCGCAAAATAGCTGAAGAATGCGGTGCGGCGGACGTCTCCGGCGATCCGATCGGGACCATCAAGCGCGCGGACGTCGACGTGGTTCTCATCGCCAGCCCCGACGAAACTCATGCGCCACTTTCTCTCGCTGCAATCGAAGCAGGAAAGCCGGCTCTTTGCGAGAAGCCTTTGTCACAGAGCTCGAAAGAGTGCCTGGATGTGATCAATGCAGAAGTGTCGCGCGGCCGCCAGTTCGTCCAGCTTGGTTTCATGCGCCGCTTCGATCCGTCCTATCGGGACATGAAGGCGACGCTCGACGACGGCTTGCTCGGTAACGCCAGCATGATGCACAACTTCCACCGGAACGTGGAGGCGCCGGCCAACTTCACGGGCCAGATGGCGATCACCAATTCCGCCCCCCATGAATTTGATGTCGCGCGCTTTGTTCTAGGCGCCGACTACAAGGCAATTTCGGTCTTCCAGCCAGCCGGCGTCGACGCATCGAAGACCGGAGCGCCGGTGTTCATGGTTCTCGAAACCGATAAGGGGCAGCTCGTCAATATCGAGATCAATAATAATGCCGCCTATGGCTACGACGTTCGGGGCGAACTCATCGGCGAGAAGGGATCGATCTTCCTGAATGCGCCTGTCCATACGCGCCACAACGCTCAACTGATGGCCTACGAGCGTTATGCGCCCGATTGGCGTCCGCGCTTCGCGGAAGCCTACCGGCTTCAGAACAAGGCGTTCCTGACCTTCGTTCGAACCGGCGTGTTCCCAGCGATCGCCTCCGATGCCTGGGACGGCTATTGCGCAGCCCTTGTCGCAGAAGCCGGCGTCGAGGCGCTTCAAACAGGTGAGCGCGTCTCGATTGCGATGACGAATAAACCGTCTCTCTACAACCGATAAAAGAGGATCCACTCATGAAACTCGGCTTCGTTTCCGACAGCCTCGGCGGCATGTCTTTTGAAGCACTTCTCGACAACGCGGCGCGGCTTGGCGTTTCGGGCGTCGAGGTGAATACCGGCGGTTGGTCGACCGCGCCGCATTTCGATCTTCAGAAGATGAAGGCAAGCACGGACGCGCGCCGTGACTTCGCCAAGGCTTTCCAAGGCCGCGGCCTTGAGGTGATTTCGCTCAATGCCAACGGCAATCCGCTCCATCCGACGCAACCGGAACAAGGCGAGTGCCTGAGGGACACGATCCGGGTTGCGGGCGACATGGGGATCAAGACCATCTGCACCATGTCCGGCCTGCCGGCGGGGCGGGCGGGCGATCTGATGCCGAACTGGGTCGTCTCCTCCTGGCCGCCGGAAACCCAGGAAATCCTGCGTTACCAGTGGGAGGACAAGCTTTTACCGTTCTGGACGGAGATTGCCCTGCTTGCCAAGGAGTGCGGCGTCGAACGTATCGCGCTCGAGCTTCACGGCAGCCAATGCGTCTACAATGTGCCGTCGCTGTTGAAGTTGCGAGCGGCAATCGGGCCGGTGGTGGGTGCAAATCTTGACCCGTCCCACTTGTTCTGGATGGGGGCCGATCCGCTCGTTGCCGCAGAGGCTCTCGGGGACTCCGTCTATCATGTGCACGCCAAGGATACCCTGCTCAATGCGCCTGTCCAAGCGACGACGTCGTTGCTGGAGAACGGCTCGCTCCTGAACATTCCGGGACGAAGCTGGTCTTACATCACCCTTGGTTTCGGCCATGGCGAGGAATGGTGGCGGCAGTTCTGCTACCGCCTGAAGATGGCGGGTTATGACGGCTGGCTTTCGGTCGAGCATGAGGATGTGCTGCTCAACAGCCTCGAAGGGCTGGAGAAGTCCATTCTCTTGCTCAAGGGAGTGATGCCCGTTGCCGAAAGCGATTTCAAACCACAGGCAATCTGACGCTCTCGCTCGTCGCTGAACGGAAGGCTGTCAGAACATCGGAAGTCATTTTTGTTCAGTATCGGCGCTATCGGTCGCGGACACGCCACGGCTTCTGACCGAACATCTTTGAGAGGAAGCGATTCAATGCGACCGAATGTCGATTGCCCGCCGAAGTCGCTCCTCGAACTGAAATGCCTGATTGCGAAGCGAGGTATTGTTTTTCCGGCGCGCCTGGAACGTGTGGCCAGACAGGTTCTGACAGAGCCAGAGCTTGTTGCATTCGAAAGTGCCGCAGCGATTGCACGCAAGTGCGACGTTTCAGAAACAACAGTGCTGAGGCTGCCAAAGCACGTCGGCCTGCAGACGTTCGCGGATATGAAGCGCCTTTTTCAAGACCACCTCCGCGATGTTGCTTCGAGGGGTTCGCCCAGCCCCCAAAATCTGGTTGAGTAAGGCGGCGAGATCTTCTGTTGATCACTGAAATCTCATCCGTGCGAGCGTTTCAGTGCTATCGGCGTGTTTGGGCATGACGACAGGCCCGCCCCGCAGAGCTGGGTACCTGGGGAGCAGCGGCATGGGATTGATCTCTCGGTCAAATCAACCGGTAACGCATCTGGTTTGCATTGAGCTGTAGCGGCCCCAAATTGCCTTCTACAGACCGTCTTCGATCGAGCGGGGCGCATTTGCTAAGGCGCCCTGCCACGGGACGGGAGTTTACATACGAGGAACCAGCCGGGTTGCCTGCGATTTCCGGCTGGCCAAACGGTGGCGAACCGGGCCGAGGTTATCGGCTACTGAATAACGTCGTAGCCAGCGGCCGCCATAACTCTCAAAAGTTCCTTGTGACCAACCTTGGCCATTGCTAGTGGTGGATTCTTCACGGGATCCTGCTCTGCTTCAACGACGAACCAGCCTTCGTAGCCATGAGACGCTAAACGTTTGACAATTTCTTCGAAGTCGAGGCTTCCGTCTCCTGGGACCGTAAACGCACCCTTGACGACGGCATCCAGGAAGCTCTCCTTCGACCGATCCAGAGAGTTGACCACGCTCTGCCGGATATCCTTGGTATGAACGTGAGAAATTCGCTTCTGGTGGTTGTCGATCACGCGCAGAACGTCTCCACCGGCAAATGCCATATGTCCGGCGTCGAACAGTAGCGGAAGCCCTTCCCCCGAATGCTTCATAAGAAGGTCGAGTTCTTCCTCGGTTTCGATCGGGGCAGCCATATGATGGTGGTATGAAATCGGCATGCCTTGCTCTGCGCACCATTCACCGAACGCCGTCATTTTACGGCCGTAAACTTTGATTTCGTCTTCAGACAGCTTGCGCTTGGTGGCAAGCGGCGCGTTGCGATCACCCTGGATCGTTCCGGCGGTTTCCCCGTAGACGATGCAAGGTGCGTTGACGGCTTTGAAGAGTGCCACCTGCTCGGCGATACGGTCCTTTTCGGCCTCAATATCGCCATCGAGCAGCAGGCCGGAAAACCAGCCACCGCAGACACTCATCCCATGCTGATCGAGAATAGGCCTGAGGATGTCGGCATCCATCGGGAAACGACGGCCGGTCTCCATGCCCGTGAATCCGGCCTCCCGTGCTTCGGCAAGGCAACCTTCAAGCGAGATATCGCCACTGAGTTCCGCCAGGTCGTCGTTCCACCATGCAATAGGGGCGATACCAAGTTTTGCTTTCATTTCAAACTCCGACACTCTTCTCTTCGTCGATATTGATGGTGCCAAGGTCGAAATCGCGCGCGTTTCAGTTCGCTCGGAACCACGCCGCATTTCGGTCTCCCCTCCGCATGAGGGGAGTTCATACAAAATAAATATTGACAGCTCAAGTTTTTTGCAAAGAACATTGCATAGACCCGCGGGCATGTCGAATGGAAGGCTTGAACGTTAGCGGAGGCTGACCGATCACGAAAAACAACATGCCGATCGACAACGACGTGCGGGTTCGGTGTCAGCGTTTTTGGAACTTAGCCGCGATGTGCGCAATAAAATATTTATATAATATTATTTTGCAATATTTATTGCAAAATATAACTGACGTCGCTAACATACATTCAGGAGTGCGGTGATGCCGCGAAAGGGAGGAAAACTCGTGCCGGGCACTATTTTGAAATTCCGGTAGCGTACGATCTCTTGCGACGTGATGCCCACGTTTGCGGATCGCGCATGGTGATATAGGTCATCGTACCGGAGATTGATCAAAGCTCGTGTTTCACGGCGGCCGCCTGATCAGAGTTTGCTCGCCATTACTGCTGCATCGTCACCAATTCCGAACGTTTGCCAAAATCCATCATCAAAGAACCAGCACCGGTAACAGGGTGAGGGCAGCTTTCGTGCTGCCCGTAGATCGACCTCGAAGGAACGCCGAATGAAGAAGAAATTACGCCTTGGTCTGATTGGATCGGGTTTCATGGGAAAGACTCACGTTTTCGGCTTTGCCGCCGCACAGCGTGTCTTTGATCTTCCTTATGAGGTTGAACTCGCGTGCATCGCCGACGTAACGATGGCACAGGCAGAAGCTGCTCGCGCTGCTCTCGGTTTCCAGAACGCCACGGATGACTGGCGCCAGATGGTCGATGATCCGTCGTTGGATGTCATCGATATCACGGCACCGAACGCGCTCCATAAGGACATGGCTTTGGCCGCCATCGCCGCTGGAAAACACGTCTATTGCGAAAAGCCTCTGGCTCCGTTGTCCGCTGACGCCCGTGAAATGGCGGAAGCCGCCGAACGCGCCGGCATCAAAACGCAGGTTGGTTTCAACTACCTCTGCAATCCCATGCTCAGCCTTGCGCGTGAGATGATCGCTGCAGGAGAATTGGGCGAGATCCGAGGCTATCGCGGCCTCCATGCGGAAGACTACATGGCTGACGCAAACGGGCAGTTTACGTTCCGCCACGATCCGGCCGGTGGCGGCGCCCTGGCTGACATCGGCAGTCATGCCCTGGCGACTGCTGAATTCCTGCTCGGCCCGATTACGCGGGTGTTTGGTGATTGCATTACGGTTATCGGTTCGCGGCCCGATGGCAAGGGCGGCACGCGCACAGTTGAGACGGACGATGTCGGGCGGGCATTTCTGCGTTTCGAAAACGGGGCCAGCGGGTCGATCGAAGGCAACTGGATCGCCACCGGTCGCAAGATGCAACATGATTTCGAAGTTTACGGCACGAAGGGCGCACTTTCGTTCTCACAGGAGCGCTTCAACGAACTCCATTTCTTTTCGACAGGCGATGCCAAGGGTCGTCAGGGTTTTCGGCGCATCGAAGCCGGACCTGATCATTCCCCCTATGGCCGCTTCTGTGTTGCCCCGGGCCACCAGCTCGGGTTCAACGATCTGAAGGCAATCGAGGTGGCGGGTTATCTGGAGGCGATAGCGGGGGTCCGGCCCGAACCCTTCAATTTCCGAGCGGGACTGCGCATTCAAACCCTTATCGAGACGATCCAAAAGTCTTCGCGCAGCGGGACGTGGCTTGCCGTAGACGGCGCATGATGCCGACGGGAAATCGGGGCGCATGGCGACAGCAATGAGCGATCTCCGGCCAATTTCATAACAATCCGTCCGTCCTGCAGTTGTCAAAAAGCGCCGTCCCGTGAGGGCGGTCACCATCAACTGCTGCGAAAACCAATGTGAGGAAAATAAAATGATCGTTGGCGTGCCGAAGGAAATTTTCGGTGGGGAGCACCGGGTCGCCTTGACGCCGGAGTCTGCCTTGCAACTGGCGAAACTCGGCCATTCCGTCGCTATCGAAACCGGTGCCGGTCTTAAGGCTGGTTTTAACGATCAGGTCTACGTTTCCGCGGGCGTGGATGTTCTTCCCGACAGCGATAGCCTCTACGCCAACGCCGACGTGGTGGTGAAGGTTCGTCCGCCGGAACCCTCGGAAGCCAGGCTTCTAAGACGTGGACAGACCCTCATTTCGTTCTTCTGGCCGTCGCAAAACGCGGATCTGCTGGAACGTTGCAAAGAGCAGGGCGCGACAGTTCTGGCCATGGACATGGTACCCCGCATTTCGAGGGCTCAAAAAATGGATGCTCTGTCATCCATGGCCAATATCGCCGGTTATCGGGCTGTCATCGAGGCCGGCGCCAACTTCGGACGCTTTTTTACCGGACAGGTGACCGCTGCCGGCAAGGTTCCTCCGGCGAAAGTTCTCGTGGTGGGTGCCGGAGTTGCCGGTCTGTCCGCTATCGGAACGTCCGTGAGTTTGGGCGCCATCGTGTACGCATTCGATGTCAGGCCGGAAGTCGCCGAACAAATCGAATCCATGGGTGCCAAGTTTGTTTTTCTTGACTTCGAGCAGTCCCAGGACGGGGCGGAAACGGGAGGCTACGCCGCGCCCTCGTCGCCGGAATTCCGGGAGAAGCAGCTTGAGAAATTCCGTGAACTGGCGAGCGACGTTGACATCGTCATCACCACCGCACTCATTCCCAGCCGTCCTGCGCCGAAGCTTTGGCTGCAGGATATGGTCGAGATGATGAAGCCCGGTTCGGTCATTGTCGATCTTGCGGCAGAACGGGGCGGCAATTGCGAACTGACGGTTCCGGACGAGCGCATCGTGTCCGCCAATGGTGTCGTGATCATTGGATACACGGATTTTCCAAGCCGCATGGCGGCGCAATCATCGGCTCTCTATGCCAACAACATTCGGCACATGCTGACGGATCTGACGCCGAAGAAGGATGGCATCCTCGTCCATGACATGGAAGACGACGTTATCCGGGGTGCGACTGTCACCCACAAGGGTGAAATCACGTTTCCGCCTCCGCCGCCGCGGGTTCGGGCCATTGCTGCCGCAAAACCGAAGGAAAAGCAGAAGGAACTGACACGAGAAGAAGCGCGGGCGGTCGAACTGCAAACATTCAAAGCTCAAACGCGCGCGCAAGTGATCCTGCTTGCCGCCGGCGCGGCGACGATGCTGCTTGCAGGCGCCTATGCTCCGCCCAGCTTCATGGGCCACTTCATTGTGTTCGTTCTGGCCTGCTTCGTCGGTTTCCAGGTGATCTGGAAGGTGTCGCATTCCCTCCATACTCCCCTCATGGCGGTTACGAATGCTGTCTCGGGGATTGTCGTTCTCGGCGCGCTTCTGCAGATCGGATCGTCCAACCCTATTGTCGTGACTCTGGCTGCAGTCAGCGTTCTGATTGCCACCGTTAACATTGTCGGTGGCTTTCTGGTGACGCGCCGAATGCTTGCCATGTTCCAGAAATCGTGAGGATGCACGCGTGAATATCGGAATTATCTCCGCCGCCTACATTGCGGCCGCCATTCTCTTTGTCCTTTCACTCGGGGGACTATCCGGGCAAGAAAGTGCAAAACGCGCTGTCTGGTACGGTATCACCGGCATGGCGCTTGCGGTTCTTGCCACGAGCATCGGGCCTGGCATCGGAAATCATCTTGTTCTCCTGGCAATGCTGATCGTCGGCGCTCTCATTGGCTGGTACGTTGCCAACCGCGTTCAGATGACCGAGATGCCACAGTTGGTCGCCGCGCTTCATTCGTTTGTGGGCCTCGCTGCCGTTTTCATCGGTTTGAATGCCAATCTCGAACTTCAGCGCGTGTTGACGCTGGACGAGCAGTCGCGTGCGGCCCTTGTCGGATTTGCCGGGGTGCTCGCTCATAAGACCGCCGAGGAAGTTTCATTGCTGAAGATTGAGGTCTTCGTCGGAATCTTCATCGGTGCCGTGACGTTTACCGGATCTCTGATCGCTTTCGCAAAGCTTGCAGGCAAGGTCGACGGCAAGGCGAAGAAGCTGCCGGGCGGTCATGCGCTGAATGCCGGGGCTGCGGCGGGTTCTTTGCTGCTCGGCTGGTTCTACCTGCAGACCGGTGGCAACTTGCCGCTCATCGCGATGGTTGTTCTCGCACTGTTCATCGGCTTTCACCTCATCATGGGCATCGGCGGTGCCGACATGCCTGTTGTCGTTTCGATGCTAAACAGTTACTCGGGTTGGGCCGCCGCCGCCATCGGCTTTACGCTGGGCAACGACCTCCTGATCGTCACTGGAGCGCTGGTCGGCTCGTCCGGTGCAATCCTGTCCTACATCATGTGCAAAGCAATGAACCGTTCGTTCATCAACGTCATTCTGGGTGGTTTTGGAACCGTGACGTCGGTCGCAGCCGAGATAGAAGGCGAACAGCAGTCCATCGATGCCGATGGCGTTGCCGCTGCACTGAACGATGCGAATTCCGTCATCTTCGTTCCCGGATATGGGATGGCCGTCGCTCAGGCACAACAGTCGGTTTCCGAGATCACCCGTAGGCTTCGTGCCAAAGGAAAAGTCGTCCGCTTTGCGATCCATCCGGTCGCTGGCCGGCTCCCCGGACACATGAATGTGCTTTTGGCAGAGGCCAAGGTTCCCTACGATATCGTCCTGGAAATGGATGAGATCAACGGCGATTTCGCCGACACTGACGTGGCAATCGTCATAGGTTCAAATGATATCGTCAACCCCGCTGCGCAGGACGATCCGAACAGTCCGATTGCCGGGATGCCTGTCCTCGAATGCTGGAAAGCCAAGCAGGTATTCGTCTCGAAACGTGGACAGGGCACGGGCTATTCCGGCATCGAAAATCCACTGTTCTACCGGGAGAATACGCGCATGTTCTATGGCGATGCGAAAAAGAGCATCGACGCTCTTCTTCCTCTCCTGGACTAACCATTTTATCCGGCAGAGAGCCGATCCGTATATCGGCTCTCGAAAACGCTGCGACGTGGCCGCCGCAACAGAATATCGATCGCACATGATTGGTGTTGGCGACTGCGGTGATGAGACTTCTACCTACGGATAGAAGTCACCCTACTGGCGCTCTCGCCGACTCTTGATGACGGCCACTTCAGCCTCGCATTCGATCGGGTGGGCGCGGGCCGATCTCTCGGTCGTTGTGCCCTACAGTTCGCCGGCCAGAAATTGCGCTCTGCCTTGTCCGAATGACCAATCCTCGTCGGAATTGGTTATAAAGCTGAACATGAGATCAGTTGGAGCGATACGGTCCGGTTCGATTTGCCAAGCTTCGCGAAAATCTGACGACGAGCTGTTTTGGACGATGGCGTTCAACGACTGCGGCAGCTACCGCCAAAGTGGCTGCATATCGTTTAGCAATTTAACTTGCAATAGTTAAATATCTGCAATAATAATTTCCGCAGAGAAATCACGATCTTTACGTCGCTCCCAAGGCGAACCGGGCAGCACTCCGGTCACTTGCGGCTGGGGTGCTGCCGAAATGTAGGCACTCGTCGAGATGGCTGTCTGCGGCGGCTTTGCGCTTCGTGTTCAAATCGAAACGGGTTTCTTTAACGCTTGACGGTCAATGAAAATTGCTCGATGCTAAAAACAGAAATAAATATTGCATGTCGGTGCGTTGTCACACGCATCTGACGAGGAGGAGACATGTACGCATCCTACGGCCTGTTCATTGATGGCATCTGGTCCGGTGCGCCGCAAGGCGCCGGCACTGAAATTACCGATCCTGGCAATGGTCAAATTCTCGGGATTGTCCCGGTGGCGAGCGTCGACGATACGCAGGCTGCGATTGCATCCGCCCATCGCGCATTCCGCACATGGCGAGAAACACCTACCTGGACACGTGCGGACCTTCTCCACAAGGTGGCCGATGTCATGGGGCGCCGGGCAGCGGAAGCCGCGCTGCAGATGACCCTCGAAACCGGCAAGCCCTTGGCGCAGGCGGGACGAGAGTGGACTTTGGCGACCGATCAATTTCGTTGGTATGCCGAGGAAGCCCGACGCATCTACGGCCGGATCGTGGAAAGCCGCGTTCCGGGTGGTAAGCTTGAGATTACCCACGAGCCAGTCGGCGTCGTCGCTGCCTTTACCGCCTGGAATTTTCCCGCCGCGTTGATCGCCCGCAAGGTCGCTCCGGCCCTGGCCGCCGGATGTTCGGTGATCGTCAGGCCTTCCGTCGAAGTGCCGGGCGTGGCTATGATCATGTTTGACTGCCTTCGCGAAGCCGGCATTCCAGCGGGCGTCGCAAACCTGCTCATTGGCCCAACCGGCAATACCTACAAGCCGATTATGGCCTCGCCCCTTGTGAGAAAGGTCTCTCTGACCGGATCAACCCAGGTCGGCCAGCAGATGATCCGCGACAGCGCAGAAACAGTCAAACGGGTCAGCATGGAACTGGGCGGCAACGCGCCCATGATCGTCTTCGACGACGCCGATATTGAAAAAACACTCGATCTGGCAGTGCCGACGAAATACGCCAATAGCGGCCAGGTCTGCGTCACTCCGGACAGGTTCTATGTCCACGAGTCGCTGCATGACCGCTTCGCAGAGGGGTTCGCGGCGCGTGCGCGCGCCCTGCGTTTGGGGCACGGAACGGAAGCAACAACGCAAATGGGTCCGCTGATCAATCAGCGTCGGATCAATGCCATTGAAGAAGTGGTTGCAGATGCCCGCAACAGGGGCGGGAATATTCTGGCTGGCGGTGGGCGGCCGGTAGATATGAATGCTGGATTTTTCTTTGAACCGACGGTGATCACAGGATTGCCGGACGATGCAAAGGCCCTTGCGGAAGAGAATTTCGGACCGATCGCAGCCATCACGCCGTTCTCGACCGTCGACGAAGTGTTCGACCGGGCCAACGCCTCGGAGATGGGCCTTTCAGCCTATGTATTCACGCGTGATGCAGGGCGCGCCCGAGAAGCGGCGGCGCGCCTGGAGGCCGGGATGGTTGGCGTCAACAGCTTTGCGCTTGCAGCAGCGGAAGCGCCTTTCGGTGGCATCAAAGCTAGTGGAATGGGCCGCGAAGGCGGTACCGAGGGCATTCTCGATTACTTGAACGTCAAGCTCGCCCAAGTATTAATCTGAGGAATTCGCAATGATCAAGAACGGTGTGAAGAGCCGCTGGGCAGAGGGAAAGCCTGTGCTCAACGGTTGGCTTTCGATTGCTAATTCATTCAGTGCGGAGATCATGGCAGCACAAGGCTATGACTCCATCACCATCGACATGCAGCATGGCATCGTGGGCTACGATGGTGCCATCCCGATGTTGCAGGCCATGCGCGCGAGCGGCGTGACGCCCATGGTGCGGGTTCCCTGGCTCGATCCCGCAGACATCATGAAGGCATTGGATGCCGGCGCCTACGGGGTGATCTGCCCGATGATCAATACCCGTGCGGAGGCGGAGCAACTCGTCTCCTACGTTCGCTATCCACCAAACGGGATGCGCAGTTTCGGACCGAGCCGGGCGCTTTTTTCCACAGGTGGCGGATACGCCAACGAGGCGGACGACGAGATCATCTGCCTTGCAATGATCGAGACGGCGCAGGCCTTCGAGAACCTGGAAGACATCCTTGCCACGCCAGGATTAGACGGTGTCTACATCGGCCCCGCCGACCTCACGCTCGGCCTGCAGGGCCGGAAATATGCGCCGGGCTTCGATCGCAAGGAGCCCGAGATGATTGACGCCATTCAAAAGATACTTCGATCAGCGCATGCAGCCGGCAAGAGAGCCGCCCTTCACAACGGCACGGCGGAATATGCAGCGCAAGCGGTCGGCTGGGGTTTCGATCTGGTGACCGTCTCCAACGACGTTCGTCTTCTGGCGGGAGCTGCTGAGGCCAGCGTGAAGAAGTTCCGGGAACTCATCGAAGGAACGGCGCCGGAAAATGCAATCGACAGGGGAGGTTACTGACGATGCCGAGAGTTGTTGTCGCCGGCAAGATCCATCCGGACGGTCTCGCAATCCTGCAAAATGCGCCCGGCGTGGAAATCGACTATGTCGAGGAGGTCTCGGCAGCCAGCTACGAACCCTTTATGGCAACGGCTGATGCGCTCCTCATCCGGACACAGCCTTTGACCGCTGGCTTCATCAATGCGTCGCCCACGCTGAAGATCGTATCGCGGCACGGCGTGGGCTATGATTCCGTCGATGTGGCCGCGCTCACTAAGCGCGGCATTCCGCTCGCTGTCGTCGGCGATGTCAATTCGCGCGCCGTCGCGGAACACGCTGCGATGCTGATGTTGTCTGCCGCCCGCCGGACGGTGCTTTTCGATCGGAAAATGCGAGAGGGCGACTGGAACTACCGCAACAGCCTCGATGCTTTCGAACTGGATGGGGGAACGCTGCTGATCGTTGGTTTCGGCCGCATCGGCAAACGCCTGGCACAGATTGCCAAAGGCCTTGGAATGACAGTTTTGGCGCACGATCGCTATCAGGATCGCGCCTCCATTGAGGCCGAAGGCGTCGTCGCTGTCGATGACCTGATGGAGGGCCTGAAGGTCGCGGACGTCGTATCTCTGCATGTCCCGAAAGTGGGTGCACAGCCCCTCATCGGCGCGGATGAGCTTGCTCTCATGAAGCCGACAGCGATCCTCGTCAATACGGCACGCGGGGGATTGGTTGACGAACGTGCCCTTTTACTGGCGCTTGAGGAGCGCCGTTTGGGGGCGGCCGGGCTCGATGTCTTCGTGGACGAACCACCGCTTCCGGGAGACCCGCTCTTGTCTTGTGAGAGACTGGTTCTATCGCCACACAATGCTGGCCTGACCGAGGCCTGCGGCCGGCGAATGGCTATCTCAGCCGCGACGAACATTCTGGATTTTTTCAACGGATCGCTAGATCCCGCGCTGATCGTCAACAGCGCAGAAATGGTCCCCCAGCATTCTGCTCCCATGCGAGCTTAGCATGTCGCTCCTTTTCTTCACTAACGCATCCAAATCCTACGGACATGTGCCCGCTTCAAGGGCCTTAAGGCGGGAGCCCTCAGTGGCGGAAATCAGGAGAAGATCATTATCGAACCGACGCGGGGTGTCGATATCGATGCCAAACAGCAAATTTTGCCACGCTGGTTGGTGTTGACGCGACTTCGCCGCGTCGCTGTGCCTTTCGGGAAGCCCGGCTTCCCGAAAGAAGGAACGGTTTAACTCGAGGGGGAGCGAGTTGATGTTGGGCAATGTACTTTCGCGCTTTAAAATTCAGACAAAAGTTCTGATCTTCATCGTGCCTTTCGTGCTGAGCATAGTGGCCGTAAGCCTGACCGGACTTTACACCTCCGGCATGCTTCAGGGCCGCATCGAGATTTCAAATACAGTCCTGCGATCGCTCAGCGGGTTCAGGGACGTCTCCTCCGCAATGCAATTGTTCCTTGACGATGCCACCGAGGCAAATCGCAATCTCGTGGTTCAACAGTTGCAAAACCAGCAGGAGATCCTGAAGACCGTACTGCCGCAGATCGATCCTGCGGCGGAAGGACGCGTGGATATCGAAGAAGCCTTCACATCCATCGATGGCGTTGTCCAACGCATGGGCTTGCTTTGGACACTTCATGAAAACGAAGTGAAATTGATCCGGACACTGCAGCAGAACGCCAGTGTCGTAGCGTCCGTACAGGTTGATCTGGCGGAGGCCATGAAGAAAATCCAGCGGTCGGCCGAAGATGAGGAGACGCAAGCCCGGAATATGCTTCGGGATGCCGACAGGGTAAGACAGGCCGAAAGGTACTTTGCGGATTTTGCGGCGCGTTTCGGCAATCTCCAGGCCGACGCGGAGAAATTCGATCTTGTCGCGGGCAATCTTAAGGAGTTGACGCGGAATCAACGTGTTCTGGGCATGTCCATATCTGAAGGGGACCGCGGCGTAGCGCTTGAAATCGGGGAAGTGATCGCTGCACTGAGCAAACGTGTTTCCGGCAAAGATAAATCTCAGACGACAGTCGCGGCGATGGGATCCGGTGTGGATGTATTCGCTCGGATGTCCAGCCGCCTCGCGCAGGCTGCCGAACACAAAACCGGAGACGCGACCGCAAAATTTGCCTCGCTCGCGGAACCAGTGGCGAAAGCGGAGGCGTCGTTGAAGGACAGCCAGAAACTGGTGAACTCGGGCTACTCGGTTCAAATTATGATGGCGCGATTCATTCTCGTGCCTTCGGACAGCAATCTTCAAAGGCTTCAACAAGAATTTGCGAGTGTGCGAAAGAACGTGGACGCGCTGTCCGCTACTTCGTCCCCGGACCTTCTCGAAATCGTCAATGCGACGCTTCTTCCGGCGATCGACGCTTTGGACCAGGCTGCAGGCCAACTTGTTAAAGTCAGCCAGGACCGCAAAACGAACTTCGACACAGCCGCCACTGACCTTGCCTTGATCTGGAACAAACTCACGCACTTCGCGGAACTCCAGAAGAAGACTGCCGGGCAGGAGCGAAGTGACGCGAACTCGATTTCGATCGGAACCACCGCGCTTGGTATTCTCATTTCCATCTTCGCAGGCATTGGCTTGGTGCTTACGTTCAGGGGGCCGATTGGACAGATCACCGCGTCGATGCGACGCCTTGCTGAGGGAAAGCTCGATACGGAAATCGCCGGCGAGGCGCGCATTGATGAAATCGGCGAGATGGCCCGCGCTCTGGGTGTCTTTAAACAGAATGCGATAACAAGAATTGAGGTGGAACAGACGAGCGCCCTTGAACGCGCCAAAGCCGAGGAAGACAGAAACCGCAGCGATTTCGAGAAACAAGATGTCGAGCGCCAGATCCAATTTGCTGTCGATACCCTGGGGTTGGGCCTTCACCGCCTGGCCGACGGAGATATCTCGGCGACGATCGACACGCCGTTTTTCGGGCGCTTGGAGAGGCTTCGGACGGACTTCAATGTCTCGCTGGTTCGACTGCAGGAAACAATGGGGAAAATACGGGCGAATACCGGTGCTATCCAGAATAATGCCGGTGAAATGAGCACATCCGCGGATGACCTGGCCAAGCGGACGGAACACCAGGCTGTTGCGCTCGAAGAGGTTGCCGCTGCCGTCGAGGAAATTACCCGCACGGTTCAGTCTTCCGTCGCCCGCGCGGAGGACGCCAATCGCATCATCGCTGAAACGAAGACAGCGGCCGATGCGTCTTCGGCAGTTGTAGCAGAGGCTGTCGCGGCGATGACCAAGATCGAGGAAGCATCCCACCAGATCGTCCAGATTATCGATGTGATCGACGAAATCGCGTTTCAGACGAATCTTCTTGCGCTGAACGCGGGAATTGAGGCCGCACGGGCCGGCGATGCGGGAAAAGGCTTTGCCGTTGTCGCACAAGAGGTGCGTGAACTCGCCGGGCGATCGGCCGTCGCTGCCCAGGAAATCAAAGACCTTATCAACAAATCGAGCGAGGAGGTCGCTGCCGGGTCGCTTATCGTTCAGCAAACCAGTGCCGTCCTGGCGGAGATTTCGACAAAGGTCGTTGCTGTATCCCATCAGGTCGAAGTCATTGCGAAGGCAAGCCGGGAGCAGTCGAGCGCGCTTGGAGAGGTGAACGCTTCGGTGAATGCAATGGATCAGATGACACAGCGAAATGCAGCAATGGTCGAGGAGACGAATGCGGCCACCCGGCAACTCGCCGAGGAAACTGACGAGCTCATGCGATTGGTTGGCAGCTTCAAAACCGCGGATGCGGCAGTCAGCGCGATCACGACCGCCGCTTAACGTCCCTGATTAATGCGCGGAATGGCGCGAGCCTATTTAACGATCGTAGACAAATCGAATTGCGTCTGCCGACACAACGCAATATTTGTAGCATTAAATCTGACGCCCGGGAGCTTACGGTTCGTCGGAAAGCATGTGCGAATAGGGCATCGCATCAGAACGAGGGTATGGAATGCCAAGAGTAAAAAAATCAGAGCAGGCGCAGCCCCCGATCGCAAACTATGAAAGCTTCGTCAATGCGGTGACCGAAGCCTATCCGTCCTTGAGTGACCGATTTCAGCAAGTTGCCCGTTTTCTCACCCAGAATTCGAATGCAGTGGCGATGCAGTCGATCAATACCATTGCGGAGCAGTGTGGCGCGCATCCTTCGATCCTCGTTCGTTTTGCCCAACACTTCGGCTTTTCCGGATTCAAGCAGTTGCAAGGCGTCTTTCAGACCAGGTTGTCGACAGCTGCCCCTGGCTACCGGGAGCGTATCAGCGCGCTCGACGCGGATCTCGAAAAGAACAAGCGCAAAGGAAATTTAGGTTTCCTGCATGACTTGGTGGTGCGGGACATCGCGACGCTGCAAGAACTGCTGAATGCCGTTACCGAAAAGTCGCTAGCGGACGCAGCCAGGCTCCTGAAGAACGCCGATACTATTTTCATAGCCGGGCAACTGCGCTCTGAGCCCATTGCGGGCTTCCTCCGGTATGTTTTGTCGATGCTGAGGCGGAGGGTCATTCTTCTGGATCCGGCGGGAGGCTTGGCACCCGAAATGGCTCAGGTCATGGGGAAAAACGACGTCCTTGTTGCGATTTCGTTTCGCCACTACGCCAAGGAAGTCGTTGCCATCGCAGATGTGGCGGCGAGCAACAGCACGCCGATGGTCGCGATCACCGACAGCCAGCTTTCTCCGCTCGCAAAAAATGCAGCGGTGTTATTTACGGTTCCGGAGGATGAGTATTCGTTCTCCCGCTCTCTTGCGGCACCCATGTGCATCACCCAGTGTATTGCCATCGCCCTGGCAGCCCTGCTGCAGGAAGATAGCGAGGCGACACCGCACATCCCTACCGTCACAGAAAATCAAAGGCGCAAGGCATAGTCGAGGCGCCACGCGGACGCGGCGCCTCGAAGAGTTTCACGACACTTCCGATACTTTTACAAAGCGACGTTCTGCGAGTGAACGAATGGCTGCTTCAGCCAATACGAGCGCACGCTCACCATCTTCGAACGTAGCATCGGGCTTGCTGCCGGTTATCGCCTTTTCGATGAAGCTCTCGAGACCTGCCGAGAAAGCTTCAACATAACGCTCAATGAAGAAATTGAGAAAGGGCTCGCTGACGCCGGTGGATTCCGCGCCATACTTCTTCAGTTCATGAGCGCGACGGTTGGCTGAAATCACCATCCCCTTCGAACCGAAAAGCTCGACCCGCTGATCGTAGCCGTAAGTTGCCCGGCGCGAATTGTTGATGTGGCAAAGTTTGCCGCTTTGGGTGCGCATGACGACCATGACCGAGTCGACATCGCCGAGTTCGCTCGCCAGACGGGGCTCGATCAGCGCGCTTCCTGTCGCGAACACCTCATCGACTTCCTCTTCCAGCATGAACCGGGCGAGATCGAAATCATGAATTGTCATGTCCCGGAAAATCCCGCCTGAGGCCTCCAAGTAAGACCAAGGCGCCAGCCCCGGATCGCGGGAGGTAATGATGACCTGCTGCAACTCACCCACCTCGCCATTACGAGCAGCATCGCGGGCAGCTCTATGTCCAGGATCGAAACGGCGATTAAACCCGATCTGGACAATTCCAGGATGACCCGCGATCGCCTTGCGGCACTTGGCTACGCGCTCGAGGGACAGGTCGATTGGTTTCTCGCAAAAAACTGCCTTTCCTGCCTTTGCAGCAGCCTCGATCAGGTCCGCATGGGTGGGAGTAGAGGTCGCGATGAGAACGGCGTCGGCCGCCGCAATCGCTTCTTCAGCACTGGATGCGACGGAACAACCAAACTGCGCACCGACTTGCGATGAAGCCTCGGAGACAGGATCGTAGGCGACTGCAAGTTTTGCGCTCGGCGAACGTGCAATGGTAGCCGCGTGCATCTTGCCGATACGACCGCAACCGAGGAGGGCGATTTTAAGCATGTTTTCCTCTCGACAATTGAAACTGGAATGGTCTGCGATAACACGAATGCAAAAAAGATTGCAAGAAATGAAATTCATCAATAATAATTCGCTGCATGTCCTTGCCGCCAATCGGCGAGGTGGAAGGAGAGCAGATCATGGGTGCGGAAACGACGATACCGTTGGATTTCCCGCGGCAGACGCGGCGGCTTAGATTGGGCATTGTCGGTGGCGGCGAAGGAAGTTTCATCGGAAAGGTACACGCGCGGGGCGCACGCTTGTCCAACCGTTGGACGGTGGTTGCCGGAGCACTGTCATCGCGTCCAGCTGTCGCGCTTCAGTCCGGCCAGGATTGGTTTCTCGATGACGACCGCATCTACACCGATTATCGCGAGATGGCGGCGCAAGAAGGCAGCCGGCCAGACGGCATAGACGCCGTTTCGATTGCTACACCCAACAATACGCACTTCGACATTGCCTGTGCCTTTATGGAGCAGGGCATCGATGTCATTTGCGACAAGCCATTGACCACGAACCTGGAGTCCGCGCTGGAACTGGCGAGGCGTCAAAAAGCGTCAGGTCTCGTTTTTGGGGTCACCTATGCCTATGCGGCGAACGCAATGGTGCGCCAGGCGCGGGAAATGGTACGCAACGGCTCCCTGGGAGCGCTCAAACAAATCCACGTCGAGTATTTCCAGGAATGGGCACTTACGCCCCCGGCAGAAGGCGGGGCCGGAGCGCAGTGGCGTGTGAAACCGGAACAGGTGGGAGAAGCTTTCGCGACAGGTGATATTGGCACCCATTGCCATCATCTTGGGTCCTTCGTCGCGGGACTACCCATGACATCTGTAAAAGCAGAGTTTCACACCTTGGGTCCCGACAAACCGCTGGAAGATACGGCATTCATGCACGTCCGCTACCAGGGCGGCATACCTGGGACGATCATGATTTCACAAGTGGCAGCCGGAACGCATTGCGGATTCCGGATTCGGGTTTTCGGTGAAAAGGCCAGCCTGGAATGGAATCAGGAAGAGCCCGAATATCTGCACTTCCGCCCATTTGCAGAACCAGCCCGCCTCCTGACCCGAGGCGAAGGCGCTGGAATTGGGCAACATGCGGCGCGTTTCGTCCATATGCCGCGCGGCCATCCTGAGGCGCTAAGCGACGCCTGGGCCAATCTCTATGAGGAATTTGCCGTGGCGATCAACGCCAGGCGAACCGGCGCAGATCTGCCGCAGGGATTGTTGGAATATCCGACCATTTGGGACGGCGTGTTGGGCGTCAAGTTCATCCAGGCGGCCGTCCAATCTCATCGGCTCGACGCGGCGTGGGTATCATGCGAAGTGGACGGTGATGCAAAAAGACTTGCAACATCGTGTTTTATGCAATAAAAGTTTCGCATACATGATCGGACAGGGAGTGCCGATCAGGGAGGTCCAATATGTCTACTGTTCGTCTGACCATGGCACAAGCCCTGGTTCGTTTCCTTTGCAACCAGTTCACCGAGATCGATGGTCGGCGCGAACCGCTATTCCCAGGTGTGTTCGCCATTTTTGGCCATGGCAATGTGACTTGTCTCTCGGAAGCACTCGAGGCGGTAAAAGACACCCTTCCGACCTGGCGCGGCCAGAACGAGCAGTCAATGGCGCTTGCCGCCATCGGTTTTGCGAAGGCGACACGCCGTCGCCAGATCATGGTCGCCACATCTTCCATCGGCCCGGGCGCTTTGAACATGGTAACAGCCGCAGGCGTCGCCCACACCAACAGGCTTCCGGTGCTTCTCCTTGCAGGTGACGCTTTCGTCAATCGTCGGCCGGATCCGGTCATGCAGCAGGTCGAGCATTTCGGCAATCCGAGCATCAGCGTCAATGACGCCTTCAAGCCGGTGACCCGGTACTGGGACAAGATCGTCCATCCCGAGCAGATCATCTCCTCGCTGCCGCAGGCGGTCGCCGTCATGCTTGACCCGGCCGATTGCGGTCCCGCCTTTATCTCATTGCCGCAGGATGTTCAGGAACTTGCGTGGGACTATCCGGAGGAATTCTTCAAGCCGACCGTGCATCAGGTTCCGCGCCCCCGACCGGACCGCAACTGTGTTGCGGCGGCACTCGAAGTACTGAAGTCGGCGAAGAGGCCGCTGATCATCTCCGGCGGCGGCGTGCGCTATTCGGGTGCGCAGGATGCGCTTGCTGCCTTCGCCGTGAAGCACGGCATTCCCCTTTGCGAGACAATCGCTGGCAAGGGCACCGTCACCCATGACCATCCTGCCCATGTCGGGCCGATCGGGATCGTTGGTTCGACCTCTGCCAACGCCCTGGCAGGTGAAGCCGACGTTGTCCTTGCTGTCGGTACGCGTCTTATGGACTTTACGACCGGTTCCTGGACTGCCTTCTCGAAGGATGCGACGTTTGTTTCAGTCAATGCGGCCCGGTGGGACGCCAAGAAGCATCGCGCTGTCGCTGTTGTCGGAGACGCCCTTGAATCCATCAATGAGCTGGAAGCTGGTTTGGCCGATTATAAGGCCGACGCGCAGTGGACGGAAAAGGGCCGTGCCGAGTTCGCCAAATGGAACACGGCGTTGGACGGGTATCAGAAGCCGACGAATGCGCCCGTTCCAACCTATGCGCAAGTCGTCGGTATCGTGAATGCGAAGGCAGGAGATCGTGACCTTCTGATCACTGCCGCGGGCGGCCTGCCGGGCGAGGTGATGAAAAACTGGCGCGTGAAGGCACCGAACACCTTCGACTGCGAATTCGGTTTCTCCTGCATGGGGTACGAGATCGCCGCTGGCTGGGGCGCCGCAATGGCCGATCCGACCCGCACTCCGATCGTCATGATCGGCGACGGCACCTACATGATGATGAACTCGGACGTCTACTCCACGGTACTCTCCGGGCACAAGATGATCCTGATCGTCTGCGACAACGGCGGATACGCCGTCATCAATCGTCTTCAGAACGCAAAGGGCGGGGCATCTTTCAACAACCTTCTGAAAGACTGCCGCGTCAAGGAACCATTCCCGGTCGACTTTGGAAAGCATGCAGAGTCGATGGGCGCGCTGACCCGTCACGTCGAAAGCCTTGCCGATTTGGGCGATGCAGTGGAATGGGCCAAGTCGACCGACAGAACCACGGTGCTGACGATCGTTTCGGACGCTTTCACATGGACACCCGGCGATGCCTGGTGGGATGTCGGCGTGCCGCAGGTCAGCAACCGGGTTGAGGTCAATGCAGCGTCGGCAGACCAGCTCGCTGGACGCAAGAAGCAGCGTGTGGGCGTTTAAAACGCCCCATTTTCATAACTCTATCTACGCGGATCAAAAAATGAGCACGCAATTCGAGGGCAAGGTCGCCCTTATTACAGGAAGCACACAAGGTCTCGGTGCCGCGACGGCACGGCTCTTCGCTGAACGCGGCGCCAAGGGCGTTGTCATCTGCGGCCGGTCGATCGAGAAAGGTGCCTCCCAGGTCGAAGCATTGGAAAAGCTCGGGACGAAGGCGGTCTTCGTGCCGGCGGACCTCGGAAATGTCGAGGATTGCCGCAAGATCGTCGCCGAAGCAGATCGTGTTTTCGGTCGTCTTGACACCCTCGTCAACGCTGCGGGGTTGACGGACCGGGGCACAATTCTCGACACCTCGCCGGAACTCTTCGACCGCCTCTTCGCCGTCAATGTGCGGGCACCCTTCTTCCTGATTCAGGATGTCATCAAGCTTTTCCGGCGCGATTCCATCGAGGGAACCATCGTGAACGTCTCGTCGATGTCCTCGATGGGCGGACAGCCCTTCATAGCGGCCTATTGCTCTTCCAAGGGAGCGCTGGACACCCTCACGCGCAACACCGCCTATGCGACGTTGCGCAACCGCATCCGTGTCAACAGCCTCAACATCGGCTGGATGGCCTCCGACGGAGAGGACCGTATTCAGCGGGAGTATCACGGCTCACCGGACAATTGGCTGGAGGCCGCTGCCGCCGCGCAGCCTTTCGGCAGGCTGATCGATCCTGCTGAGGTCGCCAGAGCTATCGCTTTCCTCGCCTCGCAGGAATCCGGGCTCATGACCGGTTCAATCGTCAATTTCGACCAGTCGATCTGGGGCGCATATGACAGTTCGCCACATCCTGCAGCACCAATCTGAGCGATAGGGAGGTATCTGACATGAAAACCATAAAGGGGCCTGCCGTTTTCCTCGCCCAGTTCGCTGCAGACGAGGCGCCGTTCAATTCGCTGAAGGGCCTTGCTGGTTGGGCGGCGGAAAAAGGTTTCAAGGGAGTTCAAATTCCCACCTGGGACACCCGCATCATTGACCTCGAAAAGGCCGCCGAAAGCCAGGACTATGTCGACGAATTCAAGGGCGTTCTCGCCGAGAACGGCCTGGTGGTCACCGAACTGGCGAGCCATCTCCAGGGGCAGCTCGTAGCGCTGCACCCTTCGTTCAATCTCCCCGCAGACTCTTTTGCCCCGGCAAGGGTTCACAAAAACCCTAAGGCGAGACAGGAGTGGGCTGTGAACCAGCTGCTTTGCGCTGCCAAGGCCTCGCGTCGGTTTGGCGTCGATCGCCATGTGACGTTCAGCGGGACGCTGCTCTGGCCTTATTTCTACCCCTACCCACAATGGCCGGACGGGCTGATCTCAGATGGGTTCGATGAACTGGCAAAACGCTGGCGTCCGCTTCTCGACGCCTTCGACAACGAGGGCGTGGATCTCTGCTATGAGATCCATCCGACAGAAGACCTGCACGACGGGCTGACATTCGAGATGTTCCTCGAGCGCGTCGACAATCATGCGCGCTGCAACATCATGTACGATCCGAGCCATCTGGTCCTGCAGTCGATCGACTACCTTACCTACATCGATCACTATCATGAGCGGATCAAGACATTTCACGTCAAGGACGCCGAGTTCCGCCCGACCGGCAAGACGGGCGCGTATGGCGGCTATCAACCCTGGATCAGCCGTGCCGGCCGGTTCCGTTCACCGGGTGATGGACAGGTCGATTTCGGGGCCATCTTCTCGAAACTTTCGGGCTATGACTTCGATGGCTGGGCTGTGCTCGAATGGGAGTGCGCCTTGAAGAACTCCGAAGATGGCGCCGCTGAGGGCGCGCGCTTCATCGCGGATCATATCATCCGCGTATCCGAACGGGCGTTTGACGACTTTGTCAAATCCGGCGCCGATCGCTCCGTAAACCACGAAATTCTCGGTATTTGAAAGGCAGTGCAGTGACCGAACTCTCTCTTTCAGAGCGCAGGCTTCGACTAGGCATGATCGGCGGAGGCGAGGGCGCCTATATCGGCGGTATTCACCGTTTTGCCGCAAGACTTGATAACAACTATGAGCTGGTTGCGGGCGCATTCGACGTTGACGCCGAGCGAGGGCATGCGTTCGCTGCAAAGAACTACATCCAACGGGATCGGTCCTACGGCGACTACAAAGCGATGGTGGAGGCCGAGAAGAGCCGCCCGGACCGCGTAGACGTCGTGGCGATCTGCACCCCCAACCACACGCATTATCCCATCGCGAAGGCGTTTCTCGACGCAGGCATACACGTCATCTGCGAGAAGCCCATGACGACGACTATCGAAGACGCCATTGCTCTCCACGATCTGGCGCAATCGACAGGCCTGTTCCTCGGCGTAACCTATACCTACAGCGGTTACCCGATGATTCATGAAGCGCGAGCGATGGTTCAGCGCGGAGACCTCGGAACTATTCGCGTTGTGCAGGTGGAGTATCCACTCGAGTGGATGGCGACCGGGATTGAACTCCAGGGCAATCAGCAGGCTGCCTGGCGCACTGACCCCAAGAAGAACGGCCGCGGTGGCTCCATCGGCGATATCGGAACACATGCTTACCATCTCGCCGGGTTCGTCACGGGTCTAAAAGCCGACGCGATCGCTGCGGATCTCGCCACCTTTGTCGAGGGGCGTGCGCTGGATGACAACGCCCATGTGATGATCCGCTATCAGGGCGGTGCGCGCGGACTTCTGTGGTCCTCGCAAGTTGCGATCGGGCAGTCGAATGGCCTGAGGCTTCGGGTGTTCGGCGAAAAGGGAAGCTTGGCGTGGCATCAGGAAAATCCGAACGAGCTCCACTTCACACCACTCTTCGGCGCTCCCACCGTTATCAAACGAGGGCGCGACGATCTTTCGGAAGCAACCCGCATCCGCACGCGGACGCCGCCAGGTCATCCTGAAGGATACATCGAGGCGTTCACGAACCTGTATTCGAGTTTTGCGGCGGTCATTCGCGCGAAGGCTTCCGGTGGGAACCAGTCGAGCTTCGCCGAAGGTGTCCCTACCTCCTACGATGGGTTGAAGGGTGTCGCATTCGTCGACGCCGTGGTGGATAGCCACGAGGCTCATAACGGCGGATGGCAAACTCCCCGATTCGTTTAATCGAGACGGCTAGGGGGAGCTAGTCGGCAGTATTGGTATCACTCGCGGATGCGAGGGTACCCCGGAATACAAAGAGATAGGTCAAAGCCGGAAGAAGCCGGCAGAACCGGAAACATTCGTTTCCCGGAATGAAGACGCTTTGACTTTAACCGCGGGCGATTGGGATCGACCGCACCAACGTGGAGGAAGAGAAATGAAGAAGTTTTTTGCCAGTGCAGCGATTGCTGCGACCTTGATGACAGGCACTGCCCATGCGGAAACAATCGGTGTTGCCATGTCGCTGTTCGACGACAATTGGCTGACCGGCCTGCGTACCAGCATGGAAGATTATGGAAAGACTCTCGATGGTGTGAAGATCGTCACTGAAGACGGTCAGGGCGATATCGCCAAGCAACAGAGTCAGGTCGACAATTTCATCGCTTCCGGCGTCGATGCGATCATCATCATGCTCGTTGATGCCGATTCCGGTGCCGCGATTTCCAAGACGGCTGCCGCTGCCGGCGTGCCGCTTATCTTTGTCAACAACGCCCCGTCCAACGTAGACAGCCTTCCCGACAAACAGGCATTCGTCGGATCGAACGAAGAGCAGGCCGGAACTCTCGAAACACAGACGATCTGCAAAATGCTTGGCGGCAAGGGCAAGGCGGTTATCATGCAGGGCCAGCTCGGCACGACCGGTCAACGTGGCCGCACGAAGGCCACGCATGACGTCCTTGCTACTCCGGAATGCAAGGGTATCGAAATCGTCGAAGAGCAGACAGCCAACTGGATGCGTACTCCTGCACTCGATCTGATGAGCAACTGGCTCTCCGCCGGCCTGGAGTTCGACGCTGTCATTGCGAACAATGACGAAATGGCGCTCGGTGCTATCCAGTCTCTGAAGGCTGCTGGCCGGTCGATGGACAGCGTCGCAATCGGTGGCGTTGACGCAACTGCGGACGCACTGCAAGCCCTTGAAGCCGGCGATCTTGATGTCACCGTTTTCCAGAACGCTGTCGGCCAAGGCAAGGGTGCGGTCGACGCGGCCCTGAAGATTGTCAAGGGTGAGCCGATCGAGAAGAAAAACTACATTCCTTTCGAGCTCGTCACGAAGGAAAATCTTGCGCAGTACAAGAAGTAATACCTGACCGAAGGGCGCGGCAAAGTCGCGCCCTTCGGCACATGCATTCCACGGGCTGTGACTGGGAGGAAAGCCAATGACGACGATTAGTCCGGCGACGATGGCCGCTGTGAGAGCGAGCAAGGCGATCCCGAACGCTGAATACCTCCTTTCCGCAGAGGGTGTCCGCAAGGAGTTTCCAGGCGTCGTTGCGCTCGACGATGTCTCCTTCAGGTTGCGACGCGGTACTGTACACGCGCTCATGGGAGAGAACGGAGCGGGTAAGTCGACGCTGATGAAAATCCTCGCGGGAATTTACCACCCGGACGAAGGAACGATAAAGCTGAAGGGGGTCGACGTTAGGCTTCAATCGCCTCTCGACGCCCTGGAGAACGGCATCGCCATGATCCATCAAGAACTCAATCTGATGCCCTTCATGACGGTTGCGGAGAACATATGGATCCGGCGCGAGCCGAAAAACAGGTTTGGCTTCGTCGATCACAGCGAAATGCGTCGCATGACCGCGAAGCTGTTCGAGCGCTTGAAGATCAAGATTGATCCGGAAATCGAGGTTCGTCATCTTTCGGTGGCAAGTCGCCAGATGGTCGAAATCGCCAAGGCCGTATCCTACGAGTCCGATGTCCTGATCATGGACGAACCCACTTCGGCTCTGACCGAAACGGAAGTCGGCCATCTGTTCGAGATCATCGGGGATCTTCGCTCCCACGGTATCGGCATCGTCTACATCACTCACAAGATGAACGAGCTGTTTGAAATTGCCGACGAATTTTCGGTGTTTCGCGACGGTAAATATATCGGAACACATTCATCGACCGACGTTACCCGCGACGACATTATCAAAATGATGGTGGGCCGTGAGATCACGCAAATGTTCCCCAAGGAAGTGGTACCAATTGGCGACACGGTCCTCTCGGTGAAAAACCTGACGCTGAATGATGTCTTTTATGACATTTCATTCGATGTGCGTGCCGGAGAAATTCTTGGTGTTGCCGGTCTGGTTGGGTCCGGGCGATCGAACGTCGCAGAAACACTGTTTGGCGTCACACCCGCCTCTTCCGGATCCATCGAGATCAATGGCAAACCCATTCGAATCGATAGTCCCAATACCGCAATCCGCAACCGGATGGCGTTTCTGACGGAAGATCGCAAGGACACGGGATGTCTGCTCATCCTTGATATCCTTGAGAACATGCAGGTTGCCGTCCTTCAGGACCAATTCGTGAAGGGTGGGTTTGTGAAGGAGAAGCAGGCCTACGCTGCCTGCGAGGAAATGAGCCGAAAGCTCAGGGTCAAGACGCCCAATCTCTACGAGCGAATCGAAAATCTGTCCGGCGGCAACCAACAGAAGGTGCTGATCGGCAGGTGGCTGCTGACGAACCCGCGGATACTCATTCTTGACGAGCCGACACGCGGCATCGACGTCGGGGCAAAGGCGGAAATCCACCGTTTCGTAACGGAACTCGCCCGCGACGGAGTGGCGGTCATCATGATTTCGTCCGAGTTGCCGGAAGTGCTTGGAATGAGCGACCGGATCATGGTGATGCATGAAGGCCGCGTCACAGGCTTCCTTGACCGGGCCGAGGCAACTCAAATCAAGATCATGGAACTAGCCGCGCGATGAGCGCTTCCGACGACCAGGAGGAAAGACAATGAATACGAACCTTGCCGCAGAAACTGCAGGCAACGCAGTCTCCGGATCCGGCCGCCGATTGCCTCAGGAACTCAACATCTTCTTCATTCTCATTGCAATTGCTTTGATCTTCGAGGTGCTTGGATGGATTTTCGCGGGGCAAAGTTTTCTTCTCAATCCCCAGCGATTAACCATCATGATTCTGCAGGTGTCGGTCATCGGCATCATCTCGGTCGGCGTGACGCAGGTCATCATCACGGGCGGGATCGACCTTTCCTCCGGATCTGTGGTTGGCATGACGGCCATGATTGCGGCCGGATTTGCACAGTCTTCGACCTGGGCGCGGGCGATCTATCCAAGCCTGACCGATCTGCCCGCAATAGTGCCCATAGCCACGGGATTGATCATCGGTGTTCTTGCAGGGCTGATCAACGGAGCGCTTATTGCATACACTAGGATTCCGCCATTCATCGCGACACTCGGGATGATGGTGTCCGCCCGCGGAATTTCGAAATGGTATACAAAGGGGCAGCCGGTCTCGGGTCTGACGGAGCAGTTCAACTTCATCGGCAGCAGTGTAGCGCCTGTCGTCGTGTTCCTGGTGGTTGCTCTTATTTTCCACATCGCGCTTCGTTATACCCGCTACGGCAAGTTTACCTACGCCATTGGCGCCAACGTCCAGGCGGCGCGGGTATCGGGCATCAATGTCGAGGCTCATCTCCTCAAAGTTTATGCGATCGCAGGTCTACTTGCGGGACTCGCTGGCGTCGTGACCGCCGCCCGTGCGCAAACAGCGCAGTCGGGTATGGGCGTGATGTACGAACTCGACGCAATCGCGGCGGCGGTGATCGGCGGAACGTCGCTTTCCGGTGGGGTAGGTCGCATAACCGGGACTGTGATCGGCACAATCATCCTGGGCGTGATGACGTCTGGCTTCACCTTCCTGCGCGTTGATGCTTACTACCAGGAAGTGATCAAGGGGATGATCATCGTCGCTGCTGTCGTGGTAGACGTCTACCGGCAAAAGGCCCGTAGAAAGGTTTGACGAATGGGCCGGCAGTTCATTTATACTGCCGGCCGCTTCCTTCAGATTTTCAACTCCGGAGCGGCGACCGACGAACGTCATTGCTGCATCGCCAGCATCTGTTCAATCTATCAGGAACTCGGCACCGTGCTATTCAAACATGGCCGACCGTTCCTACGATTTCACGGCCCGACGCACCTATGGGATCGCGGCAAATTCACAGGATCGCCGAGGTTATTATCGAACATTGTATTTGTAGCAAAAGGCAATGGCTGCCGTGCGCCTGACGGGCCACAGCGGCTTGGATGGGGTCTACGGCTGCGACGTGCCGGTTGTCCGCCTTTCTCCATTTGGCGACGGTCTTCTGATTGATCCCCATAGCGCTTCGAAAGCGTTCTCAGGCTCTCTTGATTATGCTGTATCGCTGGACGGATCGCCTCTGTCGTCGTGGCGCTCCCATGTAGAATTTGTCCCATAGCGAATCTCTCCAAGCCTGCGAGAAGATTGCACCATCAAATGCCGAGACTAAACATCCAACGAAAATTGGGCCTCTGACGCTGACGCTGCTTGCAACGAGCCGCCTAACGCAGCACCAGCCGCAAGGCCTTTCGTGTCTCTAACAGCAAGGGCAGGTAACGCGCAGCCATCTCGGCAGCGGGAACATGGGCGGCAGGCGCGCCAATATTGATGGCGGCAACCACTCGGCCGCGATCATTTTCGACCGGCACGGCGATCGAGCAGAGCCCAAGCTCCAATTCCTGATCGATCACGGCGTAACCATCCCCGCGGATGCGGCGAAGTTCGTCCATCAGGATGTTGGGATCCGTCTTGGTCAGCGGCGTGTTCGCTTTGAGCTCCGAGCGATCCAGAATGTCGCTCGCCTCCGCTTCCGGCAGTGCAGCAAGCAGCACGCGGCCCATGGAGGCACAATAGGCCGGCAGACGCGATCCCGGCGAGAGGTTGATTGACATCACGCGTTTCTGCGAAGCCCGGGCGATGTAGACGATTTCCGTGCCGTCCAGAACCGATGCGGAGGCACTTTGACCGGCCTTGTCAGAGAGTTGATCGAGATAGGGTTGGATCACCAAAGGCAGTGGCGTGGCCGAGAGGTAGGCATGGCCGAGCCGCAGAACCTTCGGCGTCAACGTGAAGAATTTTCCGTCATAATCGGCATAACCGAGATCGGCCAGCGTCAAAAGACAGCGCCGCACCGTCGCGCGGTCAAGGTCCGTGAGCTTGGCTGCCTCGGCAATGGTGAGTCTCGGACGTGTTTCTCCGAAGGCTTCGATGACCTTCAGCCCGCGCGCAAAGCCGCTAACAAAATCCGATTCCCGCATGACTCATCCCTCAAAATTCCGAGCCATTTTGTGCGATATACAAACAAATGTCAAATATCGCACAAAATATTTGACGATCGGCGGAATTCAGCGCTTATTTGCGCGATCCCAGACTTAGGCCCTTGAGGAGGAGAGTACCTTGGCGCGATTGACTTCGCTGGCGGAAGCCATTTCCGAGAACGTGAATGACGGCGATACCATCGCCCTGGAGGGGTTCACCCACCTGATCCCCTATGCCGCCGGCCACGAGTTGATCCGGCAGGGCAAGAAGGACCTCTTCCTGATCCGTATGACCCCCGACATTCTCTATGATCAGCTGATCGGCACCGGTGCTGCACGCGGCATGAAATTCTCCTGGGGCGGAAACCCCGGTGTTGGCTCGCTGCATCGTTTTCGCGACGCTGTGGAGAACCAGTGGCCGCGGCCGCTGGAGATCGAGGAACACTCGCATGCCGCCATGGCCAATGCCTATGAAGCGGGTGCCGCCAACCTACCCTTTGCCATGCTGCGCGGCTATATCGGCGCCGACCTGCCGAAGGTGAATCCGAACATCAAGCAGGTTACCTGCCCCTTCACCGGGGAAGTCCTGGCTGCCGTTCCGGCCATCCGCCCGGACGTGACGATCATTCACGCACTCAGGGCCGACCGGAAGGGCAATGTGCTACTCGAAGGTATCGTCGGCGTGCAGAAGGAAGCCGTGCTTGGCGCCAAACGCTCGATCGTCACGGTCGAGGAGATCGTCGATGAACTGAACCCGCCGTCGCCCAATTCCGTTGTCCTGCCATCCTGGGCCGTGACTGCGGTGGTGGAAGTACCTGGCGGGGCCTTCCCGTCCTATGCGCAAGGCTATTACGCCCGCTCCAACGCCTTCTACATCGCCTGGGACGAGATCGCTCGCGACCGCGATACTTTCCAGAAATGGATCGAGGAAAACGTCATGAGGGCAGGGCCGGAAGACTTTGCCAAACATGCGAAAAAGGCTGCGTGAGGAGACAATGATGAGCGATTTCACCCCCACCGAAATGATGACCATAGCCGCAGCCCGTGCGCTCACCAACGACGATGTCTGCTTCGTCGGCATCGGCGCGCCGTCCGCCGCCTGCAATGTCGCCCGCCTGACCCACGCACCGGATATCACGCTGATCTATGAAAGCGGCACGGTCGGCACGAAACCGGATGTCCTGCCGCTGTCGATCGGCGACGGCGAGCTTTGCGAGACGGCACTCTTTACCGTCTCGGTGCCTGAGATGTTCCGCTACTGGCTGCAGGGCGGGCGCGTCACCACCGGCTTTCTCGGCGGCGCTCAGATCGACCGGTTCGCCAACCTCAACACCACCGTTGTCGGTGACTACGAGCACCCGAAAGTCCGCCTGCCCGGTGGTGGTGGCGCGCCTGAGATCGCCAGCAATTGCGGCCAGATCTTCATCACCATGGCGCTTTCCAAGCGCGGCTTCGTCGACAAGCTCAACTTCATCACCTCGATGGGTCACGGCGAGGGCGGCAATCACCGCGAACGCCTCGGCATGAGGACCAAGGGGCCGACCCGCGTCATCACGGATCTCTGCATTCTGGAGCCGGATCCAGTCACCAAGGAGCTGACCGTCGTCTCGATCCATCAGGGCGTGACACGCGAGCAGATCACCGAGAATTGCGGCTGGCCGATCAAGTTTGCTGATCAGGTCATCGACACTCCTGTCCCGACCGCAACGGAACTACAGACATTGCGCGACATCAATGCCCGCACCAAGAAAGCCCATCAAGGCGACAAGGAGGCCGCGTAATGGCCGAGGCTTTTATCTGCGATTATATCCGCACCCCGATCGGCCGCTTCGGCGGATCGCTCGCTTCCGTTCGTGCCGACGATCTCGGTGCTGTCCCGTTACGAGCGCTGATGGAACGCAATGCTTCCGTCGATTGGCAGGCTGTGGATGACGTGATCTTCGGCTGCGCCAACCAGGCGGGCGAGGACAATCGCAACGTGGCACGCATGTCGCTACTGCTCGCCGGACTGCCATTGGAAGTTTCCGGCACGACGATCAACCGGCTCTGCGGCTCGGGCATGGACGCCGTCATCGCGGCTGCCCGCGCCATCCGTGCGGGCGAGGCCGAACTGATGATCGCTGGCGGCGTCGAAAGCATGTCGCGCGCGCCCTTCGTTATGCCGAAGGCGGAAAGCGCCTTTTCCCGCGCGGCTGAGATCTACGATACGACCATTGGCTGGCGCTTCATCAATCCGTTGATGAAGAAGCAGTATGGCGTCGATTCCATGCCCGAAACCGGCGAGAATGTTGCGGAGGACTACAAGGTCAGCCGCCAGGATCAGGACGCCTTTGCCGCCCGCTCGCAGAACAAGGCCGCAGCCGGACAGGAGAACGGCCGGCTGGCGCAGGAGATCACCTCCGTCACCATCCCGCAGCGCAAGGGCGAGCCGGTCGTTGTCGAGAAGGACGAGCATCCGCGTGCGACGACGATCGAAACGCTCGCCAAGCTCGGAACGCCCTTCAAGAAGGAAGGCGGCACGGTCACCGCCGGCAACGCCTCCGGTGTCAATGACGGCGCTGCCGCCCTCATCATCGCCTCGGAAGCCGCTGTGAAGAAATATGGCCTGACACCGATCGCCCGCATCATGGGCGGCGCCTCGGCCGGCGTGCCGCCCCGCATCATGGGCATCGGCCCGGTTCCGGCATCGCGCAAGCTGATGGCACGGCTTGGGCTGCAGGCGAAAGATTTCGATGTCGTGGAACTCAACGAAGCGTTTGCATCCCAGGGTCTGGCGGTGCTGCGTGAACTCGGCATCGCCGACGACGATCCGCGCGTCAACCGCAACGGAGGCGCCATCGCCCTCGGTCATCCGCTCGGCATGTCCGGCGCCCGCATTACCGGCACGGCGGCTCTCGAACTCAGGCTGACCGGTGGCCGTTACTCGCTTTCCACCATGTGCATCGGGGTGGGGCAGGGCATTGCAGTTGCGCTGGAGCGCGTGTGAGAGAAAAGCGGCGGCAGTCGCAAGCCGCCGCGATGCCTCTCGTGTCTCTGCACTAAAAAATCAGAACTCATGCCTTGCCTCATTTCGATGCGGCCAGGCACAAAAAAGGCGCGGCAGCAGCAAGATGCCACCACCGCGCTCCTTGGGGCAAGACCGCATCGCCTTGCCCACCGCCTCGAACGCGCCACCTGGGGAGATGCAGGCAGCGCGACCGAGGAAAGCCGTCTGATCAGACCGTCTTGCGTTTCTTCTGGCGATAAACGTCCACCACCACGGCCGCGATGATGATCAGGCCCTTCACGATCTCCTGGTAATACGCATCGACCCGAAGGAAGGTGAAGCCGGAGGTCATGACGCCGAGGATGACCGTACCGATCACCGTTCCGGTGATGCGGCCAACGCCGCCCGTCAGCGAGGTGCCGCCGATGACGGTGGCTGCGATCGCATCCAGCTCATACATCACACCCATGCCGGCCTGTGCCGTCTGGGCACGGGCTGCCGTGACGACACCGGCGAGACCCGCCAGCATGCCGGCGATGGCATAGACCTTGATCAGATGTGCCTCGACATTGATACCGGAGACGCGAGCGGCCTGAACATTGGCGCCGATCGCATAAGTGAACTTGCCATAGCGGGTGTAGCGCAGGGCGATGTGGAAGATCAGCGCGACGACGAGAAAGACGATGACCGGCCAGATGCCCGTGCCGATGAAATTGAACTGGTCCGTCAGACCCGAAACCGGCTGACCCTTGGTGTACCACTTAGAAACGCCGCGAGCCGAAACCATCATGCCTAGCGTCGCGATGAAGGGCGGGATTTTCGTGCGGGCGATTAGTTGCCCATTGATGAACCCGGCGAGCAGTCCGATCCCCAAACCAAGGCCGATCGGCACGATGGCCGGCAGGTCTGTCAGGGAAGGGTAGAGCGCACGCGCCCATGTCGATGACTGGGCAACGCTTGCCGCGATCATCGCCGTCATCCCGACGACGGAGCCCGAGGAGAGGTCAATGCCGCCGGTGATGATTACCTGGGTCACGCCAACAGCGATGATGCCGATCACCGCTACCTGCAGGATCATGATCGTCAGGCGCTGCGAATTCATCAAGAAGCTCTGGCCGATGAATATCCAGCCGAGCACTTCGTAGACGAGCGCAATGCCGATCAATACCAGAAAAATGTTGAATTCCGGCGGAATGCGCCGCCTGCTTGCACTTGGCACCGCGGTCGCGGTCGAGGCTTCTATCTTGGTGCTCATTGTCGTGTCCTCCCTGATGGTATTTTTAAAAGCGCGCCATCACTGCGCTGCAAGTTCCATGACCTTGACCTGGGTCGCTTCCGCCCGGTCGAGGAAGCCCGTGACCCGGCCTTCGTGCATGACCATGACGCGGTCGCTCATGCCGAGAACCTCCGGCATTTCCGACGAAATCATGATGACCGCGACGCCATCGCGAGCAAGCTCCGTCACCAGGCGGTGGATTTCCGCCTTTGCGCCTACGTCGATGCCGCGCGTCGGTTCATCGAGGATCAGGATGCGCGGATTGGTGAGCAGCCAGCGTCCGATCAATGCCTTCTGCTGGTTGCCACCGGAGAGATTTTCGATGCGCTCCTGCAGGTTCGGCGTCTTCACCCGAAGCTTGCGGGCCATCTCCTCGCATTTTGCGGAAACACCCTTTTGGTCGACGAAGCCCATGTTGACGAACTTGTCCTGCAGCACCGCGATCTGCATGTTTTCCAGTACATCGAGGATCAGCAGGCAGCCGGTGTCCTTGCGATCCTCGGTGAGGAACGCCATGCGATTGCGGATCGCCTCCGTCGGTGAGCCGATATTGACCGGCTTGCCGTTGATCGAAATCGAGCCTGAGCTTGCCGGCGTCACGCCGAACAGCGTTTCAGCCACATTCGAGCGGCCGGAGCCGACAAGGCCGGCGACGCCGAGGATTTCGCCGGCGCGCACATCGAACGAAACATCGTGAAAGACGTCCTTCAGACAAAGATCCTTAACCGACAGCACGACTTCGCCGATCGGCACCTCTTCCTTCGGGAACATCTGGGTGATCTCGCGGCCGACCATCATCTTGATGATGTCGTCGCGGGTCACGTCCGTGGAGGCGTGCGTGCCGATATACTTGCCGTCGCGGAATACCGAGAACTCGTCGGCGATCTCGAACAGCTCATTCATCTTGTGAGTGATGTAGACGATGCCGATGCCCTGGCTACGGAGGTCGCGGATGATAGTGAAAAGATGGGCCACCTCGCGCTCGGTCAGCGCCGATGTGGGTTCGTCCATGATGAGAACGTCGGATTCGTAGGACACTGCCTTGGCGATCTCGACCATCTGCCGGTTGGCGATCGACAGGTCGCGCACTTCGGATTGCGGATCGAGCGCAATGTTCAGGCGCTTGAACAGATCGGCGGTCTTCCGGTTCATCTCACTGTGATCGACGAAGCCGAGACGAGTCAGCGGTTCGCGGCGAATCCAGATGTTCTCGGCGACCGTCATGAAGGGCATCAGGTTGAGTTCCTGATGGATCATCGCGATGCCGTTTTCGAGCGCATCCAGCGGTGATTTGAGCTGGATGTCGACGCCCTTGAATTTCACCTCGCCTTTGTCCGGCGTGTAGATGCCGGCAAGGATCTTCATCAACGTCGATTTGCCAGCGCCATTTTCGCCCATCAGCGCATGTACCGTACCGCGTTTCAAGCGGAAGGAGACATCGTCGAGTGCCACCACGCCCGGAAACTCCTTGCGAACGCCTTCGACGGAAAGAAGATACTCGGCATTGGGCACGGCGCCACTGGCGCGTACGGCTGCCATTGTTGTCGGACTGACCATTGTATTGATGCCTCCCTGTCGCCTCTTCGGCCGGAACCTGAACCTTCACAAGGAGCAGGGTTCCTCATGGTTTCATCGGCCGCGCAGTGCACCAGCCGTCATTGAAACCGGGCAATCCGGGGCGCGGATAGCCGCGCCCCGGTGTTCAGGCTTAGTTCTTCGCCTGATAGTCCTTGAGATTGGCCGGCGTCACCAGTTCGAAGGGGATATAGACCTTCTTTTCGACCGTTTCGCCGCGTGCGATCTTCAGAGCCGTGTCGAGCGAGCCCTTGCCCTGGCCGGCTGCATTCTGGAACACCGTCACGTCGAGATCGCCGGCAGCCATGGCGGCAAGAGCGTCCTGCGTTGCATCGACGCCACCGATGACGACCTTGCTCATGTCCTTGCCGGCAGCCTTGAGCGCCTGGATGGCGCCGATCGCCATTTCGTCATTGTTGGCGATGACGGCATCAAATTCCAGGCCAGCGGAGAGCCAGTTGGTGACAAGGTCGGCACCCTGGGTGCGCGACCAGTTCGCCGTCTGCTCTTCGACGATCTCGATGCCCTTGCAGGCGTCGGTGGCGATGACGTCATGCACGTCCTTGGTGCGCATGCGCGCGGCCTGGTTGGAAAGCTCGCCCATCATGACAACAGCCTTGCCCTTGCCGCCGAGCAGCTTGCAGACTTCCTGGGTTTCGAGCGTGCCGGACTCAGCTTCGTTGGATGCGACGAAGGCCTGCTTTTCCGGAAGCGTGTCGATGTTGATCGGCTCGCGGTTAACGTAGACCAACGGAATGCCGGCATCGGCGGCGATCTTCGACATGGCGGCGGTCGCATCGGTATCGACCGGGTTGACGACAATGGCATCGACGCCGGCAGCGATGAAGTTCTGGATCTGGCTCTGCTGCTTGGCAACGTCGTTCTGGGCGTCTTCGACCTGCAACGTCACGCCGTCGAGCGTCTTGGCGTAATCCTGCATGCCGTTGCGCAGAACGGTCAGAAAGTTGTCATCGAACAGCGCCATCGAAACGCCAACAGTTTCAGCATGCGCTGCCGTCGACATCATTACAGCCAGGGCTGCACCCAAAATCATTTTCTTCATGATGTAGTTCCTCCACAAAACGGTGTCCGGCGACCACCCTCCACAAGCCGGAGGCATCCCGTTCCCCGGTGATGCCCGTTTCCCGTCACCCTGCCTCTCCCTGGCAGGGGCATTCCGTAAACAGAATAAACAAACCGATAGTTTGCTAATACGGAATATCTATTCCATTTCTTGTTCGCAACGTCAAGTGCGTTCCGGCCGATATTCACGCAAAAACGTCGGCCGGAACGCATCGAAGGCTATGCCTTGGCGGCAAGGAACTCCATGCTCTCGCGCACGGCAGTCCCGATGTCGCTCAACCGATGCACGGCCGGCGAAAAAGGCTCGAAGGAGAATGGCCCTGCATAGCCGCTTGCCAGCAAGCTTTTGGCCTGACCGGCATTGTCCAGCCGGTCAGTGGCATCTACCAGAACCCGATGCGGATCGCGCATGTCGCTGACGGTGACGTCAGGATCGGCGACGCCGGAGATATGGACGAGACCCGTCAATTTCGGATGGAATTTTTCTTCTCCTGCGAGGTGATGGTGGAACGTGTCGTGCACGAGTTTGAATGTGCCTTCGCCGTCAACCGCCCGAATGCCGTCTGCCGCCTCGGTTTTCGAACGCAGCGAGCAGATTTCGAAGCCAAGCGGCTCGACAAGACCGATAATACCGGCGGTTTCCAGCATAGGCTTCAGGGCGGTCAGCGCCGACCGAAGATTCGCCTGCCGCTCGCCATCCTTCTGACCGCTACCATCGTTCACCGGCACGAGAACCAGCGCCTTGGCGCCGCAGTCCCGCGCGTAAGTGATGAGTTCGTGCGCCTCGCGAGCGCGATCGTCATTCCATTCGTTGAACCGCTGCAGGGCATTGATCGAGATGATGGTCAGCCCATGCTTTTCAGCGAGCGCCTTGACCGCCGCAGCGGGCGTTCCGTCGATGATGGCGTTGCCTGCAAGATCATTGCGGATTTCCACCGCGGAAATGCCGAGCGATTTGGCAAGCGCGAAAAAGTCGTCCAGCGGCAGGGCCGGAGCAGTCATATGGTTGAGGGCGAATGAAATGGTCGTCATGGGCGATGTTCCTCCTGCAAATCAATCCGAAGGGCAGGGCGGCACAGTGCGCCTTGCTGCGGCACGCCTCCCATTCCTCGACAAGCGGAGGATCATCAGCTTATCACGGAACAGTCAAAGCAGAACGCGTCGTTTCTCTTTCATCCATGAAAGAATACGAAATTTCCGTGATGGAATTCCGTCAAATATTGGGTGCGCGCGGCCGGTCAAATATTCTCCGGCGTGAAGATATCGAACGGCAGGAACGTCTGCCCGGGCACGCCGGCGGTGGCACGCTCGATGGCGCCGATCATCAGGCCGACCAACTCGCGGGCCACGTGAACCACCGGCGTCGCAACGGCCATCGTTACGAGATCCTCGGCAAGCGCCGCCCGTGATTCCGGTGTCAGTTCGTTGACGACAACGAGCAGCTTGCCGGCCATTTTCTCTTCTGCCAGCGCAGAGATCGCACCCTCCATCCCGCCTCCGCAGACATAGAACCCGATCAGGTCCGGATGGCGCTGCAAGAGGTTGATCGTCGCCTCATGGGTGATTTCCTCGGTATCAAGGTTGACCATCGCGTCGAGCACCTCGAAATCCGGTGCATTCTCACGGAAATAGGAGCGGAAACCGATTTCGCGCAATTCATGACCATGAAACCGGTGGCTTCCGATGAATGTCGCCACTTTTCCCGGTCTTTTCGCCGCCTTGGCGATCATCCAGGCGGCAGTGCGGCCGACGGTGCGATTGTTGAGACCGACATACCCCTCGCGCACGCCGGCTGCGAAATCGGACAGAAGTGAGAAAACCGGAATTCCCTTTTCCTTCAGTTCCTCGATGGCCGCCGTGACTGCCGGATAGTCGGGACTGACCAGAGCGATGGCCTGGTTGCGCGCCGCGACCGCCTTCAGCTTTTCCACCAAGGCCGTCGGCGTGGCGCTCATGTTGAAATCGATCTGCGGGATGATCCGAACACCGGGCGCCGAAAGGGCGGCATTCTCGAGTTCCCTGGCCATGGACTGATAGAAATACTGGTTCGGTTTTTGCAGAATGAACCCCAACCGGTATTGCGGCAGATCCTCAAATACCCTTTGGCGTAGCAAGCCGACGGCATGGTAGCCGATGGATTTTGCCGCATCATAAACACGCCGCGCTGTTTCCTCGCGAACGCGGTGGCGCCCGTTCAGCACCCTGTCAACGGTGGCAACGCTGACCCCCGCGGCCTTGGCAAGATCGGCAATGGTCGGTCGTCCGCTCATGTCTGCTCCTGATATAATCCATCATTCTATCACGTCCAATTTTGACAGACTTTGATAGAATATATCAAGGCTGCATTGAGCCGCCGCGAAAGTCAACCTATCCTCATCATCACAGAGCGATGGGCCGTATCGGTGCAGGGAGGATCATAGATGGACAAGGTTGCCACGAAACGCGACTACAGCCTCTTGGGGCGCGACGCCCAGGCTGCAGTCGCAAGCGGGCTTGCCGCAGCCGAGTGGTATCACACCGACATTCCGCGCAAGCAGATGAAGGAACTGATGAAGCGCGAAGATGGCCCGGCCATCCGCGACACCGTCCTCTGGCTCGGCAGCATGGTCGTCGCCGGCGGCCTCGGAATCGTCTTCTGGGGTTCCTGGTGGTGTGTCCCGTTCTTTCTGATCTACGGCGTTTTCTACGGCTCGGCCTCGGATTCGCGCTGGCATGAATGCGGCCATGGCACCGCCTTCAAGACACGCTGGATGAACGACGCTGTCTACGAGATCGCCTGTTTCATGATCATGCGCAATCCGGTCACCTGGCGCTGGAGCCACACGCGGCACCATACGGACACGGTCATCGTCGGTCGAGACCCGGAAATCGCCGTCATGCGGCCGCCGGATCTCTTCCGCCTGATCCTCAACTTCTTCGGCATTCTCGACGTCTACCATGCGATGACCGACATGCTCCGCAATGGCATCGGCATCGTCAGTGCGGACGAAAAGACCTTCATTCCCGAGCAGGAACAGCCCCGCGCCATCCGCATCGCCCGCATCTGGCTGGCTATTTATGTCGCGACCATTGCGCTGGCGATCTATCTTGGCTCGATCCTGCCCCTGATGCTGATCGGTCTGCCGCGCCTTTATGGCGCCTGGCATCACGTGATGACCGGCCTGTTGCAGCATGGCGGCCTTGCCGACAACGTCATCGATCACCGTCTGAACAGCCGCAGCGTCTACATGAACCCGGTGAGCCGGTTCATCTACTGGAACATGAACTACCACGTCGAACATCACATGTTTCCGATGGTGCCCTACCATGCGCTGCCGCAACTGCACGAAATGATCAAGCACGACCTGCCGACGCCGAACCGGTCGATCATCGAAGGCTACCGCGAGATGATCCCGGCTTTCCTGCGCCAGCTCCGGAACGAGGACTATTTCCTCAAGCGCGAACTGCCGCCGACGGCCAAGCCCTACCGCGAAGAATTTCACGCCGAGCCAATCGCCGCCGAATAGAGCGGTGCCCAAAACAGAATTGAATGGAGGAAACCATGAGCAACTGGGTGGAAGTCTGCGCGACCGACGAGATCGACGAAGAGGATGTCATCCGCTTCGACCACGAAGGCAAAACCTTCGCCGTCTATCGCAGCCCTGACGACGAGTTCTTCGCGACCGATGGCCTTTGCACGCATGAGAAAATCCATCTCGCCGACGGCCTGGTGATGGACGACATCATCGAATGTCCGAAGCACAATGGCCGGTTCAGCTACAAGACCGGCGAAGCGAAGGGGGCTCCCGTCTGCGTCAACCTCAGGACCTATCCGGTCAAGGTCGAAGCCGGCAGCGTCTTCATCTCCCTCGCCTGAAGGATTCACGCCATGTCGCATATCGTCATCATCGGGGCAGGGGAGTGCGGAGCCCGCGCCGCCTTCGCACTTCGCGAAAAGGGTTTTGACGGGCGGATCACGCTTGTCGGCGAGGAAGAACACCTTCCTTACGAGCGCCCGCCGCTGTCGAAAGACGCCCTCTTGCATGGCCATGCACCAAAACTGGTCTCCGATGCGGCACGCTACGCCGAAGCGGGCATCGCGGTGCTGACCGGCGTCACCGTCGAGAGCATCGATCCGACGGCAAAGATCGTGCAGTTGTCCAACGGCACCAGCCGCGATTATGACCAGCTCCTTTTGACGACGGGCGCCCGGCCACGGCCGTTTCCCGGACTGTCCGGCGCCAACCACCGCATTCGCACGCTGCGGACGCACGGTGATACCGTCGCCATCCGTGCCGCCCTTCAACCGGACACCCATCTCGCCATCATCGGCGGCGGCTTCATCGGTTTGGAACTCGCCGCGACCGCGCGAAAACTTGGCGCGCAAGTGACGCTGGTCGAAGGCCTCCCCCGCATTCTCAGCCGCGGCGTTCCGGAGGAAGTGGCCACAGTCGTCGCCGACCGTCACAAGGCTGAAGGCGCCGAGATCATCTGTGGCGTAAAGATCCAGGAATTGTCCGAGGATCGTGATGGCGCGCGGATACGGCTCGAGGACGGCCGCACGATTGCCGCCGACCTGATCGTCGTCGGCATCGGCGCAGTTCCGAATGTCGAACTTGCCCAGGATGCGGGTCTGGTGATCGACAATGGGATCGCGGTCGATGAACATCTGCGGACATCCGTTCCGGACATCTTTGCCGCCGGAGACTGCTGCTCCTTCCCGTTGCGGCATTATGGCGGGCGCCGGGTACGGCTGGAGGCCTGGCGCAATGCGCAGGATCAGGGCCTGCTGGCCGCGGCCAATCTGATGGGAGCAGGGGAGGCGATTGCGTCCGTGCCGTGGTTCTGGTCCGACCAGTACGATCTGACCCTGCAGATCGCCGGCCTGGCCGACGGCACCACGCAGACCATTCGCCGGGACATGGCAGACGGCGCCTTCATCCTCTTCCATCTCGATGCAGGCGGACGCCTGATTGCCGCGAGCGGCATCGGCACGGGCAATGCGGTCGCGCGCGATATCCGCCTTGCCGAAATGATGATTGCCGCGGGTGTCCGTCCCGATCCGGTGGCGCTCGCTGCTGCGGAAACGAAGCTGAAGTCGCTGCTGGCGGCCTGACACTGACTCCAGCAGCGCACAATTCAGAATGTCGCTTCGAACACCAGCGGCATCCCACGACATTCCACAAAGACCGCGCGGCGACCACCCGTCCGCCGATCACCACCTTGGGAGACATTCATGAGGCACCGCCGCCCGACCGTAGCCGACCTTCTGTCGATGAAGGGCAAGCGTCAGCTCAGCATGCTGCGCGTCGAAACGCTGGATGAGGCGGACGCAGCCGAGCGGGCAGGGGTTGATCTCGTCTCGGTGCCGCCGTCCCTGCTAGGCCCGGCTTTTCGCGAGGCGGCACCTTCCGTGTTCGCCTTTCCCGGTCTCGAATATGGTGACCTCGTCACCGCTGACGAGTATATCCGCGCCGCCTTCCAGGCGCTGAAGGCCGGAGGTGACGCCGTCTATTGCGCGGCCGGCTTGCAGACGGTGCGACGCATGCGCGACGAGGGCATTCCGGTCTGCGGCCATGTCGGCCTCATTCCCTCCAAGGCCACCTGGACCGGCGGTTTTCGCGCAGTCGGCAAAACTTCTCTCAGTGCCCTTGAAATCTGGCGCCAGACCAAGGCGCTCGAAGAAGCCGGTGCCTTCGCCGCCGAAATCGAAGTCGTGCCCGGCGAAGTCGCCACTGCTATCAGCGCGCGCACCTCCATGCTGATGCTGTCCATGGGCGCCGGCACCGGCTGCGACGCGCAATACCTCTTTGCCGACGATGTTCTCGGCGCCAACAAGGGTCACGTCCCGCGCCACGCCAAGATCTACCGAAACTTCGCCGTCGAATATGACCGTCTGCAGCAGGAGCGCATCGCCGCCTTTTCCGAATATGTCGCCGACGTGAAATCCGGCGCCTATCCTGGCAAGGGACATCTGGTCGGGATTGAACCGGCGGAACTGGAAGCGTTTTTGGCGGCGCTGGATTGAGACACTTTTAGTAAGGCAGCCCAACATAATTCTCCGCCAGCGCCGTTGCTGCCGCGCGGGAATGGGTGAGATAGTCGAGTTCGGCTTCCTGGATCTTCTGGTCGAATGCGCCGGTATCCGGGAAGCGGTGCAGCATCGTCGTCATCGACCAGGAAAAGCGCACGGCCTTCCAGACCCGCGAAAGCGCCCGGGCCGAATAGGCATCGATCCCGGCAAGCGAACGGTCCTGATAATATTCCACAAGGCCGGAGGAGAGATAGTGGACGTCGCTCGCCGCGAGATTGAGCCCCTTGGCGCCCGTCGGCGGCACGATGTGGGCGGCGTCGCCGACGAGAAAGAGTTTGCCGAAACGCATCGGCTCGGCCACGAAGGAGCGCAGCGGCGCGATCGATTTTTCGAAGGACGCGCCGGTTGTCAGGGCCTCCGCATGATGGGCGGGAAGCCGCCGGCGCAACTCGTCCCAGAACCGGTCGTCGCTCCAGTCCTCGATCTTTTCGTCAAGCGCGCATTGCAGATAGTAACGGCTGCGGATTTCCGATCGCATCGAGCAGAGCGCAAAGCCGCGCGTATGGTTGGCATAGATCAGTTCGTGGCTGACCGGCGGCACGTCGGCAAGGAGACCGAGCCAGCCGAACGGATAGACCTTTTCGAAAGTGGTGATGGATTTTTCCGGCACGGCCTTACGGCTCGCACCATGGAAGCCGTCGCATCCGGCGATGAAATCACAATCGATGCGGTGGGTGATCCCGCCGCGCTCATAGGTCACATAGGGCGACCGGCCGTCGAAATCGTGCGGGCAGACATTGACGGCGTCATAGATCGTCGTGGCGCCGATCGCTTCGCGGTGCTCCATCAGGTCACGCGTCAACTCGGTCTGGCCATAGACCACGACGCCCTTGCCGCCGGTCAGATCCTTGAGGTCGATGCGATGATCGCGCCCGTCGAAGGCAAGCGAGAAACCGTCGTGAGGCAGGCCCCCGGCATGCATCCGTGCGCCGGCTCCGGCCTCGTCCATCAGTCCGACCGTGCCCTGCTCCAGCACGCCGGCGCGCACGCGGCCAAGAATGTAATCCTTGCCGACACGATCGAGGATGACGGCTTCGATCCCGGCTTTCACCAGCAATTGTCCAAGTAGCAATCCGGACGGACCTGAACCAATGATGACAACCTGTGTGCGCATCTCTTCCTCCCGAAGTCGAGCATGCATCATTTGTGACACCGGCACGGTGGCGCCTCCATGGACATTGCGGCCAAGAAATTGCACAAATCGAACATTCTGAAGTTTGCAGGAATGTCGATGAGATCTGTTCCGACCTACGACCTCTATGGTGAAAAAGCCGGCGATTCTCCGGATTTCTGGTTGCATTGCGAAACGATCCCGTCGCGCAGTAGCCTCCATCACTGGGAGATCGGATTGCATAGGCACGAGCAGTTCTTTCAGATCCTGTACATCGAGGCCGGATCAGGCGACGCGGTATTCGGCGACGACGTCCATCCGATCGTCCCGCCCGCCGTCATCACCGTTCCGCCCTTCGCACGCCACGGTTTCCGCTTCTCGAAGGATATCGACGGCTATGTCTTCACGGTGCTCACCTCACACCTGAAGACCATGCCCGCCGACCACAGCCGGTTTGGCGAATGGCTCGCCGCGCCGTGCCTGACGCAACTCCCGGAAAAGAACACCGACAGCCGGTACATCGCCGAAACGCTGCATCGGCTGGCAGCGGAAACAGCAGCGCGACGCTCGGGTCCGGCGGATCTGTGCGAGGCTTATCTGACGACTGCGCTCAGGCTGACCGCGCACCTTTTTGCTGCGGGACGCGGCGATGAGGAAGATGGTGCAACTGAAAACGAACGCCGCCTGAACAGGCTGACGGGGCTGATCCATCAGCACTTTCGCTCGCACAAACCAGCGTCCTTCTATGCGCAGGAACTCGGAATCTCCCCGACGCATCTCAACCGCATCGTCAAGCAACTGACCGGTCGCAACACCCAGACGCTGATCAACGGCAAGCTGATCGATGAAGCCCAGCGTGAACTGCTCTTCACCCAGATACCGGTGCAGGAAATCGGTTATCGCTTGGGATTTTCGGACCCTGCCTATTTCTCGCGCTTTTTTCTCACTCACACGGGCCTGTCGCCACGGCAATGGCGGCTGGCGCAGAACCAAGGGGCCTGAGCGGCTACCGCTCGGCGCGCTTGCGGCCGGTGGAATAGCCAAGTTGCTCGGACAATTCGTGCGCAGCGGCGAGCAGACTGTCGAGATAGGCCTGGCGATTGCGCAGGCCGTCTTCCTTCGGCGTGACGAGGCAGAGCGTTGCGACGCATTGGCCGTCGGCCTGATGCACCGGCACGGCAAAGCAATGGGTAAAGGTCTCGACCGCACTGTTGAATGTGAAATAGCCGTCGATCGCCGCCTGCCGCACCTCGGCAATGAACCGGGCAGCATCCAGACGCGTGCCGCTCGGCAGCACGAAATCGTCGGCCGGAATGAAATCGAGGATTTCCTCGTCGGTGAGGTGCGAAACCAGCAGGCGACCGGAGGCCGTCCAGGGGATCGGCACCAGTTCGCCGATGTTGGACGAGATGCGGAAGGCGCGGCTCCCCTCGCGCATCATGGCGACAGTATACTTGTTGCCCTCCAGCAGGCACATCTGCGCGGTTTCGCGGGTCTCCTCCGCAAGGCGAGCCAGCAAATCCTCGGATTCGCGCATCAGGTCGAACTGGTCGGCATAGGCCGTTCCGAGGAAATAGAGCTTGCGGCCGAGGAACACCCGGCCGTCACCGCCCTGGTAGTCCAACATGCCGTGGCGCAGCAGCAGATTGATCAGCTCATAGATCGACGAACGCGGCGCGCCGATCTCGACGGCGATCTCGTTCGGCCGCATCGGCTGGCGCTTGACGCGCAGGAATTCAAGAATCTCGAAGGCGCGATCGAGGCCGCGCGTGCGCCGCGATACCATGTCTTCTGCGCCATCAGCCATTCGATCCGTCCTCGTCAAAAGTTTGTGGCGCGACCTTTGCAAGCCGCGCTCGGCAATTCAAGCCCTGTCTGCCCGATAGGCGATGCAATCGACTTCGACCTTGCAATCGACCATCATGCGCGACTGGACGCAGGCGCGGGCCGGCGGGTTGGCGCCGAAATATTCCGCATAGACACCGTTGAAGCTCCAGAAGTCGCGGGGATCGTCGAGCCAGACGCCGACGCGCACTACATCCTCGATACCGTATCCCGCCTCGTGCAGGATCGCGATCAGGTTTTCGATTGCCTTGCGGGTCTCAGTGATGATGCCGCCGCGAATGATCTCGCCCTTTTCCATCGGCACCTGGCCGGAGACATGCAGCCAGCCATTGGCTTCCACCGCACGGGCAAAGGGCAGGGGCTGTCCGCCGGCACCGGTTTCGCCGGCGCCATAACGCTTGATAGTCATCAGGATTCTCTCTTTTGTCTTCTGTTTTTTGGATGGAACGGGACGCGGGCGGAAAACCGCTTCACACTTTTCCTCGTCCCGTTCAATTGAAACTCGATGTCTTCAGGAACTCTGCCAGCCGCTCCGTCTTTGGCCTGACGAACATCTCCTTCGGGTCGCCCTCCTCGCAGATCACGCCCTGGTTCATGAAGATCACCCGCGAGGAGACCTCATAAGCAAAGCGCATCTCATGGGTGACGAGCAGCATGCTCATGCCGTCTGCCGCCAGCCCCTTGATCACCTGCAGCACCTCGCCGACCAGTTCGGGATCGAGCGCCGAGGTCACCTCGTCGAACAGCATCAGCCGCGGTGACATCGCAATCGCACGGGCGATCGCCACGCGCTGCTGCTGGCCACCGGAAAGCTGGCCCGGGTAGTGATCGGCGCGTGAGGCCAATCCTACCCGGTCGAGCCATTTTTCGGCAACAGCACGCGCCTCGTCGCGCGACATCTTCTTCACCTTGACGAGGCCAAGCATGACGTTGTGGGCCGCGGTCATGTGCGGAAAGAGGTTGAACTGCTGGAAAGCCATACCAGTCAACGCTCGCTGGCGGGCGATGTCCTTCTCGCTCTTGCGTTTGCGGGACGAGCCACTGTGCTCATAGCCGATCTCCTCGCCCTCGAGCCGGATATGGCCGCCCTGGAATTCCTCCAGCATGTTGATGCAGCGAAGCATCGTCGTCTTGCCGGAGCCGGAGGAGCCAATGATCGAAATCACCTCGCCCTCCCGCATGATGCAGTCGACACCCTTCAGCACCTCGACGGTGCCGTACTGCTTGCGCAGACCCTGTATTTCGAGAAGTACCTTGCTCATGTCTTGGAGCCCTTGGAGCGGGATGCCGAAAAGTGTTTGCGGTTTTCGGAAACATCCCGCGTTAAAACAAAGAGCTAAAACATATGCTTCAAAGAAGCGGATGTTTTAGGACGGAACGGCGGTCTTGCGTTCGACATATTTGCCGAACCGCTCGATGCCGTAGTTGATGACGAAGTAGAGAAGCCCGGCGAAGAAATAGAACTGCAGGCTCATGAAATTGCGCGAGATGATTTCCTGCGTGCGCAGGAGCAGTTCGGCGACACCGATGACCGACAGCAATGTCGAAGCCTTGACCATCTCGGCTGCTGTATTGACCCAGGCCGGCAGGAACTGGCGCAGCGCCTGCGGCCAGAGCACATAGGCAAAGGTCTGGCCGAAGGTGAGCCCGATCGCCTTGGCAGCCTCGGTTTGGCCTTTTGGGATCGCCTGCAGCCCGCCGCGGACGATCTCGCCGACATGCGAGGAGCAGAAGATCGCCAGCGCCAGCACGCCGGCCTGGAACGGTCCCAACTCGATTCCGATGGTGGAGAGCACGTAATAGCTGGCAAGCACAAGCACCAGAACCGGCGTACCGCGGATAAAATCGGTATAGGCACGCACCACAAGCCGCAGCACTCGGTTGCCATAGACGAGCGACAGGCCGACGAGGACACCGAGCAGCGAACCGGCGACGATGGAGAGAGCCGAGATCGAAATCGTGATCCCGAGCCCCTTGAGGATGACGAAGCGGGCAATCCAGATCTGATCGAAAAAAGCGGTGAAATCCATCATGACATCACCTCGGGACGGCCAGGCGGCGCTCGGCGACGCGCATCAGCGCAGCCAGCACCGAGCAAGTGGCAACATAGAGACCGGAGGCGACGATCCATGTCTCGATGACCCGGAAGGTCTCCACATTGATCTTGCGCGCCTCGAAGGTGAGTTCCGGCACGGCGATGGCGGCTGCGAGCGACGTATCCTTGAACAACGAAATCACGGTCGAGGACAGCGACGGCAGCACGTTGCGCAGCATCAGCGGCACGATGATCGACACGCGGATCTGCATCGGCGTCAGTCCGATGGCCAATCCAGCTTCCGTCAGCCCTTTCGGGATTGAGATCAGTCCGGCACGAAATACTTCCGCCAGATAGGCGCCGGAATAGATCGACAGAACCGCGACGAAACTCTCGATCTTGCCCAGCCGCACGCCCATCTGCGGCAGGGCGAAATAGGCGAAGAGCACCAGCACGAGGATTGGCAGGTTGCGGATGATCGTCACGTAAGTCGCAGCCGGCCGCTGTACCCAGCCGCTTTTCGAGATCAGCGCAAAGGCAACCAGAAGACCGATGACGGCACCGATCAGAATGGAGATGAAAGCCAGTCCGAGACTGAGCGCAAGGCCTTCGAGAAGCTGGTCGAAGCTGCGCCAGACGGCGGCGAAATTGAGCGTATAACCCATGGCGGCGTCCTGCCGTAGAGGGTGGAGGAAGGACGAAGGGTAAAAACCCTTCGTCCCAACGACGTGCCGTGCGGCTTACTTGTATTCGACCGGGAAGCCGATCTGCGGCGGGGCGAGGTCTTTGCCGAACCAGGTCTTGTAGGACTTCGCATAGAAGTCGAACTCGACGCCGGTCATCGCCTCATGCAGGGCGGTGTTGACGAAGTTCAGCCAATCCTGGTCGCCGCGCTTGACGCCGCAGGCATAGGTCTGCGGGTTCCAGCCATAGCCGGCATCCTTGTAGCGACCCTGGTTCTGGGTCATGTACCAGGCAAGCGACGACTGGTCGGTCGCAGCCGCATCGGCGCGGCCGGATTCGAGCGCCTGATAGATCAGGTCGACCGATTCATACTGGTCGACGGTCGCCTCGGGCAGGGCGGCATGAACCATGGTCTCGGCATAGACATTCTGCAGGACCGAAATGGTCACGGACGAGCCGGCCGCCTTCAACGCTGCGTAGTCGGCATACTTTCCGTCAGCCTTCAACATCAGGCCAACGCCTTCCCGGTAATAGGGAATGGTGAAGGCGATCTGCTGGGCGCGCTCGCCGGTCACCGTCATGAACTGGCAGGTGAGGTCCACCTTGTCGGTGGTGATGTTCGGGATGCGCGCATCCGACGACTGGTTGACATACTCGATCTTGTCGGGATCGCCGAACAGCGCCTTGGCGACGATGCGGCCCATGTCGACATCGAAACCCTGCAGCTTGTCTTCGGCGCTCTTGAAGTGCCACGGCGCATTGGTGCTGCCGGTGCCGAGAACGAGGTGGCCGCGGGCCAAAACTTCGTCGAGCTTGCTCGTCGCCTGCTGGGCGGCCGCAGGCATGGCGGAAAGGATGAAGGCGGTTGCCAGCGAAAGCGCGCTGGTGCGAAGCGAAATGGTCATGATGTTCCCCTGATGAACGGTCATTCTTCGTTGTCCAGTATTATGGACATATGTCTGTTTTACTGGATTGACCTATTCAGCGCCGGGATGCATAAATTGTCAAGAGTTCGCCGGCTAGGAATCTGCACAACAGGCGTGCAGCGCTTTCTTCCGCCTGAAATTGCATCGGAAATTTTCGCGAGGGATCCCATGAGCAAGGCCGCATCGACGCTTGAAACCGTGAACACACCGGCCGTCCTGGTCGATCTCGACATTGCCCGCCGCAACATCGACCGGTTCCAGACCTACGCGAATGCGCATGGGTTGAAGGTCCGCCCGCATATCAAGACGCACAAATTGCCTGCGGTCGCAGAAATGCAGCTGCGGGCAGGGGCAATCGGAATCACCTGCCAGAAAGTGTCGGAAGCGGAAGCGATGATCGCCGGCAGCCCGGAAATCCGCGATGTGCTGATCACCTACAACATCCTCGGCCCGGAAAAGCTGGAGCATCTGAAAGCGCTTGCCGGTAAGGTGGCGCTGAGCGTCGTCGCCGACAATGAAACCGTCATTGACGGTCTCTCCGGCGCGTTCGCTTCCGAACCCGCGCCGCTTCGCGTCCTAGTCGAGTGCAATACCGGCGCGGACCGTTGTGGCGTGCCAACCCCGGAAGCGGCAGCAACCCTCGCACAGCGGATCGCCAAGGCACCCGGTCTCGTGTTCGGTGGACTGATGACATACCCGCCGGTCAATGGCGCAGCCGGCGTCGAATCCTTCATGACCCGTGCGAAGGCCTTCATCGAGGCCGCTGGCATCGAGGTACCCATGATCACCTCCGGCGGCACGCCTTCGATGATGGCCGCTGCAGAGGCGCCGGTGACCACCGAGTACCGCCCCGGAACATACGTCTACAACGACCGTTCGCTCGTCTCGCGCGGCGTCTGCGGCTGGGACGACTGCGCGCTGACGGTGCTTGCGACCGTCGTATCAGTCCCCGCTGCCAACCGCGCCATCATCGATGCCGGTTCGAAGACCCTGACCTCTGACCTGCTCGGTCTGTCGGGGTACGGTCACGTTCTCGGACGCGACGACATCGCCATCGACCAGCTCTCGGAAGAACACGGCCGCCTCGTCAGCGAAGGCCCGATCAACCTGAAGGTCGGCGACAAGCTCCGCATCGTCCCCAACCACGCCTGCGTTGTCACCAATATGGTCGATGCCGTGAATATCGTCGAACAGGGCGAGATCTCGGCCGTCTGGCCAGTTGCGGCGCGGGGGCGGATTGTCTGAGGCTGCCGGTCTGACAGCGGAAATGAAAAGGAGGCCCGCGAAAGGCCTCCTTTAGCTTTACAGAAAAAGTGTATCCGTTCTGAACTAAGCCTCCTGCGAGCCTCAGTCCTCTTCCGGATCCGCTGCCGCCTTGCCCTTCTCTCCTTGCAGATTGGCGAGCAGCGCGGAGACCGCATTGTCGCCCTCGAAACCGGCTTCCTTGAGCAATTGATCGAGGATCGGCTTGTTCGCCTGATAGGCAAGCAGCTGTCCGGCAAGGCCTTCGCCCATGCCGATACCGCTTCCGCCGTTCGCGCCGCCCGCTCCGCGGCCCAGCATGCCGCCGGTGTCGAAGATGCGGATATCGGAAATCTTTTCGATTGGCTTGACCGCTTCGGCAAGCGCCTGCGGAATGATGCGAATGCGTTCGCGCAGGATTTCGAACTCGATGATGGCCGAACTCAGCTTGTTACGCGCCTCGTTGAGCAGTGCCTCGCTTTCAGCTGCCGCCTTGCCGGTTTCCAGCACGCCCTTCGCCCTGATCACCGCAGCTTCGGCTTCAGCCGTCGCCAGCGTCTTGATCGCGTCGGCCTGATCGGATGCCGCCTGCTTTTCTGCTTCGGCGCCGACTGTTACGGCAGTCGCTTCGGTTTCAGCGCGCTTGCGGGCGTCGATGACCGCGATCTGGCGCTCACGTTCGGCAATTTCCACGGCCTTGGCGGTGCCGACCTTTTCCTCCGCGGCGATGGCAAGTGCCCTCGCGGCTTCCGCCTGCGCCTTGGCCTCGGACTCCTCGCGGCTCTTGTTGGCAACCGCGATGGCGCTCTCCTGTGCCACGATCTGCAGGTCGCGCTTGGCTTCCGTATCGCGCTGCTGCACGGCGCGGGTTGCGGCAATGTTGGCGCTTTCGCGCGCCTGCTTTGCCATTGCCTCAGCCTCGGCAATTGCCTGCTGCGAGGCAATGCGGGCTTCTTCCTCCGCGCGCTTGGCGGCCTGTTCCTGCTGCGCGGTTTCGGCGCGTGTCGCCGCCGACTTGTTGGCGATGTCGCGTTCCTGGTTCAGTTCAGCCTCGCGCTTGGTGCGGTCGATCGCCAGAGACTGCTGGCGTGCCTCGAGGTCCTTCTGGGCGATCGCCACTTCGGTATCGCGGACGATTTCGTTGCGCTCCTTCTTGCGCCCTTCGGTGATGCGCGTCAGCGCGGCGAGACCGTGCGCGTCGAAGAAGTTGTTGGCGTTGAAGTGTTTGATATCCGTTTGGTCGAGGCGGGTCAGCGACACGGATTCCAGCTCAAGACCGTTCGACTGCAGGTCGGCGCCCACCGCCTCCTGCACCGCCTTGACGAAATCCATGCGCTGTTCCTGCAGCGCGTCGAGCGTCATGGTGGCCGCCACCGAGCGCAGGCCGTCGACGAATTTCGCCTCGATCAGCACGCGCAGTTGCTCGGCATCATTGGTGCGGTCACCCAGTGTCTGCGCTGCAAGCGCGATGGAGGAGGCGTCCGGCTTGACACGCACATAGAATTCCGCGCCGATATCGACGCGCATGCGATCCTTGGTGATGAGCGCGTCGCCCTCGCCGCGTCGGACTTCCAGGCGCAGCGTCTTCAGGTTGACGCGGGCGATCGAATGGAAGATCGGCAGCACGACCGAACCGCCGTCAAGCACCACCTTCTGGCCTCCAAGACCCGTGCGCACATAGGCTTCATCTCGGCTTGAACGTGTGTAGAGCGATGCAAGAACGAAACCGATGCCGAGGATCAGGACGATGCCGATGCCGGCGGGCAGGAGAAGATCGTAGATCATGGGTGCTCCGTGGAGGTGGGGTTTGGCGACGGGAGGATGTCCGACGGCGCGCGAATAGCGATGTACACATTGGAAACTTGATCGACGAGCAAAACCGTGGCGCCGATAGCAATCGGATCTTCGCTCTTGGCCGCCCTTGCTCTCAGGCTATGCCAGTTGCCATGGCGGTCCTTGACGCGCACACGACCCGGCAGCCCTTGATCCAAGGGACCGACAGCCACTTCACCACTGCGCCCAATAAATTCCGAAAAATCGACGGCGTAGGTCTCGTCGCGTGGAACGATGCGAGCAACGGTCCGGCTCGACGACCGGACGGCGGGAAGGGCAAGCAGAAACGCCGGCAGGGCTGCGGCTGCGGTCGGCAGCGGCGACCACAAAGCGTGGGCCACGCTCTGGGTGACGAAACCGATCATGGCGAAAAAACCGAGAAACAGCATGATCAGGATGAGGGTCGGAACACCGCCGACATTCACCCAGGACAAGAGCCCGAGCAGGCCGCCATGGTCATCCGGCAGGGCCTTGTCGATGGCCTCGCCGAGCGAAAAACCGAGCAACAGGCACAGCACCTCGATCCCGGTCAGGGCTGCCAGCATGACGGTGGCAATCGCAAAGGGCAGGCATTCCGGGGCAAGGAAAAGCTGCATCGGCGTCAGTTCTTGGCGGTCTTGAACTGGGCCAGCCGCGCTTCGATCGCCTGCTCGCGATGAAGCCGGTCCAGTTCGTCCAGTTCTGCATTGCTGGCATTGGCGCCAGCCGGAACACCCGTGACCCGGGATACCGCGGCGGCAGCCCGCGCAGCCTCATCCGCAGCTCTGCTCCGTGCGCGTCCACCAACCGTCTCTTCCGGAAATTGCGCCAGGCTGCGCTTGAGATCGACGAGGCGGGCTTCAGCTTCCCGGCGCGTGGCAAGCACTGCCTGCAGCGCCTGCTGGCCTTCATCGAGATAGACCTTCGCGTCCGTCAGCGCCTTGTCCAGCGCTGCAATCTGCGATTCCAGGTCGATCTGGCGCGCGACGCCGGCCTTGGCGAGATCGTCGCGGTCGGCGGAAACTGCCAGACGGATTTTCTCGTCGAGCTTGCGCAGATCGGCGACGATCTCCTCGCGGCGGCTCTGGATGCGGTATTCCTCGGCCCGCGCCTTGCCGATATCGGTGCGTGCCTCATCGGCCGCGGAATCGATTTCCCGCAGCGCCTGTTCGACGACGGCGATCTTGTTGGTGCCTTCTGCCTTGTCGACGGCTGCGTTTGCAACACCGGCGATCAACCGTCCCATGCGAGAAAGAATGCCTTCGTTCATCATCATGTTTTCCTCCGTTCGATCGGAATGCGGCGTAACGCCGATATGGATTTCATAGGCGCCGTGGTCGGCAACGAGCTGGGCGGCGAAAATATTCAGCGTACCGCGGGAATAGCCTGCCACGTCATAGGGTATGGCAACCCGGCCACGCACCGTTGCAACCGTCAGGTCCGACGGGCCCTTGATGGCAAACAGCTTGTCGTCCAGCGGCAGGCGGGAAACGCCCGCTGTGCGGCCCCGGTTGGATGCGAAATCGCGTAGGCCCAGCGTCACCAGCCGCGCCGGCAAACCAGTGCGCTCGCGCACGGTCTCATAGGCCAGCTCATGCAAGGTCACCAGGTTGGCTCCGCCCTTTTCGGCCGCAAGTTCTTCGAGCAGAACGAGCATGGCGGCATAGGCGGAAAACGTATCCTCCAGGGCAAACCTTGCCTCCGCATCCGGCGCGAGGCGATAGCGCAAAATCGATGTGTGGGTCGCTTGCATCATATCTCCTAACATAAAGCACCACTTTGGTGCTTTCAAGAGATGCCAAACTATATTTGTGCAATCTGGAAGTGGCTGGTTAACCGCAGATTGTAGAAATGCATTCCTGATCGACCTGAATGCGGGGCATGCTTCAAAATGATACGACGGAGTTCAAAGCCATATAGGAAAGGCTCGACAATTATTTGACGATGAACGTGTCGATGTCGCGAAAGGACGGACAGCACGGCTTTCCCCGGTCCAATATCACCGTGTTCAACCGGGGGAGCCAAGTGCAGAACCGCGCCACGCTCGGAATCTTCTTTCTTTGTCTTGGCATACTCGTCTTCTCGCTTCAGGACGCCGTCATCAAGGCGGTGTCGGGCGATTATGCGCTGACGCAGGTCGTTTCGTTCCGGTGCCTCGTTTCCGTTCCCATCCTTTTGCTTCTCGTTCATTTCGAGGGAGGCATCAGCACGCTTTTCACGCGCGAGTTCTGGCCGTTGATCTGGCGCGCGGGCCTGCTGTTGATCGGCTACACGACCTACTACATGGCCTTTCCGGCGCTGCCGCTTGCTGATGCGGTGGCACTTTATTTCACGGTACCATTGTTCATGCTGGCGCTCGCGCCGCTCATCCTCGGCGAAACCATTGGCTGGCGGCGAGTGACCGCAGTGCTGGTCGGCTTCATCGGTGTGGTGATCATGCTGAAGCCGGGGGCAGGGCTTTTCGAGCCGGCAGCGCTCTTGTCCCTGTCTTCGGCTGCCACCTATGCACTGGCCATGCTGATGGCCCGCAAGATGGGCACCGAGACGACGGCCTCGGTCATGGCCTTCTATCAGAACGGCGTCTATCTCGCTGGTGCGCTGGCGATCGCCGCTTTCTTTCATCTAACCGGCATGCACCAGGCGAGCCACAAATCCATCGAGTTTTTGATCCGCCCATGGGTCTGGCCGACGCTGACCGACGCCCTGCTGATGGGCTCATGCGGTGTGATCGCGGCGATTGCCATGACCTTGCTGACCCATGCCTACCGGATCGCCAAGGCGAGCGTCATCGCTTCCTTCGAATATACCGGCATGCTCTGGGCACCGCTCTGGGGCTTCCTGTTCTTCGGCGAAATTCCATATCTGACGACAATCGCCGGAGCCTGCCTGATCGTCATCGCCGGGCTTTTCGCGCTGTCATCGCCCGCAGCGCAAGAGAACACGGCGGAGGCCGGGTAGGGGAGGTCGGAGCCAAACGGCAGATGGCACACTTCAAGCCCCGGCGAGACTGAATGTATTGCGCCCGCTCCTCTTCGAGCGGTACATCGCCGCATCCGCTTTCGCCAGAAGCTCGTCCCGGCCCCTGCCGTCCAACGGGAAGCGCGCAACACCGAGGCTGGTCGTGACACAAAAGGTATGTCCGGCGATCTCGACAGGTTCCGCCACGCTTTTTCGCAACCGCTCGACCAGATGGATGAGGCGGTCGGCATCCTGGGGCGGATCGGGCAGCAGAATGACGAATTCGTCACCCCCGAGGCGCGCAACCGTATCAGTGGCACGCAGGCAAACACTGACCCTTGCACTGACGATGCTGAGCAGGGTGTCGCCGCTCTGGTGACCCAGCGTGTCGTTCACCCATTTGAAATTATCGAGGTCGAGAAAGATGATCGCAACCGAGCGGCCACCTTCACCGGCATGAAGAATGGCCTGGTCTAGACGGTCAAGAAGCAGGGCTCTGTTCGGCAGGCCGGTCAGCACGTCGTGATGCGCCATGAACCGGACCCTGTCCTCCGCCTCCTTGCGCAAGGTCACATCATGCGCCACGCCGACGAGGCCTATGATCGCTCCATTCCGGTCGCGTAGCGGCGCCTTCGTCATGGACACCCATTTTGGGCTGCCATCGGCATAGGCATTGTGTTCCATCATGCTGAGCATCGGCTGGCCGGTCTGCATGATCTTCAGTTCGATATCCCTGAATTCCTGGGCGACGGGCGCTGCGAACAGATCAAAATCCGTCTTGCCGATCAGCTCCGCAACCGTTACCGACTTTCCGGTTGTGATGAACGATTTATCGGCCACAACAGCCTCATTGGCGACCAGAAAACGGGAATCGAGATCTTTGACGAACAGTTGGTCCGGCACCTGGTTGATCAGGGCAAGCAGGTGATCCCGCTCTTCTGTCACCTTTTTCAGGGCATCAAGGCCACCCGACAGATCACCATGAAGACGCTCGCTCGTCTCTAGAAGGGCTTGAACCTGATCAGCGGTATTCATCCCGGCCACCATCTCGGCCGATGCCATCAAACTTGCCGCTGCGTTCTGTCCAGCCACGGTCGCCCCCTCCGATCCTGGCCGAGAATGCTATCCCAACAACCCTTCTGGCGGGTTAATGGTCAGGGCGCGGTTACAGATAGGCGCGGCAAACGTGAGCATTCCAACCTTGAAGCCCCCCGGCTACAAGCTTTGGTTTGATAAGATTTGTTATGGAACTTCTTGGCGCGCCTGGACAGGCGCCGTCGTCAATGCCCGAACCCGGTCAGAAACGATGTCAGATTGTCGCCGAGTTCGTCGCAAAGATAGCCGCCTTCCTGGACGATGACTGTTGGCAATCCGAGACTGGCGATTGCTTCGGCGATCCGGGCAAAGCCAGGCGTCGAAACGGACAATCCGCCAAAGGGATCGCCTTCGAAGGCATCAAGGCCCAGAGCGACCACCAGCGCATCCGGCGCATAGGCCTCGATGCGGCGATTGGCAGCATCCAGCGCTTCCAGGAACCCGGCATCGGCCGTCTTGCGCGGCAGCGGCAGATTGTAGTTGTAGCCAAGGCCCAGCCCTTCGCCGCGTTCGTCGGCATTGCCCCAGAAGAACGGATAGAAACGCACCGGATCGGCATGCAGCGATACCGTCAGCACATCGCTGCGGCCGTAGAAAATGCCTTGCGTACCGTTACCGTGATGCAGATCGACATCAAGGATGGCAACACGTTTGGACGACTGGAGCAGATCCTGGGCGGCAATGGCCGAGTTGTTGAGGAAGCAGAAACCGCCGGCGACATCGGCAAAGGCATGATGTCCCGGTGGACGGCAGAGCGCATAGGCCTTGCGCGCGCCGGCCATCACCGCCTCCGCCGCCTCCACCGCGCTCCAGGCGCTCCAGCAGGCGCTGCCCCAGGTATCAGCGGAAATCGGGCAGGCCGTATCGGCCATGTGGTATCCGGCCTGACCGACCGCCGAAGCTGGATAACGTCCGGCTCTCGCCAGCGGATGGATGTTCGGGATTACCTCTTCCGAAGCACCCTCGATCCGCTGCCAGCGCAGAAAGATGTTTTCCAGGAACTCGATATATTCCGGCGTGTGAATGGCGGCGATCGGTTTCAAGCCATGGTCGCGCGGCCGAACGATCTCGCATCCCGCCGCCTTCGCGCCGGCGAGCAGCCGCTCGATCCGCTCCGGCTTCTCCGGGTTGGGCTGCGGTGCACCGCTGGAGAGAAACATCTTCGGATCGTGTTTCTTCTGCTCTTCCGCATAGAAGGTCTTCATGCTTCCTCCTCAAACCCCGCTTTCGTGAAGCCCGGCCAGCGTTTCGAAGGCTTCGCCATAAGCCGCATGAATCCGCTCTTCCTCGGACCATGCAAGACCCATCCGCTCATAGAAATGCTGTGCCGAGACATTTTTTGCGTCGACGGACAGACGCAGGTAGGAGCCGCCGCCTGCCCGGACATGCGCCGCAGTCCGGCGCAGAAGCGCTATACCGACCCCGGCACCCCGAAAGCGTTCTTCGACAACGATGTCTTGAATATAGGCACCCTTTTGGCCGCGCCACGTCGAAAAACTCGGGAAAAACAGGCACATCCCGGCAAATACATCTCCGATCTCCGCAATCAGCACGGTGAAGGCAGGCGATGCGCCAAATCCATGCCTGCGAAGATCGTGCGGCGTCGAGGTGACCTTGCCCTCAGATCCCAGATGTGCGGCGATCTTCAGCAGTCCGGCGTGAATGAGTTGCGCATCGTCCGCGGTCGCTGGGCGTATGGTAAGAGGTTGGTTCGAAACATCCGCCATCAGAAGGCCACCCGATCGCCACCCTTGAGCGCCAGCATCGCGCGGGCCTCGTCCGGTGTGGCGACCTCCAGCGACAGGGCTTCAAGAATCGTGCGGATGCGGCTCACCTGATCGGCGTTGGATTTGGCGAGTTCGCCGCGCCCGAGAGTGAGGCTGTCTTCCAGCCCGACCCGTACATTGCCGCCCATCACAGCCCCCATTGTAATCAACGGCATCTGCTGGCGGCCTGCGGCCAGCACCGAGAAGCGGTAGTCGTTGCCGAACAGCTTGTCGGCAATCCGCTTCATATGGCTGAGATTGTCCGGATCGGCGCCGATGCCGCCGAGGATACCGAGTACGAACTGGATGAACAGCGGCCCCTTCACCAGCCCGCGATCATAAAAATGCTTCAGCGAATAGAGATGGCCGACATCGTAGCATTCGAATTCGAAGCGCGTGCCGCAACCTTCGCCCAGTCGCTTCAGTATGTCTTCGATATCGGCAAAGGTATTCTTGAAAATCGTGCCGCGCGTCGCTTCCAGAAGCTGCGGCTCCCATTCGTGTTGCCATTCCATGCCGGGCTTCGCCAGCGGGAAGATGCCGAAATTCATCGAGCCCATGTTGAGCGAGCACATTTCCGGCTCGGCCTTCAGCGCGGCCGCCAGCCGGTCGTCCAGCGTCATCAGCGAACTGCCACCGGTGGAGATATTGATAACGGCATCGCTCGCCTGCTTGATGCGCGGCAGGAACTGCATGAACACGGCAGGATCGGCGGTCGGCCGCCCGTCGGCAGGATTGCGCGCGTGCAGATGCAGGATCGAAGCGCCGGCCTCGGCGGCCGCGATCGCCTGTTCGGCGATCTCGGCGGGCGTCACCGGCAAGTGCGGGCTCATCGACGGCGTGTGGACGGAACCGGTAACCGCACAAGTGATGATGACTTTGTTCGATGCCATGAGGTTCCTCAGCCGTTAATCGGGAGATCGAGGTCGCGCGCCAGCTGCTCAAAGCTGTCGCCGAGGATCGAGACCATCTCGCCGATTTCCTCGGCCGTGATGATCAGCGGTGGTGCGAGGATGACGTTGTCCAGTTCCGCGCCATCGCCGCGGATGCGGCGGGAATAGAGGATCAGCCCCTTGTCATAGGCAATGTCGAGCAGGCGCTGATTGGCGCCCTTCGCCTTCGGCAACGGTTCGAAAGTCGACGGATCGGCAACCAGATCTGCGCCAATCAGCAGGCCCTTTCCACGCACACCCGCGATAAACGGGAACCGTTTGGACAGCCCCTCCAGTTCGGATTTCAGCAGGTCGCCCATGGCCGTCGCATTGGCTTCAACCTCGAGCCTTTCCATCTCTTCCAGTACCGCAAGGCCCGCCGCGCAGGCGAGCGGATTCCCGGCATAGGTATAGCCATGCTGGAAGCCGCCCATGTCGAGCACCGGCTTCACCAGTTTCGCAGACGCTGCCATGGCGCCGAGCGCGGCATAGCCGGAGCCGATGCCTTTCGACAACGTGATAATATCCGGCTTGCAGTTCCAGTGATCGCCGCCAAGATAGCGGCCGGTACGGGCCGCACCGCTCATCACTTCATCATGGATCAGCAAGATGCCGTATCGGTCGCAGATTTCACGGATACGCGGGAAATAACTGTCCGGCGGCACCAGGGCTGCCGTTGCCGCTCCGCCGATCGGTTCCATGATGAAGGCGACGACGCTTTCGGGACCTTCTGCAAGAATTTTTCTTTCCAGCATTCCGGCATAACGCAGGCCGCGCTCTTCCATGGAAAGGCTGTCGCAGTCGCGATAGGCCGTTGGTGCTGCAATCGCTGGCATCGGCTGGATCTGCGGCGCAAAGGTTTCCGTCAGCGCGAGATCGCCGGTGACCCCGAGCGCACCCATCGTACCGCCGTGATAGGATGGGAAACGGCAGATCACCTTCCAGCGCTTCGGCTGGCCGGTCGCAACCGCCCATTGCCGCGCCAGCTTGATCGCCGATTCCACCGCCTCGGAGCCTCCGGACACGAAGAAGATGCGGTCGAGATCGCCGGGCATCTTTCCCGCCAGCCGCCGCGCCAGTTCTTCGGCCGGTTCGTTCTCGAAATGCAGGCGATAGGCAAAACTGGTCTTGTCCATCTGCCGTTTCATCGCCTCGATGACGTACCGGTTGCCATGGCCGATATTGCTGACCATCGGCCCGCTGGAGCCATCGATGAAGCGCCGCCCGTCCTGCGTCCAGAAATAGATGCCTTCGGCGCGGTCGACCAGCGGTCTGCGCAGGCGTGTCACGTAGAAGAGATGGGATGCGGGGCGTTCGGTGGCTTGGAAGTTCATGATGCTCTGCTTTGAATCACATTATCGGTTGAGATAGATAGCGGTTGAGGACGTTGGCGGTGACACGCTCGACCATTGCGTCCTTGCGCAAAAGCCCTGCCACCCATTCGCACGTCCCGGCGTGGAAAACCTCGCCTCTGCCACGTTTAAAGTTGACGATCATGCCGTTGCTGTAGCGGACCTTTTCCATGTTCTCGTCGGTGGCCTCGCCATAGAGGGTCTCGGCGATGAAGCGCCCATCCTCGTCGCCGAAGAACTGGTCTTCCGGCGCAAGGATATCGCTCTCCTCGACCTGGCTTGCCATGCCAAGCGCCAGGATTTCCAAACCTTCCGGCGCACCGCTGTCGACCGATGGATAGGGCAGCCCGTGGCGGATGTCATAGGAGAGGCCGTCGACCTCGTAGCCATAGATATGGCTGTCCGCGCCGAGCAGGTCGCCGTAGAACAGGCCCGTTCCGGCGAAAGCCCAGTGGCCCGGTCGATAGACAGGAAAACCCCGCGCGCCGCGCGGCGCGCAGCCGCCCCAGCCGGCATAGACGCCGTTGGTGGCGTTCAGCCCGAAAGTCAGCGCGCCGGGGCGGCCGATCTCCGGCGCTTCCCAGGAATTGGTGACGCGGGTGACATCGCCGCCTCGATAGACGGGGTCTTCTTTGCGGGCGATATACTTGTAGCAGACCTGCCGCTGGCCCTCGTCCTCCAGCCGCGTCTGCCACATGAAATTGCCGGCAAAGCGCGCGACATGGCCACCTCTGTCGACATAGGCATCGACCGTATCGCGCATTTCCCAGGTCCAGTATTCATCATGGCCGACGAAGACGACGCAGTCATAGTCATCGAGAATGCCGGGGTTGAAATGCAGTTCATGCTGGCTGGCGAGATCAACGCCATAGCCCTGCCGCTCCGCCCAGCGGAAGAACTGGCTGTCATAGCTCGCCCAGCCGGACGACGCATATTTCTTCGAATACCCGTTGGCATAGGCCCATTCCATATGCGGATAACGCGGCACCGTTCCGGGTGGCAGGCTCACCTCAAGTGGCACGCGCGGCGCATCCTCCGGCAGGACGACGAAGCCGCGGCAGAGCGGCCGCTCAATGCTGACGGTGGCGGCGAACTGGTCGCGGTTCGGGCCGGTAATGCCCTGGTAGTGGTTCGATCCGCCCCAGGTATTGTAGGCGGTCCAGGTGCCGGTGGCCGCGATCTGCAGGATACGCCCGGGTTTCGGCCCGGCATTCGGCAGAACGATGATGAGATGATGGCACGTTATCGGTTTACCGTCTCGGCCCTCAGCCGTCAGCGTTATGCGATAGGCACCGGACGGCCAACTGTCGTGGATCTTAAAGGTGAAGGTCGGCTCCCAGCCGCAGCCGATAACCGAGACCTGATCGGGCGTTTCCTGCCATGTCGTGGCGATATCGTCGGTGCCGTAGACACTCGTCTGGGCACCGCCGTCGCGCACGATTTCCAGCCGGCAGGTGGACGCCGTCGAGCTGATATGCAGGTCCACCATGGCCCCGCGCGCGTAGGTGTAGCTGCGCGTGTAGCACCAGATTTCACCGCGTGCGCCGTCCATGCCCGGATATTCGTAATAATGCCCGCGCACAGCCTCACGACGCTCATCGGCGCTGAGCCCGAAATCGGGAAAGGGCTGGCCTCTGTCACTCACATCACGCCTCGCGGGATATCCGGTGACGATGATCAAACCACAATGGACTTGACCCGACAAATACATTAGATGAAGGCGCAGCATTCACCAAATGAATGAGGTTGCCCATGCCCAGCCCAAGGCGCCGCTTCGTCTGGGAGATCGACTGGAATCTGCTGCGCACCTTCACGGTGATCGTCGAGGAGAAAAGCCTGACGGCGGCCGGCAACAGGCTCCTCCTGAAACAGCCGACCATCAGCAACGCGCTACGCCGCCTCGAAGCCCACATGGCCTGCCGCCTGATCGACCGCTCCTCCAACCATTTCCGCATGACACCGGCCGGTGAGCGGCTTTATGCCGAATGTCTGGCCATGCTCAACATCGTCACCGGCCTTCCCGATCTCGTCAAGGACGACCCGGATCTGGTCACTGGTCATGTCGAGATGGCCTTTGCCAGCCATATCGAATGCCCGTTTCTTGATCGTTTCCTTGCCGACTTTCACAAGACGTTCCCGCGCGTGACCTTCTCGACCAGCGTTTCCGCCAGCCAGGCCGTGATCGAGGCTGTGCTCACCGGCGAAGCCTGTCTCGGCATTTGCCTGGCACACGAAAAGCATCCGGAACTCGATTATAATGTACTTTACCGCGAGCATTTCGGCTTCTTCTGCGCACCCGGTCACCCTCTTTTCGGCAAGCGCGAGACCAAGATCAGCGATCTCGCCGCTCTGGACTACGTGTCCTTCAAGACCGACCACCTTGGCGGCGCCCTGGCACCGATCGCGCGTTTGCGGCAGCGGGAAAATTTCAGCGGTCAGGTGCTCGGGCTCTTCACCAATCTCGAGGAGGTCAAACGGCTAATCAAGGTCGGCTTTGGCTTCGGTCCCTTGCCGATCCACGTTGTCACGGCAGACATCGAGGCGCGCCAGCTCTGGCAATTGCCGCCGTATGAAAATCCACCGGTAGCCGACGTCTATCTGGTCACCAGACGTTTCGCACCCGGTGGCCGGGCGGAGGCTTTGCTGATCGACCGCCTCATCGCCGCCATCGAGGCCGTGCCACTGAGCGAGCGAACATATCCTCAAGGCATGACAGAGCTCGGGAAAACTTAACCGGCGCATTCTTCCGGTGAATGCGTTGTACATCCAACGCGCCCCTCAAACGCCGGAGCGCCAGCGGTTACGCAGACCTGCCCCGATTGGCAGCCTCCAGCGCTGAAATGACTTCCGTGTCGCTCACCTGAGGAAATTCCTCATAGAAATGTCCAACGGCGCGGAAGACGAACGGCGCTTCGAGGCAGATGAGCGCATCGACATCTCTTTCCAGTTCCTCAAGGGTTTCGGGTGGCGCAACCGGAACGGCCAGCACCAGTTCCCGCGGCTCTTGTTTTCGAATTGCCTGGAGCGCCGCCTTGACGGTGGAGCCGGTTGCAATGCCGTCATCAACGACGATGACCACGCGCCCACCAAGCGGGATGTTGCTGCGATCACCGAGATAACGCTGCCGCCGCCGTTCGATCTCCGCCTGTTCCAACTGGCATATCGCGGAAAACTCCTTCTCGCGAACTCCTGCCAGCCGGATCACGTTTTCATTGCGAACGATTGTCGGCTCTGCCCCCTCGACGATTGCCCCCATCGCCAGCTCCGGCTGGAACGGCACGCCGATCTTTTGAACAAAAAGAAGATCCAGCGGCGCATCAAGCGCGCTGGCAATTTCGGCAGCGACCACCACTCCACCACGCGGCAGCGCTATCACGACCGGGCTTTTCTCGCGATAATCGGACAATGCGGCAGCCAGCCTCCGGCCAGCATCTCGGCGATTTGCAAACGACATTTCGCACCTTCCGTTTCAAGCGCAGAAATACTCCTGCACCGATGCCAGGCTTCGCATCGGAGAGTTTACCTCATCAGCAGGGAGGCCGCCATTTCAACGATAATGACACTAATTCCCCCTGATCGTCCCAAGCTTCCAGTTTTCACGCCGCGCAACTCATCACGGCACGTCGCCTTGAAACCCTTATCCGCCCCTTGACGGCAGCGTCGCGATTTGCACTATTGCTCAGATGTCAGACCAATTACGATTTCAGCTGGAAAGCGGACGATGAAGCACAAGGATGCAAGAGCAGCACTTGTTCCTCTGCCTCCGGCCGACCGGGCGCAGCAGGTGACGGCAGCTCTTGCCGACTACATCCAGCGTTCCAGTCTCGTCCCCGGCGACCGGCTTCCCGCCGAGCGCGAGCTGATGACAGCACTCGCCGTCGGCCGTTCGACCATCCGAGAGGTCATCCGCCATTTCCAGGCACTCGGCGTCGTCGAGGCCCGCAAGGGCAGCGGCACCTACCTGCTGAAGCCCATTTCCGGCGCTACGATCCATATGCCGCTGTCGCTGGAAACCACCCATCTGCGCGATGTGCTGCTGAAGACCCTGGAAGTGCGCCGCGGCATCGAGGCGGAAGCCGGCATGGTCGCCGCCCGCATGCGCACGCCCGAAGACCTGGCGGTGATCGAGGAAAAGCTGAACGAGATGGAGCGCGTGCATCTCTCAAAGGGGACATCCGGCCCGGAAGACTTGGCCTTCCACCTCGCCATCTACGACGCCACCCACAACCCGCTGTTCAAGCAGCTGCTCGAACAGATGCGCGAAGCCTTCGAGCGCTTCTGGGAAAAGCCTTTCGACCGGCCGGACTTTGCCCGCCGGTCCTTCCCGTTTCACCGCACGCTCTTCAACGCCATTGCGGCGCAGGATCCCGAGGCCGCGCGCGCCGAAACACTGAAAATCCTCGCCATCGTCGAGGAAGACATCAAGGAAATGTCCAAATGAGCAACGGGTTTGATCCGTTCGAAAATGCCTCCCTCATCGTCGCCCACGACGTGAGCAATGCCTATGACGCCGTCGTGCCGCCAATCGTGCAGACGTCGCTATTCACCTTCGCCGACTATGACGATATGGTCGCCTCCTATCGCGGCGAAAAGATCCGGCCGATCTACACGCGCGGCCTGAACCCGACCGTGCGCATGTTCGAGGAAATGCTGGCCAAACTCGAAGGCGCCGAAGACGCCATCGGCTTCGCCAGCGGCATGTCGGCCATCTCTTCCACGGTTCTGTCCTTCGTCCAACCGGGCGACCGCATCGTCGCCGTCAAGCATCTCTACCCCGATGCCTTCCGCCTGTTCGGCACGTTCTTCAAGCGCATGAACATCGAAGTCACCTATGTCGATGGCCGCGACGAAGAGGAAGTCGCCAAGGCCCTGCCCGGCGCGAAACTTCTCTATCTCGAAAGCCCGACGAGCTGGGTGATGGAGACCCACGACGTCGCAGCCCTTGCCGCGCTTGCCAAACGCCACGGCATTATCACCACTATCGACAACAGCTGGGCGAGCCCGATCTTCCAGCAGCCGATATCGCTTGGCGTCGATCTGGTCATCCATTCGGCCTCGAAATATCTCGGCGGCCACAGCGATGTCGTGGCGGGCGTCGTTGCGGGATCGAAGGAACTGATCGGCCGCATCCGCGGGGAAGCCTATCCTTATCTCGGCGGCAAGCTGTCGCCCTTCGATGCCTGGCTGCTGATCCGCGGGCTTCGCACCCTGCCGATCCGCATGAAGGCTCACGAGCAATCGACCGTCGAAATTGCAAAGCGGCTGCAGGCGCACGAGGCGGTCGAGACCATCTGCTATCCCGGCCTTGCGAACCAGCTGGCACCAGGCCTCAAGGGCACGTCCGGCCTGTTCTCGTTCATCTTCAAGGAAGGCATCAATGTCCGCACCTTCTCGGATCACCTCGAGCTGTTCAAGCTCGGTGTCAGCTGGGGCGGCCACGAAAGCCTGATCGTGCCGGGCGAAGTCGTCCTTTCGCAAAAAGCACAACCCAATTCCGCGGTCGCCTTCGGCATCAGCCCGCGGTCGGTACGGCTCCATGTCGGCCTGGAGGGAACGGAGGCCCTCTGGAGCGATATCGAAGCGGCAATCGCTGCCGCATCAGTAGGCTGACACGACGGAAAGCAACCACCCAACAAAAAAAGGGGATATGAAAATGAGGAAACTGATTGCGGCGACTTTGTTCGCCTCTCTGATGGCAGGTTCTGCCCTTGCCGACACAAAGCTGAAGCTGGTGGAAGTCATCACCAGCCCGGAACGCACGGAAACCCTGAAATCGATCGTCGCCAAATTCGAAGCGGCGAACCCGGGCACAACGGTCGAGGTCATTTCACTGCCCTGGGGCGAAGCCTTCCAGAAGTTCGCCACCATGGTCTCGGCCGGCGAGATCCCGGATGTCATGGAAATGCCCGACACTTGGCTCTCGCTCTATGCCAATAACGGCATGCTCGAAAGCCTCGAGCCCTACCTCAAGACCTGGGAGCACACTTCGGGCCTGACGGACCGCGCGCTCGAGCTTGGCCGCGACGTCAAGGACACGGCCTATATGCTGCCCTACGGCTTCTATCTGCGCGCGATGTTCTACAACAAGAAGATCTTTGCAGAGGCCGGCGTCGAAGGCCCGCCGAAGACGATGGACGACTTCGTCGCCGCCGCCGAGAAGATCAAGAAGCTACCGGGCAAATACGCCTACTGCATGCGCGGCGGTCCGGGCGGCCTCAACGGCTGGATGATGATGGGCGCCACCATGGCCGGCGACAACACCTACTTCAACGCGGATGGCACGTCGAAGTTCTCGGAAGAAGGCTGGGTCAAGGGCTTCACCTGGCTGACCGACCTCTACAAGAACGGCTATGCGCCGAAAGACAGCGTCAACTGGGGCTTCAACGAGATCGTCGCCGGCTTCTACACCGGAACCTGCGCCATGCTCGACCAGGACCCGGACGCCCTGATCGCCATCAGCGAACGCATGGATGCGGCCGACTATGGCGTCACCACCATGCCGAAGGGCCCATCCGGCAAGACCTTCCCGACCATCGGCTATGCCGGCTGGTCGATGATGTCGGCCAGCGCCAACAAGGACCTTTCCTGGAAGCTGATCGCCACGCTTGAAGGCCCCGAGGGCAATGTCGAGTGGAACAAGCGCATCGGCGCGTTGCCCGCGCTGAAGGCCGCCGAAAAGGACCCGTTCTTTGCCACCGACCAGTTCAAGGGCTGGTTCGAGGAACTGGCCGACAAGGACGCTATCCCGACCGTGATGCCGACCTATCTTGAAGAATTCGCCTTCTTCAAGGATTCGATGGCGATCAAGACCAGCCAGGAAGCCATGCTCGGCGATATCACGCCGGAAGAAATGGCCAAGCAATGGGCTGAATACATGACCAAGGCTCAACAGAAGTTCCTCGCGAGCAAATAAGTCATCAGCCCTCAACTGCAGGCGGCGGCATGACATCCGCTGCCTGCGGTCCTGACTGAAACACGGCTGGCCCCGGGCTTAAGCCGCGAAACGGAAAACTTTGACGATGGATTCACTCGCAGCCCGTAGCGGCTCACGCAGGGACCAGCGGCCGCTGAAAAAGCGCCTGGCCGATGCCTCCGCGCCCTATCTCTACAGCGCGCCGGCGCTGATCCTGATCGTCACCGTCATGCTGGTGCCGCTGGTGCTGGGCATCTCCTATGCCTTCCGCGATATCCAGCTGCTCAATCCCTTCTCCGGCGGCTTCATCGGGCTCGACCATTTCAAGACCCTGTCGCAGGACCAGAACTTCTATCGGGCGCTGAAAAACACGCTCTGGTGGACCGGCTGGTCCGTCCTCCTGCAGTTCATCTTCGGCCTTATCCTCGCGCTTCTGCTCGACAAGCCCTTTTACGGCCGCGCCATCGTGCAGGCTTTGGTTTTCCTGCCCTGGGCGGTGCCAAGCTTTCTTGCCGGTCTCAACTGGGCCTGGCTGTTCAATCCCGTCGTCGGCCCCATCCCGCACTGGCTGTTCGCGCTCGGGCTGATGAGCGAACCCTCCAACATCCTCTCCGATCCGCATCTCTCCATGTGGGGACCGATCATCGCCAATGTCTGGTGGGGCATTCCCTTCTTCGCCATCACGCTGCTCGCGGCGCTGCAGGCGATCCCCCGCGATCTCTACGAGGCCGCCAGCATCGACGGTGCAGGACCGGTGCAGCGGTTCCTTTCGATCACCCTGCCCTTCCTCGCACCGACGATCGCGATCACCGTTCTCCTGCGCACCGTCTGGATTTCCAACTTCGCCGACCTGATCATCGTCATGACCAATGGCGGACCAGCAGACCGCAGCCAGATCGTCGCCAGTTACATCTTCACCCAGGCCTTCAAGCGGCTCGATTTCGGCTATGCGTCCGCCATCGCGCTGGTGCTGCTCGTGCTCCTGATCACCTATTCGATGCTGATCGTGATCCTGCGGCAGTGGCTCCTGAGCAAGGATTGAGATCATGACCGGAAAACGCATCCTCTCCGTTGTTGCCCATCGCCTGGCTATCCTCGCCTATGTCGCCTTCGCGCTGTTCCCGCTTTACTGGCTGCTGAAGGTTTCGGTGACGCCCAACAAGCTGCTCTATTCCGAGGGCATCCGGATGTGGCCGTCGCAGACGAGCTTTGAGCACTTCGAGTTCGTGCTGAAGCACAGCGATTTCCCGGTCTTCTTCAAGAACAGCCTGATCGTCTCCGGCTCGACCGCCATCATCGTCACCGTGCTCGCCTCATTAGCCGGCTATGCGATGTCGCGCTTCAATTTCCGCGGCAAATACTGGATCGTGACGCTGATGCTGCTCACCCAGATGTTCCCGCTGGTCATGTTGGTGGCGCCGATCTTCAAGATCCTCTCGCCACTTGGCCTGACCAACAGCCTGACCGGACTCGTCATCGTCTACACTGCCTTCAACGTGCCGTTCGCCACCTTCCTGATGCAATCCTTCTTCGACGGCATTCCGAAGGACTTGGAGGAGGCCGCGATGATCGACGGCGCAACCCAATTCGTCGCCTTCCGTCAGATCATCCTGCCGCTGACGCTGCCGGGCATCGCCGCGACGCTCGGCTTCGTCTTCACGGCCGCGTGGAGCGAACTCTTGTTCTCGCTGATGCTGATCTCCGGCAACGACGCGGCGACCTTCCCGGTCGGGCTCCTCTCCTTCGTCTCGAAATTCTCGGTCGACTTCGGACAGATGATGGCGGCGGGCGTTCTTGCCCTCATCCCGGCCTGCCTGTTCTTCCTGTTGATCCAACGTTATCTCGTGCAGGGCCTGACGGCCGGCGCCGTGAAAGGCTGATCCCATGGCATCGATCGATATCTCCAACATCCGCAAATCCTACGGTATTCATCCGGTGCTGCACGGTATCGACCTTGAGATCAAGGATGGCGAATTCGTCGTCCTCGTTGGTCCATCCGGCTGCGGCAAGTCCACGCTCCTGCGGATGATCGCCGGACTTGAGGCCGTCACCGACGGCGAGATCCGTATTGCCGGAAAGCGGGTCAACGACCTCGCCCCGAAGGACCGCGACATCGCCATGGTGTTCCAGTCCTATGCGCTCTATCCGCATATGAGCGTGGCGAAGAACATGAGCTACAGCCTGCGTCTCAGAAAGACCGCCAAGGAAAAGATCGCCTCGGTTGTCGCCAGCGCTGCCGGCAAGCTCGGGCTCGATCCGCTGATGGAGCGGCGGCCGAAGGCGCTTTCCGGAGGCCAGCGCCAGCGCGTCGCCATGGGTCGCGCCATCGTGCGCGAGCCGAAGGCGTTCCTGTTCGATGAGCCGCTCTCCAACCTCGATGCCCGCCTGCGCGAGCAGATGCGCGCCGAAATCAAGAAACTGCATCAGGACCTCGGCGCAACCTCGATCTACGTCACCCACGACCAGATCGAGGCGATGACGCTCGCCGACCGCATCGTCGCCATGCATGGCGGCATCATCCAGCAGGTCGGCAGCCCGCTCGAACTCTACGACAATCCCGCCAATCTGTTCGTCGCTGGCTTCATCGGTTCGCCCGGCATGAACTTTTTCGAAGGCCGCTATATGGCAAGCGGCGAAACCGCGAACTTCGCCCTGACCGGCGGCATGGCCCTGCCACTCGGCGGCACCGCCAATCTCGCCGATGGCAGCCGCGCCACGCTCGGCATCCGGCCGGAACATGTAGCGCTCGGCGCCGAAGGCCTGGATGTACTGAAGGCGACCGTCGATCTCGTCGAACCCACCGGCTTCGGCATCATCGTCCACCTGAAGCTCGGCCCCGTCGCCTTCAAGGCCTTCACGCTGGACCGCCGCTTCCTCGGCATGCACGGCGAGGTCAATGTCAGGCTTCCGGTTGGAAACCTGCATTTCTTCGACGAGGCTGGCCGTAAGGTCTGAAGTTCGGGCACCGGTGTGGTCTGAAATATTCGGGTTACAACTGCAACCGCCTCCCTCGGTCAGGGCGCCGCAAAAACAGCGTAATTTCAATAGGTTATAAACATCATTCTACAATTTAAAATTGTATAAAATTTAACTATTGACTCTAACGTGTTCACCCGTAGATTGAATCTCTATTGAAGATTTTGCGGGGGAAGCAGGACAATGGACGTATCCGCGTATACAGACTTGGTCGTTCCCGCCATCAAGTCGCGCTACCCCGATCTGCAAAACACGCGCGTAACGGAGGTCGCCGAAAACCTGTTCTCCGGCAGTATTGTCGTTGTCCGGTCGGATAACAAGGTTGATCACGAAGAGATCGTTTTCGTCTCGCCATCGCACCAAGTGAAGTTATTTTCCACAACGGAAGAATTGGCATATTTTCTTCATGAACAGTGCAATAGATCATGGTTCGACAAGCTGTTCTCGAAGCCGATCCTGAGTGGCGTTGTCTTCCTTGGATTGCTCGTGGTGTTGTCATTATTGGCGCTGCCTGGCGAAAAACCGTACAATCAGACCGTGATTTCCACCCTTGGAAGCGTCGTGTCGCTGGCCGCCGGGTATTTTTTTGGCACGAGCCAAACCGGCCACAAATGAAACTCTGAGCCTTGCGTCACTCCTCCACCTTCTCCAGAGGCATCAGAGTGAAGAGCCCTTGCGCCCGCTTGACGCCCCGCAGGGCGTAGCGGCCGACGGAAGCGACCTCGGAGCCGCGTAGCGGCGGTGCTGCGCGACGAACCCGTATTTCTTCAACGAGGAAGGCCGGAAGGTCTGGTTTTCCATCGCCGGGATACCTGACGTAACAACGCGCCACGGCATTCGCCGAAAAACTTTAGGCACCATGTCGAAATCGCAGATCGACGGGCGTTCTTGGAATGTCGAGACAGAACTCGACCGTTGACCCAACGAACCGAAACCCCGAAACTGCACATTCTTCAAGGAGCCCGCCGATGCAATATATCGCGCTTATCTATGCTGATCCTTCCGCCGCACCCGTCTATGGCACGCCCGAATTCGAAGCCATGATGCAGGGATATGCCACCCTGACTCAGGCTCTCAAGACAGCCGGCGCCTATCTCGCCGGCGAAGGGCTGAAAGGCGTCGACACCGCGACCAGTCTCAAGGTGCGCGGCGGCAAGGTCGAAACCATGGATGGCCCCCTTTGCCGAGACGAAGGAACGTCTGGCCGGGTTCTATCTCTTCGACGTTGCCGATCTCGACGCAGCGTTGCGCTACGCGGCGATGATCCCGACGGCCGCCTACGGAACGATCGAGATCCGGCCAATCATGGACTACCGGTCCTGATGCCATCCGCCGGCCCCGATCCGCAATCCGTGTGCGAGGCCATCGAGGCCTTGGTACGGGCCGATCGGGGGCGGCTCATGTCAGTCCTGATCGCCCGCCTGAAGAATTTTCAACTGGCCGAGGATGCGCTCCAGGAGGCGCTGGCCTCAGCCGTCGTGCATTGGGGACGGATGGGACTGCCCGCTTCGCCTCAGGGCTGGCTTCTGAAGGTCGCGACGCGCAAGGCGATCGATCTGATCCGCAAGACTGACCGCGAAAACCGGAAGGCCGCCGATATCGCCATCCTGTCGATCGAGGAAACGACCAATGAGGCGGCGGAAGACATCCCCGACGAACGCCTGCGGCTGATCTTCACCTGCTGTCATCCGGCATTGGAGCCGAAGACCCGGGTCGCTTTGACCCTGCGGACGCTCGGCGGGCTCGGGACGGCGGAGGTTGCCAGCGCCTTTCTCGACAATGAGACGACCATGGGCCAGCGCCTCTCGCGGGCGCGCGCCAAGATCCTGGCGGCGGGCATCCCCTATGCCGTGCCAGAGCCGGAAGCCTGGGCAGAGCGACTCCAATCCGTGCTGACCGTCATCTACCTGATCTTCAACCAGGGTTATTCCAGCACCAGCGAAAACCTGCCGCGCCGGCTCGGCGAGGAGGCGATCGATCTCGCGCGGATGCTGAACGACCTGCGCCCGAATGAGGCGGAGATCGAAGGCCTGCTGGCTCTGATGCTGATCACCGAAGCACGGCGCTCCGCGCGGCTGGATGCAGACGGAACGAGCATTCCAATCGCATCACAGGACCGCAAGCTCTGGAACGAGGGACGGATTGCCGAGGGTCTGGCACTTCTCGATCGCGCCATGACGCGACGGGCGGCCGGACCGTTTCAGGTCAAGGCGGCGATCGCTGCCCTGCATGCGCAGTCCGAGCCGCCGGACTGGCCGCAGATCGTCCTTCTCTATGACAGTCTGTTGCGGATGGAACCGACGCCGGTCGTGCAGCTCAATCGTGCGGTAGCGCTCGCCGAAGCCGGAGCATTGGAGGCGGGCCTGCGGGTTCTGGAGGCGCTCGGCCCCGAACTCGATGCCTATCAGCCGTTCCATGCCGCGTGTGCCGAATTGCTGTCGCGTTCAGGCCGGATGGCAGCAGCCGTGGCTGCCTATGACCGCGCCATCGATCTTGCATCCAATCCATCGGATGTCCTGTTCCTGAAACACCGACGGGCGGTGGCCGCAAAAGACTGCTGAACTATTCGACCGGGTTTTCCAGCGGCATCAGTGTAAACAGCTCCTGCGCCCGCTTGACGCCACGCAACGCATAGCGACCGATCGAGACCACCTCGGCGTTGCGCGGTGGCGGAGCGGCGGCGACGAACTGGGATGACATGATGACGCTGCGATCGACGAAGCGGCACATGGAGGCGATGCGGCTCACCTCATTGACCGCCGGGCCGATGACGGTGAAATCCAGCCGGTCGCTCGAGCCGATATTACCGTAGAAGACATCCCCGATATGAAGACCGAGATAGACCTCGGTCACCGGCCGGCCCTCGAGCAGGCGCTGTTCGTTCAGGCCTTTCAGCTTTTCACGCAGATTCTGTTCCGCAAGAAGCGCCCGGGCGCAGGCATCCTCGCGTTCCTCAGCCTTGAAGATCGCCAGAGTCCCGTCGCCGATCAGCTTCAGGACATTGCCGCCGGCCTCGTGAATGGAGGAAATCACCGCATCTGCATAGTCGTTGAGGAACGGGATTATCTCGTCCGGAGGCAGATTGTCGGAGATGCGGGTGTAGTTCTGCAGATCGGAGAACCAAAGCACGGCGGAGATCCGCTCGGCCTTGCCGCGCGATATACGGCCTTCGAGCACTTGTCTGGCGGCGTCCTCACCCAGATAGACCTCGGCGATAGTGCGGGAAATGCGCGTCAGCGAGCCCGACTTGATGGCCAGTGCCAGCACCGGCACCAGCTGCCGGAGCGTATCGATATCCTCGTCGCGAAAGCCGCCCTCGTCCAGTGTCGTCCAGTGCGAATAGAAACAGTCCATGTCGCCGATGTGGCTGTCCTGCGCGAACCGGTGGATCATCGCGATATAGTCTTTGTGACCGGAAGCCAGCAGCGTATCGAGCGTGAAGAAATCCAGGGGATCGCCGAAACCGAGCCGCCGACGGACCTCATTCTTGTTGTTTTCGCGCATGTGATAGAAGGCCGATCGTTCCCAGTTCTCCGCCGAGACGCCTTCATTCGTCGGCCCGTACTCGAATGCGGTTCTGACCGGCTCCTTGCTGTCCCACTGGAACGCCCGCCCCTCATAAACCGGGTGCAGCGTATCGATCAGCGCAAGGCCCCGGTCGAGCCGCATGCCGGCAGCGCGGACGCGCTGGCAGAAGCCGTTGACGATGTCCATTTCGTCCGTGCCCTTCAGACCCTGCTTCGTCAACCAGGCGGAAATCTCGCTGATATCGTTTGCGTTCATGTTGATTTTCCTGATTCCTGCGGACATTCACACGTCTAGCGCATAACCCCTCGATCCGGAATCGATTTGAGGAACTGCGCGTCATGTCGACGTGTTGCGCGGAGGGGATGTGCGGACGGATGGATCTTGAAGTTGCCGGGCATGTGGGAGGGCAAGAGCCGAAAGGCAACCCCGAACCGGTTTCTTTTTATATATCCTCCTGTCGCGTGACAAATTCGCGGGAGAGCCAGTCGATGAAAACCCGCACGCGCGGCGAGAGCTGGCGGCTGCGGGGATAGAGCAGCGAAACCGGTGTACGGGTCGGCGGATTGTCCGGCAGGATGGCAACGAGCGTGCCTTTTTTCAGATCCTCCTCCAGCGAGTAGCGCGGCGCCTGCATGATGCCGAGCCCCAGCCGCGCCGCCGCTGCCAGCGTATCGGCGCCATTGACCGAAACCACCGCCGGCAGGGAGATATTGCGGATCACCCCCGACACAGTGAATTCCAGCGGCAACAACCCGCCGATGGCCGTTGACCAGAAGCCGATCATCTGGTGTCCGGCGAGATCGTCGAGGCTTTTCGGCATACCGAAGCGGGCTATGTATTCGGGCGAGACGCAGGTCACTTCGTCCAGCAGGGCGACGCGCCGGGCGATCATATCGCTGTCCTGAAGATCGCCGACGCGCAGCACGCAGTCTATCCCCTCGCGGATCAGGTCGACCAGCCTGTCGCCCTCGCTCATATAAAGCTGGATATCCGGATATTCCTTCAGGAAGGCCGGCAATCCCGGCAGAACGAAGTGCCGCGCCAGCTTGCCGTGTACGTCGACGCGCAGCAGCCCCTTCGGCTTGGCGCCGGCAAAGGCGCCTTCCGCATCCTCGATATCCGACAGGATGGTCAGGCAGCGCCGGTAGTAGGCCTCGCCGTCGAGCGTCGGGCTGACATGCCGAGTCGTGCGCTGTAGCAGGCGAACCCCGAGACGCGCCTCCAGCTGCTTGACTGCATCCGTCACGGTGGAGCGCGGAAGCCCGGTGTCCTCGGCGGCCAGCGTAAAACTGCGACGCTCCACCACGCGCGAAAACACCCGCATCGCCTCAAATCTGTCCATCGGGATTGTTCGCCATTTTCGAATAGTGATGCCGAACAATGGCTCATTATCCGTAGAAGGAAAAGCGGCATCTTCCTCTCATCGAAAACGCGCTGCGGCGTGGTTAATCAAGGAGAAAGAAAATGTCAGACAACAGCAACAAAGTCGCCATCGTCACGGGCGCCTCGCGCGGCATTGGCGCTGCCATCGCCGAACGCCTCGCCAGGGACGGCTTCACCGTCGTCATCAACTATTCCGGCGACGCTGCTCCGGCCGAAGCGCTGGCCAGCAAGATCGAAGACAAGGGTGGCCGCGCGCTGACCGCGAAAGCCGATGTCAGCGATACCGAAGCCGTCCGCCGGATGTTCGACGCTGCGGAAGCTGCCTTCGGCGGTATCGACGTGCTCGTCAACAATGCCGGCATCATGACGCTTTCGTCCCTAGCCGACAGCACCGATGCCCTGTTCGACCGCCAGATCGCCATCAACCTGAAGGGTACCTTCAACACCCTGCGGGAAGCCGCAAAACGCCTGCGCGACGGTGGCCGGATCGTCAATTTCTCGACCAGCGTCGTCGGCCTGAAGCTTGAAACCTACGGCGTCTACGCCGCCACCAAGGCTGCCGTCGAAACGCTGACCGCCATCCTGTCGAAGGAACTGCGGGGCCGCTCGATCACCGTCAACGCGGTCGCTCCCGGCCCGACGGCGACCGACCTCTTCCTCAACGGCAAGTCGGAAGAACTGATTGCCCGCATGTCGAAGATGAACCCGCTGGAACGCCTCGGTACCCCGGAAGATATCGCCTCCTCCGTCGCCTTCCTGACAGGCCCGGACGGCGCCTGGATCAACGGCCAGGTCCTGCGCGCCAATGGCGGCATGGTTTGAACATCACGAACCGGAGCGGCGGAGCGTGATCTCCGCCGGCCTCCCCACGAATTTACTCCCCTCGAAAGCCTCAACCCCCACCCGATCCTTCAGAAGGAACAGGACAATGACCAAGCAAGTAATCGTCGTCACCGGTGCCTCCAGCGGCTTCGGCGCCCTGACCGCACGCGCACTCGCAACCGCCGGCCACACCGTCTATGCCGGCATGCGCGCCACTGAAACCCGCAACGCCAAGGCGGTTGCCGATGCTGCAGCCTTTGCCGCCGAGCACAATGTCGATCTGCGTTCGGTTGAACTCGATGTCGCCTCCAACGCCTCCGTCGAAGCTGGCATCACCAGGATCATCACCGATGCCGGCCGTCTCGATGTCATCATGCACAATGCCGGCCACATGTCGTTCGGCCCAGCCGAAGCCTTCACGCCTGAACAGTTCGCCGAACTCTATGACATCAACGTGCTGTCCACCCAGCGGGTAAACCGCGCAGCGCTTCCCTACTTACGCAAACAAGGCAAGGGCCTAGTCGTCTGGATCTCCTCTTCATCGACCCGCGGCGGTACCCCGCCTTACCTGTCGCCCTATTTCGCCGCCAAGGCTGCAATGGACTCGCTTGCCGTTTCCTATGCCGCCGAACTCACCCGCTGGGGAATCGAGACCTCGATCGTCGTTCCCGGCGCCTTCACCAAGGGCACCAACCACTTCGCCCATTCCGGTTCGCCGGCTGATCAGGCCCGTGCCGCCGAATACAATGACGGTCCCTACAAGGGCGTTCCGGAAAAGGCCCTGCAAGGTCTCGCGGCCCTGGAACCGATCGACGCCGACCCGGCCTTCGTTGCCGCAGCCGTCGTCGATATCGTCAACAAGCCCTTCGGCACCCGGCCGTTCCGCGTCCATATCGACCCGTCGCAGGATGGCGCCGAGATTGTCAACGGCGTCGCCGACCGCGTCCGCGCCGAAATGTTCCGCAACATCGGCCTGGCGGACCTCCTGAAGCCCGTGAACAACGCCTGACCGTTGCATGGCCGGTTCTGCGAAAGATCGGAGAGCCGGCTTTTACCCCCACCATGGATACCAAGGAGAAGACAATGACCTCCGAAATCAAAGCAGCGCCTGCCCCGACCTCGATGCGCTTCACCGCCCAGACGCTTGCAGCAGCCCTCACCGCTGCCATCGCCGCAACCACTTCCGCCGGCCTCGGCTGGCCGGTCTGGGCCATGTTCATGGGCTGGGTTGCCTTTTTCACCCGCGGTTATTCGACCAGGGACGCATTCTTCAGCTATCTGTGCCTCGTCATCGGCATCGCCTTCGGTGTCGGTGCGGCCCTTGCCGTCGGCGTGCTGATGCCGCTGATCGGCGCGCTCGCCTTCGGTCCGGTCGTTTTCGTGGTGGCGATCATCGTCGTCTCGTTGCGCGCGCTCGCGCCGATCGACAACGTGCCAGCCTATTTCCTTGGCCTGATCACCTTCTTCGCCGCCCATCTCGAACCGGGCATCCTGGCCCTTTCCGAACTCGCCGCCGTCAGCGGTCTCGGCTCCTTCGCGGCCTGGATCGCCCATCGGTTGCAAACGAAAATCATCCGGGCAGCTTAACCAGAACGGAAGGAAAAACCAGGGGCCGGGCTCGCGCTGCCGGCTCCCGGCATTGCGAAAAGAAGCAACAGCTTAAATGATTTTCACTGCGTCTTTTCGGGATGACACGATGTTCGAATAATGTAAGCTGCCCCTAAAAATGGCATCGTCTCTTTGAGGTGGCGGCAGCTCAAAAGCTCCGACGAGAAGAAAATGATACGCCTAAAGACCTGAAATATTGACAGATTTTGAACTATCCGCAGCTTGGTCAAACCCGTGTCCCGACTGCCATAGACCACTTGAAATCCGGCAGGGTTCGACCACACATAAACTCCACGAACTGGCCCGTGCAACCGCGCGGGACTGTCTGCATCATGCGCTTCAGGGGGCTTACCATGGTACGACACTGGCTTGTTCCGGCACTAATGCTTTTCTCCACGGCTCTGTCCGCAGCCCCCTCTTCAGCGCAGGAACAACCAAAGGCCGCGGTCACCGTCGCCAAGCCGGTTGTTCGCGATGTCGTCGACGTCGATGAGTTCATCGGCCGTTTCGAAGCCGTCGATGAAGTGACGATCCGCTCGCGGGTCGGCGGTTATCTCGATCAGGTGGATTTCACCGATGGCGCCATGGTGAAGAAGGGCGATCAGCTTTTCATCATCGACCAGCGGCCGTTCCAGACGGCGCTCGACGTTGCCACCTCATCCCTTGAAGTTGCGAAATCCACGCTTGTCTTCGCCCAGGCGGAATTCACGCGCACGGAATCGCTGGTGCAGAAGGGAACGCTTCCGGTCTCCACCCTTGACGACCGCCGCCGCGAACTCCGGTCAGCACAGGCCAACCTGCGCGGCGCCGAAGCAAGCCTCGCCAGGGCTCAGCTCGACCTCGAATATACCAAGATCATTGCACCGCTGGCCGGCCGTATCGACCGGCGGCTGGTTTCGGCGGGCAATCTCGTGCAGGCTGACCAGACGGCTCTGACGACGATCGTCTCGCTCAATCCCATCGACTTCTATTTCGATGTCGATGAGCGCCGACTGCTCAACTATGCCCGCGTGGCGCGCGAGCACGGCAGCGACCTCCAGGAGGGCGGCGGCTCGCTGGAAGTGTCCGTGATCATCGCCGATTCCACCGAGAAACCCTTCAAGGGCAAGGTCGATTTTGCCGAGAACCGCATCGACCAGGAAACCGGAACGATGCGCGTTCGCGCTCGCTTCGACAATCCGAATTTCGTCCTGCAGCCAGGTCTCTTCGGTCGCGTCGAGGTTAGCGCCTCCAACACCTACAAGGGCATTCTCGTCCCTGACGAGGCAATCGGCTCCGATCAGGATCAGCGTGTCGTCTATGTCGTCGCAGAGGACGGCAGCTTCACGACGAAGCCGGTCCGCCTTGGGCCGAGGCTCTATGGTTACCGCGTCATTCGCGAAGGCCTGACAGGCGACGAAACGCTTGTTGTCAATGGCCTGACCCGTCTGCGGCCCGGCGTGATCGTCGATCCGAAGTTGGTCACCTTGCCGCCCGAGGCAGCCGCTGCGGAGAACGGCCAATGAGATTTGCCCATTTCTTCGTGGACAGGCCGATCTTCGCATCGGTCCTGTCGATCGTCCTCGTGATCGTCGGCGGCATTGCCTATTTCCAGCTTCCGGTCGCCCAATATCCCGAAATCGCCCCGCCAACCATCGTCATCCGCACCGCCTATCCGGGCGCCGATGCCGAGACGATCGCCGATACGGTTTCGACGCCGCTCGAACAGGAAATCAACGGCGTCGAGGACATGCTGTATATGTCCTCCTATTCGACGGCCGACGGCTCGATGGCGCTGACCGTCACCTTCAAGCTCGGCACCGACCTCGACAAGGCGCAGGTGCTCGTCCAGAACCGCGTCTCGATCGCCGAACCGCGCCTGCCCGAGGAAGTCCGCCGCATCGGCGTCACCACCGCGAAGAGCTCGCCCGACCTGATGATGGTCGTGCATCTTATCTCGCCGAACGACCGCTATGATCAGCTCTACGTCTCCAACTACGCCCGCACTCGCGCCCGCGACTTGCTTGTGCGGCTCGAAGGCGTCGGCGACGTCATCCTGTTCGGCGAGCGCGAATATGCGCTGCGCATCTGGCTTGATCCGGAAAAGCTCGCCTCCTACGGCATGACCTCCGGCGACGTCGTGCAATCGCTGCGCGACCAGAACGTCCAGGTTTCCGGCGGTTCGATTGGCGGACCGCCCAACGCGGGCACCAATGCCTTCCAGTATACCGTCACCACCGAAGGCCGCTTCAGCGACGCCCGCCAGTTCCGCTATGTCATCGTCAAATCGACGGCGAGCGGCCGTCTCGTGCAGTTGCAGGATGTTGCCCGCATCGAGCTGGGCGCCAAGGACTATGTCACCAACAGCTACCTGAACGGCAAGGCCGCGGTCGCCATGGGCATCTTCTCGCGGCCGGGCACCAACGCCCTTGAGGCTGCCGAGCAGATCAAGGCGACGATGGAAACCTTGAAAAAGGATTTCCCGCCGGGCCTCGAATACACCATCGTCTACAATCCGACGGAATTCATCTCGGAATCGATCAACGAAGTCTACAAAACCATTCTTGAGGCGGCGATTCTCGTCGCCATCGTCGTGCTCGTCTTCCTGCAGTCCTGGCGCACGGCGCTCATCCCGATCATTGCCATTCCGGTATCGCTGATCGGTACCTTCGCGCTGCTGTTTGCCTTCGGCTTCTCGCTCAACATGCTGACGCTGTTCGGGCTGGTCCTGGCGATCGGTATCGTCGTCGACGATGCGATCGTCGTGGTGGAAAATGTCGAGCGAAATCTGGCGAAAGGGCTGACGCCCAAACAGGCGGCGCATGTGACGATGGATGAGGTCGGCACCGCCGTCATCGCCATCTCGCTGGTGCTGATCGCGGTGTTCGTACCGACCGCCTTCATTCCCGGCATATCCGGGCAGTTCTACCTGCAGTTCGCCGTCACGATCTCTGTAGCGACGGCCATTTCAGCGCTGAATTCGCTGACATTGTCGCCGGCACTGGCAGCCCTCATCCTTCGCCCGCACCAGGAACATCACGAAACCCGCAATCCGTTCACCCGCGTCGCCAGGGGCCTCGCCAACGGCTTCAACAACGGCTTCGACCGGATGACCCACGGTTATTCCTGGATCGTCCATCATCTCGTTTCGACAAAGATCGCACTCGGCGCCACTCTGGTCGTCTTTTTCGGATTGCTGGCTGCGACCTGGTACATGGGGCAGATCGTGCCGCGCGGCTTCGTGCCGACAATGGACCAGGGCTATGCGATCGTCGTCGTGCAACTGCCCGACGGAGCATCGCTTGCCCGTACCGATGCGGTAATCCAGAAGGCAACCGAAATCATCCGGAAGGTGCCCGGCGTCAAGGACGCCGTGGCCTTCGCCGGTTTCAATGGCGCGACCTTCACCAATGCCTCGAATTCCGGCGTTATCTTCACGCCCTTCGAGTCCTTTGAAGAGCGCCTGAAACATGGGCAGAGCGCCAACCAGATCATCGGCCAGCTTTACGGCACGATGCAGAGCATCCAGGAAGCCTTCATCATCGCCGTGCCGCCGCCATCGATCCGCGGCATCGGCAATTCCGGCGGCTTCAAGATGCAGATCGTCGATCGCGAAAGCTCCGACATGCGCCGCGCGCTCGGCCTTGCCTATCAGATGATGGGTGCGGCCAACCAGACCGAAGGCCTGACGGGTGTCTTCACCACCTTCTCTGCCTCCAGCCCGCAATATTTCCTGGCGATCGACCGCGACAAGGCGCGGGCCTTGAGCGTACCGATCCCCAACATCTTCGAAACGCTGTCGATCAACCTCGGCACCTCCTATGTCAACGACTTCAACGCCTTCGGCCGCGTCTATCAGGTGCGGGCGCAGGCGGATCAGCAATATCGGCTGGAGCGGGAAGATATTCTCGATCTGAAGGTGCGTTCCGCCACAGGAGCGCTGGTGCCGCTGGGAACACTGGTCGACATCCGAGATGCGACTGGCCCGGCACTCGTCCAACGCTACAACATGTATGTGTCCGTGCCCCTCCAGGGCAATCCTGCCCCCGGCGTCTCGACAGGTACCGCACTCGACAAGATGGAGGCCTTGGCCGCACAGATTCTGCCGCCTGGCACGGGCTTCGAATGGACGGATCTCGCCTTCCAGGAACGCAACACCGGCAATACGGCGATCTTCATCTTCGCCCTCTCGGTGATCTTCGTGTTCCTGGCGCTGTCGGCCCAGTATGAAAGCTGGATCCTGCCGCTGGCGATCATCCTCGTCGTGCCGATGGCAGTACTTGCCGCTCTGGTCGGCGTGCATCTCAGGGGCCAGGACAACAACATCCTGACGCAGATCGGCCTCATCGTCCTTATCGGCCTTGCGGCGAAGAACGCGATCCTGATCGTCGAATTCGCCCGCCAGGCACAAGACGACGGAATGAACCCGGTCAAAGCCGCCATCGAGGCAAGCCGCCTGCGCCTGCGGCCGATCCTGATGACCGCCTTCGCCTTCATCCTCGGCGTCGTGCCGCTGATGATCGCAACAGGCCCCGGCGCTGAAATGCGTCAGTCGCTCGGCACCGCCGTCTTCTCCGGCATGCTCGGCGTGACATTCCTCGGTCTGTTCCTGACGCCGGTCTTCTACGTCGCGCTCAGATCAGTCGGCTACAAGCCAAAGGAAAAGCCTATTCCGCCAGAATCCGGCATGATTTGAGAAGTAACGGGCCGGGCAGAAACTACCCGGCATATGGCGACAGAGCACGAATTTATAGGCTTGACGCTTTCAAACGGACCTTCGTACGGTTTGGCGCATCCTTTCCTCCCGTCATCCTCGCCCTTGTGGCGGGGATCCAGTGCGTTCAAGTCCTTGAACGCAAAAGATTCTTTCACGGCGCAGACGCGCCTTGGCTGGATTCCTGTGACAGGCACAGGAATGACGGAGGAGAGTTTTCGTTTCCAAGATCACAGGGAAAATTACCGGCAGTTTGAAAGCTGATCAGAAACCCGCACGAGCCTTTTATTGCTGCTGGAGCCCGGCCCATCTGGCCGATTAACCAACCGATCTACCGGTCCGGCGTAATCAACGTCACAGTTGGAAAATACGTCCGATATCGCGCCGTATCCCTCGTCAACAGATCCAGCCGATCGACGGCCGCATGAGCGCCAATGAAAAAGTCCGGCAAAACGCCGGTGCGCTGCCCGCCTGCCTTGCGATACTTCTGGAACACCTTGCCAGCAAGAAACAATGCCGACCGCGGCATGGCGGCAATTTCGATCCCGGCTTCAGCGAGAAAAGCCTCCAGCCGCTCGATCCGCTCATAGCGCACCGCCAGTTCGGCATAGACGACATCATTGACCAGAAGCGGGCCGCGCAGCGCCGCGGCTTCGAGTTGTTCGATCGACCAATCCGCCCAGCTCGGATCGTCCGTCACCACATCGAGCAGGACGTTGGTATCGACCAACGTCACTCGTCACCGCGCGTCAGCGCCATGATGGCATCGGTGCTCAATCCTTTTCCGGCATGGCCGCGCAGCTTGCTGAAGCGGCTTGCAGGCCGTTTCTCATCCGCCCGCGTCAAAACCACAGTGCCGTCCGCCGCACGCTGAAAATCCACCCGTGTTCCCGGTACGATGCCGAGAAAGTCCCGTACCGGCTTCGGGATGGTTACCTGGCCTTTCGTCGTCACTGTCGCACTCATCATGCACCTCGGTAAGGAATGTTTTCATGAAGGTATTACTTAACACGTTCAATTTCAAGAACCGAGTGCTCCACCTTCTAAAAATCGGGCGTCGGCGGCTGGACGCGTCCACGTCGCCCGCCAGACCTACCGGCTGTCTGCCTTCAGCGCGCGTGCCATTCGGGTCGAGTCTCCCCAGGTCGACAGCCAGATCAGGCAATCCGTCGCCATCGAAATTGCGGCCTTTAGCACACGAAACGCAACGCTCCGGGACACCAGCCGATCTTCGGCATGGCGTAGATGCGCGATCTCCTCATCGCGAATGGAGAGGATGATAGCGGCCAGTTCAGGATCGCGCGCGTTCAGAAAATGCAGTTGGTCGTCGAGATGGCGATGCACCGCGGCCTCGACCGCTGCCGTACAGGCCCATATGCCCTGCCGGCCGAGAAGCGCAGTCAGAAATCCGAGCCACCAGCCGCCGTAACTCCAGAACTGCATGACGCGGCATGGCCGCGATTTCCGGGCGGGCATAGCGTCGCGAAAGAGTATGCAGTGCCGCCGTTCGTCCTCGAGCATCTCCGATAGCGCCGGCACACAATCCGGCCAGAACCAGCGGGAGACGACAATCTGCGCCGAATAAATCCGGATCGCACCAAATTCGCCGGCATGGTTGACCCTGACGATGCGCGCGATCGTCAGCGCATCCCGCACCGTCTTCTCTCCCTGGATATCGACCTGCAGCATCGGCGCTCCTGATCTCGTCGGACGATCCGATATCGCCTCCTGAAACCCAGCATTAGCAGCAGTGTCTTACCGTTTCCGCCAATCCGGAGGGTCGCGCACTCAAGTCGCGCGCCGCCCCACCAGCATGCGCTCAACCAGCCACAGAACCTTCGCCGAGGTCGGAGGCGCCTGGTCGAACAGGATTCTGTACATGATCGGCGCAACAACCTCGTCGATCACGGCTTCCACATCGGGAAACGCCTCGCCGCGGTCGCGCGCCCGATCAGCGATTACCTGCAATTGTTCGCGGGTATAGCCACAGCATTTTCCAGCGTTGCGTGTGTCCGCACCAACGCTAGCGAGCACGTCACGGATCATCGCCCGGCCCGGCCCGGAGGCCATTTCGTCGGCATATTGCTCGGCCCATTGCTCGAGGTCCGTGCGCGCCGAACCCGTATCCTTCGGCGGCGCATCCGGACGCAGGCGCTCGACCGCCACGTCGGCCAGCAGTTCCTGCAGATCGCCCCAGCGCCGGTAGATGGTCGAAGGCGTGACCCCGGCCTCGGTCGCGATCAACGGAATGGTCACGTCGTTGCGATCCATCTTCGACAGCAGTTCGCGCACCGCCTTGTGCACCGACGCCTGTACACGGGCGCTACGCCCGCCCGGCCTGATATTTTCCCGTATGTTCATCGATGCCGTCTTCGCTTTCTACCCGACGCAAAAACACTAACGCAAATAATTTGCTTTTAGTCGATTTTCGCGCTACAAGAGCTAACGCAACATTTTAGCCTTTAGGGACCATAGCGCGATGTCGAGCAAAAGTGAACATCTTTCCGGCGGCCTCTCCCCCGCCAAGCGGCGCTGGGCCTTGGGCTTTCACGCGACGACCCTGACCACGTTCCTCGCTGCCTCCGCAGCGCCGACGCCGCTCTATCATCTCTATCAGGAGAGCTGGAACTTCTCGCCGATCCTGCTTACGTTCATCTTCAGCGTCTATGCGTTCAGCCTGCTGACGACGCTTCTGATCGTCGGCTCGCTGTCCGATCATATCGGCCGCCGCCCCGTCATTTTCGTCGCCATCCTTCTGCAGGCCGCAGCCATGCTGCTGTTCATGCTGGCCGACAGCCCCTCCTGGCTCGTCGCCGCCCGGATCGTCCAGGGCATCGCCACGGGTGCCGCGAGCGGCGCCGTCGGCGCGGCACTCGTCGATGCCAACAAAACGACAGGCCCGATCGTCAACAGCATTTCGCCACTTCTCGGCATGGCGGCGGGTGCGCTCGGCGCCGGCGCGCTGGTCCAGTTTGCGCCCGAACCGATGCGCCTCGTCTATCTCGTCGTCTTCGCCGCCCTGGTCCTGCAGGCCGTCTTCATCTGGAGCGTTCCCGAAACCGCCGAGACAAAGCCCGGAGCGCTCGCATCGCTGCGGCCGCATGTCGGCGTTCCACCGCAAGTCCGTCCCTCGCTGATGACGATCACGCCGATCAACATCGCTGGCTGGTCGCTCGGCGGCTTCTACCTCTCGCTGATGCCCTCGGTCGTCGGCGCTGCAACAGGCAGCCATTCACCGATAATCGGCGGCCTGACAGTAGCGGCGCTCACCGTGAGCGGAGCGCTCGCGGTCTTCCTCCGGCGGCAGAAGCCGGCCAGCAGCAACCTGACGCTTGGCGTCTTTTCCATGGTGACCGGCCTGCTGGTCGTCACGGCCGGTGTCCATTCCGGCCTGGTCGCCCTCCTGTTTTCCGGCACGATTATAACGGGCGTTGGCTTCGGCTCCTGCTTTCTCGGTGCCGTCAGCACGATCATGCCGCTTGCCAAACCCGAGGAACGCGCCGGACTGCTCTCGGCCTACTACATCCAGAGCTATCTTGCCTTCAGCATTCCCGCCATCTGCGCCGGTTTCCTCTCGCGCGCCGTGGGGCTTGCGGCGACCGCGGATATCTATGTGCTCATGATCGTCCTGCTCATGGCTGGTGGTTATGCCGCCATGTCGTTCACCCGGCCGCAACCGGCAGGCTGATCACCGTTTCCCGCCTGCCGCCTGGGCGCGGACCGCATCGCCGAAGACCAGCATCGTCGGCACGCTCCGCGCCCTCGCCGCCTCCAGTGCCGGCTTCAAGTTTTCATAGCTTTCCAGCCGCTCGGCATGCCACCCATAAGCCCGGCCGATCGCGATGAAATCCGGCGTGTGCAGATCGACGCCAAGCGGCGGGATGTTCTTCGAGACCATGTAGGACTTGATCTCGCCATAGCCGCCATTGTCGTGCAACATCAGGATCACCGGCGCCTTCGCCTCCATCGCCGAGGCAAGCTCGGCCAGCGAAAACTGCACGCCGCCGTCTCCCGCGAGCACCACCACCGGACGTTCCGGCCGGCCGACCTTCGCACCGATACCGGCCGGCAGCCCGTAGCCGAGCGTGCCGTAGCCAGTCGCCGAGTTGAAATAGGAGCCGGGTGAAGCCGCCTCATAAGCCGTGTTGCCGGCATAGACGAGTTGCGTCGAATCTCCGGCGATCAGCACGTCCGGCAACGTATCGCGGATCGTTTCGAGAATGATGAGGTCATCCAGCATGACGGACGATACGTCGCGGTGCACGAGCGTCTCCACTTCCGCCGCCCGCGCAGCACCTTCCCGCGAAGCCACCGATACCAATTCCACCAGGCAGGCCGCGCACCGCGCCGCGTCGCCGACAATGCCGAGCTCCGGCGGGCGTGTCCGCATCAGCTGAGCCGGATCGATATCGACGCGGATGAAGGTACCTGGAATGGAAAAGAATCCATCCTCATAAAAGTCGTAGTCGGTTGGCCCGAGTTCCGTACCGATCCCCAGCACGACGTCGGCGGCCTCGATCAGCGACCGCGTCGCCTTCATGCTGGCGGAAAGATTGACAGCCAGCGTGTGCCCCGGCGGCAGGATACCCCGCCCGTTGGTGGTCATCACCACCGGCGCGTCGAGCCTTTCTGCCAGCGCCCGCACTTCGGATGCCGCGCTGATCGCGCCGCCGCCAACCAGGATGACCGGTGCCTTGGCGGTATCGAGTAGCGCCGCCGCCCGTTGCAGCGTTCCAACATCTCCGGCCGGGCGCTTCAGCCGCACCGGCCGTTCCGGAACCACCAGATGATCCGCCGACGCCAGCATGACGTTGATCGGCAGCTCGATATGCACCGGCCGGGGCCGGGCGCTGTCGAAGACGGTAAAGGCGCGCGCCAACGCCGGCGCCAGTTCCTCCGGCCGGTTGACTGTACAACTGAAGGCCGACACGCCGCTCACCAACGCCTGCTGGTTCGGCAGTTCATGCAGCCAGCCCTCGCCCGATCCCATCCGGCCATGCGCGTTGACGGTCGAGATAACCAGCATCGGAATGCTGTCGCCATAGGCCTGCCCCATCGCCGTGACGATATTGGTCATGCCCGGACCGGTAATGATGAAACAGACCCCCGGCTTGCCGGTGGCACGTGCATAGCCATCGGCCATGAAGCCCGCCCCCTGCTCGTGCCGCGGCGTCACGTGGCGGATCGCGCTGCCGGCAAGACCGCGATAGAGTTCGACCGTGTGGACACCGGGAATGCCGAAGACAGTGTCGACGCCATAGGATGTGAGCAGTTTCGTCAGATACATGCCGGTGCTGATCACGGGGTGTCCTCTCGTTCCGTTTTTCTTGTTATACGTTTGTATAATCGATCCGCGCGCAAGCTCCGCACTGAAAGATTTTCTCAGGTTTTTCGGGATAACTTGAAGGTGACGGCGGACTTCAAGAGGATGACCGCAATAACGATGCCGATCAGGATCACCGAGATCGCTGCAATCGCCGGATCGATATTGTCGCGCAGCCCCATCCACATCATCCGTGGCAAGGTCACCGCATCGACGCTGGTGATGAACAAGGTCACGCCGATCTCCTCCCACGAGAGCACGAAGGAGAGGAAGAAGGCGGTAAACACGCCGAACTTGATGTTCGGCAGGATGACCTTGAAGATCCTTTGGCTGACGGTCGCGCCGAAACCGCGCGCGGCCAGATCGATCCGCCGGTCCACCTGCGCCAGTGCCACGGTCACCATCACCACCGCGAAAGGCGCAATCATCACCGCATGGGCAATGGCGACACCAACCCATGTGTCATAGGCGACGACATCGTTGACCTTGGACAAGGTCGTCAGGAAAAAATAGAGCGTGATCGCCGACACCACCGGCGGCGCCACCATCGGCAAAAGCACGAAGCCGAACAGCAGGTTGCCAAACCACGGCCGGAACATCCAGATGCCGAGGCTGAAGGCCAGCGCCAGAAGCGTCGCGATCACCGAACTCAGGATACCGATGCGCAGGCTGAGCCAAATGCTCTGCAGCCAGGCCGGATTGTCGATGAGCGCCTGATAGTGCCTGAGCGACCAGACATCCGTCGGCATCGACAGGAATCGCGCGGGCGTGAACGACACCGGCACGACGGCGATCAGCGGCAGCAACAGGAACAGCGCCACCGCGAAGGCGAGGATGACGGCAATCGGCGTGGGCTTCATCGACATCGGCTCAACCCAGCATCTTGTTCGGCCGCACGAAGCGCAGCATCAGCACCAGAAGCAGCGCAACGAAGACCATGAGGATGACGCTGACGGCAGCGCCCAAGCCCCAGTCCGGGCTCTGGAAGATCCTGAGATAGATGAGTTCCGCAATCATGACGCTGCGGCCGCCGCCCAGAATGGCCGGCGTGATGAAGAAACCGAGCGCGAAGACGAAGACCATCAGCCCGGCACCCAGAATACCCGGCAGCGTCATCGGCACGAAGATCGACCAGAAGATCCGCAGCCGCGAAGCGCCCATTCCACGGGCCGCGAGAAACACGCGCTCGTCGAGGCTGCGCATGGCCGACGCGATCGGAAAGACGGCGAAGGGAATGAGGAAATGCATCATGCCGAGCACGACGCCGAACTCGTTGCGCACCATCGTCAGCGGTTCGGAAATGATCCCCGCCGATTGCAGCCAGGTGTTGATCAGCCCGCGATTGGACAGAAGCGCCACCCAGCCGAAGGCGCGGGTAAGCACCGATATCCAGAAGGGAATGAGAATACAGAGTTCCGTCACCAGCCTTTGCACCGGCGTGCCGCGCACCCAGACATAGGAAATCGCATAGGCAGCCGCCACAGCACAGACGGTGACGATCAGACAGATGCGGAACGTGCGGAAAAACACCGACTGGATCAGCGGATCGCTGACCGCCTTGCCGTACTGCCCGAACCCGGGCTCCGGCAGGGTGACACTCCACTGCATGACGCCCAGAAACGGCACGAGATAGGCAAGGCCGAGAAACAGCACGAGCGGCCCAAGCAGGAGCGCCGGTTTCAGCATATCGGATTTCATGGCGGCTCTCCTTTCTGGCGCGTTTGGTGGTAGAGGCCGCCCGGGCCTCAGTTGGTCCGGGCGTCTGTGGTTTGGATCCTCGGGTCAAGCCCNNAGCCCGAGGATGACGGAGGGTAAGGTTCGCCCGGGGTGTCAGTTCGGCCTTCGAGCCGACACCAACCACAGGTCATCCTCGGGCTTGACCCGAGGATCCCTGCCATCTCCATTGAGCGAGACGGCTTAGGCCGAAATGATCTTCGTATACTCGTCCAGCGCCGGACCATAGTTCGTCTCGTACCAGGCCATATCGAGCGCGATCTGCTTGCTCATATTGGCCGGATCGACCGGGTTGAGCTTGGCCTGCTCCGGCGACAGCAGCGCGTCGGCGGCCGGGTTGGCCGGACCCTGTCCGAGCATCTCGAACATGATCACCTGCTTCTTCGGCTCCTGCGCCGAGGCGATGAACTTCATCGCAGCATCCTTGCCGCCCGGATTGCCCTTGATGACGCCCATGGCGCCGGGCGAAATCAGGCCTTGGTCCCAGATGAACTTGATCGAACCGCCGGAATCCTTCTCGATCAGCCCGGCACGGGTCGACCAGATCAGCGCCATCGAGGCTTCGCCGTTCAGAAGAACCGACTGGCTTTCGGCGCCGCCGCCCCAATAGGAAACGACATTGTCCTTGAAGGCCGCGATCTTCTTGTGGGCGCGCTCGAGGTCGAGTGGATAGAGTTTTGCCGGCTCGACACCGTCGGCGAGCAAGGCCGCTTCCCACATGCCCGCACCCCACTTGTAGAGCGAGCGCTTGCCGGGGAATTTCTCGACGTCGAAAAAGTCGGCCATGCCGGTCGGCACCTTGTCGCCGAATTTCGAGGCGTCATAGGCGATGATATAGGAGAAGAAATAGGTCGAGGCGGCAAACTCCCAGCCAAAGCCCTCGCGCATCTTCGCCTTGTCGACGACCGCATAGTCAATCGGTTCCATCATGCCCTTCTTGCCGAGCGCCTGCGCGGAGAAGGGATCGATGTCGACGATATCCCAGGCGGGCTTGCCGCTTTCGAATTGCGCGGCAACCGCACCTTCCGTCGGGCCGGAGCCGTCCTGTTTGACGGTGATGCCCGCCTCTTCCTTGAAGGGTGCGCCATAGGCCTTGTCATAGGCAGGGCCTGCATCGCCGCCCCAGTTGACGAAGACGAGTTCGCCTTCCGCTGCCCAGCCGCGCGTCGCGCCAAGCGCGATCGGGCTTGCCGACAGAAGCAGCGCCGCCATCTGGGTGAATCTCCGGCGGGAAATCCCGCCCGTTGCCAATGTATCGCTCATGCCGTTCTCCTCTGGTTTTTGCGGCGCGCCTTTATCGGCGTCGCTCGTTTATGCACTTACAAAAAGAAACCCTGGTTGGCCGGCCATCCGGCCCAGACCTGTCGGCCCGGCTGGAAAGCGCTCTTCACCTCGCGTGTCGGCATTTGCAGGACGAGGTCGATGCCTCCTGATGTCTTCAGGCCAAAACGCGTTTCCGCGCCGAGATAGGTGATCTCGCCAATCTCGGCCTTCAGCATGTTGCCCTCGGACGGCGCCTGCTCGAACATCACCATATGCTCGGGGCGGATGGCGAAATGTTCGCTCACCGGTTGGCCAGGCGCACAAATCCGCATCGGATGTCCTTCGAAGAGGCCCTCGGCACCGTCCGCCGTAGCCTTCACCGAGGAGAGTGACAGGAAGTTCACGTCGCCGAGAAACTCCGCCACGAAACGGTTGGCCGGCCGCTCGTAAACATCCTTCGGCGTGCCAAGCTGTTGCAATTGCCCGTGATTGAAGATGCCGATGCGCGTCGAAAGCGCCAGCGCCTCGGACTGATCGTGCGTCACGAAAACGAAGGTCGTTCCCGTCTCCTGATGCAGCCGCCGAACCTCCTCCTGCATCGAGGATCGCAGGTTCTTGTCGAGCGCCGAAAACGGCTCGTCGAGCAAAAGGACCGAGGGCTCGAAGACTAGAGACCGCGCCAGCGCAACACGCTGCTGCTGGCCGCCGGAAAGTCCGGACGGCCGCTTTTTCTCATGCCCGCGCAAACCGACACGATCGATAATCGCTCCGACACTGCGCTTGATATCGTTGTCCGGGCGCCCCTGAACCTGCAGCGGAAAGGCGATGTTCTGCTCGACCGTCATATGCGGAAACAGGGCGTAGCCCTGGAAGACCATACCGAAGGCGCGCTTCTCTGCTGGAACGTCCGTGATATCGGCGCCGTTCTTCATCAGACTGCCCGAAGTCGGTGTCTCGAAACCGGCAAGGATCATCAGGAAGGTACTTTTTCCGGATCCCGATGGTCCCAGAAGTGTCAGGAATTCGCCGGAGCCGATCGTCAGCGAAATGTCGCGCAAGGCATGGAAATCACCATAGGCCTTGCCAATTCCGCGTGCTGTGATTTCGGCCGCCTCGTGTCCGCTCTGCATCGACGCTCCTTTTCAACACGGAAATCGTAGGGTCGTTTCAGCAACAGAACAAACGAAATCTTTTCCCCGCTTGGACAAATAAAATTTGCCAAGCATCGCCCTCCGAATGGCGAATGCTCAGGCGTCTGCGTCATTTTTAAGCATCTCCGAGCGCAGCCACGAGCTGAATGCCACCACGGCCTGATTGTCGGCCTTGGCATCCGATGTCACCAGATAATAGGAGCGGCTTGAATTGATGCTGATATCGAACGGTTGCACCAATTGCCCACTGTTCATCGCGTGCCGGCAGGTGAAGCGGTCGCCGACGGCAACGCCTTGTCCAGAGAGCGTCGCAGCAAAAACCAGGTTCATGTCGGAGAAAATAATCCCGGTCGAGGCATAGCTCTGATCGACGCCGGCCAGCGCCAGCCAGGTCTCCCAATCCTCGTAGTCGGTGAGGTGCAGCAGGCACATCTTCTTGATGTCGCTGGGATCGTTCAGTCCGCCGATCTTATTCAGGAGGATCGGGCTGCAGAGCGGCGCGAACTCCACTTCGACGATCAACTCCACCTGCATCGACGGCCAGTTTCCCGTGCCGAATGCGATGAACACATCGACGTCGGGATTGCTGATATCGTCCAGCCGCCGCGGCGTGACGATGGAAATCCGCACATCCGGATAAGCATCCCGAAAGTGCGAGATATAGTTGCACAGCCAGTTGGAAGCGAAACCCGGCGGGCAGCTGACCGTGATCGAGCCGCTGACGCCGCGGCTCGCATGGCGGGAAGCGGAGCCGGCAATGGCGTTCAGCGCCTGCCTTATATCGGCGGCATACCCCAATCCCTGCTCCGTCAACTCGATGCGCGTTCCCACTCGATTGAAGATCTGGAAACCCAGCTCCCGCTCCAGAAGGCGCAATTGGTGGCTGATGGCGCTGCGCGTCAGGTTGAGCTCGTCCGCCGCCTTCCAAACCGTGCCGTGGCGGGCGAAACTCTCCAGCGCGCGCAAAGCCTGTGTGGATGGAATTCTCTGCATCGGCCCTCTCCTGATCGCACCGAAAACCTAGACCGGATTTTGGGCATTGGCGAACTTAATTTGTCGAAGGCGGGAAAACATTTCACTTTTGTGAAAATCGGATCGGCGTTTAACTGGCCTCGACAACACGCCGATTTCTCTAGCGAAACGAAGCTATCGTGCCGATATCCACTGCACAGACCTCCGCGCTGAGCTTCGTCGACACCATCCGGGCCGATCTCTCGGACTGGACGGCGCGGATCTTCTCGTTCGGCGAAACGGCATGGCGCGAATACGAATCCGCCGCCTGGTATGTCGATCTGCTACGCAAACAGGGCTTTTCCGTCGAGGAAGGCTCCGCCGGCATGCCCACGGCCTTCTGCGCCGAATGGAGCAATGGCCCCGGCCCCGTCATCGGCATGTACGCCGAATACGACGCGGTGCCCGGTAACTGCCAAGCCGCAACGACTCGAAGAGAGCCCCGCGACGGCCTCAGCTTCGAGGCCGGCGGCCACACCGATCCGCATTCGGCGCTCGGCATCGGCTCGCTCGGCGGCCTGCTTGCCACCAAAGCGGCGATGGAACGGCACGGCATCAAGGGAACCCTGCGCTTCACCGGCGAGCCCGCCGAAAAGGTCCGCGGCTCAAAGCCTATCCATGCTGCCAAGGGTTATTATGACGGCCTGGACGGCATGTTCTCCTTCCATCCGTTCTATATGCTGCCGATGTGCAACACGGTGCGCTGGGACACGCATTGCGGCGCTGCCTATTCGATGATCTACCGCTTCGTCTGCGACCAGCCGGAAGCCTGGGGCCGCAGCGATGATGCGCCGATCCCGCAGTCGCATTCCGCCGTGCGGGCGCCGGGCGCCAACGACGCGCTGATGACCATGTACATGGCCTCAAAAGCCCTGCGCGATTCCATGCTCACCCATCAGGGCGGCTGGTCGATCAGCGAGGCGATCCTGACCGCCGGACAGGCGACCGCCGACAATCTCCCGGCCGGCCTTGCCGAAATCCAGTACATGATCCGCGTGCCGACCATCGCCATGGCCGAACAGGTGACCTCGGTTCTCGACCGCAACGCTGCAGCCGCCGCCGCCATGACCGGCTGCCGGTACGAGCGTCATTGGGTGTCGAAATCCCGCCCCGGCCTTGCCAACCACGCGATGGCCAACCTCGTCTGGGACGCGCTCCAAACCGTCGGCCCGCCGCGCTGGGATGAGGCCGCAAAGAATGTTGCCCGCGAAATCCAGACCAATCTCGGTCTTGAGGCGACGGATGAGCCCTTCATCGACGAAATGGAACGGCTGATTGCACCGCAAGACGCCGAAGCCATCCTGCGCCGCGATCTCGCGCCTTCGCAGCTCAACTCCACGTCGGACGACTATACCGACATGAGCTGGCACGCGCCGACCGCCCGCTTCTACATCGCCCGCCCGGCGCTGAAAGCGCCTGCCGGTTATACCTATCCCGTCTGGGTCGCCAACGCGCTCGGCGGCATCGCCGCGACCATCGGCCCGACCGTGCTCTGCGCCGCAAAGACGCTTGCCGTCTCGGGACTCGGCCTGCTGCAGGACGACCATCTTCGCGCCACGGCAAAGCGGGAATTCATCGATCGCACCGGCGGCGGTATCGGCGGCTCCAGATGGATCCCGCCCCTTTGCGACTACACACCCCCCATCGATTTCCGCTGGCCCGAATATGTGACCACAGCCCGTGGCCGCGACTGGTGGATTCCCAAACCCTCAACCCCGGAGGCATGACATGCACGAGCCCTTTTCGCTTCAGCGCCGCAACCCGAAGGGCGGTACTGCTCCGCTCACCCGCTGGGGTTTCAAGAACGAAACCGATCCGCTGACCGACGTCCTGCTCGGTTCGCCGGCGCATCTCAGGCACCTCTCGACCAGTTCGCTGTCGCGCAAGCACCTCCGCGAGGCGCCCTGCAATGTCCAGGTGGCGCAGGCGCAGCACAAGGAACTGGTTTCGGCCTACGAGCATTTCGGCGTGCGCATCCACTGGCATGAACCGACACCGGAACTGCCGATGCAGGTCTATTCCCGCGATTCCAGTGTCATGACGCCCTATGGCGCCATCATCACCGCCATGGCCAACTGGTGGCGCCGCGGCGAAAACTATGCCGCCATCCGCACCTATGAAAAGCTCGGCATCCCGATCTACGACATGGTCACGGCCGGCACCTTCGAAGGCGGCGATTTCAACGTCATCGAGGATGGCGTTGTGCTGATCGGCTGCGGTGGCGCCCGCACGCAGGAAGAAGGCGCCCGCCAGGTCGAAGACTGGTTCAAGAAGGAGGGCTGGGAAACCCGCCTTGCCTTCATCGACGAATATTACGTCCATATCGACCTGATGGTGGTACCGATTGCCCCGAAGCTCACCGCCGTCTGCCTCGCCTGCACGGAGCCCGGCATCGTCGACTGGCTCAAGGCCAAGGGCCACGAGATCATCGACGTGCCCTTCCAGGACACGATGGCACTCGGCTGCAACTTCATGTCGCTGGGCCGCGACCGCGTCATCGCGCCGACATCGTCGAAAACCCTGATCGAAAAACTTCGCGCCCGCGGCTTCGAAGTCGCCGCAATCGATATGAGCGAAATCTCCAAGACCGGCGGCGGCATCCACTGCATGGCGCAGGCGCTGGTAAGGGAGGCAGCTTGAGGCTCCTCTGAAAGCCCCTCATCCGGCCTGTCGGCCACCTTCTCCCCGTAAACGGGGAGAAGGGACAAACGGCAACCTCCGTCATCCCCTCTCCCCGCATGCGGGGAGAGGGTTAGGGTGAGGGGCTTTCCAGCCGATTTCAACACGTGCAAAGCATCCCGGGGGAGCATGAAAAACCGTTGCTGCGCGATACAAAGTCAAAGTTCGTGAATGGGTTGACTCAAAAACCGGTGCTCCGATTCCGGCAGGGCCGGTTCCTTGATCGCCGTCACCCCATCCTGTTCCTCAAGCATCTGCCGAAGGGTCGCGACTTCATGTGTGATGTGCTCGTGGAACACTGCCCCGACTTTCTGGAGAAAGGCTTCATCCTTGGGCTTGGGCTTGGCGATGCGAATTTCGATGTGCGTCCCGCCGCCGGTGCTTTCGGAAAACACGTAGGTCATCAAGATCTTCGGGGCATCGGGCAACGGCACCAGCGTGGTCAGCGTCAGCAGGTCGAACGGGCGCCAGTCGAGCACTTCCTCGATCATCGCATCCTTCCCGTGCATGCAATGATTGACGGTGCCCACCCCGCGACGCCCATGGGCTACGGCTTCGCGCACCTCGTCCGCCGCCCGCCATCTCGGCCTGAGAACCGGCGATGTGAAATAGTTCCAGATGGTCGCGCGCGCCGCCGCTATCTCGAACTCGATGACCATCGCCGCCTTGTCGCGCGTCACTTCATAGCGCTGGCGGTTGTTTTCCGTCTGCCACGCCTCTTCGAGATCATGCACCCAGCACGTCACGTCGCCGATGATGTCGATCTGCTCCTGGTGCCCGACGAGACCCTGCTTGACGGGATCGATGTCCATCGCCCGGATACAGGCATCGGAATAGAGCGCGTAGGCGTGTCCATGCAGCCGCTCGTTCACGGTATTCTTGAGAAGGCGATGAACGAGGATGACATCGCGACCGGCCAGTTCCTCGCGGCCGGCCATCTTCTGCCGGATGAACTCGCCGTGATGGCTGACGAACTTGAAGTCCAGCTGCTGCATGTTGGTGCAGGCAAGGCACTCGCAGGATGTCGACTGCTTGATGTTTCGCAACCGCCTGCGGAAAGCGAAGTAGGCGGACTCGATGGCGTCCTGAAGCAGTGGTCCGTCGATCCTGTCGGTGACCGCGTAGACAAACGCGGCATCGCCCTCGAATTTGGCGAGCCGGAACGGCGGTCGCAAGGCCCGCACCACCGTGTCCATCAGGTCGGCTATGATGTCCTGGGCGTGGTCGAGTTCGACGCCTGCGAGAAAACCGGTGTAGCCGGTGATGTCGGCGATCGTGAAGCAGGCGGTTTCTGATTGAGGAAGCATGTCATCGTCCCTCCAAGGTCCGACTGTGTCACATCTTCCGGATACGGGACAGTTGATTTTTGGGATCGTCCGAGCCTCACCTGCAGGGGACTTTCGACCATCCCACCAAACCCGCTAAGCTCGCCATCGAATCGAGGAGCATCCGGACCAGCATGACAAACCTCCACAGACGCTTTCCCTGCATCCCCGATATGGAGTCGGCGGCGGCGCGGCGCATGCCGGGGTTCGTGCATGACTACCTGATCGGCGGGCTCGGCCGCGAGAGCGGCGTCCGGCGCAATGTCGAAAGCCTCGATGCGATCGAGCTGATGCCACGCTACCTGTCGGAAGCCCCCTCGCCGGATATGAGCATTACTCTCTTCGGCAAACGTTTCGATATGCCCTTCGGCGTTGCGCCGCTCGGCCTTGCCGGACTGCTCTGGCCCGGCTGCGAGGTGCCGCTGGCAGAGGCAGCCAAAGCACACAACATCCCGCATGTGCTCTCGACGTTTGCCAACCGCGCAATGGAAACCATTGGTCCCATTGTCGGCGACAATGGCTGGTTCCAGTTCTACCCGCCCAACGATCCGGCCATGGAAGCCGATATGATCGGCCGAGCCGCCCGCGCCGGTTACCGGACGCTGGTGCTCACCGTCGATATCCCCGCCCCCACCCGCCGCGAGCGCGATATCCGCAACGGCATGTCGGTGCCGCCGATCCTCGATCTGAAGACGATGTTCCAGATTGCCACCCATCCGCATTGGGCAAGCCATGTGCTGCGCCACGGCATTCCCGATTTCGAGAACCTGTCGCCCTATTATCCGAAAGGCTCCTCCCTCAAGCAGTCGGCGGAATTTGTCGGACGCGTCATGACCGGCCATGTCGGCGCAGACCGTGTCCGCCGCATCCGCGATGCCTGGCAGGGCAAGCTGTTGATCAAGGGTGTGCTCGATGTCTTGGAAGCGCAGGCCTATCTGGCAATGGGCGCCGACGGCCTGATCGTCTCCAATCATGGCGGCCGCCAGCTTGATGCCGCGCCGACCGCCGTCTCCGTCCTGCCCGAAATCCGTCGCAAGCTCGGCCCCGACGTGTTGATCGCAGCGGATGGCGGCATTCGTTCCGGCCTTGATATCGCCCGCATGCTGGCGCTCGGCGCCGATTTCGTGCTGATCGGCCGCCCCTTCGTCTTCGCCAGCGCCGCGATCGGGGCAGCGGGCGGCGATCATCTCATAACGATTCTCAAGGCGGAACTTTCCGGCGCGATGGCCCAGCTCGGCTGCCGAACAATCGCCGGTCTACCGTCCTTCCTGTACGCGCCTGGCAAGGACTGAAGTGGAGACTAAAAACATGACCGTTATCGATGACCTGATCGAAGCCCTTGGCTCGGATGTTGTGCTTACCGGCGAAGAGATCGGCGAACGCTACCGCAGCGATGCCAGCACCACCGGTAGATTCCTGCCGCTTGCCGTCCTGCGCCCGTCGAGCACCGAACAGGTCGCGCTTGCCCTCAAAATCTGCGACCGTCACCACCAGCCCGTCGTTCCGCAAGGTGGCCTCACCGGCCTTGCCGGCGGCGCCAATGCGCGGGGCGATGACATCGCGATTTCGCTCGAACGTTTGTCCGGCGTCGAGGAGATCGACACGGCTGCGGGAACGATGACCGTCATGGCTGGAACGCCGCTGGAAGTCGCGCAACTGGCGGCGGAGGCCGCCGGCTTCCTGCTGCCGATCGATCTCGGCGCCCGCGGTAGCTGCCAGATCGGTGGCAATCTCTCCACCAATGCCGGCGGCATCCGCGTCATCCGGCATGGCGTCACCCGCGACAATGTGCTCGGCCTCGAAGCCGTGCTTGCCGATGGCACGGTGCTTTCGTCTCTGAACAGGATGGTCAAGAACAATACCGGCTACGACCTGCGCCAGCTGTTCATCGGCTCGGAAGGCACGCTTGGTATCGTCACCCGCGCCGTGCTGCGCCTGCGCCCCCTGCCCGCTGCCCGGCTGACCGCGCTTTGCGCCATCGAGAGCTACGCCCATGTCGTCTCGCTGCTCAAATCCGCCCAGCGTGAACTGTCCGGCCTGTCGGCCTTCGAAGCCATGTGGGAAACCTACTTCCGCTTCAACGCCGATGCGCTGAACCTTTCCTTTTTTGACAGGACCTACCCCTTCATCGTCATCATCGAGCAGGATGCGAACGGCAGCGACGAGGACAAGGAGCGTTTCGAAACCTTTCTCGGCAAGGCCTTCGAAGACGGCCTGGTTACCGACGCGCTGATTGCCCAGTCGGAAAAGGAGGCTCGCGCCTTCTGGTCGGTGCGCGAGGGGCACATGATGGATCAGTTGCTGCCCGGCCTGATCAACCTCGACATCAGTCTGCCGATCGGCCAGCTCGATGATTTCGCCGGGGATTGCGAGAAGGCCCTGCTGGCGCGCTTCCCGGCAGCCCATGTCTCGTTCTTCGGTCATGTCGGCGACAGCAACCTGCACGTTGCCGTCTGGATCGAGACTCCGAGCGAACACGACCTGCACGAAATCGACGCCATCGCCTATGATTTGGTCCGCAAATACAAGGGCTCGATCTCCGCCGAACATGGCATCGGCACGCTGAAACGCGATTTCCTCGACCATTCCCGCAGCGACGCTGAAATCGACGTCATGCGCCGGATCAAGACGGCGCTCGATCCGAACGGCATCATGAACCCCGGTAAGGTGATCCCGCCGCGATAGCGCCGCTGTGTTTGCTCGCAAAACCGTTGGCGCGCAGGACTTGCGCGCCGCGTTCGGTTAAAGTGCGAACAACGAACGGGGAAGAAGCGACATGCCCAGGATTGATATCGCCGCCGTACCCGCCATCAGGGGCTCAGGTTATCCACCACCCCATGATGCGCCTTGCGCAACACGGACGCGCAAGCGCTTGGGTGATGCCGGAGGGCTTCAGGATTTCGGCGTCAACCTGATGGCGCTACCGCCCGGCGGCTGGTCTAGCCAGCGACACTGGCACAGCCATGAAGACGAGTTGGTCTATATCCTCAAAGGCGAAGTCGTCCTCGTCGAGGATGGCGGCGAGACGATGTTGCGGGCGGGCGACTGCGCAGCGTTTCCAAAAAACACTGGCAACGGCCATCACATGATCAACAGGTCTCCGGCGACAGCCGTGTATCTGGAAATGGGTTCGCGCCAATGGGATGACCTCACCACTTGCTCCGATATCGATATGATGAGCTCCAATGCCGACGGGCGCTTTGTCCACAAGGATGGCACACCTTATCCAAACTCATAGAAACGGCTGCCTTGCCCAAGCCCTTGCTGACCGGCCGGGCTCACTGATCACTTCGCCGCATACAGCGCCCGCGACCGCTCCAGATGCTTCAACACTGCCTGCTCAGCGGCGTCCGCATCCTTCGCGGCCAGGCAAGTGATGATCTCTTCGTGCTCGGCGAGCGTGAACTTTTCCTTGCCCGTCCAGATCAGCATTTCGGTGTGGTATTCCTTCAGCCAAGCGAGCATCGCCTCGCTGACGGCGACATAGATCGGATTGCCCGAAATCCGGGCAATCCGCGTATGAAACTCCATGTCGGCGGCGATGAACGCTTCGGCGTCGCCCAGCGATAAGCGCTGCCGTTCGAGAATGTCGCGCAGGTCAGCGATGTCGCCGGCTTCGCCCTTCAGCGCTGCTTCCCTCGCCATGCCGCGCTCGAAAAAGATGCGGGCGCTTTTCAGGTGCTCCAGCGAATCCGACGATTTGGCCAGCATGATCTTCGCCGTCATGTCCATCTGCCGGAAGATCGATTGCGCCGTCAGTTCCAGCACCTTGGCCCGCTCGCCATGCGAGATCACCACGAGCCCCATGCCGGCCAAAGCCTGCATCGCCTCGCGGATCGCCGGACGACCGACGCCGAAGCGCTCCATCAATTCCCGCTCGGACGGCATCTCGTCACCGGGCTGCAATTCGCCGGAGGTGATCATCGCCTTCAGCCGGGCGAAAACCTCGTCGGACAGTTTGCGGCGGACGATCTGTTCGGTCTGCTGGCCCATGGTTTCTCGCTGCTTCATCATCGTAATCGTTATGCACCGCTACGCTAGTGAAGGAAATGGATGCCTTGCCTTGCGCCGCTCACCGTCCACATTCATCGTTGCTGATGCAAGCTTCCTCTTGCTTAATTGATATGCTCATTATACCAGTTGGCGAAAACGCGCCAGCCGGAACTGGCCGGGAATTGCCTAGAGCCGGATGATTTTAGGTCGAATCGACCTAAAATCTGAATCCGCTCTAGAATCAAAGAAGTAGAGCATGATGTCGTCCGAAAACCGCTTACACTTTTCGGCATCATGCTCTAGCCGGGAGGATTTTGCGCGATCATGATCGTCGTTACCTACAGAATTGAAACAGCCGGCAGCGTCGAGGCTATGGCCGACAAGATCGCCAGCGACCAGTCGACCGGCACGTTCGTGCCTGTTCCCGGCGAGACGCCGGAGCTGAAGGCGCGCGTTGCCGCCCGCGTGCTTGCCATCCGCCCGCTCGCCGATGCGGAGCGCCCGAGCTGGCCCGAAGCACCGGCAGGCCACGGCCCGATCCGTCGCGCCGATGTCGATATCGCCTTCCCGCTCGACGCAATCGGCACCGATCTTTCCGCCCTGATGACCATCGCCGTCGGCGGCATATTTTCCATCCGCGGCATGACCGGCCTGCGCGTCGTCGACCTGAAACTTCCGCAGGAATACAAGTCCGCCTATCTTAGGCCCCAATTCGGCCTGCCCGGCAGCCGCAGGCTCACCGGCGTCTACGACCGACCGATCATCGGCACCATCGTCAAGCCGGCGCTGGGGCTTCGTCCGCATGAGACAGCGGCGCTTGTCGGCGAATTGATCGAGTCCGGCGTCGACTTCATCAAGGACGACGAAAAGCTGATGAGCCCGGCCTATTCGCCCTTGAGCGAGCGCGTCGCCGCCATCATGCCGAAAATCCTCGATCACGAGCAGAAGACCGGCAAGAAGGTGATGTATGCCTTCGGCATCTCGGCGACCGATCCCGATGAGATGATGCGCAACCATGATCTTGTTCTTGAGGCCGGCGGCAACTGCGCCGTCGTCAACATCAACTCCATCGGCATGGGCGGCATGGCGTTCCTGCGCAAGCGCTCCGGGCTGGTTTTGCATGCCCATCGCAACGGCTGGGACGTGCTCACCCGCCATCCCGGCATCGGCTTCGATTTCAAGGTCTGGCAGCAGTTCTGGCGGCTCTTGGGCGTCGATCAGTTCCAGATCAACGGCATCGGCGTCAAATACTGGGAGCCGGACGACAGTTTCGTCGAAAGCTTCAAGGCCGTCACCACGCCACTGTTCGATCAATCCGACTGTGCCCTGCCCGTCGCCGGCTCCGGCCAGTGGGGCGGTCAGGCGCCGGAAACCTATCGCCGCACCGGCCGCACCACCGATCTGCTTTATCTCTGTGGCGGCGGCATCGTCAGCCATCCCGGCGGCCCGGCAGCCGGCGTGCGCGCGGTACAACAGGCGTGGCAAGCGGCGGTCGCCGATATCCCGCTCGAAACCTACGCGAAGGACCATCCGGAGCTCGCCGCCTCCCTCAAGAAATTCGGCAGCGCAAGCGAGTGACGTTCATGACCGCGCAAGACAATCTTCTTCTCTCCTATTACGGCGACGACCTGACGGGCTCCACCGATGTCATGGAAGCGCTTGCCTCCAATGGCGTCGAGACCGTGCTGTTCATGGACGCGCCGGATGAAACCCTTCTGAAGCGCTTTGGCCACTGCCGCGCCATCGGTCTTGCCGGCACCAGCCGCAGCGAGACGCCGGACTGGATGGAGGAAAACCTAACACCGGCCTTCCGCTGGCTGAAGAGCCTGAGTGCCGCAATCTGCCACTACAAAGTCTGCTCGACCTTCGACTCCAGCCCGAAGGTCGGCAACATCGGCAAGGCCGTCGAAATCGGCAAGGCGCTGTTTCATCAGCCTTATGTTCCGGTTCTCGTCGGGGCGCCACAGCTGAAGCGCTATACCGCCTTCGGCCATCTCTTTGCGGCCTATCAGGGCGAGGTCTACCGCATCGACCGCCACCCGGTCATGAGCCGCCATCCGGTGACGCCCATGGCGGAAGCCGACCTACGTTTGCACATGAAGGACCAGACCGCGCTGAAAACGGAACTGGCCGATCTCTCCATGCTTGCCGCCGCCGACGCGGATCAGCGTATCGACGCTCTCTGCGAGATTGCCGACGGTATGGTGCTGTTTGATGTCGACAGCCCGGAAAGCCAATCCCATGCCGGCCGTCAGCTGTGGCGGCTGAAACGTGAAGGCGGCTGGTTCGTCGCCGGCTCCTCCGGCGTCGAATATGCGCTCCTTATGGCCTGGAATTCCGCCGGCCTAGCCAAAGGCCGGGCAACCTTCCCTCTCCCCGGCAAGGCCGACCGCATCGCCGTCGTCTCCGGCAGCGTCTCGCCCACCACCGAGCGGCAGATCCGCCATGCGACGCAAAACGGCTTTGCCGGCATCAATCTCGATCCGCTGGAACTGCTCGGCGAAAACGGTAGCGCCGCCTTGGAGCGGGCAATCAACAACGGCCTCGACGGGCTCAAGCGCGGTGAAAGCGTCATCCTCAATACGGCGCTTGGTCCCTCGGCCGATCGCGGCGGCGACATCGACCGGATTCCCGGCAGCCGTCACCGCCTTGGCCGCCTGCTCGGCACAATCCTGCGTCGCCTTGTCGAGGAGCAGCATCTCACCCGCGCCGTCATCGCCGGCGGTGACACCTCCAGCCATGCGCTCAAGGAACTGCACGTCCAGGCGCTGACCACTCTCCTGCCCCTCCCCCAGACACCCGGCTCTCCGCTCTGCACCGCCCACGGAACCCACGCCCCGACGAACGGCCTGCAGATCGCGCTTAAAGGCGGACAGGTCGGGTCGGACGGATATTTCTCGCAGATCAGGGATGGCTTGCAGGGCTAACCCCCGATCGGCTGCTCGCATCAGTTTTCCATCATTCCTGCGCCTGTCGCAGGAATGATGGCGCTTGGGCGCCCTTCCCCCGACCGCCACGGCTCAAAAAATCACATCAGCAGATGATATACTGATTGACTCATCATACCAGTTGTCTATAGATCGTCACAAAACAAACACGCAGTGAGGAAACATGACTTCGATCGCACTCTTCGGCGCTGGCGGCAAAATGGGCTACCGGCTTGCCAAGAACCTCAAGGGCTCACGCTTCGACGTGCGCCATGTGGAAGTGAGCGACGCCGGCAAGGCACGGCTTCAAAACGATCTCGGCCTGTCCTGCGTCGATGTCGATGCAGCACTTTCCAGCGTCGATGTCGTCATCCTCGCCGTGCCGGATACGGCGATCGGCAAGGTCGCGACCGGCATCGTCGACAAGCTCGCAGCCGGCACCATGATCGTGGCGCTCGACGCAGCGGCTCCTTTTGCAGGCCATCTGCCGGTTCGCGCCGATCTCACCTATTTCGTCACTCATCCCTGCCATCCGCCGATCTTCAACGACGAGACGGATATGCAGGCGAAGAAGGATCATTTCGGCGGCCTGTTCGCCAAGCAGCACATCGTCTCTGCCCTGATGCAGGGACCGGAAGAGGCCTACGGCCTCGGCGAGGAAATCGCCAAGGTCATCTGGGCGCCGGTCATGCGTTCGCACCGCGTCACTGTCGAGCAGATGGCAATGCTGGAGCCCGGCCTGTCGGAAACCGTTGCCGCCTCGCTACTGGTCGTCATGAAGCAGGCCATGGACGAGTGTGTGAAGCGCGGTGTTCCCGAAGAGGCTGCCCGCGACTTCCTGCTCGGTCACCTGAACGTGCTCGGCGCCGTCATTTTCGGCGAAGTCCAGGGCGTGTTCTCCGATGCCTGCAACAAGGCCATCGAATTCGGCATCCCCGCGCTGATGCGCGACGACTGGAGACGAGTCTTCGAACCCGAGGAGATCGCCGAAAGCATCCGGCGCATCACCTGACCGGCATGGGGCTTTGAAGCCCTGTCAACCATCGGCTCCGCCGGGAACGGAGCCGATCAATTCACCTGGGAGGAACCACATGAAACTGACACGCAGACTGACCTTTGCCGCCTTCGCCGGCGCCCTTTCGCTGGGCGTCGCCATGCCGGCATTCGCCGCCGATCTCATCGCCATCATCACGCCCTCGCACGACAACCCCTTCTTCAAGGCAGAAGCCGTCGGTGCCGAAGCCAAAGCCAAGGAACTCGGTTACGAGACCCTCGTTCTTGTCCATGACGACGATGCCAACAAGCAGAGCCAACTGATCGACACCGCCATCGGCCGCGGCGCCAAGGCGATCATCCTCGACAATGCCGGTTCGGAAGCCTCGATCGCCGCCGTCCAGAAGGCCAAGGACGCAGGCGTTCCGTCCTTCCTGATCGACCGCGAAATCAACGCCACCGGCGTCGCCGTCTCGCAGATTGTCTCCAACAACTACCAGGGCGCCCAGCTTGGCGCCGAAGAGTTCGTCAAGCTGATGGGCGAAGCCGGCAACTATGTCGAGCTTCTCGGCCGCGAAGCCGATCTCAATGCCGGTATCCGCTCGAAGGGTTACCACGACATCATCGACGAATATCCGGACCTGAAGATGGTCGCCCAGCAGTCGGCCAACTGGAGCCAGACGGAAGGCTACTCCAAGATGGAGACCATCCTGCAGGCGAACCCGGACATCAAGGGCGTCATTTCCGGCAACGACACGATGGCCATGGGTGCGATCGCCGCTCTCCAGGCCGCCGGTCGCAAGGACGTCATCGTCGTCGGTTTCGACGGTTCCAACGACGTGCGCGATTCGATCGCCTCGGGCGGCATCAAGGCGACCGTGCTGCAGCCGGCTTATGCCCAGGCCCAGATGGCCGTCGAGCAGGCCGACACGTTCATCAAGACCGGCAAGGGCCCGGCCGAGGAAAAGCAGCTGATGGATTGCGTGCTGATCAATGGCGAGAATTCCACCAAGCTCGAAACTTTCGCGCTGATCAACTGATCCTCTCAAAGGATGCGCGCAGGGCGGACATTCTCCGCCCTGCGTTTATTTCCATGTGACGGAGCAGATTTCCATGCCGAACTTCCGGGCCGCAGCCTTTTTCACGCTTGCCGTCGCGCTTGCCTTGCCGGGCTGCAAGATCATCAAGACACCGACCGCCGAAGAGGCTGCGGAAGCCGCGAGCGGCGGGTTCAACCCCGATCGCCAGGTCGCCGAGATATGGGATCAGAAAGTCATTCCATTCCTCGAAAAGCGCGCCGGCCCCTTCCAGGAGGTTTCGAGCCTCGCCGCATCCGATCTCGATGCCGCCGCCGTAAAATACGGCCACAAGGAAAAGGACGGCACGGCTCCGTGGACTTTTGCCGCCAAGGTCTCCGGCACGATCGTCAAGGCTGAAACGAAATCGCGCGCCGCCTATCTCGACACCGATGTCGATGGTGACGGCAAGGCGGATGTCCGCATCCAGATCGGCCCGGTCATCAAGGGCACCGCGATCCGCGACAGCCTCGATTTCGTCAATTTCAACGAATTCAAGAACCAGATCCAGTGGGCCGAATTCGGCAAGGCGTTCAATATCCACGTGAATGGCCTGACGCTTGAAAAGCTGCCGCGCGATGGGCTTGAGGGCAAGAAGGTGCAAGCGCTCGGCGCCTATCCGCTGCCCTCCACCGGCCAGCCGGCGCTGCTGACGCCCGCCACCATCACGATCGGCGGCTGATATGGCGGCGGATACCCACGATACCATCCTCAAACTCGACGATGTCACGAAAGTCTATTCGGGCATCGTCGCGGTCAAGCATGCGAGCCTCGAGCTGAAGCGCGGCGCGGTCAACGTTCTCGTCGGCGAAAACGGCGCCGGCAAGTCGACGCTGATGCGGATGATCGCCGGCGTCGAGAAACCCTCGCTCGGCCGCATCCTTCTCGATGGCAAGGAAGTCGAGTTCAACTCCCCCGCCGACGCCCAGAAGCACGGCATCGGCATGGTGTTCCAGGAATTGAACCTCTTCGGCAATCTCTCCGTCGCCGAAAACATCTTCGCCACGCGCGAAATCACCCGCGGCATTCGCGGCATCGATCACAAGGTACAGATCGAAAAGGCCAATCACTTCCTCGACAAGCTCGATGCTGGCATCAGCGCAGAAACGATGGTCGAGGACTTGCCGATCGGTCAGCAGCAGCTCGTTGAAATCGCCAAGGCGATCTCGCTCGATACCCGCATCCTCATTCTCGACGAGCCGACATCGGCGTTGTCCGCCGCCGAAGTCAACATCCTATTCAAGGTGATCGGTGAGCTGAAGGCACACGGCGTGGCGATCGTCTATATTTCCCATCGCCTCGAAGAGCTGATGCGCATCGGCGATTACATCACCGTCCTGCGCGACGGCCAGATCACCGGCCAGGCAATGGTCAGGGACATCGACACCAAATGGATCGTCCGCTCGATGATCGGTTCCGATGCCAAGGACTTCGCCAAGTCCGTCGATCACAAGTTGGGGCCGGAAGCCTTCCGCGCCGAGAATATCTGCCTTCCGCGCAAGACCGGCGGCTTTGCCGTCGATCACCTGTCGATCAGCGTGAAAGCCGGCGAAGTGCTGGGCATTTACGGTCTGATGGGCGCCGGCCGCAGCGAGTTCTTCGAATGCGTCATCGGCCAGCACGCCCACTCGACCGGCAAGATATTCGTCACTGGCGAAGAGATCGTCGCGAAGGATACCTCGACCCGTATCCGCAAGGGCCTCGCCCTCATCCCGGAAGACCGGCAGCGCGAAGGCCTCGTCCAGGTCCTGTCGATCGCCGCGAACCTGACACTGGCAAGCCTGGAAAAGTTCGTGAGATTCGGTTTTCACATTGCCGGCGAGCGCGAGCAGTCCGCCATCAGGGACTCCATCCGCAACCTCTCCATCAAGGCGCCGAACCCGGATTTCGACGTCACCTCCATGTCCGGCGGCAACCAGCAGAAGGTCGTCATCGGCAAGGCGCTGATGACCAATCCCAAGGTTCTTCTCATGGACGAGCCGAGCCGCGGCATCGATGTCGGCGCCAAGGCGGACGTTTTCCGCACCATGCGCCGCCTCGCCGGCGAAGGCCTCGCCATCCTGTTCTCGACCTCCGACCTGGAAGAAGTCATGGCGCTGTCGGACCGGATCGCCGTGATGAGCAACGGCAAGGTAACGACGATCCTTGACCGGGCGGACGCCACCGAAGAGCTGATCGTCAAGGCTGCCTCCGAGGGACACAAGTCGGCCGAACACAAAATCATTGGGGAACTTGCGTGATGACCACCGCAACCGCGACCGAAAAAGCACCGGCAGCCGATAACGGCTCCATTCTCCTGACGTTGATGAAGCTCAGAACCTTTATTGCGCTCTTCGCCGTCATCGCCTTCTTCTCGGTCTTCGCGCCGAACTTCCTGTCGGCGGCCAACATCATCCTGATGTCGAAACATGTCGCGCTCAACGCGTTCCTTGCCATGGGCATGACCTTCGTCATCATCACCGGCGGCATCGACCTGTCGGTCGGCTCCATCGTCGGCCTTTGCGGCATGGTCGCCGGCGGCTTGATCCTCAACGGCATCGACCTGCAGATCGGCTATACGATGTATTTCAACGTCGTCGAGGTCTGCCTGATCACGCTCGCCGTCGGCGTTGTCATCGGTGCGGTCAATGGCCTGCTGATCACCAGGCTCAACGTCGCCCCGTTCATCGCCACGCTTGGCACGCTCTACGTGGCGCGCGGCTTCGCCCTGCTCTCCTCCGACGGCCAGACCTTTCCGAACCTGGTCGGCAAGCCCGAACTGGCGACGACCGGTTTCGGCTTCCTCGGCTCCGGCCGCATCATCGGCCTGCCGGTATCGATCTGGATCCTGATCGTCGTGGCGCTCGCCGCCGCCTATGTCGCCAAATACGTGCCGATCGGCCGCCAGATTTTCGCCGTCGGCGGCAATGAGCGCGCCGCCCGCATGTCCGGCATCCGCGTCGATCGGGTCAAGATGTTCGTCTATATGTTCTCCGGTTTCTGCGCCGCCATCGTCGGCATCGTCATCTCCTCGGAACTGATGGCCTCGCATCCGGCGACCGGCAATTCCTTCGAGCTCAACGCCATCGCCGCGGCCGTTCTCGGCGGCACCTCGATGTCCGGCGGGCGCGGCACGATCGGCGGCACCATCATCGGCGCCTTCGTCATCGGCATCCTCTCCGACGGCCTCGTCATGATGGGCGTCTCCTCCTTCTGGCAGATGGTCATCAAGGGCATCGTCATCATCGTCGCCGTGGTGGTCGACCAGGCCCAGCGCCGCCTGCAGCAGCAGGTGACTTTGATGCAGCTGGCCAAGAAGGGCTGATCGCAAGTTTCACCCCTCACCAAGCGCGTCCAGTGATCGGCTTACGCCTCTCACGGACTTGCTATCCTCTCCCACAAGGGGAGAGGTAGGGGGTGCCACGAAGACCACGCTCGCTTGAGGCAAGGTGGATACTACGGGTTTACCTCTCCCCTTGCGGGAGAGGATACGAAGGCCGGGCGAGCAAGGCGAGCCCTTGGCCGAAGTTGGTGAGGGGTAGTCCCCGGGAGTAGATTGAAATGACCGATCTCAAGGGAGCCCTGATCGGTTGCGGCTTCTTCGCCGTCAACCAGATGCACGGCTGGAACGACGTCAAGGGCGCTGATATCGTCGCCATCTGCGACCGTGATCCAGAGCGCCTAAAGATCGTCGGCGACCAGTTCGGCATCGAGCGCCGCTACAGCGATGCGACACAGATGTTTGCCGATGGCGGCTTCGATTTCGTCGATATCGCCACCACCGTCAACAGCCACCGCGTCCTGGTCGAACTGGCCGCCGCCCACAAGGTCCCGGCCATCTGCCAGAAGCCCTTTGCCCCGACGCTCGCCGACGCCAAGGCCATGGTCGCTGCCTGCAAGAAAGCCGGCATCCCCCTGATGATCCATGAAAACTTCCGCTGGCAGACGCCGATCCAGGCCGTCCGCAAGGCTCTCGACTCGGGCGCGATCGGCACCCCCTTCTGGGGCCGCTTCTCCTTCCGCTCCGGCTACGATGTTTTCTCCGGTCAGCCTTACCTCGCCGAAGGCAAGCGTTTCATCATCGAGGATCTCGGCATCCATACGCTGGATATCGCCCGTTATATTTTGGGTGACGTGACGAGCCTGTCGGCCCGCACCAAGCGCGTCAACCCGAAGATCAACGGCGAGGATGTCGCCACCATCCTGCTCGATCATGAGAGCGGCGCGACCTCCATCGTCGATGTCAGCTATGCTACAAAACAGTCTGTCGAGCCTTTTCCGGAAACGCTGATCGAAATCGACGGCACGGAGGGCTCGATCCGCCTGTCGCAGGGCTACGAATTGCAGGTCACCAATGCCGGCGGCACTGTCAACACGGACGTCGCCCCGGCGCTTCTCCCCTGGGCTTCACGCCCCTGGCACAATATCCAGGAAAGCGTCTACGCCATCCAGCAGCACTGGACCGACAGTCTGGCTGCAGCCAAGGAAACCTCCACCTCAGGCGCCGACAATCTGAAGACCTTCGCGCTGGTCGAGGCCGCCTATCAAAGCGCCGCCTCCAAGGCCACCGTCGAGATCGGGACTTTGCTGAAATGACGGATGCCGATCTTGCCTTCAGGCTCTACGGCACTGCGCAAGCCGAATCCACCCCGCAACTCCTCAAGGCCGGAAAACTGACGGCGCAGCTGACCGGCGGCAACCTGCGCGCCATCACCTATGACGGCGTCGAGGTTCTGCGCGCGATCTCCTATCTGGTCCGCGACCGCGACTGGGGCACCTATGATCCGACCTTGTCGATTCTAGCCGTAACGGAAACCGGGATCGGCTTCACCGTCTCCTACAACGCCCGCTGCAAAGGCCCGAGCGGCACGGTTCTCGACATAACCGCCTCGATCGAAGGCACCGCCGATGGCAGGCTGACCTTCAAGGGCGAGGCACTCTCCGCCACCGGCTTCGAGACCAACCGCTGCGGCTTCTGCATCCTTCATCCGATCGTCGGCGTCGCCGGCACGCCGGTCACCGTCGAGCATGTCGACGGCGCCGTCGAAAACACGAAGCTCCCCGATCTGATCGAGCCCTGGCAGCCCTTCAAGGACATGCGCGCCATCACCCACACCGTCCTTTCCGGCGTCAGCGTCGAATGCCGCATGGAAGGCGATACATTCGAGATGGAAGACCAGCGCAACTGGTCGGATGCCTCCTACAAGACCTATGTCCGCCCGCTCGCCCTACCCTGGCCCTACCAAATCCCGCCAAACGAACCGGTCGCCCAGCAGATCACCCTGACCGTCACCGACAGCCGCGTCGCCTCGGGCAATCCCCCCGCATCCGTCGGGAACGTCGGCTTAATCCGCCTCACCCCCAGTGAAGCGTCCGGTACGATGCCCGCCATCGGCCTGGCGATTACCCCGGAAGAAGCCGGGGCCAGCCTGGCCACCCTCCGGCAGCCGGACGCCCCGAAGGTGCAGGACCTGCTCTTCCATTTCGACCCCGCCGCCGGTCATGGTGCCGCGGCCTTCAAGGGCTTCGCTGATATTGCCGCCGGTCACAAGGGCACCACGACGCTCGAAATCGCGGTCCCCTGCCAACGCCCGCTGGATGAGGAAATGCAGGAGGTCGCGGCCTGGATGCGCGCCGCAAATTTCGCGCCCGACGCCATCATGGCCTGCCCCTCCGTCGATCGCCAGTCCACGCCGCCCGGTAGCCAGTGGCCAGACTGCCCGCCGCTGGACGATGTCTATGCAGCGGCCGCGAAAGCCTTTCCCGGTATTCGGCTGGGCGGCGGCATGCTCTCCTATTTCACCGAGCTCAACCGCAAGCGTGTGCCGGCCGATAACCTCGATTTCATCAGCCACTGCACCAACCCGATCGTCCACGCCGCCGACGATATCAGCGTCATGCAGACGCTCGAAGCCCTGCCCTTCATCACGAGATCCGTCCGCGCCATCTACGGTAATAAACCCTACCGCCTCGGCCCTTCCACCATTCCCATGCGCCAGAACCCCTATGGCAGCCGCACGATGGACAATCCGAACAGTGGCCGCATTCCGATGGCCAACCGCGACCCCCGCCATAACGGCCAGTTCGCCGCCGCCTTCGCCGCCGGTTATATTGCGTCGGTGTTGGATGCCGGGCTCGAAACGCTGACATTGTCGGCACTGACTGGTTCGTTCGGGCTCTACGCCGGACAGGATGAGCCGGTCGCGGAAGGCGGCAAACGGCCTCTGCATGATGTCGTTAAGGGACTGGCGGAACTGGCCGGACAGACATGGCGGTCCGTGATTTCGTCGGAACCGGGCAAGGTGCTGGCCTTCACGGTGGAGACAGCGGCCGGCCGGGTTCTCTGGGCAATCAACATCACCGGCGAGGTGCAATCTGTCGATCTGTCACAGCTGACCTTCACCGACACTTCACCGCCGCAAACGAAAATTCAGCTGAAGCCCTTCACGTTCGCCAGCATTCTGGTCCGGCAAGCCGCGCGTCCATCTCAAAATTAACCACGAACACAACCATAAATTGATCTGAACAAAAGGTTTGATAGATCGGGACATTGCCGCCCGCGAGGTCCCATGCGTGATACATTACGTCTCCTGACATTGGTCATCCTTCTCGTCGGCTTTGGTTTTTGGCTCGGCTCTCCACGAATCGTTGTCATGACACCTCTCGGCAAGCAGACCGAAGGGTTGACTGTGATTGTCGGGGCTTCAAGTGGCATCAACCTCATCGATAGTCCGGAAGCCATTTGCGGACGGGCCGGGATTTCGAGTTATTATTGTCATTGCACCGTGGCAGATCGCATCTTCAGGCAATCAATCATTCGTCTTCCGTTCAGTCAGATGCTTCATGATTTTAGCGGTGCTCCAGACTATGCGTCGGAGAACTAAACAAGCATCCTATTTTCTCCCGAAGCGCCCGCTTCTTGAAGACGCACATGCAAAACACAAATCATATTCCCCGCCCATCCCCGCCACCAAAACCCATGCCATCATCATTGCGTCCTGTCATCGGCTAGACTGCTAGGCGTAGCAGTGAGGCGGGAACGGTGCCGGGTGTTGGAAGGACGTAGGCCTTCATCCGGTGGGCGATCAGAAAATGGTTCCCCTCCGCAGGCTGATGCGGCTGCGGACGTGCCTGTGCGGCACAGAAGGTTGACGCGAATGTCGGCCGTAGAGGAGCCGAGTTGCCGCCGACGACCATCGAACGGGGCGCTGGAAGGCGTCAAATAAACTTACTTAACTGCGGCACTTTCCAGCGCCCCGGCCAAGTAACCAAACAAGCAACCCCACGGCGGATTTTCCGGGCGTGGCTATCGGGCATAGGGGACCGCGCTCCCCCCTCAAAACTCGCCAGACGGACAAAATGCACGGTGGCATTCCCGCCGGAACTCGGCAAAGATACCGCATCCGAAAAACCGGAACCGGGAGAACACCATGCTGCCTGTTACCCGTCGCGGCACTTTCGCCGCCCTCATCATCTCCGTAGCCCTTCTGCCACTGCCACCAGCCCTTGCCGCCTCGCCCGAGCCGGTCAAGGCAGAGCACGGCATGGTCGTCACCGCCCAGCATCTCGCCTCCGATGTCGGCGTCGAGGTGTTGAAGAAAGGCGGCAATGCCGTCGATGCGGCTGTCGCTGTCGGCTATACGCTGTCCGTCGTCTATCCGACCGCCGGCAATATCGGCGGCGGAGGATTCATGACCATCCGGCTGAAGGACGGTAAGACCACCTTCCTGGATTTCCGCGAGCGCGCGCCGATCGCCTCGACCAAGACCATGTATCTCGACGACAAGGGCGAGATCGTCAAGGGCGCAAGCACCGCCGGCTATCTGGCGGTCGGCGTTCCCGGCTCCGTCATGGGTTTCGAGACGGCGCGTGAAAAATACGGCACGCTGTCGCGCGAGGACCTGCTGGCGCCCGCCATCCGCTTTGCCAAGGACGGTTTCGTGCTCGATCAGGGCGATGTCGCCTCGCTGCAGAATGGCGCCAAGAAGCTGGCAAAGGACAAGGCCGCCGCCGCGATCTTCCTGAAGCCGGATGGCAAGAGTTTTTCGATCGGCGAAACGCTGGTCCAGCCGGAACTGGCCGCGAGCCTCGCCAGCATTTCCGAAAAAGGCCCGGACGCCTTCTACAAGGGCGCCATTGCCGACAATATCGTCAAGGCGAGCGCTGCCACCGGCGGCATTCTCACCAAGGCCGATTTCGAACAATATACGGTGCGTGAACTCAAACCCGTGACCTGCAATTATCGCGGCTACGAGATCGCCTCCTCGCCGCCGCCAAGTTCGGGTGGCGTCATCATCTGCGAAATCCTCAACGTGCTGGAAGGCTATCCGCTGTCCTATCTGGGCTACGGCTCGGCAGAGACCGTGCATGCCATGATCGAGGCTATGCGCCACGCCTATGTCGATCGCAACTCCGCGCTCGGGGATCCGGATTTCGTCAAGAATCCCGTCGATAAACTCACGGACAAGGCCTATGCCAAGGAAATCCGCGACAAGATCAATCCGTTCAAGGCTGGGATCTCGAAAACCCTGATGCCGAAGGGCATGGGCGAAAGCACCGAGACGACGCATTATTCCATCATCGACAATGACGGCAATGCGGTCGCGGTCACCTATACGCTGAACGGCTCGTTCGGCGCCGGCGTCGTTGCACCCGGAACCGGCATCCTGCTCAACAATGAGATGGACGACTTCACCTCGAAGCCCGGTTCGCCCAATCTCTATGGCCTGGTCCAGGGCGAGGCCAACGCGATCGAGCCGAAGAAGACGCCGCTGTCATCAATGAGCCCGACGATCATCTCGAAGGACGGCAAGCCGTTCATGGTCATCGGTAGCCCCGGCGGCGCGCGCATCATCACGATCACACTGGAAGCGATCATCAACGTCATCGATCATGGCATGAGCATCCAGGAAGCCATCGACGCCCCGCGCATCCATCATCAATGGCTGCCCGACAAGGTCTACATGGAGCCCTTCGCATTGTCCTCTGATACGCTGAAGCTGTTGACGGAAATGGGCCATGACGTCGGGATCGACGCCAGCTGGACAATCTGGGGCCAGGCCGCCGGCATCCTCGTTGGCGGGGAAAATCTGGCGGAAATCGAAGAAGGCGGCGGCGCCCGCTACAACGGCGCGATGGACAGCCGCGCGACATCGGGGGCTGCGCGGGGGTATTGAACTGCTCTATGGATGAGCCGAATACTCCGAATTTGCCCCTCATCCGGCCTGTCGGCCACCTTCTCCCCGTGAAGACGGGGAGAAGGAACAAGCGGCAACCTCGATTGTCCCCTCTCCCCGCGCGCGGGGAGAGGGTTAGGGTGAGGGGCTGTTGCGCCAAACACTAGTCCCCTCGTTGAAGAAATGAGAGCATCCCTCACCCCAGAAACCGCTGGATCGCCTCGACCTCATTCGGGCGGATATCGTGCCCACCGGTGTGCCATTCAGTTTCCACGCTTGCCTTCTGTGCCGCAAAATAGTCGGCAAGGGCCTGTGTCAGCGGCGCCGGGCAGATGGGGTCGCGCTGGCCGGCGGTGATCAGGATCTTCTTGCCCGCCAGCGACGCATTGTCCTTCGGCTTGAAGGGAATGAGCGGATGCAAAAGGATCGCCTTGTCGAACAGGTTCTTCTCGATCAGCAGGTTGGCAAGAATGTTGGCACCGTTGGAAAAGCCAAGGCCGATGATTTCGGATGCCTTGTGCTCGGAGGTCAGCCGGGTCACGAACTCAGCCATCTTGTCGGTCGCCCGGGCAAGGTCGGCCATGTCGTAGACGCCTTCGCCGGTGCGGCGGAAGAAGCGCGCCGCACCGTGTTCGGAGACGTCACCGCGCGGCGAGACGATCGTCGCGTCCGGCAGGAGGTCGCCGCCGAAATCGAAGAACTGCCGCTCGTCGCCGCCGGTTCCGTGTAGGACGAAGAAGATCGGATTTCCGGGTGCACCGGCCTTCAACCGGTGCACATAGCCATAGTCGGTCATGCTGTTTCTCCCTTAGCCTTCCAGCTTCTGCAGGTGCTGTTCGAGGATCGGCCGCAAATGCTTGTGCTGCTGCGGCAGTTTCAATGCTTCGCCCAGATGCGCCGTATCCTCGTCGCGGTCGAAGCCCGGTTCGTTGGTCGCGATTTCGAACAGAACGCCACCCGGCGTACGGAAGTAGATCGCCCAGAAATAGTCGCGGTCGATCACCGGCGTGACATGGTAGCCCGTGTCCATCAGGGCCTTGCGCACTTCCAGCTGCTTTTCCCGGTTTTCGACCGAGAAGGCGACGTGATGCACGGAGCCCGCGCCCTGCAGTCCGCGCTGGATGTTCGGCATGGTTTCAAGGTCGATCAGACCGGCACCATTGCCGCCGGGCACGATCAGCCGCGTGACGCCGTCCTTGGCATCGAGCGTTTCGTAGCCCATGTACTTCAACAGTTCGGCCGTTGCCCCTTCGTCGCGAAGGCGCATGGCAACCGAGTGGAAGCCGCGGATCGCGTGATCCTCGGAAACGCCGTTGGCCGTCCAGACCGGGCGATTGTCGTCACGGACCTCGACCAGCGCAAAACCGTCGCCATCGGGGCCGGCAAAGTTCAACCGCTTCTCGCCAAAGGTTTCCTCAGCCTTGATCCCCGAAACGTTCCGCTGGGAAAGCCGGTCGCTCCAGAAGCCGAGCGAGCCTTCGGGGACAGAGAACACGGTCGTGCCGACTTCGCCGGTGCCCGGACGACCCCGTCCCATGTCCGGGAACGGAAAGTAGGTCATGACAGTGCCGGGGGCGCCCGTCTCGTCACCATAGTAGAGATGATAGACATCCGGTGAATCGAAATTGACGGTTTTCTTGACGCGGCGCAGGCCGAGCACATCGGTGAAGAACTGGTTGTTGGTGCGGGCGTCTGCCGCCATCGAGGTGACGTGATGCAGTCCCTTGATCTGAGTGAGCATGATCTGATCCCTTTCTGCCCGAGCCGGGCTTCGTTTCGCCGATATAGATGTGCTTATTTCGGTGGCGGCGATAGACGTGAGAGGTTGGACGGATTGTCTCTATTTAATGAACAAACAAAGGAAACTGTTCAGGGAACGAATGTTCTATCCGCCCTGGATTCTCACGCAAAATCGACGCTGGCTGGTTATCGACGCCACGGGAAGAAAAAGGGAATGCAACCAGTGATAATGATCAAGATCAGAAGAAAAACTAAAAGTTGACAAACCGGAAAGGACGGCTTATATGAACATTCATCGATAGTTGTTTGACCGATATTTGTTTCTGCCCGCGCTTGACGCGTCTCTGACGAACTTCCCCCTTCAAAAATCGAGATTACTGACCGCTGTGCGTCGCACAGTGGTGGATACATGTTGCTATTGAAAGGGTTCGTTATGACCACTGGCACAGTTAAATGGTTCAATTCCACCAAGGGCTTCGGCTTCATTCAGCCTGACAACGGCGGCGCGGACGTTTTCGTTCACATCTCCGCTGTCGAGCGTGCCGGCATGCGCGAAATCGTCGAAGGCCAGAAGATCGGCTACGAGATGGAACGCGACAGCAAGTCGGGCAAAATGTCCGCCTGCCAGCTCCAGGCTGCTTAAATCGGGTGTAACCTCTCCGGTGACCACGGATGTACTGGCATCGTTGAAGAGGTGACGCCCAATGGAAGGTCAGGCCAATCGCCTGGCCTTTTTTCTTGGCCCAGAGGCCAATGCGCACATGGTGTTCGTCGGAATGATCCGGACGAAAGGCTGGTGCGATAGCACCGGAATATCATTTTGACAGAGAACTCGACAAAGGCCCGCGATCAGGCGGAATCTGCTTTCAGCAGAACGCAGACCCAGTTCATGGCTCGCAACCGCACGATTTCAGAAATCGACGCCGTCGCAGCCGAGCGTGATGCAAAGACCCAGCGGCTACGCGAATTGCGGCTGGAAAAGGAAGCTGCGACGCCCGCCAAGGCGCCGGCATCGCGGAAATCCGCAAAACGCTGATTGCGTGGCGCAGTTTCCCCGGTCGCCATACCGCTGTTATTCTTCCATTGTCATGAAATAGGACGTGAAAGACGACGTTCTATCTGTTTTTTTGACGCTTCCACCCTATCTTGAAGTCGCGCAAAGTGCGAAACGACAGTGACGTCGGCCCGCCCGGCGACAAATTCCCAGCCGGCCATGCACGGCTTGTGACAAATCCGCAAACAAGGACCACGAAGATTGAGACACGCATCCGATAACGGCTTCGCAGACCGGCGCAAGGCAGCGGCCGAAGCCAAGCAGCAGCTTCTGAAGAAGTTCGCATCGGCGCCGAAGGCTGACGATCCGGAGCTCGCAGCAAAGCTTGCCGAACGGCAGGCCAATGCGGCAGCGCGCGAAGCCCGCCGTGCTGAACGCGACCTCCTGAAACAGCAGGAAAACGAGCGCCAGCTCGCCGAAGCCGCAGCCCTGACGGCAGCAGCAGAAGCGGAATCCAAAGCTGAAGCAACCGCTCGCGAACAGGCCGAGCGTGATCGCATCGCCCGCGTTGTCGCCGACGAAGCCGAACGCAAGGCTGAGCGCGACCGTCGCTATGCGGCCCGCAAGGCCCGCCAGCGCTAAAGCATGTCGCACAAAAGCGTGAAGCGGTTTTGTGATAGCGACGTGCGTAGAATCAAAGACCTAAAGCGCCGTAAGCGAATCTGAAAGATCGCGACGCGCTTTGGTCTCGAAATCCGGGCGGGCTGTCGACGGGCGTCACGCTATCCCTCAGCCCCCTCGCCGCCCTCGGCCAGTTTCTTCTGATCCATCGCCGCCTTCACGGTTGCCGCCGCAGCGGCCGCTGATGACGGATCGTTGCTTGCGACCTGCACGGTCGGCGAAGCGAAGACGACGCCATTCTTGGTGAATGCTTCCCGGATCATCATATAGGCCTTCCGGCGGATCATTGTCTGGTAGCCGGGCTTGGTCATCATCGCGAAACTCAGGCTGATGCCGTAGTCGCCGAACTGTTCGACGCCCTTCATCTTGACGGTTTCGATGATGAAGGGTCCGAACTCCTCGTCCTCAAGCAGCGCAGCACCCACGCCCTTGACCATCTTGCGGACCTTGTTGATGTCGGTGTCGTAGCCGACCGAGATCGTGAACTTGTCGATCACCCAGTCGCGGCTCATGTTCTGGACAGCGCCAAGAGTGCCGAACGGCACGGTAAAGACCGGTCCGCGATGGTGCCGCAGCCGGACCGAGCGGATGCTGAAGGATTCCACGGTGCCCTTGTAGCTGCCGCTCTGGATATATTCCCCAACGCGGAAGGCATCATCCATCATGTAGAAGACACCGCTGATGACATCCTTGACGAGGGTTTGCGAACCGAAGCCGATCGCCACGCCGAAAATGCCGGCACCGGCGATCAACGGCCCGATCTGAACCCCAAGGCCGGAGAGAACCATCAACACCGCGATCACCGCAATGACGACTGCCAGCGTCGTCCGCAGGAGCGGTAGCAGCGTCAACAGTCGCCCGTTTCGTGCGGCATGGGCAGAGTCCTCGGCAACGGAAACCCGCGCCCGCTCCAGTGAGCGATTGATCACCGCCTTGGCGATCTGCCACAGAATGTCGGCTACAAGCAGGATGACCGCTCCCGCCAAAACGCCCTGGATGAGGCGATCGGTCATCGCCTCACCGGTGAACATCGACGACCGCCTGCTGACGATGAAGCCGAGCCAGAGAACAGCGAGCGTGATGATGAGAGCACGTGCGCTACGTTCCACCAGCACCTCAACGACCGGATTACCGCTTCCGGGAATGTCGGGATTGCCTGCGAAGGCATTCTTCGCCATGGCAGTGGTTGCCTTCAGCAGACCCGGCAGGATAAGCGCGTAGATGCCCAGCCACAGAATGATGATGACGCCTGCCACCCAGAGCACCCACAACAGGCAAAGATAAAAAGTCAGCGCCCATTCCATGGCGCCGCGGCCGTGAGGTCGGGCGATGGCCGCCGGCCGGTTCCAGACGGTCTCGATGGCGACCAGCAGCAGGCCGAGGCCGAGCGCATAGACGACTACGCCCCTGACCCCCGGCGTGATATGAAGCGCTTCCATCACACCAGCCATGGCCCAGCCGGCAAACAGGATGCAGGCGAACCAGAAGATGCGCTTGTACCAGAAGACGCCGGAGGCACGGTCAGTCGGAACCAGGCCTTGGGCGGTGTCGGGATCTTTGGCTCCGGGCGGTCCGACCAGCAACACCTTGGCGATCCGGATCACGAACCGGCAGGCGATGACACCCAATAGCAAGGGCAGCATGATGGCATCCAGAAGCGGCGGCCATGTCATCGCCATGAACAGGCCAAGGCTCGCCAAGCTGAAAGCGACCAGTGGCGCCAGCAAGGCAAACAGGTGGCGACCAGCGCTGTGTAAAGGGTTTTCGCTTGTCCCGTCCGTTCGTGCCAGCGCCGCATGCACGCGGCTGCGGCTGGCAATGCGATGAAACAGCCATTCGGCGCCAAGCCCGAGCGCGACCAGCGTCAGGAAAAGCAGGAACACACCCAGCGGGCCGTGGCCGTTGATGTCAGCCGCGATGGTGCCGCCGGCGCGCATGAATTCGGAAGAAACCTGCGGAATGGCCTGCCCGACCTCGCGCAGGTGCTCGCGGATCCTGTTCCCCCAGGCGCTGAATTCGGTCGCCGACATGTCGGCAGGGGTTTCGGCGGCCGGTGCAGCCGTCTGCTTGTTGAGCAGCGCCCTGATCTCCGGATCGTCAAGCAGCTTGATGAGTTGATCGACCTTTTCCGCCGATGCGGCCGGGCTGGTCGTCTGCGCCAGGACAGGCTGGACGGTATGGGCCGCAGCGATGAATGCCACTGCCGCCACAAGCCACAACCGCAACACCAACAGACGGATATCACAAGCCTTTTTCACGCGCCGACCCCCCAACCCATATCGCCCCGAATGCACTTTCGTGCAATTCAGAGAGTTAGAGCACTGCCCGTGCACTTTGTCACCTGCCTGCGTGCCACGAAAGGTGGGAGCGCTGCTACTCCGCTGCCTTTGCCCGCACAATCGGCACGGCCCGGCGATCGGGAATGAGCTGGGCATAGAGCGCTGCGTATTGTTCAGCACTTCGCTCCCAGGAAAAATTGGCCTTCATGCCCTGGTTTTGCAGTCGCGCCCACTTCTTCGGTTCGCGGTAGGCGGCAAAGGCGCGGTGGATGGAAAAGCGCAGGTTCTCGGCCGTTGCCGGATGGAACTGGAAGCCGGTCGCCACCCGGGCCGAGATTGCCGCGTCATTGGCATCGATGATCGTTTCCGACAGGCCGCCGGTACGCGAGACAACCGGCACCGCGCCATACCGCAGGGCATAAAGCTGAGTAAGGCCGCAGGGCTCGAAGCGCGACGGCTGAATGATGACGTCGCAGCCCCCATGAATGAGGTGGGCGGTCGCCTCGTCATAGCCGATCCGGACACCGATGCGATCGGGATGCCGTCCGGCGGCGGCCAGAAGCGCTGTCTCGATATGCTCCTCACCCTTGCCGAGCACGATCAGCCTGCCGCCGAGTGCTGAAATTTCCTCTGCCACTTCGGCCAGCATGTCGCCGCCCTTCTGCCAGGTCAGCCGGGTCACAGCCGCAAAGACCGGCCCCGGGCCATCGTCCAAACGGAAATTTTCCAGCAATCTGGCCCTGTTCTGCGCCCTCAACCGGATTCTCTTGTGGTCGTAATTGACCGGAAGATAGGCGTCCGTGGCAGGATTCCAGATATCCATGTCAATGCCGTTGACGATGCCCGTCAGTGCCCGCGGCCGCGAACTGAGCGCCCCCGCCATGCCCATGCCGAGTTCCGGCGCGATCACTTCGCGCGCATAGGTGGGGCTGACGGTGGTGATGGCGCTGGCGGTGCGGATGCCCCCCTTCAGGTAGCTGACGTCGCCGTAATATTCGAGGCAGTCGAGCGAGATGGTTTCCGGCGGCAGGCCGATCTGGTTGACGACGGAGGTCGGAAACTGTCCCTGGAATGCCAGATTGTGGATCGTCAGCACGCTTGGCACGGTCTTCGCGTTGCTCGAATACTTCATGTAGACGGAGGTGAGCGCGGTCTGCCAGTCATGGGTATGAACCACGTCGGGCGACCAATCGGCAAGCAATCCGCCGGCAATGGCCGATGCCACATAGGACAACACAGCGAAGCGTTTCCAGTTGTCGGGATGATCGCGGCCCGATTCATCCAGATACGGGCCGCCGGGACGATTGTAGAGGGCGGGGGCGTCAAGGATGAGGAGATCCAGTTGCTCGTATCGGGTTTCCAGCAGAGAGGCCGGGGCACCGAACAGATCGGGAAAAAAATGGACCTGCCGGGCGTCTGGAAGCCTTGTGAACAGCTGGGGATATCCCGGAACGAGCGTGCGTGTGTAGCAGCTGTAGCCTTCAAGGGCTTTCGGCAACGAGCCTGTCACATCGGCGAGACCGCCGGTCTTGATCAATGGAAAGATTTCCGACGTCACCGAAAGTATTTTCACGCAGGCCACTTTCCTTGTACCAACGGTTAGCAACGCCGCACAGTTGCCCGAAGCGCGCTGTCAAATGCCATGATGTTGCAAAGTGAAGTGGATGTCCGCAGAAAAGCGCGTCAGAGGCAAAAAATTTTGCAGTGCAAAATCGACAACAAACCAACCGCCCGCTGCCACGGCCAGAAAATCCCGGAAAGAAAGACCACAGCGCCCGTCGGTGACGGTTTACTGAACCGTCACCGATTGGGTTATATCAGGCGATCTTGTTGCGTTTCTTGGTGGCTGGTTCAACCTCCGCATCATTCTTGACGACGGAAAGCTTCGAGGTTTTCGCGGCCTTCTGTGGAGCGGCATTGGCCTCCGCTTCCTCTGTCAGTTCCTTCAACGCCTGCTGCCAATGCGCCTCATGGCTGCCCTCCGGGCATCCGTCCGCCTCCCACAGAGCGTAGGCCCGTATCCTGATGTCGTCGTCGCTGATATCCGTCATCTGCTTCTCCCTTTGCAACGTGGCCAAAGAAAACTGCGACGAGAGCGCTTGGTTCCGCCTGAAAAGGTCCGCACGACGATTTTATCTGCGTGCAATCTTCGGGCTGCGAGACCGGGAATTTTACGACAGAATTACGCGTTCCCAAGACTGCGAAAAGGACGCTTCAAAACCAGTTCGCACGTGATCCTACGCTCAATTCACGAGCAGGCGAAGAGATACGCAACCACGGCGCCCGGTTTTGCACCGTCTTCTATGGAACCAAAGACGACCAGCGCCGTTATGTCCCTCGCACTGGCTTTGGAGGCTGGCATTTCGGGGGTCCGTCATGAAGAAAATCATACTTGCGCTGGTGCTGACCGCAACTCCGGCCGCCGCGCAGTCGATGAAGGTCGAAGACCTGTGCGTGAAGGTGGCAAAACATCTGCTGATGACTGACAACCTGCACACCGGCGTCGTCCAGTCCTTCCCCGAACTCAAGCCGCCGGGCGCTCGCATGACCTATTCCACCCGCGATGGCGTCGAGAAGAAGGACATGGTCGATACGTTCGAGTGCCAGTTCGACAGCGCCAAGGCACCGTTCGGGTTGAAGCGCTTTTGTCTGGCAAGCACCTGCTATTCGGCAGATGAGAAGAACCAGGAAAACAAGCGCCGCTTTGACGAGGTTCGTATCCTGCTGGAGCGCGAAGGGCTGTAGCCACAGAAAGCCGACTAACGTGCCGTTTTGGTCGCCATCCAGATGACGTGACGCGCGCCGCGGCCCTTGGTGCTGGCGCGAACCGACAGTTCTTCGACAGCAAAGCCCGCGTCGCGCAACCGACGGGTGAAGCCTGCATCCGGCGCCGACGACCAGACGGAGAGAACACCGTTCGGACGCAGCGCCTTGCGTGCCGCGTAAAGACCGGACACGCTGTAAAGATTGTCGTTTGCCTTGCGGGTGAGCCCTTCCGGCCCATTGTCGACATCAAGAAGGATCGCGTCATATTCGGCGGTCCCCGACTGGATGAACCGGCCGACATCGCCTTCCCGGATGGTCACCCTGCCATCATCGAGGCAGCCTGCGAACACCTCCGCCATCGGACCCCGGGCCCAGGCAACAACGGCAGGCACCAGTTCACCGACCGTCACGCGGGCGTCAGAAGGAAGTTCGGCCAGTGCCGCCCTCAGCGTAAAGCCCATGCCGAGGCCGCCGATCAGCATATGCGGCCGAGCATGCTTGCGAATTCTCTCACAGGAAAGCCGGGCGAGCGCTTCTTCCGAACCGCTCAGCCGACTGTTCATCAGTTCGATCGTACCAAGCATGATGGAAAATTCGCTGCCGCGTTGCTTGAGGCGCAGTTCACCGCCGCCATCCGGCATTATCGCTGTGTCAATATGGGTCCAGGGGATCACGGGCGCTTCCAATCGTCTAGGCGCACGCGATAGCATGAATGGACCACAAAAACAGCCTAAAGCGTTGCCAGAGCCCGGTTGGACATGGAACCGGCATAGGCTTTGCGGATGACGATCTTGTTTTCCAGGGCTTCGATGATTTCCTCGGAGAAATCGATCTTGTGCATGCCGGCAATATCTGGAAGGCCGCCGGGCGTGAAGACGTTGATTTCCAAAATCTTGTCGCCAACGATATCGAGGCCAACCAGGAACATGCCGTCCTCGATCAGTTTCGGACGGACCATCTCGGCGACGGCCAGGATGCCGTCGGTGATCTTTGCCGCCTCCGCCGTGCCGGCGGCGTGCATGTTCGAGCGGAGGTCGCCCTTGGCCGGAACACGGCGGAAGGCCGCATAGACCCCGTCTCGGACGAGCGGCTTGCCGTTCATCATGAAGAAGCGGATGTCACCTGCCTTTGCCTCCGGCAGGTAAGCCTGCGCGATCAGGTAGCCCTCGCCGCTGACTGCTTCGAAAATCTGGTTGAGATTGGCATCGTCGGGCGTGGCGATCTTGAACACGTTCTTGCCGCCCGAACCTTGCAACGGCTTGATGATGACGCCCTTGCGGTGATCGCCGATGAAGGCGCGGATTTCCTCGATGCTCTTGGAGATCAGCGTTTCCGGGCGAACAGCCTTTGGAAAGTCCTGGAAATAGAGCTTGTTCTGCGCCAGCGCCAAGCCGGAAGGATCGTTGACGACGATCGCGCCCCGCTCGCTGGCAAGACGCCCGAACATCGCGCCAATATGAGCGGCCCACGGCCGCTCCTCGGAATCAAGCGAGGGGTCGTTGCGCAGGAAGATAACGTCAACCTCGCGAACATCGATGGTCCGGATTTGGGCCTCCTTGTTCTGGAAGGCACCATGGAAGGCCTGGGGATCCTTGTACTTCGCGACGGGAACCGCCGTTGCCCGCACCATCAGGCTATCGTCCGGCCGCAGCACGAAATCACCGGGCGCGACGTAGCAAACGTCATGACCACGCACCAGCGCGGCCATCGCCAGGGATGTCGTGGTGAAACTGGGTTCCTCGCTCTCGATGGAATTGACGAAGAATGCGACACGCATGATGACTCCTAACTGGCGATCATATCGAGGGGGTTCAGTCCTGCCCGCGCCTTGTCCAGGCGGGCTTGTGCTTGCGGATGGGTGAGGAAAGCGGGCCGGATGACAGGTGCTTTCAGCAGACCGCGCAGGCTGAGTTCCTGCATCACCCGGAAATGCGACGCAGAAATCTTGCCCATCCAGAACGGATCGAGTGCACCACCCGATTTCAAATGGTCGAGTAATTCCAGCAAGCCACGCAGATAAATGGCGTCCTTGGCGAGACCGCCGCCGCGATAAAGCCTCAAGGTCAGATTGAAGGCCGCAGCCGGACTGAACCCGTATTCGCCGACGAGCATGCTGTAGGTCTCGGCAAACGGCCGCCCTTCGAGCATCCCCGCGCAGGCGACGACACGGGCCGCGACAAGGCGAAGCCTTGCTACCGTCATACCGCCGGCCATATATTCGGAGAATACCGCCAGACCCTCCTGCATGCCCTCGTAGCCGGCAAGGCCGGAGCGGAAGAGGCGCAGGCCTTGCGCCGAGCCATTGAAATAAGTGAGTAAGTGCACCCCGATCTCATGGCTCAAAAGTGCATGGACGCGGCTTCTCGCCACACGGGTCGCACGGGAAATAAGCAGGCGGCCGTCTGACACCAGAAGGCCGGGCGGCAGGTCGTCGCGCAATTCGATCTCAGCCGTGAACCCTTCATACTGCCGCTGATAGTTGGCGATCATCGCACGGGCGGCAATTTCGACATCGTAGCAATCGGCGATCTCGGTGTCGGTCTCGCCGTCATCGCCATCATGGGCGGCTTTCTCTGTTTGAACGAGGATTTCTACGGCGCTGCGGTGCAGCGATGTCTCCACGGGGCCATAGAGCGCGCGGCTGTATTCGACGAAACGTCTGGTCTCGCGGGCCGAGATCAGCGACAGTTGCAAATCGAGTTCCTGCTGCTTCTCGCGATAGAGATGGTAGAGAAGCGGATCCTCGAACCGGTCGAAGGCGACGGAGAAGAGTTTGCGCTTTTCCGCCTCCACCTTCACCGACAGCGACCGATAGAGAAATTGCGGCGTGCGTTTGAACCGGCCCGCCTTGAACTCCTGCCAGGCGGCATCGGCGTTGATCGGCGTTACCGCCAGAAGAAAATCGAAACTCGCAGCAACCTCGTCAATGCTGCGGTCGGCGCGGCTGACCGCATCGACAAAGGCCTTGCGGCCAAGGGCCCGGTGCGTGGTGATCTTCAGGCTTTGCGTCGCCGCCACGAAAGTAGCGAAAGCCTTCAGGCCGGCATCGAATATATTGGCGACCAGCCGTTCGCGCAGGTCGGGATAGATGTTTCCCGATTCCGGCTGCCTGTAGATCGGCGCAAACCGGATCGCCACGATCGGGAAACCGGTCTGGTCGGCCAGCGTCGCCGCCTGCAGATCGGTTTGCAACGCGAACCGTTCCACATGCGGGGTGCGGAACTTGACTTGCCTTACATCGACCCCCTCCGCCAATGCTGCCTCCGCTTCCTCGGTGGCGGGCTCGCTGGTCGCGGCAATCCTGATTTCAAATGGCGGCAGATAGGGTGCGTCGTCGCTGAGTAGCGTGTCATGTTCCAGTTCATCGACATCCAGCAGCATGAAGGCCCCGAACCGCTCTCTGAGAACGCCGCCGACCGCCGTGATGATCGGCAGAGCTTCGTCGACATGATTGGCGATCAGATAGGAGGCGTTGGCCGCGACGACATCACGAGCCGCGAGGTCTTCTCGTCCCTTGATGAGAAAAATCGAGAGGAACGGCAGCGGCCGATCGATATGAAGACGGCCGCCATCGTCGAAATCCTTCCGCACGGACTTGTCCGTGCGGATGCAATCGAGGATTTCTTCCAGCCACTCCGGGGGATGGCTGGCCGTGGCATCACGGTGCCTGCGGTGCGTGCTGGTCATGTCGACACCCGCAGGGTTTCAACAAGAACCGGCAGCGACAGGCGGATCATTTCCCGCATCGCCTTCAGCGCCTCGATGTCCGGCTCACCCGTCCACTCGTCCATGAAGAATTTCTTGAACTCGATGGCGATGGCACAGCCTGTCCGTGGAAATCGCTCATGAACAAAGCGCGTCTGCTCGCCCTTGCCCTGAAACGCGATGTTTTCGCGAACATCCATGCGCCGGCCGCGAAATTCAAAGCTGCGCAACTGCTCCATCAGGGTATCGAGTATCGGCGCCCAGCGTTGGCGGTCCATTGAGGAGGTGCCGATATTGATCTGCGGTGCCGTTTCGAACGGCATTTCGGGACCATCGGCTCCGTCGCGGCGGTGATTGTAGCTATGGATGTCGAGGAGGATGAAGGCGCCGTATTGCTGCTCAAGGCCACGAAGGTAAGTGTCCAGCATGGCGTAGTAGGCATCATGCACATGCAAGGACGTTGCGATCGCCGCTTCGGGCAGCTGGTCCTTCCAGACCTTCAGCCCCCAGGCCTGCTCGGGCTTCAGATAAATCGCGCCGTCGGGTGCGCGATTGAGGTCGATCTCGAAACGGGAGCGGTGAAAGACGATGCGGTTTGGCAGATCGCGAATGAAGAATTCGGTGAAGGGATCTTCTTCGCGCAGCCGTTGCTCGGTGCTGAGCCCAAGCAAATCTTGCAGATCACCACGAATATGATGCCCGTTATGGATAGCCGTGCCGACGATCGGCGAGGCACCGCGATGCGCCGACCACCAGTCTTCAGGATCGGGTTCTAAGATGACATCCTTTAAAGGGGACATGCCGTCCTTCTCGTTGACAGGCAGCTGCGGCGCAGCGCTTTTCAATCAACGAATAAATGGACGGGAGGCGCGTTTGTTCCATCGAGACGGTCGATGACGCGGAACGCTCAGCCTATGCGAGCGGCAATATTCAAGCCGGTATCTGAGAAGCGGTTTCGAGAGCTGTTGCGGGTTGGTGGAAAGAAGCAATCGCTGCTTCACAGGCCCGCATGAACCGCATCGAGGGACCTTCGCTGCCTGTTGCAAGCTTGCTCACCTGGGCGCCTTCCATCAGCATCGAAAGCGTGTCGGACAACAGTTCCGGTTCGCTCACCCCGGCATCGCGACAGAGCTTTTCGAGGCGGCGGCGCTGGGCAAGCTTGAAGTTTTCGATCACCACATGGGCCGGATGGCCCTGCTCCTTGAGTTCGACGGCCGCATTGGCGAGGTCGCAGCCATATTTATTGTCGGCAAGACACTGTGCCCTGGCTTTCACCCAGCCCTGGAGCTGGGCCATCGGATCGTTCGGATGGGAGGCTTCGAGTTGGTCCCAGAAGGCCGCCGCCTTCTCCGACGTGTAGCGCAAAGTCTCGCAGACGAGGTCGTCTTTGGAGCCGAAATGACGGTAGAGCGTCATCTTGTTGGTCTCGGCGGCCTCGGCAATGGCGTCGACGCCAATGCCGCGGATCCCGTGTTGCCGAAACAACTCACAAGCCATTGAAACGATACGATCCCGCGGCGCCTGACGCGCCTGCACACAGTCACCCTTTTCCAGCCTTACATCTGCCGGTTTCGGGCCTGATACGGATTTCGAATTTTTATTGACGAGGCTTCTTGACATAGGTGTGACCGGTCGGTAACTATTCGAATGTTACTTACTGGTAACACCGCAAGAAAACGATGTCAAGTTTAAGACACCGGCCGGGATCCGCCCACCGGAAAAGACGATGAACCCGAAGGAATACCCCAATGCACCAGGCAAACAGCGATCTGACCATCCATGAGGTTCTGACGGACCCGGTGATCCGTGCCGTTATGCGTGCGGATGGCGTCACGACCAATGAAATGAAAACGCTTCTCTACTCCGCTGCCAGCGCGCTTCGCCAGATGCAGCCAGGTACGGTGAGCGCCAAAAATCATACGGCCAACCTGCTCGCGGCACCCAAGCGCCGCCTGCTGTCCATGGTCCATCCCCTCGCCTCGCGCTCCGACTGCCTGCGCCTGAGCGCGTAACACGACCAGTTCTCCCGGCGCATCCCTAACAAGATTGCGCAAACAAACCCAGCCGGACGCCTCCACCGGCTGGGTTTTTATTTTTGGCCCGGAGTTCCGCGAAAGTTATGCCGCGCGGCGCCCATAGGCTTCGCGACGATCACCGGCCTGCAGCGTGAAACGCGAAATCAAGGCGCGCAGATTGACGCTCTCATTGGCCAACGTCGCTCCCGCGGCGTTGGTCTCTTCCACCATCGCCGCGTTCTGCTGGGTGACCTGGTCCATCTGATTGACGGCGGTGTTGACTTCGGCAAGCCCCGTCGACTGTTCGCGCGCCGACGTGGCGATCGCGTCCATGTGATGATTGATCGTCACGACGTAAGTCTCGATAGTCTTCAGCGCTTCGCCGGTTTCGCTTACCAGCTTGACACCGTTTTCAACTTCCGCGGTTGAGTTGCGGATCAGCTCCTTGATTTCCTTGGCGGCCTTGGCCGAGCGCTGCGCCAGTTCGCGCACTTCCTGGGCGACAACGGCAAAGCCCCTGCCGGCGTCCCCTGCGCGCGCCGCCTCGACACCGGCGTTCAGCGCCAGAAGATTGGTCTGGAAGGCGATTTCGTCGATGACGCCGATAATGTTGGAAATCTGGTTCGACGATTGCTCGATACGACCCATGGCGTTGACCGCATTGGCGACGACGACACCGGACTGCGATGCGCTGGCATTTGCCTTGGCCGCGATACCGCGCGCCTCTTCAGTTCGCCGTGACGAACTGGTGACATTCACCGTGATCTGATCGAGCGCTGCGGCGGTCTCTTCCAGAGAGGCAGCCTGCTGCTCGGTCCGGCGCGCCAGGTCGTCGGCACTGTGGCTGACTTCACGCGACCCGTTGTCGATCAGATCGGCAGCGTGCGCCACCGAAGTCAATGTCTCCTGCAACTGGTTGACGGCGGCATTCAGGTCGTGGCGCAAAGCCTCGAAATCCGGCGCGAAGGGTTCGTTCAACTGAAACGACAGATCGCCGGCGGCAAGCCGCTTCAGGCCGGATGCGAGCCCGGATGTTGCCTGTTGCAGGCGGCCTTGCGCGGCGGCTTCGGCTTCCGCCGTCAGGCGTTCGCGGTCAGCCTCGGCCTGCCGCCGGTTTTCCTCGGCCTCAAGCTCGAGGCGCCGGTTGGAAATCGCCGCCTGGCGGAACACTTCAACGGCGCCGGCCATGGAGCCGATCTCATCGGCACGGTCGGCATAGGGGATGGTCTTGTTGGTATCACCTTCCGCCAGATTGATCATCGACCGGGTGATGATGCCAATGGGTCTTGCTATGCCGCGCAGGGCGAAGAAGGTCGATATCGCAATCAGGGCCGCGACTGCGCCGATGATCGCGTAGACGAAGGTGGTCGCCGACCTGTGGGTATCCGCGGTCAGCTGAACGGCCTTGCCGACATCCTCGAAATTCAACGCAACCAGTTCGTCGATCGCCTGGAGAGCGGGGTCGGAGATCGTGTTCATGTCAGCCAGCGCCTTGGCGGCGCCGTCATACATGCCCATCTTGGACAGGTTCATCATGCCCTCGCCGGCCTTGATGTAAGCCTCGATCCCATCTGTCGTCCGTCTGAGGATTTCGCGTTCCTTGTCGGAACCGGCAAGTGCCGCATAGCTTGCCGTTACCGTCTTGATCTCGTCCTGCGACTTCTTGATTGCCTCTTCCGCCGCCGTCGTCGCTTTCGGAGAGGCTGCGGTAATGTGCGCGAGATAGCCGATCTTCATCTCCAGCATCTTCGCCTTGACATCCTTTGCCGCGAGCATGCTTGGCAGGGATTCCGCGGTGATGCGGCGTGTCGTTTCCTGGATGCGCGACAGCGAGTCGAGGGAAATCCAGGCAAAACCAGTGACGATGAGGGCGATTGCCGAGAAGATGGCAACAAGCGACATTCTGATAGAGGGTCGGGACATGCACGGGCTCCATAATCGGTACATCCTTCCCGTCGCAGACGGTGAAGGGACAACCCGGAGCAGGCCTCATGACTGGCGGGATCGATCGGCCGGCTTCATCCCGGCAGCGCGCTCAATTTCACCAGCTATATTAGCTTCAAACGATTAAATTATGGTAAGTTTTCGGGCTTATGCCCAGATTGCTGGCAAAAGCCCGATTACAATCAGACCTTGACCGCCTGTTCGGTAAAATCCTCGGTTCCGAAGAACTTCAGATAGCGCTCGACCTCGGACGGTTCACCGGTTGCCTTGCGTGGATTGTCCGAGAGTTTCACGGCTGGACGGCCGTTGGCATCGATAACCTTGCAGACGATCGAGATCGGATTGAGCCCGCTGATTTCCATCGGCGCGCAGCCGGCGAAATCATTGGTGAGGTTGGTGCCCCAACCGAAGCTCATCCGCACCCGGCCCTGAAAATGGCGATAGGTCTGGACGATGGTCTCGACATCCAGGCCATCGGAAAAGATCAGCAATTTTTCCTTCGGATCGCGACCCATTTTCTTCCACCAGGCAAGGATCTTCTCCCCGCCTTCGATCGGCGGCGCGCTGTCAGGGCGAAAGCCCGTCCAGTCGGCAACCCAGTCAGGCGCATTGCGCAGGAAAGCCGCCGTACCGAAAGCATCGGGGAGTACGATCAACAGGTTGCCGCCATAGAGCTGGTTCCAATCCTGCAGAACCTTGTAGGGCGCCTCCCCCAGTTCCTTGTCGTCGCGCGCCAGGGCAGCGGCGACCATCGGCAGTTCATGCGCGTTCGTGCCGAGTGCCTCCAGATCGGTATCCATGGCGAGAAGCACGTTGCTGGTGCCGGAGAACGACTTGCCGATGCCTTCCTTCAGCGCTTCGACGCACCAGCGCTGCCACAGGAAACTATGGCGGCGGCGCGTGCCGAAATCGGAGATACGCAGGTCCGGATAGGCCCGAAGCTGCTCGACCTTCGACCACATCTTGGCTTTCGCGCGGGCATAGAGGACGTCGAGGGCAAAAGGCCCCATGTCCTTCATGGCGGTGCGCGACCGCAATTCGTTGATGATCGCCAACGCCGGGATTTCCCACATGCTGGTGTGGGTCCATTTGCCGGGGAAGGTCAGCTCGTACTGGCCATGCTTACGGGAAAGCTCGTAGTCCGGCAGCTGAAAATCCGCGAGCCAGGCGAGGAAATCGGGCGCGAAAATCTGCTTGCGGCCATAGAAGGTGTTGCCCGCGAGCCAGATCATTTCCTTCTTGGTGAAACGCAAACCGCGCACGTAGTCGAGTTGTTCGCGCAGTTCCTGCTCGTCAATCTCCTCAGTCAGCAGCACCGTCTTGGTGCGGTTGATCAGCGAGAAGGTTGCATCCACCTCGGGATAGAGGCGCCAGATCATCTGCAGCATCAGAAGCTTGTAGAAATCCGTATCGAGCAGGCTGCGCACGACCGGATCGAGCTTCCAGGCATTGTCGTAGACCCGGCGGGCGATATCCGTCTTGGTCATGAAAAATCTCTCCCGCGTCGGCACTGCCTGCACATGTGTGGTTCACTCCACAGTCATGACACGGCATTCGGCCCCGCCGCAACAGGCTGATGCAACAAAGCAAATCACTAGAAATCCAACAATACGCGGACCGCGGCGGGAGGATCAAACATCGATATCACATTATCACATACAAAAATCACAAAATACCATGATTTAGGTTGTAAATTGCAAACTTTGAGTTATTTTAGATACAAGCAAGACCACGCGAAAGTGATACGATGAAGCCCGAAGACCGGCGCCAGGCGATCATGGATATCCTGATGGAAACTGGCTCGGCGTCGGTCGAAGACCTGTCCAGCCGGTTTGCCGTCAGTAAGATGACCGTGCACCGCGACCTCGACGATCTCGAGCAGGCAGGCCTGCTTCGCAAGGTCCATGGCGGCGCGTCGATCCAGTCCAGCCCGCAATTCGAGAGCGATTTCCGCTATCGCGAGAAGATCGCAGCGGAGGAAAAGCGGCGGCTGGCGCAGCATGCCGCGACACTGATCGAGCCCGGCCAGATCATCATCATCGACGATGGTTCGACCGCCGGCGGGCTGGCAGACTATCTCAAGGAGATCCGGCCCTTGACGGTGATCACCAACAATCTCGGCGTCATTAATAAACTTGCAGCAGTTGCCGGTATCGACGTTATCTCGCTTGGCGGTCAATACTCGAAGAAATTCAACGGCTTTTTCGGCATCACCACCGAAGAAGCCCTGCGCTCGCTCAGGGCGGACATGGCCTTCCTGTCAAGTTCGGCCATCCACGGCGCGTCCGCCTTTCATCAGGATCAGGAAGTCGTCCAGACCAAGCGGCAGATGATGAAGTCGGCGGCGCGCGCCGTTCTACTCGTCGATCACGGCAAGTTCGGCAAATCCGCGCTCCATTTCCTGACGGGGCTCGACGCATTCGACATGGTTCTGACCGGCGCGGAAATCGAGTTTTCCTACGAAAAGGACCTGCAGGAGGCCGGTATCAAACTTCAAAAAATTGGCGGGAAAACCGCAGAGGAAACACCATGACAAAGGCATCCGTCTGGGTTGGAACCAGCTGGAAGATGAACAAGACGCTCGCCGAGGCCATGGCCTTTGCCGACGGACTGGCCGAGGCCGATGCGGTGCGGGATGCGCGCGTTCAGCGCTTTGTCATTCCGCCGTTCACAGCCACGCGCCAGGTGAAGGAACGGCTTGCCGCAACGAGCGTCAAGGTCGGCGCACAGAACATGCATTGGGACGATGCCGGCGCATGGACGGGCGAAATCTCGCCGCTGATGCTCAGGGATTGCAATCTGGATATCGTCGAACTCGGTCATAGCGAGCGGCGCGAGCATTTTGGCGAGACGGACCGCACGGTCGGCTTGAAGACGGCTGCTGCCGTTCGGCATGGCCTCATCCCGCTGATCTGCATCGGCGAAACGCTGGCCGAACGGGAAGCAGGTCAAGCCGACGCGGTGCTGCACCGACAGGTAGAAGGGGCGCTCTCGCTGCTTGAGGGGAACGACAGGACGAAGCCGATCCTGCTTGCCTACGAACCCGTCTGGGCAATCGGCGTCAACGGCATCCCCGCCTCCGCCGGCTATGCCGACGAGCGCCACGCGCTGATCGCGCAATGGGCGAAGGCAAGCCTCGGCGTCGCCGTGCCGGTTCTCTACGGCGGCAGCGTCAATCCCGGCAATTGCGAGGAACTGATCACCAAGCCGCATATCGACGGCTTGTTCATCGGCCGCGCCGCCTGGGATGTCGCCGGTTATCTCGACATCCTGAAACGCGTCGCCTCGGCGCTCTGAAAAACACCGTCAACGGAAGGAAAAAAACATGAAAATCGCGATCGGCGCTGACAGCGCCGGCAAGCCACTTCTCGACATCGTCGAAGCCCATCTCGCCACCAAGAGCGGCCTGGAAGTCAGCAATCTCAGCCAGTCCGGTTTTTATGCCGACCTATCCAAAGGATTGGCCGAAACCATCGTCAGTGGTGAGAACGACCGTGGTATCCTGATCTGCGGCACCGGCATCGGCGTCTCCATCTCCGCCAACAAGGTGCCCGGCATCCGGGCGGCGCTGACCCACGATACCTACTCGGCCGAACGGGCTGCCAAGTCCAACAACGCCCAGATCATCACCATGGGCGCCCGCGTCATCGGGCCGGAACTGGCAAAGGCCATTGTCGATAAATGGCTGGAATCCGAATTCGATCCGAACGGTTCGTCTGCCGGTAACGTCCAGGCGATCGACAGGCTCGACGCAGGCAAATGACGATCTGATCGAACACCTTCCGCAGGCTTATGTAGATCCTCCCTCATATCCTGTAGAGCGACGCCCGGCGAAAATGCCGGGCGTTTTCGTTTGGTCTGGACGCCAAGCCTCATGGCCCACACGCCTTTTCGTACGTCTGCACAGTTTTCCCGCAAAGAGTCTCAAATCTGCACAAAATCCAGCCATCGTTAATCCTCCCGCAGAAGTTTCTTCTTGACCAAGGCGCAACCTTCCATTTGTTTGAGTTGCACCGAGCAAAGCGACGTTGATGCGGAGAAATCGATGGCCTATCTGGAATCCATTTTTCATCAATCCCCTGAAATTGCTCTGTTTCTGTCACTGGCCGGCGGTTACTGGATCGGCAAGTTCCAGTTCGGAAAGTTCCAGCTTGGCGGTGTCGCAGGCTCCCTTCTGGTTGCAGTCGTGCTCAGCCAGATCGGCATTACCATCGACAACGGCATCAAGGCCGTGCTGTTTGCGCTGTTCATCTATGCCGTCGGTTTCGAAAGCGGCCCGCAGTTCTTCCGGTCGCTCGGGCGCAAGTCGATCCGCGAGATCATCATGGCCGCCGTGCTCGCCATCAGCGGGCTACTGACGGTTGTCGTCCTGGCCAAGATGTTCGGTCTCGACAAAGGGCTGGCTGCCGGCATCGCCGCCGGTGGCCTCACTCAATCGGCCATCATCGGCACCGCAAGCTCGGCGATCGGCAAGCTCGGTCTTGCCGCCGACGAGGCTCAGCGCCTGCAGGCAAACGTCGCGATCGGTTATGCCGTCACCTATATTTTCGGCTCGTTCGGCGCGATCATTGTCTGCGTCAACATCCTGCCCTGGTTCATGGGACGAAGCATCCGCGACGACGCCGTCAAGGCCGAGGCCGAACTGCTGGCTGGCGCCAAGGTCTACGGTCCCGGCGAGACCCCCGCCCTGCCGGATCTCGTCGGCCGCCTGTTCCAGGTCAGCAAAGCCGCCGGTCGCACGATTGGCGAAATCGAGGCGGGCGTGACCGGTGCTGCCATCGCCATCGAGCGCGTCAAGCGCGGTGGAAGCATCATCGGTGTTGAACCGGGCCTGAAGCTGCAGGCCGATGACATCGTGCTTGTCGTGGGACGCCGCGCCGGCGTGGTCGGCATGGAAAGCACCATCGGACCCGAAACACAATCGTCCGACGGCATGGACATGGTCGTGGTCACCCGGGATGTCGTCATCGGCAACAGGGAGTTTGTCGGCCATACGGTGGCTGAAATCGTCGAGGCAACCAAGGAACTGCGACACGGCGTTTTCGTGCTGCAGGTCAAGCGCGGCGGCAATCCGTTGACGCTCAATGCGGACACGCGCATTGAGGCGGGCGATGTCGTCAGCCTGCACGGTACGCAGGAAGATCTGCAGCGCATCGCCAAAAGCGTCGGCACAACGATCATTGTCAGCGACAAGACCGATTTCGTCTTCCACGGGCTTGGCATAGTTGTCGGCCTGCTTGTCGGCCTCCTGGTGCTGCGCATCGGCTCCATTCCGCTGACGCTCGGCAGCGGCGGCGGCGCGCTGCTCGCAGGTCTCGCCTTCGGCTGGTACCGAAGCCGCAACATGACGCTCGGCAACATGCCGACCGCGGCCTCGACACTTCTTCGCGATCTCGGCCTTGCCGGTTTCGTCGCCGTGGTCGGGCTGCAATCCGGGCAGCAGGCCGTGCATACGATAGCTGAAAACGGTATTTCGATCTTCCTGATCGGCGTCGTCGTGACGATCCTGCCACTCATCATCACCATGCTCGTCGGGCGCTATCTCCTGCGCTACGACAACACCGCCATCTTCGCCGGCGCGCTGTCCGGATCGCGCAGCGCCAATCCCGCCTTCGGCGAAATCCTCGACAAGGCCGGAAACACTGTTCCGACCACGCCTTTCGCCATCACCTACGCGCTGGCCAACGTCTTTCTGACCCTGCTTGGCCCGCTCGTCGTTGCATTCGTCTAGGACGTATCAAGGAGTGAACCCATGACCGATTACAGCAGCTTTGCCAAACTGAGCCCGTTCGAGCTCAAGGATGAACTCATCAAGCTGGCTTCGGCCAAAGAAAACCGCACGATGCTGAATGCCGGCCGCGGCAATCCGAACTTCATGGCGACATTGCCGCGCCGCGCCTTCTTCCGCCTCGGGCTTTTTGCCGCCGCCGAATCCGAATTGTCCTATTCCTACATGCAGAAATGGATCGGTGGCCTGCCGAACATCGAAGGCATCGAGGCACGCTTCGAGCGGTTCACCACCGAGAATCGCGATCAGGCGGGTGTCGCCTTCCTGCAGCGGGCATTGAGCTATGTCAGGGACCAGCTTGGTCTCTCCGGCTCGCAATTCCTGCATGAAATGGTCGAAGGCATTCTCGGCTGCAATTACCCCGTCCCGCCGCGCATGCTGAAGATCAGCGAGCAGATCGTCCGCCAGTACATCGTCAGGGAGATGATCGGCGGTTCGCTGTCAGCCGGAAACGTCGACGTCTTCGCCGTCGAAGGCGGCACGGCGGCGATGACCTACATCTTCAACACGCTGAAGCAGAACGGTATCGTCACCCAGGGAGACAAAGTGGCGATCGGCATGCCGGTGTTCACGCCCTATATCGAAATCCCGGAACTCGACGAATACGGCCTGAAGGAAGTGGCCATCAACGCCGATCCGTCGCAGGGCTGGCAATACACGGATGAAGAGCTGGAGAAGTTGAAGGACCCCGAGATCAAGGTGTTCTTCTGCATCAACCCGAGCAATCCGCCATCGGTGAAGCTCGACGATCGCAGCCTCGAAAAGATCGCCGATATCGTCAAGAACCACCGGCCGGACCTGATCATCCTGACCGACGACGTCTATGGCACGTTTGCCGATGACTTCCGCTCGCTGTTTGCGATTTGCCCGAACAATACGATCCTGGTCTATTCCTTCTCCAAATATTTCGGCGCAACAGGCTGGCGTCTCGGTGTCATTGCCACCCATCAGGACAATATCCTCGACGCCAAGCTGCGCGAACTTCCCAAGGCCACCAAGACCGCGCTCGACCGGCGCTATGGATCGCTCTTGCCCGACGTCAGCACGTTGAAATTCATCGACCGGCTTGTCGCCGACAGCCGCACGGTGGCGCTCAATCACACCGCCGGCCTCTCGACACCGCAGCAGGTGCAGATGGTCCTGTTCGCGCTGTTCGCGTTGATGGACGAGAACGACGTCTACAAGTCGACTCTGAAAAAGGTCATCCGCAACCGCGAATCCGCGCTTTACCGTGAACTCGGCGTTCCGGTGACGGACAACCCGAACTCTGTCGACTACTACACCCTGCTTGACCTGGAAGACATCGCCCTCAAGCTCTACGGTGCCGACTTCGCCCAATGGGTCAAGACGAAGTTTTCGGCCAACGAACTCCTGTTCCGCATCGCCGACGAGACCGGGATCGTCCTCTTGCCCGGTCGCGGGTTCGGCACGCAGCAACCGGCCGGACGCGCCTCGCTCGCGAATCTCAACGAATACGAATACGCCGCCATCGGCCGCTCGCTGCGGGCGATGGCGGATGAGTATTACGAGGAATTCAAAAAGGGCTGAGGTGCGTTGGCACTCGCCTCTGCAAAGAAAGGGCGGCTCATGGCCGCCTTTTCATGTTTGGGGCAGAAACTTGCCGCATTGCTGGAGCATGAGACAGCATAGGGCCGCCTCCATGTCTTACAGCACGAAATATCCCTTCGACAGCGAGATCGCATCGTCCAGGTGGATGGCGAAATCGAGCTTCTTGTCGCCGTTAGTGTCGCCGTAGATATAGGTATCCGAGGCCTGCTTGATATATCGCAATTCGCCGGCCGTGCCGGTGAATGCCGCCGTGCCGAGATAGGTGAAGGCCTGATCCCCGGAGGTCATCGAGTTTGCATCGATCGCGGACAGATTGATCCGGTCGCCGCCGGTGCCCGAGAAATCAAAGATCGAATCCCGCCCGGCAACGGTAACAGTGGAATCGGCAAGGGTTTTGAACACGAACGTATCGGCGCCTGCGCCACCCGTCAGGTCATCGGCACCAACGCCGCCATAGATCGTGTCATTGCCGGCATCGCCCGACAGAAGGTCATCACCGGCGCCGCCGGTGAGCATATTGGCGCCGGTATTGCCGTAGAGCTTGTCAGCATAGGTCGAGCCAGTCAGCCGCTCGATGGAGACATAGACGTCGCCCTTGGCATCGCCGGTATTGATAGCAACGTTGGCGAGACTTGCCGTGACGCCGGCCGTGGCGCTCGAATAGGACGCAGAATCCGTACCCGCTCCGCCATCCAGCTTGTCGGCTCCCGTTCCGCCGTTCAGTGTGTCATTGCCGGCCTCGCCGAACAGTTGATCGCTGGCACCGAGGCCATAGAGCACGTCGTTGCCGTCGCCGCCCAGAACCTTGTCGGCGCCGATGCCGCCCTTCAACGTCTCGGCCGCAGATGTGCCGGTGATCGTTTCGAGAACGTCGGTGATGCCGATGGTGAAGGTTTTGGTTGTCTTATTGCCGGCCGGATCGGACACCTCGACGGTGATCGTATCGCCCTGTAGAGCCTCGTAGTTGAGCGCCTTGGCGACCTGGAGCTTGGCACCCGACAGCTTGAACAGGCCGCCGGCGGTGTCGGTCAGCTTGTAGGTCAGTGCCTTGCCTTCCGGATCAATCGCAGAGAGCGTGCCGATCGTCGTGCCGACGGCGGAGTTTTCGGCGACGGTTGCCTTCGATAGAGCAAGCGAGGTCGGCGCCTTGTCGGACAGGGTCGTCAGATCGATCGTGCCATCGGAAAATTTCGCGATCTCGATGTTCTTGAGCGTGTCCTTGCCATCCTTGCCGGCACGGTTGTCCTGAACCGTGATGCTGCCATCCGAATTCTTCGTCAGCGTGTAGTTCGCCTTCGCGCCGGAGAAGACCGCCGTATCGGTGCCTGCCTTGCCGTCGAAGACGTCGTTGCCGCCATTGCCGCGAACCGTATCGCCAAACTGCGTACCGCTATATTTGTCGCCTCCGGTGGAGCCGACAATATTGTGCGCCTCGGCCCACAGGAAGCCTTCGAGCGGATCCGAGTTGGAGAAGCCGCCGCCATCATGGGCGCCGCCCATCAGGGCGTAGATCACATCGTGCAGATCGCCCTTGACACCATAGGGGTTGGAAATGTTGAGCCCGCTGATCTCGATCGGCGTGGTGACGTTGATGATGTGGTCGTTCTCATCCCGATCGAAGGAGCCATCGGCGCTGTTGTAGCTGTCCCCGAGCGTCGAGAGGCGCACCGTCGTCAGTGTACCGCTCAGCGTGTGGTCGTTGAAGTAGTAATTGAAATCCTCACCATCGAGGATGATGGTCTTCGTGTCGCTTTCCTGGCCTTCGATCACTTTGTCGAGCAGCACGATCTCGTCGCCTTCGAACGTGCTGGCACCACCCAGAATATACGGCCATCCCGTCGGCACGAGGCCAGAGAAATAGCTGGTGAATTCCGTATTGAAATCGACACCGGCGGAAGAGCCGATCTCGGCGGTCAGGGTGATGGTGACAGTCATCTCGTCAGTCCTTGTCGTTTGGCGACTCTACCTTGCAGGTGTCGCTTGCTGGCATGGCCGCCAGCGAAATGCCGCCGGCCGTGATCGCAAAGCCACCCGCCGGTTTTGCCGGCTGGTGGGGCAGGCTCAGAATTTAATCGTCAATGACGCCTTGGCATTGAAGCCCGGGCTCGGATCGGCATTCAGGTATTGGGTGTATTCCCGGTCGAAGATGTTGTTCAGCTGAAGATTGGCCGATGTCGTCTCGTTGACCTCGAAATTGGCAAAGAGATCGACCAACTGGTAAGCTTCTCCGACAAAGCCGGTGGCCGTATCATCATCCTTCGCGCCGACCACCGTCAGCCTCGTTCCGGCGGTCAGGCGCTCGTCCATCGCCCGGAAGCCGAGCGAGGTTACGACGCGGAATGGCGGCACCTTCTGCAAGGGACCACCGGTCGTCAAATTCTCCCCATCCATGATCTGGCCGGAGAGACCGGCGAAGACCGTGCCGGCATCGTAGTTCGCCTCGAACTCGAAACCCTTGATCCGCGCCTTGGCGATGTTCTGGTACTGATAGCCGCCCGGGATCGGGAACATCTGAAATACCTGGTCGATGTAGTCATCGACATCGTTTTGGAAGACGCCCAGTTTCACACGCAGCTGGTCGGTGGCGATGATATCGTCGAAGCGCAGGTTGACGCCGGCTTCCATCGTGTGCGCCACTTCAGGCCGGAGATTCGGATTGGGGAAGAACCGTCCCATCACCGGCGGCGGATGGAAGCCGTCGATCAGGGTTTCGGTGATCGCCGGTGCCCGATACCCTTCCGCATAGGTCGTGTAGAAGGTCACCTGCTCCCAGGGCGTAACGCCGACGGTGATCTTCGGCGACAGCCGCTCGCCGTCGACGCTGACCTCGTCATCCTTCAGGCTGTAGCCGTCGTAACGAAGCGCGCCGATGACTTCCAGCCATTCGTCGAAGGAGATCTTGTCCTGCACATAGGCGCCATAGGCGACGCGTGTGCCGGAGGGCGTCAGGTCGTCGCTGCTGCCGGCGGGATCAACCGTCGTCACGCGGTCGCGGAAGACGTCGGCGCCGTAGGTCAGTTCATGCGAGAACGCGCCCGTATCGAATTTCGACGTGTTGAAGACGTCGAGACCCGCGGTGCCGATATCGAAGGACTGTTCGGAATCGCCCACAACACCGCTGGCGGCAGCCTGGTCGGACAGAGTGCTGGTGTAGTAGACCTTTGCGCTCAAATCCCAGAAATCCGAGTCCGGTGTGTAGCGATATCCGGCCGTATAGGTATCGACGGTGACATCGACTTCGCGCACACTGGAGGACCCGTTTTCAAACGTGTTGAAATAGCGTGTCGCCGACAGCGTGATTTCCTGATCGTCCGTCGGGCGGAACTTCGCCTTGGCAAGGCCGGATCGGAGATCCTGTGCCGACTCGATGTCCTCGCCGTCGCCGGAACTGTAGTCGTCCGGCTGGAACCATGTGCCGGCGATCACGAATTCGGCGGCGTCCTCGATCTTGATCGCCGCCTCGCCATGCACGGTCGGGCCGAAGCCGTTGGTGTCGAGGCCGAGCTTGATACGTCCGCCCTTGGTCGCTCCCTCCTGCAACACATCGTCGGCATCGATCGTAGTGAAGTTGACGACACCGCCGATGGCACCGCTGCCGTAGACGACCGAACTTGGACCGCGCGTGACCTCGACCGCCTTCAGCATGTTGGTGTCGAGATAGAACGTGCCGTTGGCCTCGTGCCCGTTCTTCTGAAAATTCTGGCGGGCACCATCAACCATCACGTTGACGCGGCCGAAATCCTGGAGGCCGCGCATGTTGATCGCGGTGCCCGGGTCGTCGGCGGAGGTCTGTGTCGTCACGCCGGGAACCAGCGTCATGATCTGGGAGACCGGCGCCCCCGGCATTTCGACTTCGAGCTGGTCACGCGTGACGGAGCTCGAGCCGGAAAGGGTCTCATAAACATCCTCGCCGATTCTGGTGGCAGTCGCCACCAGCTTCTCGAGCACAGTCGCCCCCTCCGGCGTCTCGATAACCGGCTCTTCGGTGACGTCCTGTGCGAAGGCGGGCCGGCTAAGGAGATTCGGCGAGGCGGTCATCAGAACAGCGAAAGCGGAAACGGTCGCCAGCAGCGTCCGTTGGCGCGAAATTGCGGTGTGCTTTGAACGCAGTTCGGGGCGGCCTTTCGGGCCGCCCCCTTTTCTCTCTGTCATCTGAACAATTCGCATCACAGGACGAAATATCCCTTCGTCAAGGTGACGGCGTCGTCGAGATGGATAGCGAAGTCGGCCTTCTTGTCGCCGTTGACGTCGGCATAGACATAAGTGTCGGAGGCCTCCTTTTCGTAGCGAAGCTCACCGGCCTTGCCGGTAAAACTTGCCGTTCCGAGGAACGAGAACGCCTGGTCACCGGATGTCTTCGTGCTGGCGTCGATGGTCGACAGGTCGATCCGGTCGCCGCCGGTGCCCGAGAAGTCGAAGATCGTGTCTCGACCGCTGGACGAGACCGTCGAATCTCCGAGCGTCTTGAACAGGAAGGTGTCCTTGCCCGCACCGCCCGTCAGATCGTCAGCACCAAGGCCGCCATAGACCGTGTCGTTGCCGGCGTCGCCGTAGAGCAGATCGTTGCCGTCATAGCCGATCAGCGTGTCGTTGCCGGCCCCTGCCACGATCTTGTCCGCACCGATGCCGCCCCTCAGCGTCTGCGACGCCGAAGTGCCGGTGATCGTCTCAAGGACATCGGTGACACCGATGGTGAACGTCTTGATCACCGTCAGGCCACCTGCATCCTTGACCTCGACCTTGATCGTGTCACCCTGGACGCTCTCGTAGTCGATGCCCTTGGCGACCTGCAGCTTGTTGCCGTCGAGCTTGAACAGTCCACCGGCATTGTCCGTCAGCTTGTAGGTGAGTGCCTTGCCTTCCGGATCAATCGCCGAGAACGTGCCGACGGTCGTGCCGACCTTCGTGTTTTCCGCTACCGTCGCCTTCGACAGCGTTACCGAACCGGGGGCTTCGTTGACGTCGGTGACGCCGATGGTGAAGGTCTTCGTCACCGTCAGGCCACCCGCATCCTTGACCTCGACTGTGATCGTGTCGGACTTCAAGGTCTCATAGTCGACCGACTTCGCCAGTTGCAGCTTGTTGCCGTCTAGCTTGAACAGGCCGCCGGCATTGTCGGTCAGCTTGTAGCTGAGTGCCTTGCCTTCCGGATCGACGGCCGACAGAGTGCCGATCGTCGTACCGACTGCCGAGTTCTCGGCGACCGTTGCCTTCGACAAGGCGACCGAGCCGGGCGCTTCGTTGATGTCGGTGACGCCAATGGTGAAGGTCTTCACCGTCGTATTGCCGCCGACGTCGATGGCATCGACCTTGATGGTGTAGCTCGTGCCGGTCTCGTAGTTGAGTGCCTTGGCGACCTGCAGCTTGTTGTCGACGATCTTGAACATGCCGCCGGGATTGGACGACAGGCTGTAGACGACCTCGCCGCCTTCCGGATCGACAGCAGACAGGGTGCCGACCGTCGTGCCAACCGCTGCATTCTCGGCAACCGTTGCCTTCGACAGCGTCACGGAGCCAGGCGCCTCATCGACGTTGGTCACCTTGATGCTGAAGCTCTTCGACGTGCTGTTGCCGGCCGCATCCTTGACGATGACGGTGATCGGGTGGCTGTTGTCCGCCTCGTAGTCGAGCCCGGCCTTGACGCGCAGCTGATTGCCGACGATTTCGAACTTGCCGTCCGTATCAGCACCCAGCGTGTAGGTGAGCACGCCGCCCTCCGGATCGGTTGCCGAAAGCGTACCGACAACCGCGCCGACCGCTGCGCTCTCGGCAACGGACGTCTTGGAGAGCGCCATGCTGACCGGCGCTTCGTTCACGTCGGTGACGCCGATGGTAAAGGTCTTGTCCGTCGTGCTACCGAACGAGTCCGTCACGCGCACAGTGATGTCGTGCGATTGGGCGGTTTCGAAGTCAACGCCGGCCTTCAAGCGCAGTTCGTTGCCGACGATCTCGAACTTGTCGCTAACGGCGCCCGTCAGTGCGAAGCTGACCGTGCCACCATCAGGATCGACTGCCGAAAGCGTGCCGACGACCGTTCCGACCGGCGAATTTTCCGCAACCGTGGAAGCGGAAAGCTGAATGTCTTCCGGCGGTTCGCCGACCGGGGTTTCGCTGCCGTCGGAGAGATCGACGATCACGTCCTTGAAGCGCAGGAATTCGACGCCCGAGAGGGTGTCGCTCGTGCCGGCCACCGTGTCGAGAACCGTAAAGGTTCCATCCTCGTTGTCGGTCACGGTGTAGGCGGACTTGAGCTCACTATAGGTCGCGGTATCCGAGCCGAAGCCGCCAGCGATGATATCGCTGCCTGCGCCGCCGGTGACGACGTCATCGCCGCCGCCGCCCGAAAGCAGGTCGTTTCCGGCGCCGCCTTCGATCTCGTCGCCATAGCCTGTGCCAACATAGATGTCCGCACCAGCCGAGCCGATGAAATGCTGGGCATAGGCATCAAGGCCGTCGGCGATCTTGTCGAGCGCCGCTGCCACTTTTGCGGCGGTATCCGGATCGGTGGAGTTGCCGTACATGTGAGCGATGCCGAAGAGATGCACCAGGCCGTTGGCCTCGATCTCGGCTTCCTCGGTTGCGTTCGTCGGAACGCCGTTGGCAAAGGTCAGACCGGTGATCTTCAGCAGCGAGTCGCCGCCGGTGAAGTAACCGTTGCTGTCAAAGCTGCCGGTGCCGCGCGTGCCGAACTCGATCGTGTTGATTTCACCGGCGATTGTGTGCATGCCGAAGGAATATTCAAGGTTGCCGTGGGCGAGAACATATTTCGACAAGGCGTCGGAGCCATAGCCGATAAACATCTCTTCGCCGGCAAAGGCGCTGCTGTTATCGAAGGACGGGAAACCGCCGCCGACCGTGTCGGAGATGAAGCCGCCGCGGACATAAGCCTCGAAATCAACACCCGTCGTGCCGGAGCCGGAAACGTCTATGGTGATCGTGCCCTTCGAGGGCTCAGTCGGCGCTTCGTCGAGATCGTTCACGCCGATCTCGAACGTCTGCTGGGTGGTATTGCCGTCCGCATCCGACGCGACAACCGTCAGGTCATGCGAAGCGATCGCCTCATAATCGAGAGCGCCCTTGACCCTGATTTCGTTGCCGACGATTTCGAAATAGTCGCTCGGCTGGGCCAGCGTGTAGGTCACTGCTCCGCCTTCCGGATCGGTGGCCGACAGCGTACCGACGACCGTGCCGGCCTCGCTGTTTTCATCGACATTGTCGTTGGAAAGAGCAAGGTTCGTCGGCGCGTGGTTTTCGGAGGCCAGCGTGATGCCGAAGGTGCCGTTGACGTAATCCTTGATGACAACGGTCTGCGGCTTGCCGGATTCCACGATGGAGAGGTCGCCGTCCGTCAGGGTGAGCGTGAGGGTGTGAGCCGTGCCCGATGTTTCGGTCACCGTCAGGCTCCAGACGCCTTCGCTGACGATGGTCGCCTCGCCGCTGATGCCAAAGCCGTTCGTGGCACCTGGGGTCCCGCCGGGAACCGCGGTCCAGGCGGTCGGAATGGATGCCGGTGTGAACGTGCCATGGAACAGCGTGCCGTCGTCGTCGGTGATCGTCGTCGTGCCGGTATCCGTGAACCGGACGACATAGGTATCGTCGCCCGCTCCGCCGATCACCGTGTCGTTACCAGCGCGGGCATGGATCACGTCGTTGCCGTCACCGCCCTCGACATAGTCGTTGCCGCGGCCGGTGAAGATCAGGTCGTTGCCATCGTCGCCATAGATCGTATCGGGCATCGCAGCCTGGTTGCTGGTGACGATGTAGTCATCGCCCGCGCCACCGTGGACCTCGATGCCGGAAGCCGTCAGGCCCTTTGAGTCACCCGAGAACACGTCGTCGCCGGAGGTCAGGATATGGGCCGCCGCCACGTCGAGGGTGACAGACGCGACATTCGACGTGTTGCCGGCATCGTCCTTCACCGTATAGGTGAAGCTGTCGGCGCCGACATAACCCGTGGTTGGCTTGTAGGTGATGACGCCCGTCGTTGCGTTGACGGTGAGCGTGCCGTGAAGCGGGCCATCGACGATCGTCACCGTCGTTGGGTCCAGCGTGCCGTCCGCGTCCGTGTCGTTGGCGAGAACGTCGATCGTCTTCGACAGATCCTTCACCGTCGCGGCCGTATCGGCCGTTGCAGTCGGCGTCGGAACGACCACGCCGTCCAGCGTGATGCCGAACTTGCCGTTGACATAGTCCTTGATGGTGACGGTTTCGTTGCCGCCGACGATCTTCAGGTCGTCGCCGTCCAGAGTGAGTGCAAAGGTCTTGGTGCCGCCGTTGTCGTCGGCCACCACTAGGTCCCAGGTGCCTTCACCGGTAATCGCTGCCGTGCCGGTGATCTGGTAGCCGGCAGCCGCCGGCGGTTGCGAGCTCCATTCCGCCGGAACCGTGGCCGGGCGCGGCGCGCCATTCCACAACACGCCGTCGTCATCGATGATTGTCACCGTGCCGGTATCGACGGTGCTGCTCGTCTTGTTGGCGAAGATGCGGATGCCGTAGGTGTCGTTGCCTTCACCCCCGACCAACGTGTCGTTGCCGCTGCCGCTGCGCAGATAGTCGTCACCGGCATTGCCTTCGATATAGTCATTGCCGGTAGCGCCGAAGATGATGTCGTTGCCGTCGCCGCCGTAGAACTTGTCGGCGCCCGCTGTGGAAGGATTGCTGGAGCCGCTCAGATAGTCGTCACCGGCGCCGCCATCGACCTCGACCGTACCGATGGCCACCGCATCTGCGGCGAACGCTTCGTTGGCCGAGGTCAGCGTCAGCTTCGACGCGACATCGATCGTGACCGTCGCCTCACCCGACACGTTGCCGTCGTTGTCCCTCACCGTATAGGTGAAGCTGTCCGAACCGACATAGTCCCTCGTCGGCGTGTAGGTGATCACGCCGGTCGTGGCATTGACGCTGAACGTGCCATGGTCGGGACCGTCGACAACCGCCACCGTCGTCGGATCGATCGTGCCGTCGGAATCTGTGTCGTTGGCGAGAACGTCGATTGTCGTGCGGATGTTCTTGCCCGCCGCGACCGTGTCGTCGTTGGCGACGGGTGGACTGCTTTCAACGACATCGTTGACGATCAGCGCGAAGGGAATGGTTTCTTCATTGCCTTCGAAGTCCATGAAGTAGACGTAAAGTTCCTGCGACGTCAAAACTTCAAAATCGAACGCAATTTCGCCTGTCAAAAGCGAATATGTGCCGTCGCCATTGTCGACGACTTGCATATAGAGGTCGGAATTCTGCCCATTGATGGACCCGCCAATGGTTGCGGTAAGGATACCATCAGGCTCGTCGATCGTGACCGTACCAATCAGGGTACCCGGAGGCGTGTTCTCGTCAATTGCGAGGTTGGAAAACGTAACCGTTGCGTTGCCTGCGGGCATGATGGACAGTCCTTGTAAACATTTGATCCGAAGCGAATTTTGAAATTCGGATGACGGAAGTTTGAAAACAAAACCCGTGGCTTCAGACCGCGGGGAACATGGAAAACCACCGGCGAGTCAGGCCCGCCGGTGGCAAATTCAACTAAACAAGTATGTCGAAGCCGGATGTGCCGGTTGTCGCCCCGGTCAAGCCGCCGGTGTAACCGGCCAGCGTGAAGGAGAAATCGGCTGTGCCGTCGCCATTGGTGTCGCCGGATACCACCGTGTCGCTCGCGCCGGTCGCGTACCAGACGGCATTGGCACCGGACGTGGTGCCGCCCCAGGTGTTGAGACCGGAAATGCCGCGAAGATTGATGATGTCGGTATCACCACCGGAAAGCGACACACCGTTAAAGTCGGTGATGGTGTCGCCGCTTGCGGCAGCAGCCGACAGGAAGACGAAACTGTCGTTTCCTGCGCCGCCCGTGAAGCTGTTGACGAAAGAACCGGCCGTAAGCGTATCGTTGTAAGCCGACGCAATCACATTTTCGAAATTGGAGACTGTGTCGCTGCCCAGAGCGCCCGTTGCCGTTCCGGCATTCAGGTTAACGCCGACAAAAGCAGTTGCCGTCGAATAGTTAAGGGTATCCGTGCCCGACCCGCCATCCAGAGTGTCGTTTCCGGCACCACCGTTGATGGTGTCATTACCGCCCGCGCCATTCAACGTATCGGCACCGCCGCCGCCGGAGATGACGTCGTTGTAGCCATAGCCGGTGAAGGTGTCGTTGCCGATATTGCCGATGAACTCGACGCCTGACGTCAGGGAGGCAAGGTAGGTCGTCAGCGGCACAGCGGTATCGCTGATGAAGCCGTAGAGGATCGAGTGCGTGGTGTTGGCACCGGCCCCGGTCGTCGTCAGGTTGAGCCCGTCGATCGTCAGATCCGTGCCGCTGTCGAGCGTCACGTAGCTGTCGACGCCGAGCAGACCTGCCGTGTTGAGCTTCGGTCCGTAGCCGAATTCGATCTTGTTCAGCGTGCCATCAAGAGTGTGGCCATTGAAATTGTAGTCGAAATCGCCGGTGGCCAGGACGCCCTTCTCGGACGATGTCGCGGTTCCGTCGACAGCCGAGCTGGAAACGAGATGCTGCGGGCCGCCAAAGATGGAGTGAGCGGTACCGTAGAACTCGCCATAGGCCGGGTTGGCGACGTTGCCATTAAGGAAGGAGGTGGACGACGTGCTCAGATAGTCGTCATAGTTGAGGCCGGCCGCGGTGCCGACGGTGATGGTGACAGCCATATCAAGCTCTCCCTACCGCTAGAGAGAGCGCAGATGCGCGTTCATGGTTGGATACTGGTCGCGTTGCCATAGTCATCGTCTTTCCTGTTTCTGCACGGAGCATCTCCGTGCGTCGGGAAGGGTGGTGAATGGCCGGCCGGGCGCCTTCAGCCGGTGACGAGCGAAGCCTGTCCTCGTGAACAGGCCCGCGCGACACCAGAAATCGGCGCGCATATCCTTGATGATGGTGTTCATGACGAAGGCCTCCCCAAAACCGAACCGAAGCGCAAAGCTTCGCCGTACCAGTGCGACGCGCCGCACTGGCCGGAATATCAATGACGATGGTTTGGGTTTGCCCGAACCGGAAAGGCTCCAGAATAAGAAGCGCCGGCCGGGCATGCCTATAGTCCAAGGAACAGCAGCCCGATTATGTCGAGCGCACGAACCTAAGGACGAAAACAGGGCGGTCCCGTGTGGCCACCACTGAAATTCGTTACCTTGCGGAAACGTTTAGATATCATGAATTTTAGAGTCAAGTATATCTGTGGAGTTTGGTCGAAATATTTTGACCCACGCCATTAAAGTGCATTTTACAGCACGAGATATCAAAGAGAAAAGCGGTCCACAGGGGCGGTCGGCGCGCGCGAAACTCGGCGAGAGACATTATCGCGGCATCGAAAGGTGTTTTGCCTACGCCTCGGCAGCCAGGCGATCGGAATAACGCCGCATCATTTCCACTTGCACTTCGGTCTGGAACGCCATGACCTGCATGCTCACCGCATCGTCGGCGCAGCCGAGCTTTCGCAGGCGCTCCGCCAGGGCACGGCATTCGGTTTTCCAATATTGAAGCGCCTCGTCACCGTGGATGTTTTCGAGTTCCTGGGCACAGCGCCTGATGGTGCTGACTTGTCCCGACAGCGGAAACGGCACGACCCGTTCTTCCATTTCCGAAAAACACACATCCATCAACGCAGCACTCATCCGGCAGTTCTCCATGTTGGCGATTCTGATTTACAAAGCATATAGTTAACGCTTCGTATCCGCGGTGCAGGCTTTGCCGATTTAGCGGCCGGAAAGGCATTTTCAGCCCGCCTTTCCGGGCTGACGACCGCTGGCGGGCATCAGCACTGTCGGTCTCAACAGGTCCCCCTTTTCCGCCGGGCGCGTTGAAGAACTCATACCGGCTGACGGCACATTTGAGGATGCGATCATCCTGTGACGATACGCCACTTTCAGGATCTATCGCGCCCTCGACTTGAAGCATCGTCCTACCCTGCGGAGGTCCGAGCCTCGCGAATGCCGGCTCTGATGCGATTGACGATTGTCCAAAGGAGAAGCAGCGCCACCAGCGCCCAAAGCGCGGACGTCCACGCAGCAAACGTGCCGCCGCTGGCGATAAAAATGCCGAGCGCGCCGAAAAGCACCGCCCGGTCGCTCTTACCGAGCGGCCCGTCATAACGCCGGCTCGCGCCGACCGTCTGGCCCAAGACACCGGCAAACTCGGTCAGTACCGAGAGGAAAATGACGGCTATCGCGGGCAGCAAGCCTGACGGATCAAGGAGAGCAAACGGCAGATAAAGGGCGGCATCGGATATGATATCGCTGATCTCGTTCAGATAGGCGCCGAGGACGCTTTTCTGCCCATGTTCGCGGGCCAGCATACCGTCGATGGCATTGAGGCCCATGCGGAGAAGAAACCATACAGGTATCAGCAAGAACCAATGCCGATGCGGCGCTAAACACAGGAAGAGGCCGAGAGCAACGGAGACGGCGGCAGCAAGAAATGTCACCTGATTGGCGGTGACGCCGCCCGCTGCAAGACGCCGAACGAGAGGGCGAAGAATATTCTGAAATCGGGACTTCAATTGATAAACTGACATGCTACTTCGCTGTATTTCACTGATATCCAGTAGAAATTATCCCGGACCTCAGACAGATTGCAGATCGTCGTGTATTTAAAGAGGCCTCAATTCATATTGGTTCTCGCAAAGGACTTACATTTGCAACCAAACATTTGCAACGGAGGCAAATCCCTGTTCCCGCCGAAGGTTGCAATCCATCCACTCATTGAAATTGGAGAAGACCGTGCTGCAAACTGCCGATAGTGGGCAACCGTCCTTGACGGCAAGACCAGTGCATGAATCCGAATTCGCGTCGCATGACGGCACCCGGCTCTTCTATCGGACGTGGCCGTCGGTGAGTGCCGCACCGAAGGGCGTCATCATTCTCCTCCACCGCGGCCATGAGCATAGCGGCCGCGTCGCCCATATCGCCGCCGAACTTGGCCTCGATGATTTCGCCTTCTACGCCTGGGATGCCCGCGGGCACGGACGATCGCCGGGAGAACGCGGCTATTCGCCGTCCTTCGCCGCCTCGGTGCGCGATCTCGATTGCTTCGTCCGCCATGTCAGCGAGACGAGTGGCGCCGCCATCGAAAACATCGCCGTGATCGCCCAGAGCGTCGGCGCCGTGCTGGCCGCCACCTGGGTGCACGACTACGCGCCGCCGATCCGCGCGCTGGTGCTGGCTTCGCCGGCCTTCAGTGTCAAGCTCTATGTGCCTTTTGCCAAGGAAGGCATTGCGCTCTGGGAAAAGCTCAAGGGGACGTTCTTCGTCAACTCCTACGTCAAGGCGAAATTCCTGACCCACGATCCGGAGCGCATCGCCTCGTTCGAATCGGACCCGCTGATTACCCGGCCGATCGCCTCCAACATCCTGGTGCAGCTCTATGAGGCAGCGGACCGTGTCGTTGGCGACGCCCGCGCGATCACCGTTCCGACCCAGTTGCTGATATCCGGCAGCGATTGGGTGGTCCGGCATGCGCCGCAGCACCGGTTTTACGAAAACCTCGGCAGTCGCACCAAGGAGCGGCATGTGCTCGCCGGCTTCTATCATGATACCCTTGGAGAAAAGGATCGCGCGATCGCACTGGCCGAGATCCGCCGGTTCATCGAAGCGCGTTTCGACGAACCGCGCGGGGCTGTGGACCTCTGCACCGCGCACGTCCAAGGTTACACCAAGGACGAGGCCGACCGGCTCTCGAGCCCGCTCGAGGCCACATCGCCGCGCGGCCTGTATTGGGCGCTCAGCCGCCTCAACATCAAGCTCGGCGCCTTGGTGTCCGAGGGCATAAAAACCGGGATCAGGACCGGCTTCGATTCCGGCTCGGCCCTCGATTACGTCTACGAGAATAACCCACGCGGGCTCGGCCCGGTCGGGCGTTTGATCGACAAGGTGTTCCTCGACGCGATCGGCTGGCGTGGCATTCGGCAGCGCAAGCTGCACCTGGAGGAACTGATCGACCGCGCCCTGCAGCGCCTGAAAACCGCCGGCCGCAGCACCCACATGCTCGACATAGCAGCCGGACACGGCCGCTATGTGCTCGATGCCATCCAGAAGACCACTGTCCACCCCGACAGCGTGCGGCTGCAGGACTATTCGCCGATCAACGTTGAAGCCGGCCGCAAGAGCATCACCGAGCGTGGGCTGAATGATTTTGCGAGCTTCCATCAGCAGGATGCCTTTGACGGTGACGGGCTGGCGGTGACGACACCATCCCCCGATCTCGCCATCGTCTCCGGCCTTTACGAGCTGTTTTCCGATAATGGCATGATCGCCGCTTCGCTTGACGGCCTCGCCCGCGCCATGCAGCCCGGCAGCCTGCTTATCTACACCAATCAACCGTGGCATCCGCAACTCGAGATGATCGCCCGTGCGCTGACGTCCCACCGCGGCGGCCAGGCTTGGGTGATGCGGCGGCGGACGCAGGAGGAGATGGACCAACTGGTCGCCAGTGCAGGTTTCCGCAAGATCGAACAGCGCATCGACCAGTGGGGCATTTTCACCGTATCGCTGGCTGAGAGGGTCTGAGGCGCGGCGTGGTGGAGGCACCGTTGAATTTTTCCCGGACGACGCGCGGACCGGTCCTGAAGCGGGCTGCACTCTGGCTCGCCTTCCTGGCACCGTTCTTCTACCTGACCTACGGCGGCGCCAATTGGCTGGCATCGCTACGCGCCGACGTGCCGAACATGGCCTTCTCATGGGAAAGCGCCATCCCATTCCTTGACTGGACGATCATTCCCTACTGGTCGATCAACCTGTTCTATGCGCTTTGCCTGTTCATCAACACGGATTCCCGCGATGTCGATACGCTTGCAAGGCGCTATCTGACGATCCAGCTCGTCGCCGTCGCCTGCTTTGTCGCCTTCCCGCTGCAGGCGATCTTCGTCCGGCCGGAAACGAGCGGCCTGCCCGGCTTCATGTTCGCCGTGCTCGGCGGCTTCGACAAGCCATTCAACCAGGCGCCGTCGCTGCATATCGCGCTTCTGGTGGTGATCTGGGATCACCTGCGCAGCCGGCTGGCAGGCAAGGCGCGGCTCCTCTGGCACATCTGGTGTTTTGTGATCGGCGCCTCCGTGCTTACCACGTGGCAGCACCATGTCATCGACATCCCGACCGGCATGCTGCTCGGCCTGTTTGCCGCCTGGCTCTTTCCGCGGGATGCCGCACCGGCCCTTGCCGGGTTCGCGGCAACCCGCGATCCGAAATTGCGCCGCCTCGGCATCTATTATCTCTGCGGCGCCTTCTTCTGCCTTGGCCTTATGGTGCTCTGCGTCTATTTATCGCCCGCAGCACTTTTGTTGCTCTGGCCCGCCGTTGCGCTCGCAATCGTCGCAACCGGATATTTCGGCGCCGGCCCGCGAATCTTCCAGAAACCCGCCAACGGCCGTGCCTCGCTTGCCAGCCGCTGGCTGCTGGCGCCCTACCGCCTTGGCGCCCTCATCAATATCTGGCTCTGGACCTGGCGGATGCCGGCATCGGTGGAGATCGCCGACGGCGTCCATCTCGGCCGTTTTCCCAACCACCACGAGACTAACCGCTTCGCCGCCGTCATCGACATCACCGGTGAGTTCCTGCGCCCGAGCGGCACGACAGCGCGCTGGTACAGCTTTCCCACTCTTGATCTCGCACCCCTCGACAAGACCCAGATACGAGCAGCGGCCAACCTCATCGAGGCTGAGCGACAGCAGGGGCCGGTGCTTGTCTGCTGTGCGCTCGGTTTTCAGCGCAGCGCCTCCGTCGTCGCCGGCTGGCTGCTCGTTAGCCGGCGTTGCGGCGATGCGCCAGAAGCGCTTCAGCTGCTCAAGCGGGCAGGACGCCGTGTCCATCTGACTGCGGAAACGATCCATGCCGTGATGGAGCACGCCTAATGACACCGTGGAACGCGATTGCCTCAGCCTCCGCCCGCAATCTCGGCCGCAACGCGATCTTTTGCGGGCTGGCATCCCTGCTGCCGTTGGTCCTTGGCCCGATCACCGCAGGGTATCAAGGCTTCGCTTCGCCGCTCGGCTGGCTCCTGCTGCTCGCCTTCTGCCTCGTGGTGCTCGCCTTCACGATCCATCTGCTCTTCGATGCCCTACTGTTTCGTCTGGCATCGAGCCACGAAACCGAAGCGGCGGGCCTTGCCGCCATTGACGAGGTGCTGTTTCGCATGCGGCTTCGCAAACCCGAGACGAACCCACGTCCGCTCGATATGCGGATCGCCGGATCGCGCCGCATTGTCTGGCAGCAGCGTTTTGCGCTTGCCGTCTGCCTTGTCCTCTTCGCCATCCTTCTGCTCGACGCAACCGACGGGCAGCCCTTATGCTGAATTTCGACTATAGGCCTCTGATGCAATCGCTTGCCGGCGCCTGTCTCGCAGGCCTCGCACGCGCCATCACCGGCGTCATCCCGATCTGGCTGGGCACGAAACCATCGCAGAACCAGAGGATTTATTTTGCCAACCATGCCAGCCATGGCGACTTCATCCTGCTCGCCTCCTGCCTGGAACCAGAAGAGCGTGCACGCACGCGTGCCGTCGCCGGCGCCGACTACTGGCGCAGCAACCGGATACGCCGCGTCATGGCGGAAGACCTGCTGCGCACCGTACTCGTCGAACGCAACTGGGTGGAACGGGCACAGGACCCGCTCGAGATCATGCTGAAGGCGCTGGATGACGGCCAGTCCTTGATTTTCTTTCCCGAGGGCACCCGCAACATGGGTGACGAACCGCTGCTGCGCTTCCGTTCCGGCCTTTACAATCTCGCCGTCGCCCGTCCCGATGTTGAACTCGTACCCTGCTGGATCGAGAACATGTCACGTGTTCTGCCGAAGGGAACGTTCCTGCCCGTGCCCCTGCTCTGCCGGGTGATTTTTGGCGCGCCGATCGCCGTTGAGCTGGACGAGGACCGCAAGGTCTTCCTCCACCGCGCTCAACAAGCGCTTCTCAAGCTCAAGCCTGCGACCGATGGAGGACCGCGCTGATGGCCGATATCTACAAGCTGTTCTTCGGATTGATCGCCGTGCTTGGCGCCGCCAGCCTGATCGCGGGCATCCTCACCTGGCGCAGCAGCAAGCCGATTTCCTCGACCCTCGTCAATCTCAACGCCCGTATCCGCGCATGGTGGATCATGGTCGCCGTCATCGCGCTTGCCTTCGTCTTTGGCAAGAGCGGCGTCATCATCCTCTTCGCGCTGATTTCCTTTGCGGCGTTGCGCGAATATGTAACGCTCACTCATACGCGGCGCAGCGATCACTGGGTGCTGATCGGGATGTTCCTCGTCGTCATCCCGCTGCAATATTATCTCGTCTGGATCGACTGGTACGGTCTCTATTCGATCTTCATTCCGGTCTATTGTTTCCTCGCCATGCCGGCACTGGCGTCGCTGTGGGGCGACACATCGCGTTTTCTGGAGCGGATTTCCGAGCAGCAGTGGGGTCTGATGCTGTCGGTCTATTGCGTCAGCCATGTCCCGGCTCTGGTCACGCTGGAGATCCCCGGCAACAATGGTCGAGGACTGCTTCTGATCGCGTTTCTGATCGCTACAGTGCAGGGCAGTGACGTACTGCAGTATATTTTCGGAAAACTGTTCGGCAAACACCGCATTTCGCCCAACGTCTCGCCCTCGAAAACATGGGAAGGCCTGATCGGCGGTATCGGCAGCGCCTCCCTGCTTGGCGCCTCGCTCTTCTGGCTGACGCCGTTTTCACCGCTCGAAGCCGGTGTTCTGGCTTGCATCGCCTGCATCATGGGTTTTCTCGGCGGGCTCGTCGCATCCGCCATCAAGCGTGACCGCGGCGTCAAGGACTGGGGACACATGATCGAAGGCCATGGCGGTATGCTCGACCGCACCGACAGTCTCGTCTTCGCCGCCCCCATCTTCTTCCACATCGTGCGCTACGCCTGGACCTGACGGAAGGTCTCAAGCGACCTCCCGCCCCGCCAGCGCTAGTTCATCTGACCCAGAGGCGTTCGGTTGAAACGATTGCAATAAAAGCCGGAACTGCGGAAATAACGGTGAAACAAAGCGCGCTGTGATCAGGGAAATTCTTGCAACCCAACGGCGTCGCGATGACTACGATTTCAAACTGCTTGCAACAGAGCGTAACTGTGATCGCATTGTATAAGGTGTCTCACCGTTGTACCATATAGCACTAACAAGTGCGTAGCGTGCTCGGTGCATTGCCGGAGTCAAAGTCCGGTCGCGCGTTTCAACCCGATGAATAAGTAGCCGGATCATGGAACTTATCGTCGCCCTTGGCCTGATCGTCTTCAAGGTCGCGTTTCTGATTGCGATCCTGCTGCTGTTGCCCCTGCCGCTAACCTGGCTGGAACGCAAGATCGCCGGGCACATCCAGCAGCGGATGGGGCCGATGCGCGTGGGTTGGCACGGGCTGCTGCAGCCGATGGCCGATGGCATCAAGCTCTTGACCAAAGAGGACCACATCCCGGCCGAGGCCGACCGCTTCCTGTTCAAGCTGGCACCAATCCTTGCGCTCGCCCCGCCCTTCGTGGTGTTCGTCGCGATCCCATTCGGCGAAAGCGTCTCGGTCCTTGGACACGAGATCACGCTCTACGTCTCCAACATGAATGTGGCGCTCCTGTTCGTCTTCGCGGTGATCGGGATCGAGGTCTATGGCGTCATTTTCGGTGGCTGGGCCGCCAACAGCAAATACGCAGTGCTGGGCAGCCTCAGGACCTGCGCGCAGATGATCAGCTACGAGATTCCGATGGGGTTCGCGGTCATCGGCGTGGTCATGCTGGCGCAATCCATGAGCCTGCTCGATATCGTGCGGGCGCAAGCCGATGTCTGGAACATCGTCTACCAACCGGTCGGATTCTTCGTGTTCTTCGTCGCTGGCCTCGCAGAAGCGCAACGCATTCCCTTCGACCTTTCGGAAGCGGAAGGCGACCTGGGGGCCGGGTTCCACACTGAATACAGCGGTATCCGCTTTGCGTTCTTCATGGTCAGCGAATATGCCATCGTGCTTTTGGTGTCGGTCCTGGTGGTGATCCTGTTCTTCGGCGGTTGGAACGGCGTATTGATCCCCTTGCCACCACTCCTCTGGTTTGTGCTCAAAGTCGCGTTCTTCGTCTACGTGTTTATCTGGTTCCGCTTCACTTTCCCCCGCTACCGCTATGACCAACTGATGGCGATCGGATGGAAAGTCTTGCTTCCTTTGTCGATGGCGAACATAATTATAACCGGTGTACTTTTAGGGGCCGTAGGGGCTCCGTAGCGAGGCGGCGATGTCGCGCGCGCAGGACAAAGTTGGAACGTGGATTGGCTGGGCGTTCTTCGCCGATTTGGCGAACGGCTTGGCTCTCACCTTTGGCTACATGTTCTCCAAGCCCGTCACCATGCAGTATCCGGACAAGGAAAAATGGTTGCCCTACTCGCGCTACCGCGGGCATCACTTCCTGAAGCGCGACGAAGAGGGCGAGATCAAATGCGTGGCCTGCGAACTCTGCGCGCGGATTTGTCCCTGCGACTGCATCGAAGTCGTCCCCTACGAGGATGAGAAGGGCAACCGTCACCCGGCAAAATTCGAGATTGACACTGCACGGTGCCTGTTCTGCGGGTTGTGCGAAGACGCCTGCCCGGCGGACGCGATCGCGCTTGGCCAGCAGTACGAATTCTCGAGCTTTTCCTCAGCCGACCTGGTGATCGGACGTGATGATCTGCTCGCCAAGCCTGGCAAGGCAGCAACCGGCGGCGGCGTGGTCGCCGCGCGCCTGAACACCGAGCAGGGCGTTCTGGTGAAGTCGAGCGAACAGCAGGGGTACAACTGGTGGCGGAATATCCGGCGAACGTGAACGCGCGCCATCCGTCAAGCCGGAGCGCGCAGACAGGAGGCTCAGATGCTTGTCGGCGAAATTATGAAGAACAAGGGTGTCGGTGTCGTCGCGGTCACCCCCGATCAGACGATGGTGGAAGTCCTGAGGCTGTTTCGGGACAACAATATCGGCTTCGTCGTCGTCAGCCAATCGAACGACGAATACCTGGGCTCGCTATCGGAACGGGATTGCTGCAATGCGGTGGCGGAATACGGGGCCGAGGCGGCGATGATGCGAGTCGCTGATGTCATGAACCGCAATGTGGCGACCTGTTCGACACGGGATTTGCTGCCCGTCGCGATGGCGATCATGACCCAGCGACGTACGCGTCATGTGTTGGTCATGGATGAAGGCGACGTTGTCGGCGTGGTCAGCATCGGTGACGTGGTCAAGCACAGGCTCGACGAAGCGCAGCGCACGGAGCAGGATCTGCAGGATTACATCTGTGGAAACAGGTATCACTGACATTGCCCGCTCGATGTGAAGAGGCTGGGTCAGGGCAGTTTGCCGTGGGCTTGCGATGCTGCGGACCCAATCTTCAGACCCCACGCCAGATCCTGCTTGTGCGGTCGACCTCAAGAGCCGCATGCACCTTCTGGACCTCCACCGGGCATGGGTATTCGCCCCGCCGCATCAGGCTGTTGAGACGCAAGGCTCTATAGTTTTCCGGAACGAAGACGAGGCCCTTGGGAAACCGTCGGTCGACCTTGAGCTGTGCCGTCAGTTCGCCCTGGGCGGAACGCACGATCACCTGTTCGCCATCCGAAAGGCCAAGCTGCGCTGTATCCTGCGCGCTCATCGCGACATAAGGGTCGTTGGCGACCGTATTCAGGATTTCCGAGCGTTCGGAAAGATATCCGTTGTGGAACAAACCGTCGCCGGTGATCAGCATGAGCCGGCCGGTTTCTTTGAGGGCCGGCGGCGGCGCGAAGAATTCTCCAGCCGGAGGCGTCGGGACCGCCTTGGTGAACGCGCCGTCGGCGCCAAGCCCATCCTGCGTCAACCCCTGATAGGCCGGAACAAGCCGGGCAATCTCGTCGAAAATTTCGCCTTGCGTCGATGGCCGCAGCGCCTGGTTGCGGAGCGCCGCAACGAAGTCGAAGATCGCCAGATTGCCTCGCGCCTCGAAGGCGGGTTCACGGAATTTGCGGACCTTCTGGGTCCGGCCCTCATTGTTGGTGAACGTGCCGGATTCCTCGCCGTAGCCCGCCGCGGGAAGGACGACCTCGGCAAGGCCCGCCGTGTCCGTGAGGAAAGCGTCCTGCACGATCAGGAGATCGGTGGCGCCAAGCGCCCGCTGCACGAAGGCCCGGTCGGGATAGCTGATCAGGGGGTCGGTTCCGGCGATGTAGAGCGCACCCATCCGCCCACCGACGCAGAGATCCAGCATGGCATCGAGATCCGCACCGGGTTCAGACGGGATTTCGGCGCCCCAGTTGCGTGCAAGAGCTGTGCGCACCGCACCATCAGCGACCGCCCGCAACCCCGGCAGGGCCGCCGGCAGAACGCCCATATCCCAGGCGCCCATCTGGTTGGCGCGGTCAAAGAGGAACTGAATTGCCAGGCCTTTGTCGAGCAGGCGCAGAACCTGCAGCAGGTTGTTGAGCTGCTGCAGTGTCGCTCTCGCTTCGGGGGATCTCAGGAGGTCGACGCTGACAAGCACGGTGACGCTGTGGGCGTCCTTAAGCGCGGCGGCCAGACGAGCCGGCCCGTCACCGCCGGCATTCACCACCGGCCTGCCGATTTTCGCTTCGATGGTCGCAAGAGCGTCACCCGACAAGGCCTCACCAGCCGCTGCCACGAGTCCGGCGACTACCGCCGCAATGCTCACCGCTTCTCCGCCCGGAGGCACGCGAACCACCACCCTGGCATCGGCGTCCAGACGGGATGGCCGCGCCGAAAGCATGAGCAATCCGGTCTGCCGCCGCCGCGCGCCGTCCCGCAGCAAGTATTCGGTGACCGGGTTCTCCTCGGTCACGTTGCCGCCAACGACGAGCACGCAGTTGTTGCCGATCACTTCGTCCAGCGGTGCGCGGCTATAGAACGCTGTCAGTAGCGGGCCGAGCGTATCGAAGGGCATGGACCAGCGAGAAGAGCAGTCAATGTCGTTGGTCCGGAACACCGTTCGCATCAGCTTCTGGAACTGATAAAGCACCTCGTTGGGCAGTCGCGGCGACGCAAGCCCGCCCGCTGCCTTGTTCGTGACAGTCGACAGCCGCCGGCGCAGATAATCCCCCGCTTCGTCCCAGGAAACCGGAACCAGGACGCCATCGCGACGGATCATCGGCCGCTTGATCCGGTCCCGACTCTCGATAAAATCGAGGCCGAAGCGTCCGCGCACGCAGAGTGTTTCGCGGTTGACCCCATGTTCCTGCTTGGAACGGACCCGCATGAACTCGCCCTTGCGCGCGCCAACCGTAAGCTGGCAGCCGGTGCCACAATGCGGACATATCGTGTCAGTCTCAGCCAGATCCCAGGGGCGCGCCTTGTAGCGATAGGGAAAGCTCATCAGGGCGCCAACCGGGCAAACTTCGACACAGTTGCCGCACTGATCGCAGCTCGCAAGGCTGCCCTCAAAGCCGGTGACGGCGGTATCCATGCCTTTTTCGACTGTCCCGAGGGCCACCGCGCCGACGACCTCCTCACACATCCGAACGCAACGCTGGCACTGGATGCAGCGGTTGACGTTCATGATGATAACCGGACTGAGGCGAATGTCCCGGGAGTGGAACACGCGTTTGGGATCGTGGAACTCGCTTCGGCGGGGGCCGTAGGCCATGACCATGTCCTGAAGCTCGCACTCACCGCCCTTGTCACAGATCGGACAGTCGAGGGGATGATTGGCGAGCAGCATGTCGAGCATGGAAGACCGTGTTTCGTCGATCAGCGGCGTGTTCGTCCGCACAACCATGCCGTCGGTGACCGCGGTGGCGCAGGACGGCTGCAGCTTACGCTGCCCCTCGATCTCCACCAGGCACATGCGGCAGGAGGCCAGCGGCGGCAGCCGCTTCAGATAGCAGAAGGTCGGGATGTCGATGCCCAAACGCCGGGCGCCCTGCAGCACCGTCGAGCCTGCCTCAACCTCCAGCGTCTGTTCGTCGATCGTCACCTTAGGCATGGTTTCCTCACAGCCTGACCCGGCACATTCCTTCAGTGAAACGGGCACCTTCGCTCCTCGATATGAGCAACGAACTCATCGCGGAAATGCGCGAGTGCGGCCCGCAATCCCATCGCCGCCCCGTCACCCAACGCACAAAACGTGTTGCCGAAGATGCCCTTGCAGAGTTTTTCCAGCTGCTCCAGGTCGCCGGGGACACCCTCTCCAGCCTCAATACGGCGCAGGACCTTCACGACCCAGTTCAATCCCTCTCGGCATGGTGTGCACTTGCCGCAGGACTCATGGTGGAAGAACTCGATGATCCGGGTGGCGACCTTGACCATGCAGGTCGAGTCGTCGATCACGACAACGCCAGCCGAACCGAGCATCGAGCCGACTGCTGCCAGCGAATCGAAGTCCATCCCCACGTTCAGCCCGTGCTGAGGAATGACCGGCGCCGAGACCCCGCCGGGGATCACTGCCTTGATCTTGCGCCCCGGTAGCGGCCCGCCGGCGTGGTCCTCGACCAGTTCGCGCAACGGTATGCCCATCGGCAACTCGTAGAGGCCGGGTTTGCGCACCTGCCCGCTGAGGCAGTAGAGTTTCGGGCCGGGGCTCTTGTTCGGGCCGATGCCCCGAAACCAGTCCGGCCCCCGCACAACGATATGCGGCACGCAAGCGAGCGTCTCGACATTGTTGATCACGGTCGGGCTGGCGTAGAGCCCGGCCACGGCCGGAAACGGCGGTTTCAATCGCGGCTGCGCCCGCTTGCCCTCGAGCGACTCGAGCATCGCAGTCTCCTCGCCGCAGATATAGGCACCGGCGCCGCAATGGATGTGGACGGCGAACTTGAAATCCGAGCCCAGAATGCGCGTTCCCAGATAGCCCTTTGCGTGAGCCTCGGCGATTGCCTGCTCCAGGCGACGGATCGCCGTCACATACTCTCCGCGAATGTAGACATAGGCGGTTTCGGCCCCAATCGCGTAGGCACTGACAGCCAGCCCCTCGATCAGTTGGTGCGGATCGCGCTCCATGATGATCCGGTCCTTGAAGGTGCCCGGCTCACCCTCATCGGCGTTGCAGCACAGATATGTTGGCTTGCCGGTCCGCTTCGGCACAAAACTCCATTTCATGCCCGTCGGGAATCCGGCACCGCCGCGACCGCGCAAGTTGGACTGTTTGACAAGGTTCACCACCTCGTCAGGCGTATATTCGCGCAGCACCTTGGCCAGTGCCTGGTAGCCGCCGCCGGCCTCGTAACTCGACAGCAAATGACCACCCGGAACGTCGACATTTTTGAGAAGAACCTGCTCGAACATGGCGCTACTCTCCCGGCGGACGCGCAGAGGCGTGCTCGACGCTCGCGACCCGCCCAGCCGTGGCCCGCAGGCTGTCCAAAAGTGCGTCCATCCGCGCGACATCAAGGGCGCCATGGTAATCGTCGCCGACCTGCATCACCGGAGCCATCTCGCAGGCGCCGAGGCACTCGACGGTGCAAAGCGTGAACAGCCCGTCCGGGGTGGTGTCGCCCTTCATGATGCCCAACACCGTTTCCAGATGTTTCAGCAGGTCCTCTGATCCGCACAGCATGCAGGAAACATTATCACAGAGTTGCAGGTGGAAGGTGCCCACCGGCTCGGTGTGGAAGAGTGTGTAGAAGGTCGCCAGTTCGTAGACCCAGATCCGCTCGACACCGAGGATGTCGGCGACCTCTTCCAGGACCGGACCAGGCAGATGGCCACGCTCCCTCTGCGCGATCAGAAGCGCCGGCATGATCGCCGAGCGCTGGTCGGGATACCGCGCCGCCGCCTCTTCGATCTTTTCGCGCATGGTCATCGCGTCCACATCCCTGTTATTTGTCCACCTCCGCCATTACGGGGTCGAGGCTGCCGAGCACGGCGATCATGTCCGCCAGATAGCGGGCGTTGGTGACGCCGAAGATTCCCTGAAGGTTGACGAACGAGGGGGCTCGCACCTTCATGCGGAACGGTTTTGGCGACCCGTCGCTGATGATGTAAAAGCCGAGTTCACCCTTCGGCGCCTCGATCGCCGAATAGACCTCGCCCTTCGGCACCTTGAAGCCATAGGCCGACAGGTCGAAATGCTGGATCAGCGCCTCCATCGAGCAATGCACCCGATCCTTGTCCACCGGGAAGGCGATCGTCGGCATGTCGATCTGGAACGGCCCCTGGGGCATCTGGTCGAGGCATTGCTCGATGATCCGGATGCTCTCGCGCATCTCCTCGACGCGGCATTGCCAGCGCGCGTAGCAATCGCCCTCGTCGCGGGTGATGACGTTGAAGTTGAGCCGGTCATAGATCTCATAGGGCTCGTCGCGGCGGATGTCCCAATCGACGCCCGAGGCCCGCAGGTTCGGGCCGCTTAAGCCCAGATCGATGGCGTCCTCCGCGGAGATCACGCCGATCCCCTGCGTGCGCTTCAGGAACACCCGATTGTTATCGAGCAGCCGCTCGTAGTCGCGGATCCGGTTCGGAAAGATGTCGCAGAACTCCCGGATCTTGGGGAGGAACTCGTCGGGCAGGTCCTCGCGCACGCCGCCGACCCGGCAGAAGGAGGTGTGCATCCGCGCTCCGGTGATCATCTCCAACAGGTCCATGATCATTTCGCGTTCCCGCATGACGTAGAGCAAGGCGGTCATGGCGCCCAGATCCATCGGCAGCGCGCCGGTGATCAGGAGATGCCCGGAGATCCGCGCCAGTTCGGCCATCATCACGCGGATATATTGCGCGCGGATCGGCGCCTGGATACCGAGCAGCTTCTCCACCGCCAGCGCGAAGGCCAGGTTGTTCGAGGGCGGACAGAGATAATCGAGCCGGTCGGTGAGCGGAAAGATCTGGGTGTAGGTGAAGCTCTCGGCCAGTTTTTCGGTGCCGCGGTGGAGGTAGCCGATATGCGGGTCCACGCGCTTGACGTACTCGCCGTCCAGTTCGAGGACAAGCCGAAGAACCCCATGCGTGCTGGGGTGCTGCGGGCCGAGGTTGAGAAGCACTTCCTTGGTATTGAGCGCTTCGTCTTCCGGCCTGCTGAGTTCGGTGACTTCGGTCATCTCAACGCTCCGGCGTAGAACGGCCTCCCGGAATGTCCCTGGTGGCAAGGTCGGGCTGTGTTGGCGGCGGGCCTTCGGCACCAAAGGGGTTCAACTCGTCCTTGTAGCCCCGTAGCGGGAAATCCTTGCGCTGGGGAAATCCCTCGAAGCCTTCCCACATGTAGATCCGGCGCAAATCGGGATGCCCCTCGAACCGGATGCCGTACATGTCCCAGGCCTCGCGCTCATGCCAGTTGGCAGTGCGCCAGACCCCCGTCACCGAGGGAAGCTGCGGGGGATCGCCAAGCCGGCACTTGATGCGGACTCGCCATTTGTTCGGCAACGAATAGAGGTGGTACACCGCCTCGAACCGCGGCATTTCGGGATAATGATCAACCCCGCAGATGTCCGAGAGGAAATTGAATTCCAGCGCCGGATGTTCTTTCAGAAACCGGCAGAACTCAACGATCTTCTCCGGTGGAACAGCAAAAGCGTGAATGCCGTGCGCGGCGCCGAGATCCTCGATTGCTTCCCCGAAACGCTCCATGATCAGAGTGTGATAGAGAGACGGTTCCACGCTCATGACGCTGCAACCCGATCCAGAGGCGTCCCGGCCAGCGCGCGGGACCTCTTGATCTTCTCTTGAAGCAGGAGGAAGCCGTGCATCAGCGCCTCGGGCCGCGGCGGGCAGCCGGGCACATGCACATCCACCGGCACGAAGGTTTCCGCTCCCTGCACCACGGCGTAGGTGTTGTAGACCCCGCCCGAGATGGCGCAGGTGCCCATGGCGATGACCCAGCGGGGCTCCGGCATCTGGTCATAGAGCCGGCGCACCACGGGCGCGAACTTCCGTGTCACGGTGCCGGCGATGATCATCACGTCGGACTGACGTGGCGATGGCCGGAACACCACGCCGAACCGGTCGAGGTCATAGCGGGCGCACCCCGCCGAGATCATCTCGATGGCGCAGCAGGCAATTCCGAAGGTCTCGGGCCACAGCGCCGAACTCCGGCTCCAGTTGATCAGGCTTTCAGCCGTGGTGAACAGCACGCTGTCGCGGATCGCGTTGTTTACGCCTCCCATTCCAGCGCCCCTTTCAGCCAGGCGTAGGCGAAGCCCACGAGAAGCAGCACGATGAAGATGAACATCTCGACAAAGCCGACCAGCCCGATGTCTTTCAGGACGACGGCCCAGGGAAAGAGGAACATCGTCTCGACATCGAAGACCACCAGCAGGATCGCAAGAATAAAGAACTGCACCCTCAAGCGGCCCCCGGCGGCCTCGCCGGCCGCGTCCATGCCGCACTCATAGGGCATGTTCTTTTCGGGATAGGGATTGGATGGGCGCAGGAGCGAGGAGACAAAAAGCGTAGCCCCCGTCACCAGAACGACTCCGGCGATCATAAAAAGAACCGGCAAGAATTCCATTGCAGCCATATCGTACTGCACCGGTTACCCACTGAGGGCTTTCCCAAGGCCGCGACCGCCCTGTTCAGGATGGTAATGCGGTCGCCCTGGAAAGCGGCTTGGGCAATCCTTTCTTGGGCTTCGAGTTTATTCCGTCGGGCAGGTCATTGCAAATTCAATCGATCAGCCGCCAAACACCGAATGCTGCGCAAGCCTCAGGAACCACGCGGGAAACAGGCCGATGCCGATGGTGCCGGCGGCGGTGAAGGCCAACGTGGCTCGCACCAAGGGCGTCAGCGCCGGATCGAACGCCCTCTCCGGCTCGCGCATGTAGATCACCATAACGATGCGGATGTAAAAATAGGCGGCGACGACGCTCAAAAGCACTGCGATCACCGCCAGCATGACGAAACCTCGCTCGACGAGCGCGACCAGCACGTAGAACTTGGCGAAGAACCCGGCCGTCGGAGGAATGCCCGCCAGCGAGAACAGGTAGAGCAGCATCAGAAGCGCGAGCCCCGGATGCGACTTGGCGAAACCCGCATAGTCTTCGATAACCTCGCCCGAGACATCGCCGTTCCGCATCATGATAACGGCGCCGAAAATGCCAAGATTCATGAACGTGTAGATCAGCAGGTAAAGCATAACGCTGGCGATCCCGTCAGCACCGCCGGCTGCCACACCGAAAATGGCGAACCCGGCATGGGAGATGCTGGAATAAGCCAGGAGGCGCTTGAAATTATCCTGCACCAGCGCCACGAAACTGCCGAGCGCCATCGTCAATACGGCAATGACCGCGACGATGATCCAGACGTCCGAGCCCGCGACCAGCGGGTTGAGGAACACTCGCAGGATGACCGCGAACCCCGCCGCCTTGGGGCCGACCGACATGAAGGCGGTGATCGTCGTCGGCGCGCCTTCATAGACGTCCGGAACCCACATATGGAACGGAACCGCACCGACCTTGAAGACCAGCCCCGCGACGATGAACACCACCGCCAGCAGCAATCCGGGATCGAGCGGATCGCCGGTCACCGCCGCCGCCATCCCATCCAGTTGGGTGGTGCCAGTGAGCCCGTAGACCAGCGAAACGCCGTAAAGAAAAATCCCGGTCGAGACGGCGCCAAGGATGACGTATTTCAGGGCTGCTTCGTTCGACCTCCACTCGCGCCGCAGGAAGCCGGTCAGCACGTAGGTGCAAATCACCATCAGCTCGAGGCCCACGTAGATCGACAGAAGATCGGTCGCCGAGGCCATGATCATCATTCCCGACAGCGCGAAGAGCAGCAGGACATAGTATTCGCTGTTCCCGATCCCCTCGATATCGGCATATTTTCGCGACAGGAGGAATGTCAGGATGGTGGCCAGATAGAACACGAACTTGAAGAAGACCGCGAAGCGGTCGGCGACGAACATGCCCGTGTAGGCCGGCCGCACCTCGCCCGCGAGCAAGAGTGTCGTCACGGCGGCAATCAGCACGACTGCGACGGAAGCCCAGACAAGGACGTGCTCCTGTCCCTTCCGCACTAGCTGTCCCACGATCAAAAGGATGCAGGCGCCGGTGATCACCATGATCTCGGGCAGGCTTGCGAGAGCCGACTGGAAAAGCGCTGCCGCAGTCATTGGCCGCCCCCCTTGCCGTGCACCTGCGCCAGCAGATGCGCCACCGAGGCGTCGATGATGTTGAGAAAGGGTTTCGGATAGAGCCCGACCCAAACCACGAAGACGGCCAGCGGCAGGATCGCGGCCATTTCGCGGGCGTTTACGTCGCGGATCTTGTACCGGGCGCCGACGCTGGCCGGACCGAGCGCGACCTTTCGATACATGCCAAGCAGATAGGCGGCACCCAGCAATGCGCCCGTAACGGCGGCCGCGCCGGCGGCCAAGTCGGCCGCAAACCCGCCCGACAGAACCAGCAACTCGCCGACGAACGAATTCGTTCCCGGGAGCGCCATCGACGACAGGGTGAACAGCGCCAAAAATGCGGTGTAGACCGGCACCACCTTCATCAACCCGCCATAATCGGCGATGCTGCGGGTATGGGTCCGCTCGTAGATCAGGCCGACGAACAGGAATAGCGCGCCCGTCGTCACGCCGTGATTGAACATCTGCAGGATGCCGCCCTCGAGGCCGCGCAGATTCAGCGCAAAGATTCCCAGCGTCACGAAGCCCATATGGCTGATGCTGGAATAGGCCACCAGCTTCTTCAGGTCGTCCTGCGCCAGCGCGAGCAACCCGCCATAGACGATCGCAAGCGCCGAAAGCGCCAGCATCATTGTTGAATAATACACCGACGCCTCCGGCAGCATCGGCAGCGAGAACCGCAGGAATCCATAGGCTCCCATCTTCAGGAGAACTCCGGCGAGGATGATGCTGCCCGCTGTCGGCGCCTGCACATGGGCGTCCGGCAGCCAGGTATGGACCGGGACCATCGGCACCTTGACGGCGAAGGCGACCAGGAAGGCGAAGAATAGCCAGGACTGGACATGGAACGGTAAATCCTGCGCTGTCAGGGCAAGGATGTCGAAGGTCTCGCCGCCGTTGAAATAGAGTACGATGACACCGATCAGGAACAGGACGCTGCCCGCCAGTGTGTAGAGGAAGAACTTGAACGCCGCATAGACCCGGCCTTCACCGCCCCAGACACCGATGATCAGGTACATCGGGATCAGCATCGCCTCCCAGAAGACATAGAACAGGAACAGGTCGAGCGCGCAGAACACCCCCTGCATCAGCGCCTGCATGACCAGCAGATTGATCATGAACGCCTTCACCTTGCGGTCGATCGCGACCCACGAGGCGAGCACGCAGATCAAGCCCAACAGCGCGGTCAGGAACACGAAGAGCGCGCTGATCCCGTCGATGCCGAGCGCGTAAGTGATCCCGAGCGCCGGCACCCATGGGTACGTCTCGGTGAACTGCATCTCGTGGGTCGCGGTGTCAAAACCGGCCAGCATAGCGATACTGAGAGCGAGATCGACAACGGTGACACCCAGCGCCGTCCGCCGTACCGTATCGTCGCTGCGGAGAAACATCAGAACCGCTGCCCCGGCGGCGGGGACGAATACGATGAGGCTAAGGAGTGGGAATCCCATCGCACCCCCTACCGCCATACCACGGCGAAGACGGCGGTGGCTGCGATCACACCGCCGATCATCGCCAGCGCGTAGTGGGTCACGACGCCGGTCTGGAGCCGCCGCAGGGCCGCGCCACAGCGCAGGATTGAGCGGGCGACGCCGTTCACGACGGCGTCGACGCCGGTGAGATCGATCCACATTCCCGCCCGTGCCGCCCCATGAAGGAAGGGCAGTGCCGCGGTTTCGGACATGTTGCTCACGGCCTTTTCGTAGCGCGCGAGCGGTTTTTCGGCGATCCACATGAAGAGCCGCGCGCCCTTGCGATAGAACCAGTCAGTGTCGATGCTGATGGTGTTCTCGGGGTCGAGCGCCCTGAGGAATATGACAAAACCCAAGGCGGTGAACATAAGTATGCCGAGGCTCTCGGTGATATGGACGCCGGTATAGGGTTCGAAGTCGACCGGATAGGGCAGCAGCGCGTAAAGCGGCTGGGGGAACACCCCAATCGCGACGCAGAGCACCGCCGCCATGCCCATTGCAACCAGCATGTTGCGGGGCGGCTCGCGCGCCTCCAGCCCACGGTCCGTGCCGAAGAACATGTAGTACGGCAGCTTGAGCCCCGTGTGCAGGAACGTCCCCGCCGACGCCATCGTCAGCGCCAGCATCACCAGCGCCCGATGATCCTGTCCGGCGGCGGCAATCACCATCGACTTGGTGACGAAGCCCGAGAAGAATGGAAATGCCGAAATCGCGAACGCGCCGACCATGTAGAGCGCCACGGTCAGTGGCATGGTCTTGTAGAGCCCGCCGAGTTCGGTGAGCTTGCGCCGCCCGGTGACGTAGATCACCGCCCCGGCCCCCATGAACAGGAGCGACTTATAGAGGATATGGGCGAAGGCATGGCTGGTGGCACCATTCACTGCCAGCTCAGTCCCGATGCCGACGCCCGCCACCATGTAACCCACCTGGCTAACGATGTGATAGGCCAACAACCGCCGGCAATCGTTCTCCAGCACTGCGTAGATGACGCCGTAGAGCGCCATCGCGGTACCGAGCCAGACGAGAAGCTCGGTCCCCGGAAACGCCCGCGCTAGTACATAGACGGCGGTCTTGGTGGTGAAGGCGCTCATGAACACCGCGCCGGTGACAGTCGCCTCCGGGTAGGCGTCTGTCAGCCAAGCGTTGAGCGGCGGCACGGCGGCGTTGAGGATAAACCCGGCAAGGATCAGGTAGGCCGCCACGCCCATTTCTCCCTTGATCGGACCGAAGAGCATCGAACCGGTGGCGATCCCGTGGAGAATGATGCCACCGAGAAGAACGACGCCGCCGGTGATATGGACCATGAGGTACCGGAACCCGGCGCGGATAGCCGGTTCTCCGCGCTGCGCGAAGACCAGATAGGCAGAGGCGAACGCCATGCCTTCCCAGAACAGGAACAGGGTCAGGTAGTCGCCGGCGAATACCACGCCGAGCGCGCTGCCGACGTAGATGAATGCGGCCACATGCTGACCGGCGCGCGTCAGGTGCAGCGCGTAGACCGTTCCGATCAGAGCCATGATGGTGAAAACGGTGGCGAAGACGATGCTCAGCTTGTCGACCTTTGCGATCAGTAAGCCCTGCCCGATGAACCGCGCCACGCCGTAGTTGCCCGGCTCCGCGGTGAGTACCGTGAGGATCGCCAGCGCCGGGATCAGCAGCAGATAGGCCCTGCGGATCGGCCCTTTCAGGAAGGGGATTGGCAGAGCACCGAAAATGAACAGCAGGGCGGGATGGACGAACTCAGTCATAATAGTCCTCGCGCCGCATGAGCCCACCCCGATGGCCGAGAAATTTGGAAACGAAAATCAGCAGCACGCAGGATACGAAGCCGTAGACGGCCGACCAGCCCGGCACGCGGTCCCACAGGTATTCGGCATGGTCGCGGGGGACCAGGAAGTCGGCGATAACGATCAGAACGAGCGCCAGATAGAACAGCCGGCGGCGCGGCCTTGCATATTCTTCGTCACCAAAGAAGCCGACGACACGCTTGATCATCTGACCACTCCGTCCGCCAGGGTGAGAAAATAGTCGGGGAAGATGCCCATCGACACCGATAGGATAGCGGTTGCGACCAGCGGAATCGTCATCATCGGAATTTCACGGACGGTCGCTGGGCTTTCCTGCGCCTCCGTCCCGAAAAAAGCGACATAGCTGACCGGCAGGAAGTAGGCGGCGTTCAGGATCGAACTTACCAGGAGCACGATCAGGAACGCGATCTGCCCCGCCTCCACTGAGCCCAGCGCCAGATACCATTTGCTGACGAAGCCCGCGGTCGGCGGCACTCCGATCATGCTCAGCGAGGCGACAAAAAATGCCCCCATCGTCCAGGGCAGCTTGCGGCCGATGCCGGCCATGTCGCTGATATTCCGCTTGCCAGACGCGCAATAGATCGAGCCGGCGCAGAAAAACAGCGTGATCTTGGAGAACGCATGAGCTGCAATGTGTATGATCCCGCCAACCATCGAGACGGGCGACAACAGAACAGCGCCCAGCACGATGTAGGAGAGCTGGCTGACCGTCGAATAGGCGAGCCGCGCCTTCAGGTCATCCCGCGTCAGCGCGTAGACCGACGCCATCAGGATCGTGAATGAAACCAGATAGGCGGTGGCGATGCCGAGGCCCAGTCCGCCTACCAGCCCGACGCCGAAGACATGGAACACGATCCGCAGCACGCAGAACACGCCCATCTTGACCACGGCCACTGCATGCAAGAGCGCGCTGACCGGCGTCGGTGCCACCATCGCGGCAGGTAGCCATGCGTGCATCGGCATCACCGCGGCCTTGGCGAAGCCGAAAAGATAGCAGAAATAGACGACCGTCAGCAGCGCCGCCGAGGCATCGACCCCTGCCAGCAGCCCTCCCGGCACGAAATCGAGCGACCCAGCAAGCATGTAGGTCAGCGCCAGCGCAGCCAGCAGCACGCTTTTCGACGCGCCCATCAAATAGACGAGGTACTTGCGGCTGCCCGTCCATCCGTCTTCGTCCTCGTGGTGGTAGACGAGCGGGTAGGTAACGAGGCTGAGTACCTCGTAGAAGATCACCAGCGTAAACAGGTTGGCGGCGAAGGCGCCTCCGACGGCCGCCGCAAGGCTGGCAGCGAAACAGGCGAAGAATCGGGTCTGCGCATGCTCGTTCAGATGCCGCATGTAGCCGATGGAATAGATCGCCGCGACGATCCATAGCAACGACGAGACGCTGGCGAACACCATGCCGAGCGCATCGACCCGGAAAGCGAAATCGATCCCCGGCAGAACCTCGAACAGGCTCAATTTAACTGTCCCGCCCGCCAGCACCGTGGGCGCCATCGAGATGACGATTGCGAACATGACGATCGCGGCCAACGGCGAAACGACATCGCGGAGTCTCTCGCGGTTGTTCAGAAGGAGAACCGCAAGGGCCGCCAGACCTGCGACGGAGACGGCAAGCAGCGGCCGGATCGATATCACCGGGTCCAAAGCCGCTATCCTTTCATCATGGTCACGTCGTCGACCTTGAGGGTGGATTTGTTCCGCACAAGGGCGACCAGGATACCGAGGGCGACGGCAACTTCCGCCGCTGTGATTGCGATGACGAAGATCGCGAAGATCTGCCCGCGGAAATCGCCGTAGTAATGCCCGAAGGCGATGAAATTGATGTTGACCGAGTTGAGCAGCAGCTCCAGCGACATCAGCACGACCAGAATATTGCGCCTAAGCAGAACGCCCGCTGCTCCGATCACGAACAGGACCACTCCGAGCACAATATACCACCAGAGCGGCGCCATCACCCCTGCTCCTTGCGCGCCAGCACGATGGCGCCGACCAAGGCCGCCAGCAGAATGACGGAGGCGGCTTCGAACGGCAGGAGATAGTCGGAGAAAAGTGCCGTGCTGAGCTGCCTGATCTCATCGCCGCCGCGCATCGCGACGGGCTCCGTGACCGAAAAACGGTTGCTCCAGAGCACCAGCACAAGCATCTCGACCCCAAGCAGGACGAGCAGCGCCAGAGCCGGGAGGTTTCCGCCCGGCAAAAACCGCTGGAGCGCTGCTTCGCGCACATCGATCATCATGATCACGAATAGGAACAGGACCATGATCGCGCCGACATAGACGAATATCTGGATGACCGCGAGCAACGGCGCTTCGAGCAAGACGAAGATTGCCGAGATATTAAGGAAACACGCCATCAGCGCCAATGCGCTGTGAACCGGATTGCGCGCCAGGACCACAATCAGGGCCGTGATCACGGATACCGTAGCGAACAGAAGAAAGAACCCCTGATCCATCGACGCCGACCCTCCGACGCGAACTGTCACTCGGTGCGAGATAGCCGGGTTTGAGATTGCGCCGCAACTTCAGATGCGTTCACAAATTGTGCCCTAGTATCAGATTTTTCACAAGATTATTGTCATCGACGGAGCAAAACCAGGCCGGTCCGAATGTCGCGAAGGCTTGCTATACAGTGCATCTGTCCCGGCATGGCAAAACCGAACTGCCGTATACTCGGGAGCATGAGCGGCGCGAGCAGTTTATCCCACTTTTATGGCAGATATCCGCACAGCCTGTCGTCATTTTAAGACGAGTGATAATTGCCTATCGGTTGTCTCGTTCTCTCGTGTGAGAATGGCTGAAATCACCGAGCGGATCGCATGGATCGGACGATGTCCCGAGGAGTGGTATAGCATTCGGCAGCGGTGCAACAGTCCTAACGCCGCCCTCCCCTCCGCCGCTCCAATCTGCGTAACTTCGTGCAAATTGGAGCTCCCGCCGTCCGTGCTTCCTGCAAGCATCACCCCGTTTTCCGTGCCAGCGGCCCGTTTTTGCGCAACAGGGACATCAGCATCGGACCGAGTGCGAACTCGCCGTTTTCGGTCCGCCGGGTGAGGTCCCGGAGATAGCCGCCCGCCGAGTTGATATGCCCTCCCCTCTCGAGAATGCACGCCATGACCGTTGCGGCGTTTTCAGGCCCCATGACTGCACAGGCCTGCTCATAGGCCGAGGGGCTGACGCCCAGCATCGATCGCACTACCACCGCGGCGCCCATCAGATCCCGCCAATTGCCGATTTTCCCGCCCGGACCGTAGTCGGTGATGTCAGGGCAGGCCTGCAGGACGAGAGCAAGCGGGAATGATTTCAGGTCACCGCTGTCCGTGGACTTCGCAGAAATTGTCCTGGAGCCGGCAACGTGATGCTGTCCACCGAAAATTGCCGATTCCGTGTTCAACGGCTCGGCAATAGGCCCTTTGTCGCCCGCTGAGTTTTCGCCCGGCTTCGTTTCGAAGCGTGGTTCAGATTCAGGTTTAGATTCGGGATTTGAATTCTGTATGTGACGCTCATTTTGATAGGGATTGGCGCCTTCTTTTTGCAATTTCAGCTGCATTTCCAGCCGCTTGACGACATCCTCGCGAACGGTCGTAAGCTCTTCGAGCAAATTCTCCAGCTGGAGGGCTGTCGGCGCGCGCGGAAGTCCGTCAATCAGGCTGCGGAAGCCCCCATAGATGCGTCCCCAGTCACCGCCGACCTGCTCGGCAAGCGCTGTCTCGATCAGCTTGGTAATGTCGCGCCGGCACAGGCTGATGCGTTCGCGCAAGCGTTGGACGTGGAGCCTCTCGGCAACCACCTCGGCGGAGAGATGCTCGATCTCGTCGGCGCGGGCAAGCAACGGCGCAAGCGAGAAACCGAAGGCCTCATTCAACTCCCCTTCCCTGCCGCGACGCGCGTAGCGCTTGCCATTCGGGCTATCCTTGCGCACGAGAAGCCCGGCCTCGACGAGCGCTGAGAGATGGCGCCGGATCGTCTGTTCGGCCATGCCGTGCGCGCGCAGAGACAGCTGCGCGTTCGACGGGAAGACCACCAGGCCATGCTCCTCGGACAGTTCATTCTTCGGATAGAAGCTCAAAAGCGCGTTCAGCACCGCAAGCGCGCGATCGGTGACGCCGAGCAAGGGCCGCGCCTCACAAAGGGCGCGATAGATCTTCCATTTGTCGATCGTCCTGGCAGGGTCTATCTCGCGGCTCATCACCTGAGTTGCGAGCATGCCAAGCGTCATCGATCGCCGCCCGAAGGGCGTCGTCACATGTCCGCTTTCCATTGTCTTTCACCTTCTTCCAGGCAAAAGAAATCCGCTCGTCGAATAGACGCCTAGACTCTTGACAGTGATTCCCGGAAATGCGATTCTCAGTCTGCTAGAACTTCGAGAAGGGCTTCCGTGACGGCGACGTTCGGGGGCCTTTTTCTTTTGCGATTTTGCTCCTGTTATTCGGTCACTGATTCAGTTGCTTTCCTGCTCCAGGAAGGCCTGATACAGGTCTGGTAGATGCGCAACGAGATATGCTCCAAAGTCCGGCGCAGCCTTTTGATCAATGACCAGCTTTGTCTTTTTCGGGCTCAGCGAGGCACGCGCGAATACCTTTCCATTCCGCCCTAAGAGTTCTTGTAGCTCGTCTTTGGTTTTGGTGACGGTCGTAGCGCGCAAAATGGCTTCAAATCTCTCGTCACTCGAACGACCTGAGAAGGATTTATCGCGTAGAACATGCCGCCAATCGCCCTTGCTCTGCTCTAAATTTGCAACCAAGCTCTCCCATCGAGGCCTGCCGATCTTGGGAGCGGCACCGATCGCTGTTACAAGCTCTTCCGGCAAGCGTCGTACGAGCGAGATCATCGTCGACAGGTTGCCCTTATGGGTCGACAGAGCTGCCAGAATGACATCGCGGCCGACGCCTCGATCCTCCAAGCGGGCTGCAAAAAGGCCACGCTCGATAAACGACAAGTCTTTACGTTCGAGATTCTCTTTGCCTTGCGCTACGATCAGATCGTCGTCCGATAGTTTGCGCACGATGGCCTTAACCGGAATCCCCAGCTGGCGGGTCGCTTCAGCACGACGATGGCCAAAGGCTATCTGGTAGCGGCCTGCTTTCCCCGGACTGGGCCGAACCAGGATAGGCAAGAGCTGCCCATGTTCGGATATGCTACGCTTCAAATCGTCAAAGTCATCTGACTCGAATCCGTCGAGACGATCACGGATGAAGGATGGCTCGATATCGGCAGCATTCAGCTCGACAATGGACTGGCCTGAAGCAAGCTGTTCGCGCAGTACACCGGCTTCCTCGGCGTCATGAGACAAACTTTCGAAAGCGAGATTCATGGATTTGAGCGCGCCTGACTGAACAACAGGCTTCAGCACGGGACGTTGCTCCGCCGATGGTACGCCAACGATGGGGGCCATCATCTCTTTCATTGCGTCGCGACGTTTACTCATGGTGTACGACCCCATGCTTTTTTCACGAGACCTTCGATCTCTCCATTGACACCGTCGATCGCTTCCATCGCGCGGTCATAGGTCGACCGCGTGAAGTTCTCTCGTCCGACTTCGTAAAGTGTCTGTTTTGTCAAACCGGCGTCGGAGATTGCAGCCGACTTCAACAGTGCGTTGGTCAATACCCGCTCTCCAAAAAGGCTCTTCAGGAGACCCACGATCTGGCCTTGGGGGCCATCACTCGGTTCGTAGCGCGTAACGACGTAGCGGAAGAAGTCGTAGCTCGCGTTGCCCCCTGCCCTTTCGACAACCTCGAAAAGACCTGCCGTCATGTGAAGGAATTGTGACATCGACGCGACGTCCAACATTTGAGGATGGATTGTGACCAGAACACTTCGGGCGGCGCACAGTGCCGAGAGCGTCAAGTAGCCAAGCGAAGGCGGGCAATCGAGCACCACGATGTCGTACTGATCCGCGACCGATTCCAGGCTCATGGAAACCCGCGCAAAAAACATTCGTTCCTGATTCCGGCCACGTTCGCTCAACACCCGCGGCGTGTCATGCTCGAACTCTTGAAGCTCAAGATTGCCCGGAACGATGTCGAGGTTGGCGAAGTATGTTTTGCGAATGATGTCGCTGAGCGGACGCTGTTGATCGTCGTAGCGGATGGCACCGTAAAGCGTTTCGTTCGGACCGAGATCAAACTCTGGCTGAATACCGAAGAGGGCCGACAAAGAGGCTTGCGGATCGAGATCAACGGCCAGCGTGCGATAGCCACGCAAAGCGAAGTACTGCGCCAGATGCGCGGCGGTTGTCGTCTTGCCGGAGCCGCCCTTGAAGTTCGTAACCGCTATGACCTGTAGCGCCTCGTTATTGCGGCGTTCAGGAGAGTACTCCCGTTTTGTTGCCGCAAGCATTCGGCGGATATCGTGTATCTGCTCGAGGGAATAGAGTCTTCTGCCGGCACCGTTCTTCTCGGCTTCCGGAACGGCGCCCTCTAGCGAAAGCCGACGAAGATAGGCGTCACTGATTCCAATCAGTTTGGCAGCCTCACCCGGCATAAATTTACGGAGTTGCTTTTCCGCTGTCGGAGGGAATGCTCTCGCCCGAAGCTGCTGCAATTGCGCGCTCAGAAGATCCGCATCAGCCGAGACGAGCGCCGTTAGCGAATGTCCTGCGTCTACACGCTGCTGTATCGTACTTGCGCTCGTTGGCATTATAAACGCTCACTGCTCGTTATGTTCGGTTCGAGCGTGAATTTGTTCTGAGTCTCTCAATCCGTCAAGGAAAAATGGGTTAACAAAACTTTAATCTCCAAGGGTTTATTCACTTCGCCAGAGCCCGTCGCAGGATAGCCCTGAAATACTCCGCTGGAAATTTAGCTCGTCGGGCCGTTTTTTCAATTTGTCACGCTACTCCGTGCCGTGATTCGCTTTAAGATGTACGTGTCGAGCCCCGAGTTCTCAGCTGAGAACTTCCCGTCTTGCAGCAATTTACCCCCGCCCGCCTCGGATCATATCGCCAAAGCCCGCCGCATTTAATGAGCCTCATATCCCGCGGCTTTGAAGCAGTTACGGCATTCGGTGATTGAGAAGAAGTTGCAGATTTCTCGGAGTGCTTGGGCGACGGTGCTAAGCTCAGAGCAGCACGCTTGCGCAGGAGTGTCTTGAGTTTGGAGAAGCGATCTCGATCGGGTTGAGGTCCGGGCTATACGAGGGGAGCAACACGAGCCATGCGCCTTTCGCCTTCACCAACTCTTCGGCTCTCTCGTTTTTGCGAAACCCGACATTGTCGAGGATAACGAAATCGTCGGGCTAAGGGGTCGAGGTTGGCTGGGTTGCTATCCAGGTCATGAAGATGCTGCTATTCATCGGTGCATTAGCGATCCAGGACGCGGCCATCCCATGGGATCGCCACCCGGCGATGAAGGTTAGCATTTCCAAGGGTCAAAGGGGATAGGACAGCTTTCCCCTCGCGGGGACCATCCCGAGCGTATCATCAGTTTGCTATTTGGTTGGGTCTCATCGATAACGACCAACCGCGCCAGCGCTTTGTGGAAGGGCCAGCGTATTCCGATCCAGAGTCCCCCCACCCGCGATCTCTGGCCGTTGATGCTCGCTTGCCATCGGGCTTTTTTTGGCTCAGCCGACTGGAGAAGCCGGCCGACACTGGATCGGTGTACGATGACACCAAGTCCGGCTACGTCCAAGCAAAGCTCTTTCAGCGACAGCTTGCCATTCCCTGCCAGCCCCTGGCGAACCCAGGTGTGATGGGCCTAAAGCTTTTCGCCCCCCAAGGTGTCCCCGTCGACGGGCTGAAAGCGAGCCTGTCTCACGCTTGCGGATCACCAGATTGCTCACAAAGCGCCGAGACACCCGGAAACTCCGGGCGACCTCCCGACGGCCATGGGCTTCTTCGACAAACGCAGCGGCACGCTTTAACCGCAGCGTCTCTCGAAGTTCATGAAGTTCTCAGCTGAGAACCGCCACAGCCAAATACGCTCGTCCCCACCAGCAGCACTTCCCTACCCCATAAATTTCTCCCGGCAGGTGAGCGCCTTGCCAGAATACATATGTGCAGCGCTCAGGAACTTTCGGGCGCCTTTCGATTGACGACGGTCCCGAGCTGGCTATGACCGTCGAGAGACACGTCGGGAAGCTGCGGGACTGGAAGCCGTGGTGGCGGTTCTGAGGTAAGCCACCGCCATCCGTACGGCCGAGATGATGGTGAGGCAGGAGCGGAGTCGCGGGCTGCCGGATCCGTGCGAACCGGTTCCTCGTCGATGAGGTTCTCGACCCGGAGATTCGCCACGTCGGAGCGTCGGCGACCGCCGGCAGCAAAGGCCATCGCAACAGGGCGCGATTGCGGACATCGACGAGCCCGTCGCCGGTCACTGACGCGAACTGCCAAGCGCAAAGCGCTCTTCAGCGAAGGCGCCTAAAACGCGCCCACCAATCGCGCCGGCGCGTCAAGATCGACCAAGATGTCAGGCGGCGGCGTGCCGTAACCGGCGCATACGAGCCGTAGGACTTCCGCAGCCCCTGGGCGCGCAATCCAGCCTCGCCCCCCGGTCGGCATGCCATGGCCTGGATCCTCGGCGCGCTTGACCGGATTCCAAAGATGCTGGGCGACAAATTCCAGGAGCAGGCTTTCCGGGGCAGGCCAGGGCACGGGTGCGCCGGTGGCAAGCAGGCACCAGTCTTCAAGCTAACCGAGGTCTGACGCCCGCGCCCGCAGCGTGTTGTCGCCCATGCCGTGCTGCGCCAAATGCGTCAGCGTGGCGACATCATCGTCAGTCAGCAGCGTGGCCAATTGATCGCGGCGATCGAAGGGCAGGAAGGCGTCGAGCGCATCGAGCTGTTCGGCACGGCGGTGCGTCGCATCGGTTGCGCACGCCTCTGACAGGAAAATGGCCGCTTTTCGCGGAGCCGGTAGGGATGTTTCAGACGTCGTCATAACACAGGGCCCATTGGTCGCCGATATACCAGCAGCGCCCTATCCGCGGGTCTGACTTCCAGAGCAGACTCTTGACGAACTCGATGCCGCCGCGCTTGAAGGCGGCTGTCAGCGCCTCAAGCTCGGTTTCGTCGATGGCTAGACCACCGTTGGCGCAGATGAAGTAAGCGGGGCCGATCCAATGCGCCGCAAATCCATTGTCGACGCGCTGAATGCGCAGCGCGCCACCATGGAGCGCGTGACGACCGACGTTCGGCCGCTTGTCCAGGCGGGGTACGCCGAGCGGCAGCACCAAGCGCCCGCCCGCCCGCAACCGCTCGATCCACGCGACGGCAGGACGCGCGACGGCAAAATTCACATAGACCGCGTCGACCTCTTGCTGCGGCCATTCACTTCCGTCAGCAGCGACGACGCTGACGTTCGCCCGATCAGCAAGGGCTATTTTCGCGTGGCTGGCCAGATCGGGATCCATCTCGACGGCATAAACATGACCGGTGGCGCCAACCAGCTCTGCAAGAATGGCGCTATAGTAGCCGGTACCAGCGCCGATATGAACGATGCGATCGCCATGCTGGACGTCGAGTTGCGCCAGCAACCGGGCATGCAGTGACGGACTGCCATTGTTGACGCCCCTGTCGGCCTGCAGGGCAAACAGCACGTCCTGATAGGCAAGGACGGGATCGGAGGAGGTGAGGGGGCGATAGCCGGCACGGATATCGGCGATCTGCCATGGCGGCGGGCCAAGGAATTTTTCACGGGGGACGGCGGCAAACGCCGCTTCGATGCGGTGATTCATGATTTCCGCTGCAGCCACCACCTGATGGGCGTAAGCGCGGCGAACCACGGCAAGTTCATCTGCCGTGAACATCGAAGCAGACATGGACGGCTCCAAGGCTTTGATTTGCCCCGACTTTACCGCGCCTGCGACTCGAAGTCCATTACCATCGATACTAGATATTTATCGATGGTCAGATACCATTCCACGGAAAGCAGCATGTAACGAACTCTAATTGCCATATGGCATTCGTTAGTAAATCATTTACCATGGTTTCAATGTCTTACGGCTCGTCGAAAGGGCCCGTCACAAACCTCCTGCAACCGATCTCGGACGCCGGCTTTTACTTCCCGATTTCAATTGAAGCCGCAAGCTCAAATTCCGTCCCTCAATTTTGACCTGTCGGTTCACTTCGAGCAGGGGAGGGGCCTTTTCAGAGCCCGGCGGCCTTTGTCAG